>JBGPQV010000007.1:0-98361 GCA_041489255.1 Thermoplasmata archaeon | reverse complement strand
CGGCACGCAATTGAGCGGAGCATCGGACAGTTGTCCCCCGGCGGGGGCGGACTGTGCGGTGGCGGGGGAGAATTGCCCGGAGTTGGGAGAGGATTGTCCGAAGACGGGATCGGACTGTCCGAAAGTCGCTTCGACTGCCGAGAGAGGAGCCGAGGATCGACCGCAATCGAACGCACCCCGCTTTCTTGGCAAGTCGGCTTCTCGGACTGATGTTGACTCGATATCTGCAGCCAATAGCCGCCTTGCGCCCGCCACCGCCACGGACCCGGGCAGCGACGACCTCACGTTCACCTGCGAATGGGGAGACGGGACTCCCGCCACCGCCAGGACATACTACAATGATGGCATCGGGACGGATCCGTACCCAAGCACAGCCGGCACTTTCCCTTTCACCGCCACCGATGTCGAGACGAATGCCCACGCGATGGCGGGTGTGTATGACCTTAGGCTAATGGTGAGGGAAGACGATGGTGGGACAACTGAGACCATTCATCTCATCGACACATTCCATCCAACAAGCAGTTTTATTAGTGGACGGGATACTGTCCATATGGCAGGAGATCCGTCCACACGGCAAGACGCAATGAGGACCCGCTGACGAACAGGCTTCAGGAAGTGCTGAGCTCCCCAGTCAAAATGAAGATAGCAAGACTGCTGACAGACCTTCCCGAAAAGGAGCTCACGGGCCGCGAACTCGCGCGTCTCCTCGGCGTGAGTCACTCCTCGGTCCAGGAAGCGATGAGGGTCTTCGTTGCGAGCGGATTGGCTGTCCGCAGATCGGTCGGACGTGCCCACCTCTATCGGACGAACCGGGAGTCCTACCTATTCAGCACCCTTCAGAATCTGTTCCTCAGGGAGCGTCGAGTGCACGACGGTCTGGTGAGTGAATTGAGAACGGCTTTCGGCGAGGAGGTGATTTCCATCATCCTCTTCGGGAGCTACGCGAAAGGGACCGCGAATCCTAAGAGTGACATCGACGTACTTGTGGTCTCGCTGGATGTCGGATCATCCGAAGATAGTGCCCACAGTCTGGGGGCGCGCTTCCTGAGGAGATATAGCCTTCGACTCTCCGCCAAAGTCATCACCCCGAAGGAGCTCGGAATGAAGAGGAATGCCCCTTTCATCAGGGCTGCGCGCGATGAGGGACTGGTCATTGCCGGGAAGCCTCTTGACGAGGTGATGCGGAGTGGGGGCTAGGACCCGACGAGTTGGCAAGGAGAAGTATTCCAACTACCTCAGGAAGTCCGACGAGTTCTATCGCTCCGCAACGGAGGCGGCGAAGCGCGGGGATTGGACAGCAGTCGTGTCCAACGCCGTGCATTCTGGCATCAGCATGGCAGATGCACTGATAGTGTTCTATGCGGGCGAGAGGTCGACCGCGCAGGACCACGACGAGGTCATGAGGCTCCTAGCCGCTCTGGGGATTGCCCGGAAAGAACTCGACCTCAACATGAGACACCTTCTCTCGCTGCTTGAGGTCAAGAACCTAGCGGAGTACGAGGATAAGCTTCCAGGACAGAGCGAAGCGGAATCTGCCATGCGGAACGCAGACCGGTTCCGCAGATGGGTTCTTTCGAGACTCCCTGAGCGCAGTCGATATACGGATTCGGGCGCCTGACATCGGGCGCTCGGCGACATCATGGCGGCATACATCCCAATCGCTTGGACGGAATCATTGGGAATCCCAAGCCCGGACAGCCCCACCGCCACCGACCCGGGTAGCGACGACATCACGTTCACATGGGATTGGGGAGACGGTACCTCTGCCACCGCCAAGACCTACTTCAACGACGGAGCCGGACCGGACCCATACCCCAGTCATGGCGGCACATCCCCATTCACCGCCACCGCCGGCAGGTCTATAATGTGAATTCAGATATGATTGACCGTGGGCAAGGCAGGAGGAAGGCTCGGTGAATCGTAGCATCAAGATTGGAATCGTCATCTTCATAGCCGCCGCGCTGCCTGTCACAGCGTGCCTCGTCTATTTGGGAAGCGGGGATGACGGGAGCACCCTCCAGGGCGAAGAGGAGATCCAGCCGGGGAGTTTCCTTGATGTCCCATTCACTGTCTGGTTCGAGAACAACGAAGTCAGCTACGATTTCGCGGTGAAATCGGGGCCGGCCGTGGACATCTACATTCTATCAGACGAGGACTACGCCCGGTACCAGGCGGGTCTGGCTGTCTTGGACAGGGGCTTCGTCTACGAGAATACTAAATCGGTCTCGGAGTCCCCGTACTTTTCCAAGGGATCGCATCACGCGGTGATTGACAATACCGATTATGGCGTGGCTTCGCCGGCCGGATCTACAGTTGTCGTCGGCTACATGATTGGACCGGGAGGGCCGCCCGAAGTCGTCTACCTGCGTATCGCGCTCCTGGCGGTGGCGGTTGTAACCTCCTCCATCATGTTCGCGGTCGGCGTGGCATACATCGTCAAAGAAAGGAGGTGAACGAATGGGCGTTGTATATGCGGCTGAATATGCGGACTACATCTATCTACCTAGGAAGGGTAAAGCGAAGCGTGCCCCGGCCATCCTTGTAGAACTGGGGGCCGTGCGGAGGGATCCAACAGACATCTCAAACTGGATCATGAAAGGCCAAGATCACTGGATAGACATCGAATACGGTGCTTCGCTGGACTGCGTCCTCTTCAGAATCGCATTGTGCAATCCGCCAGCCGCCATGGACGTGCTGCATCGTGCTCTGGCTGCATTGATGAGTGACAGTGGCGGGAATTTCATCGATCCGCAGGCAAACAAGCGATATGTCGATATCACGCCAGCGACGTGGGAGGCGGTGCTCTCTGACCATGAGCGAAAGAAGGCGAAGTTTAAAGAATTGTTCGGAGAGTTCACGGCTGCGATCAGCGTCGACGATGTGTACTCTGAGGCGAGGAAGAAAGGCTTCATAAATTTCGAAAATCCGAGAAAGGTCAAGTTGATACCCCCGAAGAGCGCGACCGATGAGGAACTGATCGGAAGGTCCGTTTGGATGGACATCGATGTCGACCATTGTGCGGTCGAGTTCTCTCGACGCAAGGTCAGGATTCTCGCCAAGGTCCATCCGCCGATAGACCAAGAGTGGAAGGAGGAATGGTTGGCGGAATTGAACAAGCCGATTCGCCTATGGTTCCCATGGCCGCGGACCATCAGGATGGTGCTCATACGCTATCTGAAAGGGGACTCAGACACTCTTGCCTCTGCATTCGATTTAAGGCGGTTTGGTGGTGGTGCGGGATGTTGGGCTTACGCGTGGACATACGGCGTCAAGAAAGCGCAAAGAGCCGGCAAAAGATTGCGTCATCGCGACCTTGTGATGCTCGGTGCTGTAGATTTATTCCCCGCCCTCTGGACCCCAGCGGACAGCGAGACTTCCTCCCGCCACCGCCACGACGTACTACAACGACAGGATCGGACCTGACCCATACCCCAGTCCTGGCGGCATCTTCCCGTTCACCGCGGCGGACTCGCAAGTCTACCATTTCTCCTCAGTTGGAAGTTACGAAATGAAGATCACGGTGATGGACGACGATGGCGGTGCCAGCGCGGCCTCAATCCTGGTCATCATCCGAGGTCTCGGAGGCGGCGTTGTCAAATTCTTAGGGATGAAATGCCCGGGAAAGAAGGCTAACGGCATCTGGCTTATGGGGAAGACAAGACACGACAGGTCCGCTCCGCAGCCAAATATCCCTAACTTCTTGACAACCTCCTCGGAGGCGCAAGATTTATGCAAGTAAGTGCACATACACTTAGATGATGGCGGTCAAGACAATCACCATAACCGTGGAAGCCCACGAGAAGCTGATGAAGCACAAGCAGAAGGGGGAGTCCTTCACCGACGTCATCAACCGCGTCTTTGGCGGGACGCCGACGCTCGAGCTGGCCGGAGTCCTGACGCCGGAACAGGGAGACGCCATCTCGCGGGACGTGAAGACGCTCCGCCGGGACCTCGATCAGAAAGCAAGGCGGAGACAAAGTCAGCGCCGCCAATAATCGGAGACACGGACTTCTTCATCGGCCTCAAGCTCACAGTGAGAGACGACGATGGCGGTGTGATTGAGTCACTCGTCGTCATCGTGATTGACGGTTAGGGCTGATATTGAGAGAGGAAGCAGGCAGTCTCGCCATCAGACGTCCACCGTGATGATCTTGACGGGGAGAGGGGCGGCGGCTCCGGGTGACCTCGCGGGTCTCCCCTTCGACGCCTCCTCAAGGTAGAAGCTGATCGCCTCCTTGACCAGCTTGCGCACCTCCTTCTCGCTCTCAGCGTCCACGAAAATCGGCAGGCCCGGGACCGTGGCGGCATGGTGCCCCGTCTCCGGGTCGTGCTCGATCACCACTTTGTACTTCATCAGAGACACGATTCTCCCGGGGCATTTTAGACCTGCCGGGCGGATGCTGCCTGAGGAGAGGGAAGGGCGGGAAGGAAAGGATGGCGGTGGCGAAGGCGTTCGCGATATTCTCGTTGCCATGCGTTCTAGCTGAAGTGGGGACGGGGATTCTCTCATTTGCCACCGGTGAACTAAAGATACCGCCAATAATCGGAATCGGGACTGCTGCCGATTCGGCCATATTGGCAATGGGACTTGCGGTCACGTTCTTCAAAAGCATCAAGTCGCGACAAGAACCCGGAGTCACCGTCTAGCTATTGGAGGAAAAGGCGCCCAAGAGCTCCGGCACCCCATCACCCGCCAAGATGACGAAACGCTCAACCTGAGATTGGGATTCCCTCGCGCAGCGCTTCCCTCACCAGACCGCCACGCGCGGATAGCGCCCGGAACTCCTCAGGCGTATAGCACAGGAAGTCCACAGGAACGCCCAGATCCCATTCGAGGTAGAGCGGGATCGCCCTCTCTATCGCGCCCATCCTGCGGAATCTCTTGCTGACCACAATGAGATCGACATCGCTGAATCGTTTGGATTGACCGCGGGCTCTTGACCCGAACAGGATCATCCGTTCGATTGCGTAGCGACTCTGGAGCTTCCTCCGGAAGCGTCTTAGGTCCTCGATCAGGCCATCTGTCTTCGAACCCATCTTACAATCCTCCTCGCCGCTTCCAACGTCGCTTCTGCGGACTTGCGATTGATCTTGCCGCCCACGTCCGGATAGCGCGCACCGACGTAGGCGGGTGTGACGGCCGCCGCGAGCTTCATGATTCTCGGCGGTGCCGACACCTCACGAGCAAGATACGTCAAGTCATGAACAAGAGAGAACCGCCCCGTATTCTGGATCTGAAGCGGTTTCAGTGCCAACTCCGCGGCTTGCTGGGCGTGGAAGGCCACTTCATCGTAGAAGCGCGATTCGAGAAGCGATTTCGCTACAAGCAGATTGCGGCGAGACCTGCGTAGCCATTCCCCCGGGTCGCTATCAACGAATCTGCCGCGCGACATGCAGTATGGCATCATTATCTGTGTACTTATGAGTTTGGTGGAAGCGTGGATGATGACCATCGATTATCGCCGACAACCGAGGCGGCAGCAAACTACGAGTAGATTGTTGCGCTCATCTTCATAATCATCCTGCTCCTGGCGGGAGTCTGGTCTTCCAGGAAGAGGCCGTGGAAGGGTGGTAAAGACAGGATGGCGGTGGCGAAGGCGTTCGCGATCACGTCGCTGCCGTTCATCCTTGCCGAAATCGCAACGGGTGTCATATCCTCATGGACCGGGCTTCTCCAGATACCGCCTTTGATGGGTTTGGCCACAGGGATAGACAAGGCCATTCTCCTGATCGGTTTGATAATCTCACTCACGAGAGGGATTCAGAGGAGGCATCCGGAGCCCAAAATCGTGGATGCGCCTCAAGAGTATTCACGTTGAGTAAACCCTTGATGACCAAGAATGCGGGACTCTTTTTAGGTCAGTGATAGGAAATCAGTGTAGTTGGCAAACCGGTGATCCGCGTCTCATATGAACAGCCGTCACGCTAGTCTGAAAGCAGTCGGCGGACGGTCCGAACCACATAGGCTGCATCTTTCGTCGCCTCTTCAGCATCCGCCCGAGTATACAGTCTGCCAGCTGGCAACCCGATGGCTTCATCGCCGTACATAGACCGTTCCCTTTCGCTTCTCAGTCTTCTCGAGGTCTGGACCATCCATGGGATGGCTCGCCGGAAACCCAACGGAAATCGTCCCTTCTGCGCGAGGAGGAACGGACCGACATCGTGCACCTTGGGCACATCGATTGCTGCATAGAGAAGCGCGGCCTTCAGCCCCAGTTCCACCGCCTCCTGTGACTGACGTATTGCGTACGCGAAGTTCTCTCCTCTGAGCGCGCTCCTTGCAGTCTTGAGGCGGGCCTCGGCCTGCGCAAAGTAGCCCGCCGCGATGTGCAGGTT
Organism: Thermoplasmata archaeon; assembly: GCA_041489255.1. Classification (GTDB taxonomy): domain Archaea; phylum Thermoplasmatota; class Thermoplasmata; order RBG-16-68-12; family JAFNFQ01; genus JAFNFQ01. The sequence goes on along the minus strand of JBGPQV010000007.1, from coordinate 92,025 downwards.
ATCCAAGCTCAACCACATCTCCCGGGCGGTAATCGGGCTTGAGATCCCAGTATCGCACGTTGCCCAACATGAGACGCTTGGCCCCCAAGGTCCGCAACCTGTCGCGGAGCTTGGACAGCACGCCGGCGAAGAACCCGTCTCGGTCAAAGAGGAGGACAGCCTCGTCAACCATGTCGAGGTAGAGCGGTACTGGGCGGGACGCCTCCTCGGGCGTCCTCATGATCGCCGCAAGCATGGGTCCCTCACCTGGCGCGAGGTTCTTTCCCATGGCATCGAACAGCTTCTTCTCCGCCTCGATGACGATGTCCGTCCTCGCGAGCATGCTCCTCGGAAGGTTCTCCGCGACGATGAGCAAGTCGATGTCGGAATCGCTTCTCGCCTCGCCCTTGGCGACAGATCCGAACAAGACGACGCTCACAAGATCGTCACCCAACATGTTCTTGAGGATCTCGACGAATCCCTCAGCTGTTCTCATGTGGCCTGAGCGCGCCCTGGGCATCATGATGACATGTGCCTGCACGGATTTCAAGATTGTGGGAGTCTGGACGTTGTCAAAAACCTAGGGATATTCGGGCTGAGACCTAATCTCAGCGAATGATCGTTCTCCATATGTGTAGGGCGGTCGATACGATTCCTGGCGGTTCTCATCCCTGAAGATTTGACAACGCCGGGAGTCTGGAGTCATCTGGGAGCAATTCGCTGGCGTGACTCGCTTTCATCGACTTTGGTCTGGGACCTTTGCAGCCTATTGCATATCGCTGCGTGATGAAAAGCGAGGGAGGATTACTGGGTGTACGTTCCGTCGGATGCCATGTGGACGATCGGCGGCTAGGGGTCTCTGGTCATCGAAGAGGAGGCCGTGGAAGGGCGGGAAGGACAGGATGGCGGTGGTGAAGGCGTTCGCGATCACCTCGCTTCCGTTCGTCCTCGCCGAGGCGGGGACGGGGATCGTCTCGATGCTGACGGGCCAGCTGTCCATACCGCCACTCGTCGGGGCGGGAACGGTCATCGACCTCTTCATCGTCGGCATGTACGTCGTCCTGTTGAGGGCGCGCAGACCCGCGTCTCCTGCATTCATGGGAGATAGAGATGCGGACGGTTGACAGATAACCATCTTATACACCATGAGCAGATAGGGCGGCTGGAGAGGGGGCGTGGCGGTTAGAATCTGTCTCCGCGGGCATCGTGATGCGCCGTCAGGCAGGGCGGTTGCCGCAATCCTCGCCGTGTTCTTCGTGTCGACTTCCTTACTGACGATTCAACCGCGTTCAGAGAGTAGAGGTCCGGTTCTTCCCGTGCCGCTCACCAACGAGGCAGCGGTGCACGCCCTTGACTCCATCGGCGGCTACTTCACAGAGAACAGAGGTCAAGTGAATGGACTTGTCCGCTACTACTCGGCTGGGAATCCCGCGGTCGCGTTCAGGGACGACGGAGTGCTGTTTGTGCTCACCGAGTGGGCCAGAAGCGCGCTCCAGGCCGATGGGCGCCATCCGGTCGAGCGCCCGATGAATGCGAACGTAGATCAGAAACCGTCCGAGTCGGTCGCCTACATGGTCCGCTTCGAGGGAGCGAACCCCGTCAGTCCTGTGGGCAAGGGGGAGTTGCCGTTTAAGAGCAACTTCTTCCACGGGAACGACGATGCCGCTTGGAGGACGGGCGTGAAGAACTACCGCGAGGTCGTCTACCGGAATCTATACGATGGCGTCGACCTGACGTATCGGGCGACGGATCGTAGCGTGAAGTACGAGCTTGTCGTGGAGCCCGGGGCAAATTGGCGGGTGATCTCGTTCTCCTATGACGGAGTGGCTGGTGCCGAATTGGATGCAGCCGGCAACATTCGAGTCAGGACAGCACTGGGCATCGTGATGGACACCGCCCCAACCTCATTCCAGGGAGATGACAGGGTTACATGCTCTTTTGTTCCTCGAGGAGGCCGCTCTTACGGCTTCGATTGCAACACTGTGGACACAGCAAGAACCCTCGTCATTGATCCCCTGGTCTATTCCACCTACGTCGGCGGCAGCGCGGACGATAGAGGCATCTCCATCGCTGTGGATTCAGCTGGCAACTCGTACATAACTGGTGGAACGTCCGTAGGCTTCCCGACGACTCCGGGCGCCTTCCATACCACGTCCTACGGGGGAGGTGAGGCCTTCGTGGCGAAACTGAACGCGACTGGCAGTGGGCTCGTTTATTCCACGTACCTGGGAGGTTCGGGCGGCGACGCCGGATGGGGCATCGCAGTTGACGATGGTGGCGATGCATACGTCACCGGCACGACGAGTTCGGCTGATTTCCCCTACACCCCCGGCGCAGTTCAGAGCGGGTATGGGGTCTTCATCACAAGACTGAGCGCAGCCGGTGACTCGCTCATCTACTCAGCATCCGTTGGAGGCTCTTCCCAGAGCCAGGGATGGGGCATTGCGATCGACTCCGCCCGCAATGCATTCGTGACTGGCTACACGTATGCGTCCAACTTCCCTGTCACTGCGGACGCCTTCCAGGCGAGCAAGGGTGGATGGTCGGACGCCTTTGTGACCGAGATCAGCCCAACTGGGGACTCGATCGTCTACTCCACTTTCCTCGGCGGAGTGGAGCATGACGCAGGAAGCTCCATAGCCGTGGATGCCGCCTACAGCGTCTATGTGACAGGCGGGACATGGTCCTCCGACTTCCCCGTCACCCCCGGGGCCTTCGACACCGACAACAGCCTGCCAGCGCCAACGTGCAAGGCCTTCGTGGTGAAGTTCAGCGGCGTGGGCATGGCCCTTGTCTACTCCACATACCTGGGCGGCCACCTCGGCACGACTGGAGGGAATTCCATCAAGGCCGACTCCGATGGAAGCGCATATGTGACTGGTGTGACTAGCGCGACCGACTTCCCAGTCACGTCGGGGGCTTTTGACGTCAGGTTCAAGGGAGTACCTGCGTTCGTCACGAAGTTGAGCATGGATGGCAAATCGCTTGTCTACTCCACGTACCTCAGCGGCAGCTCGTACGACAACTGGGGGGAATCGATTTCTGTCGATGCGGCAGGCAGCGCCTATGTTATTGGCTCGACCGGCTCAGCCGATTTCCCTCTCACCGCTGGTGCGATAGACGTGATTCTGAACGGGTCCAGCGACGTTTACGTGGCTAGGCTTGATCCAACCGGGAGGACGCTGCTCTACGGGACGTACCTGGGCGGCGCAAACGATGAGTGCAAGGTGCCATCGTATTGCGCGATCGCGGTCGACGGGGCAGGCAACGCCTACGTCACCGGCTGGACCGATTCACCCGATTTCCCTGTCACCCCTGGCTCCTTTGACACGTCGTACAACGGCGGTCATGACCTATTCGTGACGAAGCTGATGCCCAAGTCCGGGGGCAAGACGCCGAAGGTGTCCGGCCTCGGCGCTCAAGGATTCACGAGCGACCCAGGAATAGGGCATGTTACGGACCTCACCCCGGATCTCAATTGGACCTACTTTGACGCTGACGGCGACCCGCAAGCGCAGTATCTCCTGAGGGTCGGCAGCGCGCCAAGAACTTCCGACTTGTGGAAGCCCCCTCTCGGCTTCGGCACGACAAACATCGTCACCTATGCAGGCAGTCCACTCGTCAGGGGAGGATACTACCACTTCGGCATCAGGGTCTACGATGGGCAGGAGTGGAGCGGCGAGGAGGAGCTAGTCTTCCACGTGAACACCATACCCTACCCGCCCGTCGAGCCTGTCGTTCCCGCCAACAACTCGATGGTTCAGGCGAGCCCCTCTCAGACAGTCTTCTGGAACAATGGCGGTGACCAAGAGATGGACTTGGTGACGTTCGGATGGGAGGTCTCCACGGATGTCACGTTCGCGACGATCGAGGCTTCGGGGACGACCACCGCCATCACATCAGACACGTTCGTCACTGTTCCCTCCACTAACTACTTCTGGCGGGTGAGGGCCAGGGACGACTACGAACCGATGAACTGGTCCGACTACGGGAACGCACCGCTCCACTACTGGACATTCAAGACCACCAGCCTACCGATCGTGTCGAGTCTGGGCGTCCAAGGCTTCACGTCTCCACCTGGGATTGTCCACATCACAGATTTCTCGCCCGACCTCAACTGGACATACCTTAGCCCGGACGGCCGCCCGCAGGCGTGGTTCGACGTGAGGGTGGGCAGTGCCCCCGGGGCGGGCGACATGGGGGATCCTCCGCCCACTCCGGGCGCGGAGACAGTAATCACATACGCCGGCCTGCCCCTCCTGCGTACCGGCGACTACTACTTCGCGGTCAGGGTGAACGACTCCGTCGAGACCAGCGCGGAGGTTGAGGTGATGTTCCACGTGAACAGCATACCCAACGACCCCAGGACGCCCGTGTCCCCGCCCCAATCGTCCACGGTACCCGTCGACGTTGCTCAGACGGTCTCGTGGACAAGCGGCCTGGACAACGAGGGAGACCAGATAACGTTCGAGTGGCAGGTGTCCACCGACACGTCGTTCGCCACGACGCTCAGCTCTGGGATGACCATTGGGACGACCTCCTCGTCTTTCCCCACGAATCCGTTCACCACCTACTACTGGCGGGTGAGGGCTCGCGACGACTGGGAGCCCCCCACGTGGTCGGGGTACGGGAACACTCCGCCGGGCTACTGGACCTTCGGCACGTCGCCGCCGAACACGCCCCCGACCATCTCCGTCACATCACCCGTCGGCGGCGAGATCTGGAACCAAGCCACCTCACACCCGGTCACCTGGGTCGCCACGGACAACGAGGATGCCCCCTCGTCCCTGGTCGTCTTCATCAACTATACCTCCAGCGCGGGAAGCGGGAGCATCTGCGGCCCTGTCGTTGGAAATCTTGGCTCCTGTCTATGGACCTTGCCGACGATTACAGCCACGGATGTCGTCGTCAATGGAACCGTGATAGACACCGGAGGTCTGAGAGGATATGACGAGAGCGGGCCCTTCACCATCCAAGCTCCATCAAACACTCCTCCGACGATGACGATCACTTCCCCCTCTGGCGGTGAGGTGTATGCCCGGGGATCTGTTCTTGCCGTAACATGGACGGTCTCTGACAACGAGGATCCCCCGTCTGCTCTCCTCGTCTGGATTAACTACACGTCAGGCGCGGGAAGCGGCAACATCTGCAATCCTATTACTTGCAGCGTTGGCTCCTATTCCTGGACCCTGCCAATGATCACCGCCACGGATGTCGTCGTCAACGGAACCGTGGCCGACACGGGAGGGCTGAAGGGCTACGACGAGAGCGGACAATTCACGATACGAGCACAGCCGCCCGCCAATACCCCACCGACCGTGACGATCACCTCGCCCTCTGGCGGTGAGAATTGGGCCGAGGGCTCCTCTCGTACCATCATCTGGACGATGCACGACAACGAGGATGTCAACGCGAACCTCACGGTCTACATCAACTACACGACTGGAGGGGTCACGAGTCAAATCGCGGCGGCTCTGAAAGGGCAACTGTCTTCTACGTGGACCCTCCCGGACGTCGAAGCGAACGATGTTGTTGTCAACATCACTGTCATAGATACAGGCGGCCTCAAGGGATGGTCTCAGAGCGGGCCTTTCACCATAAAGGCACCGCCACCGCCAGAGGTGGCGGCGAACTACAAGCCGATCGTGGCTCTCATCTTCGCAATCATCCTGCTCGTGGCGGGAATCTGGTCTTCAAAGAAGAAGCCCTGGAAGGGCGGGAAGGACAGGATGGCGGTGGCGAAGGCGTTCGCGATCTTCTCGCTACCCTTCGTGCTTGCGGAGGCGACAACCGGCGTTATATCTCTCCTCACCGGGCAGCTGTCGATGCCGCCGCTGGTTGGAGCGGGCACATCTGTTGACTTGGCGATTCTATTGGCTGGAATGGTTGTGGCAGTTCTCCAGATAGTGAGGACAAAACCATCGGGAGCAGAGGAAACGAGCACGCCGCTGAAGCGGTGACAGACGGGAGCCCGATGAACCGCTCCGTCACCTATAAGTAGGATTAAAATGCCACTCCACACAGCATAAATACTCGCCACGGTCTAAAAGTTACGGGACGCAGATTGGCCGAGTGGAAGCCTTCCGGGCAACGGTGGAGACGCGCATTCGGCGCGGTCCTCGTGGCGGTACTGGTTCTCATGGGTCTCGCTAGAACCTTGGATTTGGGCGCAGGCGGCACGCCATTGAATCGCTCCGCGGCAGGTCATCCTCATGCCGCGAAGCTCGATTCACGCTCGGATGCGAACCCGTCCGTCGAGATCGACTCAGATTGGACGATAGGTCCAGGACTGGTGGAGCAGAGGTCCAACGAGACCATCGTCCTGAAGGGCAACCTCACCGTCCGGGCGGGTGGCAGCCTATTCATGGACAACGTCACGCTCTTCATCAACTCCACGACCGACGGACAGTACGGAATCATTGTTGATGCAGGAGGCGAGTTGCTGGTCAAGCATTCGATGATCACGGCCTACGACAAGACGACCCCTACCGTCCACATGGGTCCCGTCCCGCCCTTACAGTACACCGTATATGGCCTGAGGTACCACTTCGATGTCTCCGGAAACGCCTCAATCACCGGTTCCACGATAGAGTACCTGTGGGGGGACGACCTATACACGCGGTCATGGGTTCCCAGCGGATTGGTGATATATTCCGACAACGTCTCCGTTGATTCATCCAGGGTGATGGAGGCAGAGGCGTCGGCGTTATGGATCACCGGGTGCTCCCCGTCGATATCCAGAAGCTTGATCGCGCACACAGGCGGAGGTGCAGTACGCATGGACCTCTCAAACGCGAGTTTCGCAGGGAACACGGTCGAATTCACCGGCGAGAGTGGGGTTTCGGCTGGTGGGCTTAGGATTGGGAGGGGAAATCCGAGAATCGTCGGCAACACGATTCAAGGCAGCATCTACATTGGCGGCGTCCTCGGACCGAGTACGCCTCTTGTCGCCGACAATTCCATCGTAGGCCACATGGAGCTCACTGAAAGTGATGCACGGATATTGAACAATACCATCGCGAGCCCGTGGCTTGGAATAGCCTTCGGTGAACCGGGTTCAGATCCATTGATTGAAAACAACACGATATCATACACAGGCAGCGACATGGGACCTCCAGGAATAATCAACGATATTGGACCATCTCATGGAAGGATTGTGCGGAACACGATCCAAGGCTTCGATGTTGGGATTTTCGCTGAAGCAGGATCCGACACCCTATTTTCGGATAACACGGTGACGAACGCCAACATAAGCGTCAGGTGCCGCCCCACTTCGATTTCCAGGTTCATAGGCAACACATTCGAGAACTCGTATGTAGGGTTCGAAGCCGCCGGGTGTCAGGCGCCCGCAATCGAGAACAACACGTTCCGAAACAACAAAGCCTTGGACTTCTTCGTGATCACCGGCGGGGTGCCTTCGCATCTCGTCGCTGTCAACAACTCGTTCGACCCCGACAAGGTTCTCATCGCCGAGGCAGGCTCGGACCTCACAATCGAGAACTACCTCGACGGACGGGTCCTGGACAGGAACCTACGCCCACTTCCTGGCGCGCTCGTCCAAGTGGACACAATCGGTCGGTCGACCCAGCTGGCCTACACTAATTCGGAGGGGGCGGCCAGGTGGTTCCGCGTCCCATACGTCAAATACGAATACGACGGCTACAACTTCCCGCTTCACACGGGGAGCCCGTTCAAGCTATCCTGGTTCTCTTCGACGGCGCAGGCGACCTATCCTGGCAAGAACTTCAACAACCTGCCGGATTACCCGAGCCCCCGCTCAGTCAACATGTCCAGATCCCACTGGGAGTACTTCATTGAGGTCGGGGCGCCGGACATGGTCGAACTCTCGATGGAGAGCGTCCAGGCGAGTCCCAATCCCGCGCTCCTGGGAACGTCCGTCTCTATATCGGCCGTTGTCAGGAACTGGGGGCATGTGAACGCGACGAACGTGAACATCGAGTTCCGGAACGGGGGAATGTCCGGGACGCCCATCGGGGGGACCCTCTTTGGCGAGATAGGGCGACTTGGCGGCAAGCGCACGGCCACGATGTCCTGGATTCCGCCGGGCACGGGAGACTACACGCTTTGCGCAATCGCCGACCCGTTGAACGCCATCCCAGAGCCCGACGAGAGCGACAACGGCGCCTGCACGAACCTGACTGTGGTCGCCCTTCCCGACCTGGCCGTCACGCCGTCGGATGTTTCGTTCCTGCCGGCCCCGCCATTCGCGAACGGTTCCACGATCCTGATCACTGCTGCAATCCGGAGCGCGGGCTTCGCGAGCTCACCCGCCACTTCCGTCCGCTTCCACGACGGGGTCCCACCTTCTCCGGCGATCGACGGGGATGTGCCCGTCGGCCCGATCCCTGTTGGCGGGAGCGATATCGCTCAGGTCCAATGGACGGCGACGCGGATTGGCGGTCACGAGATATGCGTAGTGGCGGACCCGGACGACACTGTCGCGGAGATAAACAAGGCGAACAACATGGCCTGCGTGCCCGTGCAGGTGCTCTCCCTGCCTGACCTGGCGCCGACCTCAATCGCGACAGTCCCTCCGTCGCCGATCCCCGAGGGCACGCTCTCGCAGGTCAACGTGACCATCGTCAACGCTGGCGACCTATTTGCCGGAGGGTTCGACATGCTACTGTTCGACGACTCGAACGGCAACCTCGCTCCCAACCCCGGAGAGGACATCGGCGTCCTGGCGTTGGCGGGAATAGTCGGCCACTCGCAATCGTACGCGGAGTTCGCTTGGACAGCCTCTCCCGCAGACGCTCACAGCTTGTGCGCATACGCCGACCCGCCTCCTGGAGTTGTGGCCGAGTCCAACGAGACGAACAACGTGATGTGCATGGACATCCTCGTCCAGCCTGGTCCGGTGCTGAGGCCCGATTATATTCCGGTTTCTCCCCTCCCCCTCCCGCCAATCAGGGTGGGCATGTCCTCTCCCGTCTCACTCTCGATCGAAGTGCTCAACCAGGGGAATGGCACCGCAATCGACAATGCGATAATCGCCTTCCATGAGCAGTCATCACCGCCATTCTCCACATACGTCTTGAGTCCTCTCGCTCCCGCCGCCACTTCCTCGCGGTTCACCGCCGCGTGGACCTCTCCCGCCACACCGGGCATATACCTCGTGTCGGCGGACGTCGACTACTACGATAATGTGAGCGAGTGGGATGAGACAAACAATGTCTACACGTGGACGATAGAGGTCGTTGCAGGCCCGGTCACCGCTCTCATCATCGGCAACCCCAATTACACCTCCACCGTCACGTACGTCAAGTCCATCACTCCCCTCGGCTTCTCCGTCATCGACCAGAGCGGGCTCGGGATACGGAACACCGCGTTCAGGATTGACGGCGGGGCACCGGTCAACTACACCGCCGCCGGGACGTTCTTCCTGGCGGGAGAAGGTGAGCACACGCTCGAGTGGCGGTCGCTTGACTGGGCGGGGAACCTTGAGGATATCAACTCGATGTCGCAGAGGGTGGACGACACTCCACCCGCCACTACCCTCTCCATCGGTGACCCCAAGTACCTCGTCGGCGGGAACGTCGTCACGTCGTCAACTCCGCTCACCCTGCTGGCGGTCGATGGCGGCATCACCCCCGTCGGACTGGACCAGACGGACTACAGGGTGGACGGCGCGAACTGGAAGACGTACTCATCGCCATTCCCCCTGGCGGGAGAGGGAGCGCACGTTCTGGAGTACCGCTCGCGCGACCTGCTCGGGAACAGTGAGGCGGTCCAGTCGATGCAGATGGTGGTCGATGACACGCCTCCCTCCACCGCCATCGCAATCGGTGAGCCGAAGTACCTGACTGGCGGGAACTTCGTCACGTCCTCAACTCCCCTCACCCTCTCTGCGGCTGATGGCGGTGTCGGTTCCAACTCCACCTTCTACCGCCTCTGGGGCGGATTATGGTCTTCGTGGCGGGACTACTCCACATCGTTCAGTCTGGCGGGAAGGGACGGGACATGGTACGTCGAGTTCCTTTCGTTCGACTACCTCGGGAACTCAGAAGCCGTCCAGAACGAGACGTTGATCCTCGACGACACGCCGCCTGTCACCACGATATCCCCCTCCGCTCCGTTCAACCTCACCGCCGCGGACTCAGGTTGCGGTGTGAACGTCACGATGTACAGGATTGATGGCGGGAGTTGGGCGTACTACACAGTCGAGTTCACCATCACGGAGGGGGAGCACACCATATACTACTACTCGACTGACAGACTGGGCAATGTCGAGCAGGAGAGGTCGCTGGTCGTCAAACCGCCTGTCGAAGTGGCAGTTAACTACAAGCCAATCGTGGCGCTGATTTTCGCGATCATCCTGTTCTTGGCGGGAGTCTGGTCTTCGAAGAGGAGGCCGTGGAAGGGCGGGAAGGACAGGATGGCGGTGGCGAAGGCGTTCGCAATCATCTCGATGCCTTTCATACTCGTCGAGGCAGTGACAGGAATCATCTCACTCATTACCGGGATGATGTCGATACCACCGCCGCTCGGGATTGGCACGCTCGTGGACACGACGATACTCGTGGCGGGTGTCGCTTTCTCCGTCTTCAGAGGAACGAGGAACGCGCCGCGAGAGGCGGGCATCCAAAAGGAAGAGGAGTTGTGAGAGGCAATCATCATATACTCTTCGCGGAGATTGGCTTCACCAAGAAGGGGGTGTCGCCGACCGCAATGAGGGGAGGCATGATTCCGAGGATGATTGTGGCTTTATTCCTGACCATAGTGTTCGCTCTTACGTCCTTCTCAGCACAGGTCTCAGCGTCACTTCCGGTCACCCCGATCAACAACAACCTGTCGGAACCTGCCAGCCCCCCTGCCAATATTGTCACCCGCAACCCGGACTCCCTCGGCGGCTACTTCATCGAGAACAGGGGACAGGTGGCGGACGGAATACTCTACTACTCAAGGGGCGGAACCTCAGTCGCATTCAGGGATGACGGTATCCTTTTCGTGATCATGGAAGCGGAACGCCCTAGATTTCCTGAGCAGGAGCTGACGGAGCACATTCATGGTTCGAGTTCGGCGGACAATCGGCCCGCAGGCATGAGGTCCTTCGCCTATCTGCTGCATTTCGAAGGAGCGAAGGCGGTGAGACCTGTGGGCATGATTGAACTGCCGTTCAAGAGCAACTTCTTCTTCGGCAATGACTCGATCAAATGGAGGACAGACGTCCTCAACTTCAGGGAGGTCGCATACGAGGGCCTCTACGAGGGTATAGACCTCGTCTATCGCCTTGAACCTCACGGCCTGAAATACGAATTCAAGGTCCATCCTCACGCGGACCCCGGCGCCATCAGACTGTCATACGATGGAATCGAGTCGCTGCGCGTCGATCGAGCCGTCGCGGTTCTGAGCACCCCCCTCGGCGAGATCAGAGACGTCATCCCACGTTCGTATCAAGAAGATGGGAAAGATGTGGATTGCTCCTTCGTCTTGAGCGGGCCTTTCTCATACGGCTTCGATTGCAGGGGTCGGGATTCCGACAAGATGCTGACCATCGACCCGCTCGTCTATTCCACATTCATCGGCGGTTGCTTCTCAGACACCGCGAATTCCATAGCGATAGACGCCAACGGCAACGCCTACGTGGCGGGCACGACCTACTCGTCGAATTTCTCCGTCACGCCGGGTGCGTACAACGAGTATTTCAGCGGTTTCGCTGACGTCTTCGTCAGCAAGCTGAACCCCTCGGGATCCGCTCTGGTCTACTCCACGTTTCTGGGCGGCATCGACTACGAGGAAGGCACCGGTATCGCCGTGGACTCCGCGGGCGACGCCTATGTGACGGGCTACACCCAATCGTCCGACTTCCCAGTGACAGAGGGGGCATTCGACGTTACGTTCAACACCTCTGACGCATTCGTAGCCAAACTGAAACCATTAGGGGACTATCTGCTCTTTTCCACGTTCCTCGGTGGAGATGGCTGGGAGCGCGGGTTTTCAATAGCAGTTGACGCGGTCGGAGACGCCTATGCGACGGGTTATTCCGCTTCAGGGAACTTTCCGACGACGCCCGGCGTGTTCAAGGCCGACGGCGGCGGGGCATATGTGACCAAGCTCGATTCGACCGGGAGCTGGCTCAGGTACTCCACCATCCTGGGATTCGGGTGGGGGAAATCGATCGTCGTCGACCCTGCAGGGGATGCGATCGTGGCCGGGTGGACTGGATCAGGAGCATTCCCCACGACCGCGGGGGCGTATGACACTTCCCACGCTGGCGGGAACTGCGGGTTCATGAACCCGTGCGCGGACGTTTTCGTGACGAAGCTGGATGACGGGGCACGCTCTCTGATTTTCTCCACCTTCATTGGAAGCGGCAACTGGGACGCCGCCACCTCCGTGACCTTGGACTCGAACCGCAACGTCTACGTGACCGGGGTGACCAACTCAACGGGCTACCCTGTCACGCCGGGCGCGTTCGATTCGCAGCTCGACGGGCCGCTCGACGGGTTCGTGACGAAGCTGAACCCCACCGGGAGCAGCCTGGTCTATTCGTCGTATCTTGGCGGCGACCTCTCGGATTACCCCGCCTCCATCGCGGTGGATCAGAGCCAGAAGGCCTACATTGCTGGGTGCACGTATTCCACGGACTTCTTCACGACTTCCGATGCCTTCGACACGGCGTACAACGAGAACGGGGACGTGTTCGTGGTGCAGCTGAACGCGGCGGGAGACAACATAGACTATTCTACATACGTAGGTTACAATAAGACGGATGAGGGGTTTGGCGCCGCGGTCAATCCGATAGGGAACTTGTACGTCGCGGGCGAAACTTACTCCCTGGGCTTTCCCGTCACTCCGGGGGCTTTCGACACATATCCCGATACACCGAGCGACGCCTTCGTGCTGAGGTTCAAGTTCGGCACCCTCCAGAACAAGCCGGATCTCAAGATCGTCTCGTCGGATATCGACTTCTACCCGCCACGTCCTCTAATCGCGAACAGAAGCGTGTCAATCAATGCGACTGTTCGCAACATCGGCGACGTGAACGCCTCTCAGGTCGTCGTCAAGCTCTACAATGGTTTCCCGTTGGACCCGAACCAGATTGACGGGAATCAGACCATACCTTTGATCTTGCGTTTCGGGGGCATGGGGATTGCCTCAGTCCCGTGGGCCGTCGGTCCTCCGGGCAACTACCAGATTTGCGTATATGCCGACCCCGACGACAAGATCGACGAGATAGACGATCTCAACAACATAGCATGCATCACGGTCAAGGCGCTGCTACCTCTGCCCGACCTTGTCGTCTTCCCCGGGGACATTCTCTTCAGCCCTCCGAGCCCCTTCACGGAGGGAACGCTGGTCCGAATCGAGGCGACGGTAAGCAACACAGGCGGCAACGTCTCCGGGCAGACCTTGGCGAGGTTCCATGATGGCACGCCTCCATCACCTCAGATAGGGATCGACCAGCCCGTGCCGCCCATCCCGGTGTACGGAAGCTCGATCGTCTCTGTCGACTGGACCGCCTCAGCCGGGGGATGGCATGACGTTTGCGTGGTCGTCGACCCGGACAATCTCGTGATCGAAATCGACGAGACGAACAACATGGCCTGCGTCGCTGTCCTCGTCCAATCTGCACCCATCACGAGACCCGACTACATCCCGACGCTTCCTCTCCCCCTCCCGCCAATCAAGGTGGGCATGTCCTCTCCCGTCTACCTCTCGATCCAGGTGCTCAACCAGGGGAACGGCACCGCAACCGACGACGCGACAGTAGCATTCCACGAGCAATCATCACCTCCATTCTCCGCATTCGTCCTGAGTCCTCTCGCTCCCGCCGCGACGTCATCCCGGTTCGCCGCCACGTGGATATCTCCCGCCACGCCGGGGACATGCCTCGTCTCCGTCGATGTGGACTTCGAGAACAACGTCACTGAGTGGGGTGAGGCGAACAATGTGTACACTTGGACAATAGAAGTAGTCTCAGGTCCGGCCACCTCTCTCATCGTTGGCTATCCCAACTACACCTCCCCCGCCATGGTGACCTATGTCAAGCCGACCACCCCCCTCTCCCTCTCCGTCCTCGACCAGAGCGGTCTCGGGATAAGGAACACCTCGTACGCGATCGATGGCGGGACTCCCGTCAACTATACCGCCACGGGGACGTTCTTCCTGGCGGGGGAAGGGGCGCACACTGTCGAGTGGCGCTCGCTGGACTGGGCGGGGAACCTGGAGGATGTCAGCTCGAAGGTGCTGAGGGTGGACGACACTCCCCCCGCCACGACTATTCACAAGAGCGACGAGCAGGCGACCACCGCCACCGTTTTCACACTTGCCGCCACCGACTCTGGATGCAGTGAGAACGTCACCATGTACAGGATCGATGGCGGTAGCTGGGCGGTGTACTCCGGCGGCTTCACGCTTCCCGAGGGACTGCACAACATCTCCTACTACTCCAACGACATGCTGAACAACACTGAGAGGGAGAAGTGGCTCGTGGTGAACGTGAGCGGATCTCAGGTGCCGCCAAACGAGGTGGCGGTGAACTACAAACCTGTCGTGGCCCTCATCTTTGCAATCATCCTGCTCGTGGCGGGAGTGTGGTCTTCGAAAAGGAGGCCGTGGAAGGGCGGGAAGGACAGGATGGCGGTGGTGAAGGCGTTCGCAATCATCTCGATGCCCTTTGTGCTCGCAGAGGCGGGGACGGGAATCGTGTCATTCGCCGCCGGCGAACTGAGGATACCGCCATATGTCGGCGTCGGCACGGCAATCGATTTGGCGATACTCTTTTCGGGATTGGCGGTCGCGCTTGTCAGGGCAACAAGGAAAACGCGGTGATTGACCGGTCTGCTCGTCCCATATATCTTTCTCGACCTGAGCTCCGCCGCCCAACCCCCCGATTCGCTTAAGTCCTTGACGCCGATATTGTGACCCGTGTACCAGAAGAAGACATCCTTCAGAAGGCGGGTCACCGAGCGCCGCCACAGGGACGTCGTCACGGAAGCGTTGCGCCTCCGCAATCAGAGCCCGGCCGATTCGCTCAGGGCACTCTCGGCCCACAACGAGGCGGTCCTCCGCCTGAACAGGGCGAGACGATGAGGGAGCTGGAAGAGGTCATCAGGGACGCCTGCACGGTGTTCTCCTCTCTGCGCATCTCCTACGTCATCGTCGGCGGCGTCGCGGTCAACCTTCTTGGCAGGGCGCGGAGCACCTTCGACGTAGATGCGATCGCGGACATCGATGCAGCCGGAGCGGATCGTCTGGTCAAGGCTTTCAGGCGGAAAGGCTTCGAGGTGTCGCGGGAGGACATCGAGGATGCCCTCAGGGAGAAGGGGCACTTCTCCGTCTTCGACAGCAGGTCGGGGTACCGCATCGACTGCAAAGGCGCTTACACGACGAACGAGAAGCGCGCGCTTTCTGAACGAAAACGCCTGCGTGTCGCCGACAAGTTCATCTTCGTGAATTCCGCGGAGGATCTCATCGCGATGAAGCTTCTCTACGGCTCCGAGCAGGATGTCCTCGATGCCGAATCGGTCTACGCCCGCCAGAAGTCGACGCTAAACATGAGAAGGATAGCCGCCGAGGCGAGAATCCTTGGCGTCTCTGAGGAATGGGTCGCGTTGAGAAAGCGGGTCGATCGGTTGATGGCGGGAAGGAAGCGCTGAACGTCAAAATCATCGTCTCACCTCGCTGCCGGCTGAATCGGACGATTCGCGTAAGGACGAGGGGCGGGGCGGGAAGGACAGGGTGGCGAAGGCGTTCGCATTCATCTCGCTGCCCTTTGTGCTCGCAGAGGCAATGACTGGCATCATATCGCGCATCAGCGGTGAACTGAGGATACCTCCCTACTTCGATGTCGGCATGGCAGTCGACCTGGTCATCCTCCTGGTGGGATTGGGAGTTGCGGTCCCGACCGTGCTGAAGGCGAGGCAATCGAAGGTTGAGATTTCAAGCGAGCCCAAGAGCCAGTGACGGTCGCAGACCTCTTTGTCTCAGAGCCCCGAATCTCGAAAGACTTATCATCAGGCCCCCTTTCTCTCGCACGACTATGGGCAGAGTGGAAACGCTCCAGCGGGTGAAGGAGGCCGAGGCGAGGGTGCAGGAGATGAAGAGGCAGGCCGAGGCCGAGAGGGACAGGATCCTGAAGGAAGCGAGGCGGGCGGAGCTGGAGCTGCAGGATCAGCTGAGGAAGGAGGGCGAGGAGAGGTACAACAAGATAATCACCGAGGCCAAGCAGGCAGCCGCGATCGAACGCGAGGCCGTCCTCGACCAGGGCCGTCGCGATGCAGGGAAGGTGAAGGAGGAGAGCACGAATAACTTCGAGAAGGCGGTGGCCAGGCTGGTCGAGAGGTTCAGGGTGCGGTGAATGCTCAGACCTGAGAAGATGAGCCGCGTGATCTTGGTCGGGCCGAGGGAGGCCCTCGACCAGGTCACGGAGATTCTCTACGAACTCAGGCTGGTCCATCTGGTCGATTACAGGGGAGAAGACGAGGCTTTCAGAATTGGCAAGCCGTCGGAGAAGGCGTCGAGGATATCCGAGGACCTTGTCAAACTGAGGTCGATCTCCAGCATACTCGAGGCGGCGAAGGTGAAGAAACCGTCCGAGACTATCGTCGGCGGCGATATCCGCCAGAACATCAAGACCCTCGAGATCAACATAGTCGAAGAGGACAGCAGCAGGAAGAAGGCGCACTCGCTGATCGCGGACCTCGACGCGCAGATAGCCGAGTTGGCGCCGTTCGCCGAGCTAGGCCTCGGTCTTGAGGCATATGGCGGGTACGAGGGCGTCGAAGTGTTCGTTGGGCGAGTCTCGCGCGACATCGGAGGGCTGGACATAGTCTCGCCGGAGAACGAGCTGTTCCGCTCGGGAGACCTCGCGGCGGTGTTCGTGCCGAAGGAGAGAACCGACGCCGTGCGCGACTTCCTTTCGAGGCGGGGGTTCTCTGCGCTGGACTTGCCGAAGGGGAGCGGCGACCCTCGCGCGAAGCTGTCGGATTTTCGTGAGCAGAAGGAGAAGTGGCAGAAGCGCCTGTCTGAGATAAACGAGCGTCTCGCGAAGCTGAGAGAACGCTACGCCGGATTCGTTCTTGCCGCGGAGAGACAGTTGGGTGCCGAGATCGAGAAGGCCGAGGCACCCCTGAGATTCGCCACATCAGAGCATTCGTTCGTCATAGACGGATGGGTGCCCGCAGCCGGATACGAGGCGCTGCAATCGAGACTCAAGCATATCGAGCCGATGTACATCTCGACCGTCGAGGGCAATGCCGATGAGACGCCGACGCTCCTGAAGAATGCCGCTCCATTGAAGCCCTTTGAGGCGTTCATCCACCTCTTCTCCACGCCGAGCTACAAGGAGCTCGACCCGACGCTGGTCCTGGCGCTGATATTCCCGATCTTCTTCGGCTTCATGATAGGTGACGCGGGGTACGGTGCGCTGTGGCTCGTCCTTGGCGGACTCTTGGTGTGGAAATTGCCCAAGGGCGGATTCAAGGACCTCATGTTCGCGATCACCCTGGGCGGGTTCTTCGCTTTAATCTTCGGACTTTTCCTGTATGGCGAGGCGTTCGGCCTGCCGTTCATCGCCCTCCCGCCGACCGCGGAGAATCCCAACCCGATGGGATGGGACGTTTCCGTGGGGATCAGCATCCCCATACGCTCCGTCTTCCACAAGTTGGAGAACCCGGTGGAATTGATACTGCTGTCGATGATCGCCGCCTTCATTCACCTCGGAGTTGGCTTCGTCTTCGGCGTCATCAACGAGTGGCGTCAGAGCAAGAAGCACAGCGTCGCGAAGGTGGCGTGGCTCGTCATCCTGTCCGGGCTCTTCATGATGATAGTGGCGAGGTTCGCGCGGTGGCCCGGCTTCAGCCGCGATGTGTACACCGGGCTCTTCGGCTGGCTGCCACAGGGTGGCATCGTTCTTGAACAGCTCGGATACATGGCCACGAACCCGATTCCCACGCTCTCCATCGGGATGATCATCGGTGGGCTCGTCGTGCTCATTTTCGCGGAAGGGGCGCTAGCACCTTTCGAAATCCCGGGGCTCATAGCCAACATGATATCATATGCCAGATTGGCTGGGGTCGCATTGGCCAAGGCCGCGACTGCCATGGCTTTCAACACGATCATCTTCACCGCCGCGGCACCAGGTGGAGCCTACCTGGCCTTGGCGGTCCTGATTGCATTCCTGGCCCATGCATTGATCTTCGTTCTCGGGGCGATCTCGGCGGGGATACAGGCCGTGAGACTGAACTATGTCGAGTTCTTCCTGAAGTTCTTCAAGGGCAACGGGACGAGGTTCCGCCCCTTCGGATTGAGCAAAGCACAGGAGGTATAGAGAAATGGTAGTGACAACGGACGTGGGAATCGTGGCGATTTCTGCCATGATGACCATGCTGGGAACTGGGTTTGCGACCGCATGGGCTGAGAAAGTCGTAGGAGGAGCCGCAGTCGGCGCGATGGCGGAGAAGCCGGAGCTGTTCGGCAAGGGGATTGCCATGATGGTGCTCCCCGAGACGATCATCATCTTCGGCCTCGTCATCGCGTTCCTGCTCGTCACGAAGCTTCCGTAGACAGCACAGCTGTTCTCGGAAGGATGGACGATGTCTCTAGACGCAGTCATTAAGAGAATCCTCGACCGCGGGAGGTCCGAGGCGGACGCAGTCATCGACGCCGCCAAGAAAGACATGGAGAAGTCCCTGCAGCTTGCGAGGGAGAATGGCCAGCAGGACATTTCCCACATGATCGCGGAGGCTCGAAGGGCGGCGGAGAAGCTCCGACTGCAGGAGAGCGCGCGCGCCGAGCTTGAAGCGAGGAAGGTCGTGCTCGGTTCGCAGAAAGAGGTATTGGACTCCGTGAGGGCTGAGGTCCTCGGGAGGCTTGCCGACAGGGGGACGAAGGCGGCGATCCTGCAGACACTCTTGGACATCCACAGAGCCGACTGGAGGTCCGGCAAGGTCTTTTGCAATGCGGAAGACCGGGATTCCGTCAAGGACGTCGTCGGATCCAAGTTTGGCGGGACGATTGGATGCGCTGGAGGAATCGTCATAGAGAGCGACGACGGGACGATAAGGATCGACCTGAGGTTCGAGACTATCCTGCAGGACATCTGGGAAGATTCGGTGAAGGAGCTCGCTGACATACTATGGCCGACGCGATAGACACGAGGATCGCCAGGGCGGTGCGCAGCGGCTACAAGAGGGTGCGCGAGAAGGTTCCCATCGAAACGGGGAACTACCCCTACGTCACGGCCCGTCTCAAGGCGAAGAGGGCGCTGCTCATCCCGGATGAGATGTACGCGAAGATGCTCCAGATGGAGATACCGCAGATCGCCCGCGTGCTGGGGGAGGGCGAATACAAGCAGGAGCTGCTGCATCTTGGCGCTCGTCTGTCCGGCGTCGACCTGATAGAGGCCGCAACCGCCGAGAACCTCGCGAGGGTCTTCACGCAGATCATCGGCTTCTCCGAGGGACACCTGAAGTTCATGATCAGCAAGTACCTCGGCCGCTGGGACGTCAGGAACGTCAAGACAATCCTCAGGGGGAAGCTCTACGGGGCCTCGACGAGCGAGATCATCGACGACCTGGTGCCGGCGGGGAGCCTCGGGAGGGAATTCCTGAGCGAGCTCGCCGCGATGGACTCCGTCGGGATGGTATTCCATGCGCTCGAGGGGACGATGTTTGAGAAAGCCCTGGCTTCAATCGGGAAGCAGCCCTCAGAGCTGGCGAACTTGGCCGAATACGAGGACGCCCTATCCCAGGAGTACTATCAGACACTGCTTGATGCGATACCGCCATCAACTTTCGGGTCCAAGTTGTTCAGGCGGTTCGTGCAGCAGGAGATAGACTTCCTCAACCTCAAGACCCTGCTCAGGCTCTGGGCGCAGAAGGTGAAGCTCGACAGGGAGGTCTTCCTCGACGGGGGGCTGGACCTGACTAGGGACGATCTTGACGCCATGCTGGAACTCGAGAAAACCGCCTTGATCAGCCGCCTCTCGGAGTATTCGTTCTACGACGAGGTCGCGGAGGACCTGAAGTCGTTCCCAGAGGCCGGAGTGAGCCACCTCTCCAGAAGGCTCGAGAAGTTTCACATGGTGCATGCAGCGGAGAACGCCCATCTGTACCCGCTCACAATCGTCCCCGTGCTCGAGTACATTGTCTCGAAGCAGAGAGAGGTGCAGAACATCAGGATCATTGCGAGGGGCAAGCAGAGCGGGCTGACCACCGACGTCATCAAGGAGCTGCTGGTGATCTGATGGAGATCGCTGTCGTGGGGAGCGAGCTGTTCGTCATCGGTTTCAGGCTCGCAGGGGTCAGGAAGACCCACATCGCGGATGCGGGCAACCTGGAGGGGAAGGTGAGCCAGGTGCTGGAGGACAAATCGGTCGGAATACTCGTGCTGGACACGAAGGACATGGAGAAGCTCTCATTCGCGACCAAGAGGCGGCTGGAGAGCATGCCCAAGCCCGTCGTGATCGCCGTCGGGATGCGGGAAGAGGAAGACCTGAGGATCAAGGTCAAGCGCGCGATTGGAATCGATCTCTACAAGACCTGAGGTGTCGAGATGGCTGTGAGAAAGGAAGAGAGCGACATCGAGTACAAGGGGAAGGGCGAGATCTACAGGGTGGCTGGGCCGGTCGTGACCGCCACGGGCATCCGCCCGAGGATGTACGACGTCGTCTACGTCGGCGAGGAGAAGTTGATGGGAGAGGTCATCAAGATCGCTCTCGACAAGTCAGTCATCCAGGTCTATGAGGACACGAGCGGCGTCAGGCCTGGTGAGCCCGTATTCGACACGGGACAGCCACTGCTCGTCGACCTGGCACCAGGGCTCTTGGGAAGCATCTACGACGGGATACAGCGGCCGCTGCCGTCCCTTGCGTCCGCCATGGGCGACTTTGTGAAGAGAGGCCTGAAGGCCGCCGCCATCGACGAGAAGAAGAAGTGGGAGTTCATGCCCGCGGTCAAGAAAGGGGCATCGGTCTCGCCAGGCAGCGTGCTCGGGACGGTCCAAGAAGCGATGTACGTCGAGCACCGCGTTCTCGTCCCGCCAGGCGTGAGCGGGAAGATAAAGGGCATCGATGACGGTAAGTTCACCGTCACGGAGACAATCGCGGAGCTGGAGGACGGGCGGAATCTGACGATGAAGCAACGGTGGCCCGTCAGGGTCTCGAGGCCAGTGAAGGAGAAACTGATGCCCGCCATGCCGCTGGTCACGGGCCAGCGCGTCTTCGACTTCATGTTCCCCATAGCAAAGGGCGGGACCGCCGCCATCCCCGGCGGATTCGGCACCGGGAAGACGGTGAGCGAGCATCAGCTCGCGAAGTGGTGCGACGCCCAGATCGTCGTGTACATCGGTTGCGGGGAGAGGGGGAACGAGATGACCGACGTCCTCACCGACTTCCCCAAGCTGGAGGACTCGAGGACCGGCAGGCCGCTGATGGAGCGCACCGTCCTCATCGCGAATACGAGCAACATGCCCGTGGCGGCTCGGGAAGCCTCGGTCTACACGGGAATCACGATCGCCGAGTACTTCAGGGACATGGGGTACCACGTCGCCCTCATGGCGGACAGCACGAGCCGTTGGGCCGAGGCGATGAGGGAGATCTCCTCGAGATTGGAGGAGATGCCGGGCGAGGAGGGCTTCCCCGCGTACCTGTCCGCGCGCCTGTCGGAGTTCTACGAAAGGGCGGGCAGGGCGACCTCCCTGAGCGGGCGGGAGGGGTCGGTCTCGGTGGTCGGCGCGGTGTCCCCTTCCGGCGGCGACTTCTCCGAACCTGTCACGCAGGGCACGCTCAGGATCGTGAAGGTCTTCTGGGCGCTCGACACGAAGCTGCGCGAGAGGAGGCACTTCCCTTCGGTCAACTGGTTGACGTCCTACAGCCTCTACGCGGACATGCTCGACGAGTGGTTCCGGCAGAATACGAGCCCGAAGTGGCCGGAGCTGAGGAGGTGGGCGGGCAAGACGCTTCAGGAAGAGGCTGAGCTCGATGAGATAGTCAAGCTGGTCGGGGCGGATGCGCTGCCCGAGGACCAGCAGCTCACTCTGGAAACCGCCAGAATGATCCGCGAGTACTTCCTTCAGCAGAACGCGTTCCACGCGGTAGACACATTCTGCCCGCTCGACAGACAGGTGAAGCTCATGGAGGCGATCAGGGAGTTCGACACGCTCGCCCGCAAGGTGCTCAAGCTGGGCACGCCGCTGAGGGAGGTCATCGCCCTGAAGAGTCGCGAGGGCCTATCGAGAGTGAAGTTCGAGGAGAAGTTCGACGAGGTGATCGGAAAGGTCACCGAACAGATGACTGCGGAGTTCAAGAAGCTGGAGGTGGCCTGATGGGAAGGGAATACAGGACCATCACGGAGATCGCCGGCCCGCTGATCTTTGTCGAGAAGACCGAAGCGGTCGGATACAACGAGCTGGTCGAGGTCAGCCTCTCTGATGGCTCGAAGAGGCGAGGGCAGGTCCTCGACAGCTCCAAGGACATCGTGGTCGTGCAGCTGTTCGAGGGCACGGCGGGAGTCGACAGGTCAGCGAGCGTCAAGTTCAGCGGGGAGACCATCAAGCTCTCGGTCACAAAGAGCATGCTTGGCCGCGTGCTCTCGGGTTCAGGCGAGCCGCTCGACGGCGGGCCGCCGCTGATTCCCGAGGAGAGGCGGGAGATAATCGGCGCCGCCATTAACCCGTATTCGAGGGCAAACCCCAGCGAGTTCATCCAGACCGGCATCTCCACGATCGACGCGATGAACGCGCTCGTGAGAGGGCAGAAGCTTCCTCTGTTCTCCGGAGCGGGCCTTCCTCACAACGAGATTGCGCTGCAGATTGCCCGCCAGGCGAAGGTGCCGGACGCCGTCGAGCCGTTCGTGGTCGTCTTCGCCGCCATGGGCATCACCCACGAGGAAGCAGGGACCTTCATGGCGGACTTCGAGAGGACCGGGGCGCTGAAGAGGGCAGTGCTGTTCCTCAACCTCGCCGACGACCCCGCCGTTGAGAGGCTCATCACGCCGCGCATGGCCCTCACCGCCGCGGAGTACCTCGCTTTCACATGCGACATGCACGTCCTGGTCATCCTGACGGACATGACGAACTACGCAGAGGCGCTGAGACAGATCGGTGCGGCGAGGGAGGAGGTCCCGGGCCGCCGCGGGTACCCGGGGTACATGTACACCGACCTCGCGACGATCTACGAGAGGGCCGGCAGGATCAAGGGCAGGCGCGGCTCGATCACACAGATACCGATAATGGCGATTCCGGATGATGATTGGACGCACCCGATAGCGGACCTCACGGGCTACATCACCGAGGGGCAGATCGCGATTTCGAGGGACCTGCACAGGAAGGGCATCTACCCGCCGATCGACCCTCTGCCATCGCTCTCCCGCCTCATGGAGCCGGGGGTCGACGTGAACAAGACGAGGCCTGACCACAAGCAGGTCTCGAGCCAGCTCTACGCCGCATACGCCGAGGGAAAGGACGTCCGCGGCCTCATGGCGATCGTGGGGAAGGAGGCCCTGGCGGAGAGGGACAGGCGCTTCCTCGATTTCGCCGAGCTGTTCGAGCAGCAGTTCATCCGTCAGGGGAAGGAGGAGGACAGGCAGGTGGTCGAGTCGCTCGAGCTCGGGTGGAAACTGCTCTCGACCCTGGACATGGCCTGGCTCACGAAGATCGACCGGAAGACCCTCGAGAAGTACAGCCCCGCCGCGAAGGAGAAGGTGACCGCCTGAGATGGTGATACAGGACTACAAGCCGACGAGATCGCAGCTCATCCTCGTCAGGAAGACCAGGGCGACCGCGGAGAGGGGTCACAGGCTCTTGAAGCTGAAGCGGGACGCGCTCATAGTCGAGTTCTTCAAGGTCCTGGAGAGGGCGAGGAGCGTGAGGTCGAACATCGTCGACAAGTACAAGCTGGCGCAGGAGAGGATGGCGGTGGCGAGCGCCGTCGAAGGGCTCTCTGGCGTCAAGTCAGCCTCGCTCGCGCTGCTCGAGACACCGACGCTCGAGCTGAGGACGAGGAACGTCATGGGCATCAGCGTGCCCAGCATCGAGGCCAAGAGCGTGAAGAAGACGATTGCGCAGAGGGGCTACGGCGTCATCGAGACGACGCCGATGATCGACGAGGCGGCGGAGGCGTACGAGGACCTCGTGGAGGACATCATCCGCGCCGCAGAGATAGAGACGACGATGCGCAGGCTGATCGAGGAGATAGAGAAGGTGAAGAGGCGGGTCAATGCGCTGGAGAACCGCGTCATCCCGGACCTCCAGGACACCGAGAGGTTCATCAGGTTCAGGCTCGAGGAGATGGAGAGGGACAACTTCCTGCGCCTCAAGCGGTTCAAGGGTGCGTGATGCTCGATAGGATGATGGAGAGGTACTCCGACCCCGCGAGGCGGGCGAGGCTGGTGTGGTGGCTGTGGATCGTCTCCACGGGCTTCATGCTGTTCGGATTCGCAGTCATATTCTATCTGGTGCTTACTTGATCGGGGCATTCCCGCCCGGCGGTTGAACAAAGGTTAAGAAAGCATCCGCATCTTCGATGCGGCAGATATGGCGGGCGAACTCAGGATCCTCAACGACATTCTCCTGTTCTCGGGGCTGGTGGCCTTGGGAATAGGGTTCCTCTGGAAGAAGAGGAGGTGTCACCAGTTCCGCGCGGCCGGATGGGCCATCTTCGCGATATTCTGGCTGGCCCAGGCCCCATCATACGCTTTCTCCCTCGACCTGCTGAACGTGCTCGGGAGCATCGGGGCGTTCATCGCCTTCCTCTTCTTCGCATATCACGAGCGACTCTCGTACCAGTGGAACGATGAGTACGAGCCGCTGAGGTTCCTGGCGGGTGCCGCCTTCATCGCGTCGACAATCTACTTCGTCGTGGACAGGATCCCCCAGCTCTCCGCATGGCTCATCGAGGCGGTGACCCAGCAGACGGCCGCCCTGCTCGGCGCCGCGAACGTCTCATACACCGCGGGACCCGCCACGCTCGTGGGCAACCCGCCATTCTACCGCGTCAACGGGGAGGATATCTACGCGCCCCTGCTCAACTCCGTCGGCAGGCCGGTCGTCCACATCATCCTCGCGTGCACCGCAATCCAGGGCATCGCCATCGCGGTCGCGATGATCCTCGGCGTGAAGGAGCCGCCAAAGAGGAAGCTCCTGGCAGCCGCCGTCGTCATCCCGGTGACCTACTTCATGAACCTGGTGAGGAACTTCGTGGTGATCTATTCATTCGACGTGCAGCACGTCGAATTCGAGCTGGCGCACGGGTACTGGGGGAAGGGGCTGGCGGTGCTGGTCCTCGTCATGCTCCTGGTCTTTTGCTTCTGGCTCTTGCCCGAATTGTACGTGAACATCAACGGCCTGTTCGAGCTGCCTTGGCGGAAGGGACCGAACCACGACTACAGGAAGTACGTCGGGAGGATCTACAGGAAGCGGGAGGGCGATGGCGATTCTGCCGGGCCGCCTAGGCCTTCTTGACGAACTTCTTGAAATCGCCCTGCCTGTACCTGCGGTGCGCCGTGAACGCGTCCATGAGGGACCTCAGCCCCTTCAACTCGTCCGCGTCGCCCGACCAGCGTTCTAAAATCGGTCCGAAGGATGCCTCGATGTCAGCCGTGAAGGCGGTCATGCTGTCCGCAGCGGTCTCTGGCGGTTCGCCTGAGTACATCGCTGCGAAGTAGAAGCGCTCGCCTCTGTCGACCAGGACTTGGTTATCGCCGAACTGGAAGTTCCTCAGGTCCCCGCCCTCTTCCTTGAACGAATCCTTGATGAACATCTGGATCGCGGTCAGCATCCCCGCCAGGATGTCCTCGTCCCTGTCGGCCATCAGGTGGCGGGTGGTGTGCATTATCAGCCGACCCTCCTTGCCGACGAGGAAGGCGTCCTCCATGGTGTAGCGCCTGTCGAGCACCCTGTTGTAAGCCACGGCGCCTATCGCCGCCAGGATCACGAGGATGATGATAGACCACGGCCAGAGTATCTGCGCCCAGAGCGGCGGAGGGTTGTCCGGCAACGTCCCCTTCGTCGTCACCGTGAACGACCTCGACGCGTTCAGCATCGTGTCGTTCACCGTGAGCGCCACAATCTCCGACGCGGCGCCGTCCTGGTAATCGAGGATCAGGATGTACCCGACCGTCGTCGCGTGCGGGGTGTTCGTGTTGAACCTGAGCTCGGTGATATTGTTGTCCACGTCATGCACGTACTGCCTCAGGTCGATCGCCACGATGCCGCCGTCTCCGAAGTCCCAGTCAGGCATCGGGTCTATGACAGGCGCGTCGTTCACCGGGATGACCCTGACAGTGAGCCTGCCGATCACGAAGCCGAGCCCGTCAGACGCCCTGACGTGGACGACCTCCTGGCCGTTCCAGTTCGGCGGGGCGCTGAAGTTCACGTAGTTGTAACTGTTGTCGACCTGGGCGATTACCGTCTCTGTCAGGACCGAGTATGTCAGCGGCTGCGGGCCGTCAGCGTCGGCGAAGTAGCTGTCCATGTCGAACACCATGACGGCCTGCGTGTCCTCGTTGAAAGTGACGTCAGGGAGGCTCGTCCCCGGCCTGAGCATCGGCGGCTCGTTAGTCCCTATGCGCACTGTTACGTTGGACCAGACGGTGGCCTGTCCGTCCGTGAGCGAGAGGGATAGGTGCAGTGACGTGACCAGCCCTATCTGGTAGGTCGCGAGGAGGTGGATGTTGAAGAACTCGACAGTCGCGAGGATTGTGTTGTTCGTGTCCAGGGTGAGCTCAGACATCGGGTTGTCCACGTCGCTCACGAAGTCCGTCAAGTCGAGGTTGTAGGGCATGTCGCGCTTGATGTATATGTCGTCGTGCCAATCGAGCACGGGCGGGTCGTTCACGGGGACGACGGTGACGCGCACTGTCTGCTCCGCGAAGCAGCCTGAGGGGTCGGTCGCTCTTGCGGTGAGGTACTCAATGCCGTACCAGTCGAGCTCCGAGGTGATGTTCACGTGTATGTAGTTCGGTGGCGTGGTCCATGTGCTGATCGTCATGTGTTGCGGGTGGCCGAAGCTGTAGGTGAGTGGATCCCCATCCGCGTCGCCGAAGTAGTTCTGGAGGATGTCGGGGAAAGCATCCGTAATCGGCACGTCCTCGAACATCGAGACAGGGGGCAGGGGCTTCAGCACGTGCGGGCAGGCGTTGTCGCCGCCGACTATGTCGATGAGCTGGATCGTGGAGGATGAACTTGAGCCGTCAGATATTCTCAAGCGGACCATGACCGTCTGTCCTGCGTAGCTCGAATCGTAGGTGTAATTGACGGTGAGCCCGACGGTCTTCGTGTGCGTCTGGTCGTCGGTGCTGAGGATGAGCATGTCCTTGGGGGTGTCGACGTCGTAGACATAAGGCGAGTAGTCGAATACGTAGGAGACCCCAGCCTTGATCTGCAAGCGTGGGACGTCATAGAACACCGGAGGGTCGTTCACGGGCGTCAGGGAGACAAGGAGGGGCTGAGAGTCTCTCGCGCCGAGACGGTCCTCCAGCCAGAGGGTCACGTCATTGTCGCCGAACGCGTCCTGCTTGGGATAGAACGTGAGGACGTGCTGGCCGAAGCGTCTCTCGCCGAGGACCGTGTAGAGCGCCTCGTTCTTGTCCTCGAGGTACCACATCAGGTCGTCTGGACTCGGGCCCGGCGGCAGGTAGGGCGTCAGATTCAGCTGCCACGGCGGGGAGTCCTCGGGCTTACTCTGGTTCGGCACGAGGCCCTGGATGACCACCGTGTTCGATGCGGTCACTGTCACGTCCGCCCGCGCCACGAGGAGGCCTGACGCGGAATTGTGTTTGGCCCAGACACTGCCCACACCGGGCACTCCGATAGCCATGAAAATGGCGTTTGCCGGCGTGAGGCTGCTGAAGTTGCCGACATCGGTGGTCCATGAAGTGTCCGTGAGGGGGACGTCGTTGCCGAAGACGTCGAAGCCCGAAGCGCTGAAAAGGCGGGTGGTCTTCGCCATCACGAAGGCAGAGGTCGGGCTGATATCGATGCGGACCAACCTTCCGTGAGTGACGGTCACGTTGGCGCAGTCAACGATTCCCAGAGAAGAGGCACATACGTGCCAGTTCCCTTCTGTACCAGCCTGATACAGGCCGCTGGGATTGACGCTGCCGGCAGGATCATCATCGGTCCAAATCGGGGTGAATAGCGTGATCAGGTGGCCCCATTGGTCGTTCGCCTTGGCGGTGAATGATATCTGATCGTCCGCGGTGCCTGACCATGTCGCCGGGCTCACGGTGATCTTGTCCAGCGGCCCGAGGAACTCATAGGTCACGTTGAGCTCGAACAACTCGGGCGTGAATGTCGTGTTGAGGGTCTCGAATTCCGCCTTGATGCTGATCGTGTTGCCGCCAAGCGTATCGAGGGAATCGCCAGGCATGACCGGATACCAGATGGAACCTGTGTCGTTGGAGATGTAGAAATCAACTGAGGTGAACGGCGGAACGGTGTAGTTCGCCCCGAACCGCCTCCAACCGATCAGAGTCTCTGGCGGAGACCAGTCGACCGTCTGCACGCTGCCGCCATCGACGTATCTGTGGAATTCGAACTTGATCCAGTCGAAGGAGACCGCCGCGCTGGCGTTCGTGGTGTTCAGGATCACGCGATACTGAAGGAAACTGGCGCTGGAATTGTTCAGAAGAATCTCTGACGAATTGAAGTGCTGCTCCCATGGAGTCCATGAGCCGTCGTCCGTCTGGTTCGACCAACCGCCGCGGACCTCGACCGTGACGTTCGTGTCCGGGTGGCTAGACGATGCGAACGAGATGTTGTCGAAGCGCACGGCGTGGCCAAGATTGAACGGAACGGATTCGTAGATGCCCCCATGGTAGTCGGGGACGGTCACAGAAGTGTTGTCTATCTCCACTTTCATTGATGTGGCATAAGGAGTAAA
Organism: Thermoplasmata archaeon; assembly: GCA_041489255.1. Classification (GTDB taxonomy): domain Archaea; phylum Thermoplasmatota; class Thermoplasmata; order RBG-16-68-12; family JAFNFQ01; genus JAFNFQ01. Next base: position 63,200 of record JBGPQV010000007.1, on the reverse strand, counting down.
CAGTGATAGGCTTGCGATGAATGATAGATTGAAAAGCCCTTTCCCGGTCAGGGCGACGCTGATGTCGTAGCTCGCGTGCGTCCAACCGATCGGCGCGTTAGCGGGGATTGGCGGGATTGACAGAAGAGCGCCGTTGATCCAGGCGGTGAGGTTCGCGTCGGTGAGATTAGCCGCGGAATCAACCTTGTAGTCGAAACTCAGAAGGAGCGTCATTGGATTAGGGGCAGTGAAGTTCATCTTCAGAATGTCCTGAGAGATGCTAGCCGATTGAGTGATGTTGTCGAAATGATAGAGCCAGACATCATCGACCCATATCTGCTCCCATGAGTTACCAGTCACATTAGTGAAACGGAAATCAACATCCGTCACGGCCGTCAGGCCTGAGCATCCTGAGATATCAAAATAATACCTTGACCAGCCGGGTTTCATCCAAGCAAGAGCCGAATCACAGGGCGATCCGCCGGCGACCAAATTGACAAAGGCGAGCGGAACTTCTGGAGCTATGTATGTTGTATTCAGCCACACGGATAGCATATTGTAGGATGACCAATCCCAGAGGCCAAGCCGTCTCGCAGCGGCCCAGCCGGTCGGATCCCCCCTAAATCTCACATCTAGGAGAATCGACGCTGTTGGCTCTTTGAAATAAACATTGTCCAGTGATATGCCTCCCAGCGGGGAGGGAGTGCCTGTGGAGGAGTAAGTCCATCCTGCTACGGCATCCATCTCATCGAACTGTACAGCGGCTGACGCCCCTCGACTATGGACGTAGCTCGCTGTCCGATTAGCTGCACTCCATTCAGCGGACAGATTGCCGCCCGTTCCATTTGCGTACCTCCATGGTGGTGACGCGTCAAATGTCCCGTTTATGACCAATTCCTTTCTGAACTCGCGACTAGCAATTGATCCGCCAGATATCGTGAGGTTTGTGTTATCCCACGTACCATTAGCCACTAGATCTTGAGTCGCGTCCTGCGTCAGCACGTCGCTGGTCTGGTCAAGTCGACCCGCCAAAGTGACATTCGTGAAAGAGTAGTCCGCAGGATCAGTGAAGTTCCAGCTCACCGTCTTGTTCCCCGTCTCCAGGTTCTTGACAGACGGCACTCCACCCGCCATCGGCGCGAAAGAACCGATGAAGCCTCCCGGCAGAGTCAGGACTAGGAGGATGGCAATGCCCGACCATCGTCTTTCCGTGTCTCGCCTCATGATCGCCTTCCCTTCTCGCTTCCCGGGTCAGAAGCCCCCACACAATGACCAAAGAGCTTCCATATGCCGGGCAATCCCGCGCCTGCGCCGAGGGGGCTTTTCATCCACCTCCGCATATTTAAGTATGTCGGAGCGGCGCATCTAACAATGCCTACATGCCAAGCTGATGCTCGACCACCAAATCCCCTAGCTTCTTGAAGCACTGCTCGACCCCCTCTCCCGTCTTCGCCGAAGTGTGAAGGAATTCGGAATCGAAGGCCTTCGCCATCTGCGAGACCTCCTTTAGCGAGAACTGCGCCTGATCGATCAGGTCGCACTTGTTCACCGCGATGAATATAGGCACCTTGCCGGCTATCTTCTCGACGCCGTCGATCCAGTCGTCCAGGTCGTTGAGCGATTTCTTCCTCGTCAGGTCGGCCACAGCAAGGACGCCGTTCGCCCCGTAGAAGTAAGCGTCCTTGAGGAGCTCCCTGAACCCCTTCTCGCCCATGATGTCCCAGATCGTCATGTCGACGCGGACCTCGCCCTCAAGCTCCGGCTTGAAGACGTTGACCTCCTTCTTCGTGATCTTTGTGCCGACGGTCACCACGTACTTGTCGTCGAATGTGTCGAGGACGAAGCGTCGTATGAGGGATGTCTTGCCGACGCTCTTCTCACCGACAAGGCATATCTTGCTCTTCAGTTCCTTGACGACAGTGCTCGTTCCCGCGGGCCCCCTGACTGCAGAAGCGTCAAGCCAGCTAAAAGGAGGCTATTTAGATTCTCCGCCGTGATTCTCAGAGCCTATAACACGCCAGATTTCGCCACGATCGCGGCCCCGAGCGCCTTGAACGCCTTCTCCACGTTCTCCCCCGTCTTCGCCGAGGTGTAGAAGTACTGCGCGTCGAAGGCACGCGTCCACTGCTTCAGGTCTTTCTCCGTGAACATCAGCATGACCTCGTCCCGCAGGTCGTTCTTGTTCACCGCGTAGACCACGGGGACCTCGCCGACCACCTCGAAGACAGACTTGATCCAGTCGTCGAGCTCCTTCACGGTCGATATGCGGGTGATATCGCAGACCGCGATCACCCCTTTCGCTCCCTGGAAGTAAGCGTCGCTGAGGAGATCCCTGAACCCCTTCTCGCCCATGATGTCCCAAATGGTCATGTCCATGTCCACGTGGATGTCCTTCTCCGGGTAGTCGTACTCCATCTCCTTCTTGGAGACCTTCGCCCCCAGGGTGGTGATGTACTTGTCGTCGAACTCGTCCACGACGTAGCGGCGGACGAGGGAGGTCTTGCCGACCGCTGCCTCGCCGACGAGGCAGACCTTCGATTTCACGTGGCGGTTTTCGGGCATGGCTCTTGGAACTCGCGAGAAGGATTGTAGGCATCTTACTTAATAGTTGCTCCGCCCCAAAAATCCTCGTGGAATCGCCAAGGTATACATTCTAGGCATGCCGTAAGGGCAACATGATAGACTGTCCGTCATGCGGCACCACGGTCGCAGTGCTGTGCGCGGCGGACTGGCGGTGCCGGGACTGCTCGGCGTGCTGCAAGCAGGCGCCGACGAAGCCCCTCGGTGAGGAGAGAAGGTTTGCCCGCTAGCCCGGAAAAACGCTTATATCGCGCGTGCACCTAGACGGCGGGCGATGAAGCTCGACTCTCATCTGATTCTGGCGCTCGATGTCGTGGAGGAAAAGAGGGCGCTCAAAATCGCGGGCGAAGTGAAAAACCTCGTTGACGCCATCAAGGTCAACTGGCCGATCATCCTAGGGGTCGGACCCGAAATCATCACAAAGCTCGCGAAGGAGTCGGACGTGCTCTGCGACTTCAAGGTCGCCGACATCCCGAACACCAACCGCCTCATCGTGCAGGAGGCTTTCCGCCGCGGGGCATCGGGCGTGATCGTCCACGGCTTCCCAGGCGAGGACTCGGTGAAAGCGTGCGTGGATGCCGCCAAGGGCGACGTGTTCGTTGTGACGGAGATGAGCCACCCCGGGGCTGAGAGGTTCAGCGCGCCGATAGCGGAGGAGATCGCGAGGATGGCGGTGAAGGTCGGGGCAACTGGCATCATCGCTCCCGCCACGAGGCCGGAAAGGATTAGGAGGATGAGGGAGATTGTCGGGAGTCTCCGCATCGCGACGCCTGGAGTCGGTGCGCAGGGCGGGAGCGCTGCCGACGCAATCAGAGCAGGGGCGGATTACGTGATCGTGGGGCGGGCGATATACGAGGCGAAGGAGCCGAGGAAGGAAGCGGAACAGGTCATTGAAGGCATTCGCGTAACTTTCCGATCTTAGGATATCCACTTTCCGTTATGCACACGATTCCGTCTTGCTGGTGGCCCAGCGTTTCTAGAGTCATTGTCGAATACCGATGGTTGGCCCTCGAAATAGACAACATCTCGGAAACGAATGCCTGCGACATTCGCAAGATTCCTCATCCACCCGTTGGCTGACTCGTAGTCGGCTTTTGACAGCGGCGAGGTACAGAATCCCACGACAATGCACCGCGCGTACGTCGTCACATCGGGCACGATCGACATGATGATGGCGGCGGTGGAGAAGAACAGCGAGTCGGCGAAGGTCTTCCAGCGCCTCCGGAGCAAGGTCAGGCAGGCGGGGGATCAGACGGCTGCGGAGCCGCTGCCGGTCCCGGTCCAGGAAGCGATGAAGTAGCGTCCATTGGCGGTTGCGAACCCGCGTTTCCCAAGCCCCCCGCCAAAAGGGGGGCATTTTTTTCTTTTCCTCTTCATTCGAGGAAAGCCTCTGTTGATTCTTTCCCGCCGCGAACAAGACCGGTCTGTGTGCAGGATTGCAACAGACACGGAAGAGCGTCCATCAGCCGATTGGATCCCACCTCTCGACGATCCGCGTCCAATCCCGGACGACCCTCGCGGACCTTGAGAACACTCCGACACACCTCCAGCCGACTCAATCCAATATCAAGCGGGTCCTGACGGACCGCGAGAGCACGCGAACGCATCTTCAGCCGATCCAATCCCTTATCCAGCGGATTCAAGGCGAGTCCCAGACAGTCGTCTGGAACCGCCAGACGGTCTTCTGACAACGCCAGAAAGTCCGGAGGAACCGTCAGACGGTCCGAAGCTAGTCCCAGACAGTCGTCTGGAAGTGTCAGAAGGCTCTAACCCCCCTCCTTCAGCCCTCCGCGACCGCCAGACGGTCTTCTGGAGGTCCCGAACGATCCTCTGGAGGTATCAGAGAGTCGTCTGGCGGGTGGTTCGGGTCGTCCGGACCCCCATTCGGACCTCTGATGGTCCAAAATGGTCGTCTGGGACCGCGAGAGATCCTTCTGGAGGTCCCAGAGGGTTGTCTGGAAGTCCCGGACAATCGTCTGGAAGTGGGTTTTGGCCATCCGGAGATATCTATCGATTGTCTTGAATCCCGCGCGGTTCGTTGGGGGAGTCCTTCCGATTGTTTGGGGTTGCGCGCGGAGCGTTGGAGGGTTCATGACGGATTTCTGAAAGTTGCATCGAACTGCTCGTGGATCTCATGCGATTGTCCCCGGATGTCCCACAGTTGTCCGAGGATCCCACATCATGGAGAGAGTGTATGTCGCCGCCCGACTGATGCGCTTCGGATGCGATCATGGCAGGGGCGGACTGCGCGATTGTCGGGCGCTATCCGAGGCTAGGGAGCCGAAGAAGGAAGCGGAGCGGGCTGTGGACGGGATTCGAGAATCCTGAGGCGCAGAGAATTAGGTAGCTCTAAACCGCAAGACTTGAAGTAGGCAGATGCAGTAAGCAACTGTCTCAATGGCGGACATCGCAAACCCCATCCTGATCGGGATCCTCGCCGGTTTGGTACCAGTCTACCTGGGGCTCATGCCAATACCACTCTTTAGGAGGCTCCCTCCACATTGGAGAAGCCTGCTCCTCAGCTTTTCCACCGGAATACTCATGTTCCTCTTCGCTGACGTCACGGGCGAATCCGTGGAAATGGCCAAGGTGTCCCCAGTCGGTCCGCTCCTTTTCGTCATCGGTCTGACCTTGGGGCTCGTAGGTCCCGCATTGTTATTCCATCATCGGCGAGGGAGCATCGTTGCACCGACCTCGCCCGGGTCTTCCGCTTTGGCGGGAAGCGACTCCAAGCTGCTCACCGCCTACATGATGGCCTTAGGAATCGGACTGCACAACTTCGGCGAAGGGCTCGCCCTCGGTGCCGCTTATGGGGCGGGTCAGTTCGCACTGACAACCGCCCTCGTTGTCGGGTTCGCGCTCCACAACGGGACCGAGGGGCTCGGGATTGCTGGGCCGGTGTCCGACACGCCGATGCGGCTGAGACAGCCTCTGGCCATGGGTTTCATCGCGGGGTTCCCGACGATCATAGGGAGCGTGATAGGCTCCCTGGCATACTCAGAACTCCTGGGCGTCCTCTTCTTCTCTGTGGCGGGAGGTGCCTTGCTGTTCGTCGCGGTCGAACTCCTGAGACTGTCGACCTCCCCGAGGAGCATGTTTGCGGGAATCGCCCTTGGCATCCTGCTGATGTACTTCACTGGACTGCTTCTCTCTGTCTGAGATTGTGATGGGGTCTTCCACCCTTACTTCGTCTCGCGCAGCCCGGTCGCCTTAACGTCGCTGATGGACCCCAATAATCTTGCCTTGAACGGGTGGGCGTTGTCGTAGAACTGGTTGAACTCCTGGAGCGCCTTGTTCCACGCCTGCGAATCCCGGAACTTGCTCAGCGCCCCGTAGTCCGGGAGCTCCCGCCAGTCCTCGGCGGTGTACTCGCTGAACCCCATGAGCGGGAAGTATGTCCCGCGGAACTCCGCTCCCGTCTCCTTCTCGACGTCCTGGATCAGTCTGCGGCCCTTGTCCGACTTGACGATGGCTATGAACTCTCCCGTCCGGTCATATTTCGAATAGTAGTCCACGACGTAGAACACTGGCGTCGATATCACCTCTAGAGGGAGGTTAGTCTTCGCCATTGAGCCCTTCGCGTGACTAGTTCAGGGAAATCGCTACTCGGATCGCTCCAAGGACTCGATCCTCTTCCTGAGCGCCATGACCAGTTCCAGGGCGAGGCCGCGCTCGAGGAAGTCCGTGTCCAGGACATAGTAGTCCTCGCATGATATGGGTGTGACGCCAGCTTCCTCGATCGCCTTCGCCAGCGCCCCGTCCCTCCTGATTATCCTCACTTCTCTGACGTCCCAATTCTCCGCCGAGGCGAGCGCCTCACGGTTCATGCGCTTCCGCCATATTTCCGCGCTCTGCTTCTCAGCGAATATCATGCGGTCCTCGTTCCTGGCGATGAGGCTACTGTCGCTCGCGAGGTCTTCGGCGATCCCTTTTGGCCAGGGCTGGTCCTCGTCCGGTCCTGCATCGGAGGCCCGTCGCTCCGGGGTAACGATATACCGTTTCCCCATCAGCTCCCATGCGCTCTCGCTCTCGTCTATTGACATGTTTGACTCCGTATTATCATATGGGACTCGCTCTTCATCAACCTGACGTGATTGGCGTGCCTGCGGACGGCGACCCAAGGCGTGCGCCCGAGGTCGACATGAGACTTCAGATTGAACCGTCGCATTTATGTAATATCATAAGACAGAGATTCCCCGACTTGATCTCCTTTCTCTGTGATCGGCCAAAAGAGTGCGCAGATAGTCGGTGGCTAACGCTCATAATCTGATCTGCCCGAGCGCTAGGTTCACCGCCACGACCAGCAGGACCCCGGCTGCGAGAGCTGCAGTCGCAGGCACTCTGTAGCCGTGCCTGTGACTCTCCGGTATCATCTGGAAGAAGACGACTGCGAGCATCGCACCCGCCGCGAAGCCCGAAACGACTCCGACGGTTGCGGGGGAGACTGACAGGGCGAAGTACGCGACATATCCCGCAACGGGCTCGACGGCGCCGCTGAGCACCGCGTAGCTGAAGCCCGCGCGCTTCGAACCAGTCTCGGCGAGCACCGCCACCGCAACGAGCAGCCCTTCGGGGATGTTCTGGAACGCGATTGAAGCAGCGATGCTGTTGCCCAAGGTGGTCGGACCGTGTCCGTAGCCTATGCCCGTGGCCAGTCCTTCCGGCAGATTGTGGATCATCAGGGCGATGACGAGCAGGAACGCGGCTCCCGTCGTGTCGGGCGCGGAGTTCTTGACGAAGGGCATCGGGAGGGGCATCTTGCGGAACACTCCGATTAGGACGGCGACCACTGCCGTTCCGCCGACGATCCCGGCGGCGATGAGGAGCCAGTCCTCACTCCGGTGCTCGCCCAGCTGGAGGAGGAGATCGAAGACGGAGACTCCGAGCATGATGCCGGCGCCGAGGCCCAGAATCGTGTCGTGCATGCGGTGCGTCAGGCGGCGAATCGCGACGATCAAGATGCCACCGAGGGCCGTGGACATGCCGGCTGCGGCAATCAGAAGCAGTGTGACCGTATCCGCCACGTCGCACCGACGACAACGGGGGTATTTGACATTTCCGCTTACCTAAATCTTTGGCGGGAGGTGGAAGTTTCCCAGCCCCGGTGCGCTATTCCTCATGCTGCCCGAGAATGCCCGCCAGAATTCCGCTTGTCGTTCTCAACCTATGGAAATCGGCAGGAGGAGGTCGACCGAACCTCCGTCGTCGTCGGTCACAATCAGTCTTATCGCGTACGTTCCAGTGGCACCGTACACAAGGATCGCCTCGTTGGTGGCGGTAATCGGATTCACGTCTGGGCTCGGGTATCGGTCTGGTCCGATTCCGTCATTGTAATAGATGGCGGCGAACGTCCTCCCGTCTCCAGAGTCCCACAGGAACGAAAGATCGTCACTGCCGGGATCCATGGCCGTGGCTTTCAGATGGACAATCTGATTGACCGCGTAGGCACTGAGGTTGTTGACGGTCCAGACGTATGTATCGGTATGCTGAACGTTGAATGTATGATGAAAGACCGTGGTGTCGCCGTCCTCCCAATCGATAATGAGCCACGCGGAGTCAGCCCCATTCGGCTGACCGTTGACGGGATCGTCGTCGGGCGTGTAACGGGCGACCGCAGAGAACGGCCTGCTGAGAGTGACCTCGGCCTGACGGATTGTCGCCGTCTGGTCGTTCGGGCTCCCGGGAGACCTGACCACTCGGATTTCGCCGACCTCCTCGGGACCCTCATAAAGGTCGAGGATGACATCGTGCCATTTCTCGCCCGCTACGCGCAGGGTCACATTCGCGAGCATGAAGACCTTGGCGTCCAAGATGGTCGGAGGAAGATTTCGGACTGTCACCAGCGTCTCATAGGAAGAAGAACCGCCGTCGTCGTCCTGAACGGTGAGAGAGATTCTGAACATGCCGTTGTCTCCGTATGTATGTGTCGCAACGTCGTCGGAGCTGAACGGGAACACGCCGCCCGGGCTCTTCGCCGGATCCGGTCCCGTTCCGTCGTTGAAGAATATGTGGCTGACGGTCGGGCCGAACTCGAACGACCAGACGAAGGTCAGGTCATCGCTGCCGGGGTCGAGGGCGTGTGCGGTGACGGAAATCTGTTCCGCCTCGTCCAGGTCGAACAGACCGAACGGAGTTATTGATGGCGGGAGATTCAAGTCTTCGATTTCCGTTTGCCAAGTCGCTGAACCACCGTCGTCATCGGTGACTGTGAGGGTCAGTGTGAAGAGCCCGTTGTCGCCGTAGGTGTGGTTGACCAGACAGGCGGCGGCGAATGGGAAGATACCACCTGGGCTCTGGGGCGGGTCAGGGCCGATTCCGTCGTTGAAATGTGTGATGGAGACGGTCGGGCCGAGCTCGAATGTCCAAGTGAACGTCAAATCGTCGCTTCCGGGATCCGTCGAGTTGGCGATGATTGACAATGACTGCCCCTCGGCAGCAGAGAACGGCCCGAACGGTTCGATCTCTGGCGCGATGTTGGCAACCGAGACCTGCCCCTGCCACGATGTCGAACCGCCATCGTCATCGTTCACCGTCAGCATGACGTTGTAGAGCCCGTCGTCGCCATAGGTGTGGTTGGCGGTGTCGGTGGCGGTGAATGGATAAGTGCCGTTCGGACTATCCGGAGGATCTGGCCCGATTCCGTTGTCGAAGCATGTCCTGCTCTCGCTCGAGCCCTCCCCCCACGACCAGCTGAACGTCAGGTCGTCGCTGCCCGGGTCTGTTGCGGTGGCGGTGAATGAGACGGACTGCCCTTCGTCTATGCTCGCTTGCTGAGGCGGTGTGACATCGAGCGAAGGCGGCAGGTTCGCGACCGTGAAGCGTCCGGAGAGCCTCGTGACTCCTCCGTCGTCGTCCTCCGCTCTCACCGCCCATGTGAAGACTCCATTGTCTCCGCACACGACGCGTTGCCCGTTGGTCACATCGCGCGGATTGACCGCGGTGCTAGGATGCGGGTCCGGATACCTCGCGGGGTCGTTCGGATAAACCGTCGGCGACGACCAGCCGGTGCATGAGCCAGACCATCCCACCGTGATGTCGTCGCTGCCCGGATCTGTGATGTGGACACTGAAATTCAGGATGTCGGCTTCGTCTCCCGAAGGTGCTGAGGTGAAGGAAATCGCGGGTGCCACATTGGTGATCGTCACCGGTGCGTTCGCATTCACGCTGTCGCTCGCGTCGCTGACGCGGACAGCGGCTGTCCCGTGGAAGTCGTCTCCATAGACATGGGTCACCCTCGCATCGCTTCCCTGCTTCTCGAACACGCCGTCGGACTCAAAATCGAATTCGTACGTGAGCTTGTCTCCCTCTGCGTCTTTCGCTACGACATCGAAAGTCACCGTGCTCCCCTCGGCCTGCGGCTGAGGAGTCACCGTGAACGAGACAATGACCGGAGGCGTGTTCGCCCTGGTCACGAGCTTCGTGACAAATCCCTCGCGGTAGCCGCTGAGGTTCGAATCGAAAGCGCCGGGAGTCACGGGGAAGTCAACGGACCATGCCTCACCTGCGACATAGGTCAGCCGCGATTCGTCCAGCGTGATGCCGAACCCGCAATCCCAGCTGCCGCCGCCGATGAAAGTGGAATAGCCGAGCCAGCTCCCGTTCGCAGTGATATTCACGACGAACACATCCGGGAGACCGTTGTGTGTCCGGTCAAACGCTCACGGCGTCGTAGGGAACTCGGGGGAGCCTGTCTCGCCCGTCACATAAGCGTTCCCCAGCGCGTCCACCGCGATGGAGTAGCCCACCTCTCCCCCGGTGCCGCCCAAGAACGTCGAATAGATCAGGCCAGTGCCCGTGGCGTTCATCTTCGTGACAAAGACGTCGTCGGCCCCATCGTATGTTCTGTCGATTGCCCCTCGCGTGGTGGGAAAGCCGGGCGAATAGGTCTCGCCCGTGATGTACGCGCTGCCCGCCGAGTCTGCCGCAATCCCCCACGCACGATCGTTGTCGTCTCCTCCGAGGAATGTGGAATAGAGAAGTGCCGCGCCATCAGCCCTGAGCTTTGTCACGAATGCGTCCTCCGTCCCCCGCCGAAACTTCTGAAATGCGCCCAAGGTCACGGGGAAATTCGGGGAAGTCGTCCATCCGGCGACGAAGGAGTTGCCTGCGGCGTCGATCTTGATGGCGCACGCGTGGTCCGACTCGTTTCCGCCGAGCAAGGTCGAGTAGACGAGGGCGCTTCCGGATGGGTTGAACTTGGTAACGAAGGCGTCGCCGTTGTCGTACGACTTGTCGTATGCACCGGGCGTCACGGGGAAGGTCGGCGACACGGTCTCTCCGGCCACGAATGCGCTCCCGCTGCCGTCGATGACGATGGACCTGGCGATGTCGCTGTGGTTGCCTCCGAGGAAAGTGGAATACACGAGCGAGTTTCCAGCGGCCCCGATCTTCGCCACGAAGGCATCATATTCGTAGTCAGGATTGTTGAAGCCCTGGTCGTAGGCGCCGGGGGTCACGGGGAAATCCCTGGACATGGTCTTGCCCGCGACATACGCTTTGCCCGAAGCATCGACGGTGATCGAGAGCCCGATGTCCGCGGAGGTGCCGCCGAGGTAGGTCGAATAGAGAGGGCCGCTGCCCGTGTCGTTCATCTTGACCACGAAGACATCCTCCCAGCCGTTGTTGTTGACGCGGAACGCCCCCGCCGTAATCGGGAAATCGACAGAGCGGGTCCAGCCCGTCACGAACGCGTTCCCGGAGGAATCGACCGCGACCGCGTTGGCGCCGTCCCAATTCCCTCCGCCGAGGAACGTCGAATAAATCAGCGGGTCGATAATCAGCGTCTTGGATTCATCACGGTCACCGCAATCGAAGCCGTATGAGTCTGTCTCATGAAGCGCGAAGCGGCAATCCACCTCGGCGCCCGCGGAATCGAAGGATATGGGCGGAGAGTCGCGCACATCCCCTGCGGCGGTCCTGGCAACCAAGGTCCCTTCATCGAGCAACAGAGACTCGAGCCCGTCGACTTCGATCTCGATTGCCGCAGGGTCGATTCCGGGATGCACAGCGAACTCGTACTTGATGCCGTCCGCGCCGGAGGAATATGTGAGGTCAATCCCGTCATAGAGGATCCGGTAGACCACCGTTCCGAACTCCGGCACGTTCGTCCTCCACCTGCTCGGATCATTTCCGAGGAAGTAGTTGCTGAGAGACGACAGTCTCTCCATCGCAACCGGTCTCGTGGGATTGGCGCCACGGAAATGGATGAAATAAGCATGCGACATGGTCGTCGACTGATCACCTGCTTGGCGGTCGGGAGGAATCGAGATGCCGCGGGCTCCTGCGTCCCTGCTCTCTTCTCGTCGAACGTCGCTCAGCAAGTACATGATCCCGTCATCCCTGAATGCGATGGCGGGGTTGCCAATCGAGTAGTACCTGATGCCGTCCGCAACCTGGCCGCGGTTCTCTATGAAGTATCCCGCGGGCGATGATAGACCGACTGGTTCTGTCTGCAGAGCATCACTTACGATTGGAATCTCGTCAGTCTGTTCATTGGGCCGACAAACGGCAGGCATGTTGAGAAGCAGCACGGCCAATAGGGATAGAGAAAAAATCTTCACAGTGCTGGAGATTCCTGGCCCTCGCAATGGAAATCCGTCGGCCACGCCCTGCCCCCTTCCTCCAGAATGAACATTCTTTTGCAGATATATGATGGTTTCTGGCGTGGGGGTACGGCCAGAAGGATTATGTTGATGAATGCCGCTGCCGTGAATGCACAGGAAATCGAATGCACAGCCGCGACGGTTTCTCATCGACATTGTCGGCGGCCTCCGCGCTCATCTTGGCGCTCGCGATTCTTCTCTCGATTTCAGCGTCTGCCCCGCCAGCCAGCAGTGCGGGCAGCCGCGAATCGAACGCATCGGGAGGAAGAGAGACGGCTGGCGGCGGCTTCCAGACCGACGCTGTCCCTTCGAAGCGCTACGCTTCCCTGGTGAACTACTCGGATGTCCTCGTGATCCGCAACCTGAACTCGGCAGATTCGATGACCATCGCGGACTACTTCACAACTCAGCGAAACATCAGCTGGGCACATGTCTGCAACGTCACGACCTCCCCTAACGAACAAATCGACGGGGCTACATTCACCGCCCTCGCGAACCAGGTCAAGACCTGCTTGAACGCCATCCCGCCGAGCACGGCGATCAACTTCCTCGTGACGACGAAGGGCGTACCGCTGGGGACTTGGCGGTCTCCTTGGGAGAACTCATCGTCGGTGGACTCAGAGCTGGCACTCGTTGGCGGTCCTTATGAAAGTCAAATCGGCCGCAACCGATGGTTCAATAACCCATACTATGACAAGTTCGCGCCTTTCACCCGCGCGAGGTGGGGGTTCTACATAGTCACCCGCCTGACCGCGTTCACCGTCCCCGAGGCGCTCGGCCTGGTCGACAAGGCAACGGAGGCGATCGGTCGCCGAGGTAAGTTCGTTCTTGATGTCGATCCGGGGAAAGATGGAGGCGCCTACCAGGTCGGTAACGACTGGATGAGGGACGCCGCCCCCATCCTCACCGCCAGAGGTTTCGACGTTACGCTGGATGAGACCTACGCTTTCCTCACGAACGACTCCAACGTGGCGGGATACTCCAGCTGGGGCAGCAACGACGGCACATGGTACACCGCCATGAATTCGAACTCAGGCCTTGAGAGTGACGCGGACTCGAACGGCGTCCCGGATGGATGGTTCTACGACGATCCGGCGGGGACGGCCAGCGTGTCGAGGAACTCGAGCGTGTTCGAATCGGGCTTCTGGTCTCTGAGGATCGAGAGGCCATTCGCCGATGGCAACTACACCGCGGTCTCCGAGAACTTCTCCGCCGTGGTTGGGAGCAGGTACTTCCTCACAGGCAGCGCGAACTACACCGGCGTGGCCGGGCGCGGGCTGTTCCTCCAGATCAAGGCGCTCGACTCCTACGACAACGTCCTGGCGGTGGTGAACGGTTCGGCCGTGTCGGGGACCTCGAAATGGCGGGGCTTCCCTCAGGTCATCTACGAACCGGTTCCCGGAGCGATGAAGCTCAGGGTCTCGGTCGTGTTCGCCCAAGCGAACGGCACCGCGTTCGTCGATAACATTCGGATGATCGAGATCAGACCGCACAACACCTGGATACCAGGCTCCCTCGCGGAGACGGCGGTGTCCACCGGCGCGAGGAGCTTCGTGTATGGGACCGGTTATGGGCAGTCTCTCGTCGCGGACCTCATCAGAGACGGGGTCACCGGTGTGAAGGGCTACGTCTACGAACCCTACCTAAGCGCGATAGCCCACTCCGACATCCTCTACGACGCCTACACCCGGGGATACACGTTGGCCGAGAGCTACATGATGGCATCCCAGATAGGCCTGAGCTGGATGGACGCGATCATGGGCGACCCGAAGCTCGCTCCGTACAACAGGAGCTATCTCCCGGACCTCACCCTGTCCCCTGACGATATTATTTTCTCAAACCCCCGCCCGAATCCGGGGGAGACCATCGACGTGGACGCGGCGGTGCACAACGTCGGCCACTTCCCGGCGGTGAACGCGACCGTCTCGTTCTACCTTGGCGACCCCCGCCTTGGCGGGACATTGCTGAGCAGCGGCGTCTCGACGGTGAATGACGACTCATTAACAATGACCTCCATCCAGTTCGACACCACTGGCCTGAACGGCTGGTACGACATCTGCGTCTTCGCCGACTCGCCCGACGAGTTCTACGAGCTCGACGAATCGAACAACGTCGCGTGCAGCAGGATCGGCGTCGTCACCACCTACACCATCCACCTGACGCCGGGCCACCGGTTCTTGTCCTTCCCTCTCCTTCCCGCCAACGAGAGCATCGAGAGCGTCCTCTCATCGGTGGCGGGCTGCTTCGACTACGTGCGGTACTATGCTGGGTTGGATCCGGTCAGCCCATGGAAGGTGTTCATGCCGGGAAGGAATCCGAACAGCCTGCTGCGGCTCGACAACGGCATGGGGTTCTGGATCAATGTCACGGCCGCATGCGACCTCACGGTCATAGGCGTGAGGCCCGACACGACCACCATTCAACTCCATGCCGGCTGGAACATGGTCGGTTTTCCCTCGATGAATGCGAGCTATGCGATTGCGGATCTTAAAGCCGCCCTGGGGATGCCCTCGGTCTCCGTCGAGGCCTTCGACGCGACGGCGGCGCCGTACTACCTGCGGCGGGTGCCTGACTCATACACGATGATGGCGGGGGAGGGCTACTGGATTTTCGTTCCGTCATCGGTCTCGTGGAATGTCCCGGGCTGAGACTGATTCGCGGCAAGAATCGAGCCCTTCAGGAGGAAAGGCGTCCCGTTGCAAAACAATAATAACGCCCACCCGATTCCCCGCCAAGCCGGTCCAGAGGGAAAACCATGCAGTCGAACAAATCGGTCGTCATTCTGAAGGAAGAAGAGCTGCCGACGAAGTGGTACAACATCCAGCCCGACCTGCCGAAGCCTCTCCCGCCCCCGCGCGACGACGAGAAAGGCGAGCCGAGGATCAAGAGGCTTCCGAATGTCCTCCTCGCAGAGTGCCTGAAGCAGGAGTTCTCGACGGAGAGGTGGATACCGATTCCCGAAGAGATTCTCCAGCTCTACGCCCAGGCGGGCAGACCGAGGCCGCTGTTCCGCGCAAGGAGATTAGAGAAGAAACTCAACACTCCCGCCAGGCTCTACTACAAGGCGGAGTTCTACAGCCCGACGGGCAGCCACAAGGTCAATACCGCCCTGGCGCAGGCATGGTACGCAAAGCAGGAGGGCTACGAGCGCCTCACCACGGAGACCGGCGCGGGCCAGTGGGGCACAGCCCTAGCGTACGCCGCCAGCCTCGCGGGCCTCAAGACGACGATCTACTGGGTGCGCGCCGTCCACGACTGGAAGACGCAGCGCCGCCTCTTCATGAAGCTGTACGGCGCGGAGGTCTTCGCCTCCCCGAGCAACAAGACGAAAGCGGGACGCGCCCTCCTCAAGAAGGACAAGCACCACCCGGGCTCCCTGGGCATCGCGGTCTCGGAAGGTCTGCAGGACGCGGAGAGCGACGACAAGGCGATATACTGCCTCGGCTCGGTCCTGAACCACGTCCTGCTGCACCAGACCATCATCGGCCTCGAGACGCAGAAGCAGTTCGAGCACTTCGGCGACTACCCCGACATCATGACTTCGTGCGTCGGCGGCGGGAGCAACTTCGGCGGTTTCACGCTGCCTTTCCTCGGCGAGGCTGTGAAGGGCAAGGACATCAAGTTCATCGCGGCGCAGAGCCAAGTCGCCCCGAACCTGCAGGGCGAGTACAAGTATGACTTCGCGGACCACGCGGAGATGACACCCCAGCTGATGATGTACACGCTCGGGCACCAGAAGAGCATGAAGCCGATCAGGGGGGACGGGTTGAGGTACCACGCAGCCGCTCCCCTGCTCAGCCTGCTAAGGAACGAGGGCTACATCGACACGATCGCCTACCCCGCAAACGAGAAGTACGTCTTCGACAGGGCGAGGACGTTCATCCAGACTGAGGGCTTCCTGCCGGCCCCTGAGTCCGCTTACAGCATCTGCTGCGCGATGGACGAGGCGATCAAGTGCAAGGAGACGAAGGAGAAGAAGACGATCGCCTTCAACATCAGCGGGCACGGTTTCATGGACATGGAGGGCTTCGCGGACGTGCTGAAGCTCTGAGCGACCGCACCCTCGATAATCCACGAAAAACCCTTATATGTCGGCGAGCGCGTAGACAATCTCCGGGACACGTGACGATGTCGCTGAAGGCCCCTCGGGGACTGTTGCCGTTCGCCGTCGCGGTGGCGCTGGCGACCTCGCTGCCTCTTGCCGCTCTCTCGAGCGCTCGTGCATCCGGCGATGGCCAGAGTGCGCGAGTGATGATCGGCTACGGGTCGGGGGCGGACCTCGCGGGCCTGCTCTCCGCCGTGGAACGGTTCGGCGGGAGGGTCGTCAGCGTCGACGGCGGATTGCGGTTCATCACGGTCGCGGGCCTTGGCAGCGCGGAGGAAGTCCAGGCCCTCCTCTCCGGCGTGGCTCCCCTTTCCTACGTGGAGGACGATCTCAGGGCTGCCCGGATCGCCTTCACACCTGACGATCCGTATTACGGAGACCAGTGGGCGCTCCAGGAGATGTACGCCCCGTTCGCCTGGGATCTCACGCTCGGCAGCAAGGACATCGTCGTGGCGGTGGTCGACACGGGCGTGGACTACAACCACGAGGACCTCGCCGCAAACATGTGGACGGACGCGGGCGGCCATTACGGGTACGACTTCGTGAACAACGACAACGATCCGATGGACGACCAGAACCGCCTCCAGGATTCATTCGGCATCTGTCAGATCGACCCGATCTACCATGGGACGCACGTGGCCGGCATCGTCGGCGCGGTGACCAACAACTCCAGGGGCATTGCGGGCCTCGCCCAGGTCAGGCTCATGGCGGTGAAGGTCCTGGACGACTGCGGCCTCGGGTACATCTCTGATATTTCTCTCGGAATCAGGTACGCGGCAGACAACGGCGCGGACGTGATCACGCTCAGCCTCGGCGGCATCGCCTCCGCCACGCTCAAGAACGCCGCGCAGTACGCCTGGAACAAGGGCGTGCTCCTCGTGGCCGCGTCAGGCAACGACGGTGGCGGTGTCTCGTATCCAGCCGCATACCCGACCATCGTGGCGGTCGGATCGGTCGGTCGAAGTCTCGTCCGCTCGTCCTTCAGCAACTACGGCAGCCAGATGGAACTCGTGGCGCCTGGAGAGGACATCACATCGACGATGAGGACCCAGCCGTACTATCAGTCGCACACGGGGACCTCGCAGGCCGCGCCCCAGGTCGCCGGCGTGGCGGCCCTCGTCCTCTCGCGCAATCCTTCACTCACGAACTCAGAGGTCAGGGCGATCATGAACTCGACCGCAACGGACCTGGGAGATCCGGGCTGGGACAACGAATACGGTCACGGGCTCGTCAACGCGTACGACGCCGTGCGCGCAGCACTTCCAGGCGGCCTGAACGCGTCGATCATCGATGTGCCTGTCGTGAAAGGGGTGGCCGGATCGAGCGTGACGCTCACCGCCATGATGCGCGCGCCGAACGGCACGGCAGTTCCTGGAAAACCGCTCAGTTACCGCGTCGACTCGGACGCCGTCGGCTCCGCATTCACCGACCAGAGCGGCCGGGCGAACCTCACGTACCCGATGACCTCGGTCTGGGGACAGCACCTTCTCCGCGTGACCTTCACAGGGGACGCGTCGTACGCATACTCGGCCGGCAGCGCGCAGCTTTTCGCGTTGGCGGTGGACGGCGGGAACATCTCCGGGGTTGTGATGGACGCTCACAGCTACGAGAGGATTGCGTTCGCGTCGATCTCCCTGCCCGGAGGCCGCATAACGCTCTCCGCGGACGACAAGGGCGTCTTCAGCATATCGGGCGTGCCGGCAGGCACCCGCATGATCGTGGGGTCGCGGGTCGGCTACGAGGAGACGTACCTCAATGTGACTGTAGAGGCGCACAGGACGACGGTCGTGCCCCTCCTCCTCTGGACGCCGGGCTCCGGTCCGGCGAACAACGGGAGCCTGTCGGCCATGTCGCTCCTCGCGATATTGATCATATTCGCGGGCGTGTTCCTCGTCTTGATCGTGGCGTTCGCCGCGGGCAGGAAGAGGACGAGGGCGCGGTCCGCACCCCCGGGTCAGATACCGCAGAACGTGGCGGATTGGCTGCGGGGCGTCTACGGGATAGATCCGTCTAGGCTTAGGACGGTCGAGGTCATGCCTGTGGCTGACGGCATGCAGATGGCCCTGATGGACGTCGCGACAGGGAATATCATCGTCGTCAGGCTGGATAGATACGGCAGGCCTGTCCACATGAACGCGCAGCCGGGCATGTACTGACGTGGAGCGATAGCCTTTCAAGGAGGGCCACATTCCGGTCGGAGGCATGACCGAGTGGGTCACGGATCGCGAGAGGCTCAGGGCATTCGTCTACTCCGATATCGTCAGGAATGCCATCATCTCGCAGAGGGTTTTCTATCCGCGGCGGGAGACGAGGTACCTCGTCGACGACGCAGACGATGTGCGGGCACTTGCCGCGATCGAGAAGCCCGCGGACGAGTCTGACGCGGCAGCGATCGCGATTCAGGCCAGCGACGAGGAAGCGGCGGGGAAAGTCATCGATGACCTCCCGGCGGGGAAGTACTGGTTTCACCTGGTGAACGAAGACAACCTGAGGATCGTGCGGCGAAGGATGAGGATAGGATGGTGCTCAAGCGCCTGGCTGCTTGCACTCTCGCCAGGGGACCTCAGGGGCGGGCAGAAGCGCGAGACCAAGCGGTTAGATCCTAGCTGGGCATCCAAGATCGCTAGAGCCTGGGCGTACGACTGGGACGCCACAGAGTACGTCAAGGCGAGGATAGAGAACGGACCCAGTGCCGGAGTCTTCATAGATGGAGATCTCGTGGCGTGGAACCTCACGCATTTCGAGACGGACAAGGTGAGCGCGATGGGCATGCTGGTCGTGCTGCCTAGTCACAGGGGGAAGGGGTATGCGGAATCGGTGACGATCGATGTCGCGAGGCAGGTGCTTGCGGCAGGCAGGACCCCGCTTTGCCACATCTACGCGGACAACCAGGCATCGCTCGCGATGAGCGAGGGACTCGGGTTCAAACGAATTTGCAGGCAGGTATGGGGAGACGGAGTCACTCGGTAACCCAGTAACCACAGCCAAGGTCCCTTAACCGAGCATCTCTCGCCGGCGGAACACCGCGTATGCAAGCAATAGCGACACGACCAGCCAGACGGTGCAGACGATCATCCCGTTCGTGACGGTCGGGTTGTAGAGCACGAAGTCGAACCCGGTCGCGTTGCCGCCTCCGGGGTTGAACCTCTGTTCCGTTGGCGGGAAGAAACCGGGGTAGGGGCCGTTCAGAAAGCCGCTGATTACCCCAGCTTGGAATGTCAGCAGGGGCTCTGCCCTCACCTTCGCGATCATGAGTACGACCGACAGCATGCTCAGGACGAAGAGGAAGAGCACGAAGGTCAGGACGAGCGCGGACACCGTCGACTTCATGAGGGCGCTGATGGCGAAGGCGACGCCGAGGCAAGCGGACATGTAGAGCACTGCGTAAAGGAATGAATAAAGGAGCTCGATCACGAGCGTGCCATACACGGCGATCATCGATGCCGCGATTATGACGTAGTACGCGCCGAGAACCAGGACGCACGCAAGCAGGCTCGAGAGCAGCTTGCCCATGAACAGCGACGAGCGGCGGATAGGATTGGGGAATATCGCGTAGCCCGTCTTGTTGGAGAACTCTGAGACGAGCGCGTCGCCGCCGTAGAAGACCGCGAGCAGGATGATCAAGAAGTCGATCGTGGACGTGAAGTTCTGCGCGAAACTGTAAGGGCCCAGTATCGGATCGCTCGGGTACCCTCCGAAGAATGGAGGGACCGCGAGTATCAGGGCGGACACCAGGGCGATGATTATCGCGAATATCAGGAGGCGCTTCCTCCGCAGGTTCCTCAGGAACTCGACGCGGGTCACCGTGATTATCTGGTCGAAGTCGGAGGGGAGGACATACTTCCCTGCTTCCGCGTTCGTTACCGCCATGCTATCTCGACTCCTTGATCAGGTCCAGGTAGAATTCTTCCAGCGCCACGCCCGCGTCGGCGAATGAGTACACCTGGAGCCCAAGTTTCTGCAGGGATTCGAGCAGCGTCCTCCTGTCGGCAGTGTCTCCGTCGAAGTCTATGAGCATCTTGGTGGCCGTCGGGCACTGCGCGCCTTTGACCTTGTCGAGCGCGCAGACCTTGGTGTAGGTCTCCGTGTCGATCTTGCCGACGAGGTCGACCTCCAGCTTCAGGACGTGCCTCTTCGTGCTGAGGTTCTGCACGGTGTCGTAGATGAGGAGCTTGCCCTTGTCGACGACGGCGACCTTGTCGCAGAGCTGCTGCACCTCGAATAGCAGGTGGCTGCTCATGAAGACGGTGTAGCCCTGCAGGCGCAATGCCTTGATGATGTCCCTTACCTCGGCCATGCCCCTCGGGTCTAGGCCTGCGGTCGGCTCGTCGAGGACAAGGAGGTCGGGCTCATGGAGCAGGGCCTGGGCGATCGCAATCCTCTGCTTCATGCCCTTGGAGAACTTGCCTATCCTCTGGTCCTTCCACTCTCCCATTTTCACCTGGTCGATGACCTGCATCACCCGCGACTTCGCGCGGTCGGAGGGGATGCCCCTGAGCCTGGCGAAGTAGTCGAGAGTCTCGATCGGCGTCAGCTCGGGGTAGAACTCCGGCGTCTCCACGACTGCGCCGACCCTGGCGAGGGCCTCCTTGGGATCGGTCGTCACGTCGACACCGTTGAGGAAGGCGCGGCCGCCGGTCGCCCTGAGCATGCTCGTGAGGATCTTGATCGTGGTGGTCTTGCCGGCGCCGTTCGGCCCCAGGAAACCAGTGCAGGACTTCGCCTCGACCTTCAGATTGAGGCTGTCCAGCGCCCTGAAGCCGTCGTAGTCCTTCGAGAGGCTCTCGATGACGAGGGGTTCCACGCGATGACGAACTCGATTCCCGTCATAAGGATTTCCTATTGCCGCGAAACGTGCCCTGCAAGGAATCTGAGCGACTTGGAAGCGCGGAAATCGCGTGGAATCCGCTTCATTTGCCCTCCATCTGGGACGATTGGGACGGCTGCGGGGACAATCGGGAAAGGTCTCGGGGCAATTGGAATTGAATCGCGGACAACAGCTGATGACCCGAAAACAGTCCCCCGATGCCTCGGACAATTGGGATGGACTCGGGGGCAATTACTCCAGAGCCGGGGACAACCGGGACGGACTCCGGGGCAACTGAAATCGGTCCGGGGACAACTGGGATAGGTTTGAGAACGATTGTCCCGGGACTCGGGACAATGGGGACATTCATTCGGATGAACATTCTTGCATATACTATCTTTAGGATGGAAGTCGGAACAACAGGGAGCGGTCTCGGGGCAATCGGGATGGAGCCTGGGGCAACCGGGACGAACCTGGGGGCAATTGTCCCCCATGTCTGGGACAGTTGTCCCAAGAGGATTCAGATTGGGATGGAATCCATTCCGATTGGGATGAAAGGCGTTCCGTATGGAGTGGCATTGATGCGGATGGCAACAAGGTCGCCTCCGGCGGAGGAGATGCGGCTGCGAGCTTTGCCGGACGGCGACCAAGTCAGTCCCAGTCGCGCGATTCTCGATGGACTCTGAATCTTCACTGGAAGAAGCATCGCGTGCGTTCGGCGGAATGACGCGACGTTTGGGGCAAGAATCGCGCGGACAGTCCAACGAGACGCTCCGAATCGAATCGAGTCGCCGTATCAAGGACCGATTTCGAGAAATAGTGAGGGCAAGAAAACAATGCGCGCCCCAGAGCAGACTTCTGAGCTATATTCCACGCTATCTGTGAGTCAGAACCGAGGCCGCGAATCTTACTCGATGATTAAGGAGGTACGAGATTGCCAAGATACGCCCGCGGGAGAGATTCATTTCATAAACAGACGCATTCATATCTGGGATTCAAGATGAAGCATATTCGAGATGACAGGGATGGCCTGGAGGGCCTGCCCCTCCAGCTCCTGATTATGGCAGTTGTGGCTGGTCTCGCCCTAGTCGTGGTGGTCGGATGGTTCTCTGGCCTGAGCGGGACGCCGGTGAAGAACATCAAGACGATATCGATCGAGCCGAACCCGATAACCACGTCGAACCCCGGCATCAACGTTCAGGCGAAGAAGACAGTTGACGTCACAGTCTGCGCGTTCGATCAGGGCGACACGAGGATCAAGGGGATCACCGTGCACCTCTCAGGCGTCGGCGTCGACAGGACCGCCACGGACGGCAAGGGTACCGATGCGGATGGCAACGAGGACGGTTGCGTGAAGTTCAACAGCGTGGTGGTCATCCTGCCGCCTGGAGTTTCCACCTCTGAACTCAATGTGGAAGTCACCGCCAGCGGATACCCCGCCAAGACGGACTTGGTTCCGGTCTACCGGTCATAGTCGAAGTCAGGAGAGATGGTGGCTGGCAATACCCGAAGCTCCGAACGACAGGTCTCCAAGTGCTTGCTGTTTCAATCCATTTTCATGACGACAGTTCCGCCTCTATCTCGCTAATCAAAACGCCCGTTGATCCTGATCCAACATGCTTGGATACGAGCCGCCCATCCTTTCCCACCAAGAAGAATGTCGGCACCCCGTCAATGCCGTACATGTCCCGGACCTGCGTCCCGGATGTCTCAACAAGATGAGTCCAGACCGCGCCATATTGAGTCCTGAATTCATTGACCATGGTGGCGTTCGGCGGATTGTCGAATCCAGTGATCTCCATCGTGACTGCCACACTCACCAGCTCCAGACTTGCGCCATAGTTGGCGTATATCCCCAAGAGCGACGAGACGACATCAATGCAGGCTGAGCATTGGGGATGCATGAATTCCAAGAGAATCGGCTTGCCAATTAGAATGCGATCATATAGGTTCCAAAGCGAACCAGTCGTGTCATTGAGGGCGAAGTTGGGCAGTATGCTTGTCGAATTGGACAGCGGCGACCAGTTGGGAACCTCGTCTGCCGTTTTCAGCGCGAAGTAGTGAATCGCACCGTTCGCCAGGCTTGTCACATTGAATGTTTGGACGGTGCCTGCGACGGCGGGGGCGGGCTCTCCTACGCAGGGCGTCGCGGCAGCGAAATCCGCTTCTGTGTCTATCTCGCTGGTTGCGAATCTGATGTCATATTGCGACGCAGTCCCCACGGTGCCGTCGTCTCCTGGCGCTGTCCAGCGCAACTCCACGGAGGAGTTCGTCGGGAACGATGGTCTCAGGTCCGTGACCTTGGCGGGGGGGACCGTGTCTGGGCTTTCGAGCGTGACATACGGCGAGTTGGACAGCGGCGACCAGTTCGGCACCTCGTCTGCGGTCTTGAGGGCGAAATAATACGTTGCGGCGGGTGCCAGGCCCGTCACTTCAAGGGCCTGCACTGTGCCCGGGGCAGCTGGAGCCGGCTCGCCGACGCAAGGTGTCGCGGCTGCATACTTCTCGTCGTTGTCTATGAGAGACGATGAGTATCTGATATCGTATTGCGACGCCATTCCTGCATCGCCATCATCACCGGGCGCCCTCCAATACAATTCTACAGAATTGCCTGCCGGATTTTGTGCTGCTGCAAGATTGGAAACCGCGGCAGGGGGCGTTCTGTCTCCCGCATTCATCATGAGGAAGCCTGCCATCAGGGCAACGACCACGAGCAATGCTGCGACGCCAATTACGGCTGGCGCGATCCATTTCGGTCGCGGACGTTTCGACCGCGGAAGCGGCTCTGATATCGGCTGATACGCAGGCGGATTCTCAGAAGCGGAAGGCAGGCTCATTCCCCTCACACCCAATCTTTTTCGTGAGAATATCATCCCGCTTTGAGGATATAACGGTATCTGGTGGCCGCATTCACAATCCGGGAGAGATCAAGAAGCGATTTCCGACCCTTGTCCCGCGGCGAACTCCCGAGCGACATGAAAACGGAGCCCGCAGAGCTTTCAGGCTTCCCATCGCAGGCCGACGTGGGAAAGCCTTTTCAAGCCATCGCCGGTTCACCGCCAAGGTGCGCGATTCTTGGCAAAGAAGACTGTGAATTCATCGAGGGCACGTCGGACGCAACGCTCGGCCACGGCTGATCTGCAGCCCTCACAAGCCGTCACCTTGTCGGGAATGGATGTGCGAAGGCTCTACGGCCCGGAGGTCATGGTCAAGGTCGACTACGAACGCGACATCTCCTTTCCCGGCGAGTCCCCCTTCACGCGCGGCATCTACCCGACGATGTATCGCGGCCGCCTGTGGACGATGAGGCAGTACGCCGGCTTCGGCACGGCGGAGGAGTCGAACAAGCGCTACAAGTACCTCCTCTCACAAGGTAACACCGGCCTGAGCGTCGCCTTCGACCTGCCGACGCAGATAGGCTACGACTCGGACAACGAGATGGCGAGGGGAGAGGTCGGCAAGGTCGGCGTCGCAATCTGCTCCCTCGCTGACATGTCGACCCTGTTCGACGGCATCGCTCTCGGGAAGGTCAGCACCTCGATGACGATCAACTCGACTGCAATGGTCCTTCTCGCGTTCTATGTCGCCGTTGCCGAGAAGCAAGGAGTCCCCGCTAAGGAGCTGCGCGGCACTATCCAGAACGACATCCTAAAGGAGTACATCGCCCGGGGTACCTACATCTACCCGCCGCGAGAGAGCATGCGCCTGGCGGTCGACCTCATCGACTACTGTGCGAGGGAGATGCCGAGGTGGAACGCAATCTCGATTTCAGGCTACCACATCCGCGAGGCGGGGGCGACCGCAATCCAAGAGGTCGCTTTCACCCTGGCTGACGCCATCGCCTACGTCGACGCGGCGATCAAGCGCGGCATGGCGGTGGATGCGTTCGGACCTCAGCTCAGCTTCTTCTTCAACGCGCAGAGCGATCTACTCGAGGAGGTCGCGAAGTTCAGGGCCGCGAGGATGCTCTGGGCCAGGATCATGAAGGAGAGGTTCGGTGCGAAGAACCCCGCCTCGATGATGCTCAGGTTCCACACTCAGACCGCGGGCGTCTCCCTCACCCGCCAGCAGCCTTACAACAACGTCGTCCGCGTCGCTTACCAGGCGCTGGCGGGCGTGCTCGGCGGTACTCAGTCCCTCCATACCAACTCCATGGACGAGGCCCTGATGATACCGAGCGAGAAGGCTGTCCGCATCGCCCTCAGGACACAGCAGATAATTGCGCACGAGAGCGGGGCGGTGAACACTATCGACCCGCTCGCAGGGAGCTACTACGTCGAGGAGCTCACGCAGACGATCGCCGAGGTGGCGAAGAGGTACATCGAGCGGATCGACAAGATGGGCGGGATGATGGCGGCGATCGAGAAAGGGTGGGTGCAGCGGGAGATCGCTGAGAGCGCATACCGCTTCCAACTCGACGTGGAGAAGAAGAGAAGAATCATCGTCGGCGTCAACAGCTACGAGGACGAGGAGAGCGCGCCGGTGGAAACGCTGAAGCTCGACCCAAAGATAGAGCAGAGGCAGGTGGCCCGCCTCGCGGACTTCAGGAAACGCCGCGAGAGCTACTCGGTGCTGAGGGGGCTCGAACAGTTGAACGAAGCGGCGGCGGGCAAGGATAATCTCGTACCCTACGTGTTGGATTGCGTCAAGTCCGGCGCTACCATCGGCGAGATAAGCGACGTCTTGCGCGACGCCTTCGGGACTTACAGGGCGAAGCAGGAGCTGTGAGGACATGAATATCGATCATGTGGGAATCGCGGTGAGGAGCATGGAGGCGGCGATCAAGGCCTACGAGGCGCTCGGGCTCAAGGTCTCCTCCACGGACACGGTCGCGAGCGAGGGAGTGAAGGTCGCGTTCCTTCCAGTCGGAGACACCAGACTGGAGTTGCTCGAGCCGATCGCGCCTGAAAGCTCCATCGCGAAGTCCATCGAGAAGAGAGGCGAAGGGGTCCACCACATCGCGTTGCGTGTCGAGAACATCGAGGAATCGATGAGGCTCGCCAAGGAGAGGGGGCTGCAGCTGGTCAACGAGACCCCGAGGATTGGGGCCCATGGCCGCAAGATAGCGTTCATCCACCCCAAATCCACGGGTGGGGTCCTCCTTGAGCTGGTCCAGGACTGACCCCTCACGAGGGGAAAACCCTTAAGTCCAACCGGCCTCTGCTAGTGGGTCGGGCCGTCTCATGCCTTTGATGGTATATGACACAAGGACCCGCGGCAAGCGGGAGTTCGCCCCGAGGACGCCCTCCGGGGTTTTGATGTACGTCTGCGGGCCGACGGTCTACGCGCCCGCCCACCTCGGCCACGCGCGCTCCTACGTCGCCTTCGATGTCGTGCGGCGATACCTCGATTTTCTCGGGCACAGGGTCCGCCTCGTGCAGAACTTCACCGATATAGAGGACAGCATCATCCGCACCGCCGGTCAGCACGGCATCAAGCCGTCCGAGCTCGCGGAGATGAACATCCGAGCTTTCCTCGATGACATGGACCGCTTGAACGTGAGGCGCGCTGAGGTGTATCCCAGGGTCACGGAGCATATACCGGAGATAGTCGCGACGGTCAAGGGTTTGATCGACAAGGGGTATGCCTATGCGGCTGACGGCAGCGTATTCTTCAGGGTGGACAAGGCGAAATCCCTCGGCACCCTCAGCCACCGTGACATCAGGACGATGATGGTTGACGCGGCCCAGACGACCGGCGGCAGGGAGAACCCGCTCGATTTCGCCCTCTGGCGGAAGTCGGATGAGGGCCAGCCTTCCTGGGACAGCCCATGGGGCAAGGGGCGACCTGGCTGGCACGTCGAGTGCTTCGCGATGTCGAACAGGTACCTCGGCCCCGCCATCGACGTGCACTGCGGCGGCACCGACCTGGTCTTCCCCCACCACGAGAGCGAGCTGATGATCAGCGAGGCGTTCGTGGAGAACTGGTGCGACTTCTGGCTGCACAACGCATTCATCACGATCGAGCAGGAGAAGATGTCCAAGTCCCTCGGCAACTTCGTCATCCTCAGGGACCTGCT
This sequence comes from Thermoplasmata archaeon, assembly GCA_041489255.1. Lineage (GTDB taxonomy): Archaea > Thermoplasmatota > Thermoplasmata > RBG-16-68-12 > JAFNFQ01 > JAFNFQ01. The sequence continues at coordinate 36,108 of JBGPQV010000007.1, read as the reverse complement.
CAGCAATTACAACCCTGAAGCCATACGCCTCTGCCTCCTCAAGGAGCACTACAGGAAGAACGTGGAGTACGACCGCGACTGCTTCAAGAGGACGGAGGAGGAGCTGGCGCACGTGCACGAGGCGATAGAGAAGGCGAAGCGCGCGGAAGGCACGCCGAGCGGGGGGAAGGCCGATGCGGTCGTCAGATCCACCAAGGCAAGGTTCTTCAAGGCTATGGACGACGACTTCGACACCGCAGACGCGGTTCACGTCATGCTCCAGTTCGTCGAGGCGGTGCACGAGATGGACAGCCTCTCCAAGGAGGAGGGTGCGCAGATCGCCGCCGTGTTCGACGACATCGGGAAGGTCCTCGGCCTGTTCGGGGCGAAGTAGCACCCACCATCCCCGCCTGAGAATCAGGGGGCAATGCTTAGGTATCGGGCCGCACTGCGACTCCCCGCGATGTTCGGCGGACTCATCCGTGGACCGATCCAGAACCCCGAAGCCTATGCGGAGCGTGTCTACTGGTGGATCATAGGGTTCACATGCCTCATCGTCGGCCTCATCTTCTTCGCGATCTTCGCGTGGGTTGCGTTCACGGGCATCATCGACTGCGGCCTGCACTGCGACGACAGGAACATCATCGAGATCTTCTTCGGCGGGTTCCAGTACTTCGGGACCTGCTGCATCGGCCTGGTCCTGCTCATCATCGGGGCGATGATATTCGCCATCTTCAGGTGGGGGATGTTCCTGGATGGCAGGGCATGGCGGCGGCCATACGAGCGGCACCGCCACCCTTGATCGGTGCGCCCCTTCCCGCCGCCTCTTCGATGCTTATCAAAACTCAGAGACTGAGAAGAACTTTGATATCGGCGATGCAGATTCACCGCAGTCCATCCGTGATGGACACAAAGGAGAAATCAATCATGTCAGGTTGGAGTTCAGGACAGACGACAGGTGCAGGAATGCCGCCGCCTCAGCCGCAGATGATGCCACCGCCGCCGAGTCCCGCGCCGGAGCCGATCTCCCCTCCTCGCAAGGGGAACGCGCTGGCTGGCGTGGCTCTGGCACTTGGTGCCGCCGGTCTGGCGCTTGCGCTGGTCGGCATGGTAATGTTCCCGGGGCCCGCGGGGCCGAAGGGAGACCAAGGAATCCAGGGAGTTCAGGGAGACCAGGGATTGCAGGGAAATCAGGGATTGCCCGGGAACACGGGCCTGACTGGCCTTGCTTGCTGGGACCTGAATGGCAATCGCGTGGGGGACCTGGCGACCGAAGACATAAACGGCGATCTCGTCGTGGACGTGCTCGACTGCGCGGGCGCGCAAGGTCCGCAGGGCCTGCAGGGTCCGCCGGGCCCGGGCACACTCATGGTTTCCACAGTCTTCGGCACGGTCACGACCATCACGGCCTCGTGCCAAGCCTTCATGCAGCTGACCATCACCGTCCCGGCAGACGGCCAGATAGTGATAAGCGCATGGCAGTACGATCTGCTCAGTCACACGAGCGGCCAGACAGACGCCTACTGGTTCAAGATCACGACGGACGTGGCGACCTGCGACGCCATAGACGATCAACTGGGAGTCTATTACATCGAGTCCGGGGCGTCCACGGCAGTCTATGGTTCGACACAGTCGAGCCAATGGATCGAGACCGTCACGGCGGGCACGTACACCTACTACATGGCCGGTTACATGGCGGCGGGTCAAGACGCGGTGGACCGCTATGTACGCGGGACCATGGTCGCGGTCTTCTACCCGTCATAGGCGGACCAAGGCACCAGGAATCTGCAACTGAGCGTGCCAGGGTGCGCCATCGAGCACATCGCGGCACGCTCACACTCTTTCTCTCCACGGCTCGGACAATTCATAGTCCTTGAAACTGACCGAGGAATAGAGGGCGTTCGCTGGAACGGAACAGCCGCCATCGCCCACATCCGTCTCAGTCGGTGCAGTCCCTCGGTCGCGACCGCTTTTCCGAGACCCGCCACCTGCAAGCGGACGCATCTCTCCCACCAACCGCAAGCAGTAGGTTTTTATCCGCCCCCTTCTTTAGTCGCCCACCTCGGTGTGAACAATGGTGGAGTTCAAGGCCGTAATCGGCGACCCGAAGAGCGGGAAGACGTACAACAGGACGATCGCGGGGCACTATGCCTCCGCCCTCATCGGCAAGAAGATAGGCGACGATGTGGACGGCCTGTTCGTGAGCCTCCCCGGCTACAAGCTCAAGATCACGGGCGGGAGCGACAAGGACGGCTTCCCCATGAGGAGGGACCTCGCCGGCCCGAGGAGGCGCCCAGTCCTGGTCTCCGGCGGCACCGGGTTCCATCCTGATAGGAGAGGCCTCCGCAAGAGGAAGAACCTCCGCGGCAACACGATAAGCGGCGACATCCTCCAGCTCAACCTCAAGATCTCTCAGAGGGGTCCTAAGTCAATAGAGGACGCCTTCAAGGAGAAGTCTCAATGAAGGTGCCGATCCAGCCCGTCGTCAACGTCGGCGTCGTAGGGCACGTCGACCACGGGAAGACCGCGCTGGTGAGGGCGATGACGGGCGAGAGCACCGACCGCCACTCCGAGGAGGTCAAGCGGGGGATCTCGATACGCCTCGGTTACGCCGACGCGGCGGTCTACAAGTGCCCGACCTGCGAGACGCCCCAATGCTTCGGCACGAGCGAGACGTGCAAGCACTGCAGCGGGAAGACCGAGTTCCTGAGGGCGATCAGCTTCGTCGACTCCCCTGGTCACGAGACCCTGATGGCCACGATGCTGAGCGGGGCCGCGATAATGAACGGCGCCCTCCTCCTCATTGCCGCGAACGAGAAGTGCCCCCAGCCCCAGACCAAGGAGCACCTCATGGCGCTCAGCATCATAGGGGTCGACAAGATAATCATCGTCCAGAACAAGGTGGACATCGTGTCCGAGGCGGAGGCGAGGGCGCACTACAAGGAGATAGAGGATTTCGTCAGGGGAACGATCGCGGAGAAGGCGCCAATCATCCCGGTCTCGGCGCACCACGACGTCAACATCGACGCGATTTTCATGGCGATCGAGCAGCTCATCCCCACCTCCAGCTTCGACGAGAAGGCGCCGGCGAGGATGCACGCCGCGAGGAGCTTCGACGTCAACCGCCCCGGCGCAGGGCCTGACAAGTTCGTCGGCGGGGTCATCGGAGGCACCCTGACCCGGGGGAGGCTCAAGGTCGGAGAGGAGATCGAAATCAGCCCGGGGAGGCAGGTGGGCAGCGGGGCGAACGCAGAGTGGCAGAAGCTGACGAGCAAGGTGCGATCGCTTCACTCTGGCGGGAGCACCCGCAAGGAGGTCGTTCCTGGCGGGCTGGTCGCGATAGGCACGTTCCTCGACCCCGCATTCACGAAGTCCGACTCGCTTGTCGGGCGGTTGGTCGGGCCGCCTGGGACGCTGCCCGAACCGATGCACAAGATGATGGCCGATGTCGAGCTGCTCGACAAAGTCGTCGGAGCGACCGAGGACATCAAGGTCGAGGGCGTCAAGACGAACGAGCCACTGATGCTGAGCATCGGAACCGCCACGACGGTGGGCATGGTCACGTCGGCCCGCGGCAATGTCGCGGAGATGAACCTCAAGATACCCGTCGCCGCCGAGCCGGGTCAGAGACTCGCGATAAGCAGGCGGATCGGCGGTAAATGGCGGCTGATCGGGCACGGCGTGCTGAAGTAGTCAATCCATCACATCATTTGCGATGGGGTCACTTCTTCACTTCTTCGGTATCATCGCCCCTGTCCATGGCGTAGACTGTCCCGCATTTGGGGCAGGTGACCTCCATGACGCTCGTCCCCTCCTGCGGCTCCCAGGAAAGCCTTTTGCCGCAGCAGTAGAGGACGCCGATGCCTTCGTCCCGCACGCCGGTGAGTTGGCGGGGGCCTCTTTAACCCTTGCGACCGCATGCAGCGGACTGCTTCGTGGCGGGAGGTGCGACTGGTGAAATCTGGCGTTGCGTGGAATCTGCCCGCCTTCCAAGCTACAGTTACTGAGAACAAGAACTGATTCTGGCCTGACACCTTTTATTACGCTCCACGGACAATATATCACTCAAGAGACGGGTAGCGGTAAGTCCGCTCTCTCCCGCACTCTGCTCCGAGGTGCTCAAGAACTCTGTTCTTTGGAGCGGCGCGCGTCAGGATCCACCCCGCGACCCGGGGATTGCCTGCCCGTCTCTCCCTTTCATTTTTCCTGTTCTAGTCGCCATCCTGCGATAGAATAAAATGCCTGCAGCCCTTGGTCAGCATTGCAATGCGCGTGATCCATAGGGACATTCGTCATGGAGAGATCAGGCTCCAGATACAGAACCTGGACGACCTCTGGCACCTCGACAACCTCGTGCAGCCGGGCGATCTGGTCCGGGCGATGACCGCGAGGCGCCAGGAGGACAAGGGCGACAAGCTCCGCCCCGATCGGATGGACAAGACGAAGATGCTGCTGGGCATCCGCGTGGAGAAGGTCGAGTTCCACGAGTTCGCGGACTACCTGCGGATCTCCGGGGTCATCGAGGAGGGGCCGCAGGACCACGGCGCGCACCACACGCTGAACCTCACGCTCATGGACGACCTCACGATCGTGAAGCAATGGCGGGAGAGCGAGATGCAGCGCATCGAGGAGGCCGTCGCGGCGGCTCAGAAGCCCCTCATCTCCCTCCTGAGCCTCGACGACGACGATGCGACGATCGCCCAGCTCAGGCAGTACGGCCTCAAGGAAATCGCGACAATCCACGCTCCGGGCCACGGCAAGATGTTCCCGACAACCGATGGCAAGCAGACGTATTTCGAGGAAATCCTGGAGAAGTTGAGGCAGTCTCAGCTCGCGGAGACCCTAGTGGTGCTCGGACCGGGCTTCGCGCGCGAGGAGTTCATCAAGTTCCTCAACTCGAAAGACCCCGCCATCGCCAAGAAGACCAGGGGCTATGGCACCAGCCACGCCGGGATGCAAGGCATCAACGAGTCGCTCAAGAGCGGGCTCGGCGCGAAGATATTCGAGGAGACGCGCGTCGGCCAGGAGACCAAGGTCGTCGAGCATCTCCTCGAGGAGATCGGGAAGGACGGGCTCTACGCGTACGGCCCTGCTGAGGTCGAGGACGCCATATCCTCTGGCGCCGTCGCCACCCTCCTCGTCCTCGAGGACAGGCTGCGCAGCAGGGATACGGAGGAACTCTTGCGCAGGGTGGAGAGACAGAACGGCAAGGTCGTGGTCATCAGCGGACATCACGAGGCTGGCAAGAAACTCGAGGCACTCGGCGGAATCGGGGCATTCCTGAGGTTCAAGATCGGCTAGGCCCTACCGTGGCTTTCCCCCTTCGCGATCGCTGTTGCGATGAGGTGAGCGATCCTGATCGGCTCCGGCAGGACTCCTCTGACTGTCGACATCTCGATTGCTACCCTCAGTTCAGAGGCAGCGATGCCGGCAGATGTCACGAATATCGGCTTGTGACGCGTTGAGATGCGCTGCAGCTTCTTCCTCCCTATGATCTCCGCCCGCCTCTCCCAGTCCCCGAACTTCTTCTGTAATGCCTGGACCATCGCGGGAATGTCCGGCTCGTCCCTCGTGACCGTGACGATCGGGATGCCGAGGTCACGGTTGAGCAGGTCGATATCGACGACATTGAACCCGCCGAGCGCGACCCCGTCGATCAAGATGAGTGACAGGCCCTCAGCGTACCTCGACTCTTGCAGAATGCGGAGCAGCACGTCGTTCGCATCTGTCCCGTCCACCGCCACGCTACCGACCATCACCCCCTCCAGATATTGTGGCAGCCTCACGGCGGCGCACACGACCGCGGTGCTCTCGTCGCCGAAATGGAATGGAGCGTCGTCGATCCCCAGGACCCGCGACTGCGGCTTCATGCTCACCACAGCGGCAGGTTGCCCGTGACCTGGTCGACTATGTTGTCCGGACCTGGGCCGACCCCGAGGCATGTCACAGTCCCTGGGGGGAGTTCGGTCATCCCGGCGTCCTGGACCAGCGCCGTGGGCAGCTTCAGCCTCCTCGCCGCCGCCTCGAGCGCCTTCAGCTCGCCCAGGCTTTCCGCCCTCACCACGACCTTCTTCTGGCCCTCCCTGATCCATTCGGAGAACCACTTGGTCGTCTTCGCCTTCGCCTCCAGAGAGGCCATCACCGCCGCGTGAGCGACCTGCGCCGCCATCTTCCCGGGAGAGAACTCGATGTCCTCCCTCACCGCGATGACAAGCTTGTATGCGAACGGACTCGCCACCCTCTTCATGTCCCCGCCTCGGTCATTTGATGTAGAGCGCTTCCGACCTCTTCCTCTCGAGCTCGCGCAGGTCGTCGTCCACCTTCTTCAGTCTCTCCTGCACCTCGGTCCTCTTCTTCTCATAGTGCTCCTTCAGGCCACCGGTCTGCAGCTTGACCCTCCTCTCGATGTCCTTCAGCTCCCTCCTGAGCTTCTCACGCTTACCCGCCAGTTCATTGAACCTCGCGAACGTCTCCTTGTCGTCGTTCAGCTCGGCGAGGACCGAATATGTCGGGCTCCGGGGGAACCTGAGGAGGCTCTTGTGCAGCTTGCCCATCCACGGATACGCCCCGCGCCACCACCCGATCCAGAAGAACATGACCGAGAGCACGGTGAGACCGATCCAGAGGTTCAGGCCGGTGACGTAGCCGAAGCCTGACGTGTCGGTCCCAAGAGCATTCAGGGAGAAGCTGAACAGGATGAGTATCACCAGGCTCATGACGACGCCGAAGGTGAGGCGGTAGAGGAGGTCGTACTGGGGGTCCATCTCGCCCTTCCGCGGGAAGAGCGCGTAGATGAAGGTGATGCCGGTGATGAAGAAGAGTAGAAGGAAGCCGATTATCTGCTCTATCACGAGGCGATTTAGCAGAAGTGATCCTATTTAATGTTTCGGCTCGGTCGGGAACTGCTCCGGCTCCCAGGGGCATCCGGCCAGAAGTCGTTTTGCCAACGAACCGTCCAGTCGATCACTGCGAATTGCCATCGACACGCGAGTCAATCCTCCGATGCGCAACGACCATAACCCCATCCCCCAATCCCCGGGCATGGACTCCGATGCGACCGTCGGCGAGCTGCGGGAGATCGTCGCCAAGTTCGTCGGCGAGAGGGACTGGGAGAAGTACCACAGGCCGAAGGACCTCGCGATGGCGCTCAGCATCGAGGCGGCGGAGCTGCTCGAGCTCTTCCTCTGGGAGCAGGACGAAGGCGGCGCCATGGAAGAGAGGCTGGCGGAGAAGGCGAAGGACGAACTCGCCGACGTCATGATCTACTGCCTCAGCCTCGCGAACGCACAGGGCTGGGACCTCTCCGACGCTGTCAAGGAGAAAGTCCGCAAGAACGAGAGGAAATATCCCGCCAACGAGTACCGCGGCGTTGCCCGCTTGGGCTGATGTTCAAGGAATGCTGACCTTCAGGTCCGCCCGCCATTCGTCGCCCGAAGCGAAGCCGTGGCGCAGGTAGACGTTCTTCAGACTGCAGTACGAGAGGTCCATGAGCGCCTCGAGGTTCCTCACGTCCTCTGCGTTGTACTCCAAGAGGATGTCCAGAGCATGGTCGTCCCCCTGTTCGTAGGCGTGCCAGAGCCTCACCGCGTCAAGGCCGGTCAGGTCCCTCGTCTCGCCGCTCCGGCCTATGCCGAGCCGCCTCTCGATCGCCTTCAGCCCGCCGGCGAAGCCGAGGCGGCGCAGAGGATAGCGCAGGTCGATGTGTATCTGCTCGAAGCGGATCCCCTTGAAGGCCTGCTGCAGGAACGGGAGGTCGAACCTCGCCCCATTGTACGTCACTATCTGCTTGTAGCGCCGCATCTCCGACGGGAACTCGCTGATGTTATCCCCCCTCACGAACGAGCTCATCTTGTGACCGTCGAACAGGCCAATGACCGTCACGACGCTGTCCTCGGGGCTCAGGCCGGTCGTCTCGATGTCCAAGAACGCCGTCTCGTGCTTGAAGTCCGGATACGCCCGCCAGTACTCCCGGCTAGGCAGGGCGTTGGCGAAGTAGACGTGGTCGAGGCGTTTCAACGAGTCCTCGGAGATATCGAGGCCGCCCGAGATCGCCGCCAGGACGTCGGAACGCAAGTCGAGCGTCCCTTGCTCCTCGCGGAAGTCGTCCCAGGTCTGCACACCCTTTTCCCAGAGATGACGCTCGGTCGAGTAACCCACGCCGGGGATGTGCACAAAGGTGTTGCGAAGCGTGACTCCCGCCGTCCTCGATTCCTTATTCACGGGCGGCCAGTATAAGACGATTTCGAGCAGGTGAGCGTCAGTTCTGCGGTGTCCGGAGGTTTCGTCACGTTTTCCCAGACTCGGGCTTGCGTCCCTTTCTTCCTCCTAGCCACAGCAACCGCCCCAGCACCACAGATGTCCCAACGCCAAGCACGAGCGTGTCCACCACCATGCCCCACCCGATGAGCGGCGGGATCCTCATCGGCTCGAAGTAAACGGAGATGAAACCGGTCACGGCCTCCGCGAGGACGAACGGCATCGCGAGCAGTGCCCATGACACCAGGAACTTCCTCCACGGGACCTTGCACCAGCGCAGCGTCCTCTTCCTCGCCGACAATGCCGCGGCCCCGATAAGCAACAGCGAGAACAGGAACGCGATCGTCGGCTTGTAGTTGAACCTCACGACGACCGGCGCCACATCCCCCTGGACCACCTGCACAATCCTCTCCTGCTGCCCGGTGTTGCCGAGATTGTCGGCGGACATGTAGGCGATCCTGTGCGTGCCGCCCTGCAAGGTGAAGGGGCCGCTGTAAGGGCCAATCAATCCGCTGTCGATGCTGATCCAGAGAAGCCTCACCCCGCTCCCCTCGCCATCGTCAGCGGCCAACGTGAAGGCGGTGTCGGCAGCGATTAGCGAGTCCTCGGGATCCAGCGTCATCGCAGGCGCCGTGTCGTCAACGATGACGGTCATGTTGGCGACTGCCTCCGAGTTGCCCAGCAGGTCAGTGGACCGGAATTCGACGTACCTGACGCCGTCTGGTCCCTCCAGCATGAACTGAGAATCGAAGGGCGACCACTGTGACCACGCTCCGTCCCAGACCCGGAACGATGTCCCTTCCAGTCCCACGGGCATCGCACCGCCATCCTCGGCCTCCAGGGACAGCGGCGTCCGCGAGGTGACGTAACAACTTTCCGGGGCATACTTCGGATCGCCGATGAGCAAGGTCGTTGCGGGAGGGGTATTGTCGACAACGATGACGGCGGATTCCATCGCCTCCCTGTTTCCCACGCGGTCCGCGGAATACCAGTCGACGCTGTGCGCGCCATCACCATGCAGGAAGAAACGCCCCTCCGCCGTGTAGTTCACCCAGCCGGCGTCGTCCACCCGATAATCCGTGAACAGGATGCCCGTTCCTCCTCGGTCATCAACAGAGAGGTCAATGGGGGTCGAGGAGGTGACGTAGGAGCGTGCGGCTTCATGGTGCGGGTCGCCGACAACGAGCGACGTGATTGGGGCCGGCACTACCTCGATCGTCCAAGTGTATTCGTTGTTGGACTCGTCCCACTCTGCGACCTCATCGAAATAGTCCGCGCGCGCTCTGACGGTGTAGGACCCGGGGACGGATGGAGCCGTCCATGTGGCGTAGAGCCGAGCGGACGTCCCGGATTCAGGCAGAGGCGGCAGCGTGGACTGTGCGAAAGGCGGGCCCGTGAGATTCCCGATCGCGAGCGTGGAGCTCGTCGAGGCAGATGCATTCCCTACATTCGCCACCAGGATAGAGAGCGTCACGGTGGCGGACAGAGCCGCCTTCATATGCGATCTTGGCTCAGGCAGGTACGGGACGTAATCGGGCATCGTCGGCGGCAGCGGCAGCACATCCACGTTCACGCATGCGATGTTGTTCAACTCGCTCTCCTCGACGACAAGATCACCGGGGTCGGCGAAGACGCATATCGTATGTGGCCCCGGGCCGAGCGCGGTCCACAGGATGGAGACGTCCTGCGTGAGTCCCGGGTCCATTTGGTTCAGCGGCTGGCTCGGGCCAATCTGCGGCGCTGGCGGCAAGCCATCGTGGAAGGTGGCCATCGTCTGTCCCGAGGGTGCCTGGCCCGTGTTGTGGATCGTTGCGGTGACGGACACCACGTCGCCCTCGACGAACGGCGGTGGCGAGGACAACACAATGTCCGAGGACGACACGCTCAGGTCGGGGAAGACGGGGACGCCGAGGACGTCGATGAGCGTCACCGGGAACGGCACGTTCACGCGCAGGTCGTCGTGGCGGAGGTACGTGACCCTGCTCAGCGGATAGTAGAGCGCCCTCTCCCCGTACCCCTCGAGGTCGGACGTGATCCTGAAAGTGGCGGTCCAGCTCTGCGCCACCTTCAGTTGAGATATATTCCATTGAAGGTTCGTCATCCCCGCGTACTCACCCACATACCCCGGCGGGGGGATTGCGCTCCCGGGGACGTAGTTGATGAAATCGGGAAGGTAGACGTTGATCATCGGGATGTCGTCGGTCACGTCGTCGTCGTAGCCCGCAATCGCCTTGGTGACATTCCCAATCATCAGGTAGATCTGGTCCAGATCCTCCGCTGCATTGGCTTTCACGTACAATGCCCCCGTCATGTCCGCGATCGCCATCAGCAGACTCTCGTCAGCGAAATTCCCGAGCCCGATGGTGAAGATCTTGATATTGCTTGATGCGGCTCGCTGTGCCTCTCCGAGTATCATGTCGCGCGTGTGACCCATCGTCTCCACGCCGTCCGTCAGCAATACCTGAATCCAAACGTGATTGTCGTCTCCATACGTGATGAGCTCGTCAGTCGAGATGCGGATCGCGTCGTAGATGTCCGTGCCCCCCGAAGTGGTGATCGTGTCGATGTTCGCCTTGACTCGCGCGTAGTCCGAGCTCAGATAATCTCCGTTGACGAGGGTCGCGGTGTCTGCGAAGCGCACGACAGCGGCCCTGTCCGGGGCTTTCATGAGATCCACATAGTGCTTCGCTGCCTCCAGTCTCAGGTCGGTCGGATCGCTGTCGTACATGCTCCCGGAGCTGTCCATCACCATGATCGTGTCCTGGACGTTGCCGCCGTAGACCGGCGTTCCCATCCCCGACACCTTCAGCTGCATCACGGATTCCTTCGGCTGACAGGCAGGAGGGGCACTGGTGATCCATATTGTGGACGGGCTGGCGGCGGCCGTCGGCGACTCGTAAGGATAGAGCATGGTCTTCAGGGTGGCGGTCGACCTCGCCAACGGGTCCGACGCGATCGAAACCATCACGCGAGTCGTCTCTGACTCGTTGCCGGGGCGGATCGTCGGAACATTGACCGCGACGAGGAAGACTGCTGACGCGCCTGGCGCCAGCAGTCCGAGGTCGGGGGTGTTGTCAGGGTCGCCCGGGGAATCGGCCAGGGGCGTCAAATCACCGCTCTTGAGCAGAGCCGCCACCCAACCCTCCCCGCTCGGGAATGCCTCGACGTTCACGTACGCGTCGGTTGATTCCTTGTTCTTCGCGTACAAGGCATAATAGACGCGGTCGCCAGGATTCGCATAGCCTATCTGGTCGGGGCCGACCGACACGAAAGGCAACGATGGATTACGATCGAACATCCAGCCCGCCGCAATGGAACTCGCGTCGTCATAGCCGCTCGAGCTCCCGAAGCCGTCCGGAACGCGCGACATGCTCGTTCCCTGCGGATGTGCCGAGCTCCACCCGACCATGTCCACTAGAGCCCCCGAGGGGTCGTACAGGTAGAGATTGTCGCCCGATGCGTCCATCAGGTTGAAGAGCGCGGGGGCGTCCGAGGGGCGGAACGCGAACTCCCTGTCGGTGTCCGTGAGGATGACCGATGGGAGCGCGTGGGCTGCGTCGCCTGCTATGACATATCCGCCGATGTCCAGCGCCCGCACGCCGTTGAGATGGACCTCGATGAACCTGTCATCCGGGTTCGCCGCGCTGAAGAAGACCTCGTTGAGCACGAGATCTTTGCCCGAGTTCGGCGCAAGCACTTTGTTCATTGAACCGAATGTGGGGATCTGCGCCCTGGTCCAAGCCTGACGGTACGATGCCCCGACGAGGACTCGGGCGACCGATTCGCCATCGATCGGGTCAGGCGCGGGGCCGAGCTGGCCGTAGGCCACACTGTCAATCTCCGCCCCGGTCGAATCCAGGAGCCTGACGATGCCCCCCTCATCACCAAGCGTGATGTCGCGCGGGATGCCGGACGAAACGGGATCGCCGATCGTCCAATAGGTGTTCGGCCCGATCAAGCCGAGGGGCGACAACGATATCTGCATCCCGTCGACCTCCAGAATCCATCCCGTCAAGTCCACGTTATCCTTGACAGCGTTGTAGATCTCGACTTCCTCCATGCCATCGGGGCTGTCTCTTATCTCGGTTATCATCACGTCGGAGAGGTCGAACGCGGAGAAGTACACGTTGAAGGTCGAAACGTCCCTGTTGTCTGACCATATCGCGTAGACACCGTCGTGGTCCTTGACTGCCGAGGAGGCGGCCTGGAATGAAGCGTCGTCCAGGGTGACGCCGTTCTCGTCCGTGTCGTCGACCCTCACATCGTTGTCAGGCACGCCATCGCCCCACGTTGCGCCGTGGTCCGCGGACCATGATGCGTAGACATCGTAGTCCCCGTGCCTGTTGTCTGACCAGACAACATACAGGGGGCCCGAGGAAGCGAGCACGGTCACGCTGTGGGCGGAGTATGTGACCGAGGACGGGGAGTCGCTGACCTTCACCGGGGCAGTCCACGTCAAGCCGCGATCCTTCGAATTGGAGTAGGCCACCGAGGAGCTCCCCATTTCGTCAGCGGCCACCCACGCCGCATGGATCACGCTGCTGTCGTCCACGGCCACGGAGACCCACGAGGCGTCCTGCATCCCTGAGCCGAACGCGATGATCGAGTTCTTGCTCCATGTGAAGCCTTTGTCTATCGACGCAGAGATCCAGAGGCCGTCGCTCAGCGCGGTGCTCTCCTCCCAGGCCACGCACACCAGCCCGCCTCTCGCGGCGATGCTCTGGTATCCCTGGAAGCTCACGCTCGGCGGGAGGATGGAACCGAAGGACCAAGTGACGCCGCCGTCGGCAGACATCGCCTCGGAGATCGAGTATCTCCCCACGCTGCCCGCCATGTAGGCCACATACACCGTGCCGGCGCTGTCCACCGCAACGCGCGGATACATGCCCGTTGAACCGGACGGGGCCGTGTCGATCGTGCGCAGGTTGACCCAGCTCGTCCCGCCATCGAGCGACTCGACGAATAGCGACTCGACGTTCGTCGTCTCGCCGCGTTGCCAAACGACATAGATGTTGCCGTCGTGCATTCCTCCAGTGGCGTCCACCGTGATTGAGGGCGCGATGTTGACTGGTCCGGGGGACTGATCTATCCTGAGCCCGCCTGTCCATGTCGTGCCGTCATCGAGCGACCTCGCATAGAATATGCCCTTGTCAGTGACCGTGAGTGTGTCAGCCCAGACCGCGTGGAGGATGCCTGCGGCGTCCACCGCAATCGTCGGGCCGCCCACCATCGAGGCCTCCGCCGCGAGTGCGGCGGTATCGATCCGGACGTTCGGCCGGCTGAACACCGGCTGCGCGGCCCCGCCATTGCGCGACAGCTCGGGCAACAACGCCAGGACCGACGAAAGAACGACTACCGCGATCGCTAGTCCACGAAGATATCGCGACCTGCCGCGAAGGGCTGGCGCTTCCATGCTCCGCTCCTCCTTCGTAGATTCCCCTGTCATTAGAGGGGTGTCGCACCGGATCGCTCACATCCGATGCTCGCGTCTGCGACATCTCAGGCCCTTGTTTGATATAAATAAGTAGCGAAGGTACGAATGACATGTCCGTCCAGCAACAAAGCGTAAAGAGCGAGTGCCGATACGGTCATCGTGTTCGAGCTCAGGGACAGGGATGGCCTCGCCCGCCTCGGGACGATTGAGACGAAGCGGGGCAAGGTCACAACTCCGAACCTCGCGCCGGTCCTGCACCCCATCGCCCAGGACATCACCGCCAGGGAGATGAAGGACAGGTTCGGCGCGGAGATTGTGATGACGAACTCATACACGATCTGGCGGTCCGAATCCAGGCAGCGGGCGCTCGAGCATGGTCTGCACGGCCTCATCGACTTCGACGGGCCCGTCATGACCGATTCGGGCGCTTTCCAGTCACATGTCTATGGTGGGGCGGACGTGACGAACCAGGAGATAGTGACGTTCCAGCGGGACATCGGCTCCGACTTCGGCGCGGTCCTCGACATCTTCTCGGAGCCCGAGCACAACCGTTACCGCGTCGAGGCCGACATGGGAGAGACGCTTGACCGGGCTCGGGAAGCGGCGGGTCTCCGGGGGGAGATGAACCTCATCGGGGCGGTCCAAGGCGGGGTTTTCCCCGACCTGAGGGAGAAATGCGCTCGCGAACTTTCGCGCATCGATGTCGCGATTCATGCGATCGGCGGCGTGGTGCCCCTGATGGAGTCCTACCGGTTCCGTGACCTCGTGAGGGTCATCATCGCCGCGAAACGAGGGCTTGGACCGGAGAGGCCCGTGCACCTCTTCGGAGCCGGACACCCGATGATCTTCGCTCTCGCGGTGCTCCTCGGCTGCGACCTGTTCGATTCGTCATCCTACGACAAGTACGCGAGGGCGGGAAGGATGATGTTCGCCGACGGCACCCGCCACCTGGAGGAGATGGAGTCGCTGCCCTGCGACTGCCCCGCCTGCTCGACTCACAGTGTCGAGGATTTTCGCCAAGACGTCAAGTTGCTCGCCCGCCACAATCTTTTCGCGAGCTTCAGCGAGTTGAAGACAGTTCGCAACGCGATCAAGACCGGTGAACTTTGGGAATTGGTGGAGAGAAGATGCAGGAGCCATCCGACTCTCCTCGATGCTCTGCGGGAGCTGAGGCTCCACGTCGATTTCCTCCAGGAATTCGAGCCCGCCAGCCGGCCGAGCGCGTTCCTGTACGTAGGACCGGAATCGGTGCACCGCCCCGGACTCCAGAGGCTCAGGAAGCTGTTGCAGACGCGCTACTCCCCGCCAAGCAAGGCCACCCTGGTGATATTCCCCGAGGGTCCGAAGCCGTACGCTCGCCGGCGGGAGTGGGAGATCGAGGCGATCAGCCACCGCTGCGGCGCCCACATGATCGTGAAGTCTGCACTGGGGCCCGTCCCGATCGAGCTCGACGAGCTCTATCCCTTCTCCCAGTCGATTGTGCCGGAGGAGCTTGACATCGAGGCTCTCGAAGCGTCCGAGGTCTTCGCGCAGCAGTACGTCAGGGCTCATGGATACACGCAAGGTTTCACGTGGTCGGGGCCGGACACATTGAATCAGCTCCCGAAGGCGGGCGATGGCGGTAAACCGGACTGGGACATGATGCGCGTCAGGGCTGTTGCGGATGTCCAGTTCGGGCGGGGTTCAGCCGACGCGCTCCTTGGCGGGAAGATCGAGTTCGTCAAATCCCCGAACACCGACCGAATCAGGAACGTGATCCGTGACGGGAAGCACATCCTCTCCATGAGGGCTCACGATGGCATGTTCTCCCTTAAGGTCGATGGCGGCAGGCTGCTGCATCGCGCGTTCCCCGCACCCGCGCTGCGCGTCGTCGTCGAGACGGAAACGGCGGAGTTCAACCGCCAGGGCAAGAACGTGTTCGCGAAGTTCGTCCTCGACTGCGACTCGGAGCTCAGACCGGGCGATGAGTGCTTAGTCGTCGACCAGAAGGACGAGCTCGCGGCGGTGGGCAGGCTCTTCATGACCCGCGGCGAGATGCTCGCTTTCGAGAAGGGCGTGGCGGTTCACGTGCGCGAGGGCGTTCCCCCGCCGCCTTGATCGTCTTCTCAGCGATTGATACGCACGCGAGGTAGTCCTCGATCGTCTGGACGAGGCTCAGGATGTTCCCGGAAGAGATTTCCGAGATTATCGAACTTCCTTCTCTCCTTGCAGCGACGAAGCCCTCGTTGTCGACCGCGACGGCCTTCAGAACGTTCTCGGCTTCTTGCGGATCTGCGTAGTTGAGCTCGAGACGGCAGCGGACTTCCACGCTGGGGCGGATTGCCTGAGGAACTATTAAGGTGCGTATCGTTGCATCATATGCAGAGGTTTACGGCGTGTCCGGTACTGAAGAGGTGATGCGCGCTGGCCCAGATATGAACAGGATCGACATGCTGCGCACGCCCGTTTGGCACACGTTCCTCGCGATGATCATGATCACCGTCGCTCTGTTCATCGTTCTCGTCTATATTCCCCTGGAAGGTGCCGTCCCCGTGGCTCTGCTGCTGGTCGCATGTATTCTCGTCGTCGCCTTCGTGGGCTGGTGGCCGATGCGGTTCCAGCTCGACAGCACCGGAGTGAGCTACCGGCGAACGCTGTTCAGGAAAACTATCATCTGGAACAATCTCGCGAGCGTTGTGTTCGAGATACTCCCTCCCCCGAAGCTCGAGGACTTCGGAAAAACAGAAGTCCATACCTACCGTTACCACGGTTCTCACTTCACCACCACAGGGTACGACCATATCACGCCGCTCCCTTCCTTCAACTGTTCGATGACCTTCATCGGAGACAAGGTCATCAAGGTGAAGACGGAACGATACGATGGGCCGAGCCCGGGGGAGCTCCGAGAGGCCTGGGTATTCGTCAAGCGCAAGCAGGAGCGCTTCCGCTTCGAAGCTGAGATGAAGCGCTCATATGAGCGCGGCTGGACGGGGCTTCCGCAACTCTTAAAGCCGGTGTGACCGTCTGCCGGAACGGAAGGCATCCCATGGAACTCGACACAGCGATTCGGAGCAGGCGGAGCATCAGGTCCTACACATCGAAGGATGTCCCTCAGATACTGATCGACGAGTCTCTGGAGCTCGCGAGCTGGGCGCCTTCTGCCGGGAACCTCCAGTCGAGGGACTTCATCGTCATAAGGAACCAGCAGACAAAGGACGACCTTGTCGTCACCGCGCTCGGCCAGGAGTTCATCGCGCAGGCGCCGGCGGTCATCGTCGCGATCGCAAACCTCGAGCGCGTGGCGGAATACGGCGACAGGGGGAAGGAGCTGTACGCCGTCCAGGATTCAGCGGCGGCCGTCCAGAACCTCATGCTCGCGCTGCACGAGAGGGGGCTTGGCACGGTGTGGGTGGGCTCGTTCGACGAGAAGAAGGCTAGGCGGGTCCTCGGACTCCCGGCCCATGCGAGACCCGTCGCAATCCTCCCTATCGGTTATCCCGCTGAACATCCGGAACCACGCATGCACCTCCGCCTGGAGGAATTCATCCACCTCGAAGAGTGGTGATTGATGCGCATCAAGTTCCACAGGGGTGCGGTGCTGTATGGAGTGGCAATCGGTTTCATCGTGACCTTGGTCTCGATCGCGCTGATAAGCCTCTTCACATCTCCGGAGCAGCTCATTTTCATCTACCCTGCCTCGATAATCTGGATAGTGCTGCTCGTCATGGCTGCGAAATGGGCAAGAAGGGCTGAAGAATAGTTCAGCCGAACTGCGCGCCCGTCGTCGTTCTCTCACGATATCCATCCTTTTCGCCGTCGCGATGGCGTACCTGACAGCCAGAAAGGCGCGATGGATCGACCCCTAGAAACAGCCCCGGGCAGATTTGAACTGCCGTCACAGGCTCCAAAGGCCCGTATGCTAGGCCACTACACCACGGGGCTGCGTCCAAAGAACCTCAGGCTCTATATAACGCATTCCCGCCGCCCTTCAGCGACGGCCCCGACATGCCCCGCGGCGTTCTCCGCTCCGTATGGATGGATACCTTCGGTAATTCGGAATCGCTTAATAGCCATCACCCATTTCGCACCACTGTCTCAGGACTCACTAGTTCTGGACATTCGAGACAGCGAAGCAGGTTGCACCATGGCCGAGTTCGCCAAGCAGGTCAGCGCACAGGCATCTCGTGACTCTGCGTGGGAGTCGAGACTTCTCGCTTTCAAGGACCTGAAGCTGCTCAGGAGATGCATGCAGTGCGGCACCTGCTCGGGTTCCTGCGGTGTCGCGCCCCTCGCGGACTACACTCCCCGGATGATCGTGAACCTCGTCGCCCGAGGAGACATCGAGGCGGCGCTGAAGTCGAAGATGATCTTCCTATGCACGAACTGCCTCGCATGCACGACGAGATGCCCCAAGGGAATCCCCGTCGCGGACCTGATGATGAAGCTGCGCAACATGTCCATAGCCGCCGGCATCGCGGATCTCGAGGACAGGGCCTCGGCGGAGGAGTTCGTCAGGAACGTGCTCAAGAGGGGGCGGGTCTACGAGCCCGAGATGATGATCCGCTACGCCATGCGCACCTCGCCGCTCTCGTTGCTGTCCATGCGAGGCGCCGCCCTCTCCCTGTTCAAGCACGGCAAGCTCGGTCTGCCCGCCAAGAGCATGACGGACCTGAATGACCTGAAGAAGAAGTTCAAGGAGGGCGGTTGAGCTGGCGAGGTCCTACCCCTACTTCCCCGGCTGCTCGGTCCACTCCACCGCCGTGGAATACGGCGACTCCGCGATCGCGGTCTGCAAGGCCCTCGGCGTTCTCCTCGAGGAGATGCCCGACTGGGTCTGCTGCGGGGCCACGCCGACCGCTTCCTACAGCTACGACATCTCCCTCGGCCTCGGGACAAGGAACCTCGGGATGGTGAAAGGAGGATCGCTCGTCACGCCCTGCTCCGCGTGCTTCAAGAACCTCAAGGGCGCGGAGGAGCACCTCGCGAAGCAGAATGCGAGGCCGCCGAAGGTGCAGCACCTGTTTCAGCTCGTGTACGATGACGTCGGGCTGGCGGCGGTGAGGGAAAAGGTGAGTGCGCCGCTCAAGGGGCTCAAGGTCGCCTCGTACTACGGGTGTCTCCTGACGCGCGTCGACCCCACGTTCGACAGCGCGGAGGACCCGAAGAAGCTCGACGAGCTGACGAGGGCGCTCGGCGGGGAGCCGGTCAGGTTCGCCGCCAAGATGAAGTGCTGCGGCGGGCCGATAACGCTCTCGAAGCACTCGCGGGCGGTGGAGATGGGCGGGATGATCCTCAAAACCGCCAAGGCGACGGACGCTCACGCGGTCGTGACTCTCTGCCCGATGTGCGGGATGATGCTCGACCTCTACCAGAAAGAAGCCTTGGCTGGCCGAAAGGACGGTCAGATTCCCGTGGTCTATTTCACTCAGCTGATGGCGCTCGCCTTCGGGCTCGGAGCCGAGGCGGCGCTCGACATGAACGTGGTGTCAACCCGTCCGATCATGGCCGCCCTGGCGGGAGGAAGGAAATGACCCGCGGGGCGATTGTAATTGGCGGCGGGATCGCCGGCATGCAGGCCGCCATCAACATCGCGAACCAGGGCGTGCATGTCACCGTCGTCGAGAAAAGCCCGAGCATCGGCGGCAACATGCCCCGCCTCGACAAGACCTTCCCCACCATGGACTGCTCGATGTGCATACTCGCACCGAGGATGCTCGAGGTGGCCCGGCACCCCATGGTCACGATAATGACCAACGCGGAGGTCAAGCGCGTCTCGGGCGAAGCCGGCAACTTCACCGTCGAAGTACTCCAGAAAGCCCGTATGGTCAGGGACGACTGCACCGCCTGCGGCGACTGCACAAAGGCGTGCCCGGTCGCCGCCCCGAACGAGTTCGACCTGGGGCTTTCGACGAGGAAAGCAATCTACCAGCCGTTCCCGCAGGCCGTGCCGCAGGCATACGTGATCGACAAGGACCTGTGCCTGAACAAGGGGCATCTCATCGCGTGCGAGAGGTGCTCGGAAGCGTGCGGCGCGAAGAGCGTGGACTTCTCGATGACGGATGAGACCGTCCGTCTCGAGGTCGGCGCGATAGTTGTGGCCACGGGGGCGACGACGTTCGACCCGACCGCCCTCGAGGAGTTCGGCTACAGGAAGTATCCGAACGTCGTGACGACGATGGAGCTGGAGAGGCTCATCAACGCCGCCGGACCGACTCGGGGGCGCCTCGTGCGCATGTCGGATATGGAGGAACCCAAGCGCGTCGCGTTCATCAACTGCGTGGGCTCGCGGGACCACAAGTCCGGGCAGGAGTACTGCTCGAAGGTATGCTGCATGTACGGGATGAAGGACGCGCTGCTCGTCAAGGAGCACGACCCGTCCACCGAGGTCACGATCTTCTACATAGACATCAGGGCCCCGGGGAAGGGCTACGAGGAGTTCTACAGGAGGATAAGGTACGAGGACAAGGTCGCGGAGTTCATCAGGGGCAGGCCCGCCGAGATCGCGGAGAACGACGACGGGAGCCTGACTGTCACCTACGAGGACACCAACGAGGGGAAGATCAAGGCGAAGACGTTCGACATGGTCGTGCTCAACGTCGCGCTCGTACCGAGGGACGACACGGGTGAACTCGCGAGGATGCTCGGCCTGGAGACGGACAAGTGGGGCTTCCTGAAGGCGCCGCGCGCGAGCGGCGGTCCGCTTGACAGCACTGGCGGCGGGCTCTATCTGGCGGGCATGGTGGCCGGCCCGATGGACATCACCGACTCGACCTACCGCGGCATCGGCGCGGCCGCGAGGGCGGCGGGGGAGACGGAAGGGGACAGGTCGTTCCCGGAGCCGCCAATCTATCCCGCGCTGTCCACAGACGAGATACGCACGGGGATCTTCATCTGTCACTGCGGCAAGAACATCGCTTCCGTGGTCGACATCAAAGAGCTCCTGGAGTATTCAAAGGAGCTGCCAGGCGTCGTCTACGTCGAGGAGAACATGTTCTCCTGCTCCGAGGAGGGGCAGAAGAACATGGTGAAGAACATCAGGGAGAAGGGGCTGACGAGGGTCGTCGTGGCGGCCTGCACCCCAAGAACTCACGAGGCGACTTTCCAGGAGGCGCTGCGGGAGGCGGGGCTGAACCCGTTCCTCCTCGACATGGCGAACATCAGGAACCAGTGCTCATGGGTCCACCCTGATGGGCCCGCCGCACTGTCGAAGGCGAAGGACCTAGTCATGATGTCAGCGGCGAGGGCGGCGAACCTCTCGGCGCTCGACGTGACGACTGTCGGCGTCGTGCCGAGGGCGGTGGTGATCGGCGGCGGCATCGCCGGGCTGTCCGCGGCAAGGGAGTTCGTCTCGAACGGGTTCGAGACGCACCTCATCGAGAGGAGACCATACGTGGGCGGGAATGTCGCGAAGTTCAGCGCGGTCTATCCCCAGGAGATTCCTGGCGGGGAGCTGATATCCGAGATTACCCGCGAACTCTCAGAGTCTGACAAGTTCCATCTGCACACGTCGACGACGATCGACGATGTCGGGGGGTACGTCGGCAATTTCACACTTACCGCCACTTCGAACGAGTTCGTCTCCGATAAATGCAGCCTTTGCGGCGAGTGCGCGAAGGTCTGCCCGGTCAAGGTGCCGGACGAATTCGAGGAGGGGCTGTTCTCGAGGAGGGCAATCTACAGGAAGGATACCTACCCGCCAAGGTACTACATCGACGCGGAGGCGTGCACGAAGTGCGGAGAGTGCGTCAAGGTCTGCAAGCCGGGCGCGATCGACCTGAGCTCCAAGGACTTCGAACTTGAGTTCGGCGCAATCGTCGTGGCGACGGGGTTCGAGGCGGGGGACAGGGAAGAGCTGAAACGCTGGGGCCACAGGAAGTCGAAGGCCGTGCTGACCACCGCCGAACTGGAGAGGCTCATCTCCAAGACCGGGCCGACGAGAGGAAAGCTGGACAGCTTTGTCGCGGATCCGAAGAACATCGCCGTCCTCCTGTGCGCGGACATGAGGTGGGGCCGCAACGGCTACTGCTCGCGGTTCTGCTGCGCGAGCGGCCTGAAATCCGCGCGGGAGCTGAAGCGGAGATATCCGAAGGCGAACGTGTACGTCCTCTATGAGAGCATGCGGACGACCTGGACGCAGGAACTGCTCTATGAGGAGGTTCAGAACCTCGGCGTCAGGTTCGTGGCCTATTCATTCGATGAGATGCCGAAAGTTTCGATAGCCGAAAAGCCGAGAATCGTCGTCAAGGACCCGCTCATGAGGTCGACTCTCGATCTCACGCTCGACCTCCTCATATTGTCCGTCGGCGGGATTCCCTCCCGGGGTTCCGAGGAGCTCACGAGGGCCCTGAGGATCAGCTCCTCGCCCGAGGGTTTCATCCAGGAAGCACACGTGAAGCTCGCGCCAGTGGACGCGACGAACAGCGGGATATTCATCGCTGGCGGTGCGCAGTTCCCGAGGGACGTGGGCGACTCTGTTGCCCAGGGATGTGCGGCGGCCGCGAGGGGCATGGCGATCATCTCGCGCGAGTTCATCGAGGTCGGAGGCGTGGTGGCGCATGTCCTGCCCGAGAAATGCTCCAGCTGCATGACATGCCTGAGAATATGCCCATACGACGCCATATTTATCGACAAGGAGGGTCTCGCCGAAGTGAACATGGCGAAGTGTCGCGGGTGCGGCATATGCACGGCGGAGTGTCCCGCCAAGGCGATAGTGCTGAAGAGCTACGAGGACGATCAAATAATCCCGATGGTGGACGCCCTCATCGGAGGTGCGACGAATGGCGGCTGAGGCGGTGGCGGCGGTGAAGAAGGGGATTGAGGCGAACGCGTCGTTCCAGCCGAGGATAGTCGCTTTCTGCTGCAACTTCTGCGCATACGCCGCCGCGGACCTTGCGGGCTCGATGAGGCTGAACTACCCGCCGAACGCGAGGGTCATCAGGCTCCCGTGCTCCGGGAAGATCGAGATACTCTACCTGCTCAGGGCAATCGAGGACGGCGCGGACGGCGTCATGGTCATGGGCTGCCTCGATGGCGACTGTCACTTCATGAACGGCAACTTCAGGGCGAAGAAGAGGGTCGCCGCCGCAAAGAAGCTGCTTGAGGAGGTCGGCATCGAGCCTGAGCGGGTCGAGATGTACAACCTCTCGTCCGCCATGGCAAGCAAGTTCGCCGAGATGATCGCGGACATGACAGAGAAGGTGAGGAGGCTCGGGCCGAGCCCCCTGAGGAAAGGGGTCGCGAAATGATCGTCGGCGAGCGGAAACCGGTCGCAGAGATCCTTGAGATGACAAAGGGCTACGACAGGATATTCGTCGCCGGCTGCGGGACATGCGTCACGGTCTGCCTCGCCGGAGGGGAGAAGGAAGTCAGCGTCCTGTCATCGCTCCTCAGAATCAGCGGCAAGAAGACCGGACACAAGGTCAAGGTCGTCGAGGGCACGATAGAGAGGCAGTGCGAGAGGGAATGGGTCGGCGAGATGAAGGACAAGGTCAGGGACGCCGACGCGGTTCTCTCGATGGCCTGCGGCATCGGAGTACAGCTGGTCGCCGAGATGTACCCGGAGAAGCCAGTGCTTCCCGCGCTGAACACGACAATGATGGGCTTCCCGACCAAGCATGCCGTCTGGCTGGAGAACTGCAGGGCGTGCGGGGACTGCATGCTCCATCTCACCGGCGGCATCTGCCCGATCACGAGGTGCGCCAAGCAGATGATGAACGGCCCCTGCGGCGGCTCGCAGAACGGCAAGTGCGAGGTCGACCCGGAGACGGACTGCGCGTGGGCCCTCATCTACGAGAAGCTCAAGGCGACGAACAGGCTCGAATGGATGTCGAAGATTCAACCGCCAAAAAGGTGGGATATCGCCGGGCACGGCGGGCCTCGGAAGACCGTTAAGGAGGAAGAGGTGGTCCCATGAAGGCGGGGAGCAACCTCGAGAAGGTCCTGGAGAAGGGGCAGTTCGCCGTCACCTGCGAATGCGGCCCGCCAAAGAGCGCGAGCGGCGACGTCATCAGGCAGAAGGCCAAGCTGATCAAGGGCAAGGTCGACGCTGCCAACATCACAGACAATCAGGCCGCGATAGTCAAGCTGTCGAGTTTCGCCGCCGCAACGATACTTCTGAAAGAGGGCATCGAGCCGGTCATGCAGATCACCGCCAGAGACAGGAACAGGATCGCGATCCAGAGCGACCTGCTCGGGGCGTCGGCGGTCGGTATAAGGAACGTCCTTTTGCTGACGGGAGACCACCAGAAGCTCGGAAACCATCCAGAGGCCAAGGGCGTGTTCGACCTCGACTCGATACAGATGATCGACATGGCCAGGAGGATGCGGGACGAGAGGAAGTTCCAGAACGGTGAGGTTATGGACGTCCCGCCGAAGCTGTTCATCGGGGCGGCCGAGAACCCCCTTGCGGACCCGGCCGAGTACAGGGTCCCGAGGCTGGAGAAGAAGGTCGTGGCGGGAGCCGACTTTGTGCAGACACAAGGTGTCTTCGAAGTCGAGAGGTTCGAGAAGTGGATGGCGGCAGTGAGAGCCCAGGGGCTGCACAAGAAGGTTCACATCATCGGCGGTGTGGTCCCTCTGAAATCACTCGGCGCTGCGAAGTTCGTCAATGACAAGGTGCTCGGGATGACCGTGCCCGAATCGCTTGTCGAGAGGATGAAGAAGGCGAGCGACGCGAAGGCCGAGGGCGTCAAGATAGCATTGGAGACAATCGAGGCGCTGAGGAAGATCGAGGGCGTGCACGGCGTGCACATCATGGCGATAGAGTGGGAGGAGAAGGTGGCGGAGATCGTGGAGAAGGCGGGGCTGCTGCCGAGACCCGTCTCATAGATGATTCCCCGTCTCCGACAGGGCTCACGATTTCGATCCTTCTCGGATGGCTTTCAGGAGCGTAGGCGAGGCGGTCGGTACATAGACGAGTCCTTTGCTCCCTTCTGCAATCATGCCAGCCTCACCGAGGAATGCGAGGGCGGCGTTTATGCTCTGGAGGGTCGTGGAATGTCCCCAGGAGGCGAGGATAGAGAGCAACTCGTTACGGCTCATAGGACGATTTGCGCCGCGTAATGCTCCGTCGATGTACTCAATTGTCTCCAAAGTGGGATTTGCGCCTGGGCGGGCGAATCGCAATTCCGGAGCCTTTGATGAGTGAATCACGACAGGTGCATTGACGTGTGCACTATGTGTAACCTTCGGATGGGCGATTGAAGGCTTCCGAAAGTCCACAGAGGTGGGTCAGAGAATCCTGACACCCCTTTGGTCCACCTCGCACTTCATCCTCTGCCCGTATCCGGAGAGAATCGTGGCCAGAATCTTGGCTACGTCTGAGGATAAGAGCTTTCAAGTCGTATCCCAAGACAAGGAATGTATCAGGAGTACATCCGGGCCGCATATTAAGCGCAATGCCCATGATCCGCTTCCCATCCCGTAGAAAAGGAATCCGTCTCCCGAGCTCAATTGACCGTCACCTCCGATATCAGTGAATATCAGAGAGACGTTTGAACCGAAATACATGATACCGCCTGCCTGCAATGTCATCGGAGAATTCGGAAGTGTCCAACCGTACCCTGACAGATACACCTTCAAGTTCGAGGAGAGAGGGATATGCTCGGACGCCTCGGCAATGCTGAAGGTCGCGGTTTGATTCGTGCCGCCTCCACCCGTCTGCACGGCAGTTGTGCTTATGTAAGGCGTGACCCAGGTCACTGAGCTCAGCAGGTCCCCACTCGGGCTGATGAGGTGGAACTTCCATTCGTGAATACCCGTCATGCCGAAGACGAGGAATCCGTCACCTGAAGTCAACCGGCCGTCTCTCTCGGTGTCGGTGAAGGACAGCGTGACGTTCGACCCGAACCGCATGGGGCCCGATGCGTTCAGGTCCAGGGCACGAGCGACAAGCGGCTCGCCGTCCCTCACCATCAATGTCTTGAAGTTCGTAAGGCTCTCGAACCCGTTCTGCGGTCCATGTACGACCATGAACGTCACGGTATAATTCGAGGGTTCGCCCCCCCTCTCCGGAGCGCTGAGGACGACTGGTCCGCAGGTTTCGCAGGAGCTGATGATACCTGAATTGGCCCACCAGAACAATGCTATCGCTACTAGAATCGCAAATACAGTGGCAATAACCGCGAGGACATTGGCGTACATCTCCGACCGCGAACCCTTTGCTCGTATCAATGTCAGCTTCGGATGCGAATCCGGTTCCTGAGGGTCCTGCGCAGGAGACTGTTCCGACAACTTCACACGCATCTCCTCAGGTTGATTGGTCCCGTCGATAGAAATAACCTTCGTCAACTCTCGGCAGACCGAGAGGTGTAGACGAGAATCCTAGAGAAGCCTAGCGCCTTTCTGGTCTACTTCGCACTTCAGCCTCTGCCCATACGGGGAAAGTATGGTGGCAAGCATCTCTGCGTTCCCCATGCAAAACACGCTGTTCCCCAGCATCGACATGCTTGCCTTTCCGTAGGGTGCGCAGGAGTCGATCGCCTCGATGAGCCTGCTTCCCGCCAGTCCGGTCTTGACAGCGAACTCCCGCCCAAGGCTGAACAGGTTCTCCAGCGTCGGGCTCTTCTTGAACTCCTCGACGCAACGGTGGCCTTCCGCGCTGATGACCTTCGCCTTCTCGGGGTCGTGGAGCACGGACTTCGTGAGCATGGGCGGGCCGATGACACACAGGAGCAGAGGAACCGCCACTTCGAACCTCTTGACGATCCCGTGCGGCGGGCCGCCCGGTTCAATCCTCAGGTCCATCCCGCCAAGCGACTGCGGGTAGATGTCCCCGAGGCCTGTCAGCGACTCGACCTCGGCCTCGTGCGCGGCTCCGACAACCTCGTCGCGGGAAAGACCGAGCTTCGCCGCCTCGTTCAGCGCGAGGGCGGTGCTCAATGCCCCCGCCCCGCTCATCCCGAACCCCTGTGAGACCGGCAGCTGCACCTCACTCAGGACGTAGACCTCCAGCCTCTTATCGCCGATGAGCTTCTTGACAGCCCTCAGAGTGGTCTCAGCTTTCTCCTCCTCTCCGTCCAGGAAGATCCTGATGCGCTGGCGGGCAGCCTCCCTGACCTTGACTTCGGTCTTCACTCCGAGTGATGTGCACAGACCCGCGCCTCTCGAGCCGCGGCGGCGGGGATCGGCGTCGGGGCATATCTCGAAGAAGGCGGTGATGTGACCGGGGCAGAACGCCTCAGCCCTAGAGACCATGCAGGACTGCGCTCCAGATCTTGTCGGCGACGGATGACTTCGTGCCCTCGACCTCCTTCTTCCCGCCGTGCGAGTCGAGGATGATGACCTTGGTCCTGTCTCTCTTGACGGCCCTCACGTCGTTCGCGACGGCGAAGTCCAGCCCGTATTCCTTGATCATCGACCCGGCCTTCTCGATCAAGTACTGCGCGGTGACCCCAGACTCCGCCTTGAACCCGACGACGACCCCTTTCGTCTTCGACGCGACGAACCTGATGACCTTGGGGGTCGGCGTCAGGTTGAGCTTCACGGCTCCCTCCCTCGAATGTATCTTGCCCTTGGCCCTCTTCGTGGTGAAGTCGGAGATCGCGGCGGGGACGAGGCAGTAGTCGCATTTCAGGTGCTTGACAAGCTCGACGAGCTGCTCGACCGTGGAGAACTCCTTCGTCTCGATATAGGCGGGGACCGGGGCTTCGTGTCTCCCGAGCCAGAGCTCGACCTTCCCGCCGCGTTCGTATGCGCTCTTCGCCAGCTCGATCCCGGTGCCGCCGCTGCTCCTGTTCGTTATCGCCCTGACGTCGTCGATCGGCTGCTCGGTCGAGCCGGCGATGACCACGACTCTCTTGTCGTCGAGGTCGTGCGGGCCCAGCCTCCTGATCACCGCCGCCACGATGTCCTCCATGTCCGCCATCTTCGCCTTCTCCTCGGCGAACTTCGGCTCTATGAACTCGACTCCGACCTTGCGGAGCATGTCCAGGTTCACCGCCACGGTCGGGTTGGTGTACATCGACTCGTGCATGGCGGGTGCAATCATGATCGGGACGTCGGAGCCCATGGCGGTGGTCGCGAAGGTCGTGACGGGCGTGTCGTCGATGCCGCAGGCGATCTTCGAGATCGTGTTGGCGGTGGAGGGGGCGATGAGGAGCAGGCTCGCGCTGCCGCCCTCGCCGCAGAGGTCGACGTAGGGCACGGAGCCGTCTATCTCGATGATGGGGACCTTGCCCGAGGCGAAATGTATCGAGTTGGGGTGGACTATGCGGGTGCTCTCCCTGCTCATCACGGGGACGACGTCGGCCCCGTGGCGGATGAGCTCGCGGATGAGCTTCACGTCCTCGACGGCGGCGATGCTGCCTGTGATGCCGAGGACTATCCTCTTTCCCTTCAGCTTCTCGCTCTTCGTGCAGTAGATGCGCTGACTCGGGTGCATGCGGGTCAGGTGTAGGAGTGGAGGGGATTAATAGATGTTGATGATTGGAGTGGCGGTTGGCATTATCCTATATTCCCTGGAACCGGAACTAGAGTGGCAACACCAACGTCAGTGATTGAAATTACTCTCCGGGCAGTCAGGATTGTCAAGGATTGGAATGGGAAATTGATAGAATCCCCCTTAGAGAACCATCGACCTGATTGTTTCCTCGAAATGGCTTTATACAGGAGTTGCTGATGGGTTGCTTGGAAAGGAAGGAGATATGCTGTCGTGGCATGCCCGAGGAGTCAGGAGAAGAGGCTCATGGTTCGTTTCCCCATTGTGCTAATCGTGGCAGCCCTCATGTTCGTTCCGTCCCTCGCTTCGCTGGCAAAGTCGTCATGGAATGACACAAGTCCTCCCAATACAGCGACGAAGCAGGTCATCCTCGATGCCTTCGATTCTCTTAACAACTACTTTGTCGAGAACAGGGGTCAGGTGGCCGAGAATATCCGCTATTACGCGATGGGAAATCCCGCAGTCGCTTTCATGGACGACGGGGTGATGTTTGTTCTGCATGATGCAAATGATTACGAGAGGAATGGGATGGGGACCAGGAACAGCACTTCAGACTTCAGGACCTCTATTGGTTCGAATGAGGAGCCGGTCGATTCAGTCACATATTTACTCCGATTCGATGGCGCAAACATGATTGCCCCCAGCGGCGAGAGACACCTGCCCTTCAACAGCAACTTCTTCTTGGGCAACGACACGAGCAAGTGGAGGACGGATGTGCCGAACTACGGCGAGTTGATCTATAAGAATCTATACGATGGCATCGACCTCATCTACAAGCCGATTCTTGGCGGTGTGAAATATGAATTCAGGATCAGCGCGGGGGCGAATCCCGCATCCATCAATATGGCCTATGAAGGCATCGAATCGATGCGAATCGAAACATCCGGCATTGCGATTCGGACCACCATGGGAGACGTGCGAGATTCTTCCCCATATTCCTATCAGGATATTGGAGAGGAAATCGACTGCGAGTTCCTTCCCCGAAGCGAAACGTCATACGGGTTCGACTGCAACGGATGGAATCCCTCCAAGCCCCTAACCATCGACCCATTAATCTACGCTACCTATCTAGGAGGCTGGAATGCTGATGCACCGTACGCGATTGATGTGGATGGCGCCGGCAATGCATATGTAACTGGACATACAATATCGTTTGACTTTCCTGTGACGCCTGGTGCGTTTGACACATGGTGGGGAAATGGCGGTATCTTCGTGACGAAGATTAACGCTAGTGGGGATACGCTCGCGTACTCAACCTACATAGGTGGTTCCTACCAAGAGTTCGCCTATGCTCTGAGTGTTGACACTTCCGGCAACGCATACGTGACGGGGGAAGCCCAATCTCCCGATTTCCCGGTGACTCCGGGAGCCTATGATACAACATACCATGGGTCCGATGCCTTTGTGCTCAAACTGAACGCAAGCGGAAGCGGGCTAATCTTCTCCACCTTCGTCGGCGGAAGTTCAAATGACATAGGATATGCCCTGTATCTAGACTCCAGTGGGAATACCTATGTTTGCGGCACCACGCTTTCACCTGATTTCCCTACAACTCCCGGGGCGTTCAGCTCAACATCGAAAGGGAGAGAAGAAGTCTTCGTGTTCAAGCTCAGCGATGCGGGGGACGCTTTGCTCTCGTCTACGTACCTCGGCGGAAGCATGCGCGATGAGGGGAATTCCATATTCGTCAATGAACGCGGTGAGATGGTAGTCGGAGGCTTCACGTTGTCCGCAGACTTCCCAGTGACTCCTGGTTCCTTTGATACAACTTTCAACTACAGCGACGTATTCGTGGCAAAGCTCAATAATGCAGGCACTTCTCTAATCTATTCGACTTTTATCGGAGGTACAGACTGGGAAGATGGAGGGTACGTGATCGAGGATTCAGCGGATGCTCTCTACGTTACAGGTCTGACCGATTCATCAGATTTTCCGGTGACCGCAGACGCGCTTGACGCGTCATTGAATGGGACTTCCGACATGTTCTTATCACGCCTCGACATCAATACGAGTACTCTAAGCTACTCAACATTCCTCGGCGGTAATAGCTCTGAATCGCCCTCCGACCTTGTAATGGACGCTTTAGGGAATCTCTATTTAACCGGCAGAACATTTTCACCCGACTTCCCGACGACTCCTGATGCCATTGACAGGACCCTCAATTCAAGCGATGCTTTTGTCATACAACTTGGCGAGTCGGGGAGACTCCTGTCATATTCGACGCTCATTGGGGGCTCCGCTTATGAGGTAGGGCTTGCGGCTTCCGTTGACTCCGCAGGTGCGGTCTACATCACTGGCAAGACAGACTCTACCGATTTCCCGGTGACGCCGAGTGCGTTCGATACCAGTTACAATCTTAATACCGATGGATTCGTGGCTAAGCTGGGCCCTATCGAGCTCCCAGATCTCTTGATCTCTCCGAATGATCTTCATACCGTCCCACAATCGCCCATTGCCAACGGAACATCGATCATTCTGTACGTGAATGTGAGTAATGTTGGCGATTCCAACGTCACTGACTTTTCCGTAACGTCCTTTGACGATTACGACTTCGACGGGCAGGTAGACCCGAGTGAGATAATCGAAATCAAGTCTGCTGGCAGTCTGCCCGTTTACCAGCAGATCGAACTGCAATTCTCATGGACACCTGACTTCGTGGGAAATCACAGCGTATGTGCCTGGGCAGACCCGCCGCCTGGGTCCGTGGCGGAATCCAACGAGACCAATAATGTGGCTTGCATAACTGCCGAGGTTGTCTCATCGTTTGCGATGTCCCTCTCGCCCGGAAAGCGATTCATGTCATTCCCCTTGTCGGCCGTCGATGTAACCATCGAAAATGTGCTCTCGTCGATATCGGGCTGCTACGACTACGTACGCTGGTACGATTCGCTTGATCCCATGAACCCTTGGAAGTCCTACGTCCCGGGAAGAGATGCCAACGGCCTCCATGCACTCACCAACACGATGGGATTCTGGATCGACGTGACCTCAGCCTGCAACTTCACCATCCGCGGCACAGAATCCTCCTCGACCGCGATCGATCTCCGCCAGGGGTGGAACATGGTGGGCTTCCCCTCCCTCAACACGACCTGCACTGTTGCAGACCTCAAGGCTGATATCGGGCTCACCGGGGTAATCATTGAGGCGTTCGATTCGAGCGCTGCGCCTTATTATCTTCAGCGAGTCAAGGACAGCTATCTCATGAAGCCGGGTGAAGGTTATTGGATATTCGTCCCCGCTGACGCGACAT
Source organism: Thermoplasmata archaeon (assembly GCA_041489255.1). Lineage (GTDB taxonomy): Archaea > Thermoplasmatota > Thermoplasmata > RBG-16-68-12 > JAFNFQ01 > JAFNFQ01. The sequence goes on along the minus strand of JBGPQV010000007.1, from coordinate 4,773 downwards.
GGATTGTGAACGGTTGACCTCCAGCTCACCAAGCTGGTGCGAATCGAATGTTTCGGGAGGGCAGGCGATTGACAATGATTTCTGATGGCGCTGTGCATTTTCAGGTCCCCCGCGCCAAAGCATTTTTCTTCTTCAGTCCTGCCCCACCCCAATCGCAGACTACCCGGTTATATTGACTATCATGTCCGGAGGAATAGTGTCAGGATGGTGCGACTAATGTCTCTGACCGGTCAATAATTCCGCGAACCTGAGATGCTGAGGACTATCCTCTTTCCCTTCAGCTTCTCGCTCTTGGTGCAGTAGATGCGCTGACAGGGGTGCATGTTGGAGAGGCGTAGGCGGGAAGGGGATTAATAAGTGTTGATGGACTGAAGATGAATGATTCACCGCATAACCATCTGCACTACGCCTGGGGCCGCCAACTATCGGGGGCCGGTCTTCTCCGAGGCATCGAGTGAATCGTCAATTACGCCATCTATCGTCGGCGAGATCACACAGCCGGAAATGGGATCCACGGTCTTGTATACCGCCACATTCCAGCGGTTCACCATCCTGACATCGACGCGCCTCGGGCTGCTTCCGAACAGGAACGAGGGTCTCACCGTCGTCCACTGGGATCCGCTGACCGAATACCGGTAGTCTATCTTGGCGGAGTCGAGTCCTGAGCGAATGGCGGCCACCACATCGTCCCCCTTTCCCCGTACGAAGCGGACGCGCACATTCTCATACTTTCTCCTCCGGTACCTTCGGAGCGGGTACATGGCTACGAGCATGGTAAGGAGGATGATGAGCATTGGCGAATAATCGATGAAGATTATCTGGAACTGAACGGCGAATTTGACGGAGATGAGCCAGAAGAGCAGGAGTGCCGCCATGAGTCCGGAAAGCAGCATGAGGGAGAATGTGTAGACCGGGCTGAAAAGCTCGACTTCCAGCCAGAGACCGGCTTTCGAGCCCGTGGGACGTTTCGCCAATATAGCACCTACTAAGACTAACAGGAAGTAGACACCGAAGTACGCGTCGAAGAGGAGAAAATCGTCCAGCGACGCAAACATCACGACCGGAGTGAAGAGAATGAAGAAGAAGCTCCCCCAGCCTATGACCCTCCTCCGCAGCATCGTCGCAACGACGAACCGGCGGTACCTCTCGGACTTGTCCCACGATGATGCGCGGTACATGCCGTTTGGCATATCCGCCAGGTTGTATTTCAGCGGTACTGGTGTCGAAACAAGCTTCTTGGTAATCTAAAGAGCCAACTGCAGGCGTCGAGCGGAACGCCACGCTCCGAGAGGGAAAAGGTGCCCCCGCCCGTTTCCAGGCGGGAGCTTGGGGGACAAGGAACAGAGCAAGACAGCCAACCTGGAGCGTTCCGCATTATGCGGGGGTTTTCGGAGGATCAATAGATGTTGATGAGCAGGCATCCGAATGTCTGACTCGCATCGAGGCGTGGTTCAGACAAAGCAGGATCGCTCGCGTGAGGGCATTGTGTCATTCGGTATCGTTCAAGAGATGCCAGCCCAAATCGACCACTTTATTGACAAACTCGTCGAGTTTCACGAGGCCATAGAGAGCAGCCTCGGGCGAGATTCCCTCTGTATTACAGCGCCCTTTGTTCCGCTGCGCCCAACTTCGCACCTTCTCCCTGATCTCCGGCTGAAGACGGTCAAGTTCAATCTCCCTGCGAAGGTGATCGATTTCCGCCAGAAGCGCGAGCTGGGCGCCACGGTCCATCCCAAAGACCCCCTCTGGGCCATACTGGCTCCTGACAATCCGATTGAGAATCGGGAATCGTTTCTCATTGCCTTCCAGGAAAATCAAGATTGAGGCCTCATCGGGCCAAGGAATCTCGTGGATCATCCCCCTCGGAGTCAGGTCCTCTGCTGTCGGTTTTCCTACAAGAATCCCCATGGTTCGCTTGATTTGCAGAGAGGAGTAGCGGGTTAAAAAGGTACTGAAGTTGCCAATACGATGTCGGGCACGACGTAACCTTCCCGAGGATTGCCTGTCACTTCTCTCGGCAAGAATATCCTCACGCCGCTGATTCAGACCATGAATGGAGGGCGATGCTGCCGGTGATGCCGAGGACTATCTTCTTTCCCTTCAGCTTCTCGCTCTTGGTGCAGTAGATGCGCTGACTGGGGTGCATGCGGGGGAGGTGTAGACGGGGAGGGGATTAATAGATGTTGATGGGCGGACAGCCGAATGTGTAGAGTTTCATGGCCTTCTGGCAACCCGTTTGGTTCCGAAGTTAGCTAAGAGTTGTTCTTGAAGCTTAGACAGATCCGATGATGGTCTCCTATGGAGAAAAGACGGCGCATGAGACTATTAGCAAACATCTGTCCCAAAAAGGCCGAAGGAGTGGGATGAAACGCTACACAGGCGGCGTAGCGACCGTCCCCAGGGGGGGCGAATACAGACAGCTCTCAGAGAGACCATCACGCATCGGATTGGGACAAATGATAAATCGAGCTTGTTGAAGACAGCTCGGTCTCTGCTCACTTTCATCCAACCAGCCAAAGGATTTTAATCGGGCCGATGCTAGGGAGTAAGGAAGGCGGTTGTTGACAGACCGGAATGCGGAGACACAAGCAGTCAAGCCATTGGCGATAGCAGATCGCTGTGTCCTGTATCAAGGCGATGCGCGGAACGTGCTGCGGCAACTCGAAGGTCATTCAGTCGACTGTGTCGTTACAAGTCCGCCATACTATCGTCAGCGCATCTATAATGGATCGCATTCTGCCACGACGGAGATTGGGCAGGAGACGACGCAAGAAGAGTACGTCGCGAATTTGGTCGCTGTGGGCATTGAACTCTTCCGGATCGTTAAATCCAAAGGCAGCTTCTGGCTCAACATCGGGGACAAGTGCCAGGGAAAACGTTGGCTGGGCATTCCATGGAGGACCGTATTTGCGCTCGAGAAATTGGGCTGGCAGCTCCGCAACGAGGTCATTTGGCACAAACCGAAGCATCTGCCCAACGCTGCGAAAGATCGGCTCGCCTACGCGCACGAGCAGTTCTTCCACTTTGTGAAGAGCGAGAACGCATACTACGACATGGACCAGATTCGCGAGCCACCCAAGCCACCGATTACGGATCGGAATGGCGTTGTCAAGACTCCGACAGGGGTGTCCGGTGCGAGATACCGCGAGCAAATACTGAGCAGCAAGGCCCTCTCGGAAGATGAAAAGAAAGCCGCGCTCGCGGCCTTAGATGAAGCGGTAGAGAAAGTCAAATGTGGAGTCCTTCCTGATTTCAGGATGCTTATCAGAGGAATCCAGCGGCCAACCCACGGTGACGCTACGGCGCTAAGCGGGAGAGCCATGGAGCTGGAATCAAAGGGTTTCGCAATCCTCACGTATCACAGGAATGGGAGTGCTCCGACAGACGTCTGGACCATCCAGGTTGAGGATTCTGTTTTCCCCGAGTCCCACTTCGCGGTCTTCCCGGAGTCCTTAGTGGAGAGACCGATAAGGGCCACATCCCCCCCAAACGGCATAGTACTGGACCCCTTTCTAGGGAGTGGAACAACTGCAGTCGTGGCTCTCCGACTAGGACGGAGGACCATTGGCATCGACACATCCTCAGAATACCTAGAGTTCGCGAAACAGCGAATCGCGAAGGTGCTCAGGGATACCGCAACCTTGGAGATGTTCGCGTAGTTGCTCCCGCGAAAGCGGCGGCCGACCCCGCGACGCCTGAGCGGCTCCAAGCCGGCGTTCGACACTCGCCCGATCGGTCTGCAATGCGAGCATCTGGATTAGCTGATTCCTAGAAACCAGGAACTTCGCAGGCCCGTCAAGGGTATGGGTTACGGCCCCCGGTTCGAATCTGTATGCATGGATGAGCAGGTCTCCTTTGAGAGTGGCAGACAGGATTTCCGATGGTGATTTCCCATCCGCTGCCGCGAACTTCACATTGTACAGCTCTTCCATCTTTCTGAGAAACAGGTCCTGGACGAACAGCACGTAGGACCAATTGAGTTCGACGGTTTCCGAAATCTTGGAGAGAACTTGGAAAATGATTGTCTTGATGCTCATCTTCCAGTTGAACCCGAACAGGAAGTCCCTGGCCAGAAAATCGGCATCCCCATGTTCGAATGATCGCTTGGCATCATTGATTCCACCTGTCGCGGTCGTGTCAAGTGCTTGAATCTCGACTGCAATCGTGTGAAGACTGCCTGACACGGACTCTCCACGCAAAACCCAGTCCACTCGGCCGCTCTCAAGGGCTGCCTCGTGAATGACTTGAGGGTTCCCGTGAAAGTAAGGCATGAGATCTCTCACGAACCTGTCTCCCATTTCGAGCTTGTGGGGGCATATGACGACTGGCGCCCCATCCGCGTCTGAGACCACGCATGAACCGAGTGTTGCCCACCATCTTCCCCTTTGCTCCAGCTCTTCGCGGGTCGCTTTCTTGGTCTTGCGGCAGTATGCCGTTTCTGTTTTTTCATACGCCAGAAAGGGGCACTTACAGCTCTGGTAGTAGGTCCTTTGGTCCGCATAACGATAAGCTGCTGTAAGAAGCCCGAGGAATTCGAGGATTGTTTTGGCCAAGTGGGGACTTGGGTGTCAAGGCAACAAGGGCATTTTAGCTTAGCGGTTGGGTGGAGGGCTCGGATAGTCTCCTTGCGCTGTGAGGCACATAGTACGCGCCCCTCTCCGATTGGACAGTAGCACGGTTGGAACCGGAAGAACTGAAAGAGAGGAAGCGCTTCACGTGGAGGGGAGACGATGAGCGGTCCCTTCACGCCGGAACAGAAGCGGGAGATCGTGG
>JBGPQV010000006.1:0-129146 GCA_041489255.1 Thermoplasmata archaeon | reverse complement strand
CGCGTGTCTCGCCCCGGCGACTGTCCTCCGAGTCGACAACATGCCGGCGTACGCGAGCGACAGGTTCAGGGAGCACGCGCGTTTGCTCGGCATGAGGACCGAGCACATACAGAAGCAGACGCCCGAGGACAACGGAGTGGTCGAGTCGTTCCACGCGGGACTGGAGAGGGACTACCTCAGGACGCTCGTCTTCGACTCGTTCGCCGAGGCGGAGGCGTACGTGGCGTGGGCGAGGGAGGACTACAACACCATTAAACCGAAGCAGAGGTTGAGGTGGATGACGCCGAGCGAGTATCACGAGGAGGTGAGCGTGAGTGCAAAGTGAAACGGGTCAGGATCTGTCCAACCGAGGGGGTCGCATACCAGTCCGGCAGAACTGGTATGCACTTTCGCATACCCTTCAAAAACAGCTTAAGCAAGGACAGCCGTATAACAATCCCTGATGATAGACGACAAGAGCGATAATGTGAGCGTAGCGGGAGGAATGCTCGCCAATGCCTTCATCATACCGTTCCCTGTGGCTTATGGGGGTTTGAGGGCTTATTCAGCGGGAAATTATGTTGGCTGGTTTGGATCAATCATGGTGTTGTTGGCGATAGCCTTTACGGGCATTTATGCTCTCAGCCGAATCAAGAAAAACATCGCCTACTCTCGCCCAGCTACTGGCTGATTCGTGTGGCAGAGAGGACTTCATCCCTGCCGCGAAACCACACTCTTTTAGTCCCGCAGGTCATACCCTTCATCAGGTAGGGTAAGGTGAGATTGCTTGGCTGACATTGATTGGACAATTGTCATCTCAGCTGGGGTTGCCGCAGGTGTGGCTATTTTTGGCTACATTTTCAGTGCTTGGAGACAGCGCAAACTGGATGAGGCCAATCATAAAGCTGACAGGGAATTGGAGAAAGCGAAGACGAAATACATTGAGAAACTCAGAGCATATGAAGAAATCCAAGACGCGATGGCGGATTTCGATGCCTACTTCGCAATGAGGTCACAGCTTCGCCTTTTGGCAGTCGAAGCCAACACACCTGAATCATTGTTCCGCGCTGTGGAAGCGGGCAAGGCTCTTCTGATGGTTTCTGTGGAAAATGCGAGGCGGCTTGACGATGCCGCCATTGAGGAACGCCTTGATACTCACGAGGAATACATGGCTTCGGGTAAAGGATATAGTGGTGACGACTCGAAACTGTGGATAAAATGGCTCCATTCCAGCACCACTGCTTTGACCCTGCTACTCGCAAGGTTGCAGATACGATATGTCGAACAATATTTTCGTGCCTTCCTTAAGGTGGACATTCTGTCAGACCGCGAAGAAGTCCTGCAAAATGCGAATAGGATGCATAGGGCTATCGAAGTGCAGGTCGAACACCTGCCCAAAGAGGTAAGACAACGGACAGAAGCTGAAGAGAAGGCCATTCAAGAGGATTTTCAGAAGATATTGACGTATCGGGCTGCGCTCTTACAAGCTATGAGGGATGACCTCCAGAGCACCCTATGATGAAGTGCTGAATCTTCTGCATAAAATCAGGCATGAGCGTTCTTGACCTGTTCCCATATAAGCGGTCCAATCCTCTTTTTTAGTATAGCCCACGGTTTGGCGGTTAATCCTATAAGGCATGCCCATGACCGTTGACGGGATCGGCGTGCTCCTGCCCGTTTCCAGGCGGGAGCTTGGGGAGACAGAAACCTCGGTGAACGGGTCGAAAGACTTCTTTGGCCTAGACTGTTTATTGGCTTTGTCTTTCGATGAGAAGGTACGGACCCGCCGGGATTCGGATCCCCTGCGCATTGGAGGATGGGTCGAAGTCAACCGGCTGTCCAACCATCAACATCTTTTGATCTCTCCCCCGTCTGCACCTCGTCTGCATGCATTCGAGTCAGCGCGTCTACTGCACCAAGAGCGAGAAGCTGAAGGGAAAGAGGATAGTCCTCGGCATCACCGGCAGCATCGCGCTCAGTCCGTCTCGGGAATGCCGTTTTTTCTGAGGGCCTCAGCAACAGGGAGGATGTCCTCAGGAAAATGTGAATGCCACCAAAGAGGGATCTCTCTATTGTGGAGCATTATCGCGCAGGTTAGTCGATTCCGGGAGATTCCAAAAGATTCCATGTCAGCGAACGGCACGAAATCCCCCTCTTTGTCCCTGAAAATCGGGAAGACATTCGTCGTGAGGCCACGCTGGTAAATCTCGATTTTAGGGTGTAGAACGGCACCCACCATCATGAAAAATGTGACTGAGAACATAAACGCTGAGATTAGTACTAAAGCGAGACATCCTGTTTTGAATTCCAGACTGTCCGCAATTGATGTCAATTGGAGATAGTATGCCAACATTACGCCCGGCACACCAATCGTTGAAATGGTGAAGAACGCCGCTAGGACCCTCCTCCATCCTTGATTGAGACCGGTGCAGTGTATCAAAGCGCCTCGCTCGGTATTCCCTTGACTGCTCATCTTCTGGATTTCACCGCCCTCGATGGAATTCCTCCGCCAGCACCAAGCAGTGGCGGGATATTCGTTAACGTCCTTAATCCTTTTCGGGCCAATGCGCCCGTCCATGCGTGATGCATTTGGGCGGGGCGGTTTCTTCTACGGCTCACAAGAGCAATGCTGATATCCAGAACGAATCACCCTATGAGTGCTGAGACGATGCGATGCAAAATGGCGGAGATAAGGAGCGGGGAGCGCCGATTCGCGGCGGGCAGTGGCCGCGGTATACCTGCTTGGGGATAACAAGCGGGGCTAAGGCGATGGGCGCAATCCCCTCACACGCGATCCAACCTTCAGCAACGCTCAAGTAAAGGGGAGCGGATGCGTGTGCGGGGATCCGTCTGCCGAAGAAACCCGATGAAGCCGCGATCGACGTAGTTGAACGTTGGAAGGACCTCGACTTCCGAGTGCTCCCGATAGACCCGCTCGACCTCGACATACTCGGCAAGCTCGTGAAGAACTCAAGGAAGTCGAACATCGAGATTGGCCAGGAGCTTTGCATCTGCGAAGCCACCGTGCGGAATCGCATCAGGAAAATGGAAAAGATAGGGTTGATCCGTGGCTATTCAGCGAAGGTCAACTTCAGATTGATGGAGAATCCCGTGAAGGCCTACGTGACTGTCAAGGTGAGCAGCGAACACCGGAGAAAGGTCACTAGGCAGCTCGCCCGGCACCCGAGGACCATCGCCGTCTACAAATTGGCGGGGGAGAGCGACATCATGTCGGTGATGTTGTTCCCCAGCACGAAGGAATATCAGGACTTCGAGGACAGGCATCCCACGGTCAAGGGCGCGAGGAGCGTCACAATGCAGGTTGTCATAAGCCCGTACAAGGGCGTCGTCTGGAGCGGGGCGTAGCGCTCAGCTCGTCTTCTTCGGCTGGTCGTACCTGTACCTTCGTCCGAGCTTCCTGAGCCCGCCGTTGAGTCCGAGGCGCACCGCCATCAGAGCCGGGTGGACCTTCCCGAACGGAGCTGGATGCCTGGTGTGCCTCCCTATCTTCCTTGCGGGACTGGCGGCGCGAGTTTGATCGAAGGACATCCTCACCGCCATCGGCCTCTTGACGAGAACGGCCGCCACTCCCTTCGTCCTGTAGTGGTTCAGCAACTCGAGACCCTGGGGATAACCGCCGAGTCCGACCAGCATCTTATAGAACCGCGGGACGAATCCGAGCGCCATCTGGCCTGTGAGCCTCGAATCGTCGGTGAGGTAGTAGGGCAGGAAGCACAGAGAATCCTTCCCCGCCATGAAACCTGTGAGCGCGACATTGATCTTCATCCTCGCCGCGAGGGAGCGCGTTCTCGCCACGGCCTGCGCGAGCCTGTTCGCCGGCACGATTGATGGAATGACCACCAGCCCGCCGCTGATCCTCCTCGTCCGGAACACATCGAAGCGGGACTGCCAGGACTTGGCGGCTTCGACGTTGGGAATCTTGATCCCCGCGCTCGACGTCATGATCGAATCTACCGCCTTCTCCCTTTCCGCCATGTTCTCTTTCGCCCCTTCGAGAACGACATAGACCTCGGATTTCCTCTCGGGGGTGGCCGGTTCGAGGTTATGCTCGAACTTGAAATGGATCTCGTCGAGGAAACCGATATGCCAGGCGTCGGGACCATCGGTCACCGCCGCCATCATCGGCCTCAGCGCATCGGGTATGGTCGGGAAAGAGTACGCGAGCGGCCTAATCTCTTCCGGGGCGGGGAGACACCGTAGCGTGACCTTTGATATGATCCCCAATGTGCCCTCGGAACCTTCCAGCAGGTGGCTCACCTGCGGCGGCGGGAGCGGGTCTGAAGGCGTGAGGACAGTTCCATCCTCGAGCACGACCTCAGAGCCTATGGCCCAGTCTCGGGGACTGCCATGCTTCAGGGCGCCGAACCCAATCATGCCCGATGCGAGGCAACCTCCCAGCGTCGAGGATGGGGCGAAAACGGGGTGGACAGGTATGGACAGCCCGGCCGATTCTGCCGCTCTCATCGCGTCCAACCAGGTGCATCCCGCCTCAGCCTCGATTCGCGCAGCGTCCTTGTCCACGCTGAGGATCTTGTTCATGGACCTCATATCTACGAGGATGCCGCCGCGCGTCGGCACCGAAGCGCCGAACATCGTTGTCCCGGCCCCGCGCGGAACGACCGGCACTTTCGTCTCCCTCGCCACCGCCAGGATGGTCCTGACATCCGCCGTGCTCCGGGGGGTGACGACGACGTCGGGCTTCGTCTTCCAGTTCAACGCCGCCAACTTCGGAAGTGTTGTGAGGTCGTGGCTGTAGAGGTCCGTCTCGAAGTAACTCCCTGACGCGCGCTCGGTGCTGAGCATGGATGCGAGAAGTTGAACGGCATCATTCGCGCGGGACACGTCAATCTCCCTTGATGGGTGGCGAGAAGCAAGGAGACCGTTTAACCTTAACGAGTGGACCGCGCCTCAGCTGTACCTGTCTTCGGTCCACGGGTCGGCGGTGTCGCTGTATCCGCGCTGCTCCCAGTATCCGATCTCCTCGTCGATCGTGAATCGGATGGTCTCGACCCACTTCGCGCTCTTGTAGCCGTACTTGTCCGGGATGACCATCCTCAGCGGCCCGCCATGCTTCGCCTCTAGCCTCTGCTCATCGAGCGCGTACGCGAGCAGCACGTTCCCGGCGAGGAGGTCCGCGAGGGGCAACGAGGTCGTGTATCCGTCGCCGCACTCGAAGGTCACGAAACGCACCTCGGGTTTCGGCTTGACGGTGTCGACTATCGTCTTGAATGAGACCCCGTCCCACTTGTTGTCGAGGCGGCTCCAGCCGGTCACGCAATGGAAGTCGGCGGTCTCGGAATAGCGCGGCAGATTGAGGACCTCCGCGAATGTCAGCTTCAGCGGCTTCTCCACGAACCCCTCTACCCTCAGCCGCCATGTCTCCTCGTTGAACTTCGGGACGACACCCAGGTCGAGACGCGGGAGTCTGCCTGTCACCCGCTGCCCGGGCGGAATTCTCTCTCTGACCACATGTGAAATCAAGTCGCGTTTGGCAATAAAGTTGGTGTAAACCTTCCGACGGGATCGCATCGCAGCCGACTCGAGAGCTAGGAAGACTTCATCTACCCGCCACGATGAACCGCTTGGATGTCCCGCTTGGATCGGATGTCATTGGACCGATGTGGATTTCAAACACGAGTGTGGCCCGAATCAGGCACTAATTCGGTGTTGATTCCGCTTCAATTCCAATATGGACGATCGAGGTCTCACTCGCACCACGCTCGAACGAGCCATTGCCTCCAAGATGTCCTCAGGCGCACCCTCTCACTAGATGAACAGGTGATGGGCGCGTCGCAGGATATGGTTGGGCATAGCGGCATCGGTAAGCCCAAGGGAGGGATTCACCTTATCCGGCTCAGAAAGCCTGGACGCTCACTTGCGAATAATCACGGCTTCAGGATACTTGCGCCTTACCGCCTGCAGCCATTCATCGTATCCCTTCTCGTCCCACTCCAGGTGGAATAGGACGCAGATTACGCGCTCGTAGTGCAGTTGGTAGCGGAGCAGCTTGTCGGCAATCGTGATGAGCGATTGATGCGTCGTTGGTCCTTTGACCTCGATGGCAAACCTATTCAGAGCCACGATATCTGGCCTTGAATGCCCCTGTTTTGCCTCGAACTCGACCCCGCCTACCTTTGCCTTGAGCCAGGCATACAGCTCTGCTTGATACGTTATCTCCTTGGGGTACCTTCTAGCTGGCTGAAACTCATTGATCGCTGCAATAAGTCGGTCGAAATCGTCAGCTTGACCCATTCCAGAGACGTATCCGTAACTTGGCTGAAGGGGCTGAATGTACGCGGGAGGGGCGTGGGATGTGCGTCGAAGATATTCCTCATGCTCTCGCTGCCCATCTTCATAGTCGGCCTGTATCCTTCGACGCCTCGGAGCTTTGGCCGCTCCCATAACCAAACTCCCTAGCCGGCTGATTCCCCGAGCAATTGCCTTCGCACCTTCTGCGGCAGATTCATCCAATGTCGGTTCGCGCTTCCTCCGCTTGGCCAAGCATTGCCTCCTTGTTCTGTCGCCTTCTATAACGTTTTGTCGATTGATAAGCGTTTTGGGCTTCTGGGTGCTTCCCCGCCGCGTAATCGAAGATTGAAAGACCTCCACACTTATCCGCCGAACGAGCGCGAAAGCAGGGGGTCGGTCCCCTAATCCTCTGTAGCAAGTGGGTTTTGAACCGTCCCTCTGCCGCGTGACTTATCGACGTGGAAAAGTGAAAGGTGCTCCCGCCCAAACGGGCGGGGGCTTGGAGGGACAGGGGCCAGAGACAGCAGACTCGTAGGTTCCAAGTCAATCAGTAGGAATCGAGATTCCGACGGCGTTTATCATGGCAATTGGGCGTAGCCAATGAGGAAAGAAAGGAAACACAACATGGAGCCCACCAGGACCAGAACCCATAGTCCTGCGAGCAGTCCAGCCGCCATTATGCAGGCGCCCATTGAAGCGAGAAAGATGACTTCACCGACTTTCCCAAGCAACTCTCCCTTTGTCTTCTTGCGGAACAGGCGTGTCTCCCATCCGCCCATGGCTCCCTGAAATGCTTCAACTGGGATGGCTATGCTGCTGATACGTCTGCTTCTCTGTTCGGATATTCGCTGTTTGATTACCTCCAGCAGTCGAAAGATTCCTCGCATGTCTTTCTCTGACCAGAGGTAGAGACCCAAAGGTGTGAGGCCTGTGACAACGCCTATCGTGATCGTACTGTCGTCCTCAAGCAGCAGTTCCGCCATGTGAGGGTGCGCTTCAAGAACCTTCCCCTCCTTGTTTGTATACGAAGAATGTTTAATCTCCACCTTTTGTATGCTGGAATAGGGTAGGAAGAACCTCCCAGAGAATAACTTGTCAAGGGGCTTGACGAGAGGGAATATACCTTCTGTGGTGATTCCAAACCGATTCATCCTCAGGCCACGCCAATAGAAGAACAGTGTCACGCCGAACATGATGGCCCCAGATAGCGCGATAGGCCATAGCGTGCTTGACGACTGCAGGTCCGGTTCCGACGCCACCAGAGCCAACAGAGCGATCAGCAAGATGGGAAAGATGGTCGCATAGCCAATGCCTGTGATCTTCTTGCGGAGGAATAGCCTTCTGGGTATCTCGTATATCAATTGCCCACATTCTGTCGCCCTTACCATCTGCCGCGTCCTCTTCCAGGTATCGACACAACACCGGATAAGGACTTCTCCTTGAAGACTTCAAGTCAAAGATCAGTCTCTCGCATTCATCGCCTATACGACGACGACCTCGCTTAGCCTGAAGAATGAAAGGTTCCCCCGCCCGTCGGGGCGAAGGCTTGGGGGAACACAGGCAAGCAGCGCATCCGAACGCAAGCTGCAGATTTCAATCCTGCCTGATTGAGCGCTTGTCATCTGGAGCGTTTACTCATGCTTATATACGGCACAGCCTTTCGGCGGTTTTGGATGGCTCAATCCCTATTGGACGCCTATATGCCGGTGGCCATCTTCCTAGCGATTGCGGTCATTTTTCCAATCTTGGTCTACTTCATCACACGCCTGGTCAGGCCGGACAAGCCGTCGCCGCTCAAGGACACCACCTACGAGTGCGGCGAGGTGCCCGAGGGCGAGGCGCAGATCCAGTTCAACTTCCAGTACTATATGTTCGCGCTGATCTTCGTAGTCTTCGACGTGGCGGCGATCTTCCTGATGCTCATGGCCCTCGTGTTCACCGGATTGAGCGACGCCGCGAAAGTGGCGATAATACTCTTCGTCGCAGTCCTCTTCGTCACGACGAACTACGCGCTGAAGAAAGAGGAGGTCCTGACAATCTAGTCTCGGATCCGCCGAGGTGACAGGAATGGGGGTAGAGGAACAGGTACTGGCAAAGCTGAGGGAGCGGTTCCCGAAGCTGCTCCTTGAGTCCGGCAGCGTCCGGCCTGGGGTCGGTCGCATCAAGATCGACAGGAAGGACCTCGTCGAGATATGTTTCTGCCTCAAGGAGGAGCTTGGATACGAGCACCTCTCCTGCATCTCCGCGGTCGACTGGAAGGACAGATTCGAGTGCGTCTACCACTTCACCCGCTACTCCGACGGCTCGATGTTCCAGGTCAACGCGGTCATCCCGCACGACGATCCGCACATCGAGTCCCTCTGCAAGTTCTGGAGGTCCGCGACCTACCCCGAGCGCGAGTCGTATGACCTCATGGGGATAGTCTTTGACCACCAGCCGGACCTCAGGCGAATCTTGCTACCGCCGGATTACAGGTTCTTCCCTCTGAGGAAGGACTTCCCGCAGGAGGTCGACCGCCAGTACATCTCGCGCAGGAAGCTGAAGACCGGGGGTGCGTAGGTGGCAGAGTTCTGGGTCAACATGGGCCCGCAGCACCCGATGACCCATGGCCTCTGGAACCTGAGGATCAAGGTCGACGGGGAGACGATCGTCGACGCGGAGCCGATCATCGGCTACCTGCATAGGGGAGTCGAGAAGATCAGCGAGGTCAGGGAGTTCCAGAAGGTCATCGTCCTCACCGACCGCCTCTGCTACGTTTCGAGTATCACATGGTCTCACGCCTATTGCCTCGCGGTCGAGGAGCTCATGGACATCGAGATCCCTGAGCGGGCGAAGTACCTCCGGGTCATCTCCCTGGAGATACAGAGGATTGCCTCGCACCTCATGTGGCTGGCGGCCTTCGGCGCCGACATCGGCCTCCTGACGATGCTGCTCTACGCGCTCCGCGAGAGGGAGCTTTTCCTCGACCTCATCGAGATCATGGCGGGCCTCAGGCTGAACTCGAACTACACGCGCGTCGGCGGCGTGAGGAACGACGTCCCCGCGGACTTCGAGAAGTCCTGCCAGAAGGTCATCGCGCACTTCCAGAAGAAGCTGGACGAGTACGAGGACATGATGGAGAACAGCAAGACCTTCCTCATGAGAACGCAGGGCGTCGGCAAGCTGAGCAAGGAGGACGCAATCAACTGGGGCGTCACGGGTCCGAACCTCAGGGGGAGCGGGGCGGACGTGGACCTCCGCAGGACGATACCCTACGAGGTCTACGACCTGATCGATTGGGAGCCGGCGGTCGAGAAAGACTGCGACTGCTACGCGAGGTCGATCGTGCGGATGCGGGAGATGAGGGAGAGCTGCAAGATCGTCCTCGACGCATTGAAGAAGATGCCTCCGGGCCCTTACAGGATGAAGCCGCCGAGGAGGGCGGAGGGAGAGGCGTTCAGGGTCACCGAGGACTCCAGGGGCGAGGCGCTCTTCTACGTCGCGGCGGACGGCGATAATCGACCATACCGCGTGAAGATCCGTAGCCCGATATTCTGCACGCTCGCGGCGGTGCCGCAGATGATGAGGGGGCACAAGGTCGCCGACGTCGTCTCGATCATGGGCAGCATCGACATCTGCGTGGGGGAGATCGACAAATGAGCGGCTCTCTGCTGACGCCAAGCCTCGTCGGCCTCTGCAGGAGCCTCACCGAGATACTGCTCGGCATCGTCAAGGCGATCTTCGACGCGCTGTCGCTGCCCGGAGTCGGGTCTTGGTTCGTGAGCCCCGGGGTCGTGGTGTTCTTCACCTACCTCATCGCGACACTCGTGATGGTGATGTGGGCGGCGCTCGTCAACCTCCTCAGCGTGATGTGGGTCGAGAGGAAGCTGTACTCCAGGATTCAGGACAGGTACGGCATCATGCTCGGGGTCCCGTGGCCCTGGTCGAAGAAGTACAAGCGCGGGATGACCAACCTCGGGTGGGGCTTCCTGCAGAACATCGCCGATGGCGTGAAGCTGCTCCAGAAGGAGAACATCACGCCAGCCTCGGCGGATAAGCTCCTCTTCCACGCCGCACCCGCCATAATCGTCTCGTCGACCATCATGGTCTTCGCGGTCTTTCCATTCAGCGAGAACTTCTACTACACCAAGGTGGCACTGGGCGTGCTCTTCGTGCTCGCGGCCCTGTCCCTCGGACCTTTCGCCATCATCATTGCGGGCTATTCATCCAACAACAAATACACCTTGATCGGCGGGCTGAGGGCGGCGGCGATGATGCTGAGCTACGAGATACCGCTCATCCTCTGCGTCATCGCGGTGGTCCTCCTTAGCGGCACGCTCGACCCGTTCCAGATGGTCGCGGTGCAGGAGAGGCCGCTCATGGGCACGATCGTGCCGTCATGGAACGTCTTCTCGCCGCCGCAGATGCTCGGCTTCGTCATCTTCTTCATCGCCTTGGTCGCGGAGCTGGAGCGCATCCCCTTCGACATTCCTGAGGCCGACGCGGAACTGGTCGAGGGCTGGACGACGGAATATGGCGGGATGAGGTTCGGTTTCCTATTCGGCTTCAAGTGGCTCAGGGCGTTCGCGGGGGCGGGCCTGCTCGTCATCCTTTACCTTGGCGGGTGGAACGGGCCCGTCTTCACGACGGTCTCAGTCCTCGGCTACCCGATCCCGATCCTCCCGCAGGAGTTCTGGTTCCTGCTCAAGACATACCTCGTGGTCATGGTCATCATCTGGATCTCCTGGAGCATACCGCGAGTCAGGGCCGACCAGGTGCTCAAGATAGGGTGGAACCGGCTCATCCCCCTTGCCCTGCTCACGATCCTCGGCGCGGCCGTCTTCAAGACGATGGGGTGGTTCTGACGATCGACTGGGAGCTGTTCATGTTCTTGGTCTTCTCGGCGGTGGAGATAGTCGGCGCCATTCTCACCGTTACGTCGAAGAAACTTGTGAGGGCCGCCTTCTGGCTCTTGATCACCCTGATCACGATTTCAGGGATCTACATCCTGCTCAGAGCCGAGTTCGTCGCCCTCATCCAGATTCTCGTCTACGCTGGCGCGGTGCCGGTCTTGCTGCTCTTCGGAATCATGTTGACCAGGAAGAAGATGCTGGAGGAGAGTGAGACGTCTGAAGCGAAGTGACGTCGTCGCGCTCCTCACCGTCTCGCTTCTCTTCGTCGTCGTGGCGGAGAGCGTGTTCCTCGTCTCCTGGCCGAGCGACTTGCACGACATCCCCGCCTACAACAACACCGACCCCTCCGGAATCGGCGTTGCGAACTCGCTGTTCAACGACTACCTGTTCACCGTCACCCTCATCGGATTGCTTCTAGCCACCGCAATGATCGGGGGCATCTACCTCGCTAAGAAGGAGGGAGACGGGTGATACCGCCGCAGTACGAGCTGATACTCTCCGCCCTCCTCTTCTGCATTGGCCTCTTTGGCATCCTGACACGGCGCAACGCGATAATCGTGCTGATGTCGGTGGAGATTATCCTCAACGCCGCGATACTCAACCTCGTCGCGTTCGCGTCTTACGCAAACGACCCGAGCGGCCAGGTGTTCGCCCTGCTCGCGATCGCCATCGCGGCGGGGGAAGCCGCCGTGGGTCTCGCCATCTTCCTCAACGTCTACGTGACTCATGGGACGATCGAACTCGACAAGATCAAGATACTGAGGTGGTAGGACGTTCGAATACGCATGGCTCATCGTCCTCCTGCCCCTGATATCCTTCCTCATCTGCATCCTCTTCGGCAAGAAGATGTGGCAGGGTGGCGCCGCGATCGCGGTGGTCTCCATCGGCGGCTCGTTCGTCATCGCGCTCTACCTGCTGTATGAGGTCATCGTGGCGGGGGCGTTTGGCGGGAGCTTCAAGCCCGTCGAGGTGGCGGGGTTCGAGTGGGTCCCGCAGATCCGGATGGGTCTTCTCGTGGACAACCTGAGCGCCCTGATGCTCGTGCTCGTTTCGTTCCTGTCGATGCTCATCGCCATCTACTCGATCGGCTACATGGCCCACGAGGACGGCAAGCCCCGGTACTACGCGGAGATCAGCCTGTTCGTCGCGGGGATGCTGGGGACGGTGAGCGCGGACAACTTCCTGCAGCTCCTCATCTTCTGGGAGGTAATGGGTCTGTGCTCGTACCTTCTCATCGGGTTCTGGTACAAGAAGCCGGAAGCGGCGAGCGCCGCCAAGAAGGCGTTCCTGGTGACGAGGATCGGCGACGTGCTGTTCCTCCTCGGCGTCATCGCGATATGGACGAGCTTCGGGACATTCAGCTTCGAGGAGATCGCGCCCCGTGTCGGTGAACTGAGCCGGACCATGCTGACGGTCATCCCTCTCCTGTTGTTCGGCGGGGCGATGGGCAAGAGCGCGCAGTTCCCGCTTCACGTCTGGCTTCCCGACGCAATGGAGGGCCCGACAACCGTGAGCGCACTCATCCACGCCGCCACGATGGTCAAGGCGGGCGTCTACCTCACCGCCAGGTCCTTCATCTTCCTCGCCCCAGAAGGAGTCCCGGCGCCCACAGACGCGATACTCTTCATCGCGGTCATCGGTGGCTTCACGGCGTTCTTCGCCGCCACCATGGCACTCGCGCAGTACGACATCAAGCGCGTCCTGGCTTATTCCACGATCTCGCAGTTGGGCTACATGTTCCTCGGCCTCGGGGTCGGCGCGTACCTGATGTCCGAGGGCCAGGGACCTGGAGGATACAGCGCTGCCCTCTACCACCTGACCAACCATGCGTTCTTCAAAGCGCTGCTCTTCCTCTCTGCGGGCAGCGTCATCCATGCTGTCCACACGAACGACATGAGGCAGATGGGCGGCCTGCGGAAATCGATGCGGGTCACGTCGACCGTGATGCTCTTCGGCGCGCTCGCATTGGCAGGTATCGTCCCGTTCAGCGGCTTCTGGTCGAAGGATGAGATTCTGTCCCTCACCTTCGAGTCAGGCTCGACGAACATGATTTTCTATGTGCTCTACGCGCTCGGCCTCCTGACCGCCTTCATGACGGCGTTCTACACGTTCCGCCTCTGGTTCATGACGTTCAGGGGGGAGTACCGCGGCAATGAGCACCCGCACGAGTCTCCTCGCGTCATGACGGTCCCGCTGATGATCTTGGCGGTCTTCGCGCTCATCTCCGGGATGTTGTTCCTCGGGAATGGCGGCTTCTCCAACCTGATATTCTTCCGCGAGGCTGAAGGACTATCGCTGGACCACATCCTCGCCAGGACTTTCAGTCCGATGGAGCTTTCCGGGATCTTGGCCTGGGTCTCGCTTCTCGTCGCGTTGGCGGGAGTGATGTTCGCCTGGATGGTCTATGACAAGAAGCGCATCTCTGCAGAGAAGTTCACCGCAACGCCGTCGAGGGCGTTCGTCCACAAGATGCTCTCGAACCGCTACTGGATCGACAACGCCTACAATGCGGCGGCCTACAAGGGCTATTACGCGATGGCGAGGGGCTGGGACTGGTTCGACAGGAACGTCGTGGACGGCGTCGTGAACGCGGCGGGAAAGGGCGGCATACTGGTCTCAAAGGTCTCGGACTGGTTCGACAGGCGCGCGATCGATGGGACCGTGAACGCCATCAGCCTCAGGGCGGTGAGGGGTGGCGCGGTGCTGAGGACGGGCCAGACAGGGAAGGTGCAGAATTACGGTAACGTCGTGGTGCTCGGTCTTGTCCTGGTCATCCTCGTGATATTCACGCTGAAGGTGATCCTGCCGATGCTGGGGGTGTGAGATGTCCTTGATACTCTCCTCGCTCATCGCGATACCCCTCATCGGCTTCCTCGTCGTGCTCCTGCTGGGGAAGACGCAAAAAAGGGCGAGGAACATCGCGGTCATCTTCTCTCTGACGAGCTTGGCGGTTGCAGTGCTCGCGTCCGCCGAGTACGTGACAGGCGCGTTCTCCTCTTTCATCCCCGCCAATAAGGATGCGCTCGGCTTCGGGTTCGTGGAGCACTACGACTGGGTGCCCTCGCTCGGGATGAGCTACATCCTAGGGGTCGACGGCATCTCACTGCCCCTGGTCTTCCTGACCCCGCTCCTCTCCCTCCTCGGGATGATATTCTCATGGGACAAGGACCACAGGCCCAGGGAGTTCTTCGCCATGATCCTGCTGATCCAGATGGCTATCACCGGGGTCTTCATCTCGCTCGACTTCTTCCTTTTCCTGGTCTTCTGGGAGCTCGTCCTGATCCCCATGTTCTTCCTCATAGGGATTTGGGGCGGACCGAACAAGGCATACGCCTCCATCAAGTTCCTGATCTACACGCACGTCGGCTCCGTCATCATGATGCTGGGCATCTTCGCGATGTACTGGAACGTCTCGCCCGTGATGAACCCCACGGGGGCGAGGAGCTTCGACATGCTCGTGCTCCTCAACGGCGCGACAAACCCAGCGCTGAGGCCCGCACTCGTTTTCCAGATCCCCGCTTTCATCGCGTTCTTCTTCGGGTTCGGCGTGAAGCTCCCGATGGTCCCGTTCCACACGTGGCTGCCTGACGCCCACGTGGAGGCGCCGACAGCGGGCTCGGTCATCCTGGCGGGCCTCCTGCTGAAGATGGGCGGGTACGGCATCTTCCGCGTCTGCCTCGGGATGCTTCCGGACGCCGCAAAGGAGCTGTGGTGGGTCCTTGCCCTGTTCGGCATAGTCTCCATGATCTACGCTTCGTTCGTCTGCCTGGCCCAAGTCGACTTCAAGCGGCTGATTGCGTACTCGTCGATAGCCCACATGGGCTTCGTGCTCCTCGGGGCGGCCAGCCTATCGACCATAGGCATCGCGGGCGGGGTCTTCCAGCTGTTCAACCACGGTCTCATCACGGCCGTCCTGTTCATGCTGGCGGGGACGGTCAAACATGCCGCCGGCACCAGGGATATCCCGAAGCTGCGCGGCCTCGCGAAGAGGATGCCGCTGTTCTCGTTCGTGCTGATAGTCTCGTTCTTCGCATCGATGGGCCTCCCCGGCCTCAACGGCTTCGTGAGCGAGTTCATGGTGTTCGTCGGCTCGTACCAGGGAGGGGCCGCCGTGCTCGCGCCCGGTGCGAACGCGCTCGGGAAGTTCATCCTCATCCCGCTCATCTCGGTCGCCATCACAGGGGCCTACTACCTGTGGACGATGCAGAAGATGGTATTCGGTGACTTCAACGAGGACCTAGGCAAGGTCAGGGACCTCGAGGTCAACGAACTGATCCCGTTCTTCATTCTATTGACGCTCATACTGATCGTCGGACTCTATCCGTCGCCGATGGTGAACATGATACAGCCGCCGGCGGCGCGTTTGGCGAGTCTGATAGGAGGTGGATAGGGTGCTCGTTGAGATCCCGCTACTTTCCCTGATGATCGCCGTCCCGCTGCTCGGCGCTCTGCTCGTCTACATCGGCGGGAAGAAGCCCGAGAACGCGAGGATACTGGGCGTCACGGTTTCGCTCATCCCCCTGGTCATCTCAATCCTGCTCCTAGCGGGGTTCCTGATGCCGGATTCGGTCCAGCTCAGGGACTACAGATACTCGCCCACTTCCCAGTTCCATTACCGCGCGTACGAGAGCGCGGAGTGGATACCAGGCTTGGGCATCACCTATGCTCTCGGCGTCGACGAGCTCTCGATCACCCTCGTGTTCCTCGCTGCACTGCTGACGACGCTCGCGATGATCTTTTCGTGGGATGAGAAGCACCGCGTCAAGGAATTCTACGCGATGTTCCTGTTCATGGAGGCCACCATAGTTGGCGTCTTCATCTCCCTGGACTTCTTCCTCTTCTTCATCTTCTGGGAGGCGGGGCTCATCCCGATGTATTTCATCATCGCGGTCTGGGGCGGGCCCCGGAAGAAGTACGCGTCGATGAAGTTCTTCCTCTACACCCAGGCGGCATCGCTGCTCGTGCTGCTCGCGATATTCGTCTTCTACCTCTATGGCGGGACCTCCAATATGGTCCAGCTGATCGAGACGACCCCGGTCCCCGCCGGTGCGGTCGCGAACCTTCTCTTCGTCGGTCTGGTCATCGGCTTCGGGACGAAGCTCCCGACATGGCCTCTGCATACATGGCTGCCTGACGCACACGTCGAGGCGCCGACCGCCGGTTCCGTCCTCCTTGCAGGCATATTGCTGAAGCTCGGTGGCTACGGGCTGATCAGGGTGAATGTCCAGATGCTGCCCTCGGCCGCCATCGACATGGTCTGGCTGCTCGCGGGTCTGGGGACCGTGAGCATCATCTATGGCGCGGTCGTCTGCATCGCGCAGGACGACATCAAGAGGATGGTGGCGTTCAGCAGCGTGAGCCACATGGGCTTCGTGACCCTCGGCATCGCGGCTGGCGTTTTCGCCGCGAGCAAGAACCCCGGCGCGGGCAACCTCGCGTTCACAGGCGCGATATTCCAGATGTTCGCGCACGGTCTCGTGTCGGCGATGCTATTCATGGTTGCCGGCTCCATAGGCCACAAGATCGGCACGAGGAATATCAGCGATCTAGGAGGAATTGCGGCCAAGGCTCCCCGCCTGAGCACGTTCGTCATGATTTCGTTCCTCGCGTCCCTCGGTCTGCCGGGGCTCGTCGGCTTCGTCGCGGAGTTCACCGTGTTCGTAGGGACGTACGAGGCGTTCGGATGGTTCGTGGCAATTCCAATCATCACCGTGGTGCTGACCGCCGCGTACTACATCTACGCCATGCAGAAGGCGCTCTTCGGTCCTCTGAATCCGAAGCTCGCGGACATGCCTGACGTGCATGCATACGAGGAAGTGCCGCTGGGAGTCCTGACGATATTGCTGGTCCTGTTCGGCATCTTGCCATTCCTGTTCTTCAATCTCATCGGCGATTTCTCCGGACCCCTGCTCGGCCTGATAGGAGGCCACTAGATGACGTACGCGGTCCTCTTCCCAGAAATCGTCCTGATCACGTCAGCGCTCCTGATGCTCGTCCTCGGGTTCTTCACGAAGCGCAGGCCGCAGATCTTGTGGGCGATCGCGCTCGTCTCCGTTCTGGTTTCATTGCTGGCCACGCTGGACATGATGGGTCTCTCCGTGACCCACGCGCTGGGTCTCAACCTCTGGTCCTCACCGTTGAACGCTTCCGATGGCAATTTCAGGGACCAGCTGAGATTGCACGTCGACCTGTTCGCGCTATTCTTCCACACAGTCTTCCTTGTCGTGGCACTTCTTGTCGTCATCGCCTCGAAAGGCTTCATCTCCAAGGAGGAGCCGCACCAGGCGGAGTACTACTGCCTCATGTTCTTCGCCGTGGCGGGGATGATGTTCGTCGCGGCCGCGACGAACCTGATCGTGCTGTACCTCGCGTTCGAGATGAGCGGCCTCAGCACGTTCGCCCTCACGGCCTTCCGCAAGAAGGACAAGAAGGCGAGCGAGGCCTCGATGAAGTTCTTCGTCATCGGGGCGATTTCCTCCGCCATAATCCTGTTCGGGATCTCCCTGGTCTACGGTATCACGGGGACGACGAGCTTCGGTGCGACGACGGACCTTGTCACCATGGGCAAGAGCTTGGGCTCAGCGGTGCCGGGCATGGAACCGCCGCTGATAGTCGCGATAGTCTTCCTGCTGGCGGGTTTCGGATTCAAGGTCGCTGTGGTGCCATTCCACATGTGGGCGCCGGACGTGTACGAGGGCGCACCGACGACGATCAGCGCCTTCCTCGCGGCGGGCAGCAAGAAGATGGGGATTGTCGCGCTCATCAAGGTGTTCCTGATTGCGCTGCTCGCGGTCCAGGCCGATTGGCTGATCGTATTGGCCGTCCTGGCCATCGCTACGCAAACGGTGGGCAACCTGCTCGCGATCCCGCAGAAGAGCGTCAAGAGGATGCTCGCGTACAGCAGCATCGCCCATGCGGGCTACATCCTCATAGCCATCGCGGTCGCATCGATCCTCGGAACTACGGCGGTCGGCGATGCGGACTACGCAGGAAAGTACGACGTCGCGACGGCGGGCATCACCGGCGGCCTGTATCATGTCCTGACGCACGCCATCATGACAGCCGGGGCTTTCATCGTAGTCGCAGCAGTCGCCACCGCCAAGATCGGCGAAAGCTACGAGGATTACCGCGGGCTCCTGAAGAGGATGCCCTTCATGGCGATCGCCATGTCGATCCTCATGCTCTCCCTCGCCGGCATACCGCCGTTCGGAGGATTCTTCAGCAAGCTGGTCCTCTTCTCCTCCGCTGTCGACGCGAGTTCCTACAACGCCTGGTTCATCGCACTGGCGGTCTCGGGAGTCCTGAACAGCGCGCTGTCCCTGTACTTCTACGCCCGCCTGATCTGGTACATGCTCGTCCTCGAATCCGACAAGAAGGACCAGCCTCCGGTCTCGGGTTCCATGACCGCCGCCGTCGCGATTGCGGTGATGCTGATACTGATCGCGGGATTGGCCGCCCAGCCGTTCATCTCCTTCGTCCAGGACGCGGCGAGGTCGTTCCTCCCTTGATCGGACGCGTTCAGGCATTACCTCTCAGATTCACTCATCTTGAAATACGATTAGCGCAGTGGGTGCGCAACCCGAGGAAAAGGAGCTGATATGCGATGGCGGAAGATCAGGAGCAGCCGAAGATTACCCCCGAGATGGCGAAGTCGATGAGAGACCGCCTGCGCATGACAGAGGTCTCCAAGAACATCAAGCACAAGATCGTCGTCATGAGCGGGAAGGGCGGAGTGGGCAAGAGCACAGTGGCGGCGGGGCTCGCGTGCGTGTTCGCCAGGGATTCGAAGGCGGGCATCCTCGACGCCGACGTCACGGGTCCCGACATCCCGATGATCATGGGCGTGGAGAATGTGACGCCCAAGGCGGGGAAGGACTGGCTGGAGCCGGTCGAGGGGGCGCTGGGCATCAAGGTCATGAGCATGGCGCAGCTCCTGCCCGACAAGGACGCGGCGGTGATCTGGCGGGGGCCGCTGAAGATCCAGGCGCTGAGACAGATGCTGGTCTACGTGAACTGGGGCGCCCTTGACTATCTCGTGATCGACCTCCCGCCAGGAACGAGCGATGAGCCCCTCAGCATCGCACAGGAGATACCGGACGTCGACGGCGCCGTCGTCGTGACGACCCCGCAAGAGCTCTCGCTCTTGGACGTCCGCAAGTCCATCAACTTCGCGAAGGCCGTGAAGATGCGCGTGCTCGGAGTGGTGGAGAACATGAGCGGCTACACCTGCCCGAAGTGCGGGCACCACGAAGCGCTCTTCAAGAGCGGCGGCGGTCAGAAGATGGCGGAGAAGCTCGGCATACCATTCCTCGGCGGCATTCCTATTGACCCCGCCATTGTGATCGGCGGTGACGCGGGGAAACCTTTCGTGCTTGAACGCCCCGACTCTCCCGCCGCGAAGGCTTTCGAGTCGATAGTCGAGAATCTGAAAAGGGAAATGGGGAAGGTCGCGCACAAGCCCAAGTTCAAACCGGTCGGAGTCGACTGAGGGCGCGCTACATCCACTTCTTGACCAGGCCTTCGAGCTGCGCCTTGGGGACCGCCCCGACGATGCCATCGACAAGCCTGCCTTCCTTGAACAGTAGGAGCGTGGGTATGGACTGGATGCCGAACTGTGCCGGTATCGATTGGTTACTGTCCACGTCCATCTTGCCGACAGTGAGCTTGCCGGCGTACTGCCGCGCGAGCCCCTCGACGAATGGGGCAATCGTCTTGCAGGGCGCGCACCACGAGGCCCAGAAATCGACCAGCACAAGCCTCGATTGGATTATCACACCCGCGAAATTCTGGTCAGTCAGGACGATCGGCTCGCCGGTGACCGCATCTGGCGCGTCCTTCTTTTGGACCTGCGCCATCATCTCCGCCAGCTTCTTCGCGCGTATCCTCTCTATCTCGTCGTCGCTGTCCACAATAGGAAACAAGAACCGGCTGTATTAGAATCTGTCCAGTGTGCGCCCGCCGAGGACCCATGCCTCCCTTAACAATCTAAAAATGATTATATAATACGTCGATATAGTGCGACTGATGGGTTCATCCTGGGACTTCGGAGTATCTAAGGAACTCACCGAGGTCGAGAGGCGGATAAGGGCGAGCGTCAAGTCGGGAGAGCCCCTTCTGACAGAGATTGCCTCCTACGTCATCGACAGCGGCGGCAAGCGGCTGAGGCCGACCGTCGCCCTGCTCGCGTTCAAGGCCTCCGGGGGCGGGGACCCGGCGCAGATCATCGAGCTAGCCGCCGCCTTCGAGCTTATACACAGCGCGACCCTCATCCACGACGACATCAACGACGGCGGCGGAATGAGGCGGGGCAAGGTCTCTGCGTACGTCAAATATGGAGTGCAGAACGCCCTTGTGACGGGCGACTTCCTCTACGTCAAAGGCTTCGCTATCGGAGGGAAGTCCCCGCCGGAGATAGTCGACCTCACGGCTGATGTGTGCGCGATGCTGGCAGAGGGCGAGATCGCCCAGAAGAAGCATTCCGGCGACGTCAGCCTGACCGATGCGCAGTACCTCGACATCATCCGGAGGAAGACGGCGCTGCCGATAGGCGCGAGCGCCCAGACCGGGGCGATGCTGGCGGGAGCGAGTCCGCGGATCGTCAGCGACATGGCCGACTATGGGGTCAACCTCGGAATCGCGTTCCAGATTGTTGACGATGTCCTCGATGTGACCGGCGACCCAAGCGTACTGGGGAAGCCCGTAGGCTCCGACATCAGGGAGGGCAACGTCACCCTTCCGACCATTCACGCGTTGAACAACGGCAGCTCGGTGAACCGCGAGGAGCTGATGCGGATCATACGCCGCAAGAACAAGAACGAGGACCATGTGCGGAAGGCGATGGACATCATCCGCCGCTCCGGGGCGGTGGAGAAGGCGCTGGCGGACGCGGAATCTTTCTCGAAGAAGGCGAAGGACTCTCTCCACAGGATACCTTCGGACAACAGGTACAAGGCAGAGATGGAGAAGCTCGCCGACTTCGTCATAGAGCGCAGCCGCTAGTGACAGAGATGCCGCAGCCCATAGACGAGGACAGCTGGCGGGGCATCATCAAGGCCTTGGAGAACCTCCTGCCGTATTACGAGAGGACGAACATCGTCAACACATGGTTCCTGTTGCCGCTCTGGCGGCGGGAGCTGTCGGGCACGGTCGCACGCGAGGACACGGTGCTGGAGATCGGGTCAGGACCTGGCGGGCTCGCTACTCTCCTCAAGGCGCGCAAGGTCGTCTGCCTTGATCCCTCCCGCGAGATGCTCACATACGCGAGGAACAAGCTCGATGGCGGGAGGTACAGGTTCGCATCTGCTCTCGCCGAGAAACTGCCGTTCGCTTCTGCAACCTTCGACAAGGTCCTCTGTTCCTTCTCGTTCAGGGACTTCATGGACAAGCCACTCGCGTTCAGGGAGATGCTCGGGGTCATCAGACCTGGCGGGAGGCTGCACGTCTTGGAGCTGCTGCGTCCGGACCCTGGTTGGCGCCGAGCCTTCATGGACGCGTGGATTGACAAGGCGGTGCCGGCCATCGCGAGGATGCTGGTTCCTCGAGACGCGATGGCGAAATGGGGTGTCAACCCCTATTCCAGCTTCGGCATGACGTACAAGGCGATGTCCCCGATTGGCGAATATGTGACGATGGCGGGGGAAGCAGGGTTCGAGGACGTGACGTACCGGTTCCTGGGAATGAAGTCGGTATTCCACCTCCAGGGGGTGAGGCCGCGTACGACGTTGTAATCGTCGGGGCGGGACCCGCCGGATCCACCACCGCCAGGTACGCCGCGAGGCGGGGCCTCTCCGTCCTGCTGATCGACAGGCGCAAGGTGATCGGCGTCCCGGTGCAATGCGGCGAGTACGTGGCGAGCAATTCAGAGATGGAGGAGATATTCCCCGGCATCGCGGACATGACGGACCTGATGAAGGCTCCTTACTCTGTCAAGTTCATCGACATGGAGAAGATTCGGATAATCTCGCCGGGAGGGCGGGAGTACCTCCTTCCTTTCCGCGGGTTCACCGTCGACAGGGCGCTCATGGATCAGGCGATTGCGGAGCAGGCGGTGGAAGAAGGGGCCGAGCTGATGACGAAAGTCACCGCGCTCGACATAAAAGGCAATAAGGTCGTCACAACGAAGGGCGAGTTCGAGGGTAGGGTCATCGTCGGAGCTGACGGCCCTTTCTCCCGCGTTGCCAGGTCAGTCGGGCTGGAGTGGCCAGTGTCGAGTCCCGCCATGAGCGCGACACTCGAGGGCAAGTTCTCTAACACGTGCGACATGTACTTCGGGAACCTTGCTCCGGGCGGATACGCGTGGGTGATACCAAAGGGTGATACCGCCAACGTCGGCGTGGGAGTTTGGCCGAGATTCAAGGGGAAGTTGGATGTCCCTTTCCAGGCTTTCCTCCGTAAAATCCAGCTGCCTGCCGTGCGTGGTACCGGCGGCTACGTGCCCATCATGGGTCCCGTGCCGCGAACGGTGAAGGGCAATGTCGTCCTGGTCGGCGACGCCGCGGGGCACGTCATGCCGCCAAACGGCGGCGGTATCAACACCGGGATGATCTGCGGCAGAATCGCCGGCGAGACGATTCACGAGCACCTAATGAAGGGCACATCCCTGAGCGACTACGAAGTCAGGTGGCGCGCTATCGCGGGCAAGGCCCTCGCTCGCGGGGTTAAGATCCGGAATCTCGCCGGCCATTTCTTCGGGAGCGACCGCAGCTTGGAGAGGGCGATGCGGTTCCTCGGTCCGAAGCGCATGGGGCGGGCGATCAGGTGCCAGCGCCTCTTCTTCGCGAGGTAAAGGGTCAAATATGGACCCGTCTTCAATGCGAGTGAGATAGATGGAAATCCAGTTCCTCGGCGGGGCGTCAGAGGTGGGGCGACTCGGCATGCTCCTGCGCAGGGGTCCCCAGACCCTCCTTTTCGACTACGGCATGCTTCCTTCCCGCCCGCCTAAGTACCCGATCGAAGCTCCACCCGTGGACGCGCTTCTCCTCAGTCACGCGCACCTCGACCACTCGGGGATGATCCCGTGGATAACCTCTGCATATGACATCGAGGTCTATGGGACTCCCCCGTCCCTCGACATAGCGGACCTTTTGCTGGAGGACAGCCTCAAGGTCGCGGACTTGGAGGGTTTCAGGACCGCCTTCGACGGACAAGATGTGGCGCGGTCGCGGAAAATGTTCAGGTCGTTCAGTTTCGGGGATGTCCTCGACTTCGATGGCGTGGAGGTCCTCACTCACTCCGCTGGGCACATACCCGGGGCGACGATGTTCGAGGTCAACGTCGAGAAGACAGTACTTTTCAGCGGGGACCTGCACACGCTCTCGACCGATCTCGTGCTCGGGGCGAAGCCGGTGAAGTGCGACATCCTCGTCCTCGAGTCGACCTACGCGGGCAGGCAGCACCCGCCGCGCGAACAGGTGCAGAAGGATTTCCTCAGGAAAATCAAGCAGGTGAACCAGCGTGGGGGCATCGCTATCGTCCCCGCATTCGCCGTCGGCAGGACCCAGGACATCATACTCACCCTGGCGCGGGAGAGGTTCTACGCCTCCCTCAACGGCATGGGGAAGACCGTCAACTCGATATACTCCGGTCACAAGGGCTTCGTCAAGTCCGTGAGGAAGCTCAAGGACGCGATGGACAAGGTCAACGTGGTCGGCGGCAGGAAGGGCCTGGAGCGCGCGCTCAAGAGCGACGTGATCGTGACGACCAGCGGGATGCTCGACGGTGGCCCTGTGATCAACGTGATCGAGGCGCTCAGGGAGGACGCAAAGTCTGCGATTCTCCTCACAGGCTACCAGGTCGAGGGGACGAACGGCCGTCGGCTCGTGGAGAAGGGGGAGATTGACATCCGCGGGGTCAAGGTCAGGCCGAAGTGCGAGGTCCAGAAGTTCGACTTCTCCGCGCACGCGGGCCATGACGATCTCGTGAAGTTCGTCGAGGGCTGCGACCCCGAGAAGGTCGTGCTCATGCACGGCGACAACCGCAAACTCCTCGCGGACGCGCTCGAGGGAAGGGAGTGCGTCATGCCGATGGAAGGCGAGTGGGTCCAGCTCTAGCCGCCTCTCCTGAGGAGGATCCTCAGCGCGTTCCCCGCGTACTTCAGCAGCCTCGGCTCCTCCCTCACCAGCCTCCATCCCACCTTCGAGGGGAAGTCGATGTCCCCGAACTGCTGCACCATGTCGATGATGTGAGTCTTGTCGAGGAGCCTGATCAGGTCCTCGAGCTGTCTGTCGGTGAGCCTCGCGAACGACTCGTGAATGGCAAGGTCCCTCCTCAGCTCCTTCCCTATCCGCTTCATCCAGCCGCGGTGGTAGGTGCGCATCATCTTCGCAGAGAAGTCTTCCTTCTCAAGGGCCTTGATCGCGGTCTCCGCGCAGATCGTGCTGCTGAGCAGGCCCGTGAATATCCCCCCGCCGCTCGTCGCCTTGACCTGGCACGCCGCGTCGCCGACGACCATGATGTTCTGGGCACAGGTCTTCTGCGGGAAGCCTATCGGGATCCTCCCGGCGGAATACTGGACAGGCTCCGCCCGGCCTATGCACTTCCTGACGGCGGGCTTCGTCATCATCTTCTTGAGATTCGCCCTCACATTCCCCCGCTCGACGCAGAGGCCGACGCGCGCGAGGCCCCCACCAGGGATTATCCAGCCGAAGAAGCCGGGTGCGAAGTCGCGACCCAGGAACAACTTGACGAACCGCTCGTCGCAATCCACGCCGCTCATCGTCTGCTCGCAGCCCAGCAGCATCTTCCTGGGCTTGGACATGGAGAACCAGCCGGGCACTCCGCCGGCAGTCCCGTCCGCTCCGACCAGAATGCGGCAGGAGAGGTAGCCCGCATCGTCCACGCCATGGACTGATACCTCGACCTTGCTCGTGGCGGTCCTGCGCGCGGCCCTGGCTGTCGCGCCGAAGAGGCACTCGGCGCCGTTGTCCCTGGCATTCTTTATGAGCTGGTTCTCGAACGCCTCTCGGTCGAGCACGACCGCCTTGGTCTCTCGTCCGTCGACGACGACTTCCCTCCCGCCGGGGGAGTAGACGACCGCCCCTCGGATGTGATTCATCACGGTCATCTTCGCGTCGACGAGGTCAAGGACCCTCGGCGTCACTAGTGCCCCGCATTTGGTCGGTCTCTCGTTCTCCTTGTGTCTGTCGATCAGCGCGACGCGGTATCCCTCCTTCGCGACCAGCGCCGCGACGTTCGAGCCGACCGGCCCCGCTCCGATTACGATGACATCGAAGACGCGCGCGCTTGAACGCAATGCTTCACCCTTTGTGCTCCATGAGTATCTGCAGGAAGTTCTCCAAGTGCTTGGCGAGATAAGCGTTATCGGTGAAGCCGCAGGCGCTCAGGTCAGGCGATGCGATAAGTGCGGTCTGTCCGTCAGCAATCACATCAGTCGCGATGAGATCCTTCTTCCGGTGAACGTCGATCCCTTCCAATACCTTCTGCATTGGAGCCGTGATGACCGTGAACTTGATCCCGCGCTTCACCGCGTTCTCGATGTTCTTCCGAAGGTGCTCCCTGATCTCCGAGAATGTCGGCGTCGAGACGATGAAGCTCTCCGTGGCGGAGTCCATGAGTTCCCCTATCTTCTTCAGAACCCTCTCTTTCTCCGTTATCGTGTAGACGAGCTGGGGGTCTCCCTTGTCTCGAAGCACCTCGTGCACCGCGTCGAGCTTGTCGAAGGTGTCGGAGAGGTGCTTGATGACACGTTCCTTGATGTTCGCGGGAGCCTCTGGTTTGAAGATCATCGGCCTTCCCTGAGCGGCGAAGGCGAACCCCTTGCCGCACAGGGACTGGAGGACCTTGTAGGCGGATGTCCGCGGAATGCCCGCGGTCTCGGCGACGGTCTCGGCGCTCCCGAATCCGTGAGCCACGAGCGCGATGTAGCCTCGTGCCTCATAGGTGGAGAGGCCGATAGATTCCAGCGTCTTTGAGGCCTTCTCGTACTCCTCGCGGAGATCCAATCCGGACGCAAGCAGCCTCGAAAGGTCCTTGGGCATCATCGGCACTTCATCTGGAGACAGGCGATTAACCTTTGCGGTTCACATGGACAAGTCTATGTATCCTCAACACGGACGTTTCGAAGGTCAGCCCAGAAAGGTTATAAGAACGGGTACGATTCATCTTTCTCACATGTCGCGGGCAGGGCGAATGGCCTTCCTACTCGTTGTTCTCGCGTTCCTGGTCGCGCCATCGCTCATGCCGTTCGCGCGAGCCCAAATGGGGGGACGGCTTGTCGTGGACACGGACTACGAGGTCTACGGGCTGGGCAACCTTGATGGCGGCGGGCATCTGACCTGGACGCTGTCCGACGATCAAGCCAGCCACCTCAGGTGGAAGATAGTGAACTTCTTCGAGAATTACACGCAGATGCCGCCGGGCTTCAACTGCGAGGGCACAGCGATTGCGAACACTCCGGACAGCGAGATAGGCGCCGACGAGGGGCTCGACTACACCAACATGCTCGAGCACTACCTCGAGAACTCCTGTGGACGCGGCTGGGGACTCACGGACAGGTATCTCCGGATCAGCGCCGCAGACAAGGTCGAGGCGCAGTTCCCCGTCGAGAGGAGCACCGAGGGCCTCGTCGGCTCGACTGCGGCAGACACGACGAAGCTCCAGATACGGTTCATCTTCAACGCGAACACGACGGACGGATCGATGCGCTTCCCGCTGGCGGAGCCGAACATTGCCGACGCGGTGCACAAGGTTTTCAATCTGGACTACAATTCATTCTTCTTCAAGGATTCCCTTGGAATCGATTACCTGAGGCCTTTCAACTCGGTTCAGGGGTGGCATACTACTTTCGTGGGAACCCAGAAGGTTCTCACGATGAGCTATGTCGCCAGCCCGCCAACAGCGAACAACAGCTTCACCCACTGGGGGTTCGCGAACAGCGCAGTGAACTCGTCGGATGCGAGACCGGCATTCACACCCGAGGGGAACTCCGCGAACCCCGGACTGAACTTCAGCAAAGACTACTTCGACCTCAGGTACGCTGAACCCGACCCTGCGGCCACGTATGCGGAGTTCGAGTATGTGGGCTACACGGCGGAGAATGGGGACAGGCTCCATCTGCAGGTGGCGACGAATGCGCCACAGTTCGACAACTGGGTCAACGTCAACAACGAGGCGGGCTTTCCCTACTTCAACAACTCGACATGGCCGACCGACTGGACGCAACCTTGGCCGACCGTGCGCTTCCCGCTCGACATGTACGCCGGGCAAGCTGTGAGGTTCCGCCTGAACTTCACATCCGACGCGAACAATTTTACGGCGCCGGGATTCTTCATCAGGAACTTCCGTCTGAGGGGCGACTCGAGCTACCACGGGCTCGTTGAGTTCAACACGGTGACCTACTCCGTGAGCAGCAGCAGCTTCTCCGGGTTCGACATATCCAGGGGCTCGGCGAACATGATAAGGACGCCCGCCGGGGACATCCTCCTGTTCTCGATAAGCTACGACAAGGAAGGCTACGGCGCGAACGCGACGACGCCATCGGACAGCATCTACTTCAGCACGTTCGATTTCTTCGAGAACGCGCAGATCACGTTCGCGCTGGTTGTCGTGGCTGCGTATCTGATAGCCTACTACCAGCACAGGTATTTCCTCCAGTTCAAGGGTGCGCACCCGATCCGCTACAGGCCTGCTGCAGCGAAGATCGGATGGCTGCACTGGGTCGGGAGGATATGCATCATCCTCCTGATCCTGTTCTACTTCTTCCCGGGCATATTCACTTTCGCGGCCCCGAGCCTCTTGATCAGCGGAGCGGTGATGTGGGTCCTGGGCATCACGTTCACGCTGAGCTGCGCTCTCGTATCGAAATTCATCTACCTGAGGCAGACGAAATACATACCGCCAGAGTACGAAGAGGGGGGAGCCGCGGCCGAGACACCGCCGCCAGGGGAGCCGGTCCCCACTCAGTTCTGCGCGGACTGCCTCGAAGTGATCGAGTCACCCGCCAACGCGTACAAGTGCGAGTGCGGGAAAGTGTACCACAAGCTGTGCGCCTCTGGGATGTCGGAATGCCCCGAGTGCCACCGCAAGATCACCGTGCAGCTCCCGAAGGAGAAGGTGATCACCGTGCAGTGCCCCACGTGCAGGGAGGTCCAGCAGGTCAAGGAGGGCGCCGACCTGGCGAGGACGAAATGCACGCACTGCGACACGGTCCTGAGGGCTCTTGACGATGGCCTCAACTACCTCGTCATAGACAATGATCCAGGCACGAGCTACTCCTGGCTACTCGGCATGGCCCGCAGGGAGAAACCGACACTGTGCATGACCACGAGTTTTCCGGAGAAGGTGGTGAAAGAGTACAGGCTGGAGGGCGTGGAGATGTACTGGCTCTCCGACACGAACCCCGGGCCGAAGACCCTCGACCCCAAGCGCCTCGAATTCGAGGTCATCAGGGCGCTGAGCAACTTCGCGAAGGACTTCAAGGGCGGCGCGATTATCCTTGATGGCCTGGAGTACCTCGTGGTGGAGAACGGGTTCGACAAGACGTTCAAGTTCATCAAGAAGGTCAACGACCTGTGCAGCGTGCACGGGACGACGTTCATCGTCCCGATTACGCCTGGGGCCCTTGGTCCGGACGAGCTGACCATGCTCCGCAAGGAGTTCGACAGGGTCGAGGAATTGGCCGCACCACCACCGCCGCCACCGCCAAAGAAGAGATCAGCGCCGCGGACTGGATGAGGGCGGGGCCAATTCCGCCTTCCACCCCTTGAGAAGCTTCTGCTTCAGACCGAGCTGGTCCATGATCCTCGCGACGACGAAGTCCACGAGGTCCTGTGCGCTCTTCGGCTTGGCATAGAAACCAGGTGAGGCGGGCAGGATGACGACGCCGAGGCGAGAGAGCTTGAGCATATTCTCCAGGCTGATCGGGCTCACGGGCGTCTCGCGTGGCACGAGCACGAGCTTCCTCCTTTCCTTGAGGAAGACCGCGGCGGTGCGCGTGATCAGGTTGTCCGCTATCCCCACCGCAATCTTCGACAGGGTCGTGCCCGAGCACGGGACTATGACCATCGCGTCGAGTCTGTTGCTGCCCGATGAAACAGGCGCCGCCATGTCGTCGTTCCTGTAGGCCCTGCTCGCGGTTCTCTCGAAGTCCTTGGCGGTGATATCGGTCTCCTCCTTGATGACGGTCTTCGCGTCCTCAGAGAGGATCAGGGACACGTCATTGCCCTTGAGCGCCTTCAGGAGATCGTATCCGTAGACGACGCCGGACGCTCCAGTTACCGCCACGACAATCCGCAAGTTCCTCAGCTCGTGACTATCTCGAAGTTGCCCTTCTCCACGATGAGCGGGTAGTAGCTCCGATCGTGCTGCGTCGCCCTCATCTTGACGACGCTCAGGAAGAGGTTCACGTTCCTGTCCTCACGCTCCAGGTCAATGTGGAATATTCCGTCGGCCAGGAAGTCCTCGACGCCGTACATCCCGAAGTAGAGCTTGTCCGACTCCGTAGTCTCCGAGATGAGCATCGTCGTGATGCCGAGCGCCCTGATCTTGTCGAAGAAGAGGAAGATGTCGTTCCTCGGGTTCTTGAACTCGTGTATGGCGTAAAGGGCGGCGAGCGAGTCGAGGACGAAGAGGTTGCAGCCGAACTTGAGCTTGTAGTTGTTGGCTATGGTGATGATCGCATCGGCCCAATCCATCGGCGCCTTCACGTCCTTCTGCTCCGACTCCTTGCGCAGGCGGGCGAGGTCGATGACGATGATGCCCCCGTTGCCCGTGATGCTCTTGGGGTCCATGCCCAGGTTCGTCATGTGGTCGACCAGGCTCTCCCTGCTCTGCTCCAAGGTGATGTAGATGCCCCGCCTGCCGTCGTTCTTGGCGGCGTTGTGCATTATTCCATAGGCGAGGGAGGACTTCATCGTCCCCGCCCTGCCGCAGACGAGGACGAGGTGCTTCTCCGGTATGCCGCCGCCGATCCTCTGGTCGAGCCCGCGGATGTGGGTCTTGAGACGTTCAGCCGCCATAGGTATCGAAGAGATGAAGAGGCGGGTTCATAAGAAGTTTTCACTGTCACGCCGCTTGGGAGGGAGGAAACGGCAATCCGAGAGAGTCGCAAAGGATAATATAGTCCCTCAAATTTAGTCTGTAGAACAAGCCAGAGTTGGCAACATGACAACCGTCTATGATGTTCCACCGACGCTCCTCATCGAAAAGGTAGCGAAGTTCCTCAAGGACGAGGCGAAGATTGAACCTCCAGAGTGGGCGCCATTTGCAAAGACAGGCGTGCACACAAAGAACTCCCCGGTCCAGCCGGACTGGTGGTTCACCAGGTCAGCCGCCGTCCTGAGGAAGGTATACATCCTCGGTCCAATGGGACCCTCGAGGCTCTCCGCCGAGTTCGGCGGGAGGAGGGACGACGGCTCCGCGCCGTATCACCCGCGCAAGGGGAGCAGGAGCATTATCCGCCTTTGCCTCACCCAGCTGGAGCAGCTCGGCTTGGTCGCGAAGACGAAGCAGGGCCGGGTGGTCTCACCTCAGGGTCGCAAGCTCCTGGACAATGTCTCATTCGAGATCATGAAGGAAATGGCGAAGACAAACCCGGAGCTGACGAAGTACCTCGGGAAGACAAGGTGAGGTCGTGGAGGAGGAAGACGAGCTCGAGGCGATAAGGCGGAGAAGGCTGGAGGAGATCCAGCGCGCCCAGGCCGAGAGGATGGTCAGGGACCAGCAGGACGAGCAGGTCAAGGCCCAGAGGGAGATGGTCCTGAGGCAGATACTGACCCCCGAGGCCAGGGAGAGGCTAGCCAGGATCGAGTTGGCCTACCCCGAGGTCACGGAGAACATCGAGAACCAGCTCATTGTGCTTGCGCAGAGCGGCAGGGTGAACAAGGTCATAGACGACGCGACGCTGAGGGACATCCTCAGGCGCATCATGCCGCAGAAGAGGGACATCAAGATAGAGAGGCGGTAGAATGGCGAAGAACAGGCCAGGTCCGAAGAAGCTGAGGTTGCTGAGAGCGGTGAAGCAGAACAGGAGGGTGCCCGCGTGGGTCATGCAGAGGACCGACAGGAAGTTCACGCACCACCCGAAGAGGCGGACCTGGAGAAGGAACAAGCTGGACAGGTGATACTTTGGCCGAAGAAGAGAGGATAATCACGGTGCCCTTGCGCAAGGCCATGGGCGCGCCGAGGACGAAGAGGGCGGCGAGGGCGATCAAGGCGATACGCGAGCACGTCATGCAGCACATGAAGGCGAAGAACGAGGACGTGTGGATCGACCCCAAGATCAACGAGCAGATATGGGCCAGGGGCATCGGCAAGCCGCCCAAGCGCATCAGGGTGAAGGCGATCAAGTTCGAGGACGAACTGGTGGAGGTCTCACTCTCGGAGGAGTAGGGGGCACTAATTGCTGGTGAGGGTGGACTTCGTCGGTAACCCCTACATAGGCGTCTACTGCGCGGTGAGCGAGAACCTGATGGTGGTTTCGTCCACCGTCTCGAAGAGGATGGCGCAGAAGATCAGCAGGGCGCTCGAGGTGCCTTCCGTCCAGACGACTATTGGCGGCTCGACGGTCACCGGCGCGCTGGCGAGGATGAACAGTCACGGCATCATCGTGAACGACTTCCTGACGGATAAGGAGAAGAATCTGCTCGGCGGGACGAACGTGCTCGTTCTGCCCGAGAGGCTCAACGCGATGGGCAACAACATACTCTGCAACGACAACGGCGCGGTGGTCCACCCCGGATATGACAAAGAGTTCTTGGGCGAACTGAGGGACGTCCTGGACGTCGAGGTCGTGAGGGGGACCGT
Organism: Thermoplasmata archaeon; assembly: GCA_041489255.1. Taxonomy (GTDB): domain Archaea; phylum Thermoplasmatota; class Thermoplasmata; order RBG-16-68-12; family JAFNFQ01; genus JAFNFQ01. The sequence goes on along the minus strand of JBGPQV010000006.1, from coordinate 97,245 downwards.
CGCCGGGATCAAGACGGTGGGGTCGTCGGCAGTCGCGACGAACAAGGGCGTCCTCTGCCACCCGCACATCAGGGACGAGGAGAAGGAGGTGCTGGAGGACGTGCTCAAGGTGCCCGCGACGATAACCACCGCCAACTACGGCACCGCGCAGATAGGTGCGTGCATGGTCGCGAACAGCAAGGGCGCGGCGGTGGGGAGCAGGACCACGCCGATCGAGATGGGTCGGATAGAGGAAGGACTCCTCCTCTATTGATTCTAATCGCTGAACTTGGCCCCGCAGTTGGGGCACTCGGACACCGACACATCAAGCCTCTTTGAACAGAGCGGGCACTTGAACGTGCGAGTTCTCGCAGCCGCCGCCGCATCGTTCGAGGCGATGTTGTAGCCCACGACGATGAGCACGGCGCCCAGCGCGGTGAAAGCAAAGGACAGGAAGTTGCCCAACATCGGGACGAAGAGGAGCCAGACGAGCGCGTAGACGAGACCGCCCGCCGAGGCTATCGCGACTCCCCTGTAGGACCTCGCCGGACCCTCGATCTCTCCCTTGGAGACGATTTCGACGGCAGCCGGGGCTTCCTCGACGACCTCCGGAACTGCTGCCTCCTCCTGAGGGACCTCGGCGGGGATCTCTTCCTCGATCTGCAGCACCTCCTCGGGGACAGCCTCGGGCGCGGATTCTTCCAGGACAGGGAGCACCTCAGCTTGAGTGGTCTCAGCGGGGACCTCCACTTCTCGTTCCTCAAGCTCTGGCGGGACCGGGAGGTCGAGAATCCTCAGGTTTCCGACATAGACTTCCTTGGGGATGGTGCCGGCCTCGTATGCCGCTTTGAGCCTCGCCGCCTTGACCTCGTCCTCTGACGGTTTGGCGGGAGTCTCCTCTTTCACTTCCTCGGCCATTGGAGCCTCGACTGGAGGTTTTTCCTCCGGAGCGGCTTCCTTCTCGGGTGCAACTTCAAGCTCCGGTGGGATCGAGACACCAAGTTTCTTCAGGCTGTCGGCGTAGATGCCTTTGGAGATCTTGCCGTCCACGTATGCTCTCTTGAGCCTCGCCGCCTTCTTCTCCACGGCGCTCGGTTTGGCGGTAGGAACCTCTCCTGCTTCCTTGGCCGGAGCCGCCTCGACAGGTGCAGTCTCCTCCGCTTTCGAAGGTGCAGCTTCCTCCTTGGCGGGCGGAGTCTCCGGCACAACCACCGCTGGCTCTTCCTCTCTTGCTGGCGGTTCCTCGAGCTCTTGCGGCACGGGGAGTCCGAGAGTCCTCAGGCTGTCGACGTAGAGTTCCTTCGTGACCCTGCCGGTCTTGTACGCCTTCCTCAACCTCGCCGCTTTCCGCTCTATGTTGCTCGGCTTGGCGGGAGTGGCCCCCTTGGCTTCCTCAACTGGCGCGGTAACCGCCGGCCTCTCCTCCTCCTCCTTTGGCGGGGCAGGCTCTTCCTTGACTGGCGGGACTTCAATCTTGGTCTCCGGCTGGACCCCGGGAGGGCCCACCTCCGGCGGTTTCTCCTTCGCCTCCACTATGGCTGGAGGGACTTCGACTGCGATCTCGGGCTGGACCTCGGGCGGAGTCTCCACTTCAGCCGGCTGTTCCTCAAGGTCCGGCGGGACTGCGATGCCCAAGGCCCTGAGATTTCCGACGTAGACTTCCTTCGGAATCCTTCCGGCCTCATACGCCGCCTTGAGCTTCGTGGCCTTCTCCTCCGCCGGCGTCAGCTCCGCGGGAGCTGCTTCGATGACCTCTTCGACTGGAGCGCGAAATTCCTCCGGCGGCTTTTCCACGACCGGTTCCGCGATCAGCTTCACCACTTCTTCCTGAACGGGCTGTGGCGCCTCGATTTTCACCTTCTCGACCGACGGCAGCTCCTCGGGTGCGAGCTCCGGCGGCTTCACCTCTGCGTTGACGGGTTCCGGCATCAGCTCTTCACAGATGAAGCACCGAGGCGCCCCGACTGGCACCAGCGCTCCGCAGTTCGGACACTCGGTCGTGGGTTCGTCATTTCCTTCAGCCATGTCGCACCTTGAACCGCGTGCCTCGATATTATTCTTTGCCGCCACTGCAACCGTTTCAGAACCACACAACAAATTTGAAATAGCCCGCCATCAGTTGGTGACTTGCGATGAGGACTCTCGTTCTCTGCGTGGACAGGGATGACGACGTCGGCGTGAAGGCTGGAATCAAGGGTCCTCTCATAGGGAGGGAGGAGAACCTCAACGCCGCGATGAAGCTCGGCCTCGCGGACCCCGAGGACGCTGATGTCAACACGATTCTCTCCGCAATCGCGATCTATGACGAGCTGGTCAAGTCCGGCAAGGAGGCCGAGGTCGCGACGATCACTGGCGATGTCCGAGTCGGCACGATCTCGGACGGCATCCTCACGAGGCAGCTCGAGCAGGTGATCGAGGAGACGAGGCCGTCTGGCGCATTCCTGGTCAGCGACGGTGCCGAGGACGAATACATCTTCCCCATGATCGCGTCGAGGATCAGGGTCGACCACGTGAGGCGGGTCTTCATCCGCCAGTCCCCCGCGATCGAGAATACCTACTACATGCTCGCCAAGGCGCTGAAGAACAGGCGCGTCCAGCGAAAGATACTCTTCCCCATAGGGCTCGCCATGTTGATTTTCAGCGCGCTCTACTTCGTCAGCCCCACCTACGCTTCATCGATTGCAGGAGGCGCTATTGCTCTCTATCTGATCTTCCTCGCGTCGGGGGTCTCGGGGAGCCCAAGCGAATGGCGGAGGAGGCTCAACGAGGGCTACGAGAACTTCAAGAACAACATCGCTTCGGGGGACGTCTCGATCATCTTCACAAGCGTCGCGTTCGTCATCGTCCTCTGGGGGATATTCAACGGCGTCGACGCCGCAGGCATCCCCGGTATGACGCTGGGCCGGCAGTTCGTCCAGTTCGCCGCGACATCCCTCTGGTGGTTCGTCCTCGCCATGCTGATATTCGAAGGGGGCAGGGTCGCCACGGCATACTTCAGGAAGGGCAAGGTGCCCAAGCACGTGTTCGTCGTGGCGGGGACTTTCATTGCGATGGGTTTCGTCTTCTTCGCCGCGTTCGACGTCCTATCTGCTTGGCTCGGCATGAAGAACCCGTCGAGCAGCCTCACCCTGATACTCATCGCCACGTCCCTCGCGATCTTCATTGCGGTGGCGGGGATGATATCCTACCGCACGAGCGAGCGAGAAGTGCCCTCTGAGGACACCTGGCGGCACTGAGAAGGCGTGTTTGTCATGGACTTCAAGGACTGGGAGCCGCATTATGTCGACATACTGAGGGAATTCGGCTACAGCCGCGAGGCTGATGAGCGAGCCGCACGGATATTGGATGAGACTCTGGCGGGCGCTCGTGTCGAACCGCGCGTACTCGAGAAGATGCTGAGAGGCCAGGAGGTCTTCGTGGCGGGGAATGGACCTTCGTTGAAGGACGAGATTGCGGGGCACGAGGGGATTCTGGTCGCGGCTGATGAAGCCGCAAGCGTCGCGATGCAGGCTGGCTTCGGGCCAGACATAGTAGTCACCGACCTCGACGGCGATGTGAAGGACCAGATCAAGGCGAACGTGAAAGGAGCTATCGTGGTGATCCACGCTCACGGGGACAACATCCCCGCAATCCGTCGCTGGGCGCCGTTGTTCAGAGGCCGGGTGATGGCCACGACCCAGAGCCGCCCGTTCTCCCGAGTCTACGACTTCGGCGGGTTCACAGACGGGGACAGAGCCGTATTCCTAGCGAATCACTTCGGTGCGTCAAAGATACGGCTCCTTGGCTTCGACTTCGAGCACCCGAGCCCCAAGGACGAGAACCCCGAGGTCAAGCTGCGAAAACTCGCTTGGGCGAAGAAGCTCATCAGCAGTCTCGGAATCCTCTAGATGGGCTACTGCGGCTTTTCGCCGCCAGCCTTCTTCTGCTCCTGCCACATCCGCCAGCTCAGGATCGGGTTCCTCGCCGCCAGGACCTCATCGACGCGGGAGACCGCCGTGTTGTGCGGTGCGGATTTCAGCACGTCCGGACTCTCGGTCAGAATCACATCGATCGCATCCGCGAAGGAGTCCAGCGTCTCCTTGCTCTCGGTCTCGGTCGGTTCGATCATCAGCGCCTCGTCGACCAGGTGGGGGAAGTAGACAGTCGGCGGGTGGAAGCCGAAGTCCATGAGCCTCTTCGCCACGTCCGCCGCCCTCAGCCCCCTCTCCTTGAGCTTCGCGCAGCTCAGCACGAACTCGTGCTTCCTGAGCTCCTGGTAAGGTAAGTCGAGGACCTTCTGCAGCCTGAATCTGAGGTAGTTCGCGTTGAGTACGGCCCGCTCGGACGCTTTCGTGAGCCCGTCCCCGCCCATGCGCAGGATGTACGCGTAGGCGCGGACGAACATCCCGAAGTTGCCGTACCACGAGTGCACCTTGCCTATCGTCTTGGGCTTGTCGTAGTCGAGTTTGAACTCGTTGCCGTCCTGCCTGATCACTGGCACTGGCAAGTATGATTCGAGGGGCTCCTTCACGCCGACGGGACCCGCGCCGGGCCCGCCGCCGCCATGGGGAGTCGCGAATGTCTTGTGCAGGTTGAAGTGGACAATGTCGAAGTTCATCCTGCCTGGTGAGGTCTTGCCCATGATCGCGTTGAGGTTCGCGCCGTCGTAATAGATGAGGGCGCCTGAATCGTGGACGGTGTCCGCTATCTCCAGGATCTCCGGCTCGAAGATGCCGAGGGTGTTCGGGTTGGTGAGCATGAAGGCGAGCGTCTTCGAATTGAGGGCGGTCTTCAGGGCGTCAAGGTCCACCAGGCCTTCCTTGCTCGGTATCTCCACGACCTCGTAGCCCGCCATCGCCGCTGACGCGAAGTTGGTGCCGTGGGCCGTGTCGGGGACGATTACCTGAGTCCTCTGCTCGCCCCTGTCCTCGTGATACGCCTTGGCCAACAGGAGCCCGGTGAACTCGCCGGCGGCTCCGGCGGCGGGCTGCAGGGTGACGGCGTCCATGCCCGCGATCGACCTGAGCATCTGCTGAAGCTCGTACATCAGGCGGAGCGCGCCCTGGACCGTTGACTCGTCCTGGCAGGGGTGGATCCTCGAAGCCTCCGGCAGCGCCGCGAGCTCCTCCGTGAACTTGGGGTTGTACTTCATCGTGCAGGAGCCCAGAGGGTAGAATCCCGTGTCGATGCCGAAGCTCATCTCGGAGAGCCTGACGAAGTGCCTTACGACGTCGTTCTCGGGGATGTTCGGCAGCTCGAGGGACTTGCGCTCAAGCGCCTTGGGGACGAGGCCTTCCGGCAGCGGCTCCGTCTCTCCGTCGAACTTCTCGAAGAGCAGCGGCTCGTCGAAGTACGCCTGCCGGTACTTCACTCGATCGCCCCCAGCGCCTTGACGATCCTCTCTCTCTCGTTCTCTCCGTGAACGTCGGTCGTCGCGAACAGGGCGACGTGTCCCAGCTCGGGGAACCTGTCCTCGAGGGAGAGCCCGCCATGCAGGCCCCGCCTCAGCAGCTCCCTGTGCACGCGCGAGTAGGGGATCTTCGAGCGGACAGTGAACTCGTTGAAGTGAGCGCTCTTGAACATCGGGGCCTTGAAGCGCCTCAGGTGGTTGATGTTCCTGGCCAGGTCCCTGGCGGCGGTCATGTTCTCAACCGCGAGCTTCCTGAGCCCGCTCCCGCCGAGGGCGGCTATGTAAGCGGTTGACGCGATGGAGACGAGGGCTTCATTCGTGCAGATGTTACTGGTCGCCTTCTGCCTCCTGATGTGCTGCTCTCTGGTCTGGAGGGTCATGCAGAATGCTCGTTTTCCCTTCGCGTCGTTCGTCATGCCTATGATCCTGCCCGGCATAGCCCTGATGTGCTCCTTCTTGACGGCGAAGACTCCGAGGAGGGGACCGCCGTAGCTCGGCGGGTTCCCGAGGCCCTGTCCCTCCCCGATGACGATGTCGGCGCCGTATTCGCCCGGCGGCTTGGTGATCGCGAGTGAAAGGGGGTTCGCGCCGACGACGAGGACGGAGGGCACCAGACTCCTGATCTCGTCCACCTTTTCCTCGAACACACCAAAGAAGTTCGGGTTCTCGAAGTAGACGCCGCAGGTATCCGGTCCGACCTGCGACTTCAGCATATCGAGGTCGAGCTGTCCGGTGTTCGCGTCGAACTCGACCATCTTGATCTTCAGGCCGACCCCGGAGGAGTAGCTCCTGAGGACTTGCAGCCTCTCGTGCCCCATCGCCCTGCCAACGACGAACTCCTTGCCGCCGTGGATCCTGTGCGCCATCAGGGCGGCCTCGCCCAGGGCGGTCGCCCAGTCGTACATCGACGTGTTCGCGGCATCCATGCCTGTCAGCTCGCACATCATGCTCTGGTACTCGAAGAGCGCCTGCAGGATGCCCTGGCTGATCTCGGGTTGATATGGGGTGTAGCTGGTGTAGAACTCCGACCGCGACTGTATCGCCCTCACCGCCGCAGGGATGAAATGATCGTAGATTCCCGCTCCGAGGAACGAGGGCAGCTTCTCCGGGGTCTTGTTGGCCCCGAGAACCTTCTTGACCTTCGCGACAACCTCAGCCTCTGAGATTCCCGCGGGAAGCGTTAGGCCGTTGATCCTGACGCTCTCGGGTATGTCCTTGAACAGCTCGTCGACCGAGGCGATGCCTAGAGCATCCAGCATCGCCCTCTCATCTGATTGCATACGATTTGAGTCGGAAAGCTCTGTTGTAGATAAACATTTGCGGAAAGGTCGATTGCCGCTTCATGAGGGAGATGGCGCTCAACCGCCAGACACGACCGCGATGACGCGGATGCGGTCTCCCTCCCGCAATTCCTCGTCAATCGGAATTGGGATGTCGTCGCGAGCGAGGATGTGGACATCCGGGGCGATGAGCAGAGATTTCATCAGGTCGTGGCCGTTCGATCGGGCAGGGAGCTCCATGATGATCTCCCGCCTCTGGGGAAAGAATTCCACGCTGACCTTCATCGTCATAGGTGATGCATTGGCGGTAGAAAACCCCTGCGGGCGATACGGTTAAGAGATTGGCGGGGATTGCGGGCGCGGGTGCCCAGGTAGCCTAGCCCGGTCAAGGCGGTAGCTTCGAGCGTGTCGAGCCGGAATCCGGCGGCACCGAGCAAGCTACTGGCCGAAAGGCCTCGCAGGTTCGAATCCTGCCCTGGGCGCTTCTCTCCAGAGAAAAGGGAAGTCCGACATACCTTGGCACTTCTGCGGGTTCACGGTGGTTTTAAGAAGTTCGCATGAGATGCGTCATCCAGATGCGTTCGCCGGAGGATTATGCAAAGAGCTCCCGTCGATGGGGCATGATGTCGATTGGGACCTACGCAGTGTTCATCGGCGCCTCCGCGCTCATAGACGTAGGGATTCCGGACATCGGGAATTGGTTCCTCCTTGTGATATTCTCAGGCATCGTGTGCATGATAACAACGGGCATTTCCCTTGCTCGGTGGACGCAATGCGATATTTCCAATGGACGGTTCCTATCACATCCGGGACGATCTGCGCTCGTCAGGGTCGCGCCTGGGCTTGTCATGATGTGTGCTTCTGCCCTTCCACTGGATGCAATCAGCGGTCTTCTTTTCATCTCAGGTTTCAACTACTCGGCTCTATTCCTCATAGTCGAACTCATTTGCTCTGTCTCTGTGAGAAGTCAGGGACTCCTTCCTCCCCCTGTTTCCGTAGTGTCCCTGACATGGATTGTCACACTATATGCCCCGCTCTTCGGTTTCATGTTCCTCGTCGTGAATCCTGACAGGCGGACATACACAGGCGTGGCCATCATCCTCCTGGCGCTAGGAGGTTTTGCCTTGGCTATCCTTTGGCAGGGAAGTCGTAAGGGCAGTACACCGGCACACCCACCAACCAAGTACTTCTATCGATGTCTTTTGCCGAGAGAGCGGCTGACCCTCATAGTCTGTGCAGGACTCGACATCCTTGTTGCTGCCTTCGCGCTTTGGGCAGCTTTGTGATTAGGACGCTATCCCGCTTCAAATCATGGAGGAAACGAATCCTGCCTTTGGCTCTCACTAGTTAGAAATAGGCCATGGAGGATTCTGCAGGGCATGGGCATGAATCGAGAGAAGGAAACTCTGCGGACGCGTCCCGGTGCCGTCCACGGGTTCGCGGCGATGGCGAAAGGGCGGCAATTGGAGCCGTTCACCTACGACCCGCCAGAACTGAAGGAGCACGAGGTCCGTGTCTCCGTCACGCATTGCGGCATCTGCTTCAGCGACATCCACGCCATCGACGACTTCTACGGGATCACATCCTTCCCCTTCGTGCCCGGCCATGAGGTCGTCGGCCACGTCTCCGAGGTCGGCTCCGCGGTGGCGGGGCTGAGGGTGGGGGACAGGGTGGGCATGGGGTGGCAAGGCCGCTCGTGCATGAAGTGCGAGTGGTGCCTGAAGGGTGAGGAGCAGCTCTGCAAGGATGTAGAGAAGAACGGCGTCTGGGCCCCCCATGGCGGCTTCGCGTCGTCCGTCACGGCGGACGCCAGGTTCGTCTATCCTCTGCCCGAGAGCATGCCATCGGAGGTCGGAGCGGTCCTCCTCTGCGCGGGTGTCACCGTCTATTCTCCGCTGAGAACATTCAAGGCGGGACCTTCGGACAAGGTCTGCGTCGTCGGCGTCGGCGGGCTGGGTCACCTCGCGATTCAGTTTGCACACGCTCTCGGCTGCGAGGTGACCGTGATATCCTCGTCTCCGGGGAAGAAGGAGCAGGCGCTCGGGTTTGGCGCTGACGACTTCGTCGTGGCGGGAGACAATGAGCGGATAAAGCAGCTCTATTACAACTTCGACTTGGTGCTGTATACCGGTCATACCGAGATCGACTGGACGCGCGTCCTGTGGACCGTCAAGACCAACGGGCGGCTGGTCATGATGGGCTTCCCGCCGGCAAATGTATCCGTGGACCTGATGGAGCTCGTGGTCCACCAGCAGTCGGTCACGGGTTCATTTCTCGGGAGCAGGGCCACGATGAAGGAGGTGCTCTCCTTCGCCCAAGCCCACAAGATCGCGCCGATGGTCGAGCAGATGCCGATGGCGCAGGCGAATGAGGCGATACAGAAGGTCAAGGAGAATAAAGCGCGCTACAGGATTGTCTTGGTCAACGATGGCGGGAGCGCAAAGGTCTGAGCATGAGACTGCGTCCGGCGGAATAGATGAGAATCACATAGTCTCCCGAGCATTGTCTATCGTATCGATCAGCTTTCGGAGGCGTCGGCCCTTGGTCTCGATTTCACGAGGCGCTAGCGTGTCAGCTTCGGGGCACAACCTGTCGATGACGATCTCGCCATCCTCGGTCAGATTGACCGGGTAGATGAAGCAGCCGAGCGGCCGACTGGCGTACTCCTTGCACCGCTTCCGATTATGATCATAGAAGAAGCAGTACCCGCCAACGTTGCGCAGCCTCGGTATCCCGTCGGTCCCTCGAAGCGAGAAATCGTCCTTCCGGTAGCCGCGGCGCTCCAACCGCGCGATGTCCGCATTGCAGAGCTCCATTTCCGTTTCCTCGCAACACTTCTCACAATTGGAGCAGCGCATCGAACTTATGAGGTAGGGAGGATAGTTAAGGCTTGGGGGCACCCACCCCTGCTGACTTTCTTCGACTGGAGATGTCTCCTACTCATCCCTTTGCCCGGGGCTATCAGCGTGTCCCGCCGACATCAAACTCACCGCGCTCGGAGAGTCTGTCGATTCGCGTGTCCAGGAAGTTGGAGGCCGCCGTCGTCCAGAGAAATGGAACGCAACCATGTTTGATAACCACATGAAAAGCGTCAATATCCTCGGTTCCAATTCATTCCGTGGCCATGTCCTTTCTCCTCGACCGCCGCCGCGAGATGCCGTGCGACGACATGCACTGGGCTGCCATTTCCGATAGGCTCCGCGCGGACCCCAAGGATCCGGACGCACTATTCGCATGCGCGGCGTACCTGGCCGCGGGGCACCGGATGACTGAGGCGATCGAGTCCCTGAATGACCTCTCCGAGATCGCCCCCGAATACCCCGGGCTGTGGCGGTTCAAGGCAAGGCTCTTCCAGGAGATGGGCGAGACGGAGCTCGCCTCCATGTGCTGGGAGAAGGGGCACGCTTCTCCTTAGACATCAAGGCTGGGAACACGGCTCGGATACCGTCGCATTCTCTTCATGAAACGATGCGTTTCGATAACCTCAGAATGCTGAAAGAAGCCCACACTTCCCTAGGGGGGAGGGATGGATTCAAGGAGTGGCTTGCAGCCTGTCTCCTCAAGACACTCACGAGCAATCAAAGGTGGCATAAGACCGGGGAAATGATCGACGACCATCCTGAAGCGAGGTCCTGGCTCGCCGGACTCTCGACCGAGTGATCGATCGAACGCTTCAATCCTGCCCTTCGATCCTTGGACTTGTCTACGGTCCGACCTAGGCCTACCCAGAGTCCTTCCGGGACGGATATCCTCGGGATGCCGCCGGCGTGGCTATCGTGTCAATCTCTTCGAGAACCATAAGGGTCTTCGCCGGTAGCAGTCAGGAACCTCATCCCATTTCGATTGTCATAGAGATTGTCGTCGAGCCGCCATCGTCGTCCGTCACTGTCAATGTCACGGTGTAGGTCCCTGCGACCGGATATGTGACTACTACACTGGATGTGGCGGTTATCGGGTTCACATCCGGGCTCGGGTACGGATCCGGGCCCACTCCGTTGTTATAAGCAACAGTCGTGAAGTTCCGCCCGTCCCCGAAATCCCACACGAAGTATAGGTCATCGCTCCCGACATCATGCGCCGATGCGCTGAACTCGATAGGTAGGCCAACTAGGAACACCCTCAGATCGGTGACGTTCCAGACCCAGGTGTCGTTGTGCCGCACGTTGAACTCGTGGTGTATGCGCACCTCAGAGCCATCCTTTGCAGTGAGGATGAGCCACGCGGGAGTCGAGCCCCATATCTGCCCGTTGATCGGGTCGTCCATCGGCGTATACACAACAACCGCCGACATTGCACCCGTGAGGTCAATCGTCACGTTCTCGATCGTCGCGGTCTGCTCGTCAGGAGAACCGGGGTATCTCGTCACTCCGACGCTCGCGGTCTCATTCCCGTCCTTGAACAGCGTGAGCGTGACATCGTGCCACTTCTCGCCCGCAACGCGCAATGTCAGATTCGCGATGCTGACAGCCCTCGCATCAAGTATCGTCGGCGGGACGTTGACAATCGTCACGTTCGCTGTGTCCGAGTCCGTGAGGTTTCCGTCGGACACCTCCAATGCAACGGTGCCGGTCCAGTCGTCGCCCCACAGATAATCGAACGTCGCGTCGGTCATCCACGCGGTGTCCCAGGTCCCGTCGTTCTCAAAATCCCACCGGAAGAACAGCGCATCGCCATCCAGATCGCTAGAACCGCTCGCGTCCAATGTCACCGCCGCCCCCTCGTATCCTTGATACGGGCCACCGGCCTCCGCGACCGGCTCGGTGTTCCCGATTACGTCGATGAACGTCTCCGGGAATGAAACGCTGCTGCGGGTATCGTCGTACTTTGTGTACGTGACCATCGTGTCCGGATAGGACAGCGCATAGAGGTGCGCACCTTGGATGCTCGATGTGACGTTGAGAGTGGCCGTCCATGTTTCATTTATTTTGAGCTTGGAGAAATTCCACATCAGATGGAATTCTCCCCCATACATGCCCGCGAAGTCTGGCGTCGGCACCGCGCTGTCATCGACGTAATGCAGGTAGTCCGGCAGGATCGCATCCACGTTGTTGTCCCGGCCGGCGGCGTCCGGATATCTCACCATCTGGCTGATCTCCTCGTAGATGTCATCGAGGACGGTCGCATTATCCGCTCTCAGGTACTCGCCGCCAGTGACGTTCGCGATGTCCATCAGGATCGATTCGTTGACGCCGCCGGTGCCGATGAGCCCGATCGTGAAGACCGTGATGTTGTTGTCCGCTGCCCTCTGCGCCTGGCTGAGTATCTCGTCGCCGGTGAAGCCGCGAGTGTCGGCCCCGTCCGTCAGGAAGATCTCCAGCCAGACGTGAGTGTCGTCGCCGCGGTTGACCAGCTCGTCCGTCGCTATCCTCAGGGAGTCGTACAGGTTCGTATAGTAATCCACGGTGATCGAGTCGATGTTCTGCTTGACGTGCGGGAAGTTTGAGCTGAGGTGGTCCCCGCCGACGAGCCACGCGTCGTAGTTGAACGCGACGACGGCCGCCCTATCAGAGCTTTTGAGAAGGTCGACGTAGTGCTTCGCCGCCTCTAGCCTCAGGTCGTACGGGTCGTTCTCATACATGCTCCACGAGGCGTCGATCACGAACATCACGTCCTCGGGCCTGTACTCCTCCACGGGCACCCCGAGCCCGTCGAGCTTCAAAGTAAGCGTGCTCTCCTTCGGTTCCCGGCCCGGAGGGGACGTTTCCACCCATATCGTCGACGGATCGGCGCTCGCGTTTGTTTGTTCATAGGGGGGAGTGCCATCCCGTTGAGGATCCACCAGAGGGGATGCAGCCAAGTCGCCGCCCTTCCTCGACACCCCCACGCAGAACGCCGCAACAATCAGCATCCCGACCGCAAAGACCGACAACAGCATCTTCGATGACATTTCCCCGACTCCCCATGCCCGATTCTGGGCGTCTGGATATGGGACTTGCTTCTATAAAATGGGTTCGTCCAATAAACGCCTGGCCAGGTCGAAAAATCGGGTCTAGGCTCTGATTCCTTCAACCTTCTCCGTCACTTCCATTCCCCGCCTGCGCGCCTCGTGGATGAACTCCTCCGGCGGTACCGCACTCTCGACCGAATGTGCCCCGGGCTGGATAGTGCCCCGTGCGATCATCGCCGCCACAATGGCCGCGTGCCCGCCGGTCAGTCGCTCCATCGCTCTGAACCCTGTTTTCTCATCGTATCTGTCGGTCAGGTTGACGACGGCCGAAGATGGTACACCATCTTTCAATCCCCGCCCGACGACATGAATCACCGCCACGTCTCGGGCTTCCGGGTCTGATGCCCGAGCCTCGAACAACTCATGGAAAACTTCGCGCGGCACTACTCTGCTTTTTCCTATCTTCACAGGCTTCTCCGAGAACATGCCGAGGTCTGCGAACGCCTCCATGCGTGACCAGTGACCGGGGTACCGCAGCGTCTTGTTCTCCAGCACCCGCAACGTACCATCGTATGTCCACGGCATGGTTGATAGACCTCCGGTGGTGACGCGCGCCTCGAGAATGCCAAGGGATGGGACCATGATCTCTTCCTGCTCCGTCAGGGCCGGCACCTCGACCATTTTCCCGCCGCGGAGGAATGTCGCAGTGCCTGAGTATTCATTCGTCAGACCGCCGACGCTGAAGAAGAGCGAGTAATTCCACGGCGGTCGGGGACTAAGAGGAAGCCCGCCGTCGTATATCCTAACCTCCTCCGCCTTGTCGAGCATTTGAATGGCCCTCACCGCCAGAGTGATGTTCGCCCCTGGTCCCATACCGCAGTCAGGCACGATAGCGATTCCAGCCTTCCTGGCGTGGGAGTCCAGCTTGAGCTGCTTTCTCACGATCCCCGTGTGCCCGCCTAGATCGACCATAGACGCCTTCGCCTTCACTGCGAGCCTTGAAAGCGAGAGGTTGAAGGAGTAAGGCACCGCGCTCAGGACCACGTCCACGCCCTTCAGGAATCGCAGCACGCTCTCGGGCTTCTTCGCGTCGACCTTCGTTGCATAAGCGACCTTCTCCCCCATCAAGCGGTTAACGCGCCTTGCGGCGGAATCGGCCGCGCTCCTGTTGAGGTCGCCCATGAGAATCGAATCGGCATCGCCATGCATCGCGAAATCGTATGCGGCGGCGGTTCCTTGACGTCCGGAGCCAAGGATTGCATATCTGTAGCTCACGGTCGCGGCATTGACGTGCGCCAATTATAGGTTGCTCTTCCCCCGGGCCGCACAGTCATGGATTCCGATGGCAGCTGGAGTTCCTGATCCCTCCGTGCCTATACAATCCGGCATTCAATTTCCTGGAGGTGAACGCCGTGCAGGAAGGCTTCAAGTGGCAGCTGAAAGTTGCGACCGTCGTCTGCGAGACTAAGATGAGGCAGGCCTACGTCACCGCCTCGGGCATGCTCGACATGGCCATCGCGGCGGTGGACAAGACGAGCAGCGCCGCGAAGATCTTCCAGCGCCTCCGGAGCAAGATCAGGCAGAACGACGACGCGACCGCCACCATGCGGCCCGTTCCGATTCCCGAGGCGACGAAGTAGTATCACCCGCGAGCGCCAGAGCGAGAGCATGCATCAAGCCTCCTCGGAAGGAGGGGCGTTCTTCCTTATTCTTGATCTCCTGCCCTCACAGCTGCTGCTCCGGACCCGCCGTCGGCGGCAAACGGTCATCCGGCGACGTATCCGGGGCCTGTGGCGGTATCTGCCGGTCTGTCGTGGACCGCTCCGACCGTTGCCCGTATTCTCCCTATGGGAGCCGATTTCTGGCGCGCTGGTTCCTGCCTCCGCTCGTTCGTGCGGCGTCGCCGCTCGGTCGCGCGGAATCTCCGCGCGGTCGTGGAGCGGGTCATGAACCGGTTCTCGATCTCAAGGCAGAGGTACTCGAACGCGTTCGCCGCCTTATTGGCGTTCTCCTTCAACCACGAGTAGCTGAAGGTTTTGTCGAGATAGTGGATGGCTGTCCTGTCGCCCTGGCCCTTCTTGATGTGCTCGTCCATGCGCAGCTCGCCCATGTTCAGCTCCACGGGAATCCTCGAATAGAAGTCGTCTTCGGGGGTATCTTCTTTCGGCAAATCGAGCGTATCCTGCTGTCGAGATTCCCTAGGCAGGCGCGTTTATTATCATTGCGGTATCAGAAGATGCGCTCATACTCCAGCACACTGGACAGCCGCCGAGACTGAACTCGATCAGGCCGGCCACTGCCAGGTCGCGATGATTACCGCGGCGGACATGAAAATGCAGAGGAACACGACGACCCAAGGCGGCACCTTAAGCGCCTTTTCGTCTTCCTGATCGAAATATCTGATGAGCCCCGCCGCTGAGTGGAATCCTTCGCTCTTGTCCTTCGGCATTCTTCTCGGCCTTTCTCATTGGCGCATGTGTATTTATAGGTTTCTCGGTGGGTCCTCTGCATCATCGGAACCGGTTTGCGTGGAGAAATAAGCAAGGACGGGTTTCGAGCCGGCCTCTCCGCCGCCAACCCGCGACAATCGCTTCAGGGAGAAAGATGCCCTCCTGAATGCCGCCGATGATAACCACCTAGGCGACAGTTAAATAAGGTCGCGCGAAATGACCAACTGAGCCAAGGGAGGAGGACCATGGCAGCAGAGAACAAAGAGAACATAGTCTACATCGGCAAGAAACCCACGATGAACTACGTCCTCGCAGTCATGACGCAGTTCAACAGCGGTTCTTCAGAAGTGGTCATCAGGGCCAGAGGCAGGAGCATCAGCAGGGCCGTCGACGTCGCCGAGATAGTCAAGAACCGGTTCGTGCCGGACTCGAAGATAAGGGACATACAGATCTCAACGGAGAAGCTCCCCAGGGAGGAAGGCGGGACCGTGAACGTCTCATGCATCGAGATTTACGTCACGAAGTAGCGACGCTCTGCGCGGGGCACGGAGCCTTTTGCCATGATGGTTCGCAGCGCGAAAGCTATCGTTGCCTAGCCTGAGCACCGGATTGCGCTGCGGTCGTGGTCCCAGTCTTGAGCTTTGCGTGAACTTAATAGGATGCCCGGACTTGCGGCTGGCGTGAAGGAAGGTCAGTTCCCGCTCGAGGAAGCGATCAAGGGCATCTCATGGAATGAGCTGGGTGACCGCCAGCTGTGCGGCTCCTGTGTCGGACGGCTCGCGGGTCATTTGGGCCACGGCATGTCGAACAAGGAGCGCGGGGCCATTCTGCGTCCAGCGCTGGAGCTACAAGAGCCGGAGCGATGCTGGCTCTGCGACGGCCTCGTAACCGAGGTTGACAAATTCGTCACCCTCGTCCTCAAGTCGCTTGAGGGTTGGGAGTGGCGGTCTTTTCTGATCGGGTCCCGCATCGCACCGGATGTTGCGGCGCGGGAGGAGGAGCTTTGGACGGCGGTGGGCTCGGCGCACGCCGAACCTTTGAAAACGGAAATCAATCGCGAGGTCGGCAAGAGGATCGAGTCTCTCGCCGGCAGGCCGGCGGAGTTCGAGCACCCCGACGTAGTTGCGCTGATAGACACCGCTTTCGACGTCGTCCAGCTCCAGGTCACGTCGCTCTTCATCTACGGGCGGTACAGGAAGCTGGTGCGCGGGATCCCGCAAACGAAGTGGCCGTGCAGGCGGTGTCAGGGTAAGGGCTGCGAGCATTGCGGCGGCAAGGGGAAGATGTACGAGTCGAGCGTCGAGGAGGTGATCGCCAAGGTGGTCATGGAGCAGTCTGGCGGGACCGGGCATGCACTCCACGGACTCGGGCGGGAAGACATCGACGCGAGGATGCTCGGACGCGGCAGGCCCTTCATCGTGGAGATACTCAATCCCAGGAGGCGGAGCATCGACCTCATCAAGGTCGAGATCGCGGTGAACTCCTCGGGCACCGTCGAGGTCTCGGACCTCAGGTTCACGAACAGGAAAGAGGTCGTCGCGCTGAAGGACAGAACGTGCGACAAGACGTACCGAATCCTAATCCGCCTGAGTGCTCCAATCGACGAGGAAAAGGTTAAAAAAGGGATAGCATCATTACTCGTTTCACCAGTCGCGCAGAGAACCCCTATTAGGGTATCCCATCGAAGGGCGGACAAGGTGCGAGAAAGGTGGATCAAGGGCATCGAGATGACGATGCTCGAAGGACCGCTTCTCGAGCTAGTTATCCGCGCCGAGGCTGGCAGCTACGTCAAGGAGCTGGTCCATGGCGACCAGGGACGGACGGAGCCGAGCCTCGCCGGGGTCCTGGGGATTCCCTGCGACGTGCTGGAGCTGGACGTGCTAGAGGTCCACGACGGGGAATAGACCATGGTGAAGGCGTCGAAGGGCATAATGAGGAAGACCCGCCAGAAGTTCCGCAAGCGGGCGAGGCAGCGCGGGCTTTCCCCGATCACGAGGGCGCTCCAGCATTTCGAGGAAGGGGACAAGGTCTCAATAATCATCGACTCGGGAGTGCACAAAGGACAGCCCCACAAGCGCTTCCACGGCCTGACAGGCAAGGTGGTGGAGACGAGGGGCAGGGCGTATGTCATTGACGTGAGGTTCGGCGGGAAGATCAAGAAGGCGATCGCGCTGCCCGAGCACCTCAAGCGGGCCTGAGGAGGGAATAGCATGGAAGAGGAGTACCTGTCGCTGGCAGAGGTCAAGAACCTCTTGGAGAAGGAGAAGGACACGCGGCCATCGCTCACCCCCGAGCAGCAATCCGCACTGCAGCACACGCAGCTTTTCGCGAGGCTCGGCGTGACGAAGGCCAGGGAGCTGGTCAAGGAGCTGATGGAAGTGCCGATGATGACACTCTCCAACGCGATAAAGATCGTCGACATCCTCCCGAATCACGCCGACGACGTGCGGGCGATCCTCGCGAAGGAACGGTTCGCCCTGTCTAAGGAGGACACAGATCGAGTTCTGCAGATAGTCGCCAAGTACCTGTGAGGTCGGGATTGACTTGGAAGACTACGTTCGCATCCTCGACCACTTGCCTCAGGGTCATCCCGACCGCTCGAGGTCCTATCGCGAGCCCGTGGCCTATGCGCTGGGCGAGGACGAGTTCAAACTGTTCGAGCTCACGCCGAAGGAAAACGTCACGCTCACCGCCGGTGACAGGGCTTACATAGGCAAGGACATCGAAAAGAGGGACGTCATCCTCCATGTGAAGAGGAGGGTGAGCTGGGAGGAGCTGACGAACGCCGCGCAGAGCGAACTCCCGTTCATCATCGACGAGGTCGTAATCGAGAAGGCCGAGAGGTTCGTCAGGTTCTTCAACGAGGCGCAGGCGATAACAACTCGGTTCCACATGCTCGAGCTGCTGCCTGGCTTGGGGAAGAAGACGATGTGGATGGTCCTGGAGGAGAGGAAGAAGGGGCCGTTCAAGGGCTTCGAGGACATCGCGCAGAGGGTTCCCGCCATCAGGCATCCGGACAAGCTGATCGCGAAGCGAATTGAGATGGAACTGTCCGACCCGAGCCAGAAGTACCACCTGTTCGCCGCCAGATGAGAAATCTCGGGACATCCGCGGATCCGCCGTGCATTCTTAAGTAGTCGCGGAGCGCTCCCCGGACCGTGAGGAGGAATCGATATGGACATTGACTACGGGATCGTCGCGGACAGGATTGTGAAGGACTGCATCAGGCTGGGAAAGAAGGACTCGCTTGGCGTGCACACGACGGAGCACATGCTTCCGCTCGCCAAGGAGATAGTGAAGGCAGCGAGGAGGGCGGGGGCGGACACCGTTATCTCCCTGGACTCAGACGACATCTGGTACGATGCGTTGCTGAATCTCCCTGCGAGCTGGCTCAAATCGCCGTCATCCTTGGGGCAAGCATTCCTCAAGGCGTCCACTGCACAGGTGTACATCGGAGGCCCACAGGACCCCAGCAGGATGAGGGACATACCTCCTGAGAGGTGGGCGGCGAACGACAAGGGGGCCACGGCCACGTACAAGCCATTTGAGAAGAGGAATGTGCCCACACTCGACCTGTCGATTTCCAGGGTGACGGAGGCGAGGGCGCGTACCTATGGCTTCGATTACGGGGAGTGGCACAGCTCATCGCTGCAGGCCATGGCGGTGGACCCCAAGCTCATGAAGAAGAAAGGGGAGCCGATCGCCAGGGCGCTGTCGCGGGCGAGGAAGGGCAGGGTCACCGCACCCGGGGGAACTGACTTCGAGTTCGAGTTTCACGGCGCAATGCCGACCCTCTCGAACGGAGAGATAAGGCCGAGGAAGGGAGTCAGGTCGAGCTATCACGCTTCACTCCCGGATGGGGCGGTCGGCATCGCGCTGAAGAAGGGCAGCGGCGAGGGGAGGGTAGTCTCTACATCGCCGATCCCTCAGGCAGGTCATTTGATAAGGGCGCTGAGCTGGGAGTTCGAGGGCGGGAGGATGAGGAAGGTCGACGCGGACGAGCACCTCGATGTCTTCAAGATGTTCTTCACGGAGGAAAAGAGGAAGAAGGGCGCCGACCAGCTGGGATGGATGCAAGTGGGCTTGAATCCCGCCGCCAAATGCGGGTTCCTGGAGAACAGCATCGTGGAGGGCGTGGTCACGATCGGCATCGGTGACAATTCCGAGCTTGGCGGCAACAACCGAAGCGCTTTCGGGACCCCCGCATTCCTCAACGACGCGACACTCGAGGTGGACGGGAAGAGATTGGTCTCGCACGGACGGATAGTGGCATAGTCCCGGCAGCCGATTGGGCCGCGTGCCCGCGTCCGACACGGACCGCCACCGTGAGCCCTATCCCGCAAGTTTCGCCGCACCACCCGTCAGCCTCTTATGCCCGCGCCACGATTGCGTGGGCGTTGATCCAGAGTCAGCCCAGGCTGGAATCGGTCTTCGATGCGGCCGCCCAAGACTCCTCCGCGTCAGGTCAATGTGTTCAATGCCGCGGCTCGAAGCTCCTGTGCGGGAAGACGCGCTGCCCGATAATGGTGAAATGGGACTTCCTGATGAAGACGCAGCCTCTCATCGACTCATTCAACATCGATGGGTCATCCCCGCCGGGAGTGTTCGTCGGGAGGTTCGGGTACCCCAAGGTGTATGTCGGGCCCTTGGTCCCGCCATTCCACGCGGACACTGCGATCTTGGACATGCCGGAGCAGTGGCTGAGCAGGTCAATTGAGGACATAGTCTCCTTCCGCTCGCAGCTGGTCAGGGGGATGCACCGGGTCCACGTCATGGATGTCGAGAACGGCGGGAGGATAGTCGACCTGACGAGGGAGCTCGCCCTGAGCACGATGGTAACCGATGTCGAAGTGGAGTTCACCAAGAGACCCTTCGGGCGGATCGTTCTCGATGACGAGACGCAGCCCTTCGGTCCCTCGGCCCCCCTCAAGACCATGGATATCTCGAGCTACAAGGTCGATGCGAAGCTCGACAAGGCCTATAGCGACACCGACCTCAAGGCGGTCCCTGCGGTGCTCG
The DNA here is from genome assembly GCA_041489255.1 of Thermoplasmata archaeon. Lineage (GTDB taxonomy): Archaea > Thermoplasmatota > Thermoplasmata > RBG-16-68-12 > JAFNFQ01 > JAFNFQ01. The sequence goes on along the minus strand of JBGPQV010000006.1, from coordinate 77,241 downwards.
GCCTCTACCGGGAGGGCATCCCCGTCTCCAAGATCCAGAGGGCTTTCAGCGTCGGAGCCTTCGGCCTCGAGGATAACAGGAAGTTCGTGCCGACACGATGGTCCATCACTGCCGTGGACGACACGATAGGGAAGAACCTGAGGGAGAAGGTGAAGAGGTTCCCCCTTATCAACGAGTATCGGGTCTATGAGAGCATAGGCTACGACGACAGGTTCCTCGTCATCATGATGCCTCACTCCTGGATGTACGAGCTCATCGAGGCGTGGTACCCCGGGACCCTCTGGAACCCGACCGGCCAGCAGACTTGGCTCATCAACAGCCACGAATACTATGGCGGGAGGACCACCTACGCCGACATCGGCGGCTGCTACTACGCCGCCAGACTCGCTGTCGCGGAGAAGCTGGAGGGCGAGAGGCGCCAGGCCGCGACGGTCATATTGCGGGAGACTCACCCCGGGTACATCATGCCGATAGGCGTTTGGAACGTGAGGGAGAACGTGAGGAGGGCGCTGAGGACGGAGCCCGCCAATTACAGCAGCCTGAACGAGGTGTTCGGGCATCTTTCCACAAGGCTCGACATCCCGATGTCACGCTATATCAAGAGAAGCGAGATCCTGAGATACGCCCTGCACCAGAGGACTGTCGATGACTTCATCGGATGCTGAGGACCGGGAGTACCCGAAGCACCCGCTGGTCGGCGTCGGGGCGATCGTCATGCGCGGCGACAGCGTTCTCCTGGTGAAGCGCGGCAAGGAACCGAGCAAGGGCATGTGGAGCATCCCCGGCGGCCTCGTCGAGATTGGGGAGACCGTCAAGGATGCGTTGAGGCGGGAAGTCATGGAGGAGTGCGGCATCGAGATCGAGCCGACGGAGTTGTTCGAGGTCGTCGACGCTGTGAACAGGGACGACAAGGGTAGGGTCCGCTTCCACTATATCATCGTCGACTTTCTATCGGGGTGGCGCGGCGGCGATCTTGCGGCGGGGAGCGATGTGGCGGACGCAAAGTGGACGCCGCTCGGCGAGCTCCAAGAGCTGAACATGACCGAGTCCGCCCGCACAGTCATCAATAAAGCGGTCAGGGGGCGGAAGCGTTGAAGGTCGTGCAGGTCTCCTGCAGACATGCCCTGGTCCCGTCATCTCTACCCGGCCTCGATTTCGCGCTCAACCCCTACAGGGGATGCGCACACGGATGCGCCTACTGCTACGCCCCCGCGGTCCTGAGAGAGACGAGGGAGTGGGGCACTTTCGTCGACGTGAGAGGGGACATGCCCGCAATCCTGAACATGGATCTGAGGAGCAAGCACGAGGGCGTCGTCGGGGTCGGCACAGTCACCGACGCATACCAGCCGATCGAGGCGAGGTACCACACGACCCGTTCCTGCCTCTCGCGCCTGCGCGACTCCCCCTTGCGAGTGAGCATACAGACGAAGTCCGCATTGATTCTCAGGGACATTGACATCCTGTCGACGTTCGAGGAGCTCGACGTGGGGATAACTGTCACCACCCTGGACGAGTATGTCTCCCGCGCGGTCGAACCGCTGGCCGCCCCGCCGCGCAAGAGGCTCGACACGATGAGGGCTCTTGCCGACGAGGGAATCGAGGTCTGGGCGTTCATCGGGCCTTACCTGCCCGGGCTTAGGGGAGAACCTCTCGAAGTCCTCGTTCGCGAGATTACCGAGGCGGGAGCGGTCAAGATCCTTGGGGACAGGCTCAGGAAGCGGCCTGGCGTCATGGAGAGGATGCGCAAGGCGGCAATCCAGTTGCTTCCCGACGAACGGGCAGCTTTTCTCTCTGATTTGGAGGACCCGACTTACTTCGATGCGATTGATGCGGAGCTCCGCGAGAACTGCGAGGAGATCGGCGTGGAGTTCCAGCCCGCGTTCCCTCCAGAGAACGAGGGCGCGAGGGGCGACCGCAAAGCCTTTTCATTCTGAAGGCGCATGCTGCGCCAATGCCCCGCAAGCGGGAGAGCGTCGGCAAGGCGCTGAGGCGCGCCCTCGGCGAGGAGGTCGTGCTTCTCAGGATAGAACCGCGCAGGTCTGGCGTCTCGCAACTTATGAACCAAAGGCGTCTGCGCATATTCCAGGCGGTGTTCAACGAGCCAGGAATGCACCTTAGGGAGATGCAGAGGAAACTCGGCATACCGCTCCAGTCTCTGCGCTGGCACGTCTCGGTCCTCTTGGTCGTAGGCATCCTCGAGGGGATCTCGCTCGGGAGGAAGACCGCGCTATTCTCTCCGTTGTCCGCACGTCGCGATGACGTTGTCGCAATGACCCTCGTCCGCGACGAGAGGTTCGGTCCGATAATCCGGATAATCAAGAGAGACGGCGAAGTCTCCGTCAGGGAAATCGTGAAGGAGACGGACTCCTATCAGCAGCTGGTCTCTGCCAGACTCAAATCCCTCAAGTCGCTCGGATTCGTAGCATCTCAGGGGAAGGGCGTCCGCGTCAGGTACAAGATGGTGACCGATGCCCCCGCCATGACGAGCGGGACCGACCGCGACCCCAAGGAAACCAAGGAGCGGCTCATCGCCCTCCTCGGCGATCACGGTCTCGCGCCGAAGGTTACCCAGCAATCGAGCCGCGGCTTCACGATCGTCGCGGAGACGCCCTCCGAGGATATCGAGTTGCAGTTCAAGACGTGAGGGGACGGGCCTGTCGGGATTTTCGCCGCCCCCTCGCTTCACGGGAGGGCGTTTCGAACCCGAGTCAGAGGCTCCGGAGGCCTCTGTGATATCCTGGCTACACTACAGGCCCGTCTGCAAGGCCGAGAGAGCGGGACGACATTGAAATAGATTGCCTCGTCTCGCACGGATTCTACCCTAGCTCACGCTGATGCTAATTGGCCATGCCGGTCCGCGGTGGGGACAATGCCTTGCCGGGGAAACCGAATCCCTAGGTCCTGCCGCCGCAATGTATGCAGAAGGTGAAATCGGCCGGTATCGACTTGCCGCAGTTGATACACATCTTGGTCCCCCCGGCCGGTGCCTGAGCAACCTGCTGTTGCGGAGGATATCGAGTTTGATATTGCGGTGGATATTGAGTCTGGTATTGCGGCGGGGCGTACTGTGTCGCTGGAGGCATGACGGGGATGTTGGCTTGGGGAGGCGGAGCTGCGGTTTTCTTCTTCCTCATCGCGAGGACGACTGCAAGGACGACGACTATCAGCACAATCGCGATGATCGCAATGACGGCGATGATCAGCATCGGGTTGGAGCCAGCTCTAATCGTGAAATAGTAATTGTTGTCGTCAATATTCGCATTGCTCGTATCTGTGATTGTGATGGTATAGGCTCCCGCAGCCAATGATGTGGGGATCGCCCAAGAATATCTCCCCGTGGCTGTGGGCGTGCTCGAAGTGATTGTGACAGGAGTACACAATACGCACGGGAACTCGGAATATTCGATCCGGACGTTCGGACCGACACTGCCAGTGGTGGACCACGTTATATCGTAGGTGCTGCCCGTGTACCACGTGGTCAAGATCGAGGGAGCAGTCACGCTTATCGTGCCGCTACCCGAACCGCCAGCGATATCGAAAAATGGGCTATCGTCGTAGACTGCCGGGTCGCCGACGTCGCTAATCCTGATGAAGTAATAGCTGGACGAGTCGATGATGCTCGGCACGGTCCAATCATAGTTGCCGTCGTTGGCAGTGCTGCCTACTATGACGTCTGAGACTGCAAGGTATGAATTATTGTACTCTATCTTCACGGGACCTACAGCGCCCGACGAGGTCCACATGATTGTATACGTGCTGCTGGCGTACCACACGGAGCCTGAGCTCGGATTTGTCACCGTGATTGTCTGTGCCGCTGCCCTCTGAGGAATCGCCACGAACATCGAGAGGACGCCGGCGATCACAAGCCAAGACACCGCCAATGCTGTTACCGTCTTTCCAGCTTTCAAGGTGAATCCCGCCGCGCACTGTGCAAGGGCGTAATTAAATCTTCCGACCCGGTTTCTTTTCAAGATTTGAATCCAGAACGCATCATTCTCATCGGCGGTTGCTGGATGCCCCTTCTGGCAACCACCCTCAGAATTTCTTGAAACTTTCTTTCCTCGCGCCGCATATCGGGCACTTGTCGGGGGCGGAGCCCTCCATGGTGTACCCGCAAACGGGGCAGATGTAGATGTCGCCGACCTGGATATCCTTCCCCGCCGCGACTGTCTCCTTCGCCTTCTCGTACATCTCCAGATGCACCTTCTCAGCTTGGAGCGCGTAGTCCGTGGTCTGGATCGCCGCCTTCTCCTTCTGGAATTCTGCTACTGCCTTAAAGGCAGGATACATCTCCTCGACCTCGTATCTCTCTCCTTCTATCGCCTTCTCCAGGTTCTCCTTGGTGCCCTTGATCATGCCGAGCGCGCGCCAGTGGTTCGTCGCGTGCACCTTCTCAGCATGCGAGATCGCCCTGAATAGCTTCGCGACTCCTTTCTTTCCTTCGAGCTCTGCCCTGTCGGCCCAGATATTGTACTTCATGAAGGCCTGGCTCTCTCCCGCATACGCGTCGCTCAGATTCCTCTCGGTCATCTTGTGCATGGTGGAACGCTCCTCTTAGGCTCTCAGGCTCACCGATTGTGCATGACGATAAGAGCTTTTTGGATTCAGGAGCGGGCGTCTGTAAAGCTGAGCTACTTGCCGAGCGTCGAGAGGAACTCGTGCGTGTACTGCCTTGCTTTGTCAAGTGCATCGGACGCGAGCGGTCCCTTCGAATCCGTGACTAGGCACTTCAGGGGTGGAGAGCGGACATTGAACCCCTTCTCCTTGAGCATATCATAGATGAGGTAACCGGCCCCGTACTCGGTCCATTTCTTGCTCTTCGGGTTCTCGGGGTTTGCTGCCATGTATGTGTCGAAGGCCGCGATGGGTTTCGCGCCCCATTGTTGACGATCGAGCTTCTTGACGAACTTCCTCACCCTGCCTGTTGGTCTCCCGATCCTCGTCGGCGAACCTACGAATAGAAAATCCGCCGTGAGCTCCTAGGCCTTTCCATCCCGGACGCAGACCACTTCGACCTCGTGGCCCTCCGCTCTGGCCTGCTCTGCAATCGCATCAGCAACCGACTTCGTGTTTCCGAAGTAGCTGTCGAACACAATCAGTCCTTTCATGGTCCACCTCGCCTCATCGGGGAGGCAGTGCGGAGACTAAACGTCCGGTGACTTCTTGAAGAACTCAGTGTAGCCACATCGCCCGCAGGACACCCTGTCCACGTGCTTGCCCATGAAGGTCCCGGGCCCGCACTTGGGGCACTGCTGCTTCTCGCGAACTATCTTCCCGCCCTCGATCTTGTAGTACATCCGCTTGGCGGTGGCAGCCTTCTTCTCCTTCGCCATCACTTACCACCCTTGGCGGGCTTCTTCGCCTCGGCCTTCTCGCCTTCCGCCTTCTTGGCCGGCTTCTCCGCATGCGCCGCCTTCTCCTCCTTTGGTTTCTCGGCGGGCTTCGCGCCCTCATCCTTCTTCGGCGCTTCCTCCTTCTTGGTGGGTTTGGTCTCTTCCTTTGGCGGTGTCTTCTCCGCCGGCTTTGCCTCTTCCTTCCTTGGCACCTTCACCGGTGGCGCCTTCTTCTCCTTCTTGGCCTTCACCTCTGCAGCCACCAGCCCCATGCGGACAAGGATGGGCTTGCGCTCGAACTTGAGCGCGTCCTCCTTCGACTTGTAGATCTTGGCGTACCCGACCGTCCTCGTCCTCCCGAAGTCGGAGCGGGCCCAGTCGAGTATCACGAACTCCTTCTTCGCAGAGAGCGCCTTCGCGATCTCGGCGCGCATCGTCTCGCGGTTCGGGGTGGCCTCGCTGGCGTGCGTCGCCTGGAACTTGACCTCGAACCTCTTCAAAAGGAGGTTCTCCCGCTTGCTCGTTATCTCGACTTCCAACTACGCCACCATCTTTCTGAAGATGCTCCGCATCTTGCTCTTCTCTCTGCTGTCCACGAGCACGACCACGGCGCCTTTTCCAGGCATTCCGTAGACGATTGTCGTGCCCAGGGGCGCGAGTGCCACGCACACCAGAGAGAGAAGGTCCTCCTCTCCCCGGATGTCGAGCCTTACCCGCTTCTTTGATTTAAACGCTTCGGAAACAGCCAGCCACGCCTCCCTAGTGATCATGGCGGGCGGGTTGACGACCTCCATGACGAGTTCCCCGAACGCCTCCAAGACATGCGCGTACTCGAGCTTCTCCTCCCGCCTCGTCTTGAAATCGACGACGGCGATGTCCGGCGGTCTCCCCCTCGTGATCAGATCCATCGTGCAGAAATCCCCGACGCTCACCAGGAGCTTCGCCTGCTTCGCGACCTTGAGCAGTTCATCGCCGACAAGCACCGGCCCGGGCTCTTCCTTGAGGAAATCCCTCATGTCATCGGGCAGCCTCAGGTCCCTGAAGAACTCATCGAACCCGACCGCTCTTGTGGAAAAAGGCTTCCTGCAGGGCATCTTCGGAGGTGCGGAACGACCTGCTGAATATATAAAGAGGGTGAGGTGCGTCAGCAAGACGTCGGACGTATCGCGTCCTGGGGATACCGCAGGGGTTGATCTCGCGTCCCGACCTAGTCTCCTTGCCAGCTTCAGGATGTAGGCTTTTTGCTCCTTTGTCTCTCGATCTTCTTCTCAAGCAGATCGAGGTGATCACGAAGGTCTGCCAGCACATCGGGATCGGGCCGCACCTTGACATAAAAATCATCGGTTTGGACAGTCTGCCAGTCGACGGAGCCCTCAATGGGTGCCACAAAGGGAGCGGCGCGTAGTCCCATGGTTGGCGAGGGCGGGGATGCTGTGGCACCGGATGTCGTGCCCATTGGCCCTCCGCCCGACGACAGATTGCCGTCTGCGCCCATGGCGATTATCTGTGCGTACATCAGGTACTCTACAAGGACTTCCAATGCCCGCTCTTTCTTTGTCATGTCCGATACCTCGCCGTAGAGGGCTAATTCACGGACGAAATCGCTCTTGGATGTCATTGGATTGGTGGCAAACCAGTTCTTCGCGAACGTTCCAAACCAGGAATCCTCAATGACCGGGCGCAGGATTGCTCGTGCGCGCTCGTCGCTGGCGTTTCGGGTGTTCACGAAACGGATTGCGGCTTCCGTGGGAGTGTACTTCCCCTTGGCCTCCGTGAGCAGCCCTAGTGATGTTAGAAAGCCCACGTTTAGAGACGCGGCCTGTTTCTGCAAGGTCCCTCCCTCGACAGCTCCCACACTGACAGGTTCCGATCCCTGTTTGGTCCGAACAATGAACTGCCGCAGAACCTCGAAGTGTACCCCAAAAGGGAACCGTTCCGAGGGCAACGGGTATTTGCTGCGCGTTCGGGGCCTCTCAATCGCACGCTTGACGGACACATCTACATTTTCTGTATTCATCGACATATTGATTACCAGCCGGGACATCCGGCGTTATACCATATAAGAGGCATTGCATATAAGCGTTATGTGTAGGTGAGTGAATGTGAAAACATATCCCCATATCCCTATCCAGATATCACATATCGCACTGTACTCCGAGGGCCTCGATGTTCCGCCTTCACCCTTCGGCCAATCGAGAATGATGAAGGCTGTTTGGGCCCGTTCTTCAAAGCGTCGAGTTCCTGACGCAGCCGACTGATTATAAGTGGAGCCTTCAGCTGGTTTTTGGAAGATGCCCCGGAGGGCGGGGGCTTAGGAATCGTCTCATTTTGCAGGGCCTGAGTGATTAGAATCGTCTGCTCGGTCGCATCCATCATCTTCCATATCGTCCGGGGACAGTCAGGCATCGCAAGTCTCTAAAGGTTCCTGATTCGCATGAACCCGGCATGGTTCTCAGCATTGTTAGGATGATAAATTCCTCTTCAATTCTGAACTCATCGAACCCTGAGCGCGAACTTGCCGTTGGCATGGATGCCCATCTTCTTCGCTATCTCGGACCTCGTGTGGTCCACTATGACGATATATCCCTGCCAGTCCTTGCTGGTCGCCGCCCCGCAAAGGGGGCACTTGTCGTCATCGGTGATGTGCGAGCAGTGCTTGCACGCCTTCGGGACCTTCTGGACCATCGCCTAGCGCCTCCTCTTCCCCTTCTTCCCGCCGGACCTCTCTTCCTCAAGCCACTCCAGCTTGCCGAGGCCGGGCTGGCGCATCGTCAGGCCGATCTTGCTCTCGTTCGGCGCCCTCTCGTTCAGGCTCACCGCCACGATTCGCGCGCGGACCCTGTCGTTCTTGCGCAGGTCCTTCTTCGTGTCCTTGCCTATGAGCCGCTGGTTCTCCTCGTCGACATCGACCCTGTCGTCCATGACCTGGCTGATGTGCAGCAGGCCGTCAAGCGGGCCGAAGCGGATGAACGCCCCGAACTTGAGTATCTCGACGACAACGCCATCGACGACTTCCTGAAGCTGCGGCGCGAAGACGACTGCGTCATATTTCACCTTCTGGTAGACCGCTCCGTCGCCGTGGACTATCCTGCCCTCGCCGAGGCGCTCGATGTTCGATGCGAGGATGGTCAGCGTCTTGTCGCCGCTAATCTTGCCCTCGAACGAAGTCCTCGTTAGCTCCCTCGCGAGGGCGTCGAGGTTCTCTCCGAGCCTCTCAGGGGGAATCCGGACTACATCCTCCCGCTGGACTTTCATGTACATGTGAAGTAGGCTTTCTCGAAGCTGATGCCCTTATTTGGCCTTTCCGGTTTGGAAGGGACTCATTTATTCATTTTTTGGCTTATAAAGAAGGGTTCAGAACCTACACGGAGATTATGAGGAGGGGAAGATTGGGCAGGAAGCGCGGCCTCACGGCTTGAAGGGCGAAAATTATGCGGGAGGCTGACGCTGAGTGAGGTGTGCAGGGTAGTCCACCTCCCTGTAGTGCGACCATCGGCTTCGACGTAGGCCTGGCCAAGGCTGGAATTAATTCAGGGCGGCAAGAACCGCCTTCTCCTGGGCGGCATTCAGACCTGAGAACGTGCTACAGAACAAATTCCTGCCCCTGCTTGAGAAGATAATGGGAGTGAGCGGGAAGAATGTCCAGAACGCACCGACACGTTTCAAGAGGCGGGATATACCAAGTCGGGAACCCCGACAGAATTCCTGACAACCTTTGCCACCAAGCAGTGGGGCGGTGACACCGACTGGCGTCGACATGGTTGGGAGGCTTTGCTATACCCTTCGGACAGGGACTTTCCGGGGAACTCGCTGGACAAGATAGGTGTCCGCCACGCAGTCGCCGAAGGCGGAGACGGCTGCGGGAACCGCGCTTCGGGAAAACGCCCTCACGATCGCCTCCAACACGGGCCCAGGACGCCCGGACGATCCACGGACTTCTCTCAGGAAGGAGTCCAGATCCGCGCCCTGCCGACTTAGCGGCACCTCCACATATGGCGGCCCTCCTCCCCCGCCTGCCGAATCCGCGATGTCGAGAGGCGGTCGTGGAAATCGAAGGGTCACGGTGTGTCCCTGGGCGAGGGGGAGGATAATCCGCTGAATCGTCAACCAGGTCGATGGTTCATCCGCGAAGCGCAGATTCCGGACGAGGTTCTGAATATCTGCCCCGGTCGTCGGTTTGCCAGGTGGGCTTTCTTGGCCAGGGCCCGGCGGCTTGGCGTCGCTCGGTCCGAATATCTCGGCGTCGGCGTCTTTCCATCTCTTTTTCAGCTCTTCCCGCGCTGATTCCTGAGTGCGGTCACCAACCGCCTCCAGTCCCGGCTCAGGGTGGGCCGAGGGCCCTCGCTTTGCCCCAACTTGGAGCCCGAGCTTGAACCCCTCCGCGTAGAGGTTCGCGATCTGAAGGGCGCGGTCCGACGCCGTGCCGGGAGGTCCGCCCGCGTTCTCAGAGCCCCCCTGGACGTAGTGGCCATAGATGTAGGGACTGAGGAGTCGCGCTGATCGGAGCTGCATCTCAAGGGGGGCACCGCTGGTCGCGAGCATGCAGGCGAAGGCGAATTCCCGCAAAGCGGCGATGGAGGCCTCCACGGATGGGTGATAGAGCAGGGCGTCAAGTCGGTGCTCAAGAGCGCTGAGTAGGGTGTTGTAGAGGGGCCCTCCCTCCAAGGCGTGCAGGCGACGGAGAAGCCGATCACCCGCGGGCACCGCCCCGGCGCCGCTGCATTGGGCGACGAAATCTTTGAACGCGTCGAGGAGTCCCGGGCCCTGGAGCCACTCGAGATAGCGCTGCCCCTTGCGGCTCACACGGTAGGCGAAGGGACGCCGTCCCGGGCGACCCTCGCTGGCGGGAGTCCGCCGGAGGAGCTTCATATCGAGTAACCGAAAGAGGTCCGCCTTCGAATGCTGCCGGGTCTTTTCGGGAGGGCGAGGTCTCCAGATGGGCGAGACGCTGCCGCCCCACGAGGTCGGACTGTGTGGCCTAGACGGAACATCAGGCGCGCTATAGCCAAGATAGAGTGCAGCTTCCCTAACCGTGAACGGTCGGTCTCCGAAAGTCTTCCAGAGCCTAGCAAGAACAGTTTCGAATTTCATGAATAGGTACTAATTAGCTCCAATCGTTTAATTCCTTCGTGAGTGAGCTCCGCCAGCGCTTTGAGAGCTTCCTTGAGGCCCTTCCCTTCGATCGCCTCACCACGAGGACGTTCAGCCTCTCCACGAAGATGTCGTAGAAGCCGTTGGAGAGATCACGTCGAGTGAGTCGGGCGTGGCGGAGAAGTCCGTGGAGCTGGTCAAATTGGTCACATAGGCGATGCCGGAGGAGTCCGGCGGCGGTCACCGCCGACGTCCTCGGCATCTCGACCGGGGAAGGTCCACAAGGTCGTTCATAATCCCCCTCCCGTAAACCAGGTCAAGGGCTAAGGAGAGAGCCTTCGGCGGTCATATCTGCCGTTTATGAACGACCTCTCCACGGCACCTTAGATGTCTCCAACGGATGGAATCCACGCTGGAGATCGGGACTGGCATTCTCTTCGTGGGCGGTCTCGCTTAATGAGAAGTGATGTGAGAATCCTCACCCTCAACGGGACTGAGTGCAAGGTCTCAACAAAGGAATATCGACAACTTCAACAGGAACTGGCCAACCTAGGAGGAGCCTCGTAATCTACTGCCAATACTTCCTCACATGGTTGAGGAAAGTTTTGCTCTCGCATTGCCTCATCTGCTCAAGCAGATCACTGTCTCCAGCTTCGCCCACAGTCGAGAGTCGGTCTCGAATGACATTCCACTCCGCGTTACGTCTGCACCCATCTTCCACTACCTGTTTGACGGGGATGAAACCGTGGCCTGGCCACCGCTCTACCAGATAGACTGCAACGCCATCCAGGGCTGAAATGAGTTTCCGGACATTCTCCGTGATTCTATCCTCGCGCGTCATGGCGCAGATCCTCTTCACCCGCTCTGATTGCTCTCGAAGCCTGAGTGCTATCTTGTCTCTCTCCAGTGGAGTCAACTCTGGAAATACCATTGATATGTTGCCGGTTGCCTTCCATCCATTTGTTGAGGTTTCTTGGGGCGTCAGCCGCACATTATTAGGGTGCGATTCTAGGTACGAGGTGATTCTTGCACCCAGAAATGTCCCACTATCAGCCGCCGCACAGAGTTCGGCAACGACGTATGCAGTCGGAAGGGCATCGCTAAGGAGATGCCAATCAACCTTGCTGGATCCCAACTGCCCTAGGATGCCGACCACCTTTTCGAAGTGGCCAGCCTGAGCGAAATCCGTAAGTGCGCGCCGAACGTACTCACTATCCGAAGGAGGCGAGATCCTTCCCATCGCCGTCTCCTCCGATGCGACCAGACTGTAGCTCTCTCTCCCTCTCCTGAGAGGCCAGAGATAGGCGTCGACAAGATCAACGAATACCTTCTCGAAAAGAAATGGCAGGCAGACCACCCGGCCGTTCAGGGGAGAAGGCACTCCCGAGGCTGTTTCCGCAAACCACTTTCGATAAGTCTCATAGGCACGGGGTGATACGAGAACAACGTACAGCCCCCGGTTCTTTCTAGCTGCGTCCATGAGAATCTCCCTAATGTCTGCATCCCTGAAGGAATATCCAATAAACACGGCTAATTTAGCCCGCTGAAGCCTGTCGCGTAGCTTGGGGAGTAGGTCAAGAGTCGAGATGGGAATCTTCTTGCCTGGATCATACGGATAGACGACCAAGCTCGCGGCGGGTGACCCGTAATAGGTTGTGACTTGTCGCTCCTTCCATTGCACGGGCACCTCTACCAGACGCCCTTCCTGTGTGATCCACCACGTGGCCGAACCGTGCAACTTGTATAGCCTCACGTCGACGCTCTCGTCCTTGTCGAGGCTATCTGGAGCCCAAGACCTCTGAAACCCATTGTTGAACTCTATTCCGTTCTTGAAGCAAAAAACTTCCATTGCCGTGTCGTAGTTGGCCGTGAACACCTCCAGCGGTTCCCCACCGGAATACCATTGGAGTCTCGACAGGGGTTTGAGGTAGTCGACCTTATCGGCGGACACATAGCAAACGCCATGAATGAAGTCAAGGAGAAGATCTCTCAGTCTGGACGCCGCACTCGGATCGACCCCTTCCTTTCTCTGGACAGTCTTGCCCAGCGGCTCGTCGGTCAGGTCTATGTGTTGGTAGAGCAGTTTCAGCAGCGCCTCGACATCGTCCTGCTGAGGTTGGAGGGCGTCGAAGAAGCATTGGAAGTTCTCAGGCAACATGCCTCTTTCCTTCTCCAGACTCTCTTTGAACTTGACGACGAATTCACGCGTTGTGTAGACGCCCGCGCCCGCAGAGGCACCGGCACCCAAGAACAGCACGAGAGAGAGGCGCTTCTCCTCCTTTGTGGCATCACCAGACTGCGACATAGTGCGGGCATCAGCCTTGACATTAATAACTGATGGGCCGTCAGGAACTAGACTTCCATCTATGGTGTCCGACGCTCATCCGAGTGTCCACGGCTGTCGATGTGAGCCAGACCCTAAGCGCGCGCGCCGAACGGTGCCGCGCGACAGGTGGGGATGGGTCGCGCAGAGCCCTTTAGTGCCGCACGAGACGCGCGGCCGAGTCCCTAGACCTCGCCCTCGCGACAATCATCCCCCGTCGCACGGGTTCAAAGACCCGCGTGTGGTCCTCGCGCCTCTGCCGACTGCGTTCCTCTCGCTCGTGCGCCGCCTTCACCCCGAGCAGGGTCACGTATCCCGCACCCAGCCCACGATGTTCAGCAGGATGATTACGGCGAGCTCCACCGCGTCCGGCATGATGAAGCGTTGAAGGACTCCTTGGCATAAGACCGATTCATAGTTGTCCGCGGGCAAGCCCGAGCTCGACCGCGGAGATTTTGCGCTGAGCCGTCAGGACGTCCTCGACGGACCGCCCGGTCACGATCGCGCGTCCGCGGTAAGCAATGTGCAGGGGGACTCATGGCCGTCAGCGCTCACTCCCGTAGGATCCCGTCACGATCCGCTCGCGCTGATCGGGCGTTCCGATGCGTTCGGTCTCGGCCTTGAACCGTGCCGTCTCCGCTTCCTGTACCTTGACCTGCTGTCTCGCTCCGAGCGCAATCAGCGCGAAACCTGTCGCCGTGGCGGTTGTCGTGAAGGCGAGCCACCTCTCGTAAGCCCCGAGGTTCGTCGTCGCGTTGAAGGCGGAGAACACTAACGCGACAATCAGAATGACCCAGCCCGCGATCTCGTATCTTGTAGTTCTGACCTGCTTCGGGGAGTGCCTCCGAGGCATGCGGCCGGAAGGAGCACCACGATATTAAGAGCTTCCGGGGAGACCGCCGCCTGCGAACTCCACTGTGTGCCACGAGGCCACCGATTGCACATGCAATCGTGTCCCAGCCCGGTCACGTACGGACGAGCGAGTTTATCGCATCCTCGATCTGCTTCTCACTGTCGCATCGAGCGGCACCCGCGCTGCCGTCGGGATTCCGGCTGAGCTGCCACAACGCATGGTCTTTTGCATAAGGGTCCAGGCCCTCAACGACCACAGGAGAGTGGGTGGTGAAGAAGAATTGAATCGCCCGTCGATCGGCGACCGCATGGATCTCCCTCATCATCTTGCGAAGGGATCCGGGGTGAAGGCTCAGCTCTGGTTCCTCCGCGATGACGACAGACCCTTTTGGTAGAAAGACAAACGCGCCCGCAAAGAGGCTGAGGTGGGCAGTGCCCGATGACGATTCATCCGCGGGTGTCATTTCCGGCAAGCCGTCCTCGCCGAATCCCCAGCGCAGGTCGTTCTTGCCAGTACTGAATACGACGCCCTTCACGTGAGAGAGTAGCCGCGAGACGAGAGCCTCGTAGTCGTCGAAATCCGTGAGCTTCTCGACGCGGGCTCGATGGAGCCATCGTCCGACCTCCGACGGCGTTGGCTTTTCGGGCCGGCCCGGCTGGAGGGTTGCCGGAACCCACCTTTGCACGGGCAGGTAGAGGGTCCGGCTGGAGACAAGGCGATTGACAGATCGATAGGCATAAGTCGGGAGGTCAAGGTTCTGGGCGTCCCAATTCCTTACCGCGGGACGGAGTGACTTCTGCACGGCGTCCTGGAGCGGCCGCGATGCGACCAGTAGCTCCTTTGAGAATTGTGTGCTCTGCCCTCGCTCCCTCGGCGCGACTCCCGAGTACTTCAGGGTTAAGGAGCGGGGGAAGCCTAGGGCGTACTCCTTGACAATCTCCTCCGGAGGTGCGGCCTTGCCGGTGGTGGCAACAACATCTTCGACTACGCCACGGGCGTCATCGTCCGACAGAGCGACATCGGCAGCAAACTTAATCGAGGCTCCCGGCGACCCGCGGAACGTGATGTCCCGATGAAAGCCAATCTGTTCGGATTCGAGAAGATGGTGGAGAACCTCCAAGACAGCCGATTTTCCGGTGGCGTTCGGGCCGATGAACACGTTCAGCCCGCGGAAGTCGCCCAGCTCCATGTGTCTGAGCATTCGGAAGTTCTCCGCGCTGAAGTTCGTGATGCGCATGTCCTATCGACCCCCCGGTATTGGCTCAAGGGGGGAGGCACGTACAGCATTTAGACCTTTCCCGCCAGAGTGATCCTCGATGTACGTCCGGGGAGAGCAAGTCTATCATGAGCTTTCGTGCTCGCCGCGAAGAATCGGTGACAGTTGATGTGCCGACTTTCATCACGCGAGCGGGGCACAGGCGTCCTCATCGGCCTGGGATTGCGCTCTAACGAAAGGTATCAGGGGCTCCATGGTATGGAAACGCCGGTGGGCTCGCGCATGGCTTTGTTCGTTTCGCCATAAGGCGTTGACGCAAGTACCCTCACGACTTCCATCAGGTCGCAGTCGCTTCCTTCGCTCCAGCTCGGCGGCGGTGGCACATACTACCGCTACGATCGCCTCGGCCGAAGTGTCTTGGAATGAAAAATACGATTACGTCAGTGAGAAGAATCACTCGCGTTCAAACAAGGCCACAAGCCGGTCCTTCGAGCGTTGACACCTGTCAAGTGCGTGTTCAAGTTGCCTCGCCAGAACCTTCCGATCCTTGGACGAATACCCGCGCTCAGATGCAACAAGCGATGCTCGCTTCAAGTCGTGTGCCCCCAAAGTGAAAGCCCTATACGCCGCCTTCAGGCTGGGGATTCTCTTCGTGAGCCATCTGCGGGTATGGTTGTCGATGTCCTGGTTCTTTGCGATAGAAGGGAGAGTGTTGTTCAGGAAGAATGAACACTGTGTGCTGTAAACGTCCCTGACGAGCATGCTCGTTAGGAGTTCGCCGTACTGTCGGAAGCGCCTCTGGTTGACCTGTCTCAGGCGGAGGTCGCGTTCGACCAGTGTAACCAAGTCGGCTACTTCATTGTACCAGGCGACGATGTTCTCCACGAACTCTTCGAGCGCCTCCCTCAGCGATTCAAGTTGCGCCCTTTCCTCCGCCTTGGCAATCTCGACATGCACCGACAGTTCCGTTCCGAAGTCGAAAAGACTTCGGAGAAAGTCGAAGACGGAATCGAGCACGAAGGTCGCATCATATAAGGGACCTTAATCATTGCTGAGCACCGAGCTCGTGTGTGTCTTCTTTGACGCGCGCGCAATGAGGCTTTCGATCCTCTGCGCGGCAACGCTTAGCGTGTGCGACCCCGTGGAGGCCAGGGTCCATCTTGCTCAGGCTTGGGGCTGCCCGAGACCGAGGGCGATCGAACGGACCTTTTGCAACATCTCGAAAAGGGGCAAGACCATCCAATTCGCAAGGCCGATGACTGCGTAAAGCGCGACAAAAGAAAACACCACGGAGTCTACGAGCTTCCCGCCCGTGGAGAATGAGGTTTGCCAAATTACGGACACTATTGATGCGAGGAGCGAGAGAAGGGTCGCAGCGACCGTGGCAGTTGAGACTTTGAACCAGAAGAAGACCTCCTCTCGGACGAAGGAACAGGCCGCCATCCGGTCTGCCGAAGTCCACTTCCCCGCATCCTTCGAGAGTCGTTCGAGAGACGGCAATAGAAAGTGACACTGATCGACGTACACCAAGAGCCCACCCAGCACACCCACTATGATGCTTCCAGCCGTGAGCGTAACGGAAGGAAACATAAGGAGAACCTGGGCCAGACCAGCATTTGCGAATCCCGCGAGCACAAAGTATGCGCCCTTCCGCCTTGAAGCCTCAGGGGGGACTCTGATGACGAGGGCGAAAAGGAAAGCGAATACTATTCCAGCAGCCAACACGAGCAAGTCAGGCCGATAGTAACACATTGAGGAGGTATTGAAAGTACTCAGGCCAGCAAGGGCTTGGTTCAGATCAACGCATACGCTGCCTCTTTCGGTAGCCAGAATCTTGAGTTCGACTGAGCCGTCCACGATGAGGAGGCCTATCGTCAGAAAGGCCAGCAACTCGAGGTCGATTCGACGCCTTGCTGCGAGGTCGCGTAGGAATGAGGTCTTGGTCATCCGCCTACGATCCTCCATCTGGCGGGGATAACCTTCCCCGAGAAAGGTCGGTCCAATGCAGACAGGCAGGGAGCATGGCCAGAGCATGAATATCCAAACCAGACATTAACCTACCGGCAATGAAGCGCAAGGTGGAAAAATGCGAGCCTGCAACACCGAGGGGGAGCGGCGAGGGACGGGCTCTTCCCATTCGCGGTGGATGGCAGCACCCCGCGAATCCCCAAGGACTGGCGTACTGTTCCCGAAGACGGACGTAGCCGTAGAGTGCCCTGGAAGCGGAGGCCCCCATCATGATATGGGAAGTTTTCTTGGAGAAGCGAGCCGAGTATTTCGATCTCAGTTCCTCCCAACTACTCGGGCTCGAGGCCCCTCGTCCATTGACTGGAACCAAATGGGTCGGTGGTGTTCTGTCTAGTCGGTGACGCTCGCAGAACCGCCTGTTGACGTTCTCAATCCACAGCATGCTGCGGGTGGAATTGTGGCATTCGGTGATGCGATTAATATGGTTAGACATTGCCAGGTTTCGGCGAAACGCAGCTGATTCTTCGATTGAAAAACGGGCGATACCGCACGTTGGCCTTCGACAGCTTATTATATCTTGAGGACTGATGAGAAATCCGGGAGGCTGTGTGGTCACGTACAGGTGGCAGTGCACGATCGTCGCGGGGCTGACTCTGACCGCTGCATATTCCGTAGTCTTTCTCTCTGTTCATGGAGTCGCTGCACAATACCCGTGGAATTACGAACCTGTGGCCGATGATGGAGGCGATCTCTCGATTGCGATTGACTCGACTGGGAGGGTTCACGCTGCGTTCGCTAGAGCTGCAGGCTCTTCGTATGAACTCGTCTACGCGCTGAGGACTGGAGGTTCGTGGTCGTTCCAACGCGTGGACGCCTTGTCCATGGGGCCTTCATTGGTCCTCGACCCTTCGGAGGCGCCTCACATCAGTTATTACAGGGAGTCCGACAACACGGTGAGATATGCCTACCGTGTCGGCGCATTCTTTTTCAACGAAACAGTGGAGCAGGTGAACTGCACCGCCTACATCACATCTCTTGCCATGGACACGAAGGGCATGATCCACATCACTTACTGGAACTACTGCACCTCGGTTCCTCCTTTCTGGAGCTACTTACAGCATGCCACCAGGAATGGCAGTGGATGGACAATCGAAACAGTCGGAAAGGGCTGGCCTTTCCCTGGCGACATTGCTCCGATCGTGGTTGACTGTACAGGGCATCCTCACATCGCCGTCCTGCGCTTGATGGAAGGTGCACCGCCGGGAGGTTTAAGATACCTAAGCTGGAACGGTTCCGGATGGTCGAATCAACAGGCAAACGCGCCTTCGGACGGTTCAGCACTTGAGGATCTGTCCCTGAAGCTAGATTCAAATGACGTTCCCCACATCGTATATAGCGACGCAACAAAAGAGAGACATCGGTATGCCAGGTACGATGCCATGTTCAAGGCGTGGCTTCATCAAGATGTCTACGTATGGCCGCCTTCCTCGTTCCATATCGGTTTTGGCAGAATCTCCCTGGCCCTCGACTGGCGCGATCTCCCGAGCGTCTCGTTCATGGATCACACGGATGGGAGTCTCATGTACGCATACTCAGACGGGACGCATTGGTTTGCAGAGAACGTCCAGTCATCACCCGGTATCTCTGGCCACCTGACGCTTGGCCTTGATCCGCTCGGTGCACCTCACATATTGTACGGGCAAGTCTTAATGCCGAACCCGACCCGATTGCCCGTGGGACATGCCTGGCAAGTGTGGCCGGACACCGTTCCCCCTTCTTCCAGCGTTGATCCGATAACGCCGTATTGGCGAAATTCCCAGCCGCTTCAAATAGGTGCCATGGTCATGGATCGAGGTTCCGGCATCGCGAACGTCACCCTTTGGCTCCGTCACAGCATCGACAACTCGACATGGGCCTCTTGGTCGCGCTATTCCACTCTCACCTCGGCTCCTTGGTCTTGGTCATTCTCATTCCCGACGGGAGAGGGATACTATGAGTTTCACACGACGGCGTTCGACAATGTGGGGAATTCTGAGCCGCCCCCGCCGACCGCAGACGCTACCACGGGATACGACGTCACCCCGCCGGTCTCGACCGCCATGCCGATCTCGCCGTACTGGCACACCACGCCATCCCTGATGGTGCATGCAACCGCCACGGACGGCCTGAGCGGCGTTGCGAACGTGACCCTCCTTTACTCACATGCTCCCCTCGGCAACGCGTCGTGGGGCCAATGGACCTCGTTCGGGACGATGACCTCCCCGGCGTGGTCGTGGCCGTTTCCTTTCCCGGATGGGGAGGGCAACTACAAGTTCCACACGATTGCCACGGACAATGCGACCAACGTCGAAGGATCCAAGAATGTCGCAGAGGCGGTCGCGGGCTTCATGACGCCGCCGGACTACGTCCCTGCCAATCCGCAACCACCCTCGCCCCAGACGATTGGCCTCTCCCTTCTCATCCAGCTGTCGGTAGAGGCGAGGAACCAGGGCGGGAACGCGAGCGCCTATTCCACCCTCTCCTTCTTCGACTCCCTCGCGCCGACGACGCCTTTCGCCTCCTTCCAGGTGCCCCCCATCCCCGCCGGCGGCACCTCCGGTCCCTTCACCACATCATGGACATCGCCCTCCACGCAATGCTCCTGCTCAGTCTCCGCAGTCGTGGACTCCGAAGACAACGTGACGGAGTCGAGTGAGCTCAACAACGTTTACACGTGGACGGTGAATGTCGTCCCCGGTCCGATCACTTCGCTCATCATCGGTCAGCCCAACTACACCTCCACCGTAACGTACGTCAAGTCCACCACACCCCTCGATTTCTCCATCCTCGACCAGAGCGGGCTCGGGATAAGGAACACCACGTACATCATCGATGGCGGGAATCCGGTCAACTACACCGCTGCGGGCACGTTCTTCCTGGCGGGGGAAGGCATGCACACGATAGAGTGGCGGTCGCTGGACTGGGCAGAGAACCTGGAGGAGGTCAGCTCGATGGACCTGACGGTGGACGACACTCCTCCCGCCACCGCCATCTCGATCGGTGAGCCGAAGCACTTGGTCGGCGGCACATTCGTCAGGTCCTCGACGGACATCACTCTCTCTACGGTTGATGGCGGCGTGGGTTCCAACACCACACTCTTCCATCTCTGGGACGGGACGTGGACGTCTTGGGAAGCGTACACATCCTCTCTTAATCTGGCGGGGAGGGATGGCACATGGTTCATCGAGCTACTCTCTCACGACTACCTCGGGAACAGCGAGACGATACAGAACGAGACGCTGATCCTCGACGACTCCCCGCCAATCACGACCTTCTCCCCCGCCAATGGCCCCTACACTACCGCCACCGTCTTCACTCTCACCGCCACCGACTCTGGATGCGGCGTGAACGTCACCAGGTACAGGATCGATGGCGGGAGCTGGACGGTGTACTCTGGGGGCTTCACCCTTCCCGAGGGCGCTCACAACATCTCCTACTACTCCAACGACATGCTGAACAACACGGAGACGGAGAGGTGGCTCGTTGTGACGGTGGAGGGGACGACGACACCGCCCGAGGTGGCGGTGAACTACAAGCCGATAATCGCGCTCATTTTCGCAATCATCCTGGCAGTTGTTGGAACTTGGTCTTCCAAGAGGAAACCGTGGAGGGGCGGGAAGAACAAGAAGGCTGTGGCGAAGGCGTTCATGACCGCCTCGTTGCCGTTCATAATCGCGGAGGCGGGGACCGGTGTGGTGTCTCTCGTCACCGGGCAGTTGTCGATGCCGCCGCTGCTTGGAGCGGGGACCGCAGTCGATCTGGCGATTCTCCTGGCCGGAACGGTTGTCTCGATTCTCCGGATAGTGAGGACAAAACCATCGGGAACAGGGGAAGCGGGTGCGCCGAAGAATCGGTGACAAGCGGCAGGCCGTCATGTAACTGCCCAAGATATGACCGCTCAGAACAGTCCTTCGAGTCAAGAAGCGGATGCCAGAACACCAACACCCCATCACGTGGTCGCCGCTGCCAGTTCCAGGACGGACATCCGTAAGGCTTAAGTGCATTTCTTGCCATCACCGGCGTGCTGCGAGAAGGAGGAATCGTTCGCAGAGAGAGGAGGATCGATATGAGCTCGTTGAACGCGGTCGCAGGGAGCTGTTTTCCGGGAGTTGAAGATGTTCGTGCAACGGGTGAGAATGCCCTAGAATGCAGGCGGGCGTGGCGGAGGAATCGGCTTAGACCAGTCGCCTTCGCTGTCACGGCCACCATGTTGATGATTCTATCGGTGACGATGAAGGCTAGGGGACAGATAAACGAGTACGTGAATCTATCCGCCTTGCCGTATTCGAAGTTCTACGCAGGGCCTGATATGGTATTCCTGCACGTGTACAACATCACATCGAACGTCACCCTCGAAGCAAGATTCGTGAAGGCGGGAACTTACTACACTGGCCTGACAGTGAATGGCCTGTTCTACGGGGACATCGAAACCGGTACGACCGTGTTCTCCATTCCCGCTCCGAATGACGTCACGCTCTCGTTCTTCGCTCAAGGCCTATTCCTGACTCTCGAGAAGGTGCCCTACGACGGCCGGATGAACAACACCCTGAATGCATTTGTCGCGGCTGGATACACTTACTGGGACGAGTATCAGCGTTTTGATGGGTCTGTGAAGGGCTGGCGCAGCGTCATTCTTCTTCCCACTGGGCATTCTCATACAGCAATCGTGACCTCTCCCACGAGCGCCAGAATAGAGTACATGGCGATGAAAGGAGGCAACGTATCCAGGTGGGGCTTCGTGGAGGACGGCTATGTAAACGTGACGCTGCCCCCTGGCGTGGACACGTTCCGCTTGAGAACGGAGAACTCGGTGCGCTACAGGGTCGCATTCTATGACTTGGGCGCAGGCGCATATCCAGTGCGTGCACCATTGCCAGACCTGATTCAAAGCCCGCCTGTCCTCAACCTCTCCGACCCGGACCCAGTGGAAGGCCAGATTGTCCAGGTGACAACGAGGGTGACCAACATAGGCGAGGGGAGGGCAGAGAGGGCGCGGGTTGCGCTCTTCGTCGATCAATTGGACGGATGGAGAGACTTCACGACCCTGACGTTGAACCCGCATGAGGTGTCATACGTTTCGCTAGCCTGGAACACGTGGGGGGACTATGGGAATCATCGGCTGCATGTGGTTGTGGACGATCGCAATCTCATCGAAGAGGAGAAAGAGGACAATAGACTGTCACGAGATGTGTTCGTCAGTTCCCCCAGGCTCTCCAATGACACGGACGGGGACGGACTGCCCAACGTATGGGAGACTGAGAACGGGCTGGATCCCTATGACCCCAACGGAACGGAGGGTGCGCAAGGCGACCCTGACAACGACGGCTTGGCCAACATTGGCGAGTTCGAGAATGCAACCGTTCCGGGGAATCCTGACACAGACGGCGACGGTCTGCGAGACGGGACCAACAACAGCCTCGTCCAGCTCATCTTGACCTCCATCGAGCCGAAGCGGCAGTACAACTATACTGAATGGTTCTTGGTCATGAGCCGGTATCACCTGGCCAACGGCGAGATCTTCCCGCACGCGGGATACCGCGTTCCGGCTTCCCTGAACTCATACATTAGCGAGGGCCAAGCCATCGACGAAAGCATTTCGAAGGCGTATGTCGTTCACCAGACGCCCATAGAGATTTACAATCGAGACGGCAGCCTTGCCGGCCGGTTCTTGCTGACGGTCGACAAGGAAAACCTCGGACAGCCTCAGGAATTCGTTCTGGAGAACTCTAACGTCCGCATCAAGGTCAACGCATCACTGCTGCCAGCCGCCCTCTCTGACCCCGATCCCAATCTCAAAGACGCCGACGATGACAGGGTGTCAGATCTGCTCGAACTCATCTACCTGAACAGCCGCTATCTCGACGCGACCTCGGTCGACACCGATGGGGATTGGGTGCCGAACATCCTCGACAAGGACTCAGACAACGACTTTGCCTATGACGGTCGCGAGCTGAAGTTCGACTACTTCCCGGCGTATGACTCCGCTGTCTACGATTATCCAGTGTACGAGCATCCGTGCGACGGATATTCCTGCCAGGGAGGGGACCGATACAGATACCCCGAGTTCGCAATGGAAGGCGCCTCGACCAGCCTCGGTCTTCTGCAGATACCCGATCCTCTCGACAGCGATACGGATGATGACGGCGTACCCGACGGCACTGAGATGAACATGCACAGCGACCCGACGAATGGGGATACGGACGGAGACGGGTTGAATGACGCAATGGAATACAACACGGCGTTCCTGGTCGGTTATCTCAGATTGAGCGAATCCATTTACCACGCCGACTCCAGCGATTCCCTCGATCTCTCAACTTTCCCGTCAGGCAACATCACCGTCTCCATTCATGCTGTGGCCTGGACGAACGCTTCCTCAGGAGGCAACCTATCTAATGCGGTCAATCTCACCTTGAAGACACAGTCAAGCTGGGGGACGGTATTGCCGTACAGTGCAGCTTTCAGCACAGCAGGCCTTGGAAACAGCTTCGCCAACGTTTCGGTCTGGTACAATTTCACTTTCGACCTGAATCTCGCCCAAGGTGAGAAGAATCCCGAAGTGGCCATAACGGCGAACGGGACGGTGTTCAGGGATCCAGGCGAGTTCAGGATTCGACTTGATGGCGCTGAGGCGTGGGCAAGGACAACCCTGATGTTGCTGACCGACGACGTGGACATGGACGGGCTTTCCGATGCGGTTGAGTATTGCTGGGGTCTGGCACCCCTTCGCAACGACACCGACGGGGACGGACTGCACGACAAGGCGGAGGTCGATTATTGGAAGGACAGATACTGGCTGCAACACTCAGACTGGTTACAGCTGGCCATTGCAAACGCCAAGAACGCCGATGTAGACGGGGACCACCTGACAGACGGAATGGAGGTGGCCATCGGGACGCATCCGGACGAAGCGGACTGGGACGCCGACGGCGCAAGCGACTATGAGGCGGTGGACTACATAACAGTTTACAGGGAAGACATGAACGAGTTAGTCGACAACAGTGGGAACGCAACTGGTGAGTTCGTTATTCTCGCTGAAGACGACTACATGCTCCGCTGGCATTTCTCTTCCAGCGTCGGCAGAAACGAGTCTCGCTACAACTCCTCAAGGTTATGGGACGAGAAGCACATCTTGGGCGAGGACGAGACTTACCTGGAGAACTCGTCTATCGTCAAGCTGTGCAAGGGGACTCAGGAGAGCTGCATAAGCGGACAGCCTCCCCTGACCTGGACCCCCCTCGGCTACCGTCTGGAAGGTTCTGTTCTCAACTCTTCGTCATCCGACGGACGCGTATTCTCCAACGACACATGGCTCTACATGAACGCCATGCACCTCACGGCGGGCACATACACCGCTAGATACACTCTCAATTCGCTCGAACTCGACGCCAATGTCTCCCTCAATTTTACTTCTCTCGCTCTTGCGCGGTCAGGTCTCAATCCTTTCGACTCGGACGTAGACAATGACGGGCTGCTGGATGGCGACGAACTGGGGATCGGAAGCAACCCCTTCGCTGTAGACACAGATGGAGATGGGGCTGGGGATTACTCCGAATGGAACAACACGCACACTAACCTTACAATGCCAGACACAGACTGCGACGGGCTCTGGGACGGATACAGCGGCAGCTACTTGGGGGAATACCACGAAGGGGAGTTGAGCATCGGAACAGATCCGCTGAATTTCGATACAGACGGTGACGGTCTCTGGGACGGCACCACCGTGGACACGATCCAGCCGTGGTACCGCAGATGCACGACTCCACGATTCGGAGAGAGGTCGGAGGGGACGAACCCGCTCAATCCTGACACAGATGGCGACACTATGCCCGACGGCTGGGAGAGGCAAATGAAGAACCTGGCGAGCGACCCGGACTACGACTTGAATCCCAGTGTTGCGGACGGCGACCAGAACCCCGACTCGGACGGCTTGACGAACGCTCAAGAGTACGCTTATGGCACGAAACCTCGTGTGGCTGACGGGGACAAGGACGGGCGGCCAGACGGCCAGGAATTCCTGTCTATCCGGTTCAGGACGAACGTCAGCAAGGGTGCAAAGGAGACGGGCAGCTATGGAACCCAGCAAGGGTTCAAATGGATCTACCTGAACGACACAGGTAACAGGAAATATGGCATGTCAACCCCAGGAGACATCGACGCAGACGTGACGACAGGCGGCGCAGAACGTTCCGCCGCAAGAATATGGAGAGACCTGATCGTCTGGGCCGACATGAGAAACCAGAGCGCCGGCTGGGACGTCTATCTCCACAACCTATCATCTAACGTGGAAACCAGAATCACGACCGATTCGGGCAACCAGACGGCACCATCCATTTGGGAGAACTATGTCGTGTGGGAGGACGCAAGGAATGCAAGTGCCGGTTGGGACATCTATCTCTATGACATTACGACAGGGAACACGACCCGGTTGACAAACGAAAGTCACGACCAGCGCTACCCCTCCGTCTTCGGGAGGACGGTCGTATGGTCGGATTCCAGAAACGGGAACGAGACAAACGGACAACGATGGGATGTCTACGCATACGACATCCCGAGCGGGACTGAGTCGAAGCTGACCAATTCGTCTGTCGGAGCCCCCTCCCTCGTAAATGAAAGCGGACGTGGGCCAGTGGTGTTTGGCAACAGGGTGGCTTGGATCGACAAGCTGGAGGGCCTTTACGGACTGTACCTCCACGAGCCGAGCGGCGGCAGATATCTCGTGCGGGGCTCAACGGAGCTGGAACATCCTCGGCTATGGGGAGACGATGTCGTGTGGAACGATGTATATGGGTCGAACACGAGCAGCAACGTGTACCTGCTGGACCTGAGGAGTAACGAAGTGAGGACTCTGAGCAGTGGCAACGCATCTAGCGAGGAACCAGAACTCTCGGGTGAAAACGTCGTCTGGCAAGATACGTGGAACTCAAGCGCGACCGTCGTGCTGTACAACATCACGACGCGAACCCGGACCGAGCTTGTTTCCGGAGGCTGGATGCCAAACGTGTGGGATGACCGAATAGTCTGGTTGACCTCAGGAGGCCAGAACGCGAACATCAAGGCGTTTGACTGGGACCAAGTACATACATTGACAGACGGCGCGCCAGTCTTCCGGTCTAACAAAGCAGACGAAATCTACGTGTGGGGGCGCGAAGGAGCGACGTACTATCGCTTCACCCCCAACAACAGCTCGGACATCGACGCGACCAACGAACCTCTCCCGGGCTACAATAACAAAGAGTCGTTTCTTGGGAGGGATCCGTGGCACCCGGATTCTGACGCGGACGGACTTCTCGACGGAACCAACAAGACAGTTGGCAACAACTCGGCGGACTTCTCGTATTACGAGGGCTACCACTTGCCGTACATCGACAACGGCAACGGTACGGTCACGTTCGTTGGAGAAGGAGACGTGGGTTCAGACCCGCTCCTCAGCGACACGGACGGTGACAGACTGAGCGACATGCAAGAAATCTTCGGCTACCAAATCCAGGTGATTCTCCCCAACGGTACTGTCGTGGATCGCACAGAGAACACGGATCCAGCCGACGCGGACTGGGATGATGACGGTCTCGTTGACGGACTTGAGGTCGGATTCAAGAGCGATCCCAAGCATCCCGACAGCGACGATGACGATCTGATCGACGGGTACAACGTGACGACGACGTACGGGTCCGAGCTCTTCTGGTACTTCCGATCGATGGGGGACATAGACTACATAAACTATGGAAACGGCACCGTCAGGTTCGTCGGCGAGCTTTCCTCTGGTTCGAGTCCCGTGAGCAACGATTCTGATTCAGACACGCTCAAGGACGGCATCGAGGCACTTTACCTGGGCACGAACGCCTCGCTCTCTGACACGGACGCCGACGGCATGCCGGACGGCTACGAAATATGCTTTGATTTTGACCCGCTCAACCCCTCGGACGCGCTCGACGATGAAGACAACGACGGCATCTCGAACCTCAGGGAGTATCAGCTCACGTCGGATCCCTCCGACTGGGACACAGATGGAGACGCTCTGCCGGATGGCTGGGAGTATTCCTTCGGCATCGACCTGCTGGACGACGGGACGGCTCTCTATGTACGCAAAGCCGACTTCACCTACGAGATCAGGAACGAAAACGGTACCGCGCGCAATGGCCCCGATGGCGATCCAGACAAGGACGGGGCGACGAACTTGGTTGAATACAACTACATGAAGCCCGGGGATTGGTCTGTTCCTGTGAGCGGGCCCTGGTGGAACGGTCTCTCTCCCTTGAATCCCGATGTTGACGGCGACAACCTGACTGACGGAGACGAGGGGCTTTCTGGAGTGTACTGGTGGGAGGCAGAGAATTACACTGAAGGTACCTCCGGCGTGAGCGTGAATGACTCTGCGGGCAACGCGAGCAAGGGATTCGCGGCCAAGGCGACGGAGACAAACGGTGAGATCTTCAAGGTGGAGTGGCATCTTGGCTATGCTACCCAATCTTACAAGTTGCTGGTGAAAGCGCGATGTCCTTGGAGTGGGACTTGCGGCATGCTGAAGATCGACTGGAATGGGGATGTCACCGAGATTGATGTTGACAACAAGACATACCAGTGGTTCTCCAGCGAGGATCTCGAGCTTGTCCGTGATGGAGCAACGACCGTGAAGGGAACCCAGGAGAGCGGTGACCCGGTCTACGTGGACAAGGTCCTGCTTGTGGCGATTGACAATTTGCACGTCACCACGTTTTACGGAGGAGCATCCACGTTGTCTCTGGATTTCTCTGGTCCTGGAAGTCAGAATGTCCAGATACAGCTACCAGTGTCGGGACCAGTGAAACGGTATATCTACAAGGCAACCGTCGACATAGATGGCGGGACGACCTACCTTCTCGATCAGGCTCAGCAGACGGGCAGTGAGATTCTCGAGATAGAGGGCTCCGATTCGACGCATTGGCAGAGTTTCACGCCTTCAGTTTCGAGTCTTGTGCGCGTTCAGCTTTTCTTCGGGGCATATGTCGGCACTTGGGAGGGCATTTCCGTCCTCGTTGATGTTCTCGACTCGTCCGACTCGTTTATCGGACGCTCGTCGGGCGTGCCTTTGGGTCACAGCGGCCATACTCAGCAATGGCGGGATTTCTATTTCAGCCCAGCGCTCTCCATCACGCCCAGCGAGGTCTACAAGCTGAAGTTGATAGTCGGAGGTTATCCCGATTATGATTGTGTGTACTGGTACTACGCCAGCCCGGGTGGTTATGGTGGCGGAAGGGCGAGCGATGACAGCAGCTGGGACTTCCGATTCAGGACATACTACAGCTCGTCTCACGTAACCAACCCGAAGATGTACGTCGGAGACGATACGAACTCCTCATGGTGGTGGCAAGACGGCGAGTTCAGCAGCACCGATACCACGTTAGATCTTGCCGGTAAGCTGAACTCCGAACTGTTCATGCACCCTTCGGGTCTGCTCACGCTCAGATTCAGCACCGAGAGTGCGGGGAAGCTCACTCTTCGGAATCTCAAGATAGACCTCTGGCCGTACGTCAGCGACCCGAGAGACAGGGACACCGACGGCGATAATCTGACCGACTTCGCGGAGAGGTATGCGAGCAACACCTCGTCAATCCGCCCCGACTCCGACAACGATGACTGGTCCGACTGGAGGGAACTCACCACGGATTTGAACACGAGCAAGTCCGGGATGCAGCAGACCTCGCCTGTTGACATCGACACAGACAACGACCAGAGCATCGATTCCTTGGACCCGGACCCGTTGGTGGCTGACGGCGATTACGATGGACTGCTTGACGGGTGGGAGAGAAAGCTGGGCACGTTGTACTACGATCCCGACACGGACAACGACGGGCTGTCCGACGGGTACAGCATCGTCTACGAAGAAGGATCGGACGGCTACTGGATGATGATGAACAACAGCGTCTTGCGCGTCAGCGCGGGAGAGAACAAATGGCGGTTCCTGGGTGAGACCAGCTTCAGGACCAACAGGCTGCTCAGCGACACTGACGGCGACGGACTGCAGGACGGGGCAGAGGCCAACGGCACCGCCAAGACAGACCCGCTCGACTTCGACACGGACCACGACGGGCTACTTGACGGCGAAGACATTCACTTGACATCTGGTCCCCTGTTCGAGAAGTTCCGTGCTGGCGGCATAGTCTACTTCGGAGAATGGTTTAGGGGAGAACTGGACGCACCAGATGGTGCCAGCAATCAGACCGATGCCGACACCGATGACGACGGTCTGCCAGACGGATACGAGGTTCGGTATGGGATGGATCCCACGGACAACGGCACTGTGGACAAGGACCAAGGCCCCGATGGTGACCTCGATGAAGATGAGCTGACGACTGGAGAGGAGTTCTACCTGAAGACGAACCCGAATCAGAGCGACACGGACGGGGATAGCTTTGAGGACGGATGGGAGTACTCACAGGGTCTCGACCCACTCCACTCCGGCACCCGCCACTACTTCCGCCTCGCCAACTGGAGCATGGACTGGTACGCCGAGAGCAACGGGGCCCAAGGCCGTTACGGCGACTTCGACAGCGACGGGGAGAGCAACTACGGCGAACTGGTCAACGGCACCGCCGTCGCCAGCCCAGACACGGACGGGGATGGATTGATAGATGGAGAGACCATGACGATGAGCATCTACAGTCCCCTGTTCACCGCCTGGATCGGCAAGGGGATTCCTTACGAAGAGCAGCCATCCAGCCAGGCGAAGTTCCACGG
This sequence comes from Thermoplasmata archaeon, assembly GCA_041489255.1. GTDB lineage: Archaea > Thermoplasmatota > Thermoplasmata > RBG-16-68-12 > JAFNFQ01 > JAFNFQ01. The sequence continues at coordinate 47,704 of JBGPQV010000006.1, read as the reverse complement.
CGAGAGGGGATGGAATACGAACCCCCTCGTTTACGACTGCGACGGTGACGGTGCCTCGGACGGGCAGGAGGTGTACGGGTACAAGGTGACGGTCACGTGGTACGAAGGGACGAACCTCAAGTCCAAGGAGCTCGTCGTGAAAGGGCATCCGTGGGGCAAGTACAGCGCTCCCGACAACGCGACGCTACTCGACCTCGACGAGGACGGCATATTCGACAGGGACGAGATAGACCCGGTCAACGCCACCGTGGGCTCGCCTGCAAGGCAGTTCTACAACTACTACCACGGGAGGAACGAGTCGATGATAAAGGACCAGTTCAACCCGTTCATCCGCGAGACGATACCTCCTCTCCTCCTGGAGGCTTACGTCGAGAGTCGCGAGACGTGGGGCTGGTGCGTCCTGTGGCAGGTATGCCGCTCCTGGACGGAGGTGAGGGTCCGCGTCTTAGACGTTGCCGCTTACACCGTAATGGTGACTGTGACCGACAACTGGCGGTCCGCGTCCTTCTCAGGAACCGGGGATCAATGGTTCACAGCAGAGATAGACATAGACTACTGGACCGACACGCTCGACAAGTACATTGTGAGGGTCGACGCCAGGGACATCTCTGGGAACGCAATGAACCCGCCCTGGGAGCAGGAGAAGAGGGGCCCTCTCGTATTCATAGGCGACCTCGTCAGATGGTTCGGGAGCGTGGCGGCGGCGTTCGTCGACCTGATTGCGAAGGCGCTGAGCTTCTTGGTGGACCTGATAGTGAATGCTTTTAGAGCAACGGCTGAATTCCTATTCAGCCCGGTAGCAAATGCTCTCAATGCCTGGACGGCCAATGTGGTCGGCGCAGTCGAACAGGTTTTCAAGAGACATTCACCACCTTTCGTTGAATCGAATGTCGCGCTGGCAGTGTCTCTCGTGATCAAAGCATTGATGTCGAATGAGTTCATGACGATGGTGGCTGTGATCTCGGGAATAACCATGTTGGTGAGTGCCATTCTTTATGTCCTGTTTGCGTTCAGCTTCGTGTTCGACGTCATCATCGGTCTGATCGCAGGGCTTATTTCATCCGTCATAGCGGTGGCTATGGGGGGTAACGACGATGGTCGTTTTGACAACACCAACGACCAGAGCTTGGCCCTTGATATCTACGGTTCTAGGGGTTGGTGGGAGCCACCACCATACTTCGCTGTTTTTATGTACGGCGTAATCTTCGGCGTAATCTCGATGATCTATGCCATTCTCGGAGCGGTGGCGGGGAAGGAGGTCGGCGTGATTGGGGCAGCAGGCATCGTCATAACGATGGTCTCAGTTGTCTTTAGCGCCATGGCCACAAATCCGCAATATACTGAGGAGGAACGGCGAAACTATGGAATGACGGGACTGGGTCTGGATTTGACTGGAACCGGACTCGATGCATTGTGTCTCGCGGCGAGTAACCCCGGCGCGAAACTCGTGGGTGGAATCGGTGTTGGTTTCGGCGTGGGAGCACTTGTCCTAAACATCTTCTCGTAGGGGGTTCGACAATCAACGGCTCGGAAAAAGGGAACGACGTGGAGCACATGATGGACGGTGACCAGATGAGGACATCTCGTCTCACGCGGAAAGGCGCCCAGGTCCTTATTGTCGCGTTTGTGGTTCCAGCGGTCGGACTTGGCGTGGTGCTCACGTTTATGCTGAACTACCCCGGCCTTCTCCTCATGGTTCTCCCTTTGGCGGCTCTAGGCTTCCTGGGAGTAGACTTTTGGGTCGCGACTACATTTCCGTCCAGCGTGAGGATAGGAGGTGAAGGGGTGAAGCTGTCTTATCGCCGCCGGACTCAGCCTGTCATCGTGGCGTGGAACAATGTGTCGAGGGTTCGAGTTTTCCACATGGAAGCCAATCCTTTTCTCACTGCGGCCATCTGCACCATGCAGTTCTACAGGCCCGGCAGACGTCGCTCATTTGTTCGTTTCTACTCTGGCGAACTTGTGTGCAAGGAAGTTGAGAAGGAACTGGTTCGACTCAAGATCCCTTACGCCAAGAAAGAGGTATAGTCTCGGTTGACTTATTGTGTCGGAAAAATCACAACCAACGGCATACCCTATCAGGGGCGACGCAATGCACTCAGGCGTCTGGTATTGCTTTTTGGCTGAAGGTCTATTCGAATAGCTCTTGATTCGCCTTCTTGATCTTGAGCACGCGGCGAGCGGGATGGCTGATAACAGACAAACAGGAATCGTGCCTCGGGAACCTTCTCGTCAGCTGCTGAAACGTTTATTGAAGGAATCATGGAGACAAGTGGTTTGGAGCCTGCTTAGTGACAGACATCTCTGCGTGCACAATTCGCCATTTTCAGGATGAAGAGTGGGCGATTCCTCGATGGAGGCGTGGCAAGCGTGGTTATCGGGAAGAGACAGCACACACAACATGCCACATAATGGAGGCTAGCTCCTTGGTTGGGGCTGCCCGTCACATTCGCACTGTTCTTGGTGTCACGAAGCGGTCCCTCCAACCAGGCGAAGTTCCACGGGGAGAGGGGCGAGGGGACCAACCCATCGGCGTACGACTGCGACGGTGACGGGGCATCCGACGGCCAGGAGGTGTACGGGTACAAGGTGACTGCTGCTCATGGCGGAGAAGCTATCCTAAGGCGAAAAGGCTTCTTGAGGCGATGAAACCGACCTACTCAACTGTCCACGGCGCGAACAAAGATGATTACTCCTGCCAGACTGGCCAGATGAGGAATCTCCCCCTAAAGCAGTAACCTTGCCTGTTCGAAAGAATCTATATCCCTGAACCAGGTATCGTGTCAGACGGAGCGGAGCCTAGGTCAGACCATGGAAGAGAGTACCGAGTCTAACGAAGGTTCGTCTGGAAGTAACAGTTCTGCCCAAGAGACTCGCCGACTCGCAAAAACCGTGACACTTATCGTCGCCACAGCGGTGGTTCTCGCGCTGATTGTCCTAGCCTTCTACGGTTTCTTGTTGGCGCCTTTGTCGGGCCATCCGATGCCAGCTCCATGGAACAGTTACAGCTTCTTCGTTCTCTTCGAGATTGTCATGACTCTTGCTTTCGGAGCACTCTTTCAAGGATTGCTGCTTCTGAGACGTCGGGAGCCGAAGACCGCATGAAAGACGAGAACAAGCAGTTCTCTTAATGTCATCTCCATCGCCAGCATCCTCTCTTGGTGACCGGCCAGTTATCGCTCAACATCGAGTGCTTCGATTCAGAGTGTCATAGGTCGGTCTGCCAACTGTCATCAATGTGATGCAAGAAGCCAGACAGATAGGACCGCCTAGGTTCTATCTATCAGGCTGGCAGTTGGCGGTTCTTGCAACATGAGGAGGATAGCTATTTCCACGCCGTTTAGCCTGCTGCTGTTTCTCCATCGTCCACTCGCCCTTATCAGTGACCTTTGTACCGGAGGAGTTGAAGGCGTTCACGAATGGGCATTGCCTCATATCATGGAGACTTCTAGCTCCATGCCTGCCATCCACCACCCGAGAGTCGTATAGTCTAAAAGCTTGACCTTGCCCACAATCCTTGAAAAGCCATGGAGGACCTTTCCAACTGCTTGTACTGCATCCTTAGGATCCGCCTGACTGTGGCGAGGAAGAGAATCATGCCTTCGAGGAAGCAATATAGGCCCCGTCTTCCCATCGTTTGTTGCCCCTGATTCATCGTCCAGCGAGTCCGGCCAGCCGAGGCTGAGGTGCAGTTCCCCCTGCTGAACGAACCGTTCGCTGTACCCGGGTGAATTCCTCTTGTCCTTGAGGTACCTTTCACCCTCGCTCGGCACGCATTCCATCCTTGCTGAAGAGGCGGGCTACTATGCCGAGCTCCCGCCATCAATCGGTTCAACACAGCAACTGGGTTCTTGGTTATCTATTATCTGAATAGATAAGGCGGATATCGACTTCTTTGTACGGATTTATAATGATGGAAACAGCCAATCTCTGGCAATGTCATGTTTGACGATTATCTAGTGAGATAACAGCAATCTTTATTAGCGGGTAGGCACATCAATACGCAAGGCCTGAAGTCATGGACAGACCAACGTTGGGACCTCTGGAGGCATCAAGGCTGGTTACGGACGAGTATTCAGCAAAGATATTGATATCCACATCCAAGCGGCCTATGACGGTCCAAGAGATAGCCAGAGTCTACAAGATCCCCGTTGCGGTGTGCTATAGGCGGACGCAGACTCTACTCGACGTCGGCCTCCTGACGAGCATCAGAACGGAATCTGCTGAGGGATCGGTAACTCGCTACGAGTCCAATCTCCGCAACGCCTACATCTTCTTCGAGAACGGTAGACTCAGGGCAAGGTTTCAACTCAGATCTGGTTTGGTGAGCGATTTTGGTGGTGACTGGAGGGGTGACTCAGAGCGCGCGGAGGGGGAAGCGACACGGGCCCGAATCTCTTCCCGATTCTCGACTGACAACGAACCTGGAGACAGTGCATCAGCAGATGAGACGCCCACAGACGAACCGCGGGACGCCAGACTGGTCGCTGAAAAGGCGCTCGATGCCCTTGATGCAATAGCTGCAATGTGTGAAACCACGGCGACGGAAATAAGAAGGGCGCTGGCGAGGAGCGATGCTGACAAGCATCATGGTGGAGGGTCGGCTCGACCCGAGAATCAGGTCAGACAGCTGACTGGACGGACCAAGTGCGTCACGAGGAGGAGAACCGCGTCTAAGGGACACAATGGTGGTGTCAAGGACAATGACTAGCATGTCGACCAGCGCGTCGAGAGCCACGAAGATGAGCCTCGGAGGAGAGTGGTTCGGGACCTTCAAGTACGGCCTTCGAGTTCTCCTTCTCCTGGTCATAGGAAGCGGAATCTTGGCCTCTACTGGCCATCTGCCTGGGTATCTCATCGCAATGCCCTTGCTCACACTGATAGTGCTGATAGCTGGATTTGGATGGATATTCCTGTCGAAGGCGAGAGGCATGAACCTTTGACATGCGAGTGCCCGCGAAGACCATGGGAACCCAGCACTAGATGGTGATGAGGAGACGTTGATGACCTTCTGTGCCATGACGAGCAGGGTTTCCCCACGGACATACCCTACGCTGTTCCAGCGGACGTCTCAGCGAATGTCGCTGCACTGCACCGGGCACCACGATCAATTTCTCGTTGGTGCCCTCAACCTGCGCCATGGAAAGTGACATCGACATCCGCGAAGTCCACCTCGGCGCTGTGGACTGTTAAGGCTGCGGGGCCAAATGTGACACCTTCAGCCATCAACGGCTCGAATGCCGAGGCACTCGGGAGGACGATCATGCCTTCACCGCGTATCTGGGCGGCCGCGCGGATTATTCGGTTCGGATTGAAGTGCGGCAACTCCTGCCCTCGTCCGAAGTATCCTGGCTCTTTGGAGTAGACGCGCGTGCGAAGGGAGAGCCTCTTCGGGAACGATGACCACTCGGTGGGGGCAGGCATTTCAGCTGGGACAACCCAACTCGCAACGAAGGCGATTGCCCGGTACGCGACCGCGGAGAACGAGGGATTGATACGTTTGACGTCGTCCCCCAGTAAACCCAGCTTCCCGGAACCGTGGACTATCTTGTTGCGGATTCTTCTGATGACATCATAGAACCCTACTGGGAGACCTTGCTGTGATTGAATAAATGCTTCGACTCCGGGCGTTTTCGGAGTGTTCTTGTCCTTCGTCTTGCCAGAGACACCCATGCGACACGCGAGCATTTCTTCCAAGGACTCAAGGACAAACCAGTTAGCGAGGAACCGGAATAGGTAATTGCGCTCCTCGTTTGCATGAGACGCCCACCTGAAGGCTCGCCATACGCATCCCTGCTGCTTCTCATCGAGCGCGCCAAGTCTTTTGTTGAGTTGTTCAAACGTTCGCATCGATACTGTTCTGACACTTCCCCGTGTCCTGGGCAGTTGAACGACCTGAATGAAGTCGTGTTCCGTTTTGTTCTCCGAGAAGTCAAATGCGGAGGCGAGTGCAATTGGGGGCAAACCTGTGCACGACATGACGGATAGGATACCAGCCACGGAACTCGCCGGTCGATACGTTGCGTGAAGTGCCTCAGAAAGGGTATTCGCGTCAAGCTGCATGTCTACCGAGATGACGGGGGACACGGTGGCCCTTTCGGACAGAGCTGCGGTTGTATCTGTCACATGTGTCAATATCGTGCGGCCATCGTCCTCGAATCCGATGGAAAAATCGTCTTCGATTCGCACCGCCGGATCAATTATCCACCTAACATGGTAGCGGCCCAAAGAATCGCCTCGGGAGCCCAGATTAGATGTGGCCGACATTAACCTGTCGCCCCATATCGCCGCCAAGACGACTGACATGATGGCTTGCTCAGACATGGGAGCGCACGACGCAGTCGGTACAGCGACCATCGACAGGTGCAGCCCTCCTTCGAACTGAATCGTAGAGTCATCGCTCCGCAAGAGCCAGTTCAATTGCATCTTCGATGAAGCGTTTCTTGTAGGCATTGTAAAAATCACCGTCTCCCTTCGACATTTTCGCCGCCTCCTTTTTGACCTCCGCGTACCGGCGTGCACTGTCCGGATGGTCCATAAGGAAGTCGCGGAAGGCGATTTGCTCCTTCAAGTCCCGACTGCCGAGGCGCATAAGGTGGAGGTGGACCCGTCTGACTTTCCGTCCCTCTGCATAGTCTCTCCTGAAGAACAATCGTTCTGGAGTGCTCGCCTTTGCCCGGAATTCGTAACCTGCCTCCCGCAGCGCTCTCTCGGCGGATTGCAGCCCTTTCTTGGGAACGGCGAGCGCAATGTCGAGGATTCCCTTTCCTCCCAATCCAGGAACAGCAGTGCTTCCGACATGTTCGATGATCGCCGCCCGGAGGATGTCCGCGAGCTTTGCCTTTTCCATCTCAAAGAATGTCCTATATCGGGCGTCGTATTTGCGAAAGACGTACTTCTCCACGTTCTATGGAAATTCCGCGCACCACTTAAAGATAGACCCTACAGCTCGAATCAATGCTAGTCGATCCGCCGAGGGTCACCTCCGCCGATTGAGTTGGCGTGAGAAAGGTCCAGCCTCAATAGGATCGAATGCAGAGCCGGATCTTCGCGTCAAAGCAGTCGTCGATGACGGCAGCGGAGCGATGGTCGCCATCTTCAACAGGCAGCTGACCGAGGGACTTCTCAAGAAGACGCTGGACGCCTGCGTGGCGGAGTCGAAGGACAACCAGGAAGTCATCAGGGACCAGCTCGCGGACATGCTCGTGGCCCAGCCGGTCGAGGTAACAGGCGACGTCACGTGCGATGACTACGGCCTGATGATGCAGGTGAACAGCGCCAGGGTTCTCAAGGTCGATCTGGCCGAAGAGGCGAAAGGTGCTCCCTGAGTCCCTTTTTCGGGTGGTGTAATGCCGGAATCGAAATACATAGTCCCCGTGCTTGTTCCCATGGATTGGGAGAGGTGGCGCGACCAGGGGCATCAATGCCCGCGCTGCGGAAAGGAGATGTCTCCGGTCCAGGTGCTTGACCACAACCAGTCGCTGTATCACTGTGGGGATTGCCACACGTGGATGCGATGGTTCGGATTCGACGGCCCGGACGAGGAGCACGACGCCGAGGAGTTCGACGTCGTCCTGCCCGAGGTCGGCGTGGTCCCCAATGGGTTCAAGTGTATGGAGTGCAAGTCGTCGGTTGCCCCGTAACGGGGCCTTTTCGGGTGGTGTAATGAGTGGATACGCGATGATGATGCTGGTCCAAGGGACGACCCGTGACGAGGCGATCAAGGCCGCGGACGGCGAGATAGGAGTCCTCTTCGAGAATCATGACCTCGTGGAGGGGGACAAGGGCTACGTCGATGCGCTGGGGTGGCAGGACGACTCCGACGCAGAGGTCCTGAGTGCAAAGGAAGACCCCGCGAAGTTCGTCGCTCGACTCCGAGAGCTCGAGCAGCACCGCATCGAAGCGGTGCAGGAATGGACCGAGGGGGCAAGGAGGTACGCGAACGAGGCGGGGGTGTTCGGCACCAAGGAACTGGTCCCTGAAGAGGCCGCAAGCGGCGAGAGGGGCCGCAAACTGGGGATGGTCGGCTACTGTCTTCGGAACGCGGGCGACATACTCGCCCAACACTGGACGTCCTGTGGCATCCTGTATGACCCTGAGAACTATCACTGTGGCGTGGACGAGGACCGCATCAAGGAGATTGAAGCCAAGCCGGACGAGTGGTGGCTCGTCGCGACCACGGTCGGATGACCGTGCTTTTTCGGGTGGTAAAGTGAGAGATAACTTCGACAAACTTGTCGAACGATGGCTCAAGAGCGCTGTCGAGATGGTCGGTCTCGACGACTTCGCAAAGAAGACGCGGGTAACGGCGGTCACGATAGCGGAAGTGAATGCCTACCACATGGGAACGCGTGACATCCTTGTACGCCTCCTGAGAGAATGTCCCGAGACCTTCATTCAGAGGACACGAAACCGACTGAAGGAACACAAGAACCTGTCCGTTCTGCTGCGGTAGGTCTTTTTCGGGTGGTGTAAATGCGAGAGGTAGAGATACCGATCGGAAGAGACCAGATGGCGAAGGTTGCCGTCGCGCAGGTCTCCGTGAGCGAGCCACTGGGTTCAGTCGTGTGGTACTCCGTATCCGACCAGGTCATCCCCCACGAGCAGCTGGAGCAGATGCTCGCGGCCGAGGGCGTTCCCCAGGAGTTCTGGCCGAAGCGCACAAGGCCGTCGAGCGCGTTCAAGCGAGCCGTAAGGGATGTCCAGTCGGAGAACCACGTCTCCATGAAGGGGCGCGAGTACCACGTCGACTACGAATACGTCGAGGACCCCGTGACCAAGCGGACGCAGAAGATCTCGGACACGATGGTCATCGTGAGGAGAGTCCTGGACTCGGCGAAGGACGCCATGCCGGTCGTCGCGGCCGCGAGGTTCGACAAGGCCCGGAACTCGGTCGAGTTCAAGCAGAGGCAGGCGTTCGAGCCGCGTGACAACGGCATAGAGCCGTACATAAGGCACTGGTTCGACGTCTACAGCAAGTCCTTCGCAGCGGACGACATCAGAGGGATGATCAGCGACGCGCTGTACAGGTCCTTCAGGATGCCGCTGAGGGAGTCCGGCGGGATATTCTTCGTCCCGAGACCGAACATGGGGCCAATCGAGGCCGTGTCCCGCGTCGTGGAGAAGCTGCCGGGGAGCGAGATGCTGGCCCTGCCGGTGATCGACCGGGAGAGCGAGAGGGCGACCCTCCTCAAGAGGTACGAGAAGGCGACCCTCGAGAGGCTGGACGAGGTCTTCGGCCAGGTCAAGGAGATCATCGACAGGAAGGAGGAGGTAGTCCCCAGCGTCTTCAACAGGTTCGTCGAGGAGCTGAAGTACCTCGCCGAGCAGAAGACCGAGTACGAGCAGCTGCTGTCGGTCACGATGGGCAAGGTGCAGATACAGATGGACGCCCTGCACACCTACGTGACGCTGATGGCGCCCCTGGTCAAGAAGAAAGACTAGATCCCCCAGAGGGGGATTCTTTTTCGGGTGGTGAGGACACGAAGTTCAAGGTCGTCTTTGCAATAGATTATGAGGTAGAGGCCGAAGACTCCAACGACGCGATAGAGAAAGCGACAGAGCTGTTCGAAAACACGTTGCAAGAGCACGTGGCGGGAGGGAATCCTGTCGACGTGTTCGGGGTCAACGCGGAACTCTCCGACTGAGTCTTTTTCGGGTAGGTGAAAATGACCGCTCTACGGGATAAGTTCATCCAGCTCAAGACCGAGATGAACGGCATAATCCTGGAGCGCACCGAGGAGGTCAACGGGCTGATGCTGGCCCTCCTGGCGAGGAAACACGTGTTCATCGTGGGCCCCGCGGGAACCAGCAAGAGCCTGATGATGCGCCTCGTTGCGAACCAGATCGACCAGGCCGTGTACTGGGAGCATCAGTTCTCGAAGTACACGGAGCCGGACCACGTGTTCGGACCGCCGTCGGTCAAGGCGCTGCAGGAGGATTCCTGGAGGCGCGTGACCAAGGGCAGGCTGCCGGAGTGCCACATCGGCCTCGCGGACGAGATATTCAAGGGAAACAAGAGCATACGGGACGCCATGCTCAAGATCATGAACGAGCGGATGTTCGACAACGACGGGGCGCCGCAGAAGTGCCCTCTCGAGGTCCTGATGGCCGCATCGAACGAGATCTCGAGCGACGAGAACGACCAGGCGTTCTACGACAGGTTCCTGATGAGGTACAAGGTAGGATACCTGTCGGAGGACAGCCACTTCATGGCGATGCTCAAGGGACCGAAGAAGCTCGACGACTTCGCGAAGAGGCTGACCGTCCGGCTGACGCTGGACGAGATACACGCCGCGCAGGTCGAGGCTTCCCTCGTGAACATGCCGGACGCGGTCCTGGAAGGCATGACGCAGATACGCAGGATGCTGACCGGTCAGGGCATCCAGGGTTCGGACAGGCGCTACAACGAGGCCACGGAGGTCGTCAAGGCGAAGGCGTGGCTCCAGGGCAGGACCGAGGCGCTGGTCGATGACCTTGGCGTCCTGTGCCACATGCTGTGGATAGACCCGCAGCACAAGGCGCTCGTCCAGGGCGCGGTTCTCAGCGTCGCGAACCCGCTGCTCAAGAAGGCGGAGGAGCAGCACGACGCGATACAGATAGCGATGGCGAACCTCGAGAAGCTGCCGACGGACACGCCAGACGGGAAGAGGAACAGGGCGTCGGAGGCGACGTTCACCCTGTCCAAGATCAACGACGCGCTGAAGACCCTGCTGGACATATACGCCCAGGGCGAGAAGGCGGCGATGGACATGTCCGTTGTCCAGCACTACATAGCCGTTGGACGTGGGATGCAGGAACGCATCGTCAAGGACGAGCTGGGTTTGAAGAAGGAGCTGCTGGGCCTGTAGGCCCGTTTTTCGGGTGTGGTGAATGGACGAACTATTCAAGTACACAGTGATGTGCGACCCGTTCGACGTCGCGGCATGGAGGTCTATGTTCGACGAATCGGAGCGCCTCCAGGAGACGCTGAACAGGAAGACGCTCGCGACGGCGCACGAACTCGGCCAGGACGTCTTCGACAGCGTGTGGAAATACGCCCCGATGCTGCGTCCGTCCGAGGAAGTGGATCCCATCTACGAGTTCAACAGGAACCTGATCGAGAAGGCGATGGGAACCCAGGAGTACCAGCGCCTCAGGACGGTCACGCGCGGAGAGAGGGAAGCATCGGCGATCGCAACCGAGGTCATCTCGCGGGAACTCATGGAAAACCTCCCCGAGGAGGACAGGAACGCGGTCAACGAGTACGCCAAACGGCAGGTCGACCTGCAGAAGGCTGCCGCTCAGTTGAAAGCCCTGTCGGGACTCAGCCAGCTGACGCCGCAGCTCAAGAAGCTGCAAGCGCGACTCAGCAAGAAGATGCCCGCGCTGCAGAACGCGGTTCAGCAGGCGCAACAGGCGTTCAACCAGGCGTGCCAGAACCCCGCAGTCAAGGCGGCGTTCAGGGGCGCCATCAACACGGCGCTCTCCGACATCGAGATGGTCAACGACTTCGCCGGCGGCTGGGGCATGGAGCCCGGCCAGGTCACCAAACTGCCAGGAAAGGACCGGCTCCAGCTGATGCGCCACATACAGAACTCCCAGAAGATACGGGAGCTGGCGAAGATACTGGGCCGCTTCAAGCGCCTCGCGTTCCAGAAGCGGTACACCAGGGTGACCAAGGAGCCGTCCGAGATAGCCGACATAACGATGGGCCGGAACATCTCGAGGGTCATATCGTCGGAGCTGACGAACCTCGCGATTCCGGCGCGCCGGCCGTACTTCTACGCGAAGTACGTCAAGTCGGAGCTGCTGCAGTACGAGCTGGAGGGCCGCGAGATGTTCGGCCGCGGCCCCATCATAGTCTGCGTCGACAACAGCGGCTCGATGGGGATGGACAGCGGAGGCATCACGAGGGAGATGTGGGCGAAAGCCGTGGGCCTGTCGCTGGCCGAGATTGCTCTGAGGGACCGCAGGACGATCGAGTGGATCAACTTCGGCTCGAGGTCCGAGCTCGAGAAGGTCGTCGTGGAGCCCAACATGTCCCCGGGCGAGAGGCTGAAGCGCCTGATGGACGTGGCCGAGACGTTCTTCAACAGCGGGACGGACTTCGAGCGGCCGCTGTCTGAGGCCGTCAGAGACATCGACAAGCAGGAGTTCAAGAAGGCGGACGTCATAATGGTCACGGACGGCGAGTGCGACTTCTCCGAGGAGTTCGAGAAGGAGTTCAAGGCTGTCAAGGAGAAGAAACAGTTCCGCCTGCACTCCGTCATCATAGGAGGGACTGCCGTGAGCCTCGAGAAGGTCTCGGACGTGGTCCACCATCTGTACGACCTGCTCACGCAGGGCGACGACGTCGCTGGGAAGATATTCGAGGCGGTGTAGCCTCACTTTTTCGGGTGGTGTGAAATGCACAGGGCCGTAGAGACAGTCTTGGTCGACATTCGGAACGCGATGAAGGATATGTCTCAGACAGAACGGGACGAATTCCTCACTTCGCTACTCGAGAGGAGCGTTGTGGACAACCGCACCGCATTTTGGGCATCGTGTTCGGCTCCGCCCCATCGGAATCCACTCCCCAGCGTAATGGCAGTAGACTTCTTTCATTCTCACCACCCGAAAAGGTTACCTCAGGTCGCCTATCTCCTCGAGGTTCAGTATATGGGTGACCATCCTGTAAGCGAGGTAATAGACGATCGCCGGGTCAGGAAGTGACCCTTTTTCGGGTGGTGCAATGATTCCCAAGATACCGGACAACGAGTGTCCCAAGTGCGGAAAGGACCTGGTCGAGACCGAGGGCGGGATGAAGGTCTGCAAGGGGTGCTACGCGGTGTTTGGGGCGCCGCAGGCAACGCCGCCGCAAGAGGCGCCGCCGATGGTCACGCAGGCTCCGCCCCAAGACGTGGAGTCGCTGGCGAAGAACGTCGCGTCGCAGGTGGCCAAGATCAGGAACGAGTGGATATGGCGGGAGGTCAACAGGCCGGGCGTCATCATACGGATGGTCGACGGCGGCTACTACCTCGAGAACCGCCAGGGAGACGAGGCAGTGCGCTGCGACCTCGAATCCGCTATAACCAGGGTGCGCGAGTGGCTGGCTCCGCCAGCTTAAAGCGCCTTTTTCGGGTGATGGTGAGTGTCCAGAATGAAGGATACGGCATTGGACTTCGGCTTTGTCCAGGTCCCCGTGAGCGTGTTCTCTGCGACGCAGGACGACCAGTTCGAACTGAAGACCCTGTGTCACGGAAAGCCACCGAAGATGACCGTCAAGTGCGAGGAGGGCGGAGAAACGTACTCCTCGTGGGTGAAGGTCCCGCAGCGGGGCTATCCCAAACCCGGGAGCGGCGAGTACATCGTCATCTCGCCGGAGGAACTCGAGCAGGCGAAGGCGGAGAGGCCGAAGGTCGACTCGTTCAAGGTCGAGAAGTCGGTCGACTTCTCGAGGGTCGGGTCGAAATACGGCATGAGCGCGACGTACAGGCTACTCCCGCCGGAGAAGAGCAACGAGACGTCGAGGGCGACGTTCAGGGCGGTCCACGAGACGCTGAAGGAGACGGGCATGGCGATCATGGCCCGCTTCTCGCCGAGGGACAGGGTGCGGCACTACGTCGTCGTCGCGGACGAGCAGGGGTGCCTCCTCGCCTACGAGGTCGCGGACCTCAAGCCGCTGCCCTACGACGTGCCGATGGCGGCCGCGGACCCGAAGGTGAAGACGCAGGCCAAGGTCCTGATGGAGTCCATCAAGTCCGACGACGTCGTCCTCCCGAGCGAGCCCGACCCGCTCTTCGACTTGGTCCAGAGGAAGCTCGCAGAGTCGACGATGCTGCCGGGGATAGGACAGCCGATATTGATCCCAATGGGGACAGTGGAAACCCAGTGAGGCTCTCCACGCTCTTTTTCGGGTGGTGAGGTCCCCGCGAGCTCTCTACATAGAGGGGTATGACTCCCCCCCGATGCGCACCGGATCTTCCGAAGACCTCGGGGGACGACCACCTTTCGGGTGGTGTAGTGAAATACGGATTTCAGCTGTGCCAAGAATACGACGCGAAGAGGCATCCGAAGAACGCCATTGCGGAACCGAAGTACGACGGCATGATGGTGCTCGTCGAGAACGGCCGACTCTTCAACAGGAGGCTCAGGGACGTGACGTACCAGTTCCCCGAGGTGCAGGTGGACCCTGCGCTCGTCCTGGTCGGCGAGATAGTCATCATGCAGAACGGGCTCAGCCAGTTCCACATGCTGCAGAAAAGGAACGTGGACAACCCGAAGGAGATCAGGTTGAGGTCGATGACGCTGCCGGCGACGCTGGTGGCGTTCGACCTCCTGGAACTCAACGGACAGGACATCTCAGGAGAGCCGCTGACTGTAAGGCGGCAGGCGCTGGCGAACCTCCAGGGGTCGCCCGCCTTCAACGGCCACATACACGTGTCCGGCTACTGGGGCTGCCCTCAGGACAAGGTGGACCTGTATCTCGAATTCATGCGGCAGCAACTCGCCGAGGGCATCATCGTGAAGGACCTCGACATGCCCTACAAGCCGACGAGGAACAACGCGTGGATGAAGCTGAAGGCGTGGATCGAGGAGGAGTTCGACATCGTCAGACACGAGATCACCGAGAAGGGCGGCTTCGTGGTCCACATCAACCACAAGGGCTACGACCAGGAGGTCGTGGTCAACAACAGGTCGATCATGGACGGGATAGCAAAGGGGTCGATCCAGCGACTGGTCATCCGCTACCTGCCGGTCGAGGGGAAGGCGTCAGAGGCGTCGGGTGCACTGAGGCAGCCGCACGTCCGTGGCGTGCCATGGCGCAAGTAGCGCCGCTTTTTCGGGTGGTGCATTGGTCAGAGTGGGACATCAAGGGCAGTTCAACGAGTGGCACGATGGACGATACGACGAGTGTCCTCTTTGCCAACCAAGACTCAGGAGGTTGCGGGAGATGTTCGCCTCACTCGACGAGAATGAGCGGGTCGGCGTGAAGTTCGGGCTGTTCCCCGCGCGCCTCCAAGGCCTCACGCATGAGACCTGATGCGTCTTTCCGGGGCCGATTAGCCTCCTTTTTCGGGTGTGGAATTGAAGGTCGAACCCATCAAGGTCTTCAAGATCGAGAGCGAGTCCAGGCATGGTCAGTTCTACAAGGTGATGTACGACGGCTCGCGGTGGTACTGCGAGTGCAGGTCGTGGCAGTTCAACCACGAGCACAAGGGCGAGAAGGACGAGTACGGCAAGGCCGCGCCCAGAGAGTGCAAGCACACCAGAGAGGCAGAGCACCGGATGCGGACAATGGGACCGAAGGCGTTCACCGTCGTCGAGCTGGGACCGTTCAACGAGCTGCAGGAGTACGTCGGTCAGCTTGTCGAGCTGTCGCGCAACGGCCAGATGAGCCCGGAGAAGTTCACTTCCTTCCGCGCGGACATGGAGCGGTTCAAGGAGGAACGGCAGAAGATGCAGGACGTGCTCTCGTCCGTCGACACGATGCTGCAGGTGTACAACGCGGTGCTCGTGCAGGTCTCCACTGGCCTGTAGGCCAGCTTTTTCGGGTGGTAGTGAAATGGTCAAGAGACCGGACGGATGGCAAGTGCTCGTGACGGCGTTGCGGGACGCCTCGAGGGGAATCCGGGAAGCAGCACGCCAGACACGGAACACGAAGGTCTACTTCCCGCGGAAGGAGAAGGGCGAGAGACAGCCCGTTGCCCTGCGGGGCTACGTGCCGCTCAGGGACGTCGCGGACCTTGTCCACTACATCGCGGACATGCTGGAGCCGTGACAGCTTTTTCGGGTGGTCGTTTGGACTGGAACGGTTACTGCTACGAGGACGTGAAGAGGAAGGCCGACCGACTCCTGAACGAGGTCAAGGACGCGAGGGAGGCCGTCGAGGATATGCCGCGGCTCGAGCGGGAGCTCGCGGAGACCTACAAGAAGCTCAAGGAGATGGAGGGCGAGATGGTCGCGGAGCTCCAGGCAGAGCGGCAGGCTGCCACTGCCTGAGCTTTTTCGGGTGGTAAAATGGGCGGTAGCATCGAGATGTGTTCAGAGTGCGGGTCCGAGGACCTCTGCTCCTCGTGCGGAGCGTGCAACTCGTGCCACGAGGAGTGCAGATCGGACTGTACGTGCCCGCCTTGCTTGGAAGAGTGGGCGCGGTATCGCATGGTCGAGGCCTGAGGGCCGCGAAGAACGAGGTCTCCATCCTCTACAGGAACGACCCGAAGGAGGCATTCGAGACCGCCTTCGCAACGGAGATGAGGACCATGAACGCCGTGGACACTGCAGGCATGAGCGACCCGAAGATACCTGCCCTGAACCTGCCTGTGACGTTCATGATTCCGGCGAAGTCGCTGCTGGAAGCCTGCAAGGCGGCCGGGGAAATCTCGGACCACATAAGGCTCGAGGCAACGTTCGACGCCGACGACAGACCAAAGCTCGTGGTCACGGCGGAGGGCGACCTGGACAAGTACCGCGCGGAGTTCCTGGACAACATAGGACAGATCGAAGCCGTCTCCCGCCCGTGGGTCAAGTGCGCCTCGTTCTTCCCGCTGGACTACTTCGAGAAGATAGTCAAGAGCGTCAAGGACTCGACCCTCACAGTGCACATGGGCAACGACTATCCCATCAAGTTCGAGTGGGACGACGTCACCAAGGGTACGTTCCTGCTCGCGCCGAGGATAGAGTCGGAACCGGACGAGCCGCCTGCACCGGAGTTGGAGAAGCCGATAGCATCTGAGATAGCAGCTGAGATTGCCGACGAGGACCTGGCGGCGCTGTTCCAACTGTTGGAGACCGAGGCTTGACGCACTCGGTCGCTTTTTCGGGTGGTGAATGTATTGATGCGGGGGCGAGGGCGATGAACGGAAAATTCGTGGCTGACCTCGTAGGCCTCATGCGCTCCTGGAACTGGACCGAGAGGCAGATAGAAGACGCGATGCCCAAGGTGATCAGGGCCTGCCTGGAGGTGGGCATCCTGACCAGAGAGGGAGGGGAGCTGATCCTGACGGAGCTGACGGAGAGCGAGGAGGCCTGGGACGTCGTGTGGCAGAAGGTCGAGAAGGAAAGGGCGGGAGAGTCCGGACAGGCGGGCTGACTTTTTTCGGGTGGTGAAATATGGACAATATGAGACCAACGGACGACCTCGTAAAGAAGTATCCCTACATGACCGTCGAGAGCGAGGAGTGGAAGAGGCTCTGGCGCCAGCCGTGCCCCCTCTGCCACGAGACTTTGCTGGACCATGCGAAACAGAGCGACATGGACGAGCTCCTCCAATGCCTGAACAGGGTATTGCAGGGCGAGAAGCCCGAGACCGTGGGGGGCTCCGACCGGATGACCTGCATCAAGTGCGGGTGCTTCATCTCTCGCGCCGCGCTGTTCAATCAGATCCTCGAGAGCGCCCAGGCACGGGTCTTCTTCAAGAGCAAGGAGACCGAGGACCAGCAATCTGATGCGGCGTATGTCCCGGATGTCCCGGATGATTTCGAGACACAGTTCGTGGGCACCCTGGCAACGCTCTTCACCCCGGTCATCGGCCACGACGACGTCAAGAAGATCTTCCAGTACGCGCTCCTGTCCCAACGGCCGGTCCACGTCATCCTCGAAGGCCCTCCGGCCTCGGCGAAGTCCTTGTTCCTCATGGAGCTCGGGCGCCTGCCAAGCGCCCACTTCGTCCTGGGCGGGACGTCCTCAAAGGCCGGCCTGACTGACCTTCTGCTCATGTATCGCCCGCGCTTCCTGCTGATCGACGAGATCGAGACGATCGACAACTCCAAGGACTACGCGGCGCTGCTCCATCTGATGGAGAACCAGGAGGTCGTGGAGACGAAATATCACCGGTCGCACGACCCCGTGCCGATGAACACGTGGGTTTTCGCGGCCGGGAACGACGTCAGGGAGATCGGCGACGCCCTGCTGAGCAGGTTCGGCGGGAAGGAGGGAGTGATCCGCCTGAGGGCCTACAACCCGCAGGAGTTCGCCGACGTCGCGACCAAGGTCCTGATACTCAGAGAGGGAGTCCAGGAAGAGTTCGCGGCCAAGGTCGCCAAGGCGACCCTGAACCTCGGCTCGAGGGACGTGAGGCTCGCGGTGCGGCTCGCTCGTCTGACCCAGGACGAGGAACGGCTGAACGAGGTGGTCGAGACCTTGAGGCGGCACAGGTAGCCGCCGTTTTTCGGGTGGTGAAGGACGTCTGTCGCACGGAAATATCTGAAGTCGGGTTGGTGTCTTGGCCTACTTTTTCTGTTTCTTCCACTCGACAGCGCGCGCAGGTCTTCATCCGCTCCAGGGCCCGTAGAAACCGAGACACCACCCGAAAGGGGCGGATCATCGCCGCCGCCCCTTCTGTTCCCGCCGCAGCCGGCCGAAGGCCCGCCGCGCCAGACCGGGGGTCAGGGCCGAGCCCGCGGTTGGGAGCCGAGAGGCGGGACCGTCGAAGGATAGGGATACCGCTGGGGGATGTTGAACGCGTAGGCTACGATGGCCCGCGTCCCGTTTTCGCCGAAGCCGATGAAGTGTAGGCAGCAGATGTAGTGCAGAGTGTCTGGACTCTGCCAACCCATCCCCTCAAAGTATCTGATTAGGAATCTCGCGACCGGGGCTGGCACCTCGCTTATCTCCATGATCTTCTTCAGACGCCAGACAGGGTATGCCTCCCGCAGGGCACGAATGAGAGGGTCCTCGCTCTCCCCCTCGCCGGAGATGCGATAAGGCTCCACGGAGGGACGGTCGGGCCGGAATACCTTGCCTTCCCAAGATCATGCAAGAGTGGGAGCGCCTTCAACCGCGTGTGGCGGAGCTCACAAAGATTGAGTCGGGTGCTGCTGAAACCATCCAACTACGGAATGTCCCGGAGGAGCACACGAACCGTCTGAAGCAGGTCGCATCAGACCCCTTGTTCCAGAACACGTTCTCGAATCTCCGAACTGCCTTCGCGATGGTGGAAATCGACAAGCTCATCGCGGCGCAGCGCACGGTCAACCTCGACTACGTTGACCGCCTTTTAGGTAGCGCCAAACACACACGTCTTCAGTTCTCCGAACTCTGACATTCGGTTCCTTGGGGCTTTCGTGAAGAAGCTCTCAGCCGACGATATGCAGTATGCCGTGGGAGGTGGGCTTCCCGCCGCCGCCATCATTTCGTTTGTGGGCTACGGCGGTGCACCCGTGAATGTCCTTCAGGCGGGTGGGAAAGTGGTGCTGAACAACGGATTTCACCGAGTCTATGCGCTTCGGTCTCTCGGCGTAGGCGAGATTCCTGTCGTGGTCCAGCAGGTCCGAAACATCCAACTGGAATTCCCCCCGACCGTTGCAGGCCTTCCAAGGGAATACCTCCTGGGGGCCCCTCGGCCGGTGCTGCTTAAGGATTTCTTCGATCCCGACTTCGCCATCACCCTCAAGGTTCGCGAGCGCGTCAAGATGGTGACTGTGGGTATCGGTCTGAGTCAGCACGAGGTCCCCTCCTAGGGCGGCTGGCAAAGGGCTTGGGCATGGTTAAAATACTTGTGCCCACCTGCGAAAACGCGATGCCATGGGGCTTCAAGGGCCGTCCCGCACTCGTCGTTATTGCAGCGGCCCTCTGCTTCGCCGTCACTTCCACCTTCTCGGGGTCTGTCAGAGCCGACTCGACTCTGCAAGGTCGAATCGACGTAGTCGGCCAAAGGAGTATTGCCACTACCACGATTCCCATGGGTGAGAGTTTCTACCTCAAGGCGACGATCGAGAACCTGGGAAACGCGACCACGCCGCCACTAGCAATCCAATTGTGGCTTATCGGCCCGTTCCAGTACGGGAATCCCCCGAGACCACCTCCCCAAGGAATGAAGGCGTGGGAGATCACATGGTCGCTGGAACCCGGCCATGAGAAACGGCTTTCGCGTGGAGACTGGTACGAGACATCCAAACCGATCACCCTGGAGGATGGTAGCCTGGCTGAATGGGGAGCGGGAGGGTACACCGCCGAGTTCGAATGGTCCCCGGCTAACTCCTCGGATAACAGACTGGAATTCATCGGAAGGATGGAGTCCAATTTCTCCTTGGTCCCTGTGCCGACTTCGATCGACTGGACCGCGGTCTGGCTGGTCGCTGGGATTACGGCTGCAGTGATCGTGACGGTAGCCCTGATTCGTCGCAGAAGAACAGGCGGCCCTCGCAAGTCGGAAAAGGAGGGCCCTAAGGGAAGCCGTAAGAAAAGGAAACGGTAGACGAACGGCCTTCCTTCTGCCTGAATCACCATCGATGTGTACTCAGAGGGTGAAGATAGGCGGGAGGCCAAGGCTAGCGCGCTTCTTGAGGAGTATGGTTTCCTTCAAACATACTCGACGGAATCTTCACCCCGCCACTCTCAAGGAAATCCTTCAATGCCTTTCCGACGTAACTGCGTAGGGGGACCCCTTTCAGTTCCTCCAGCAACTCATTCTCCGCGGCCGCAGACATCTGGGCGGAAGATGCCACAATCGCGACAATGTCCACATCGACTCCATCAGGAATCTGGATGACTGTCCTGATTTGCTTTCTGATGCGGCGTACGCGAACAGCAAAATCGCGGGCTTCGGCAGGCCCGTAGGCATCGCCCGTTGCTTTCGCATCCACGAGAATGACCTCGCATGAGTTGCTGGTCAGCTTATGGCACAGCAAGTCTATCTGCTCTCTGCCTGCGATCCTCATGCGCGTTGTGGTGACATAACCCCGGGTGGCGAAATAGGCTTGCAGAGCTACTTCCAACAGCGTTCCCTTCCAGAAACTCGCCATCCCTTTGAAGTGGGCTTCTCTGGTTCTTTCTTGAGAATCCTTGGAGAGTCCAATGTAGAAGCGCTTGGCGTCAACAGAAATGAGATGGCGTGCAATCTGAACCCAAGGCGAGTCAGAATACTTTCCGACATCGATCGCCGCCAGCACAGGATCCGCTCGCTTGGTCTTGACATCGACCCAAGCCAATGCCAGATTTGCCAACACCTCGCTTTGGGAGGAGACGAACTTATGGCCAAGAATCGCTTGGGCGATTCTCGAGGTCTCTTCGATTTCACCGAGAGCCATTCGGTCCAGCAAATTGGTCTTCAGGTAGAGCAGGTAGTTGGGGGAATCTTGGTGCTCCAAGACTCCAAAAAGGCCATATATCTCCACCGCGTTGCTGAGATCCGAAGCCAGCACTGTCACGGTTTCTGATTGCGCGGCATGATACAAGTATCGAAGTCCGTCAACAATACACGCCATGTAGAAGAACTGCGTCGCATTCCGACCCAAAGACTCAGATGGGGAAGACAGGCCGGTCAGTAGAAGCTCGGCACGAGCCAGACGCTCAAGTCTTCCGTTTTCATGTAGGATGGCATCCGCTATCATCTCGAGGGCGTCGAATTCCGGTTCCAACAATTCGTTGAGAGGCTCATGTGTCTTCCTTATCTGGGGCAGAATTGTACGGAACTCAATGAGACGATCGTAGTCTTCGTATGCAAGAAATTCAGTCCACATTACCTGGGCCATCACAGTCTTCGCTTCTGGTTGCCCCTTCCGAGCATCGATTAACCCTCTTAGTCTTTCAGCCGCCTCGAAATCCCCTAGCGAAATGCATAGGCTTGACGCTGACCAGACACAGAGCAGAAGATCTCCTTCATTAATCTCGAGTTCAGGGAATGGTTCCTTCAGGAGATCTATCCTTCTCTCGAATTTCGACAGATTATCCGTTGCAGATTGCTCGATTCTGCGACAAATCACCCTGTCGCCAATGAAGTAGCCCAATGAGATTAACACCAGCATTCTCATCTGACTGGCAACCAAAGCGGGGAGCTCGTGGACGCCTCGCATCTCTGCGATCCTCTCGCACAGCTCGATAAAATCATTGACTACCGGTTCTGGAATTGAATCAGGTGCCGTGGACAATCCCTGGCAAATGACGAGCCCCCTCGTTCTGAGTTCGAGGCACCACGTGAGGTGGAAGAATTCCGGAGCGAGTCTCTCGGTGCCGGCATCAAGAATCTTCGGAATACTGGTTTCGTAGGCTTCCCTATTCTCAAAGACGTCTGGTTGGAATAAGTCTCTTACAAAGATGGACACTGCCGCGCTCAATGAAGGCACTTTCTTCAACTCAGCCAACGTTTTGAGTCTTGAAGTGACATTGGCGACCCTATTGAACGCGGCTCTTGACCACTGTGTGTCGCGTGGCAAAGCCATGCATATTGCGGCGACTTTCAGATATTGGATGAACAATTCATAGATAGTCTCGTCGAGTCGAATCCTGTCTGCTAGTCCTGCTAGGATTTCTTCGAAGAGATGGAGCTTCCTGTCCACATATTTCGTGATTGAAGAAGCATCCATGCCTTTAATAGCATTCCTTAGCGCGCAATGCTCAGCCCATGAATGCATCATTCCAGATTCCGCTCTCCTGCAACCAATAAGCCACTCATCGCTGAACAGCGCTTTCGGAAAACCGTACTGGCGCTGAAACCTGTCCTCGCTGGATAAGATTGTCTCCATGAGATTCCGAGTTTCAAGCAGTAATGAATTCTCAATCTCCGACAGGTATCCAGGCAAGAATTCCACCAGGAACCTCACCTCCTGGCTGTCGAGTTCAGACGCGTTCAGGAAAACGACCGATTCGGTTTTGTCACGGGCGAGAGTAAGAATGCGATAACCCGATTCCTTCAGAAGCTCAGTTGCAGCACGGGGTTCCTCCAAATTCCTTGTGTTCAGTCCGAGGTCCCCAATATACGCACTTGAACATCTCTCGATATCACCGACATCAGCGCAGATGATGAAGTTCTTCACTGGGAGTCCTGGGTTCGCCAATTCGTCCAACCGAATGTTCGGCGGTATTGCCATCAAATTACCGATCCCGACTTCTGATAACGCACCTCCCTGCAGCGTCAGCCAGCTCAAGTCCTTGGATCCGCTGTCATGTGTCCGGATTGCCAGTCCTCTGAGGGTTCGTCCACAAACGGGACATTCATTACCGCTATCAGTGCATGCGGAACAGTAAGTCTTTGAGCACGCGCTGCAAAACGTTTGTGACACTGCTGTCCCGGCGCAGGTTGAGCAGACCAACATCCGATTTGACAATTCCCTGTTAAGTTAAGATTCTTGCCCTTCGCTATTGAGCAGAATCCGCAGATTCGCGTCATTCTCCTATACATTCATCGCCATACTCCTCCCGCTCTGCTCGTAGGCTTCTTGATGATGCCATTCTCTTTCCATTTCTCTTGAGTAGGCCACCTGTTGGGGCAGCTTGTCGTTCATGAATTCAGTGAGCGCGCGATGCGCTTTTGTCAGTTTCTATCAGATGGCTGAAACTATTGTTGCTGCCCATGCCAGCCGTTGGGCGCGGGAATTGCCTCCGCCACCCCAATTGGCTCAGTTCCGAAGGCTGGCCCTACGTGTACCGTGAGGTTGGAATGTCCAGAGGCACGAAATATGGCAGGGTAGATGTGGCAGCGGCCAACGAGGATTTTTCCAAGACCCTAGCGGTCGAGATCAAACGCCAGGACGCTCATTATGAGGCGGAAGGACAACTGTTCGATGCTGTTCGAGCGGCGGATTTGGTTTACATCGCGACGCCCCCTTCCGTCTGGCAGCGACTCGCTCTGCCATCCCAGGTGGGTGTGCTTGAAGCGCACCCGTGGCCGGTAGGGAAACGCCAAGCCCTTCAACTCACAGTCAGGATGGTTCGTCTAGCACAACAGAACAGAGCTGACCAGAATGCCAGAAGGCGGTTTCTCCACGCCATCATGCAGCAGGCAAGGAAACGACAGGGGCTGCCAGAGAACCTGATTAACTCGCGAGTATGTCCAGCTTGCCTCGGCTCATCGTGCTCCATATGGGGTCGCACGGATCCTGTACAGGATTTCAACGACGTTGAGGGACTTTGAGAGAGGCAAAGGAAGCGAAGCGATGAGAAATTCTCTCCATAATCTCTTATGGAACATACGCCACTCAGTGGTCAGATGTGCAAGCATCACTCATTCGCTTTTGACAAAACCGTTGTTGTCCACATGGGGGTATCATATGCAATAGACTGGAGTTCTATGCGTGTCGTGGCGGGTTCAGTCAATCTGATAGATCCGCCAAAGAATGCACCGCTTCTCAGTTGGGAAAGGGATAAAGTGGGAGATGTCGCGGTTCGTTATGCATACAGTGCAATAGCAGTGTTTCCCGCTAATTTCAAAAAGAATCTCAGCAAAGCAAAGTGGTGCGACAGTCACGATCGTGCGGAATATCACATCGAGAAGACGCTGTGCAAAGAGGTGCTAAGGAAACTGAAAGCAAGCCCTGAACATCCGTTGGTTCCTGGTATTGCTCCAACAGTTCAAGGAGTATACACTCTCTACTGGAATGGCGAGTTGGCATACGGAGGGCGTGCTAGGGGGGAAGGGGGGTTGAAAAGAAGGCTAGACGAGCATTATCACAAGGTCAAGAGTAGGACGGGTATTGACCCGAAACAGATTACGTGCCGATTCTTGGTCATTGAAGATGACTTAACCATACGCGTTGCAGAGCATATAATCATAGAGCATCAAGAAGGTAGTTGGCAACGCTTAGGATTCGGAACGAAAGACAAATCGGCTTCGAAGTGGGATGTGATGTTTCCTGGGAAGTGAGGAGTAAGGAGCGTCAGACCAGCACATCCTGTGGTATATCACTTAACCCGACAAAGCCCCATGAACGGGTTTTGGAAACTCAAGTGGCTTTTCCTCCGTTTGTGCAGACGTTCAGAATGGTCTTGACCATGTCAACGTCATCAGTCAGTGCGGTTCCGTTGCCTTCGACACCCTCAGGGCCTCCTTTCCGATGGCCTCGACCTCCACTATGTCGCCGTTCTTGAAGCCGCACATCTCCGCTAGGATAAGAAGATCCTCGAGTTGCGGGCTTTAGGCAAGAGCATCAAGGATATCTGAGCGGCAATCGATCGACCCCCGACTGGACGAAACGTTCACTTTCAGGGTTCCAGGGCAACTCTGCTATGGAGGGGCCATGGGGAGAGAGGTTTTATTCAACAGGCTGAATATTGTTTTTCCCGCCGCGGTAACTCTTATTTAGCAGCAACCTCTACTGTCCCTGTGGAAATGCTTGACTATGGCACAATGCGGATGGGACTCACCACAGCACCCGGCCATTTGTTCTCTAATAAAACACTGTGGCTAGGAGTGTAGATTCAATGGCTATTGAAGCTGTGTTCTCGTTCATGGCGAGGAACCCTCCAAGCATCATGATCGCCGGCGGTATACTGTTGTACTTGGTTGGATCCGCGCAGCAGGCTATCTTCGGCGGGTCAGACCTCCTCGGTCCTGCTCCCTGGATAATTGTAGGCGGTTTTGTCCTCCAAGTGCTCTGGCTGTTCTTCCACCACGGGATGTGATGGAGCTTGTGCGGCAAACCACGGGGCAGGATTCGTGATTTTGCTCATTGGTGCGACGTTGCGAGCCTTCGAGATATACTGACCGAAGTAAATATGTGGATGTGAAATCATGGCCACGGAACTGCAAAAGGAGACGCCTCTTTCTCAGCGGCGCTCGACAGCCTTACTGGCGATTATCACAGCATCGGGTATATTTGGGGTGGCTGCCCTCGGTTCCAATATCGAACCCACATGGAAGTCTGGACTTGCAGCCGTCCTGCTCTCCATCATGATCATCGCGTTCTGTTATTTGACGGGATTGCTTGATTCCGTCCTGAAATTAAATAGACGCCTCTCATTCGATGCGAAGCTCACCCGCGACCATGACACCCTACCACTGCTTCGTGCCGTCTCGGGCAACGTGGAAAGTATCGGTACTGCTTTTCACAACCTGACCTACGAGCTTCTACAAAATGCGCAAGGTGGGCTAAATCCCGGGCTGTACAGAGGAGCAACTAATTCGCTAATTGCCCAGAAGACAGCGGTCATGAAGGAGGTTCGCGGGCTGTTTCCGGAGGAGAGGTCCCGCGCGGAAACGACGACCACCGAACTGTATGGCGCCGTTGAGAATCTATGTGCCCTCGTGCGGGGATACGGTGTCGTCATAGACGGGATATCCAGCGATCTTGAGAATGCACATGGGTTCGAGCCGTCCAGAGTCATGTCCCACTACGAGACTTTCCGACAAGACTACACAGCTTTGACCGATAGCGTCAGAAACTTCCTGCAGGGTCTCGAAGTAAAATTCGGAAAGAAAGTCGAGTTCGAACACATAAGATTGCTCCCCCTGAAATCCCAGCAGATAATTCGCAGCCCGTCAGGAGCGTGACCGTGGATCCCATAGCTTCGTTGCCGCTCGTCGAGCGAATTCTGGACTGGCTGAACCTCCGGCGGAGGTATCGCATAACGCGTATCGCCCTATTCCCAGACCAGCATGGTTTCAAGCTAGCCCTCATGCCGGAAATTGAAAACAGAACTACTCAGATCCAACATCTTGATCAGGCATTCATACAGTTCTTCTTCGACCGCAATACGTATTCTCCTCCTTTCGAAGTCCGTTTGCGTCTGGATCGGTTCAGTCGAGGGCGAAGTTCTCGCGAGTTTGAGCTGCTGCCCGGCGAGCAGAAGAGGCTGTACTTGGTAGACCCCGTGATGGCGCGGGAAATATCGGGGCGACCAAGGCGGGTTCGCATCGTGGTGACAACACTCGAAGAAAGACCTTATGTCAGGAAGCTGAGACTTCGCTGGTCGAGCCAATCCAACATGCTCCTCGTCGACGAAGTCAACCTTTTCTTCAGAGAGGGTGACCCTGAGCCGCAAGATCCTGCGCCAGACGAACTCGCTCGCACCACGAACGACCTACCGCCTACGTAAAGGCGCGCTGGCTCGTGAAGACCCTCCACGACCTGAGCACGATTCGGGATTCACGACCGCCGCGCCCCGGAGAGCCCGCAGGATCCTCGCCGCCGGGCGGGGAGACCGCCCGCCTTTGATCGCCCGCAAGTTCTCGATCGACGCGCAGCGCCCGCAGTGGTACTCCCTGCAGGCCATATCCCGCGCTGCACCGCGAAGGACTCCGGGTCGTTGCCGAATAGGCAGACGTCATTCCTTGAGCCGCAGTACGTGCACCTCATGATGACCCCTTTCTCAGCTTCTCGAGCTCCACTCGGAGTTCGGCGACCTGGTGCTGCAGATTCTCTATTTGACCCGCAGGCGTCGACCAGGCGGGGACGGGCATGGAGGCCTGCAGCTTGAGCATCGACTCAGCGATCAGGCGGGCTTGGTCCACGGCCTCCATGGATTCCCATCGCTGAGTGCTTGGCGGCATCACCGGCACGGCAGGGCGCAGATCATCATTGTCGAAGGAAAGGCGCTCCACGTCCACCTTCTCCGGCTCAAGACCCTGGGCACGCAGGAGACCCTTGTAAGCGTCTTTCGAAGTGAGATGAGAGTACCTCGAGAGCATGGTGCTTCCGGGAGTCCACCCATAGAGCGCCTTGACCTGGGCTTCCGTCATGCCGGACGCCAGGGCCCACGTGGTCCGGGAGTGCCTGAATAAGTGGTTGTAGATCCTCTTCGAGTTCGGGTTCTTTTGATCCGTGATGCCGGCCTTCGCTGCCAGGCGCTTGATGATGACGAGGCTATCCGTGCGGGAGATGCGCTTTCCACGACACGAAGGGAACAACGGGGCATCGGCGGTCTTGACGAACGGATAGGCTCTCAACCACTTCTCGAGAAGGGGCGCCGCTTCGATCGCATATCCTTCGTGTTCTTCGCCGGTCTTCTTGACGTGACCGAACCATATGACGAAGACCTTACGATTGCCGTTCTCCGGGGAGGTCTTCACCTTGACGTCGGCCAGATCCACCGCCAGGAGTTCGCTGACCCTGACGCCGCTTTCCCACAGCAACGCCACCAAGACCTTGTCCCTCATGGATTCGGCGACGTCAATCATGGCCTGGACGTCTTTCGGCGTGAGCAGGTCATCCCGCCGGATCTTCTTCACGCGTTGTTTCAGCTCGAGCAGCTTCATGAGGTCCTGGCGTCCGGCCTTCCGGTAGTACATCCTTGCGATCGTGGCGTACTGTGGTCCCCCGGCCTTCTTGCGCAGCGCCTTAGCGAGGGTGATGACGTCCCGGGCCGAGGCCTCGATCAACGGCTTGCCGATAGTCCTCTCCATCGAGGCAAGCGCCGTCCTGTACTGGACCTTCGACGTCTCCCCTGCATCTGATATATCCAGGAACTCATCTATTGTCCGAACCGTGTAGTCGTCCATCTTGATCGAGAGAGGGATACGCAATGGAGTATATCAGTTTTGAGTTTTCGGATTTTATTTGGCCTTTTGCATTGCCGGCGGTGCCTCGAGAACAGGGGATGCCAGCCGAGGACCGCCATGGTTGGACACTCCGTGAAGGCAACCTTTTTCATACACGCGCGGATTCAGCCAGACATCTGGTGAACGATTGTCTGGTGCAGGTAAGCCGGTTCCGCGCGGTTCAAGGTGCCCCTATTGCGGGAAGGAGCGGCCGAGGCAGCGCGTATCCGAATGCTACTACTGCCACAAGCCGATAAGCGATGAGTACATCCTTCTCATAGACGAGGAAGGGGAGAGGTTCGGCTTCTGTTCGACGAACTGCATGGACCTCCTCTTCGAGTACATGGAGAATGAGGACTTCGAGGAGGACGAGTGATGCCCGCCCACAAGTTCTCCTGCCCGCTCTGCGTCAACGAGGAGGCGAGCATACCCGCCAAAGGCACGACGTTGTGCGACTCCTGCGGTACCCAGATCGGGGAGAATGATCCGAGGGTCCTGCTCGTCTCGAAATCATCCTTACATGCCTTCTGCACCCCGGACTGCCTCAAAGAATATCAGAAGGTCGACGAGCTGTACACGAAGAAAGGTTCGATGATCGATCCGGACATCTAATCGAGCGCCTGTCGTGGCGGGCTTAGAATCCCTTTCTTGTCTCGCGGATGTTGTGCTCCACTTCCTTCAATGCCGTCTGCATGCCCTCTCTGATCGGGCACCTGCCCTGGTAGAAGCACTCGCCGTGCAGCCTGTCAGCGAAACCTCAGCAGCTCAAATGAGGAGCGGCGCCAGCACCAGCGTGATCGTGCTCAGCAGCTTGACGAGTATGTGCAGTGACGGCCCCGCGGTGTCCTTGAACGGATCGCCGACCGTGTCGCCCACGACCGCGGCCTTGTGCTGGTCCGTCCCTTTCCCCGCCGGTAGGGACTCGATGTACTTCTTCGCGTTGTCCCACGCGCCGCCGCCCGTGTTGAATACGAGGGCCATGATGACACCCGCGATCGTCCCGACCATTAACGTCGCGCCCAGCGCTTCCCCTGGTCCCACGCCCGCCGAAATCTTGACGTACTTGAACACAAACCCGACCGCAACGGGGGTGAGGACGGCAAGAAGCCCGGGCACGACCATCTCCCTCAAGGCGGACTTCGTCACGATATCGACGGAGCGGCCGTAGTCCGGTTTCTCCGTCCCCGCCATTATCCCCGGCTTCTCCTTGAACTGGGCTCGCACGTCTTTGATGATTGACCAGGCAGACCGCCCGACGGCACGGATCGCGAACGCAGAAAAGAGGAACACGAGGGCCGCCCCCGCAATCCCGCCGACGAAGACCTCGGGCTTCGAGAGGTCGACCTTGACGATCCCAACCGCTTCCAAGTAGGCGGAGAATAGAAGGAAAGCGGCGAGGGCCGCGCTGCCGACCGCGTAGCCCTTAGTGAGGGCCTTCGTCGTGTTGCCAGCGGCGTCGAGCTTGTCCATCTGTTTCCGGACGTTCTCGGAGACTCCCGCCATCTCCACGATCCCCGCCGCGTTGTCCGCAATCGGGCCGAATGTGTCCATGGCGAGGATGTAAGCACAGGTCGACAGCATCCCCATCGTTGCGATCGCGGTGCCGTACAGCCCACCGTTCTCGACGCCGCTTGCCTGTCCTAAGAAGAATGAGGACAGGATGGCGCCCATGATTGCGATGGCTGGGAGGGCGGTCGCTTCGAGCCCGACGGAGAACCCGGCTATCACGACCGTGCCAGGTCCGGTCTCCGCCGCCTTGACGATCTCCTGCACCGGACGGAAGCGGGACTCCGTGTAGTACTGGGTGATGTAGATGAATAGGAGGGCGGTTATGATTCCTACGAGCCCGCACCCGAAGTAGTATGCCCACGTCCAGCTCGATGCGGCTGGCAGCGACCCTCCCGGATTCGAGGGCTGCAGCATGATGAACGCCGCGACGCCGAAGAAGATCGCCGCCAGAACAGTCGTGACCCCGTACCCACGGTTCAGGGCACTCATCGGCGCTTCTTCCTCTTTCGTGTTCACGACGAAGACGCCGACAATGGATGCGATCAGTCCGAACGCGCGGGCGACGAGCGGGAACAGGATGCCGGCGAGGCCGAAGTACGGGAACAGCGCGGCGCCCAGGATCATTGCTCCGATGTTCTCCGCGGCGGTTGACTCGAACAGGTCCGCGCCGCGGCCCGCGCAGTCCCCGACGTTGTCCCCGACGAGGTCTGCGATTACCGCGGGATTCCGCGGGTCGTCCTCCGGGATACCCTTTTCGACCTTCCCCACGAGGTCCGCGCCGACGTCCGCGGCTTTCGTGTAGATCCCGCCGCCGAGCTGAGCGAATAGGGCCGAGAGGCTCGCCCCAAACCCGAAGCCGACCATCGACAGGACGACGGTCGTCTGGTCGGCCTTCGTCGCCGGGGCGCCCCAGCCGTACAAGTAGTATAGGAGGGAGACGCCGAGCAGACTCAATGCGACTATCGCAAGACCCGACACGGCCCCGCCCCTGAACGCCGTCTTGAGCGCGTCATTATAGCTCTTCGTCGCGGCGGCGGCGCACCTCTGGTTCGCCCTGATTGAGATATGCATCCCGATGTAGCCCGATATCGCCGAGAAGGCCGCTCCCAGACCGAAGGCAAGCCCCGTCATCGCCCCGAGCCTCGGATTGCTGATGCCTATCGACACGGCGAGCACAATCGCCAGGATCACGGCGATGATTGCGATGGTGGAGTACTGGCGCTTCATGAACGCCCGCGCTCCCTGGCGAATCGCGTCACCGATCTCCTGCATCTTTTCTGTGCCCGTCGGCTGCTTCAGCAGTCTCCAGGCGAAGTAGCCGGCGAAGGCGATCGCAGCGAATCCAGCTATGGGAATCACATAAGAAAGCTCGTCCATGGTTCTCAACCTGCCCGAAAGCCGGGCGTGGCAAACCGGAATCGGTATTTATGACTTGGCGAGGCTGTCGGACCGTCTCTCCCTTACAATCCATACGAGTCTGCATGCGACCCATCCACGAAAAGTTCTTTTCAAATCCTTATAAGGCTCCGAAAATACTGACCGCTCCATAGGATTCGCACTTCCTCCAACTGTTCCCCTCAAGCCTCCGCCCTGGCGGGCGGGGGCACCCTTTATTATTCAAACAAGGAGTCTCCGCATGAACGGTTGCGTCTCTCCCTTCGGACGCCGGAACGGTCAGGGGTTGCCCGCCGAGGTTCAGGATCCGTCGCAAGTGTGCAGGACGTGCGGCACCCGGATACTCAAGAGTAGCCAATCGAAGGAATCGGGCCAGTGCGGGCCGTGCCGACGTGCTGAGTGTGATTCCAGTCCTTATTTCAGGAGTGAACGGACATGAGAGAACAGAAGCGAATTGTAACCAAGGCCAAGACGAACCTCTGGAAAGTCGTGAGGGAAATCATCCGCGCCAACTACGAACTGCTCAAGGACAAATTCCAGCGGGATTCCTATTACATCGTGAGAGATCTCATGGCCTCCGAGCTGGGCAAGAGGATCACCCAGGAGGAGTTCGACTGGTTCATGACCGACCAAGGCTACTCGACCTACCGCGACGACGTATGGACTTCCCTTGAGCAGAAGGAGGGACTGCAGCGGCCCGAGGCCAAGCCCCAGGGCGCTGCCCGATCTACTTCCGTGCTTTCCGCTCCCGTGTCAACCGCGCCTTTTCCTGTCGCGCCTTCCGAGCCTCCCGACGAGTTCCTTTACGAGTTTCTTTCATCGGGCCCCCATAGACGACTGGCACTTTAACCCACCAGTCCCCGACCGGCGCCTGCCATGCGAGCGGTCCTCCGATTCGGGGAATCACGCCTGAGGGGGGCCAGGTGACCGCCGTAAGCCCCCTTCTGTGCAGCTTATGTGCAGATTATCGCTTGTCCCCCCAAGCCCCGCTCTCGCTGGCGGGGCACCTTTCCCTCTTTCAATATTCGAGTCAGCTCAAAGATTGTAGAATATCGCGGGCGGAAACTGTAATACAAACCTTGACCCTATCCTTGCATGTGATACCTGATGGACGAATGCCTCAAATGCGGGAAATGCTGCATTGAGTTCAGCGGTGGCATATCCTTAGAGGCCGATGACTGCATGCTGGTCTTGATGCATGTCAGCCAACTTGCTGGGAAACTAGAGGCGCTGGGCACCAGCTCCAATGACCATGGCGAGACTCTTGGTGAAATACTGGAGATCCTGCGCGGCATTGACTTTCCGATGCCTATCGCCTATGCAGGATCTGACATACCAGGGGTCGAACTCATCCTGGGCGAGATCGAACATGAGAGGTTCCAGTGTGAGTGTGGTTGTTGGGCGACGCGGGATGATTATCTAGAAGACGAGGATGCATACAGATGCCCGAGATGCAAGAGACTCATAGATGACTTTGTCGTCTCACATTGCGCTTGGTATGACCCTATGAGTTCGCAATGCAAGTTCCACAACATACGACCCCGGATGTGCAGAGACTACCCGACCAAGGACAGCAATTACGCCTGTCTTAACGGGGTGGTGTTCTCTCCAGAACATGACCAAGAAGCGGCCTAGATCGCACGGTCATCCGTGCACTTGTCCGACCAGGCCCCGCTCGAAAGGGCGGGAGCACCCTTACCTTTCTCTAGGTTCAATCAGATGAGTGCACCAAAGGGCAGAGGTCGCGAGAAAGGATGAGAGTCAGGTTCTTTGGCACGGAGGCCTTCAGGGGAGCCTCGCCTCGCAAGGTGGACCCGAGGTTTTCCGTGAATGACCTTTTCAGAGCCTGACAAGGGGGGCAAAAGTTCTTTTCAAAGAATCTCATTGGGGTGCCCGTGGAATCGCAGCCCCCCGCAGGCGACCCGAAGCTCCGCGCGCTCAATCTCCGGGTACAATCCGCGGAAGAGTCGCTCTTGGCGGCGAAGCTCTACTGCAAGGTCACGCACCTCGAGACGACGGCTGCAAACCTCATGCTCTCCAGTCTGAAGCACCAGGAGCAGTCGGAACTGGCCACCGCAAGGGGCCAGCGCTTCTACGACAAGATGAAGGAGCAGGAGGCCGCCGTCGCCAAGGACAAGAGCCTCCAACAGACCCTCGCCGCGGAGATAGTGAGAGCTAGGGAGAAGGCCATGAAGCTCTCAGCCGAGGCCTCCGCTCATGAGAAGAAGTCTGGCGAGGCGGAGGAGAGCGCGAGGAGCGTCCTGGCGGAGAGCGAAGGACTCAGGAAAGAAAGGGACAAGCATCTCATCGAAGCGAAGAGACTCGAGGCCGAGGCGGTCCGCGTCGAGAGCATGTTCTAGTCCGCTTTCTCATCCTTCTCCTTCTTCTCGCTGGTCTTGCCTGTTTCTTCTTCCTGACCCTCTTCCTGTTCCGATTCGTCCTCTTTCTTCCTGCGCCTCAATAGAAGCAGCAGAACGGCGATTATGAGGATGATTGCGACGAGCGCTACGGCCAGAATGATCGTCAGATCGAGCGCGTTCTGGATTGGCTTCTCTGAGACTCTGACAGTGAAAGATGCGGAGGTGTTGCGGTCCACCGCGTCGAACACAGTCAGGGTGACCGTGTACACGCCGATTGTTGTGAAGGTGTAATTCGCCAGCATGCCCTCAATCGTCTCATCGACGCCGGGTCCGACTATCCGCCATGTGTAGCGGACTATTCCGAAGTCGTCATGCGACGCTGATCCGTCGAAGTCGAGCCGCGTGCCGGTCGTGATATTCTGGTCGATGCCCGCCACGGCGACCGGTGGCTGTCCGACCGCCACATTCCAATCCCCGGTGAGGGACGCGGCGTTATCGCTCGTGTCCTCCGCGGAGATTGTGTAGTGGTTCAGGCCCGGGACGGACAGCCGTCCCTTGAACTCGTAGACTCCCGCGGGAAGTTGCGTGATCGTCAGCGAGCCCCAGCTCGATGGTGTCCATGCAACGCTCACCGCGTCGAGGGCGGCGCTGACAGCGAGGTTGTCTGTGACGCGGATGGTCACGGTTGTTTCATTGTATGCTTCGGCTAAAGTCCCTTCTATCGAAATCAGCTGGATGACAGGACGTGTCGTGTCTCTGACAAGGAAGTTGTCCGCCCATAGAGCAGGGTTATTGCTCAAATCCGTTGCCCAGAGAGAGTAATTGTAGGTCCCGAGAGCGATGCCCCGGACATCGTACTCGAACGCTCCCGATGTCGAGTTGAACGTCATGGAGTAGTTGCCGTGCAGAGTCCCGTCAGGATTCCTGATTTCAGCTTGCACAGTAACAGGCTGGATGTCGCTCACCATGGCCGAGATTCTCACCCAGTCGAACACCTCGGCCGGATCAGGCGTTGCCTGAACGCTATCGAACACTGGTGAGGTCCGATCGATGATGAGGAAGCCGCCAGGCGATGACGCCTTGTTCCCGTACAGGTCGTATGCCCAGACCGTGACATCGTACGGGCCGAGGATGGAATAAACCTGCGAGTAGGTCCAATTGTCTTCCCACAGGATTGTCCGCGTCATCGAGAAGTTGCCGATCAGGACCGACCCCGGTCCCGTCACGTTGGCCCAGACCGAGTCGATGTACGGGTCCGTCACCCAGGCGGTCACCGTCACGGTCTGCCCGTAAGATTGGATTGGCGGTGTCGCGGTGACTGACATGAACGCTGGCGGGTAGCCGTCGACGATCGCGAAGTTGCCGCAGGCGCTTGCGGGGTTATTCGATGTGTCAAACGCGAAGAAGCAATAGGTCCACTGGCCGAGCGTCATGAACGACATCATGTAACTGTAGTTGTCGTCCGCCGGTCCATTGCGGATCGCGGTGAAGTTGCCGGCGGGGATTCCTGCAGGATCCCAGAAGGCCACGTTCACCGTGTCCAGGAACTTGTCCGTCACCCAGGCGGTGAAAGTCACGGTCATGCCATAGTTCTGGGGCGATGGCACTGCCGATTTCTGCACGATCACCGGCGGCGTCGTGTCAACAACATCGAACGAACCGGAGGTCGTGTTCCACTTGTTGCTCGTGTCGTTCGCCCAGATCGTCACCTGATACGTGCCGAGACCGCCGTAAGCCACGTTGAGGTAGTACCTGCCCTGGACGGAATCGTATGCCATGCTCAGGTTCCCGAGGGGGACGCCAGAGGGGTTCCTCAGGTCTGACCACGCTCCGTAGACAGCGATATCGTCCGTGACCCTGACGCTTATGTTGACAGGCGAGCCGCTCTCCGCGGCGGGAGGGGTGAACGTGAGCAGATCGACGTTTGGTGGGTAGAGGTCCCACACGCCGACATACAGGGTCAGAATCCTCACTGGGCCCCAGTTATCGGATTGGTCCCTGCCCCTGAACCCGAGAGTGTAGACGCCCCAGGGCATGGATGTCAGGTCGATGTTCAGCGTGGCGTCCTCGGTGGGTGAGTCGTAGCCGCCATCAGCGGCCACGAGCACGCTGCCCTTGCCGACGCCCGGGTCAGCGCCCCAGAAGTACTCAGCGTAGGAGACCCTGCCGCCTCCGGTCGTCTCATCGGAGATTGTCACCTGCACCGACGTCGAAGTGGCGATCATCGTGGGATTCGGCGTCGCGGCCAGCTGAGTCACAAGAGGACCTTCCGCGTCGCCGGTCATGCTGTACGCGACCCTGAGACGAGGCGCGATTACCGAGTTGTCATTGCCCGTGTACCATTTGAAGAGGACGTAATTCGGCGGGGAAGCAAGCGGACCGTCGAGGCGGAAAGAGATGCTGCCGCTGTCCACTCGCGCCCTCAGCATGTCATACTGGCTCGGTTGGAAGGAGAATACGTCCCACTCCCCGGGCACGAGGTCGGGGTATGTGAGCGTGGGCTGGATCGTCGCGTCGACCGCGGCGCCGTTTATGGCGGTGTAGCCTTTCGTGGTCCAGCCTGCATCAATGCTTGAGTTCAGCAGTCTGAGGTTCCATGTCCCTGTCGCCTCGTACTCCCACGCCTCCGCGAGCGCCTCGAACGAAGCTTTCAAGATCGTCGCGCCTGGCGGTATCGGAGTCGCGCCGGTATTGAGCTGTGCGGCCCCGCGGTATGTCCCTTGATGACCGAGACCTGACAGTATTTCCGGCCCGGTGAAATAGTTGAGCAACGGTTCGTTTTCCTTCACATAGCCGACGTAGCCCATCTCCGTCCTGACGACGAAGCCGTTCAGGGTGACGAACCTGTAGTGGTTCCCGCCATTGTCGGCGATGGCGGTGTTCCCCGCCTCATCTGCCGATTGAACATCGTAATAATAGGTGGTCCCGGGCGTTAGGTCGGTGAGGAGGACGGAGTGGTCGAGGGTGAGGCTCGCCACATGCTTGCTGCTGCCGAGGGCGGGAGTCACGCCATAGAGGACCGTGCTGTCCGCGAGCTCGTTGGTCTCCCAATGTATTGTTGCGTAGTCAATGTCAGGCACAGCATAGACTCCACTTATGACCGGGAGGATCGCGTCAATCCGCGCCGTCGCGGTCCTTGTGGCCGGCGGGTCCGCGTCGATATACTCGACCCTAATCGTGTCCCCGTCTTTCACTTCCAGCTTCCCCGCCACCGGCGTCCCAGCAACCAGCTCGATCGAGCCGGTGAATATGCTAGTGTTCGCTCCGGTCTCCATGAGCGTGATAGGTTCGCCCGCCGGCTCCGTGTCGCTGTAAACCGTGACCATGGCCGGGTCCACCGCGCCTGGGTTCACGTTGAGATCGGAGTCGTAGAGGGTGATCAGCGGGGAGTCGCCAGGCTTGTAGGCGTTCCTCTCGAAGGTGACCGCGCCGACGCCAGGCGGTATGAGCCCCGCCATCTCCGCGAGCGCCGCGGCTCCGAGCTGTGTCGCTCTGGTTATCAAATCGATGTTGACATTGTCGATCGTGTCTGTGCTCCTGTGCCAGTTCGGGCTGAAGTCCGCCTCTGCCGCCATTACCGCATTGTAGCCGTGGTTCCAGAACGAGGCGTGGTCGCTGTTCTGGGCGAGATTGTAGTATTTAGTGAGAGTCAGGCCGATTCCGTAGTCAGTATTCGCTTGAATCATCGCGTTGGCGATCCATTCAGATACGCCGTCATGGACCAGCTCCAGCCCCATCGTGCCCGCGTAGTTGCCGATCATGTCCATGCCTATCGCCGCCCCGACATCCTGCCCGGCGTTCTGCAGGCTTGCGGCGTGGACATCGCTGCCGACCAGTCCGACCTCCTCTGCGGTCCAGGCGGCGAATATCAGGGTCGAGTTGAACCTGTAGGGCGCCAGCACGCGCGCGACCTCCATAGCCGCCACCGTGCCGCTCGCGTCGTCGTCCACGCCGGGAGCATAGATCATCGGGTCGCTGTTCTGCGACCAGCTGTCGTAGTGACCTCCTATCACGTACGCGGTCTTGTTGGCGGGATTGAAAGTCGGCAATACGGCGATGATGTTGCGCAGCATGTAACCGCCGTACAGGAAGTACTGCGACTGAACCGTGAGCTGCGAGCTGTTCGAGTAGTCACGGTAGATGTAGCTCGCTGAAAGGTTGCAGTTGACCGTCGGGACATACCTCGTCGAGAAGTTCTGCAGATCGTAGAGGAGGCTGTAAATCCTCTGGTATGAAACGTTCGCCACCATCCAGGAGATGACCGGGTTTGCGGCCATTTCTTCCGGCATCTCGCTCTCGGCATGTGCCTGAGGCGTGATCTGACTCATTGACACGGCGACGAGCGCGAGGGTGAGCGCGACTGTCGATAGCTCTCGCATTGGAACTCTGGAGTTATCTCTCATCAGAAATCTTGCTCCTTGCCCTTCTCCTTGAATCCCCCAAAGGGAACCTTGCGGAGAGTAGGCGGGCTGGCCGATTTAAGCTTTGTCGAAAGGGGCGTCCCCGCCTGAGTGGACGGCGGGGCGTCAAAGCATCGGATGCTTACCGTCCCGGCGGCGAAGGGGGCGGCGGCGGTGGTGGATATTGGGCGGGCTGCGGCGGTGCCTGTTGTGGCGGCACCTGCTGCATTGGCATCTGAGGCGGCGGGGGCGGCATGGCTCCCTGAGGTATGGCCTGCTCCGCTGGCTTCTTCCTCCTCTTCATCATGATGGCGACAAGCGAGACAACGATTGCGGTGACCGCGATGATCAGGATGATCCACATCCAAGGCAACTCTGTTGCTTGGCTCTTCTTCGTCAAGGTGATGATGCCCGCATCCTTGTTGGCGAAGGCGTTGATCACCACGGATTTCTCCTTCGACTCGTAGCCGTCCTTGCTCGCCCGGATCGTGTAAGTCCCCGGGCTCAGGTCGCTGAAGCTGAACGCGCCATCCGCAGCGGTGGTCGCAGTATCGACGACGGTTCCGGTGGAATCGAGGATTTCCACGGTCACATCGGCAAGCGGCTGCCCTTCGCTCTCGACTGTCCCGTTCACGCTTCCCTTGTCGGTCACGGTCGCTTGGTCGTACGCGGATTTCTCTGAGTGGTTGCCCCACTGGTTGACCGCCTCGACCTTGTAGTAGTAGTCCCCGGGTGCGAGATTGGTGTCATCGAACTGGGTTGCATCTATCGAGGTCGGCGTGATCTGTGAGTATATTCCGGCCGGCGCGTCAGCGCGGAACACCAAGTACCTCAAGGGACCGGTTATCGCAGACCCATCGGTGTTCTGGATTGGTGCAGACCAGGTGACATGGACTGTCGTGACGGTAGTCTGCGTCGCCGTGACGTTCATCGGCGGGTTTGGCTTCGGCGGGTAAGTGACCGTGACCGTCATCGTGTCGGTGTCGGTCAGCAAGACCGTGTCGGTGACGGTCAGGGTGACAGTGTACACCCCGGTGATGTCGAACCTGTGGGACGGCTGCGATCCGGTCAACACCACGGGCCCCGTGCCGTCGTTGAAGTCCCATTGCCACGATGCAAGTAGGTAGTTGTCCACGGATGCCGTGCCGTCGAATTGGACTGTCGTGCCATTGGGGACTGTCTGGTCCGGGCCTGCGTTGGCCAAGGGAGCCGTCGTGTCCTGGACGACGAAATCCCCCGCGCCGAACGCCGTGTTGCTATCCGTGTCCACGGCCCATATCGTGTAAGGGTACGTGCCCAGGCCGGGATAGGAGTTGAGCGTGAACTCGTACTTGCCCGAGATCGCGTTGAGCGTCATCGACCAGTTGCCGATCGGGGGCCCGCTCGGGGCCATGATCTCGACGTCGACCGATGCAATCGGCGACGAATCATTGACCCAGGCCGAGATTGTCACAGGGCTATAGTATTCGGCAGGGTTGGGCGTCGCGTCCTGACCCTCGACTATTGGCGGTATGATGGCCAAATCCCCGATCAGGACGTCAATCCACACATAAGCCCCGAGGCCGCTAGTGTCGAGCCGCGGATCAATGACGAAAGTGTCGGTGCCGAAACCGGTGTATGAGATGTTGGTGTCAGGTGTCGCGCTCATTACGCCCCATCCTGGCGGGAGAAGGATCGTTATCTTCGATTTCTCGAGGTCCTGGTCCAGCGAGACGTTGAGCCTCGCAGTGTGCGTCTGCGCGGAGGGCAATGTCGCATTCGATGTCAGATAGTTTATGGTGCTCAGGCTCGCAGGAGGGCCGGAGACGATGGGGCCACTGACGTCGATGACGTACTTGTTGCCCGCGTAATCGTAAGGATAGTAGAATATGCCGTCCATGTACATGATGTCGTCTGTGTCGTCGAATAGGGTCGCGGCGCCGAGCACACTGAACAAAAGGGATAGCTCGGAATCTGAGGCTACGCCATCTTTGTTGCCGAAGTCCCAGTCGACCATCATCCTCAGGGAAGCGACGCCGTCCCACATCAGTCCGTCGGTGCTCACAGTCATGGTGTTCAGATCCGACATCACCACCGTCACGTTGTTGTATCCAGGGCTCGGTGCCCTCAGCGAGAAGTCGATTGTTCCGGGCCCCGCAACGGTGATATTCTCGGCGTAGTCGCCTTGGCTCCCGCCCGTGTCAACGATTGCGGTGTACTCGCCAGGGTACAAGGAGGTGGAATAGTCCCCCGCCGGGCCGGTCGTCGCAGTCACCTGGAGGAGGTCGGTGTAATTAGCGAAGATGACACCCGCCCCAGAGACCGCCCCCCCGAGCGCGTCGGTCACGGTCCCAGCCACCGGCACTGTCGCCCGCGTCTGGAAGTCTGCAGCAAGATAGGCTCCGGTGTTGTTGAGGCTTTGTGAGATCATGACCGGCCCTGAACCGGTCAATAAGAAGAGAATGCTCATCGTGGTGTACGGGCCGTCGACTCCGGAAGCTGAAATTTCCAATCCGCTGAAAGACATCTCATGATCGTAGAGGCCGGGGCCAAGATCCGCTGCTCCAAACGTCATGGTGATAACCGAGGGCGGCATGCCCCCTGTCAGCCCGGCAACATAGATGTACTGCCCCGCCTCGGTGACGTTGACGGGCAGGTTCAGGCGCAGTTGGTTGAAGAGGCCGTCGGCGGGCATGTCCAGGTCGACGCCGTAATCGCCGAATGAGGGCCCGATCGTGGCGGGCGGCTCTTCAAAGTCCGTCGCCACATAGGCTGCCGTCGTTGCGCTCGGATAGGCGACGTCCGCGTTTTGATCATTCTGGATCTGGACTGAGACGACGTACGGGCCATCCACGCCGCTGACATTGATCAAGTAACCCGGCACGATCATCTGTATCACATGTGACCCGACCAGGTAATATGTGCTGTTCGTTGCGTAGGCTATGTCCGATGCATTGAACTGATCCCTAATCGTGAGATCGAATGTAAAGACGTCCTGAACGGTCACATCCAGCGTCACATTCGCCCACAGGCTATTGATGAGCCCATCCCCGTCCGTGTCACGCATCCAAAGGTCGAGGGGCGCGCCCGCGCTGCCCTTGCCGTGCAGCGCCTTCGCCATGAGCGCCGACCCAGCGAACGCGGACAGCAGGAGCGCGGACACAACGGTCAAACTCACAAGCATGCTCTTTCTATCTTCAAATATCACATCTATCACCAGATATATCGCTGGCCAAAAGGCCGAAAAGACAGGCTGAAATGATATGGGTGCTTAAATAATATTCCCCTCTCGATATCAGTGAAAGAAGGCAACCTGAAAGCGCCCTACGCGCCGAACTTGACGTTCCTGCCAGCGAGGTCGAGCATCAGCGGCAGCAGGTCGATCCCCCTGAGCCTCCCGAGTCCGCCCTTCGCGCATGCGATCTCGTCGAAGGTCTGCACGTCGTCGACGCGCACGCCCTCGCCGAAGATGAGCAAGGGGACAGGATCACCGGTGTGGTTCTTCACCGCGCACGGCGTCGAGTGATCCGAGGTGACCGCGAGGACCAGGCTCTCGGTCATGTGATCCCTGATGTAGCCCAGCATCTGGTCCGCCCTCTCGACCACCTTGACCTTGTCCATCGGTCTCCCGTCATGACCGCAGATGTCGGCCGCCTTGACGTTGATCAACACGAAGTCCTTGTCTACGAAGGCGTCCATCGCCGCCTTCGCCTTGGCCATCATGTCAGTGTCGAGGCCCCCCGTGGCGCCCTTGACGTCGAGCACCTCCATGCCCAATGAGCGGCAGATGCCCTTGATGAGGGCGACTCCGGCGACCACGGCGGACTTCATGCCGTGCATCTCCTCGATGCTCTTCAAATGTGGGAATATCCCGCCGCCGCGGATGAGGATCGCATTGGCGGGCACCACGCCCTTCTCCTCTCTCTCCCTGTTGACAGAGTGCTGCCTCAGCGTATCATGCGCGATGCGTGAGAATTCGTTGATTATCCTCGCGGTCTTCTCCGCTCCGGGCTGTATTGCCTTGCATTCGAGGATGTTGCTGCCTTCCTCGTGAGGGTCGGTGTCGCTGACGTCGGCCGAAAGCCCGGGCCCCCGGAGGACAAGGGCCGCCCTATGCTCCGTCCCGGCCTTGAATAAGATTTCGATTCCTTCGATTTCGAGGCCGTCAAGGCTCTTCGCGAGCTCCACGGTGCCCTGCTTTATCCTTCCCGCTCTCCTGTCGAGCACCCTCATATCCCTGTCCACGGTAGCGAAATTGCATCTGAAAGCGACATCGCCGCCCTTGACCGCGATGCCCGCGCCGGCGGCCTCGAATGGTCCCCGCCCGGTGTAGACCTGGAACGGGTCATAACCGAGGAGAGAGAGGTGCGAGGTGTCGCTGCCCGGGCACACGCCAGGTGCGATCGGGTCGAGAATCCCGCAGGCGCCGTTGGAGGCGAGCCAGTCCAGGTTGCTCTTGGCGGCGAGCTGGAGCGGCGTCTTGCTGCCCAGGTCCTTTATCGGACGGTCCCCGAGCCCGTCGAGCACGACGAGCAGCAGCTTCTTGCCTTCCATCCTCCGTCGGAAAGGCCCCTAATTAGATATTCCTTTGCCATGGCGCGGCAGCTTCCGGACTACAGCTTCCTGAGGGCCCGCCTGAGCATCTCGAGGTCTTTGAGGCGCCGAGCGTCTCTCCGAGCCCTCCTCTGTAGCTCGACCTCACGCCTGTCGAGTTCCTCCTCTCTGGCGACGATCGTCTTTTCCCTCTTCGCATGCTCGGCCTCTCTCTCCTTGATCCGTGCCGCAGCCATTGCGACCTGGTGCATCGCGGCTGTGGCGGCCTTCAGCTTCTGCTCGACCACCGCGAGGTGCTCTTCGTTCTTGCGCGCCGTCTTCGCCGCTTCCGCTTTCAAGTCGGCGGCTTCCTTCTTCGCGGCAGCCTCCTGCTCGCGCAGTTTCTCAACCCGTGCCGCCGCTTCCTGATCCCAGGAGATGATCTCCTGTTCTCTCTGCACGATCCTGCTCTCCCGCCGCGCGGCGGAGATCCGCATTCTTTCAGCTTTCTCCTCGACCGCCCTCTCCGACGCCTCGAGTCTCTTCTCGTGATCGACTAGACCGCGCTCCTTCATGGCGCTCTGCTTCGCCCGCGTGATCAGCTCGTGCTCGAGAGATATGAGCTTGTCGCGGAGCTGCATGGTGCCATCCCTCTCCTCTCCGGCTGCCGCGAGGGCTCTTGCGAGTTCCTCTTTCTTCCGTACCAGCTCTTCCGACTGGTCTCGGTGCCTTTGTCTCGCGGCATGGCCCTCTGCCCTGACTTTCTCACGCGCCGAATCAAGCTCGTTCTTGAGCTTCTTGACTTCCCGTTCCTTGGCGGCGAGTTCCAGCTCCCCTGCTTCGAGCCGTTCCTTCAGGAATGCAAGCTGATCTCTCTCGACGGCGAGGTCGTCTGAGATTGATTTGAGTTCGGCATTTCGAAGGGCGACATCTCCAAGTTTCTTCTTCATTGCGGCATCGAGCCGTCTGTGCTCCTTCAGCTTGCGAGCTAGAGCCTGTGATTGTGCGGTGGATTGCCTCTTTGCGGTTGCGAGGGCCTTCTCCTTCGTGGTCAAATCCGCGGACCTGCGTTCCAGTAATCCTTCGTGAACCCTGAGCCCCCTCTCCGCCTTCGCCAGCATTTCGGACTTGACTTTGAGCGATCTCGATGTCCGCCCGAGCTTATGCTCCAGGGCTGTCTGCTCCTTCCCCCGGGCAGACAGCTTCTCATCCCTCTCCAGCAGGTCAGAGGTCACCGACTCAAGGCTCCTGCGATCTGCCGCAAGCTGGCGAGTTAACTCGGCATGAGCGCGCCTCTCCTTGTCGAGAGTCTTCTCCTCGTCTCTCAACATTCTCTCGGACCGCGACAGCTTCTCCGCGCGCTTGTCGAGAGCTGATGTTTGAGCCTTCAACGAATCGCCTAGCTCCGCGATCTTCCTCTCCCGCTTCCCGCATTCCGTCTCTGCCGCCTTCAGAGCATTCTTCCCGGCGGTCAGTCTGCTCGATTCCTCCTTCAGGTCTGCCCACATATCCTGGATTCGTTTCTTCTCGGCTTCGAGAACTAGGCGGGAATCTTCAGCGGCGCTTTTCACCGCCTCAAGCGCCTCTCTCGTCTTGTCGAGCTTGTCCAGTCTCCCCGCCAGTTCCGCTTTCTCCCGATCCATCTGAGCCGCCATCGCGTCCAGCTCGCCTCGCCGCCTCTCCATCTCCCGCCACGCCTCGGCCAGCCTCGCGCGCCTC
This sequence comes from Thermoplasmata archaeon, assembly GCA_041489255.1. Classification (GTDB taxonomy): domain Archaea; phylum Thermoplasmatota; class Thermoplasmata; order RBG-16-68-12; family JAFNFQ01; genus JAFNFQ01. The sequence continues at coordinate 3,656 of JBGPQV010000006.1, read as the reverse complement.
TCGGCGATGTTCGGGCCCGCCCTCAGCTTCTGCACCATAGCGGTCCCCTGGAGCCTGAGGTCCTCGAGCTCACGCGTCATCGACCTCATTGCCTCCGCCTGGAGCTTCGCGGCGGTCTCGTCCTCATGGAGATGGACAGACTCCTGCTGGAGCTGTGACTGCCGGTCTCGCTCCATCTCGGAGCTTCTTGCGGCGTCCTCCTCGGCGATTCTCTTCGTCTCCTCGCTCTTCACCTCATCGATCGTGGTGGCCGGGTCGAAACCCTCTCCGAGGACGCATGTCGGGCGGGACTTTGTCAGCTGCGCGACGCTGATCTTGGAATTGTGATAGGTGTAGGAGCGGACCTCCAACGCACACCTCGGGCTGAGCGCATCCCTCGCCGTTTCCTTGAACGCATCAGGACCGCCGTGCGGGTTCACAGAACTGTGCTGCGCGACAATGGGCTTCCCCCGCTGGATCAACAAGTGGCCCGTGGCGGGAGCGCCTGCCCTGAGAACGCTCGTGCTCACTATGCCTGTGAACTTCATGGGGCCGAGCTCTTCCAGCACGGACTTGAGGACTTCAGGCCCGCCGCTGAGCAGCTGCTCCGCCCTGCCAGGCGGAAAATCCATCGGGTCATCGAGGCCGCCTCTGTCGATAAATAGGTATTCGGGCCGTTATCTGACTTGAGAACAAGCATCATCTCGCCAATGGTGACGCTTTCGCATTTGCCGCTCCGGCCCCTGTCTGGGGGCAGACCGCAAAGTCCACAATCACTTTCATCTTCGCTTTCGTCTTCGGGATTGCGGGGCCGTCGACGGTTATTCAGGCAGGTATCGTCACGCGGCAAGTCTTCCGTGGAATGTTGCCCGCACGTCTTCCGCCACGCCATCGTAAGAGGGCACTTGTCCGAGGAGAGGTTCGAGGTCCCTGCTCCATGTGCGACCGGCGGCCTTGATCGCTTCGTCGACAGCCTTCACGGTGAATCTGCGCCCGTACAGCTTCATCTTCTCGTCAATGAGCGACCTTGAACAGAGAATGTCCTGATGTTTGAGGAAATGCAGGTCGTACAGGTCTCGCGGCTTCCGACGGATGATCAGGGCTCTTGTCTTCTCCGCGAACATGTGATTCCCCGCCAGCACAATGAGCACAAGCTGCGGGACATCGGCATAGGGTGTGCGGGGGATGAACAGCTCTCTTGATTCCACCCTCTCCCCGCGCAGGCTCACCTCGACGCGGACGGTCCCTCGCGACAGGAGCGTGCCATCGAACAGAGCCCCTTCATACCGAAGCCTTGCGGTGAAACTCGCCGCCGCCGAAGGCTCCTTGATCACATGGGCGCGAATCCCGTAGTCGGCAAGGCGGCGGGCAGTGTCCTGGTAGAAATCCGCGGCCTCCGCCTTGCTGCATTCGGCGTCGAAGTCGAGATCCTCGGAGTATCTGGGGCTGTGGTATGCAATGCGGAGGCATGTCCCGCCCTTGAAAATGAAGATCCGACCGGGAAGATTGCGGAGGATCAAATGCTGCACATAATCTCGCTCGACTGTATGGAGCGAGAGCCCCTCGCGCCGTGCTATCTCCGAAATCTGCTTGCGCGTTAGCGTCAGCTCACCTCATTGAGATTGTCGATGACCCGCCATTTGGAGTCGTACTTGCCCCTCCTGGGACCGGCGGGGTCGAGCTTGACATAGTCCGCCGAGACCTCCCTCTGCAGAGTCGATGATTCCGCCCCGATTCTCTCCAGAAGATACCCAAGGCGGGAAGAGAGACTCCTTGACCCCATCCTCACCGCGTAAGATTCCAGAACCCCGATATCCAGACCCCCGATCGCCGCCGCGAGTGCTTTCGCAACTTCCTCCACCCCACCTGAGCATGACGGGAGCCAGAGGCTGTCGACGATTGCTTTCTCGTGGTCGGCAACGGGGAACTCCAGGCTTCCCTGCCGCGCGATTGCGTAGCCGAACAGACGGTCCGGCTTGACCTTGACCAGACGGAAGGAATGCGCTTCGACGTTCTTCCTGCCTGACAGTTTCGTGTTCGCGATGAAGACGATGCGGGGGGCCTGCTCTGTCCATCCGTAGAAATTAAGCGCGCTCCAGAAGCTGACATATGAAGGTTCGACCAGGCGCGTCCCCAGGAAAAACGCCTGCCCCAGGGCTTCCTTGCCTCCAAGGCTGACGATGTATCGGCCGCGCGCGATGCGTTTCACCAGACCCGCGGTCTCGAGGCGGTGCAGGAACTTGTAGCCTCTGTTCTCGTCCAAGCGAAAGAGCAAAAGGAACTCGCGCGCACTGAAGGTGGCGATATCATCGTCTGAGAGCCGCTTCATTATGTAAGTCTTTGTGAGTTTCTGCATCATTGTGTACAGTTATCAACATCGATTTACATATAAAAACCCACCGCCATGGTGGCGTCGCAGCGAATCCGTAATCGTCTTCAATCTGGCCGTCGGGTCATCGAGGCCGTAACTCTCGATAAATAGGTATTCGGGCCGTTGTCTGCATTGAGAACGAGCTGGAAGCTGGAGGGAGTCCACGCGTCGGTGAAGCGGCAAAGAATCCGTCGAATCCCGGTTCCGAGAACTCTCTTCCGTCCTTGTGGAGTCATCTCCCGACTGTCACGGACCTTCGGGCTCGTTCGTCAGATCGGCCTTCGACGGGCCCGCTCTGGTTGCCCTCAGGATTGCAACCGCTAGCCCCGCCAAGAGGATGGTCAGGTCGACGGCTGTGCCGATTCCCAGAAGCGGCGGTATCGACAGCTGCCCGGTGAGGAAAGACACCACGCCAGTCACCGCCTCCGCAATTACGAACGGCAGCGAGGTAATCGCGAACGCCTTCGCCACCGCCATCCTGTTAATCCCGCCCTTCCACGGCCTTTTCTTGGAAGACCAGATTCCAGCGACTACCAAGATGATCGCGAAGACGAGAGCGACGATCGGCTTGTAGTTCACCGCCACCTCGGGCGGTCCGTTCACAGTGACGAGCTTGTGCTTCTCCGCCTCCGTGTTGCCCAGGTGGTCCACCGAGTAGTAGTAGATGTCGTGCACGCCTTGGGCGAGTGTGAATCCGCCAACGTACTCGACCGGATCACCGCCATCCACGCGGTACATCGTGACCTCAACGCCGCACCCCGTATCCGTGGCGGTGAGTGTGAACGACGTGCCCGACGCGACCTCGTCTTCGGCGGGGAGGATGACCGTGGCGGGGGGAGTGTCGTCGACGGTGAGGTTCGTGGCGGTGATTCCCTCCACGTTCCCGGCGCGGTCGATCGAATACCACTCTATCTCGTGCTGTCCCTCTCCCGCCAAGGAGAACGTGCCCGTGGCGGTGTAGTTCCTCCAGTCCCCGCCGTCGATCCTGAACGTAGTATTCCTCGTCCCAAGCCCGCTCTGGTCGACGACGGAGAGGTCGAGGGGAGTGGAGGATTTGACGTAAATCATCATGGCGGGGGATGTGTAGTTCGGGTCGCCGATGACGAGCGATGTGACCGGACCTGCGACGACGTCTATCGTCCACGTGTACACGTTGTTCGTCTCATCCCACTCCGTGATGTCGTCATCATGATCGACGTCAGCGATCACGCGATATGTCCCGGGAATGGCGGGAGAGACCCACGTGGCGGTGAACCTTGAGGAGTCTGCGGTTGGAGCAAGAGGAGAGACGGTGAACGTCGCGAAT
>JBGPQV010000005.1:0-142459 GCA_041489255.1 Thermoplasmata archaeon | reverse complement strand
TTCCGTCTTCTGCTTGTCGGTCATGGAGCTGAGCGGTTTGCCATCGACATAGACCTCGCCCGACGTGAGCTCATCCAGGCCTGAGAAGCAGTTCAGGAGCGTCGTCTTGCCGCACCCGGAAGGCCCCATTATCGCGACCATCTCGCCGGGGAGTATCTCCAAGTTTATTCCCTGGAGGGCGCGGACGCTCAAAGGCCCGGATTCGTAGACCTTCTCAGCCGCGACCGCTCTAACCAAAGGCTCCGGTTTCATGGGGTCGGATTGCCTATGATGTGGTGGTTATTGAGGGTTGCGCCAAACCCTCGGCAAACATTTACTACTGGCCGGAGATAACGAGCCGTGAACCTCAGGCCGAAGTTCAGGGAAGAGCACGTCAAGGCGATAGAGGTCTTCCTCTCACATCATCTGGAGGAGAGCGGAAGGAAGGGGTTCGTTCTCGGGATGAGCGGCGGGCTCGACTCTTCCCTGGTCGCGAAGCTCTGCGCTGACGCAGTCGGTCCCGCCAAAGTCTTGGGCCTCATGCTCAACGAAGATGTCACCGACCCCGGCGACATTACAGATGTAAAAAACTGGGCAAGAACCTTACATATGTCAGTGGAGGAAATCGACATCACGCCGATGGTGGATTCTTTCCGCAAAGGCCTCGGTCTCAAGCCGAGTCAGAGAAGCGCCATCGGGAACATCAAGGCCAGAGTCCGAATGGTCGTCCTCTACAATGCCGCCGCGGCCGAGGATAGGCTCGTGATCGGGACTGGCAACAAAAGCGAGCTCCTGACCGGGTACACGACCAAGTTCGGGGATGGCGGTGCCGACTTCATGCCGCTCGGCGATCTCTACAAGGCCCAGGTCAGGGATATGGCCAAGTTCCTGAAGCTGCCGAAGCGGATCATCGAGAAGGTCCCGACCGCCGGTCTCTGGAAGGGGCAGACCGACGAGGGCGAACTCGGCATCTCCTATGATGAGCTGGACCGCATCCTCCTCGGCCTGGAACTCCAGCTCGACAAGGCAGACATCGCGCGGAAGACCGGGCTGGCTCCGAAGAAGATAGCCAAGGTGGAGCAGCTTGTCGCTCGAAGCGTTCACAAGAGGAAATTGCCGCTGATTCCCAAGCTAGGCATCAGGACGATTGGCCTTGACTGGCGCGAGTGAGTCCATCCTCTCCTCTATCAGCGAGAGCAGCGCCCCTCGCCTCTCGACGTTGAACACTATCCTGCTCGCGGCGAAGCCGAGCACCTGCCAGAACCTCCTCGGCTTTTTTAGCTTGACCTCGACAAGCTCGAACCTGCTGCTCGTGACGAACAGGATTGACGATCGCCAGGAGAGGGCGAGCCCGATCCTCATCTCCGCGTCGTACGCCTCGACCTTCTCGATCTCCCTCAGCGGTATGACGCACTTGAAGTAGATTCCCTGTCTGAGGATGAGGCGGCTGCGCGTCAGCCAATGAGTCGTGAACATCGGCGAGATGCCATAGACGGCGAAGAGCGTAGACAGTAGAACGATCAACAGGACGAACCAGAGCAGCAACTCTGTGGACAACGCGCGGAACATCAGGACCGTGAAGAATATCACCATGGCGATGACGACGCTGCGCGAGATGAAGCGCGTCTTCGGGTAACGGAACACCGCAAGCTTTTCGCTCGTCTTCAAGGTCCGCCTCCTAGACCTCCGAGACCGTGTTGATGAACTTTATCTGCTTGATGCCGCGGATTCCACGGACGGCGTGTATTATCTCCTTGAGGCGGGAGTTCACGCCCTCCGCGATGAAAACCTCCAGACAATTGACCTCGTCTAGGTGAGTGTGGAGCATCGTCCTGATCTCCTCGTAGTTGTGGCGGAGGCGGGAGAGCTGCACCTTCGGTTCATCCCTGTCGTAGAGCACAGCTAAGATCAAGGCATTTCTCCCGGAGGGCAGGCTCCACTCCTCCGTGTCGACGAAGTCCTTCATCGCCTCCCTGAAAGCCTCGGACCTGGAGGAATAGCCGCGCCTCTTCATCGCCTCCTCAAACTTCTTCAGAATCGGGTCGCCCACTGACAAGCTTATTATCGGCATGCTGACCGTTATTAATCAACCGCCAACCCGTATTTGATTCTTATTAAACAAATCGGAAGATGTAAATAAGGCCGAGGGCCACTGCGAGCCCGGACATGGCTCTGCCTGACCCTTACGTCCTCGCATTCTGGGGCCTCGTGACGTTCGTTGCCCCCATGGTCATGTTGTTCGTCCCGTTCCTGAAGGGGCGCCTGAGCGAGGACACCATGCACCTGATGCTTGGTTTCTCTGCGGGTCTCCTCGGTGGTATCACGTTCATCGACATACTGCCGGAAGCTTTCGACCATGCGAAGGAGGTCGGCGTCTCATCGATGTACGTTTCGGGGGGCGTGGCTGTCGGGTTGTTTCTTCTTTTCGCCGTCGAAAGACACATGCTCGTCAACGAGAGGAAGCGTTCGCGCGTCCACATGGAGAATGGCAGAGAGATCGCTCCTCTGGGGACTCTTGCGGTGAGCGCCCTCACGATACACGGAATCGTTGACGGTTTCGTCATTCCGATTGGTTTCTCGGGGGGTGCGGAGGTGGGTTTGATAATCACCCTCGCGGTCGCCCTTCACCAGATACCAGATTCCTTCTCGGCGGCCACGATCGCTTTGACAGCCGGCTACAAGAGGAGCAGGATCGCCCTCTTCGTCCTCATCACTGCCCTCGACACTCCGATAGGCATCGTTGTGGGCTACGCGTTCCTGGGGGCTGGCGCATGGATGATCCCGTTCGGCCTCGGGCTGTCTGCGGGGACGTTCATCTTCGTTTCGGCTGCCGACCTCATCCCGGAGCTGCAGCACCGTTCGTCCAGCGCGTGGGTCACTGTCTCCATAGTCTTTGGGTTCATTTTCGTGATGGTCTTGAACACATGGGTGCGGGTCTAATTCCATCCCAATTCAATTCATCGCGCAATATAATAATGCCCTACCTTTCAGATTCTTGCATTCTCCACGCGTCGTGAGAAAGCTATTAGTATAGACCCCTCGATACCGCGGCTCGCCTCTCTCTATTTACCATGTCCAAATGAAGGAGAGGTAGCCCTTTCGGCTTCTCAGGGGGAGAAAGAGATGGAAGAAAGCGTCTTCCAGCCATATCTTCGTACCCATCCGACGTTCAGGATGGACCGGGAGATCCTCAGGCCGTCGTACATCCCGGGCAAGTTGCCACACCGGCAGCATCAGATAGACCAGCTAGCGCAGGTGCTGGTCCCCGCCCTGAGGCACCAGCAGCCTTCAAACGTCCTCATCTTCGGAAAGACCGGGACCGGCAAGACCGCCGTGGTCAAGTACATCGAGCAGGAGTTCAAGAAGGCGGACGCGGCCGGCGCCGCGGATTTCCTGTACATGAACTGCGAGTTGGTGGACACGGCGTACGGCGTCCTGCAGAGCGTCGGCAACAGGTTCATCGAGAATCTCGACCAGCGCATCCCGTTCACGGGCCTCTCGACGGACCGCGTCTACAGCATGCTCGTGGAGAAGCTGGACGAGAAGAAGCGCGTCGTCATAATCGCCCTCGACGAGATAGACAAGATAGTCTACAAGAGCGGCGACGACTTCCTCTACCAGATCCTGAAGATAAACGACGACACAAAGAACGCGAAGGTCAGCATCATCGGGATCAGCAACGACCTGAAGTTCACGGAGTCCCTCGACCCGCGAGTGCGGAGCAGGCTGAGCGACGAGAAGATGGTTTTCCCGCCGTATAACGCGGACGAACTCAAGGACATCTTGGAGCAGAGAACCAAGCTAGCGTTCGACAACGGGGTCGCCAGCGACTCCGTCATATCCCTGATCGCCGCGCTGGCCGCGCAGGAGCACGGAGACGCCAGGAGGGCGCTCGACCTGCTCAGGGTCGCGGCGGAGCTCGCCGATAGGTCTGGCTCCAGCACGATCACCGAGCAGCATGTCCAGACGGCCAGGAACAAGATCGACCTGGACACGGTCGTGGAGGCGGTGAAATCCCTCCCGACGCAGAGCAAGGTCATACTCCTGGGGCTGCTGCTCAACGAGGAAGCTGGCAACCCCAAGCTGACGACGGGCGAGGTCTACACGACCTACTGCGACCTTTGCGGGAGGGCGGGCCTGCCCAGGCTCACGGGGAGGCGCGTCACCGACCTGATCTCCGAGCTCGACATGCTCGGCTTGGTCCATGCGCGGGTGAAGTCGTTCGGGCGCGGCGGGAGGACCAAGGAAATCGAAGCGAGCGTCCCGGCAATGGATGTGCTGAGAATCCTCGAGAGGGACGAATTCCTGGCGGGGCTTAAGGGCTATAGGATCAGGCTCCAGACGACGCTGGATTGACCGGCCGGCGGCTACTTCTCCTTACCGCCACCCTCGAAGTCGGCCTTCACGCAATCTTCTTGGGCGACTTCATCGGGCGAATCCGTTTTCACTTCGTCGTCCCCGGTCTTCCGTTTCTTGGCGTCGGATGAAATCGGCTTCTCTCCCTCCTCCTCTTCTGCGCCCTCTTCAGCTCCCGCCTTCTTCTTCTTGGCGAGCAGGGTGGTCGATATGTCGATCAGTATCGGAGAGAGGATTATCAGGAGAAGCGCAAACAAGAGCGAGTCCCAGCTGTTCTTGGGTGCACTCAAGTCACCCCATCCGTGACAGCAAGAGGTCGGCGAGGGGGCCAAGGTCAGCTTGAGGAGCCCAAACCAAGGCAGTTCGCCCCTAGCCTTGCCGATTACATCCTTCTGAAGGACAGGTGTTCTGTCATACGTGCCCCCGTTGTTATCTCCAAGCGTCACGTAACCGTCGTGGCGGTGTTCGGGAGTGTTCAGGAAGCTCGTCCTGAGGTTGAAGGTCATATTCATGTCGCCCCGCCACCCTGACTGTGCCAGCCAGATGGTTCCGTTCAGTCCGTCAGGGGATCTCACCGCGGAGCCGTCCGCGTAGAACCCACCCCATAGGACGTTCAAGGGGAGCTTCGCCAGGTCTGGTATGTCGAAGGCCATTCGCGTGGCGTTGTAGTTCATCCAGAAAATCGCACGGTGAATCACCGGCGTCGGGTCGTTCTCCCTGTTGAAGATTATCACGTCGCCGTAGTTGCTGTAGGTCATGTGGCCGGTCGCCTTGCCCTCGACCCATGTTGTCACGTCAGACCTCAGGGGCGCTGCCTGCACGAGGACCAAGTCTCCCGTGTCGATCACGCCTACGTAGCTGACGTCGTTGCGATGCTGCATGCTGCTGCTCTCGACAACGACCATCGGCGGCCAGACCCTCGTGTATGCGAATATCGCGCCAAGCACAATCAGCACGATCAAGACGGCGACGCCGACATCTCGCCCCAGGAAGAGCAGCGACCTCTTGATGTTCCTCGGCTCACTCGGTTCCTCTTTGTCCGTCTTCAGGAGCCTCCCACACCTTGGGCAGTACTTCGTCACAGTCTCGATTTTCGCTCCGCATTCACGGCATGACAGCCCATCCCCGCCCTCGGCAGGCTCGTCCAACTTCCTCTTTGACGGCTTATCTTCGGAAACCATCTCAACACGACGATTGACCGGATTGTATTAATCTTTGCCACACCGTCGCGGCGGCAGTCCTAGAATTCCTTCACCGCAACGGTGCCGGTCGAGAGGTTCACGATCGGGACTCTGGCGGGGACAGGCTCCAGGTTCCTCATCTTCTGATAGGAAGTCTGCGATTGCCACGCGGACGAGTTGATTAATGTGACGCCGCGGTATTCGCTCACCCCCACGCCGTGGACATGGCCCGTCAGGAATATGTCCGGCACCTCGTCGATGACAAGCAGGTCCTGCGCCTCCGGGGCTATCGGCGTCCTCCCGCCGTAGATGGGCGCGAGGTGCCGCATGCGCAGCATCTCCTTCATCGCGTCCAGCGGCCTTGCATAGCTCAGGCTCGGAATCGCGCTGACCAAGTCGTCCATGCTCCGTCCGTGGTACGCGAGGATGCGGACCCCGTGGATTCTCAGGAGGCAGGGGTTGCCGACGCACAGGACGTTCGAGGGGAAGAGCTTGCGGACTCCCTCTGTCAGAGCTGGCTGAGGCTCGGCTGGCCTCACCGCGTCGTGGTTGCCGGGAATCATGACTATTCTCAGGCGGGTCGGCAGCGCGGAGATGAGCTCGGCGAACGCCTCGTACTGCGCGTAGATGTCGTCGATGGCTAGGTCCTCGTCCTGTCTCGGGTAGACTCCGATGCCGTCGACTAGATCGCCGCCGACGACGACGTACTTGATCGAACGCGCCACCTCGTCCCCGTCCGATATCCAAGTCTGGAACTTGCGCCACCTCTCGTCCAGGAACGACTTGCTGCCGACATGAGTGTCGGAGATAAAAGCGATGCTCACGTTGTCCGCCGATCGGGGGAAGTGATGGTTCACAGGTATGTCCGGCTCGATGAAATTCGTCGCCACGAAGAGTCCTTTGCTGTTGACCGTCCCGACGACGCCGATGACCTGATCGGTCACGACAGGCGCCTGGGCAAGAGGGGTCGAGGCCGGGAAGAGCACGGAGATTTTGTCAGTCTCGTCCTCAAGGACAACCAGCTTGTGCCCGTTCTTCGTGACCCTCGCGTCCGCAACCATCCCAATCACGCTGACCTCGCGCGTCAGCCGCTTCGCCTTCGCGATGTCGACAAGGGAAGGCAAATCCTTCCTCTGCCTGAGCATGCCCGAGAGCACCTTGAAGCGGTTCAGGAAGTACTTCGAGAAGTCATCGAGCGTCCCTTCGCACGTCGAGCGCCCGGTGATGTCCCTCAGGACGACGAGATCGTCCTCGTAGTTGGTCGCGGGCTCCGCGGTGCGTGCGATCGTCTTCATGGCGGGCCCGAGGAACCGCGAACCATCGGTGAGTTCCGTCCTTGGCGCCAGAGCCATCGGCCTCCCGGTGACCCTCAGCCTTGCGGCAGCGTCCATCGCGAGCCTCTCCGCCTCCATGATGTGCTGAAGCGTGATGACCAGCGGCACCTGCTGCATCCCGTCGATGACGTGCGTTAGGTGATCCACGGGATTGGTCTGGCGGAGGAGGTAATCCGCCGCATCGGGCGTGATGAGGGTGCCCCTCTTCGCTAATAACTCCAAAAGCTTCTGCCGCATCCGACCGTGGTCAGCGACTTACAGACGTTAATATGTTTCGTGCAACCGGTTGTCGCACAAGAGACTTCAAGCCAGGGAGGCGAATGCGAGTCGTGTGACCCGAGTCCACATCGAGGTGCCGGTCAAACCGACGGAGAACGTGGCGAAGGTGAAAGCCGCAGTCCTCAATGTCTTCCCTGACGTTGCCTTCGTCGAATCCGAAGGCGCCCTGATTGCCGAGGCGGTCTCGCTGGACAGGCTGAGGGAGCTGTTCCGCACGCAGAGGATCAGGGATACTGCGAGAAGCGTGCTTCGAGGCTCCCGGAACGGGATTGAGATCCGCTTGTCGCTCAACAAGCAAGCCGCTTTCGTGGGGAGAGTGAATTTCGCGCCCCCTTCGCCGATGGGGCATATCGAGGTCACGATCGCGGACGAGGACCCCGAGTCGATCATCGATTTTCTCACTGGGAAAGCCGGCACGAAATATGATGCGTCGAAAATCAGTGAGCGAGACTAGCGTTCCCTTCCACAATTCGCGCATCTGAGCTTGCCTTCGGCGTACAGCGACTCTGACCAGCCACAGTATGGACAGATTGCGGCGAACGACGGAGATGGCGGGTAGGTTGGAGGCGGGGATTCGACCCGCGCAATGGGAGTCTGTCTGCCGAGCCTCTCGCGCACGATATTCACGAAGTAAATGCAGTAGTAGACGAAGAATCCTGATCCGACCGCCATCACGGCCCATGTCACCAGCGCAATGAGAATCAGGATGGACATGTCATCCTGCACGAGCACCGCCGCGCCGGAGAACATGTTGACGGTGAAGTGCAGCAGGATCGACGCGAGCAGCCCGCCGCGCAGGTAGGCGTAGGCCAGCGCGAGACCCGCGATGAACGTCGGCAGCAGCTTCCACGCCCCATAGTTCGAGTGCGCGGCAGAGAAAAAGATGGATGACAATATCGCCAGAACGAACGAGGAGGCGAAGACCAATCTGGGTGACTTTCTGTCAACCGTTCCCCCCCAGAGGTACTTGAATGACCCCAGGAAATAGGACCTCTGTTTCTTCTCGTCCCATGAGACAGGCGTGCCGCCGCCGTAGAGCCTCGCGGTGCGGAAGACTATTGAGCCGAGGAACATCGGCAGGCCGATCAGGGCCACGCGCGACACAATCTCCTCATAGACGGGGGCCTCGGCTAGGCTGAAGAGCAGCAGCCACGGCTCCGTCGGCTCGCCGGGAGGCCCCGTGATCGGAACGCCGGACAGGGACACCAGCAGCACGTACACGAACTGGAAGAACTGCACTGCAAGGAAGAGTTGGGCGACCATCGTCCAGCGATTCTTGCTTCGGAGCCGCGGCAACAAAAATGTCAACGGGGCCGAGAGCAGACGAACGACGTTCTTCCCGTCCGAGAGCGCGAACCAGCAATGAATCAGCAGAAGCGCAACGAGTATCACGATGAAGTAGACGGTGACCGCCACGGCCCCGTCGATCCAGAACACCACCGCCAGCTGGGGGAATATGGTCAGCATCGGCCAGGAGATCAGCTGTCCCGCCTGGAGTGCTGGGAATATCAGAACCAGGCATGAGTAGACCAGGGCCACGAGACAGATGGCGAAAATGAGGAACATCAGGATCATGCCTAGTTGCCATAGGACGCTGAGCGCGTCCGCATAAGCCCGCCTTGGCGATGGCGGCGACAGAAGAACCGGCGTGGGAAACCCGCAGACGGGGCAGTTCCACATGCTGTGTTGCGTTCCGCACTGGGGGCATGTAACGACTGCCTGACCCCACGCGACGGGCAGGCCGCAGTTGGGGCAGTAGGGGCCGGGCGACTCGATTGCGCAGCGAGGGCAGCGCATATCCTTTCTCCAATCCCCTGAGACATATAACAGCCTACCGGAATGCACGCTGGATTCGACTGGACAGAGTCGTGCGCGGGGAGGGGATACCTTTAAAGCTCGACGCAATCCTCTTGATTTCCCCTGAGCTGGGTGGTCTGGCTCGGGCTCCACCGAACTGGGAGGACAACCAATGGAAGAGAGAAAGGACAGAAGGGACGACAAGCTGGAGTTCGAGACTGTGAAGGCGGAGAAGATAGACTTCGGGCGCAACAACTTCTTGGAGGTCGCTCGCAAGAGGGCGATAACGCCCGAGGGCACTAACGAGTTCATCTCCGTCTCGCGCGGGTACTATCTGCCTGACAAGTCGGAGAGGTTCAAACGCTCGCTCACGATCCCCGACGACCCGAAGATCAAGGACTTCGTCGCAGAGAAAATCAAGACGCTCTGAGCGAATCACCGACTGCGGGCGCCATCGCGGTCCAGATCATCCGAAGATGAAACCGACCCCGGAGTCGACCTCGTCGCTTTCCTTCTTGAACCGCTGGTAGGCGTCGGCCGACTGCTCGCCTTCGAGAACCTTCGCTAGATCCTTGAAAAGCTCCTTGGACCTCTTGACCGCGTTTTCCTCGCCCTCGATGAGCACGAGCAGCCCCAGGTCCTTGAGGCCGAGCGCGGAGCACTCGCGCAGGACGATGCTCTGGCGGCTGACGATGTCGTCCTTCAGAATCTCGTCCACTTTGTTGCGTTTGTCCGGGAGCACGCTGAAGATGGCGTACATCTGGACGCATGATGCCAGGTCGCCGGATAAAGCATGCGGTCGGGCCTAGTCCGTGTCGGAGAACTTGGTGATGGTCAGGGTTAGCAGGAACCCGCCGACGAGGATCATGCCTATGCCCAGATACTTGTCGAAGTACACGGCCGCGGCGCCGCCCGCCACCGCTATGATCGACCCCAGTGCGGCGATGAACAGCCGGGCGCCCGACATCGCAGGCGGTATGCGGCTTCCGCTAGAAGTCTTTTGCCCGGTCAAGATGGCGGGGACTGATAACCAGCCAGAAACCATAATATCGAGTTTGCAGGCATTGTTTGAGGTCGATGCCAGAGGAACTCGGACCGGACGAGACTCAGATACTAGCTGCCATGCTCGGCATCTCCGAGATGGTCGGCGGCCTCAGCGACCTCCAGGAACTGCTGGGCACGGTCGTCAGGATAGTGCCGCAGCTGGTCCGGGGGGACAGGTGCGCGATTTTCTCCCTCGATGGCAGGCAGGGCGAGCTGAGGTGCGAGCAGGCCTTCGGGCCCGACATGGAGCAGGTCAAGTACATCTCCAGCCTGGTCATCAAGGAGGCGGACATACCCAAGCTCGCCCAGAAGGTGATAAAGCAACGCCTTCCCGCCTTTATCCGCGACGCGCTCAAGGAGGAGATTCTACCCGCCGCAATCATACAGCGCCTCGGGCTGAAGGCGATGCTGATCGCGCCCCTCGTGTGCAGGGAATCTGTTCTCGGCATCATGATTCTGGACGACTCTAGCGGGAGCCGGTATTTCACGTCGAAAGAGATCAACATTGTCATCGGCATTGCAACGATGGCGGCGATAGCAATCGACTCCACCAGCTCCAGGGAAGATCTGGCGACCGAGAGGGCGAGGCTCGCGGCACTAGCCGCCGCCACGAGCGCTTCGTTCCTCGTCCTGGATCCGCATTTCAGGATTAAATATGTCAACTCCCTCGGAGAGGAGATGCTCGGTTGGAAGCGCGAGGAGCTGGTTGGGAAGCTGTGCTCGGAGGTCTTCCGGGCGACCGACACGAACGGCATCAGGGTCTGCGGCAGCAGCTGCATCGGACAGAGGATCCTCTGGGGCGAGAATGTCGCGGGCGAGGTGCACCGCCTCTCGTTCCTGACGAAGGATGGCAGGCGGATGCTCTGCGATGTCCGGGGGTCTGCGGTCAGGAATTCTAAGGGCAATGTAACGGAGATAGTCTACGCGCTCATCCGCACAAAGCTCTCGGTCACGCCAATGCCGGTGAGGCAATCCGCTCCAATCGAGGGGATTGACGAGCTTAAGGAGATCGTTCTGGGCAGCAAATGAGACGGGATCAAGTGCGCGATGGCACACTCTTCGAGAACATCAGCAGGCGTATCTCGGCACTGGTGAAACGCGACCTCCTCCGGAGTTCATCGGCATCGCCTCGCCTTATGAGGTCGATATAGAGGGGTGTTCCCTTTGTCAGGAGGAATATCCTCTTCAGCGCTTCCTCATCGATGTGCTCTGAGCCGAGCATCCTCCTGCATCCGTCGATGCTCAGCCCCTTGAGATGAAGTTCTCTGACATCGCCGCGGCTGACCTCGCCGCGACCGTAGAACCTGCAGTATGAGGGTGTCGTCTCCTGCGCGAGCACCAGAAGCTTCCCGTTGCCGCCCTTCAGGCCCTCGATTGCGGCTGAAAGGAAATCAACGAAGTCCTCCGATACCTGGCGATAGCCGTCGAGAACGAGGAGCACGCCGCGCGACTTGATGTGATCAGCCACCGACTTGCCCGCGTCGCCCTCCCTGGCGGCAAGGCCCAATGCCGCGGTCATGTCGGCGAGGGTATTCTCGAGGTCCGCTCCTTCGCGCAGATCCAGCCATGCATGGGGTCCAATGTGCGCCGAGATGAATGCCCTACCCAGCGCCGTCTTGCCCATGCCCACGGCCCCAAAGACCACCATCACCGGTCCGCGGTCTCGCGACCATTTCCTGAGCTGGGCGATGTCGGCCTCCCGCTCTATGAGCCCAGGAACTTCCTGCAATGCCATGACCGGCGGGTGGAACGTGCCCGCCTCATCAATCCTCAATGCGACGGCGAGCGGCGAAATCGCATACTCCGCCGCGACATCGGCCACGGTCAATTCATTCCCGCCATGAACGACCTTCACCTTCCGGAGGCTCTCCCTCAGTTCCCTCGCCTGCCTCAGGCCCGACTCCGTGATCCTGTAGTAGTTCACCCGCCTCGCGCGACCCCCGATCCGACCTTCAGCGGCCTCGATGTGGCCCTCGGAAATCAGCCTTTTCAGGTTCCTCGGCACGTGACTCCTTTGAACATTTGCCCCAGAAGCGATCCCTTTCTGCGTGAGCTCAGGTATCGCGTCGGTGACCCTCCAATGCTCCGCGACATGGAGGATTATCCGTTCGGAGGCCGTCAGGTTCACACTTGATTCAATCCCTGGAAGTTATATAACCATGCCGATGTCAGATGTGCTTCCAGAGTCTGATAGTCAGCGTGGAGACATGCGTGGTCTGCCCCCAAAGCATCGCCCAGGCTTGGCTTATCCACCCGCCTTGCGACTCGTCGTAGTATGACGCGTTCCAGTTGTAGCCGGCGTACGTCCTGCTCACGTTGTACGACACCAGGTACGGCGCATCCGGATAGTCTTGGTGAGAAACGATCCGGTTTTCCGCGTCGGTCACGAAAGGATAGAGGAAGTAGAACTGGTGGTAGTTCACGCCATCCACCGCCACAACCTCCCCGGGAGCGAGCATGCTGTTGATGTCTGCTCCCACCTTCGGCGCTGCGAACTTGACCTCGGCGGTGCCGGCCTCGGTGGAGAAGACGAGCAGCACCGCCAGGAATACCGCAAAGCGCTTCCGGGGCGAGCGGAAGAAGAGAGCGGGCACCGCCATGAAGAGGAAAGCGGCGAGCCAACCGCCCATGGTGAACAGACTCACAACCGCGCCGAGGAGAATCGCGCCGATGCCGACGAGCCACAGTCTGTTGTGGAGGATCTCGCCAATCCTCGCCTTGATGGCCGCCAGAGGGAACCTGACCCCTCTCAGGATCTCGCCCAGCGACCTGTCCAGACGGAAGTCGACCCCCCGCACCCCGAGCCAGACCAGAGGCAGGAACGCATAGAAAATGTACCGGACCCTGTCGCGCCAAAACAGCGGCACGCCTCTCTGAGTCTCGCTGAGGCTCAGCGCGCCGGAGACGAAGAGCGCGATGAAAGGGACGAGGAACACCGCGAGCCAAAGCCCGCTCACCTGCTCGTCCCTGACGTGACGGACGGAGGATTTCAGCTCGGGCAGCATGTAGGCGCCGTACATGAGGAGGATGAGTACGAAGAATGGCACCAGGAGGACCACCAGTGTCAGGTACTGAACGGGTTGCGAAAACGCGCCGAGCAACGTCGACTGTATTGCCGCGCTCGTCTCCCAGTTCGGCCACCCGAAGTGATACAGGTTCCTCAGGCTCCACCCGCCGACGAAGCAGAGGAATACGGCGATGGCGAGCATGTACCATTTATTCCTGAAGACAGCCCAGCGCATGTAGTAGAACCGCCACAGGAACCCCGCGACGCCTGCGACGATGAAGAAGTAGCCGAGCGAGGAACGCACGCTGTAGGCGAGGCCGGCGAAGAGGCCGGCGAACACGATGTACCTGTCGTCCTTCACCCCTCGAATTATCGCCCACATCGTCAGGGTGAAGAACAGGAAGGTCATGTTCTCCGAGTAGATCTTGCCGGTCTCGACTATCAGCTCGAAGTCGAGTATGAATATCGCCGTGGCGACGAGCGCGCTCGCGCTGCCGTACAGATCCTTGGTCGCCCTGTACACCGCGACGAGCCCGAGCAGGCTGATGATGAACGACGCGAGCTGCGTTATCGCGTACGACGAGCCGAAGAGGGCGTAGAACATGCTCAGCCAGGCAGGGAACAGAGGGGAGATGTGATGACTGAACTGCGGCACCCCATTCAGGTTCGAAGGGTCGCCCCAGGGCATGTAGAACTCGCCGTGCTTGAGCAGGCTCTGCCCCATCGTCAGGTAGTAGTTCGCATCGAAACCCAGGTCGCGGTTCACGAGCGAGGTGACGCGGAACGCGAAGCCGAGGACGATCAGGGCGAGAAGGACGTGCTTCGCGGTGACACGGCTTCCCCGCGGCCTCATTTCGCCGGCGCTCTCGTCGGGCAACGACCGCGGTCATGAGCCTTGAGCGATAAAAAACCGACAGACTGAGGCCTTCAGCCCGCGCCAGCGCGGTGCTTGATAGGTAATTACCACAGAACCCTTAAATATCGTCTCCAGCATCAAAAAGCATCGAATCCCCTCTGGAGGAATTCGTTATGTTGATAAAGAGGAAAGATTGGAACGATGTCGGTGTTTCCGAGGTCATCGGGACGATACTCATACTCGGCATGACGGTGACGCTGTTCTCCGCCGTGCTGATCTGGGTATATACCATCCCAACCCCCACCCCGAGCATCAAGGTCGACTTCGTCGGACAGCTGGAGCCGATTTACAGGACCGGCGTTTGGGACGGAGTGAACATCACCGTCCGTCATAACAGCGGTGAGGCCCTGCAGTTCTCCACCACGAAGCTCTACCTGACTATCCAGGTCGGCACCAATCGACATGTCGACCAGTTCAGCAATGTTGGCAAGATAACCATTCCTCCCTACTATGCCTCGCCCGCAGACAATAACAAGCCCTATGGGCTGATTGACGGTTCTGACAACATCTGGAACGCCGGCGAGAGATGGTTCTACACAAACCACAAGATCACGCAGACCGACACGGTCGAGGTAATGATCGTCGATACCGGCAAGAGCGTCCTCCTGTGGCGGGCCACGCTTCAGGGCCTGGCTGGATTGAATCCCCCTGTGTTCGTGGACAAATGGGCGGACAAGGATCCCACGACGTCGATCCGCGAGCCGCCCGCGACCAATGTGCAATTCTATGTTTATGCCAACGTCATCGATCCGGACGGGGATCTCAACAAGCAATCGGTTTACGTCTCATTCGCAGCGCTCTTTGGCATCCCCGACTTCAGAAACCAGCCCTGGAAAATGAGGGACAACGGGACCGGCGGAGACCAGGTCGCGAATGATGGAATCTTCACGCTGACGGGTTCCTGGTTGAAGCCGGTGAATATGAGCTGGGACGGCTCGGTCGTGATATTCAACGCGACCGATATGCAAGGGCACAAGACGACTGCACGCATGACACTGACGGTCGTTCAGGGACCTGCCGGCGGAGGGACCACGCCCGGCAAAAGGCCGGGCTCGGGTGCTCCGCCGAACCTGAACTATAATGGGCTGCAGGGGTACAACATCTTCAACGCGACCGAATGGGATAACAATGACTACGCCGCGAACGAGACAAGGACCTTCAAAGAGAAAGAGACCGTCGTCGTAGTCGTCGCAAGCGCGCTGCTGAGGAACTCTAAGGGTGCGCATGATGAGTTCTTCATGTATGATCCGTTCTCGAACCTCCCTCCGGAATATGTTGTGTACGGCACGATCAAGGTTCCGACCGCCGACACGCAGGCGTCGAATACTGCGGCATTCACCTACTATGACTACGTCAACGGTTACAACGTATTCACCTACAGGTTCGAGCTGAACAATGCGTCGTCCGTCGGCATCAACTACTTCCTGAACAACCCGACCCACCCGCCGTACTACTTTTTCGGAAGGTACCCGCTGGAGATCACGCTGTGGGACGACGTCACCCCGCAGCCAAACAAGTTCCACACTACTGACACGATAAACATCACCGACAATAACGGCAACATGAGACTGTACCCCATGCTGGAGACGTTCAAGGATTCAGGGTTCACTCAAAAGTCGAACACATTCAACAGCACAGACGTCGTGTACGTCCGCGTCACGATGAAGACTGTGGATACGACCTACTACATGGGGAATATTGTAATCCAGGACTACCTGGGCGGGACACAGGTGTGGAAGGCGCCGCTGAGCGGGAAGAACGTCAACGAGCCGATTTGCCCCGTGACTGGCGCGTGCACCGCTGGCTTGCTGGCGGTGGAGAAGCACGACGGCAGCATATCCTACAGATTCGCTCTGAACCTGAGCCTCGTCAATCAGGATCCGTGGGTGCCAGGAACTCAGAACTATGCGCTGAGGGTCATAAGCATCAGGGACGCTGACGAGGAGTACACGCTCGCCTTGCAGAGCCAACTCACCATACGCGCTCCAGAGTACCAGCTGGACATCGCAATCGCGAACGACGACACAATGGATCCGCGATGGGGGACCCATGACCTAGGCTATTACCTGGAGAATGTCAACAGTTGGGACAGATGGACGAAGTACAGAATCCTTAGTGGACCGTCCGATGCAACCAAGTGGATCGCGGGCGTGGCGATCAAATATCTAGATTTCGACCAGGATGGAGACTTGGACATCGCTGCAAGTCTCAAGCAGGACCAGAATACCGCGTGGCTGTACTTGTTCAGGAGAGATTTGGACACGAGCGGCAATACCGTCTGGACGCCGTTCATTCTGGAGAATACAGGTAACGATTTGATCACCGCAATAGTGACCGGAAGCATTGACAGGGACACGGCGCCTGAAATTATCGTCGGCTCGACCAGTGGCAAGGTCTGGTACTACAAGAACGACGGCTCCTGGACGAAGGTGAGCGTGGACATCTCGCGGAGCGGACAAGTCAACTCGATCGACCTGGGTGATTTCGACGGCGACCACGACATGGACATCGCTGTAGCGAGAAATGGGAACACGAAGGAAGTCACATGGTACCCGAACATAGACGGGAACGGCAAGTTCACCACGACCCAGCAGACAGACTGGTGGAGGGCCACTCAGGAGAACACTGTCTATGGCTCGATTGTCTCGGGGGATTACACATCGACGTTCACTTCGGACTCAGCATACGAGCAGTTCAGAGAAGAGAAGAAGAATTTCCCCACGACCTACAGCAATGACACGGCGAACCAAGAAGCGTCGTTCACATATGGCTCGATCGATTCCGGAAGCTACACCGACACCAGATCGGACAACAGCGTATATGAGACCCTCCTCGAAGGGACCTGCCAAGCCAACAAGTACTGCCTGCAGGCCTACTGGACCTTCAACGTACCTGCTGGCTCCTCCCACAAAGTCAAATTGAACGGCTACAAGTCGTCCGGCTCCAATCCGAATGACGACTTCAAATTCCAGTACGCCACATCCACAAGTGGTCCGTGGACTGACATGTTCACTGTCACGAACACCTCCGACACGGGGTACTCCTACTCTTACACCCTCCCATCGGGCACTAGCGGCAATGTCTACATTCGTGTGCTCGACACCGTTCAATCAAATGGAGAGACGGCTGACAGGACATACGTAGACTACATGTACATCGAGACTGTCATTCCGGCAGGCGAGCGAAGCGCGCTGGAACACTACTGGAAGCTGCAGACACTGCCGAACAGACCGGGCAGCTCATACACGCTTTATGTGGTAGGCTATAGGCCAAATAATGCTGAGGCGGACAATTTCGCATTCTACTACTCGACATCCGGACAGTCCGGACCATATATCGGACCTACAATCACCGTGAGCCAGCCTGCGCCAGACACGACCTTCAGCTACGTCCTCCCGAACCTCGGCGGCCAGAGCATATGGATCAAAGTCGTTGACACAGATCGAACTATCAACAACATCAATCTGGACGACCTCTATGTGAACGTCTTGAATATCACGGTCCAAACACCCGGCGGAGTCACTGGAATCGATATCAACCTGGATGACGGCGCCAACGGGATGGTGCTCGATGCGGGGAACCAGAACAGCGGTCCGACCGATACCTTTGACGACCTCGTGGTCGGGACGTCAGCCGGCAATGTCTACAAACTGATGGGTAGCGCAGGGGGCCTTATTCCGCCATCGCAGAAGTTCGCATCCCCCGGAGGCAGCATCACAGGCGTGAAGCTCGCAGACTGCTACCTCACGAAAACAGGACTCGAGGTCGTCACCTCCACAGGGACTTCCGTGTACATCTATACAGGATTCGGAACTACAGGCACCCTCATCAAGACGCTCACCACACCCGGCGGCGAAGCCACGAAGGCATTGGCCGCGGGAGATATCGACGGCGACGGTGACGACGACATTGTCGTGACTACAGGTGGAACCAACATCGGCCACGTCGTCTACTACAGAAACAACGCGGGCAACTGGGTCAACCCGAACGTTCCAGGATTCCTCGTCGGTGTGCCAATCTGGGCAATCGATTTGGGAGACGCGAGCAACGCGAATCACAGGGGTAGGTAGGCGGGAGCCAGCGCCCGCCTCACCCCTTCCAGGCGCTCCAGTTCGATCAGGGCAAGCGTGTCCTTCGACTCTTCCATCAGCCTGACCAGTCGCTTCGCCATGTGCTTCTCCCTGGCCTGCTCAAGCCGCTTGAACCCATCCTTGCGGTTCACCGCACAGTCGAACTTCAGGACGAATTCCTCGGGCGTCCCCGCTTCGAGGCTCGGGCCTTGGAGCTTGTTCGCTATCCACGATTGCGTCATCATCTCCACTGTGCTGACGTTCGTCACATAGGCCTCGGTGAAGTCCTCGTTGTTCAGATCGAGAGCTTCGAGCTTCAGGCCCCTCTCCTTTGCCTGGTCCCGCGCTTCGAGGAAACATGGCGGGGGCTTGCTGACCTCTCCGAATGCCGCGAGTCTTTCCATATAGATTTCCTCCTCGAAGTTCGACGCTTCGACCTCGCCTCCTTCGAACTTGCACAATCCGTCGAGTTCTTCGGGCGAGACCGAGATTGCAATCATCTTGGGCGAACATTCCTGGAGGGCTTTCCCCACTTTCATTCTCTCGGACTCAAGGCCACGAATCACCGGCAGCAGGAACACGCGGTGGCCGGTCGGCCAGTCGATGACGTCCATGTCACTTCTTGCGCTCCTCGATCAGGTCCTGGATCTCCTCTCGCTCCTTGATCTTCCTGAGCTCGTCCTTGTTGATTATTGGCGTGCCCCTGATGCTCACCCTGAGCCTGCTCTTCTCGACGAAGACCACGGAGTCTCTCTCCGCCACCTTCGAGATGTTGCTGACCATCGCCACCTTCTCCTCGACATTCTCGTTCTTCGTCCTCACCCCGGTCAGGTATATCGCCTCGCGGTCGGCTGTCAGCGCCTCGAACGGGCACCTGAGGGTCGGCAGCACCTCGAATCCGAGGTTCTGCAGCTTCTGGAAGACGTGCTTCTCGAATGTGTCGAACTCGTCCCAGCTGACCAATGCCTGTTCCAGGTCCTTGGTGTAGGCGAAAGGATCCACGGGGATCACCAGAGGCTCGCCGAAGAACTCCTCGAGGCGGAGGGCGATGTCTATCGTCGCGCTCATCCCCTCCAGGTACATCTGGACGGTCCTTCGCGAAACGCCGGCCACTTCGGCGAGCGTGCCGAGAGAGATGTTCTTGGTGTCCCTCAGCTTCCTGAGCAGGTCGCCGTCGAGGCGGACATAGAGGCCGCCTGGCGCCGCGAAGACGAATGGCGGGACTCCCTCGGCGAAGAAGTCGACAAACGTTTCCTTGGAGAGTATCGGGACCCCGAACCGGCTGTATATCACGCCCTCCTCGAGGCGCCCGCCGCCGCTCCTTTGCCCGACCAGAATCGGCGAGCCGTCGAGCGTCCTCGCGATCAGCTTGAGCTCCCCGGCGTTCGTCTCGGTGAACGCATCGACGTTCGCGAGAACCTTGATCAGCAGGAGGTTCTGGTCTCTCCTTGCGATGATGTCGAAGCTCATCCCCCTCGTGTTCGCCTTGTCGGAGAGGTAGAAGCCGGTCTTCGCCAGCAGGTCCCTGATCTCGTTTATGAGCTGTTCGCGGTTCAACAGATGAGACCATGGAAGCGCTTCTATTTAAGGGGTTTTGGTCAGTACATGGATGGAGGATTGCGGAAAACCCGCCAAAGCAAGGCTAATACGCGGGGCGCATATCAGACCATCGACACGATGTCCGGGGAACTGCAGGGAGATTCCGTCCTAGTCGCCGACGAGACAGAGGCGAGTCAGATCTACAACCGCGGTTACTACGGCAGTCCTATCTCCGGTGGCGGTCTGAAGCTGACCTTGCTCGAAGCGCTTTATTTGGCAGAAGGAGACAGGCTGCAATTGACTTCGCGCGGCAAGCCGGTGAGCCACGAGCGACTGCTCAGGGCGGCGAACGCCGCATATCCGAACTTCGTCATCAGCTACGTGGTCTTTCGCGACCTCAGACAACGTGGCTATGTGGTGAAGGAGAACCGCGAGCCGCTCGATTTCATGGTCTATCCCCGCGGCGGTGGTCCGAAGAAGACGCCGAGCCTGTTCTGGGTGGCGGCAATCTCCGAGCGCGCGGTGTTCGACATGGAGGCGCTGATCCACCAGCAGAGGAAGGTCTCATCCCTGAGGAAGAAGCTGCTACTGGCGGTCGTGGACGAAGAGAGCGACCTCACCTACTACGGTGTCAAGGAAGCGTTCCCCAGGGGGAAGTGGCAGCGCGCCAGCCATGGCGGGAGGATCGAGGCGTTCCTCACCGAGGACAGGGCGACCGTCGTGGACGGGCAGCAAGCCCAAGCCCTGTACGAGGAGGGCTTCTACGGCAAGATGGTCGGGCGTCGACTCCATCTCTCGCTCATCGAGACAGTCTACATCATGAAGGGCGGGTCGTTCGCCGTTAGGAACGCCAAGTCGGGGAGGATGCTGACGCTCGAGAGCGTGCTCAGGAAGGCGCGGAGGATCCAGCCCGACTTCGACCTGAGGCTCCGCACATACGAGAACCTCAGGGAGAGGGGGATAGTCGTAAAGACCGGCTTCAAGTACGGCTCGCACTTCAGGGCGTACGAGGGCGATCCGGAGAAGCACCACGCGAAGTACCTAATCCACGCGTTCCCCGCGGAGTTCAGGGGGATGTGGCCCGAGATCAGCAGGGCTGTGCGCCTCGCTCACGGGGTCAAGAAGGAGATACTCTTCGGCGAGGCGGGCGAGAAGATTACATACCTGAAACTCCAGAGGGTCAGACCTTAGCTGCCGAATCGCTCATTCGCGCGCGATGGCGGGACTCCTGTATACGATTCTCCCGCCGACGATCGTGGTGGCGATCATCCAGTGCGAGAGGTTGCGCCCACCGCCATCCCACGCCCCGTCGACGACCGCGAGGTCCGCGAGCCTCCCCTCAGCCAAGCTGCCCTTCTCCTTTTCATCGAAAGACGCGAATGCACCTGCAAGCGTGTAGGCCTCAAGCGCTTCTTGGAGCGAGATGCGCTGACCCGGATGTGGCGGGGTCACTGCCCCATGCAGACCGAGGAGAGGCCCGTACGGCATGCCGTCGGAGCCGAACGCGAGCCGGAGTCCTTTCTTGAGGATGAGTCTGTGCGGGTTGTTGCGCCGAGTCCTCTCCGGGCCCAGTCGCGCATCGTACAATCCGCCAGGCTGGCTCCAGTTCACCACGAAGTTCGGCTGCATCACCGGGACGATGCCGAGGCTCCTGCACCTCTCGAGCGCTTCCTCGCTCGGTAGCTCAAAGTGCTCGATCCTATGGCGGCGATTATTCTCGGGTTCCTCTCCGAGGGCAGCTTCATAAGCATCTATTACCGCGTCAATCGCCCTGTCGCCGATTGCGTGGATCGCCAGCTGGAACCCGGAGCGCACCGCCCTCCCCACGACCGTCTCCAGCTTCCCGCCGCTGTACATTAGCTGCCCTCTCTCGGTGAGGGCATCTGCATAGGGTTCGTGCAGTGCCGCCGTCCTCGCGCCGAGCGAGCCGTCGGAATAGGCCTTCAGGGCCCCGAGTCTCAACCATTCTCCGTCGAATCCGGATTTCCCTTTTCGCGTCTTCATCAAAGGAAGTAGATCGATTTCTGGCATCACCGAGACTCTCAGACCGAGGTCGCATCGTTTGGCGAGTCTCTCGTACGCCTGAAGGCCACGCTCGTCGACGACGTCGTGGATCGAGGATATTCCGAGGCTGTGCGCCAGACGCAGCATCCTTGGAAACGAATTCACGAGCTGGGCGATTGTTGGCTTTGCCCTCTCTCCCGCCAACTCCGCAGCGGCCTCCTTCAGGATGCCTGTCGGCTGACCTGCGGCGTCGACTTCCAGGCCCGGGGTGTTCTTGGGCATCCGCAGGATTCTAAGGGCAGCGGTGTTGACGACACACATGTGGCCGTCCACCCGCCGCAGCAGGACCGGCTTGTCGCCCGCCGCCTCGTCGAGGTCGTGCCTGGTCGGGTACCTGCGCTCGGGCCAAGTGCTCTCGTCCCAGCCGCGACCTAGAATCCAGACTCGCCCCTTCGTCTCGCGGGCCTTCCGGGCCACCACAACCTGCACGCCTGCCATCGACGAGATGCCTTGGAGCTGCAGCCACTCCATGCGCGGGCCGGTGTGGAGCAGGTGAGCATGGGCATCGATGAAACCGGGCAGGATGAGGTGTCCGTGGACGTTGATTACCCTCGCGTTCTTGGCGGCTTCAGCCTCGCACCTCGCGTCGCTGCCAACCCGCACAATCCTCCCGCCGCCGACAGCGATCGCTCCGCGTCTCGGCTTCTCAAAGCCAGGGCTCCAGAGGAGGGCATTCACGAAGACCAGGTTCGCATCGACCGAGTCGCTCATTCCCGCCACGAAATGCTCGCGCTGTGTTTGAAGTCGACGGTGCTCGCAATCACCAGTCTAGAGTTCGATCTTTATGCCGAGCTTTTCGGTGAGCTCCTTGTACCTGTTCCTGATGGTGACCTCGGTCACTCCCGCCACATCAGCGACCTCGCGCTGCGTCCTGCGCTCGTTCGCCATGATCGACGCGACGTATATGGCGGCTGCCGCCACGCCGGTCGGTCCCCTGCCCGAGGTGAGCTCCTTGTCTGCCGCATCCTTGAGGATCTCGATGGCCTTCGAATGCACCTCACCGCTCAGCTTGAGCTCGGAACAGAACCGTGAGACGTAGTCCTGGGGGCGGGTCGGCATGAGCTTCAGCTTCAGCTCGCGCGTCATGAACCTGTAGGTCCTGCCTATCTCCTTCCTCCCGACGCGGCTGCTTCCCGCAATCTCGTCGAGGGTCCTCGGGACGTTGCACTGCCTGCAAGCCGCATAGAGGCTGGCGGCGACGACACCCTCGATCGACCTTCCCCGGATGAGGTTCTTGTTCACCGCCTTGCGGTAGATCATGGCGGCCGCCTCCCGCACATTCCTCGGCAGGCCCATGCCGCTCGCCATGCGGTCGAGCTCGCTGAGGGCGAACGCAAGGTTCCTCTCAGCCGCGTTGCTCACCCTGATCCTGCGCTGCCACTTCCTCAGGCGGTACAGCTGCGCGCGGCTCCTCGTCGGGATGCTCTTGCCGTAGGAGTCCTTGTTCTTCCAGCCTATCGTCGTGGAAAGGCCCTTGTCGTGAATCGTGTAGGTCATCGGCGCGCCGGTGCGCGCCCTCTTCTCACCCTGCTCCATGTCGAACGCCCGCCACTCCGGGCCCTGGTCGATCATCTGGTCGGAAATGACGAGACCGCACTCGTCGCAGACCAGCTCGCCTCTTTCGTAGTCGAACCTCAGGTGCGTGCTGTTGCACTCGGGGCACCTTGTGACTTCATCAGCTTCTTCGACCTTTCTTGGGTTTTTCGGCATGTTCTCCCTCTTCGAGATAGACCTCGGAACCGATGAGGCTCAGCGACACCTTCCTGCTCGGTCTCACCGCAGCGAAAGGCCTCCTGACCGGGCCGAACACCTTGAAAATCTTGCCGACCGGGTTCTTCTTTGCGTCAAGAACCTGCGCGCCCCTGCCCGGGGCGAACTCGGCCCGCACGAGTATCGAGCCGTCGTAGGAGAGGTTGTCCACGACACCTAGCTTCTTCATGACCCCCACCGGCAGACTCCCGCGTTCAATGCCGATGTAGTATAAAGGCGCTTCGGCGTCCTTTAAATGCTCGTGGCGAAAAATGTAAAAACCTTGCCCGCAAGGGTCAAATCGATTACCCTCTTGTGGACAAGTATCCACAACTCGACAAATCCTGCAAACGCCGCTCCGGTCGCAAGCCGCCACGGCCGGGGAGAGGCCGCTTTCGGGACTTGTGGATAAGTTCCACAAGTCAGCTCACTTCCCCCCGAGCGGGCGAGGTCACTTTCGCCCCTCCCCCGCAATGCCGTTCAAGCCGGGTTTGTGGATAAGTATCCACATGGAGATCGGATGCGGCCTCGAGGTCCGGAGGGTCAACGGAAGGCGGTATGTCTACCTCTGGTCGTACACGCGAGAGAACGGATACAGCAGGAGGAGATGGCGGTACCTGGGGCCCGCAGGTGCCGATAGAACGAGGAGACGGGCGTTGGAGTCGTTGACCGCCCACTACTCTTCGATCAAGAAGGAGGTGGATAGGAGGTTAGCAGTGATGAAGATGAATGCCTCCGCTCCCTGAGGCGGCAGCGGGCGGTTGTGGATAAGTATCCACAAGTCGGTCCGATCGTTGCCGCCCCGCCTCGAACGGTCCCGCCGCCAACCTCTTTATATCCCGCTCCCATGCGACATCGTGGTCGAGCGGATTCCCCAGCACCGCCATTGTGCAGAGTGCGAGAAGGCCATGGTCGGCACCGAGAAATACTGCTCCGACGAGTGCAAAGCGAAACGGGAGAACCTCATCCGCAAGAAGAAGCGCCAGCTGCTCATGCTCTACTTCGGCAGCTTCATAGCCTTCGCGGTCGTGATTGTCATCTGGCTCTGGGGGGCCTAAGCGTGAGGGTGGCGGTCGGCGGGACGTTCGACATCCTCCACGCCGGCCATGAAGCACTGCTGAAGAAAGCAATCGACACTGGCGGGAAGCTGCTGGTCGGGCTCACGAGCGACGAGATGGCAAGGCGCACTAGAAAGAGAGTCTCGCCGTATGCGTTGAGGAAACGCAACCTGGAATCCTATCTCCGCCGCAAGGGCGCGAAAGGATTCGAGATCGTGCGAATCGACGATGAACTCGGGCCTGCAGTCAGCGAGGAGCTCGATGCACTCGTCGTCTCCGCCGAGAAAAGGGCGGTGGCGGTGCGGGTCAACGAGGAGCGCGCGATGCGAGGGTTCCCGCCATTGGACCTCCTCCCGGTCCCGATGGTCCTTGCAGAGGATTGCATCCCGATCTCTTCGACGCGGATCAGGGCGAAGGAAGTCGGTCGGACAGGGCGAATGTTGAGGACTCTTGTCATCAACGTCGGCACGAACAACCGACTGAAGGTGAGCGCTGTCAGGACGGTCGCCTCGAAATTGTATTCCAAGGTCAAGGTGCGCGGCGTGTCGGTCGAGAGCGGGGTGCCACCGGAGCCGCTCGAACAGGACGTCGTGCTCGGCGCGATCAACAGGGCGAGGAGAGCGCTCGGTGGCGGTGATTTCGGCGTCGGGATCGAGGCGGGCCTGTTCTGGAACGAATCAATCAGAGATCACCTGGATGTGCAGTACTGCGCGGTAGTGGACAAGGCGGGGCGGCTGACGGTCGGCCACGGCCCAGGCTTCGCTTACCCCCCTGCGGTCGTCTCGCTCGTCGAGAAGGGGATGACAGTGGGTCAGGCCATGGAGCGTATCACCGGCATCAAGGGCATGGGGTCGAAGCAGGGCGCCATAGGATACCTCAGCCACGGGCGGCTCGACCGCGAGGAGATCACGAAGATTGCCATCTTCACCGCCTTCCTGCCGCGCATCAGGAGAGACCTCTACCTGTGATATTGGCTATCACATCGCGTGGTCTCAGCAAACGTTTTTCTCCGTGTCCCCCTTCCCACTGTTGAGGGGATCAAATGCCTGCAAAGGTCGCGATCAACGGATACGGGACGATAGGAAAACGAGTGGCCGACGCGGTGATCAAGCAAGATGACATGAAGATCGTCGGAGTCGCGAAGACCAAGCCGAACTACGAGGCGAAGATGGCCCTCGCCAAGGGCTATGCGCTCTATGCCTCGAACAAGGACAGCCTCGCGAAGTTCGACAAGGCGGGCGTCAAGGTCAGAGGAACCCTGGACGACCTGCTGAAGGAATGCGAGATCGTCATAGACTGCACGCCAGAGGAGAGCGGCTACAAGCCCGTCTACGAGAAGGCCAACATCAAAGGCATCTGGCAGGGAGGCGAGGAACACAGCCTCACCAACCTCTCGTTCAATGCCGCCGTCAACTACTCCGAGTGCTACGGCGCGAGCTACGTCAGAGTCCCGAGCTGCAACACGACCGGTCTCATCCGAACGCTCCATCCCCTCGAGTCAAGCTTCGGCATCGAGAGCGTCCTGGCGGTGATGGTCCGCAGGGCCACGGACCCGTACGACAGCAAGAAGGGGCCGATCAACGCGATCGAGCCCGAGCTGGAGATGCCCTCGCACCACGGTCCTGACGTGCAGAGCGTGCTGAAAAGCCTGAACATCCACACGATTGCGGTCAAGGTCCCGACAACGATCATGCACCTGCACGCTATCTCGGTGAAGCTCAAGAGGACCGCCACGCCGAAGGATGTCCTCGACGTCTGGAGCAGGTCGCCGAGAATCAAGTTCGTCAGGGGGGAGGATGGTGTCAAATCCACCGCACAGATCATGGAGGTCGCGCGGGACATGTCCCGCAACAGGTCCGACCTCTACGAGATCGCGGTCTGGGAGGACGGGGTGCACGTCGTGAACGACAAGCATCTCTACTACTTCCAGGCGGTCCACCAAGAGAGCGACGTCGTCCCGGAGAACATCGACGCGATTCGGGCGATGATGAAGCTGGAAAAGGACGGGAAGAAGAGCATCGAGAAGACCGACAAGGCGCTCGGCATCACGGGCTGAGCCGCTTCCGCCTGGCCCGGCCAGACTTCCTTGGCTTGTCGTAGCCCTCGCCTGACTCCAGCCTCTTGATGCGCTTCGTCGCTCGTGTGAGGACGCCCATCGTCGCGTGGAACTCCCACTTGGTCGGCACCGCGCGCCCGACCATCCGCCTGAACATGACCTTCGTCCTCTCCGTCTTGTGCGGGGGATAGTTCGTGGCGGCCAGGAGGTCGGCGAATGCTTCATGGAGCTTCTCCTTCTCCATTGCGGATGCTTCCCTGCCGACGCTTCCTGCCGGCTTCCGGTACAGCTCATAGAGGACGATCACCGCCGCCTGCGCGACATTCAATATCGAGTATTCCGGGTCTGCCGGGATTGTGACGAGCATATCGCACTTCATCAGCTCGGGGTTGAGAAGGCCATAGTCCTCCCGGCCAAAGAGTATGGCAACCTTCCCGTCCATCTCGCTGACCTTCTCCGCGAAATCCCTGGGAGTCACCGCCATCCGGAGGAACTTCTTCTCGTTCCTCGTGTCGATGCCGGACGTCCCGACGACGAGATCAGCGCCGTTGATCGCTTTGTCCAAGGTCTCGAAGCTCACTGCCGATTCGAGCACGTCGAGCCCGTGCATCGCCCTCTTCCGGGCTTCGTCGCCGATCGGCGGCGGGTTGACCAAGACAAGCCTCCTGACCCCGAAGTTCTTCATCGCCCTCGCGACGGCGCCGATGTTGCCCTCATACTTCGGCTCGACCAGGACCACCGAAAACTCGCCCATGACCCGCCTTCGCCCTCTATATATCCCGTGACAATATGACCGTTGCCGTGCGCCACGCGCTCAAGATCGCCTACGATGGCACCAAGTTCTCTGGCTCTCAGAGACAGCCTGAGGTCAGGACCGTCGACGGGGAGTGCATCTTCGTCCTCACAAAAATAGGGGCCATCAGAGATGCGAAGGAATCGAGGTATCAGTCAGCTAGCCGCACGGATGCCGGAGTCAGCGCGGCGGGAAACGTGATTGCTCTTGACACCGCGATGGCCAATCGGGCCCTCCTCGGAGCATTCAACTCCCGCGCCAGGGACGTCTGGGCATGGGCCGTCGCCTCGGTCCCGGACGACTTCAACCCCAGGCGAGCGAGGCGGAGGTTGTACAGGTATCACCTGTCCGCGCGACTCGACGCGGAGAGGGCTGACGCCGCCGCCAGGCTGTTCCAGGGCCGCCATGACTTCAGATGGTTCACCCGAGCGAAGACGGGCACCATCAAGACCCTGGACTCCGTGCAGGCGAGCAGGAAGGGCGACTTCATCTGCCTCGATGTCGAAGGACAGAGCTTCCTCTGGGGAATGGTCCGCAGGATCGCCTCTTGCGTGGAATCCTACTGCCTCGGCGAGATTACCCTCCGCCAGATCGAGAAGACCTTGGCGGGCGAGAAGAACGACTTCGGATTGGCGCGACCCGAGGCGCTGGTGCTGGTCGATGTCGACCACGGGCTCGAATTCGAGCGGTTGCGGTCCGGGAAGGTGGAAGAGGAAATTGCGTCCCGCCTTGACGCTGGCAGACTCGATTTCAGCAGATGGTCTTTGATAGCCAGCACGCTGAACATCGGCATTGTGAATCAGAAACCGGCCGTCACCGATTGCCCGGACGATTGATCGAAACGTGCCCGATTGGTATCGCATCGCCTCCGAACGGAGTCTCCGCCTTTTTAATCGGGCAATCTATTTATAAATAGACTCCGTTTGGGAGTCGGATTTCTTAGCATTAGGAGGAGACACATGATGAAAACATCAGCTATGAGTGCAGCGTTCGTAGCAGTGATATTAGCGTTCCTGCTGGGCATGCCCCAAGTCGCGATGGCTCAGGGCTCCGGGCAGGACACGCTAATTGTGGGCGTGCATAACGACACTCCTAACCTCCACCCATGGGACGTGGCAACAAACTCGGTGTGGAAATCGTTCCTGTGGAGGCAATGGGTGTACGAAGGACTGTATGGCCTAAGCCCTGACGGATCGATCTACCCCGTCTTGGCCTCTGGCTTCACGGTGAGCCCGTCCGACCCGCTCAATGTAACGGTCACGTTGAGGACGGGGATCACATTCACCGACGGGGCGCCGATGACCGCCGATGATGTGATATTCACCTTCCAGACCATGGGCTTCAACAGCCAGCTGTCCGATGCGGTGCTCAAGTCGATAACGTGGCAAGATCCACCGATGTTCGACAGGTGGAACGCGACGACAAGCGCGTGGGGAGCGACCCACGAGAGCCACGTCGGGATCATAAAGGTGGACGCCACCCATGTCCGATTCCAGTTGCGCCAGACGTACTCGATGTTCTTCTTCAGTACGCTGACGACCCCAATCATGCCCATGCATATCTGGAAGGATCACCTGGTCGAGGTCGCACTGGGTGCCTTCACGATCCCTGGCGGCGTGACGCTGAACCAGGGAACAGAGTTCGACTTCGACAGGAACTTCGGTTCCTCGAGCAGCGAGGTCCAAGCGACGATCGGAACCGGGCCGTGGTACCTCGACTACTGGACACCGCTCACATCCGCCAAGCTGAGAATCTACGAAGGCTACTGGGGCAAGACGCAGACACTCACCTGGCAGGGCAGGCAGTGGCCATTCTTCCCGAACAACCTGAAGACGATCCAGTTCAACATCTACGGCATTCTCGATGTGGCCATACTCGCCCTGAAGAATGGCGATGTCCACGTGGTGCCATGGGACTTGCCTTCCGGCTTCTACAACGATTTGAGACATGACCCGAGAATAGGCTTCCAAATCTCGGCTGCTGACGGGTTCTTCTACCTAGCTTTCAACATGCGCAGAGAACCCTTCAACGACCTCAATTTCAGGAAGGCGGTCAGCTACGCCATAGACAAGGACTTCATCGTTGACAGGCTGCTCGCGGGATTCGGAATCAAGGGTCAGTCCCCGATTTCCCCAATCAACCCGGCGTACATCAACTCAAGCGCGACCACACCACCGTTCGACAAGACGCAGGCGATTTCGATTCTCGATGCTGCCGGGTACACCGACCAGGACGGCGACGGATGGCGCGACTTCCCCGACGGGAGACCGATAAAATATAACATCCTCACGCCGGCCAAGGACTACGATCCGAGCAGAGCAGATGCCGGCATAATGATCGCCAACAACCTCAAGGCCATAGGCCTCAATATCGATAGCGCCCCGACGGCGTTCGACGCTATCGTCAGCGCGGCGTTCGTCTCAGCCAGCTTCGACATGTTCGTCCTTGGGTGGGTCAGCCTAGGCCCATACCCCGAGACATACCTGGCCGAGTTCTTCGGGTGCGATAGCGACGTGCTCCTGGGAGTTGGGTCAAACGCGCCAGGGTATTGCAGCACGGAGCTGGAGCAGAAGCTCACGATACTCGACCAAGAGATGAACGACGCGGTGAGGATACAAGCAGCGAAGGACGCCGAGGGCATACTCACGAGGGACCTGCCCTACAACACCCTCTACAGCAAGCGGTGGATCGAGGGCTACAGGCAGGACATCTGGGGCGGCTGGATATCTGTTAACGGTGAGATATTCAACGCGTTCTCCATAGGTGTCCTGGGCAAAGGCGGACCGTCTGTCCCGACCGGCCCATTGACTGTCAGCCTGAACGGACCAGGCCAAGTATTGGCCGGCACAACGGCCACTCTCCAAGCGTACGTCGTGCAACAAGGTCAGCCAGCGGCGAACGTCGATGTTAACATCACGGCCGTGACAGGCGATTGGGCGAATGGGACGACCAACTTTGCCGGCTATGCGGCGATAAACTTCCCGATACCATACGTTTCGGGTGAAACGGCCTTTATCGCGAAAGCGACCACTACTTTGGGGGACATCGGCGGTGACATCCTCAACATAAACGTGGTACTACCGAACGATATAGCTCAGGTGCTGCTTTCGACGACCACGCCGGTCGTGACGACAGGCGGCAGCGCTACAATCACTGCGAAGGTCGTCGACAAAGCGGGCAATCCAATTGCCAACGTACCTGTCGGCATAATACCGGAACTGGTCCTCGGCTCAGTGACGCCCGCACAGGGAACGACGGGTGTAGCCGGCACGACAACATTCACCTACACACCCCCGCCAGTCTCGAAGATAACCAATCGCAACCAATTCGACTATATCAAGGCTGAAGTGGATATGCCCACGAGACCGAAACTCCCGGAAATCAAAAAACAGACGCTGGCTATAGGCGTGGAGAACAGCGCCTACGACTGGCAAGTACTCGAGGTCCAGAGCGTCACGGACTACATTGTGGACACGGATCCAGTTTCCCCAATCCCAGCGACGAGCACCGTGACTGTCCTATTGACTGACCAAACGGGCAACCCGATCAGTGGTCAAGCTGTGACGGCGACAGTATCTCAGCCGACCGCGATGAGCATCGACCAAGCGACCAAGACCACGAGCGGAACCGGCACTGTGTCGTTCACGTTCACGGCACAGACATCGGTATCGACCCCAGTCTCGGTCAACTTCACCGTCCAGAAGGCGTTCTTCGCAATGTCTGGACTCTGCCTGCTCGTCACGGACGGCACGACAGCGGATTACGCCACCTCGATGACTTTAGCGACGCGGTTCGCGGACCCGAACTCCGCGGTCAGCCTCACGGTGGATGTCTATGACATCACCGGAGCGTCAGCACCTGGCGTCGAAGTCGACATCTTGATTCCGTACAACGAGCAGGGCAACCCGACAACGGTCACTTTGCCTGAGTGGTCGACCATAACCTACGTGGGCAATGTGTTCACAGACGTCACCAACGGCGCTGGTCGGATCACCACCACCATCAACATGAAGTCGTTCCCCGCTGACAGCGTTGTCACGCTGGAGACGGGCATAGCCGGCTTCGGACCACAGGGCGCGTTCCTGCTCGGATCTCCGTCGACCATGTACTTCACCCAGCATCTGATCGAGAAGAGGAACAAGCTTGCGGCAGTGTCGTCATGGGCGATGGAGGACCCTGTGCTGACGAAGGAAAATACATTCACGAACGTCACGGTGAACTTCGCGGATAGCGCAGGACCGAAGGCGGGCTTGCCCGTATCACTCTACCGCGGCCTCGGAGACCTAAGGCCGGGCAGGGGCGCGATCAAAATCGGCGACTTCGTCACGGACGGCAGTGGCCAAGTGAAGACTGGGTGGACCGAGGCCGTCCACGATGTGGACACGTCACTAGGGTTCACAGTGGTCTACACCGACACGAACTACGCGCTCGGCGGAGTCGTCGGCAGTGTTCCATTCGAGCAGAATTTCGCCTACTTGGTGACGTCAGCGGGAATAAGAGCATTGTTCCCGACAGGGACGCCACCAACCACGGCAGTGAGAGCAAACCACTTGCAGACCTATACGATCACCGTGAAGGACGTTGGAGGCCAGCCTGTCCAGGACGTCACGGTGAGAGCAAAGGTGGCTGGCAACGTGACGGCGAAGACGACCGCAGCTGGAACCGTCACGTTGTCCGTTGCGCCGGGCACCACCAACCCGACTGCCACCGATGCCTGGGAAACACTGTTCGAACTCGCCAACGAGACTCTGACCACAACTATACAAATGGGCACATTGGTTGGAGTTGGCTCGTTCGTCCTTAGCGGCCTGCAGATTCCCGGATCGGCGACTGTGGGCCAGAAGGCGACAGTCACGGCGACGGTCACGAACAACGGGCCGGTGCTGGACACTGCGGTGGTGGTGCTGAGGATCGACAATGTCGACTATCAGATGATGACTGTCGATGTCGCCGGAAAAGATCTCAGTGGAGCGCCCGGAACAGCGACGGTGTCATTCACGTACGTGCCTTACGACGCCTCCGCGCACACGCTGACGCTCGTGATCGGCTCATCGTCGGTTCAAGGCTCGCTCACGGCGGGCGGAGCCGGCGGCGACCTGATCATGACAATCGGACTGGGCATCGTCTTCCTCGTCGTCGGCATCATCATCGGAATCCTCATCGGGAGGAGACCGAAGGCGCCAAAGCCCGAAGAGGCGCCGATGCCTGAGGTGAAGCCGCAAGAACCCAAGGCCTAGACGCAGACAAGAAGGAGTCGGGCGCCAAGCCCGGCTCCACTTTTCCTTATTTTCTTTTCTTCTATCCCGAGGGCGAGGCACCATCTTTTTAGGCAAGCGGGGTTTACTTGAGCGGGGATAGGGTGGACGGCCTCTTCGGGAAATTACTTGACGTCAACATGACGACGGGCCGCATGGGCAAGTACTCGATTCCGGAGAACTGGCAGCGCCTCTACCTGGGCGGGAAAGGACTGGCGGCCAGGATCCTCCTGAAGGAGTACAGGAAGTCGCACCCGCTCGCCCCATCCAACAGCCTCATCTACATGACCGGCCCGCTGGTCGGCCAATCAATTGGAGGGAGCGGAAGGCACGTGGTCGTGACGCACTCCCCCCTGACCAACTTCTTCGGCGAGGCGTACTGCGGCGGCTTCTTCGGGACGGAGCTGAAGAGGACGGGCTATGACGGCTTGATGTTCCGCGGTGCCGCCAGCGAACCGATGTATCTCACAATCCTGGAGGGCTCCGCCGAGCTTCACAGCGCTCGGGAGCTCTGGGGAAAGACAAGCGGCGAGACGGAGGACTGGCTGAGGGCCAAGCACGGCAGGGACGTCAAAGTCTCCTGCATAGGGCCTGCCGGTGAGAACCAGGTACGCTTCGCCGCCATAATGAACGACAGGAACCGCGCGAACGCGCGGTGCGGCGTGGGGGCCGTCATGGGTTCCAAGAACCTCAAGGCAGTCGCAGTCAAAGGCAACCTCAACCCCTCTGTGCACGACCCTAAGGCCTTCGACGAGGCCAGAAGGGCGTACACCAAGACCCTCCTAACCGAGGACATGAATTCCTTCGGGAAATATGGAACCTCCGGCGGCGTCGAGGCGCTGAGCCATATGGGCATCCTGCCGACCAAGAACTTCCAGGCGGGCAGCTTCGCAGGGTCCTCCAGGATATCCGGCGAGACCATGCACGACACGATCATGGTCGACAGGGACACGTGCGCATCGTGCCCCGTCAGGTGCAAGCGAGTCGTGCAGACCGAGGCGGGCGGGCAGAAGGTCACGCCCGACTATGGCGGTCCGGAGTACGAGACGATCGCTTCCTTCGGCTCGCTCCAGATGAACGATAAGCTCGAGTGGATCGCGCTCGCGAACCAGCTCTGCAATGCCTACGGGCTCGACACCATCAGCACCGGGAACGTGATAGCTTACGCAATGGAGGCCTCGGAGCTGGGCCTCATCGACGACGTGATACAGTGGGGCGACTGCAAGAGAGCCTGCGAGCTCATCGGAAAGATCGCGCACCGGAAGGGGATAGGGGACATACTCGCCGGGGGCGTGGCGGCGGTGAGCGAATGGGCCGGCGGCAAGGATTTCGCGATGCATGTCAAGGGGCTGGAGGTAGCGATGCACGAACCGAGGGGGAAGAAGGGTCTCGGGCTGAGCTACGCAGTATCGCCCCGGGGCGCCAGCCACATGGAGGGTTTCCACGACACCCAGATCGGCAAGGTCGCCGCGCCGGACATAGGCGTTGGCAAGACCATGAACAGGTTCGTCATGGACGGGAAGGCGGAAGTCCTGAAGAAGTTCGAGGACGCGAGGTCCTTCGTGAACTCCCTACTGCTCTGCGTGTTCGATGTGGACGAGAGCGCCGACACGGCGAATCTGCCCATCGTGCGGGACATGACATCGGCGGTCACGGGGTTGAGGATGGACCGCGGCGAGATGATGAGGGTCGGTGAGAGGGCGTACAATCTCGCGAGGATGTTCTCCGTGCGCATGGGGTTGTCAAGGAAAGACGATGACCTGCCGCAGAGGTTCAAGGTGTCCGCACTTCCGTTCAAGGACAGGTCGGAGGCGATTCTGCAAGACGAGCTGGATCGGGCGATCAAGGCGTACTACGATGCGCGAGGTTGGGACGAGAACGGCAGACCGACAGCAAAGCGATTGAGGTCGCTAGGTGTGGATATCTCCTCATGATCATTCGAGACGAGGCTGTCCCGCTTCCTGGAGCGCGTAGAGAGCAGCGCCGAACGCGCCGGTGAACTGCGGGTTTGGCGATATCAGGACCTTGCGTCCGAGAATCTCGCTGAACATGTCAATGAGTATATCGTTGTGCGCCACGACGCCTCCGGTGAGGACGACATCGCCGACGAGGGTGTCCATCTCCATGGCCCTCTTGACGACGGACTTGTAGACGCCCTTGGCAAGGTCCTCCCTGCTCACACCTTCCCTAATCCTCGCGAGTATCTCGGTGCCGGTGAACACGGTGCAGAACGCGCCGATCTCCACGTCCTTCTTCGACCGCATCGCCAGTGCGTTCATCTCCTCGAGAGAGACGTCGAGCCTGTGCGAGATCTCCTCCAGGAACGTTCCAGTCCCCGCCGCACATTTTCTGTTCATCTTGAAACCGAAGAGCTTCCCGTCGGCATCGGTCCTTATGACCTTGGTATCCTGACCGCCGATGTCGACTATCACGATCGCCTTCGGGAAGTAGACGTAGCAGCCCTTGCTCTGGCAGCTTATCTCGGTCTTCGATGCGTCAGCGAACGGGACGTTCTTCCTGCCGAACCCAGTGGAGACTATTCGAGTAACAGCCACGCCACCGCCATCGACTCTCGACAGCGCTTCCTCGAAGACCTGCCTCGCGCCTCCCGCCAGATCGATTCCGGTCTTCGCGATGGCCGATCCTGCTTCCTCCTTCTTCTCCGAGATTATCATGCATTTGGTGGCGGATGCGCCGACATCGATGCCCGCGAACATCCTCGTGGCCATGGTCTCACGCCCCCTCCATCTGCTCGACGAACGCCTCGATGTTCGTTTTCGTCTGCTCCTCCGAGTATAGCCTTAGGTCGTTGAGGTCGGCGTTGATTATCAGCGTCGGGATTCTACAATTCAGCTTGATCCTCCCGGGCATCCCGTAGCGCACATTGGAGTTGTGCGGGCATGTCTTGGAATCGTGGAAAATGACGCCGTCGACCTTGAACCTCTTCACCATCTCGGCAATGTAGCGCTCCTTAGCCAACTCTGAGCGGTTGATGAAGAGTTTTGTGTAAGCCAGAGCCATGCTCCTGACCGGATCGCTCTCCTTCATGTCGTCGAATATCCAGCTGTTGCAGTAGGTCGAGGCGACGACACACGTCCTGAGTTCCGCGAACTGCTCAGAGAGCGCCCTCAGCTTGCCCCATATCGGCATGCCTTCCCAGTAGAGACGGTGCTTCTCGCCGTCCACGGCCCCCACACCCGCCGCAATGCG
This sequence comes from Thermoplasmata archaeon, assembly GCA_041489255.1. Classification (GTDB taxonomy): domain Archaea; phylum Thermoplasmatota; class Thermoplasmata; order RBG-16-68-12; family JAFNFQ01; genus JAFNFQ01. The sequence goes on along the minus strand of JBGPQV010000005.1, from coordinate 106,772 downwards.
TTCTTTCATCTCCTCGAGAAGAAGCTGGTAATAGTCGACCGCCCTCTGGTCCCCGCGCAGGACGACGATCGGAGCCATGTGGACGGTTCCGTCGAAGAAGGTGAGCGGCGACGGCGCGTTCGCGGCAGTCTCGAGTATCTCCTTCCACAGCTTCGTGGCTTCTAGGGAAAGACGAACGGTTTCCTCAAGCCTCGATTCATCCAACTTTGACTCCGTGATCTCCTCGAGCTGCCTCACGACCCTCTCGATCTGGGCTGCGACATCGTCGACGTACATGTCCTCGACTTCGTCGATGTACTTGGGGGAGTTTATGCCGACGAGGGGAGCGCTGAACTCGCGCGAGTAGTACGAGAACCACTCCTTGACATCCCTGCACTGGTTCGTGTTGTAGGCGAGGACATCCGGTTTCGGGATGCTCTTCACGCCGTAGGTCTTGTCCAGCGGCGTCCAATGCTGGATGTACGCTCCGACGTCGCTGGTGAGGTAGGAGCATATCTCGGGCGAGTAGCCCGCCGCGTTCGCCACGGGGATGTACTTCTCACCTGCCTTCTGCACGCCGATCATCGCGGCGTGGTTCTCGGGGAAGTAGACCTTGAAGCCAAATGCCCGCAGGATCTCCGCTGGTCCGACGCTTGTGCACCATGCGACCTTCTGCCCGCTTTCATGGGCAGAGTCAAGCTCATGGTAGTAGTCTGTCAGCAGCTGCTTCAGCTCGGCGGCGGCGCGGATCTCCTTCCGTTGCCCTGTCTCGGTCATGGACCGTCTCTCATAATGCGTCTCTGGATTTCAGTCCTTGCCTTTCTGGCGTGGATCTACGGTTTCTTGTAGCCCGCCTCGAGTGCTTTCACGATGCTGGTGACCGTCTGGTTGTACGGGGTCGGCATGTTGAACTTCTCTCCGAACTCAACAATCTTGCCGTTGAGGAAGTCGATCTCCGTCGGTCTCTGGTTCTCCACATCGACGAGCATCGACGGCTTGTGGCGTCCGGTCTTCCCCAGGTAGCCCATGCAGAAGTCGAAGAACTGCGGGCCATAGTCGTATCCGTCCGCCTTCGCGATCTCGATGCCCTCCTTCACGAGCCCCTCGACGATCTGGCGGGTCGGGGGGAAGTCCATCGCGTCCTTCATCATCTGTTTCGTCACTGAGCAGAGGGCGCTCATCCCAGCGTTCAGGATCGTCTTTTCCCATGTGTACTTCCTGATGTTGTCCGTGAACTTCGTCTCGAGGTCCACCGATGTCATGATCTCAGCGAGCTGCTTAGCATAGTCCTCCGCACCACCCGCCAGCGTGCCGACGTAGTTGGGCTTGTTGAAGAACGTCATGTCCACATGGCCGTTCCCGACTATGTCCCCGCCGTAGTTGACGACGCAACGGAGCGTGCGCTCCTTTCCGAATTCCTGAGCGATCAGATTCTCGGTGTCAAGGCCGTTCTGAAAGCTTATGACGTAGGCTCCAGGCGTCACCGACGCCTTCAAGTCCTTCATGATACGGGGCAGTATAGATGCCTTGACGCAGACGAAGGCAGCGTCGACCTTGTGCTTCTTGAGTTCCGCGATCGAATAGCAGACATCATCTATCTTGACCTTGATTTGAGTGAAGCCTGACACCGTGAGACCTTTCGTCTTGATTGTATCGAGATGGTCCCTCAGGATGTCCACGAGAACAACACGCTGTCCGTGTTTCCCGAGGTGGCCCGCAAGGATGCTCCCCACCGGCCCGACTCCGACGATGCCGAAGACCTGGTCATTTGTCGTGTCAGCTTCTGTCATGTTTGAACCTCGCTCCTGCGATTGCGGGCGCTTGAAACCGATACAATCCACTCCAATAAATGCTTTCGCGCGCATGGAATCCCACGGCACGCGTTGACATCACACGGAATCCGGCTCGCCAAGGGATTCTCATGAGCGAGCCAGCGACATCGGCGACTAGGGTGTGGTCCAAGATGCGGTTTGTATGGTGTAGCCGTCAGACGCCCATACCAGAGCAAATCTCCATGTGTGCGCGCCTCCGAGGCCGTAGACGCGGAAGATGTCTCCTGTGTCAAGCCTACCCGATGTGCCGCGGTCTATAACTATGACCTTCGCCGCGCCGCCGAAGGTGACGACGACGCCAGGGGACGGCGTCTGGCTTCCCACGATATTGCCATCCATGCTGATTTGCATGCTGTAGTCGGAGAATGAATACGGCGAGGACATCCCCGTCACCGTAAGATTCGCGGTGCTGTTCGAATCGGATCCGCCTTCCTGCAGCGAAATGGCAACGTATGGGTGGGATGGAGCTCCACCTCCGTCAAGGAGACCCGACACCATGACATACAGGATGGCGGACGCCACTATCGGCACCATCACGACCGCGAGAACGACGATGACCACGATTAAAACCGTTTTCGAATCACTGGATTTCTGTGGCGGCACGTAAATCGGAGGTTGAGGCTGATAGGACATATCATTCCCTCGAATCCCGATGAATAAGCGTGAATGCGCTTCATAATTCTTGCGGTGCGCAGAGGAGTCAGTGCTCGGCGGCAATTCCGGTGGGGCGCTTCCACAATCGATCTCGTGTCCGTGAGCGAGCGGATTATGGGTCTCCGCATTCCGACGAACGTCGGAACTCAAGTCCTAACCTGCGCGTGCCGCCTTGGCGAATTCCTGCAACGACCTGACTCCCAGCTCGGCCTTTTTGACCGCCTCGATCGCGTCTGCAGCCGCCTTCGCCCCCTGAATCGTCGTTATGAAAGGTATGCCCAGATCGATCGCCAATCGCCGCATCATGTATCCATCGCGCCTCGCGCCGGATGAAACCGTTGGCGTGTTGATAACCAACTGAATCTCGCCTCTCCTCATCAGGCCGAGGGCGTCGGGGTCCTTGTTCTCAGCTATCCTGTAGACGGTGGTGGCCTCGACTCCATGCTCCCGCAGGTAGCTGCAGGTGCCCTTCGTGGCGAATATCTTGAGACCTGAGCCTGTGAGCTTCTTGGCTATGGTCACGAACAAATCCTTGTCCTCGTCTCTGATTGTCGCGTAAATTGCCCCCGCATTCGGGAGAGGATTCCCAGAGGCCACCATGGCCTTGTAGTAGGCGGCTCCGAGGGTCGAATCTATGCCCATGACCTCGCCCGTGCTCCTCATCTCCGGCCCCAGAATCGCATCCACGCCGGGAAGCTTTTGGAACGGGAAGACCGGCGCTTTCACCGCCACGTGAGGGATCTTCGCCTCGCCCACCAGCCCAAGCTCCTTCAGCTTGTGACCGAGCATGACCTTCGTGGCGACCTTGGCGAGAGGGATTCCGATCGCCTTTGAGACGTAGGGCACCGTCCTGCTAGCCCGGGGATTCGCCTCGAGGACATAGACCTCTCCTTCCTTCACTGCAAGCTGCAGGTTCACGAGCCCGATCACGCCGAGCTCGCGGCAGATCTGGATCGTGACCTCCCTGATCCTCGCCATCACCGATTGCGGGAGTGTCTGCGCCGGCAGGACGCACGCCGCGTCGCCGCTGTGGACCCCCGCCTCCTCGATGTGCTCCTGGATGCCGCCGATGAACACATCTTTCCCATCGCTCACCGCGTCCACATCTATTTCTATGGCATGCGATAGATATTTATCGACGAGGACGGGATGCTTCTTCGAGATTATCGTGGCGTTCCTCATGTAGTGCTCAAGCTCTTCCTCGTTGTGGACTATCTCCATTCCGCGCCCGCCAAGAACATAGGACGGCCTGACCAAGACCGGATAACCAATCTTCGCGGCGAGGTCTTTCACTTCCTCGAATGAGAAACCAGTTGCCGCTTCGGCCTGCTTGATGCCGAGCTGCCGCATCAGCTTCTCGAACTTCCTCCTGTCCTCCGCCATGTCGATTGACTCCGGGGAGGTTCCTAGGATTCGAGTCTTGGACCCTTCCTCCCTGAGAGCTTCACTCAGAGGAACCGCCAGGTTGACAGAGGTCTGCCCGCCAAACTGAAGTATGACACCTTCCGGTCTCTCCCTCCGGATGATGTTCAGAACGTCTTCAAGCATGAGCGGTTCGAAGTACAGACGATCAGAGACATCGAAGTCAGTGCTCACGGTCTCCGGATTGTTGTTCACAATGAGTGCGCCGACGCCCTCTTCCCTAAGCGCCATGATGCCGTGGACGCAGCAGTTATCGAACTCGACTCCCTGACCTATCCTTATCGGACCGCCGCCAACGATGAGAACCTTGCGCTTCTCGATCTCCCTGACCTCGTCCTCCAGTTCGAAAGTAGAGTAGAAGTAAGGCGTGCTCGCCTCGAACTCGCCCCCGCATGTGTCGACCATCTTGTACGTCACTCGGGGCGCGAGCTTCCTGACCGATTCCTCCGATTTCCCCGTCAGGAGCGATATGTACTCGTCCCCGAAACCGAGCTTCTTCGCCTCGATGACGAGTTCCCGGTTTACGGGCCCTTTCTTCAGCCTCGATTCCATCTCGATTAGGGTGCCAATCTTCGCGATGAAGAACGCGTCCCATTTCGTGAGGTCCGCGATTTTCTCCGAGGAGTAACCACGCCTCAACGCTTCGGCGACGGCATAGACGCGCTTGTCAGTCGGGTGCCGCAGTTCCTCAATCAGCGAATCCTCATCCCATTTCTCCGGCTCCAGACCGCATTTCCCTGTCTCGGTCGACCTCAGCGCCTTCATCATCGACTCTTCGATGGTCCGCCCTATCGCCATCGTCTCCCCCGTGCTCTTCATCGACGTGCCTATCTTCGCATCCGCCGTGGGGAACTTGTCGAACGGCCAGCGCGGGATCTTCGTCACGACGTAGTCGAGGGTCGGCTCGAAGGACGCGAGCGTGCGCTTCGTGACTGCGTTGGGAATCTCGTCCAGGGTCAGCCCTATGGCGATTTTGGCGGCGATGCGGGCAATCGGATACCCAGTGGCTTTCGAGGCGAGTGCGGAGGATCGCGAGACCCTGGGATTAACCTCTATCACCCTGTACTCCCCCGTCTTAGGATGCACGGCGAACTGGATGTTGCACCCGCCCTCGATGCCCAAAGCCCGGATGATCTTGAGCGCGGCAGACCTCAGCATCTGATGGTCCCTGTCGCTGAGCGTTTGGGCGGGAGCGACAACTATGCTATCTCCCGTGTGGAAGCCCATCGGGTCTATGTTCTCCATGTTGCAGACAGTGATGCAGTTGTCATTCGCGTCCCGCATCACCTCGTACTCGAACTCCTTCCAGCCGAGGACGCTCTCCTCCACGAGGACCTGTTTGATCCTGGAATACGCTATCCCGAGCGAGACTATCCTCTCCAGCTCTTCGTAGTCGTGCGCTATCCCGCTCCCGGTCCCACCAAGCGTGTAGGCGGCGCGGATGATCACCGGGTAGCCACCGAGGGACTCGATGGTGTTCTTCGCCGCCTCGACAGACTTCACTGCGGCGCTCTTGGGAATCGGCTCGCCTATCCGCCTCATCAGCGCGGCGAACTCCTCCCTGTTTTCTCCCGCCACGATCGCCTCCAGTCTCGTCCCGAGCAGTTCAACGTCATACTTCTTCAGGACGCCGTGCTCCGCGAGCTCCGAGCACAAGTTCAGCCCGGTCTGTCCGCCCATGCCAGACAGGATGCCGTCAGGCCGCTCTTTCGCGATTATCTTCTCAAGGAACTCGACCGTCAGCGGTTCCACATAGACCGCGTCAGCTGTGTCCGGGTCTGTCTGTATCGTAGCGGGGTTCGAGTTGACGAGTATAGTGCGGACGCCTTCCTCCCTCAGAGACCTGCACGCCTGCGAACCGGAGTAGTCGAATTCGGCGGCCTGCCCGATGACTATCGGCCCGGAGCCTATGACCATCGCTGTCTTGATGTCGGCGCGGCGGGGCATGTCAACGTCTCCCCGCCAACCTCGCGAACTCCGCGAAGATGTACTTGTTGTCCAGCGGCCCGGGGCTGGCCTCGGGGTGATACTGCACTGAGAACACCGCCATCTCTTCGTGGCTGATGCCCTCGACGGTGTTATCGTTGAGGTTCAGATGCGTGACGACCGCCCCGCTCCCCTCAAGGCTCTTCGCATCCACCGCAAACCCGTGGTTCTGCGAAGTGATGTGGACCCGTCCTGTCCTGAGGTCTTTCACCGGCTGGTTGCCGCCGCGGTGACCGAACTTCAACTTGAACGTCTTCCCGCCAAGTGCGAGCCCGATCATCTGGTGACCGAGGCAGATTCCCGTCACCGGGACGCGGTTGAGCAGTTCCTTGATCGTTTTCACCGTCGTCGCGAGTATCTCGGGGTGCGCGGGATTGCCTGGGCCATTCGAGACTATCACGGCATCAGGACGATTCTTAAGCACATCATCACTCGATGTATCGAAAGGCACCTGGACAACACTGCCGAAGTTCAGCGCCTCACGGATTATGTTTGCCTTGACACCGCAATCAATGAGGACAAATTTTCGCGGGCCTTTGCCCTTGTGATCGACCTGTCTCTTGCAGCTGACCTCGGCGACGAGATTGCCCGTGTCCGGGAACGGTGTCTCCTTCACCTTCTTCAGGAGAGAATCAGGGTTTTCGCTATCCATGCCGAACGCGGCCCTCATAGTGCCGCGCTCCCGCGTCTTGATCGTCAGCTCGCGGGTGTCCACCCCGGAGATTCCCGGGATGCTGTACTTCTTCAGGAAATCGCCGAGCCCCATCTTGGAATTCGGATGACTCGGGGTGCGGCACGCTTCCCTGACCACGAAGCCCCTGACCTGAATCTCCTCGGATTCCAGCGTGGTGGGGTCCACGCCATAGTTGCCTATGAGCGGATACGTCATCATCAGGATTTGCCCGCGATAGGATGGATCGGTCAGGGCCTCGCAGTAGCCCGTCATGTTCGTGTTGAAGACGAGCTCGCCGAAGACCGGTCTTTTTTCACCGAAAAACATTCCCTGGACGACCGTTCCGTCTTCGAGGACCAGGGATCCCCTCATCTTCCAGACCTTTGGCGGATAATGTGGTTTGCCTATTAGCCTTTGCGTGATGATGGCATCGCGAATCTGAGAAGTGGCTTGCGGTGATTGTGACTGGGCAATCGTCGCCGCAAGATGTCGCGGTGAACTACAAGGCGATTGTTGCATTGGTGTTCGCGATCATCCTGCTCGTGGCGGGAATCTGGTCGTCCAAGAGGAGATCTTGGAAGGGCGGGAAGGACGGGATGGCGGTGGCGAAGGCGTTCATCATCACTTCGATGCCATTTGTGCTGGCGGAGGCGGCGACCGGGATAGCCTCCCACGTCACCGGCCAACTCTCCATACCGCCAGGGCTGGGATTCGGAACCGCCGTCGATCTGGGTGTTCTTATGGTGGGGCTGGTCGTCGCGCTCGCGAGGGTATTGAAGGCGGGAGGAATGGAGGCCAATTCCACGAACGAACCCGAGAACCGATGATGATCGGTGAGCCGCCGGTCACCGTGATTGACAGCATCGCTGCATGCTCCATCATGGTCTGCCACCGTTCGCCTTGCCGGCGCTTTAGCGAATGATCGCTACAGCCCTCTCCACCACTTTCTTAAATCGCGGAACCAAATTGGCATCGCGACAATCACATGCACCCTCGTATCTTCAGGTCGCGCCTTCCACTCCTCCTTGACCTCCGCTCAATCCTCGAGATTCAACACCCGAACCGAGCCTCGGACAGGTTTCCGGAGACTCCGGACGACCCGCCTGATCTCCCGGCAGTGCCCGGGGACTTCGGGCGGGTGCGCGGGGACCCCGGACACACCCATTTCCGAATGCGGGCGGTCCGCTGGCCTCTCCGGCATGTCGAACTGGAGCCTCGGGCGACTGCGGAATGTCGGGGGGACATCCGGACACGTTTCCCGGACCCCCGCACAGTTTCCCGAGGAGTCCGGAAAAGTATGAGTGCTCCGCCTGGTGTTCCCTTCAGGCTGTCCGCCGGTCCCTCCCGCCTTGCCGGAGGTCGGAGCGGACCGTGCGGAGAACCCCACGGGGTTCCCCGAGATTGGGTCAGGTCTTCCGGAACTCGCGGCAGAGGAGGCGAAGACAAGGCGACGGAGGATAGAATGAGACTCGCACCCGCCACGTCCCGCATCGAACGTCCCGACATCAGCTGCGGGTGAATGTCACCAAGTACAGTACGGATGGTGGGAGCTGAATCACGTACTCCGGCGGCTTCAGACTTCACGAGGGAGCCCACAACGTCTCTCACTACTCCAACGACATACTGAATAACACGGGGGGAGAGGTGGCTTGCTGGTGACGGTGACTGGAACCATTCACGATTGTGAGACAACCTCCGGATTGCTACTAAGTACCTTCCTGCAGCCGTCTGATCTTCTGCATCATCTGGTCCCAGTGCGTGCCCCGCCAGTAGACGCGGGAACAGGAGGGGCATTTCCAGAACTCATCCTGGATCTCGAGAACCTTTGGCGGGACTTCGTGCTCGACCTCGGCGCGGTCAACCTCAACTATCGGCACATTGCAGACCGAACACCGGGAAAGCGTGTTCGAGAGATCAAGGTGAAGAGCTTCGATGACGGACTTGAGCTGTTCGTCGATGTCGTCGCTAGCCACGAAGACGGAACCTTTGACCCTTGCCGCCAAGTCCTTGTCCCTTGTGAGGAGCACTCGTCCTTCGTCATACGCCTTCGCCGCCATCTCCCTGTCCTCGAGCGGCCCGGGATACACCGTGTCGTAGCCGAGGAGCCTCAACCATTTCGCCAGACTGCCAAGCATGTGGTCGCAGAGAATCTTGACTTGCGGTGTGCTCATGCCCATCGTCTACTCCTTCGTGGGAAGCACTGAGTATTCGAGGAGGACACCGCCGCCTAAGCGCTTGGTCCTCACTAGCCTGAGCGGTATCGCGTCCCCAATCTTCGTCACTCCCGGCCCGCCAGCCGGCGTCGGTCCCCCCTTCCCGCCAAGCACAAGACTCCCGACGAATATCTTCAAATCATCCACCAGGCCCTCTCTCAAAAAAGACCAGATGACTGCCTCCCCGCCCTCGACCAGGACCTTCCGCACTCCTTTCTCGGAAAGGACATCCAACATCTCTGCAAGATCCACTCTGCCGCCGCCACACCTGGCCACTTCGACCCCGCCAAATTGGCGGGTGCACCTGGAATTCGTGAAGATTATCGTGGGTGCCTTTCTGTCGAGAACGTGCGCGCGATTGGGTGTCCGCCCTTTCGAATCGAGGACTATTCTAATCGGGTTCTTGCCCCTCGCGTACTCTCCCTTCACAGTCAACCTCGGATCGTCAGCGAGGACGGTTCCTATGCCGACGACTATCGCATCGTTTGCGGCTCTGAGCCTGTGCACCCTGCGCATGTCCTCCTCGCTCGATATCCTCGCCTGCGTGCGGGTGACGAAACCTATCTTCCCATCCGCGGACATCGCGCAATTGACCGTGACTCGTGGTCGCACAAACGCTTGAAACGTCATGATGGATAAGCAATTTGCGGAAGCCCCCACAGTGCCTGATTCGGAATATACGATAGGCTTTATCGGAGGGGGCTTTTCACATATCTGGCATTAACGAAGGGCTGGTGGCCATGACAAACGCTCGAGAAGCCGATAGGCAACTGCTGATGAAGATGGACAAGGAGAAGTTGGCCGACCTCTTGTTGCTGCACCTCAGGAACCTATGGTCAGTCGATGGACTCTATTACCTGGGCATCGAGCAGAGATTCGGAACAGAGCCGGCAACCGAGATTGACGCGGGGGTCTGGAAGACGATGGCCTCAATAGAGGCGAAGCGGTTGAAGAAGACCATGGGACTGAAGGGCAAGGGTGTTGCGGGAGTTATGGAGGCTTTGCGCCTGAGCGGTTGGTCGCTTGATCTGGAGAACAAGGAGATTGTCGAGGGCAAAGACGAGGCTGTGTTCGTCAACACCGATTGCCGAGTGCAGAATACACGTGTCTCGAAAGGGTTGAGCGTCTTCGCCTGCAAACCCGTTAGGTTTGGATACCTCCAGCAATTTGTGAAGGAGATCGATCCAGAAGTCAGCGTCGAATGCGTCGCGTGCCCGCCCGACAAGCTGCCTGAAGGTACTTGGTGCTCCTGGAAGTTCAGCAGACGCGGCACCCCCTAATCACGACTTACTTATATCTCGGGAGAAGTGCAGAGTCCAGTCAACCCTCGAGGACTAGCAGATGAATGAGGGCTCCGCCCTGCTGTGGATCTCGCTGATACTCACGGTCGCCTCCGCGGCCTCGCTTTCACTGCATCTCCTCAAAGGCCAGAGGGTCGCCAGGAAACTCGCCCAGATGCTTCTCCTGGTTGATTTCGGCGTGATATCTGCGGCATTCCTCCTGATGGTCTACTACTTCCTCTCATCGAACATGACGATATACTACGTTCTCCGCGAGAGCAGAACGGACTATGCTTTGCAATACAAACTTGCGGGAGCTTGGGCGGGAGATGAGGGATCTCTGCTCCTCTGGACGTGGTTGCTGTCCCTGTCGAGCCTACTGTTCTTCATCTGGAGAAAAAACGACTCAGAAGAGCGTGCGCAATTGAGGTCGCTCGGCTCCGTCATCCTCCTCACCATCCTCGCGGCCTTTCTCTGCATCCTCCTCATTTCCGACCCTTTCCGTCCAACGCCGCCGGAATTTCTCGCAAATCTAAGCACATCAAATGGTTTGGGCCTGAGTCCGCTGCTTCTCACCCCTCTCACGGTCGTCCACCCGCCGCTGGAATTCGCCTCCTATGCAATCATCACTATTCCCTTCGCAACCGCCGCAGCCCACCTGTTGAGCGGCAAGGACAAGTGGACCAGGATTTCGATGCAATGGACGCGCTCCGCCTGGCTGTTCCTGACCCTCGCGCTTGTCATCGGCGCGCTGTGGTCATACACCGTGCTGGGCTGGGGCGGATACTGGGCATGGGACCCTGTTCAGACAGCCAATCTGACGATATGGCTGCCCCTCACGGCCCTCGTCCATGCGCAGCTTTGGAACAGGCGCAAGGGGCAGTTCGCCCATCTTGCCCCCGCTCTGGCATCCATTGTCTTCGCCCTGGCGATGTTCGCGACCTTCGAGACGCGCACGGGCATCATAGCCTCGGTCCACAGCTTCATCGCCACTGGCGGTGTCCAAGAAGACCTCGGGGCAAGGCTCCTCGACATCCTCGGCTCTGGCGGGGCGGCACCTCCTTTCTTCACGCTGATGGCGGTGTCTTTGCTCGCGACCGCCGCGCTGTTCATGCTCCATTTCGCCAGGATGCGGAAACGCGAGGGACGCACGTCCGGCGCGATGGCGGTCGTGCCTTGGGCTTTTCTCGCCGTCTACTTGATGGCAATCGTCTGGTCTATCCTCGATACCAAAGGAATCACCGGCGCCGTGCTCAGCGTCGCTGGCGCATTCAGCTTCGGCAATGGGGCACTTGGATTTGCATTGCTGGCCATGGTATTCATCGGAGTCCCGCTGCTCTGGATGCTGGCGACCTCGCCCTCCGATGAGACTCCTAAGGAAGGTAAGATGAGTTGGATCAGTGACGATAACGCAATGAGCGGAGCCCTCGCGCTGTTCATCCTCTGGACGCTCGTGACCCTCGCCCTGATGATATTGGGGGCGAATGCCCTCAGTCCTGGAGAGTTCGAAGGTCGTCTGCCTTTCCTCCTGATTCCTGTCGGGGCGGTGCTTTTCGCTATCCTCACATGGAGACTCTTCACCAAGAGGAGACTGCCCATCGTCCTCGTCATTCTTGTCAGCGCGATCCTTGCGAGCTACTTCCTCTTCGCGTCAAACATCGGAGCCATGTATTTCCCTCTGGTGCTCGCGATCATCTTCGCGGTCAGCCTGAGGATATCCAAATCCTGGGCTCCCGCCATCCTGTCAAGAAACCTTCGCATTGCGGCGATGCTGACCCTCATTTCCCTCCTCCTCGCCTTCGTGATGTGGAGTTCTGGGATAACCTCGCTCGGTCTGCGTCAATCGAACCTCCAAACAACAGTCCCCCTCGACATCACCCTCGCGGCTCTTTCTCTTGTCGGGCTGCTCTTGCTCGCTCTGGCAGTGAGCAAGCACGACATTCGTCTGTGGGTATGTTCCACGCTGGTAGGAGCCGTCCTCATCGGATTCGTCATAGGACTCGCCCTCTCTATGATTGCACTTGCGCTCGTGATCCTATCGCGTCGCGAGTTCCTTCAGAAGAAAAGCCATAGAAGAGTCTCATTTACCTCCGTCCTCCGTGGCGCGAGTCCTCAGCTGGTCCATCTTGGAGTCGCTCTCCTCATCCTCGGCTATGCGTCGAGCACATACTTCGCCTCGAATCACGATGTCACGGCGTTCACCGACCGAGCATCGAACATCCCGTCAGGCTACAGGTTCCAGCTTCTGGACTCGAGCGGTGTCGACGTCAATGGCGATACTCTTTATGAGGAAATAACCGCAATCGTTGACGTATCGGACGGTGGCGGGCATCTCTTCACCCTATCACTCAAGATGATGTGGCAGCGCGGTAGTGGAGGCTTCTTCCACTACGCATCGGACCCGCTGATCCGCTCGGACTTCGGCGGAGATCTCTACTTCACCTTCACAGGTTTCAATGCGGGGAATCAGAATTTCACGGTGAACGATCAGCCCGACCCGCTCACGCATGAGCCGTACAGGACGGACAACTCAGCATTGACTAGCGTGTGGTTCGGAGTCCGTGAGAACCCGATGATGGCGTCCCTATGGGGTGGCGGTTGGCTGATGGCGGCGGGGATCTGCATCAGGATGTGGTCCGAGGCGACCCTCTATCGCAAAGAGAGGGTAAAAAAGAAGACCATCGCCTCTTGAAGAAATGAAGATGGAGAGGGACTCGACCGTTCCTCTCTCCTTTCTGCCACCTGCGGTCTTGGCTTATTGTGATGGTGGCGGGGGCGATGCCGGCGGCTCTGGCTTCTTCCGCCTGCTCAGCCCGACTGCCATCAGAAGGACGAGTATCACGATCACCGCCACAATGATGATTACCACTGTGTTCGACAACCCCGTGCTCTCGCCCACCGTGATGATCAGTGATGCGGACCTCGTGTGCCCGTGCCCATCGTCCACCGTCACGTTCACCGTGTAATTGCCGACTGAGTCGTAGGTGTGAGTCGCGGGATTGCCCGTGACGCTTGATGTCCCGTCACCGAACTCCCAGGTGTAGGTGAGCGAATCTCCTGTATCCGGATCCGTTGCTGTGGCGGTGAATGTGACCGCCTCGCCCGCAACAGGGCTCGAGGGACTGGTGCTTATCGTCGGCGTGGTCGGCGGCTGGTTCGGCTGCCCGAACACAAACCCGTAGACCGCGTTGAACTCCTTGTTGTGTCCCTTCTGCGAGTTGTTGAAAGTGGCAAGGCCGAAATCGTAGGTGGCGGCCGGACTGGTGTCGCTGAACTGTACGTCAAATTGGCTGCCGGTGACCAAGTCTCTGCCGAACTCCAAAGTCCATGAGCCGCTGCTCCACAGAGCCCCGGCCGTGATGTTACCTCGATCTCCGACGAATGGAGCGACGAGTATTCCTGGAATCTGGGCCGTCGAATTGAGGATATAAGTGCCCTGTTCGTCCTGCATCGTGCCATTCGTCCAGACCTTCGTTATATTGTAGGCCCTGACACCGAGATCGGAATTCCTGACCCAGTACAGATCATTACCCGATGCCGCCGGAACCCATGCCTTGGGCACGTACGCTTGGACACCCGGGTTGTCTTCGTAATTCAGCGTCTGGTTGTTGTCGGAGTAGCCACCGCTGGTCTTGGGGTCGCTGTGTCGACCTCCCTCAGGCCATCCGGCCCCGTTGCTGCTGTTCATGTACTGATCGTCCATCTGGTTCACGGGTCCGGTCCTGACGCGCTTCCAGTGCCAGATGTCCGCCAATTCTGCCGGACCATTGGTGTAATGCAAGCCACTGTGGCATGTGGTCGTCGGACCGGTGCCTGTGGGGCCGCCGAAGCCGGACACCGTCCCCCCGATGTCCCAGATCATCGCGAGCTTGTCCTCGTAATAGGTATTCTCCTGACCGCTGCTGATGTCGCCTTTCTGCTCCCACTCGCCTGCCGCGACATCATATTCCCAGGGGAACCTGTCCTTGCTGTCATTCGGATCTGCCCATTGCGCCAGGAAATACACCCTGCCGCCGACATACGCAGACTTCAGGTGGACGTCCACGTTCCCGACGGTGTTCTCACCACCGCTGACGGTTACCACAATCTCATTGGCCTGACTCCAAGCCGTGTCGGTGCCTTGGCCGTCCAGAACCGGCGTTGTCGGCACGAGTGCGGATGTCAACGTCGCGATCCTTGAACGTGTCCCGGAGTCTCCCGCCGCGCTCGGAGTCCGAGGCATCGCCGCAACGAATATCGAGGCAAGCACAAGCATTCCTAGGATGACGCTACCAAGCTTCGCGTTCTTTCTGATGCTAACACTCTCCTGGTCAGGGTTCTACAGGATTCTTCAAGGGCATCTTGCCTCGACATTTATAGGTTCTCATCGATGCTGGTGGAATCCCCCGAAATCTATCCGAAGAATCTTATCATGTTCCTTCCTATCATGTCCGCAACCCAAAATGAATCAGACATTTAATCCGGCGATTCGGGGATCCGGCGAAACTGGGGCGCTGAAGCTCGCCGTGGCCGTCTACCTCGTCGTCTTCGTGCTGAAAATAGCCGTCTTCCTCGTGACCGGGGTCATCGTCCTCTTCGCCGAGGCCGTCCATACCCTCAGCGACATCATCATCTCGGGCTTCCTGCTCTTCGCCTCGATATGGTCGAGCAAGGGCGCTGACAAGGAACATCTGTTCGGGCACGGGCGCGCTCAAGGCGTGGCCGCCCTCGTCGCCGCTACCCTCTTCATTTCCTTCACGAGCTTCAAGCTGTACGAGGAGGCAATCCCGAGACTGTATAGCCACGAGACAGCCGTGTATCAGAACCTGCCGCTCGCGCTCGGAGTGATCGCCGTCTCCATGGTGATCTCCTCGATCCCCTTTCTCAGCTTCCTGCGGATCAAGAACCGTGGACCCGTGGCCAAGGCGCAGATGAGAGAGCTGATCAATGACGAGCTCGGTCTCGTCGCTGCCTTTGCCGGCACGCTGTTCATCATCTGGGGAGAGCCCCTCGCTGACCCTATTGCGGCGATCATCGTCGCGACGGTCATCGCATATGCGGCGGTCAAGCTGTTCAGGGAGAACATGTCCATGCTCCTCGGGACATCCCCCGGACCGGAGTTCATCAAGAAGCTGGAGACAGCCGCCCGCTCGGTCGAAGGCGTGATCGGAGTCCACAAGATCCTGGCGGAGTATGTGGGGCCAGATGCCATCCACGCGGGGTTCCACATCGAGGTCAAGAGGGGAATGTCGATCGAAGAGGGAGACCGGATATCCATCGAGGTGCACAAGCGCGTGACGGAGGCGACCGGGTGTCGATACCTCGTCATCCATGTGGATCCTGAAGGAGCGCCTCGCCTCGCCTGATGTTTTCTGTAGCGATGGTGAATCGCAATCATCTGTCGGATCCAGTTGGTCTTGAGGCCAGGACGACCCGTTTGAGATTTTTCGGGATTTAATTGAATTAAGTATGTTCCCGGCGACCAGAGTATATTCAGTTCGTTCGGCGGTACGCTAATCCATATTACTAATTTCGACTCTGGGAATAGGATGGGATGTAATGGCCTTCCGCGCGATGAACGCCATGTAATTTGCCGGTGTCCCGCAAACCCCACTGTATTTTGACAAATTAGTTACCCTCCCACGCCCATACAATGAATCAATCGGAGCAGTCTTGGACATGATGAACCAGCAGAATGGCGAACTTCGAGGCTATGCGTTGCTCAAGGTCGAGCCTGGCGCCGAGCGCAGGTTCTTCTCCGGCCTATACGACATACCGGAGGTGAAGGACACCTACTTCATCGTCGACGGGTACGAGTACCTGGTGACAGTGAAAGGGAAGGGTCCCGAGGATCTGGCCGAGATAATGATGCACAAAATCAGGACGCTGCCCGGGATCGAGCGCATGGCGACCTACATCGAGGGGCGACATCTGCACTTAGCGTAATGGACCCGCCGCCCGCTGCTTCTTGAATTCCTTGCAGTTGAGCGCGAGCTCGGACCTGACCGCAGCGGCTTCCGTCTCACCGAACTCGGCCGCCAATCGCCGCCTTGATCCCGCTGGCGATTCTCTCGATGCCTCTCTGGATTGCGGGAGGCTGCTCGGCCTCGCCGTACTCCTCTGAGGATGTTGGCTGGATACCTATGAGAGCGACCTTCACCTTCAGCTCCTTCTTCAGGTAGTCCATAAGCACCGAAAGGGGCAAAGCGTGCGTGGAGACTCGAGTGGCAGAAATCTTCCCTGAGTCTATGATGGCCACATCACCAGGACTCCTGCCCATCTGAGCCGCGTCGATGAGGACGACATGACTAGGTTTCATCCGCCTGACGACTGATGTGAAGTTCTCCGGCATCTGAGAGGTGAGCAGCACATCGACTCCCTTCAGATTCAGGGCGGAAACCCTGCGTCCTGCCAAGTGCCCTAGGCAGTCTCGAGGATCCAGCTCGTCTCCCACCGCCATGACAACGGTCTTCTTCGCGCCCTTCAGGAGAGCCTTGAGCTCCTCTTCGAAGCTCTCGGCCGCCATTCAAGGCACCGTCGGGACGACCAGTATGACGTTCTTGTCCGAGGCGCCGCTGAACTTGGCCGTGATGTAGATCGCCTTCGGTGCGGTCGGGCAGACCTCCTCGCACACATCACACCTGATGCAGCTCAGGAGGTTGACCTCGGGGTGCTTCTTCCTCGGAATCTCCTTGCCGCCGTATTTGATCTTCTTCTCGCCCTTCTCGGCCGCCATCTCTATCGCGTCGGCGGGGCACGCGATTGCGCATTTCGAGCATCCGATGCACAGGTCGTCCCTGACCTCGATCCTTCCCCTGAAATCGCTCGGAACGTCGACCTTCTCGTAGGGGTAGAGAACCGTCGCTCTCCTCTTCGTCAGGGATCTTAGAAGCTCGGAGAACGCCGCGCCTGGCCTCGTCACTGGACCACCATCCGCATACCTATCACGAGGAATATTTGAAACAGCGCCAAAGATGCCAGCCATTTCCAGCCGAAGCTGGTCATCTGGTCGATCCTCAGGCGGGCGAATGCCGCCCTGATGAAGGAAAGCAGGAAGACTATCAGGAGGGTCTTGAGCAGGAAAGCGACGAAGCCGATGACGCCCGCCGCCCAGAACGGCAGCGAATCGAGGGAGAACCCGACGCTGGGGCCCCCGAGGTACAGCGCCCCAATCAGCGACGCGCCGGTCACCATCAGCATGTCGGTCGCTATGCGGAAGAGCGCGAGCTTCCTGCCGGAGTACTCGACCAGAGGCCCGCCGACGATCTCGGTCTCGGCCTCGGGTATGTCGAACGGTATCCGCTCAAGCTTCGCCTGCAGGCAGATGATCGCGATGATGAATCCAAGCGGCTGTATCAGGAACAGCCAGGGGTTGCCCTGCTGCCAGGAGACGATGTCGCTGACCGACCAGCTCTTGACCCACAGCGCCGGGCCGAGTGCCGCTATGAACAGAGGCACTTCGTAGACGAACAGCTGGCTCACCGCCCTGTACGCGCCGATCGTCGCGAAGGTGTTGTGGGAGTACCAGCCGACCAGGAAGAGGATAATCGTCGGCAACGTCAGCATGTAGAGCACGAGGAGGAGATCGCCCTGGAACCCGACCGGACTGCTAGACATGAATGTCGGGATATAGATGAACGACGTCGCAACGGCGGCGAACGCGAACAGGGGCAGGACGTTGTAGGGCTTCGCCTCGACCCCTTCCGGCATTATATCCTCCTTGGACAGCAGCTTGATGAAGTCGGCGAACGGCTGGACCAGCGGCGGGCCGACCCTGTTCTGCATCTTGGCGTACATCTTCCTGTCGAACCACTCGGCGAAGAAGCTGTAGCCCAGCAGGAAGAATATGCCTGGGAAGACCAGGACGTACAGGAAGACCAGCCAGGCATCCAACTCAGTCACCCCAATAGATGCCCTTGTTCTCCCGGTACCATCTAATGCTGTAGTTCCTCAGCTCGTCCCAGTTCCAGACCCACGACTTGCGGCTGTCGGTGTCCACGAACGTGGTCCTCGACGTGCAGCTCAGGCAAGGGTCGATGGCGGCTACAACGATCGGTATGTCGGCGATGTTCTGCCCGGTCAAGCCCTCGACCACCGACGGCCAGTTCGCCATCGTCGGCGTCCTGACTCCGAACCTTTCCGCCTTGTCGGTGTTGTTGCTCTTGATGTAGTGCACCAGCTCCCCGCGCGGCGCCTCGTATCTGCTGATGACCTCTCCGGGCGGCGCGGACCTTGGCGGGGCTTTCTTGATTTCTCCGGGCGGGAGGTTCTCCAGCGCCCACTTGGTCATTTCAATCGACTGCGCCAGCTCGCCCGCCCTGACTATCGTGCGGCCGAGAACGTCGCAGTTGTTTGCGGTGATCACCTTGAACGGCACATCGGCGTACGCCAGGTAGGGGTCGTCCCGCCTCACGTCGCTGTCCACGCCGGAACCCCTCGCGGTCGGACCGACGGACCCGAGGGTCTTCGCCTTCTCGTGCGACAACTTGCCCACGCCCGCCAGCCTACCGACCATGGTCTCCTCTGTGGTCGCAAGCCTGGTGTAATAGATGGCTCTCTCGCCGAGCTTCTTCAGGTGGTCCAAGGCGAGGTTGATTGTCTTCTCACTGAGGTCGCGCCTTACGCCACCGAGGCAATTGATTGCATAGTTCACGCGGTTCCCGCTTATGATCTCGAGCAGGTCCTGCACTAGCTCTCGGTCCCGCCACGTGTACATGAATAGCGTGTCGAAGCCGATCTCGTGGCCAGCCACGCCGACCCAGAGATAGTGACTGTGGATGCGCTCGAGCTCACCGACGATGAGTCGGATATAGGTGGCCCTCTTGGGGATCTCCAGGTTCATGAGTTCCTCGACGCCCTTTACGAAGTTCGTCGCGTGCGCGTGCGAACAGATGCCACAGATGCGCTCAATGAGGTAGAGCGACTGGTTGAAGTCCCTCTGCTCCACGCCTTTCTCGATGCCGCGGTGGTTGTAGCTCACGTCGAGGTCGAGCGACTTGATCCTCTCACCCTCGACATTCACCATGAACCCCACGGGCTCCTTGAGGGCGGGGTGCTGCGGTCCGATCGGAATCTTCATCTCAGCCAGACTTCTCACCTCCGGTCGAAGACCTGACGCCGCCATAGAACTTCTTCTCGTCCATCTTCCAGTCCTTCCTCAGCGGGTGCTCGTCCTTGGGCCATTCGTCGTTGAGGAGTAGTCGCCTCATGTCCGGGTGCCCAGGGAATTCTATGCCGAACAGGTCGTGAACCTCGCGCTCGTATAGTATCGCGGCGGGCACGATGTCCGTGATCGTACCTATCGCCGGCTTGTCGTGCGGGAGCGCGACCTTCACCGTGAACATGCCGTTGCGGTCGCTCCAGAAGTGGTAGACCACCTCGAAGCTCGTCCTGTTGTCCACACCCTGGAGGACGCTGAGGTGATAGCAGTCCATCTTGTCCTGCAGGTACTTGATGACGTCGCGATATGTCCCCGGAGTGGCGGCGATCGTGATGCGCTTCCGGCGGGGAGCCGTCACCTCGACCGCCTTGGTGCCCAGATCCTGCTTCACCACCGCGAGCATGGGATTCTCGTCCGTCACGTCGTCACCTCCGCAAGCGGCTTCCTCTCGATGCGAATCGGATCCTTTCCCCTCGCCCTCTTGCGACCATCGCCCGATTCTATCATGCCCAGGACCGCGATGACACCGTCGATTATCTCGTCCGGCCTCGGCGGGCATCCGGCGACATAGGCGTCCACGGGGAGCACCTTGTCAACGCCATCCATGACATTGTAGAGACCTTTGAACACACCGCCAGTGGAACCGCAGCTCCCCATCGCGACGACGTACTTCGGGTCGGGCATCTGGTCGTAGATCCGCCTCAGCCTCGATGCCTGCTGGCGGGTCACAGGCCCGGTCACGACGAGAATGTCGGCGTGGCGGGGGCTGCCCTTGACCTGTATGCCGAATCGTTCGACGTCGAACCTCGGGGTCACAGCCGCAATCACCTCGATGTCGCAGGCGTTGCAGCTGCCGCTGTTGAACAGCAGAATCCAAGGCGACTTTTTCCTTGCCCACTTAACCAGATTTTCAAACATTTTGCCACCCCACTAGAACCACGACCACGGCCGTGGTGCCAATTAGCAGGTAGAAGATCGCGACTATCCCGGCTCCTGCGAGGAATGCGGTCGCCACAACCAGCGTGGTGACGTGGAGCACCGTGAAGATGAGCGCCAGATGATAGAACTGGTAGGATACACGCTGTTTCTTGCCTGGAATATTCTCCCCGCCGGTATAGGCTTTCGCCTTTCCGCCTTCGGCGAGGAAACTCGGCGACATCTTGCCGCCGAGCCAATACAGGGCCCAAGCGACGAGCAGGGTCAGCGCGAAGACCAGTAGCGGCGAGGTCACGATGTCCATCAGAAGGTCGGTCATGGCATTCCTCCTGGTTTGAAGAATGTGGAAGCTGGGTTCGTGAGGTTCATCACTGCCTGCGGGTACAGACCGAAGATCACGGTGAGCACCGCCAACGGGACGATTGCGGCGACCATGGCGATTGGAATCTTCGACTTCCCCTCATGTTCTCCGTGGTGTCCCGGCTTGAAAAGGAGATAATTCAGCGCGGGCACGTAGTAGCCCAAGGATAGTGCGCTGTTCAGAGCAAGGGCGATCGACAGCAACGTGCCCCAGTTCAGCCAGGTGTTGGTCACGACCTGTGACTCCAGCCCGGCTTGGAAGAGCATCAGCTTTCCCGGGAAACCGGCCGTGGCGGGAATCCCGATCAGACCGAGGATGAAGAGAAGGAAGGAGATCCCCACGACAGGGTTCCTCACTCCTGCTCCCCTCAACTGCTCGAACGTGACGCCGCCGTTCGTCGCCTTGCCGAATGCCCCCGCGCAGAGGAAAGCGCCTCCTTTCATTATGCCGTAGACGGTGAGGTAGAACAGCCCAGCCGCCAGCCCGATTGAGATTCCATAGTGAAGGCCGACTCCGAACCCCAACAGGATGTAGCCCATCTGCGCGATGCTCGAGTAGGCGAGCATCCTCCTCAGGTCCTTCTGGCCGAGCGCGATGATGTTGCCGACGGTCATCGTCGCGATTGCGAGAACGCTGACAATCAGGCCGACCTGGGCAACGCTGACGCTGACGAATGGCAGCGCCGCGACTGCCCTGAATAGGGCAACCAGCGCACCCGCCTTCGTGGCCCCCGCCATGATCGCGGTCACGCCCATCGGCGCCTCGTAGTAGGCATCCGGCAACCACGTGTGCAGGGGGACCAATGCGATCTTCACGCCGTACCCGGTGACGACCAAGATTGCCGCGAGAGACAATAGCATATCAGGGCCTGTGAACACTCTCCATATGACGTCCACGTGCAAGCTGCCCGTGGAAACGTATAGGATGGAAATGCCGAGCAGAGCGGTGAGCGTCCCGGCGACACCCTGGATCAGGTACTTGATCGCGGCCGCCATGGCGGCCCGCCTCTTGCGGTAGTTGTAGGCAACGAGAGCGTACGATGGGATGGCGGACAGCTCCACCATGACGAACATCGTGAAGAGGTCCACCGCGAATCCGATCGCGACGGTTCCCGCCAGCGCAAACATCAGGAGTGGGTAGTAGTAGCCCACCGGCCCCTCGGGATCTATCGCGCCCTGCGAGTAGATGCTCGCAACTGCGCCTAGACCTGTGACTAATAGTCCCATCAAGATGCCGAGGTCGCTCGGAGCCAGGACGGCGAACGGGACTTCCGCATGGGCATCGAATCCCCTGACCGCGAGAGCGACGAATACGCCGAACATGGCCACGAAGAATATCGCGGCAAGCGTCCCGGTCCACGCCCGCATCTTGCCCTTCGCCAGGTTCGCGAAGCCGAAGCACGCGATGCCGCCTATGGCGAGAATCATCGGGGAGACCATCGCCGCCGCAATCAGACCGTCCATCAGCTCACCCCCAACAGGATGGCCTCGACGCAGAGCACGATCAGGAGTGCGAAAGCCACGAGGTTCCAGTTCACATCCCTGGTCTCGGCGGTGGTCGCCCTACGACCGAGGTTGACGAGCCAGTTGCCGACCGCAGACGCACCTTGATAGAAGTAGCCGAACCCGCCGGAGATGCCCGCGGACCCGACGTTGACCGCCTTCCCTCCCGCCTTGTAGACCTCGTCGATGTCCGCGATCTCATGCGCGGATTTTGGCTTCAGAATCCTCACTCCAATCGTGAAGAAGAACAGCGCCGCGGCGCCGAGTATCAGCAGGGTCTCGAGCACATGCTCCAGGGCGTACGGGACGTATTCCTCGCCGTGCATCGGCACGGGCAGTATGTTGAACAGCAGCGCCGGGTAGACGCCGATCGCGACGCATAGGATCGCCGTGCCAACCATCGCCACCTTCATCGGCAGGGGCGCATCGCCCTGCGTCTTCACCTCAAGCCCGTTCACGTTCTTCTTCATGAACACGAACCAGCCCATCTTGAGGAAGGAGAGGAACGTTCCGAACGAGGCAATCTCGAGCAGTACCCTCAACCAGAACAGCTCCGCGCCGCCTTCGGCCGCCGAAGTGATGACCATGCCCTTGCTGACGAAACCGTTGAAGAGCGGAACGCCCGAGATCGAGAACGCCGCGATCCAGAACGCTATGGCGGTGACGGGCATGACTTTCCATAGCCCACCGAGCTTCGACATGTCTTGCTGCTGAGTCCTGTAGATGACAGCTCCCACCGTCATGAAGAGCAGGGCTTTGTAGAGGATATGGTTGAAGACGTGGGCCATGCCGCCATTGACGGCCATCGGGAATGCCATTCCGACTCCGGCGACCATGTAGCCAACCTGACTCACGATATGATAGGAGAGCAGCTTGCGCATGTTCGTCTGGACGACGGCCAGGGACACGCCGTACACCGCCATGATGCCGCCCATGTAAGCGATTATCGCCATGTAGGGAGTCGCCGCGCCGATGTCGATCGGCGGCATCACCCTGACGAGCGCGTATACCGCTGCCTTGGTCGTGTAGACGCTCAGGAACACCGAGGCCGCGACGTGCGGTCTCGGATAGGTGTCTGGCAGCCATGTGTGGAAGGGCACCATGGCCAGGTTCACCGCGATCCCTATGAACGCAAAGACGAACGCATATCCGTATGCCATCGGTCCGAGCGCAAGGCTCCCGCCGGTGACAATGTAATTCATCGCGATCCCCGCCAGGAACATGCTCCCGCCGAAAACGTGGAAGAGCAGGTACCTGAAGCCCGCCTTCACAGCGTCCCCGCCATATACCACGACGAGGGCGGTTGAGGTGAGCGCCATCGCCTCCCAGAAAATCAGCAGCGTGAGGAAGTCGCCCGCGAACACGGCGCCCATCGAGGTGCCCGCATAGAGCAGCGCGAACAGCTCCATGTGCTTCACGTCGAAGGCGGTCAGGTAGATTGTCGCCAGGAACGTGATGATGACGAAGATGTAACCCGTGAACAGCGACAGCGAATCGACGTTCAGGAACGTGAGCTGGAATCCCATGATGTCGAGCTTCCAGCCCTGGAAAGGCGTCGCCAGGAACGTCGGCATGAGGAAGACGTCAAGCAGGGCTAGACCCGCGATGACGATGAGGCCGATCTTACGTGCCTTGCCTTTGAGGAAGAATATCAGCGGCGCGCCTATGAGGAAGATGAGGAAAGGCGGGATGTAAGTGATGTCTTTGATTGGGAAATCGATTGGCGCCAGCAACGGTATGAAGCTGGATATGCTGTTCTGGCCTAAGGCCGAGAGATTGAACCAGCCGAGTGGCATGGCTGTCCACATGCCGATCACTATCGCGCCGATGGCGGTGACTGTCAACGGGAGCGTGAGCTTCCAGTTGGCCTCCTTGATGTCCTCATCTGTCTTGCCGAAGTACGCCCTGAAAACTATCGGGAAGAAGTAAGCGGCATTGAGCACTGAGGATGCGACGAGGGACAGCAGGAGTGCTGCCTGGGCCCAGTCGCCCAGCCCCGGTGCGCCCGTGACGCCTGCCGCGAGGAACCATTTCGCGCCGAAGCCCGCCAACGGCGGGAGACCTACCATGCCGATAGCCGCGACCGTGAACATTGCCATGGAGATGGGCATCTTCTTCGCGATGCCGTCCAGCTGCGAGATCTTCGTCTTGCCCGAGGTGACGAGGATCGCTCCCGCAACGAAGAACATGGTCAGCTTTGCGAACGCGTGAGCCGCTATCTGGAACAGGCTACCGGTGAGACCCGCGGGCGTGAGCAGCGCGGCGCCAAGGACGATGTACGACAACTGGCTGATCGTCGAGTAGGCCAGCCGCGCCTTGATATCATCCTTGACGAGAGCGATGAGCGAGGCGATTATAATCGTGATGATCGCCATCACAATCAGCATGATTTGCAGCCCGTACGTCGCCAGCAGGGCGGGACCGAAGACGAAGTACACGACCCTCAGCAGGCCGAAGACGCCAGCCTTCACCACCGCCACCGCGTGCAGCAGGCCGCTGACCGGCGTCGGCGCTATCATCGCGGTCGGCAGCCAGGAGTGCAACGGCATCAGGGTGGCCTTGACGCCGAAGCCTGCAATCAGCAACACGAACATCGGTTTGATGATGTCGGCCGACAAGGGGATGAGCTTGGTCTGGCCACCCGCCATGAAGTCGACCGTGCCCGATGTGACATACATAAGGACCAGCCCAGCCAATATCGCAAGCCCGCCGGTGAGCGTGAATATCAAGTACTTCCGCCCGGCCTTGAACGCCTCCTCCGTCTCCTTGTGAGCGACGAGCGGGTAGGTGGCTATCGTCAGAATCTCATAGAAAATGAACAGGCTGAACAGGTTGGAGGACAGCGCAATCCCCATCGTCGCCCCGATGACTATCGCGAAGCACGAGTAATACCGGGTCTGGGCGTGTTCCTTGAGCCCGCGCATGTAACCAATCGAATAAACCGTGGTGAATATCCAAAGGAATGATGCGAGCGTGGCGAACAATACCCCGAATGGCTCGGCCCAGAACGCGATCTTGAGCCCGGGCAGGATTTCGGCGGCGGTGATGTTCACCGTGTTGCCGGCGAACACCTCGGGTAGCATGATCGCCGCGAACGCGAACGTCAGGACGGCGGTGGCGATGCTCGCGCCTTCCCGCGCGTTCGGCCATTTCGAGAGGGACATTATCGCGATGAGCCCGATGAATGGCGTCAGGACCGTCGCGAGGAGGAAGATTGTCGGGTCGATCATTCCCTTCTCGCCTCCTTTGCTGCGATCTCATTTATCTTCTCGACGTCTAGCGTGTTGAACGCGCCTCTCCCGATGATGGCCAAGGCGAGGGCAAGCGCCGCCACGACCGCCTCGATCGCGATGATGGTAAAGACGACACCTTGCGACAGGCCGACATTTCCGTTGAGGAAACCGCCGAGGATGAAACTCAAAGTCACTGCCTTCCCCATGAGCTCGATGCCGATGACCATCTTGATCAAATTCGTCTTGGAGATGATGCAGAACAGCCCGAGGCCAAAGAGCGAGGCTATTGCGGTGAAATCTACCGCCACGATCAGGTCACCCGGTGTCGTCATCTCTGCGCCTCCGCTTTCGATGACCTGAGCAGCATCAGGATTGCGACCACCCCGCCAAGGATCAAGAGACCTTGGAGAATCGTCTCGAAATCGCGCGATTCCCAAAGCACGCTGCCAGGGCTGGCGCCGTCCGGGGCATTGGCGGGCTCGTGGAATGCCGCCTTGAGCAGGAGTGAGAGCATGAGGATCACGACCAGGACTGAAAGAATCACGGCGGCTGCGGTCTTGCTGCTGCTCATGACTCACCACCCTCCGGGCTCTCGCCCTCGACCCCCATGGAGAGAGTCAGCGCTACCAGGAACAGCACTAGGATAAGGCCTGCGCCCACTGTGAGCTCGAGCACTCCGGCGAACGGTGAAGCAAGGAGGAAGAAAAGCATCGCGAGGAACGCGCTCGACACCGCGAAGGAGAAGACCGCGCGCATGAGGTCTTTCTGTTGCACCGCGTAGGCACCGAAGCCGATCGTGCCCAGGACCGCGACGACGTTCAAAACCAGGTCGATTTCCGTGAGCGCCAAGTTATTAGCCTCCTTACCCTATCCGACCTCTTGGAAAGCAAGTTTGCGACAAGTCCATTATACTAAATAGTTAGCATTTATATCGGAAGCCTGAGAATATACATCATTCATTGTAGAGACTCGGCGGGTTCGACCGCTCGCGGCGCGCCGGAGATGTTCTCTTGGCCTTCACCGCCGATGATCATCGGGCGAGTATGGCGCGGACAGGCGATGCGGACTCCATGTGGATAGGTGCTCGGTGACAAGCCGTCTTGCGAATCTTCTCTTCTGCCGTTCACGACTATACACAATGAACACTCAGACCGGAACGCACGCATCACAGGGCATGCCTCCAAGATTGTACAGAAAACTATACTCGTATTCTCCCGATTTCCACGCGAAAATATCTATTGCCACACATGGAGAGATTGGCATGACATCTACATATAGCCAGTCCTCCAGCGACTGGGCGTTTATATTGAGTAAGATGGATTCGGTTTTCACTCCCTTGCTTTCTGCCCTTGAAGCAGAGCGTTTCGAAGGGGGACTACGACCTGACCTACGCCGGGCTAATCGTCCAGCTCCTCTCCCTGGAGGAGGCCGAGGAGAACCTAGGCCTATTGGCTCAGGTCGAGAGAGGCGCACCCAACCCGTGATCAATCAAGGATGCTTGTGGCGAGTCCCGCACAGGACCAGGATCTCACATGGGCGCTTCGATCATCGTGATCGTCTGGATCGTCCCCGGTGCCTTCCGGATTCGATTCCTAATGACCCTCGCCATGGTGACCGTGTCCGGCGCCTGCAGGGTCAGGATGTAGTCGTAGTCGCCGAAGAGGAAGTTAATCTCCTCCAGGCCCGCAATGTCATTAAGAGCGTTGAGCGCCTCCCTCTCCTTGCCCGTGGCGATTTTCACAAGCACAAACGCGCGAATACAAAACCCCGGCCCGAGACCGCCGAAGGGCTATAAAGAGATGACGCTGCATCTGAACGTGCATGTCGTTAGTGGCTGCCCTCGGTCCGTGGGCAGCGAGTCCGACCTCTCCCGTCACGATTCGGCGGATTCCAGGAGGCCGCATCTTGCGCCTGGTCGGATTGACCTCGAATGCGCTGCCTCACCCGGTGTGGTCACCAGAGGGGCATGCCTTCCTCGAGCGTGTCAAGGTGGATGAGGGGGGAATCCGTGCCGTTGTTTTCCTCGATGAACGTGCATAAAACTTGGGGTCGCGCGCGTTCCGCCCCACATGCAGCCGAGATGACGAAATTCAAGGGCCCTTGTCGTATTGTTTTGTACGTGCATGCTTCGTCAGCCACGCGCATGACTCGGAGTGTACTCCCTCTCCAAGCGCCCGAAGGCGTCCCGTATATTCCCTTGCGAGGGGACGCGATGGTATATTCTTCGACCGAGAACACATAGAAGATGCTCAATAGGTCTTTGAAACGTCACCGCGTCACATGCGCCGAGCAGAGGGAGTGTCCGCGGATCCACCGCGGGCAATCGGGATTATGGGACTTATGCAGCCCTTCACAGGGCCTCGCCCGTTTCGAGCCGCGTGGGAGTCCGTCGTTCGCGGTGTTGGGGACCAGCGGTCTGGCGCGTGTCACCCCGGCCAGCTCGAGTGCAGAGCCCGACCTGAGCCTCGTTGTCCTGTGGTCGAACGCTTCCCGGCATCGCCGGTTCGCTGGGCGCGGAGGCACTCCAGTTCTCTTCCTCGCATGTACTTGGAGAGTGATGAGTCGTGTCTGCGGAATCGTTGCTTGTGAACTTCGAAGAGCGGGGGACGGGGGGCGGCGCCATGGAGGAATTCATGCGTCGGATGCTCAAGCTTCCGATGGTCAAGACATCGGGCCTCGAGGGCCGCCTTCAAGTCCGGGAAATCTCTCACATGGTGGCGGAGGCAATGGGACTCGTTGGGGGGTTCAACCCATGAAGATTGCGGTCATCCTCCGACAGGTTCCCGACGTCGTCGAGGAACTTGTGATCGCCGAGGACGGAAGGAGCCTCGCGGAAGACGAAGTCATGCACATCACGAATGAGGGGGACGAGCACGCCTTGGAAGAGGCTCTCATCCTGAAAGCCCGCCACGCGGCAAGGGTCACCGCGGTGGCCGTGGGCGGAGACGACGCGAAGGATGCCTTGGCGACCGCAACGGCAAAGGGGGCGGACGAGGCCATCCTGGTCCCCATCCCATCTGAGCATCGGGGCGACAATGTGCGGCTCGCTTCGGTCCTCAGCCCGGCGATGAAGTCGGCGGGGTACAGCCTAATCCTAACCGGAGTCTGGGCCGCGGACCAGGTGGACGCCGGCTTGCCCGGTCTCCTCGCGATGCACCTCTCCGTTCCGTACGTGGGCGGCGTGATGTCGGTTTCCCTCGAGCCGGACGGGACCAAGGGAACCGTCCGCAAGGAGTTCCCCGGGAGCCGCCTCGGAGTGATGGAGGTCTCCCTTCCCGCCGTGTTCGGCATCCAGTCGGCCGAGCAGCCTCCCCGGTACGTCCCGGTGAGCCGGGTCGTGCAAGCGAAGCGCACGCTCCAGGTCATAGAGCTGGCGGAGCCCCCCCAGGTGGTTGGGGGGATGCGGGCGGCGAAGCTGACCAAGTCGAGCGCGGCGGCCCGGGCCGAGATGCTCCCTGGTGACGCGAAGCATGTCGCGGAGCAGCTGGTCCGCATCCTCCGGGAGCGTGGTATCGCATGATCCCGCGCGAGATCGTCGTCGTTGCCGAGCATATGGGAGGGGAGCTCAGCGACATCACCCTCGAAATGCTCGCGGGTGCTCGCGAGCTTGCCTACTCCGTCGGGTGGCACGTCACGTGCCTCATCCTCGCGGACGACCCGAAGCCGTTCCAGGGGCTGTCGCTCGTGGCAGACAAGGTCCTCGTCGTGAAGGATTCCAGCTTGGGGGCGCCCAACCCGGCGGCCTATGCGCGCGTCCTCCCGCGTTTACTGAAGGATCTGGCCCCACGGCTCGTAATCCTGGGGAACACGAGCATCGGCATCGACCTCGCGGGTCCCCTTTCCTACGGCCTCGGGGCTCCTGCCATCAGCGGATGCGTGGGGCTCCGCGCGGAAGGAGACCGAATCGTCGTCACGAGCCGGCTATGCGGCGGCAAGCTCGTCGCGCGCATCGAGCAAGGGGAGGGGTTGGTCATCGTGCTCGTGATGCCCGGGAGCTTCCACCGCGAACTCGGAATGCGGGACGAGGTCCCGCCCTTCGAGATCCGGTCGGCTCCGGCGGCCGTCAAGCCCCTCTCCGTTCGCTTTGTGGAACTCATCGAGCCGAAGATGGAAGACGTCGATGTGAGGAAGATTCCGTTCCTGGTCGCCGCAGGCAGAGGCGTGCAATCCAAGGACAACCTCGCCGAGTTGGAGGCATTGGCCAGGGAACTCGGAGGCGCTCTTTGCGCAACGAGGCCCGTCGTCGACCAAGGATGGCTTCCGAGGACCCGTCAGGTCGGTCGGTCGGGGATGACTGTCAAGCCGCGGCTCTACCTGGCGCTAGGGGTCAGCGGCGCCCCGGAACACACAGAGGGCATGAACGGATCGGAGCTCATCATCGCGGTGAACAAGGACCCAGAGGCACCCATCTTCGACATCGCCCACTACGGCGCGACGGTGGACTTGCTCGAGCTCGTCCCGATCCTGTTGGAAAAGATCAAGGAAGCGAAGGGCGGCCAATGAACCCCGATCAGATCGCCCTCACGGGAATCCTCGGCGTCTCGGCCCTCTTCGTCCTCATGAGGGTCGTCACGATCATCTAGGGCGTCAGCAAGGGGATACCGGAGAAATGGTGGGACCACCTAGGAGTCCTCATCAAACACGTCGTGCTGGATGGGATCTTCCAGAGGAAGATCTGCCGCGAACGCCCGGCTGGGATTCTCCGCGCCTTCATCTTCTGGGCCTTCGTGTTCCTTTTCTTCAGCGTCGTCGAGATTGTCGCGGCGGGGTACATCCCCGGTTACACGCTCCCTCTGGGCCCGCTGAATGGACCTCTCTACCTCGGGCAGGATCTCGTGGCCACCCTCGGCATAGTGGGCGTGCTCATGGCAGTCTATCGCCGGACCGTCTCGAAGCCGAAACGCCTCATGCACGAAGGGGACCGTGCGGCCATCGTTATGCTACTCTTCATCTTGGCCACCCTGGTCTCCTTCCTACTCTACAACGCGGCTCGGATCGTCCAGGACGCGGGAGCGGCAATGGCGGTGAGGTCCGCCCCCACTGCAAGGTCTCCTGGGCTTGTCATTGCTTCGTCTCCTTCGTCGACGACCTGAGCAGCATTAGTGTCGCAAACACACCGCTGAGGATCAGCAGGCCCTGCAGAATCGTCTCGAAGTTCCGCGAGTCCCAGAGAGTCCCGCCAGGACTCGCGCTCTGTGGAGTCGCATGGGGCTCGTGAAACGTTGTCTTCAAGAAAAGAGAAATCAAGAGTGCAACGACGAGGAGCGAGAGGATTCCTGCGGCAACCGTCTTGGCCGATCTCATGTCTCGCCTCCTTCGGCAACCTCTTTCTCTTCTCCCATCGACAGAGTGAGAGCCACCAAGAACAAGACAACTATGAGCCCGGCACCCACGGTGAGTTCGAGCACGGCGGCAAACGGTGAAGCAAGAAGGAAAAACAACGTCGCGAGGGACGCACTGGCAACTGCGAAGGAGAAGACCGCCCGCGTCAAGTTCTTCTATTGCATGGCAAGTGCGTTAAAAGCCACAGTCACAACGGTTGCAACCAGATTCAGGGCGATATCTAGCTCCGTGAAGGGCATTGTGTGAGCCTCCTTTCACTTGGAGTCGTGGAGAGCTTGTTTGCGAGCGTTTTTTTTTGCCGATAGATATCTGCCTCTTATCTGAGAGCATGCCGAATATACTGTATGCGCCATTCGGTTCGGAATCGCCTTGGCAATCACTAAAGACCTAGTCGGTCGGCCCATGAGTTCGCACGACAGCGGCGAACACTTCTCGCCTAAGATCCCTCTCCGGGCCGCGAAACATCATCTTGTCGTCGATGAATCAATCTCGATTGCAGCCGATGACGCCACAAGAAACGCGAATCGAACTCACTGGCCTTGGCGACCTGCTGCCAAGTCGTTCATGGAGAGCAAGTATGAGATGGGGCGCTCCATTCAATCTCCTCTTCTGTGCTTCCAGTATCTTCCTTGATGGTCGATACGGTTACAGAGCTATCGCTAACTTGCTGCGGACTGACTTCTTCGATAATCATTATCCATTCGCGCATATTCATATTAGCTATATATAGGACGGCTTTAGACATTCCTGTGTATATATGGAATAAGAAGATACCAATCATCAACCTTCGCGATTCTCGTTCGTCATAACACCCGTCCGCGGGAGGCTTTGCAGTGAACATAGTCGAGATGACCAGAGCCGACGAAGAGACTTGTGCGAGTCTTGTGAACTGGGTTGTGTTGGAGAGCCCTACTCTGAAGGAGGTAGTTCGACGTGTCTAGCACCGTTCCGAATGAAGTGTCCGCGATCCCTGAATTGAGCGTAACCCAGGCCTTCATGAATCGCCTGGAGAAACTTCCGGACGGCATGAAGGTACGAGACTGCATCCAGTGCGGCATGTGTGCTGGTGTCTGCCCGCATGGTTATGCAATGGACTACCCGCCGCGGCGAATAATAGCGGCGCTGCGCGCAGGGCGTCTTGATGACCTGTTCCGAAGCGACAGCATCTGGCTATGCGTCACGTGCTTCAACTGCAGCTATCGATGCCCCAGCGGCATCCCCTTGGCTGAGAGGCTAATACCTTCCCTGCGAGAGGAGCTGCTGATGACAGGTGTCGGAGTTCCCAAGGAGCTGCAAACCGCTTTCGAAAGGACCGCCAGATACGGCAATCCCTTCGGGGAGTCCCCAAAGAAGAGGGACGCATGGATCAAAGAGGCCGGAGTGAAGGTGCGAGTCCTCAAAGAAGGAGATTCGGCAGATGTCCTCTGGCACGTCGGATGCTTTCCCTCATACAATAAGGCGAACCTCAAAGATACGATAGCTCTCGCCAAGCTGCTGAATGTCCTCGATGTAGACTTCGGGATCATGGGTTCTGACGAATGGTGCGCTGGAGATCTGCGCTGCACTGCTGTGGGAGAAGAGGGGTTGTTCAACCTGCTTTATGAACACAATTCCCTGCAACTCGCCGGCAGGAGTTTCAATGAAGTCCTGGTAGGCGACCCCCACGCCTACAATGCACTCTCCCAGGAGTACGCTCGCATGGGGACTGCCTACCACATAAACCACTACACACAGTTCCTGGAGGAGAGAATTCCGCAGCTGACCAAGCTTCTGAAAAAGAAGATCGATGCAAAAGTCACCTACCATGATTCTTGTTGCCTCGGTCGCAAGAACGAGATATACGAGGCACCTAGGAGTCTCCTTGAGACTATTCCAGGTGTCAAGATACTGGAGATGCCGAGGAACAAGGAGAACGCACTCTGTTGCGGTGGCGGTGGAGGAGCCATGTGGCTCGACAGCTTCATCTGGGAGCGCACGAGGGTGCCCCTCCCGATCCAGAGAGTCCAAGAAGCGGCAAGGACCGGAGCTGACATTCTTGCCGTCTCCTGTCCTTTGGAGATTCCACGCTTCGAAGATGCCATAAAGAGTTCCGGTCTCGAGGGTCGTCTGCAAGTGAGGGAGATTTCTCACATGCTTGCCGATGCCTTGGGCCTCGTAGGGGGCGTGTAGGGAATGAAGGTGGCGGTAATCATCCGCCAGGTTCCAGACGTGGTGGAAGAGCTCGTGATAGCCGAGGATGGACGGAGCCTGTCCGAAGACGATGTGATGTACATCACAAACGAGCTGGATGATCACGCTCTGGAGCAGGCCCTCATCCTGAAGGGGCGTCATGGCGCCCATGTTGCCGCCTACGGCATCGGAGGGAGCGAGGCGCGGGACGCTCTGGCCACGTCTGTGGCCAAGGGAGCCGATGAAGCCGTCTACGTCCCATTGGAATTCAAGGACCGCGGAGACAACCACAAGCTGGCCATGCACCTGGCCTCCCTTCTGCGAGATGGGGGATTCGACCTCATCCTCTCCGGTATGCAGGCGGCCGATCAGGTGGATGGTAGCCTCGGTGGCCTTCTGGCCTCCCACCTCTCAATGCCATATGTGGGTGGCCTTGTGGGCGTCGACATGCCTCCCGGTGGCGGGAAAGCCACAGTCAAGAAGGAGTACCCCGGCGGTCGCATCGGTGTGATGGACGTCACTTCTCCTGCTGTCCTAGGAATACAGTCTTCAGAGCAACCGCCCAGATACGTGCCCGTGAGCAAGGTGATGCAGGCCAAGAAGACGCTGCAAGTCAAGGAATTGAAGACGCCCGTGCCAGGTGTGGCGGGAGTCCACATCACCCAGCTGCAGAAGCCTGAGGCTGGTGCCAGGGCAAAGATGCTAGAAGGCGATGAGGCGAAGGTCGCAGCCGGGATTGCCGGTCTCTTGAAGGAGCGTGGACTGCTATGAGTCCCGGCGGCATCGTAGTCGTGGCGGAGCACCTAAGAGGCGAGTTGGCGGACATCACTTTGGAGATGTTGGCCTGCGGCCGGGAGCTTGCTGATGCTTCCGGGTCCGGGTTAATCTGCGTAGTCCTGACGAGCGACCCTGGACCATTCAAAGCGTTGCCATTCGCTTCGAACAAAACAATCATTGTGAAGGATCCGATTTTGGGCGCGTTCAACCCGGAGGCCTACACCAAGGTGCTGAGCCACCTGCTGAAGGATTTGTCTCCGAGACTCGTTCTCATGGGGAGCACGAGCATAGGGATGGATCTCGCAGGATCCCTCTCCGTCGCCTTGGGTGCCACCACAGTTGGCAACTGTACACGAATTGAACTCGACGGTGGTAAGGTGCTGGTCACAAGCAAGCTGTACGGCGGCAAGCTCACAGCTCGAAGCGAAGTGGAGCAGGGGATGGTTCTCTGCGTCCTGATGTCTGGAAGCTACCCTAAGGAAGGAGGTACGAAGAATGTGGTCCCAGAGGTTGAGATTCGGGACTCCCCTGTGCCTTTGACTGGCCTTCGAATCCAGTTCCGGGAACTTGTCGAACCTGATGCAGCAGACGTCGATCTGACGAAAGTCCCCGTTCTTGTTGGCGCTGGGCGCGGAGTTCAGGGAGCTGATAACGTGAAGGCCCTGACCGAACTGGCCGAACTCCTAGGTGGTGCCGTGTGCGGCACGAGGCCTGTGGTAGACCAAGGATGGCTTCCCAGAACGC
This sequence comes from Thermoplasmata archaeon, assembly GCA_041489255.1. Lineage (GTDB taxonomy): Archaea > Thermoplasmatota > Thermoplasmata > RBG-16-68-12 > JAFNFQ01 > JAFNFQ01. The sequence goes on along the minus strand of JBGPQV010000005.1, from coordinate 72,529 downwards.
GACAGGTGGGTAGGTCTGGCGCAATCGTGAAGCCGCGCCTCTACCTGGCCTTGGGAATCAGTGGCGCCCCTGAGCATGTCGAGGGCATGAAGGACTCGGAGCTGATAGTCGCTGTCAACACCGATCCGGATGCCCCCATCTTTGAGGTCGCCCACTATGGTACGACGCTGGACGTCCAGGACTTGGTTCCAGTTCTCACGGAGAAGATCAAGGAATCTAAAGGTGGGGCATGAATCTAGAGGGGCAAATCGTACTCACTGCACTGATAGGCGCCAGTCTTGCCTTCTTCTTCTTCAGGCTGTACCAGATCATTCGCGCCGTAAGGAAGGGAACCAAAGAGAAATGGACAGACCACCTAGGGCAGAGGATATGGAATGTCATTGTGTATGGCATCTTCCAGCGGAAGGTGTACAGGGAGAAGTCCTCTGGGTTTCTTCATGCCTTCATCTTCTGGGCCTTCGTGTTTCTCTTCTTCAGCGTGGCGGAGATAGTCGCCGAGGGATACATAGAGGGCTACGTGCTACCATTCGGACCTCTCAACGGTCCGCTGTATTTGGGACAAGACTTGGTGTCGGCCCTGGGCATCGTCGGCGTGGGTATGGCCATATATCGCCGCACCATCTCTAAGCCAAAACGATTGATGCATGAGGGCAACCGCGCGGCCATCGTGATGCTCCTTTTCATCCTGACCATCCTAGTCTCCTTCCTGTTCCTCAACTCGGCCAAGATCATCGAGGACGAGGCAACTGCATTGGGGTCATGGAGGCCCGTGAGTTCCTTCATAGCTAGCGGCCTGAACTGGACGGGTCTTGCAGGGAATGCTCCGGGACTGGAGTTCTCGATGCGGTGGCTCCATTTGGCGGCCCTCTTCGTGTTCTTGGCTTGGTTCCCGTACACAAAACACTCCCACCTCATCTTCGCGGTTCTCAACATCTTCTTCAGGAGGCCCGAACCGCTAGGGACAATGAGCCCTGTGCCGCCCGAAAAGGCCGACTCTCCAGGAGCCCGGTCGGTCTTCGATCTATCATGGATTTCCCTCCTGAACGGCTTCGCTTGCACGGAGTGCGGTCGGTGCACGGACAATTGCCCCTCCAACATCAGCGGCACCTCCCTAGATCCCATGCACCTTATGACTCGGTTGAGAGACGCATCACTCGGGAAAGCCGGGCCATTGGCAGAGCCGACAAGGTTGCCCGCGGACGGCGGCGTGCCGGTTGCCCAAGACTTGTTCATCTCAGTCCAGAGCCCCGAAGCCACGTGGGCGTGCATGACCTGCCTGTCCTGTGTTGACGGTTGCCCCGTGTTCAACGATCATCTTTCCAAGATCCTGGAGATGCGGCGACACCTTGTGTCGAAGGGCAATGTTGACGCGGGCCTCCAAAGAGCCTTGGAGAGCCTTGACCGGTACGGGAACTCGTTCAAGGGCACCCCCAAGGCCCGAACCAAGTGGACCCGGAAAATCACACCGCCCATCAAGGATACGAGAAAAGAGCTGACGGACAAGCTCTGGTTCGTGGGGGACTACGCGTCCTACGATGCCCGATGCCAGGAACTATCCGTCAAGACCGCCAACGTGCTTTCACGGCTGGGCGTCGACTACGGAATCATGTATGAGGGAGAACGGAATGCGGGGAATGACGTTCGGAGAGCCGGGGAGGAGGGCCTCTTCGGGAAGCTGCGAGACGAAAACCTGGAGACTATCAAAGGCAGCAACTTCCATGACATCGTCACAACAGATCCCCATACCTACAACACTCTGAAGAACGAATATCCGCGCGTCAACGGGGGGAGAGTACTCCACTATACAGAGCTTCTGGATGAACTCATGCAAAGTGGTCGCTTGAAGCTCTCTCGAAAACTCGGGTATAAAGTCACATACCACGACCCGTGCTACCTAGGACGCTACAACGGGATTTACCAGGCTCCCAGGAACGTCCTGAAGGCTCTGGGTGTTGACTTGGTGGAGATGCCCCGAAACAAGACGAAGAGCTTCTGCTGCGGTGCCGGTGGCGGGAGAATCTGGATGGAAGAAATCCCTGGTGAAAAGGAGCGACCGGCTGAGATAAGAGTCAAGGAAGCGGCAGGCCTCCCGGGTGTGAACACACTTATTGTGGCTTGCCCCAAAGACTATGTGATGTTTACGGACGCGGTGAAAGCCGCTGGATTGGAGAATACCCTCCATATCAAGGACCTAATAGAGTTAGTGGAGGAGGCATTATGACAGAGCAGGAAATCAAGATAGGTGTCTACGTCTGTGATTGTGGTACGAACATAGCTGGCGTCGTCAACGTCCCAGAAGTGGTCGAGTTCGCGAAAGGACTCAGGGGAGTTGCGGTGGCTAGAGAGTACAAGTATATGTGTTCCAGCCCGGGCCAGGATATGATCAAGAAAGATGTCCGCGAACTTGGCCTGAATCGGATCGTGGTGGCTTCTTGTTCGCCGCATCTCCACGAGGCCACGTTCCGCACCGCTGTGGAAGAAGCTGGAGGCAATCCCTTCCTTTCCCATATGGTGAACATTCGCGAGCAAGCATCGTGGGTGACAAGCGACAAGCACGAAGCGACCGAGAAAGCGAAGGCGCTGGTGGCCGCTGGCGTGGCGAGGATTGTCCACCATACCCCGCTGGAGCGTCGCAAAGTTCCAGTCAGAGACGAGATTCTGATCATTGGCGGGGGCATTGCTGGCATCCAAGCTGCGCTCACGGCATCAGATGCAGGCAAACAGGTCTATCTGGTGGAGAAAGAGCCATCAATAGGAGGTCACATGGCGAAGTTCGACAAGACCTTCCCGACTCTGGACTGCTCGGCCTGCATCCTCACTCCGAAAATGACCACAGTGAAGAACCGCCACAACATCAAGCTGCTCTCCTATTCCGACGTGACTAAGGTCGACGGATATGTTGGCAACTTCAAGGTTACTGTCAGACGCAGGCCCAGGTACGTCGACGAAGAGAAATGCGTTGGCTGCTATGAGTGCATCGAGAATTGCGTCTACAAGGAAGCCAGGTTCCCAAGCGAGTTCGACTTGGGCCTAGGGAAGAGGAAGCCCATCTACATCCCGTTCCCTCAGGCAATCCCTCAGGTAGCCACTATCGATCCAAACACTTGCATCGAGTTCAAGACGCACAACTGCAAGAAGACCTGTGTGGCAGCCTGCGGAGACAGGAACGCAATCGACTTCGATCAGAAGGAGCAGATAGTGGAGTTAGATGTGGGAACAATCATCGTCGCAACCGGCCATAAGATATTCGATGCCTCAAAGATGAGCAACTACGGCTATGGGAAGTACCCTGAGGTGTACAATGCTCTGGAGATGGAGAGGATGTTTTCCCCAAGCGGACCCACGGGTGGTGAAGTTGTCAATCGGAACGGACGGAAGCCCAAGGCCGTTGGCATCATCCACTGCGTCGGCTCCAGGGACGAGAACTACAACACGTACTGTTCCAAGGTGTGCTGCATGTACTCTCTGAAGATGGCTCATCTTGTGAAGGAAAGAACGGGTGCGGATGTCTACAACTTCTACATTGACATACGCACTCCTGGCAAATCATACGAGGAGTTCTATCAGCGACTTCTTGGAGAGGGTGTCAACTTCATACGCGGCAAGGTGGCAGAGGTGACTGAAGTTGCCGAGTCGACGGAGGAAGGGGAGAAGCTAGTAATCGTCGCGGAGGACACCTTGTTGGGGACGATTAGGCGCATTCCTGTGGACATGGTGATACTCAGTGTGGGACTGGAGCCCCAGCCGGACAAGGAGGATGTCCGGCGCCTGCTGAACATGGCGTGCAGCAGCGAAGGCTTTTTCATGGAGAAGCACCCAAAGCTTGCGCCAGTCGCCACGATCACCGAGGGAATCTACATAGCAGGCACCTGTCAGGGCCCGAAGGACATCCCGGAGTCGGTGGCCCAAGGCGAGGCAGCCGCAGCAGGGGCCATATCCTTAACTTCCAAGGGCTTCCTCACTCTGGAGCCCAACCTCGCCTACATCGAGGAGGAGCTGTGCTCGGGCTGTCAAGTCTGCATCGCGCTTTGCCCATACACGGCAATCGCCTTGGTCAAGGAGAAAAAGGTGGCGGTCATCAACGACGTCCTCTGCAAGGGCTGTGGCGTGTGTGTCGCGGCCTGCCCGAGCGGAGCGGCGCGTCAGAAGCTGTTCGAGTATGACCAGATCATGGCCGAGATCTCGGGGGTGTTGACAATATGACGTCAGAGCGGTTCGAGCCGAGGATTGTGGCCTTCGTGTGCAACTGGTGTACCTACATTGCCGCTGACGCTGCCGGGACGGCCCGGGCCAGGTACTCACCCAATGTCCGGCTCATCAGGCTGATGTGTTCCGGGCGGGTGGATCCCCAGTTCGTCATGTCCGCGTTCGAGAAAGGGGCCGACGGCGTGATGATCTGTGGTTGCCATCCAAGGGATTGCCACTACAATGAGGGCAACTACAAGACCCTCAGGCGGTACCTCCTCCTGAAGAAGATGCTTTCGCAGCTAGGCTTCGAGGATGAGCGGCTCCGCCTGGAGTGGATTTCTGCATCGGAGCCGGAGAAGTTCAGACGAGCGGTAGAGGAAATGACAGAGCATGTAAGGAAACTGGGACCTGTCAAAGAGAACGGGGGCAAGTAGATGGCGAAGAAACCGAAGGTGGCTTTCTATTGGTGCGCATCCTGCGGAGGCTGCGAGGAGGCGGTTGTTGACCTCGCCGAGGCCGTGCTGGACGTTGTCGCCGCAGTGGACATCGTGTTTTGGCCGGTGGCCTTGGACTTCAAGGTGGAAGACGTGGAAGCCATGAAGGACGGGAGCATAACGGTGAGCTTCATCAACGGTGCCGTCAGGCTCTCCGAACAGGAAGAGATGGCCAAGCTCCTCCGGAAGAAGTCTCAGGTCGTCATAGCCTTCGGGAGTTGCTCCCACATGGGTGGCATCCCCGGCCTGGCGAACCTGTGGGATAAAGACTCAATCTTCGATTACTACTACCACAAGGGCCCCACCGTCCAAGGGCAGAACGGCAGCGAGCCTCTAATGAAGGTCGAGGTGCCCGAGGGGATGTTGGAGCTGCCGTCTTTCTGGGACACGGTCAAGTCCCTCGATCAAGTGATCAAGGTGGACTACTACCTCCCGGGATGCCCTCCGACTCCGAAGCTCCTCGCGAATGCCGTCCAGGCGCTGCTCAGCGGGAAGCTTCCGCCACCCGGATCCGTGCTGGCTGGGACGCGGGCGTTGTGCCACGAGTGCAACCTCAACGAGTCCAAGCCAGAGAAGCTCCTCTTGAAGGAGTTGAAGAGGGTCCACGAAGTGCAGGTTGACCCGAAGAAGTGCCTCCTGGCGCAGGGAGTGCTGTGCCTGGGGCCCGTCACCCGTGGCGGCTGCGAGGCCCTCTGCATTGGCGGGAACATGCCCTGCACTGGCTGCTTCGGTCCGACTGACGAGGTCAAGGACTACGGGGCCAAGGGAGTCGCTTTCCTCTCGTCGATTGTGGACTTCAACGAGGAGAAGGACATCGCCAAGGTCTTGGAGAAGGTCCCCGACCCTGTTGGTCTCTTCTACAGGTACTCACTCCCAACCTCTTTCATGAGAAGGACCTTGGAGGTGAAACGAGAATGACCGGTGCAACCAAACAAATAGTCGTAAACCCCATAACGAGACTGGAAGGGCACGGCAGGATCGTCATTTTCCTGGACGACCGTGGCGATGTGTCGAGGGCCTATTTCCAGATTCCCGAACTGAGGGGTTTCGAGAACTTCCTGGTTGGACGCCAAGCTGAGGATGCTCCGCAGATTACGTCTAGGATATGCGGGGTATGCCCAACCGCCCACCACATGGCGGCTACGAAGGCCCTGGACGACTTGTTCAAGGTCGAGCCCACAAAGACCGCCAAGAAGATCAGGGAGATGCTCTACAGCGTCTTCATACTGGAGGACCACTCGCTGCATCTGTTCTTCCTCGGCGGGCCGGACTTCATAGTGGGCCCGACTGCCCCCAAGGGGGACAGAAACATCCTCGGCGTCCTTCAGAAGGTTGGCCTGGAAGTTGGGAAGAAGGTCATTTTCATGAGGAAGGATCTGAGGAACATCATCCAGGAGTTGGGCGGCAAAGTCATCCATCCGGTATTTGGCCTGCCTGGCGGCGTCGCGAAGGGCGTGACGGAGGAGGCCAGGGATCGATACGCGAAAGTGGCGGACCGAGGCGTGGAGTTCGCTCTCTTTTGCGAGAAGGTCCTCGAGGATCTGGTGTTGAGCAACAAGGACTACGTGAACATGATCGTCTCCGACGCCTACACTCATAAGACCAGCTACATGGGCCTCATGGACAAGAACAACCACGTGAACTTCTACGACGGAATGATCAGGGTTGTTGATCCGTCCGGCAAGGAAACTGAGAAATTCCGGGTACAGGACTATCTGAGCCACATTGCAGAGCATTCGGAGCCATGGACGTACGTCAAATTCCCGTACCTGAAGAGACTGGGATGGCACGGCTTCGTTGACGGTCCCGAGAGCGGGATCTACAGCGTCGCACCCCTAGCCAGACTTAATGCCTCGGACGGCATGGCGACACCGAATGCCCAGAAGCTCTACGAGAAGTTCTTCAAGACCTTGGGCACCAAGCCTGTGCATCACACGCTGGCGAACCACTGGGCCAGGGTAATCGAGATTGTGTACGCGGCCGAGCGATTCAAGGAGCTGGTCAACGATCCGGACATAACAGGGACCGACATCAGGAACTTGCCGACGGAGAAGCCAAGCGAGGGCATGGGCGTCACGGAGGCCCCGCGTGGTACTCTCATCCACCACTACAAGAGCGATGAGAGAGGAATCCTCACGAGTGCCAACCTCCTCGTTGCGACGCAACACAACTCGGCTAGGATTGCGATGTCGGTGGACAAGGCGGCTCGCTCCGCAATAAAGGGCGGGGTGGTCGATGACGGAATACTCAACAAAATCGAGATGGCCTTCCGCGCCTACGACCCTTGCCATGCCTGCGCGACTCACTCCATGCCGGGGAGCATGCCACTGAAGGTGCAAGTGTTCGACTTGCGCGGCAAGCTTCTGCAGGAGATCGTGAGACAGAGCGAGACATGTCCCTCCTGATCCTCGCTCTCGGAAACGACTTGCTGGGGGACGATGGGGTTGGCCTGCTGGCGGCAGACGCTCTCGAGCGGCTGTCAATCCCTGGAGCCAAGGTCGCAAAGAGCGCTCTCTCCGGCCTGTATCTCGTCGACCTAGTCGAAGGATTCGACGACCTCGTAGTCGTGGACTCCGTCATCGGCGATAAACCCGGAGAGGTTGTGCAGCTGAGTCTGTCGGAAATGGGTCCCAGGATTGTTCCTTCGGCCCACTACCTAGGACTCCCTGAGGCTCTGGAGCTGGCGAGACACGCGGGAATGACAATCCCCCGCCGCGTGGTCGTCGTCGCGATGCAGATAGGCGACTCGCAGGTTATCGGGGCGGGAGTGAGTGCAGAGGTGCGCCGAGGAATCCCCGCTCTTGTCCAAGAAGTTATGAAAGTCGTTGCGCAATGGGGCTACAGCACGACCCAGGAATCCATCCGAGGAGCACCGCCAAGAAGCGAAAGTCAAGAGGAGAAGTCTGAGGCGAGTCGATGCACGAGTTTGCGTTGATCCAAGATCTCATCGAGAAGACGCTTGCCGAGATGAAGGCAAAGGAAGCGAACAAAGTCACTCTGATCGAGCTCAGCGTGGGCAACTCCTCCGGCTATTCGACAGAGAGCCTCAAGCAGGCGTACGAACTCCTCGTTGCCGACACGGATTTCAAGGATGCCGAACTCGTGCTTGAGACCGTGGAAGGTCGGGATGTTATCATCAAGCGCATCATGATGGAGCAATGATCTTCGAATAAAGGCTTTATACTGCCCTCAAAGTTGCACACCGCACCATGCTGGTTCTGCGCGACCTGGGCAAGAGGTACGGCGGCAAGCCTGCCCTCAGAGGTTTGAACCTGAATGTCGAACCGGGCCAGCTCTGCGTGATCCTTGGACCTAATGGGGCAGGCAAGAGCACCCTGCTCAGGCTGATATGCACGCTCTCGCGGCCAAGCAGTGGCGATGCGGTGATCGGGGGACACAGCGTACTCGATAATCCCGTCGAGGTGCGGAAGCTAGTGGGCGTTGCGCTCCACGAGACCCTCCTGTACGAGGATCTCACGGCAGCCGAGAACCTGACGTTCTATTCGCATCTGCTTGGCGTTCCCTCGGAGGAGTCGGTAATCGACGAGATGCTCTCCCGATTCGGCCTCCTCCACCGGAGGAATGACAGGGTCGGGACCTTCTCCCGCGGCATGAAGCAGAGGCTCTCGATCGCTAGGGCAATGCTAGGGAGTCCGAAGGTTCTGCTGCTGGACGAGCCTTTCTCGGGTCTGGACATCAAGGCGAGGGGGCAGGTCTCATCACTGCTGACGCAGGCGATTGCCGACGGTGCGACGGTCCTGCTGACCGCCCATGACCCGGAATTGGGGTACGACCTCGGACATAGGTTGCTCGTTCTGGTCGATGGCGCGCTCGTCTACGACAAAGAGAAGACGGCGGTCTCCAGAGGGGATTTCGTCGAGGAGTACAAGAAGATGGTTGGCGCGACAAAATGATGCGGGAAGCTCTGGCGATTGCGGGGAAGGATTTTCGCCTGGAGGCGAGGACGAGAGAGCGCCTCTCTTCCATGGTCATCTTCTCGCTGATGGTCGTCCTTTCCTTCCGATTCGCGTTCGGCTTCTTCGATATCCACGTGGATCAAGTGCAGGAGAGTCGGTCTATCGTGGCGGCGATCCTCTGGGTGACGTTCTTCTTCGCCGGGATGCTGGGGCTCGCGCCCGCCTTCGCCAAGGAGGCCGACGCCGGCACGATGGGCGGATTGTTGCTGGTCCCGACCAACCGGTTCGCACTCTACCTCGGCAAGCTGGCGTCCAGCCTGGTGTTCATCTTCGTTGTCAGCCTTTCCACTTTGATCTTCTTCGCCGTCTTCTTCAACTACGACTATTCGGGGCAGTGGGGGCCATTGATCGCCGTGACCTTGCTCGGGACCCTGGGATACTCGAGCATCGGCGTCACCGTCTCGGCGCTCTCGTCCAGCGCGAAGACCAGAGACATTCTCCTCCCCATGCTCTTAATAACCGTCGCACTCTTCACAGTCATCGTGCCTTCGATCAATGCCACAGCTGGCCTGCTCTCCGGGGATATCGATGCCGTTGTTTCTAACGTCGTCTACGTCGGCGCCTTCACCGTGATAGCACTGCTGTTGTCTTATCTGCTATTCGACGACATCGTGGAGGATTGAATGGACTGGACGAAGAGGCATGACGTCGCGCTCCTCGCCGCCATGCTCGTGACGATGCTTCTGCTCGCATACATGTCGATGTTCTACATCGTGCTGCCATTCGATGCCCCAGGCTGGCACGCGCCCATCGCCTTCCGGATCTTTTTCTTTCACATACCCCTGGCCTGGACCGCCTATCTCTCGTTCGGCACCGTGTTCGTCGCGAGCGTCGCGTATCTGAGGACCAGAAAGCCGAAGTGGGATATCGTCGCCTCATGCTCTGCTGAAGTGGGCGTCCTCCTCACGACCCTGGCCCTGCTGACAGGCGCTCTCTGGAGCAAGGCCGAGCAGGACTATTACTGGAGATGGGGGGATGCGAGGCTTTTCACGACGTTCATCCTGTGGATGGCGTATGTCGCGTATCTTGCCCTTCGCGCGGGTGTGAGGGGAGATGCCAAAGCGAGAGTCTCCGCCGTCTTCGGAATCATCAGCTTCGTCTTCGTCCCACTGTCGTACATATCCTCAAGGAGTCCCACGAGTCTGCATCCCACGACGCCCGGTTTCTTCCCGCCAGAGAACGCAATCACCCTTTTAGTGGGCGTGGTGGCGCTGACCTTGCTGTTCTTCTGTCTCCTGCGTGTCCGCATCTACCAGGAGAACCTGAGAGCGCAACTTGAAATAATCAAGGAGGAAATGGAGGAATCGATTTGAGCGAGGAAGCGTTCCTGTTCGGAGCACTAGCATTGGTGGCGATCGGCCTATTCCTGTATCTGTTGTCTCTCCAGATGCGACAGCGTCAGCTGGAGCGCGACGCCAAGCTGCTCCAGGAGATGGTCAGGAGTGGAAGGAAGCCGGGCTGAGGAAGCGAGGGCGAATCCCCCGCCTGCGCCCAAGCGCGTTTCGCGGAGGACGAAGCGGGTCGCCGTCGCTGCTGTCGTCATAGTGATCGTCCTCGTGGTCGTAGTGTTCTGGGGATCCCAGCCTCAGAAGAGCTACACCCCGAGCCAGGTCCTCGCGGCCCCGCAGGACTTGGAGGGAAAGAGCGTGCAGGTCCGGGGGCTTGCCGAGTCCCTGAATCTCACGAATAACACATTCGTGCTCGGCGATGGCGTCTCGAACCCCACCGTGCGATTCACGTCCTTGCCGGAAGCATTCGAAGTGGGAAAAGAGATGATAGTCAAAGGCGTATTGCAGCGTGACGGCGGTTACTGGATACTCGTCGCGCAGGATGTGGCGGTTGGCCATCCCCCGCCTTGATTGCCACCTATGCAGGAGTGTACTTCCTCGCGGATTCTACCTTGCGCCTCGTGATGATGAAAGCCACCAGCACGATCACGACGGTCCCGACAATCGTCAGAATCGAACCCCAGACGGGGAACGAAATCGCCTGGGCCTCCATGCCCTTCAGCCAGGGGAAGAAGTAGTCGAGCAGGCTCTTGCCCTTGGCCATCTGGCCCGCCACCGAGTTCTGGAGGACGAGCAAGAGGAAGGCGACCATCGCCAGCGCCGTGTAAATCCAGGCGGTCAGGCGGTCCGCCCAAAGCTTCGACGAGTATCTGGCCCTCAGGATGAAAGCGCCGATGAAAATGACCTCGGACGCGACGGTGAGGAGCACTTTGTTGTGGGCGAGGCCCGACTGGGCGAGCCTGTCAAACTGCCATGAGAGGAGGCCGGTCGTCCCGGACACCAGGACCATGATCACGCCGCCGCCCATGGCGATGTATGATGCAGGATCGGCGTACTGGGAGAATTTCGTGGCGAGCCAGTCCAGACGTTTGAACTTCCCCTGGAACCTCTTGAGATATCCGTCGACAATCAACTTCAACAAGATGCAGAACGCCGAGAGCGTGAGGAATCCCGTGCACATCTCGGTCGTTATCGAATGCACCAGACTGAACTCGACCATTTTGGATCACGGCTCCTGTGCAAGCAAGCTCGCTGGCGGTGTTCCGCCGGCGACTGGAATCCATGCGGCGTCTTTAAGCCTTGTCCAATGTCCCCCGGAATAGAAGGCAGAAATATCCCCACCGCCTTGACCTTCGACGGTGTGAAAAATGAAGGCGGAGGTCACGTGGATCAAGGACATGAGGTTCATCGCGAGCGGCGATTCGAAATGCGGCATCGTGGTCGATGTCCCCGAGGAAGGTCACGAGGGGGAAAGGATCGGTCCCGGGCCGATGGAATTGATGCTCATTGGGATTGGGGCATGCACCGCCTCGGACGTCGTGTGGATCCTCAGGAAGCAGCGCGTCCAGCTGCAGAGGCTCGAGCTCCACCTGCAGGCCGAGAGGGCTTCGACGGATCCCAAGATGTTCACCAAGATCCACATCGAATACTTGGTCGCCGGCAAGGGGCTCAAAGAGAAAGCGATTGCGACGGCGATCCGCCTGTCCCACGAGAAGTACTGCTCCGCGACCAATTCGGTCGTACGCGGGGGGGCGACCATAACGGCCTCGCACAGAATCATCGAGGCGACCTAGCCAGCGAGGCTAGATGTATGTCTCGATACCGAGACTCACAAAGATACCTTTAAAACCCCCGCTTTGGATAGCCTCGGTGCCATGGAAGGAATCCAGATTTATGAACTGAAACGGATGGATTTGCGGGACGCGACGGTGATCGACGGCTTCCCGAGCGTCGGTCTCGTGTCGTCCATCGTGGCGAACTATCTCATCAACGCCCTGGGCCTTCAGCAGATAGGAATCATGGATTCGGCCTACTTCCCGACTGTCTCGCTCGTCAGGAACGGCGAGCCGATGAACCCCGTGCGAATCTATGCGGGACCGAAGCAGGAGGGAGCGGACCAGCTTGTCGTCTTCATCAGCGAGTTCCAGCCCCCGCCGAACCTCGTGAAGGAGATAGCGTCGACCGTCCTGGACTGGGCGCTTGACCAGAAGTGCAATCTCCTCGTGTGCCCGGAGGGTCTCATCGTAGACTCGGAGGATGCTCCCGGCGAGAGGGAAATCGAGGTCTATGGCATAGGGTCGACCGAGAGTTCAATGGAACTTCTCAGGAAGAACAAGGTCACGATATTCGAGGAAGGCGTCATAACGGGTGTCGCGGGCGTTCTCCTCAACGAAGGGCGCAAGAAGGACTTCGACGTCGTCACGCTCCTGTCCGAGGCACACCCGGAATACCCTGACGCGCGAGCGGCCGCGAGGGTCATCGAGACCATCAACAAGCTGCTTCTCCACACGAGGCTGGATGCGAAGCCATTGTACGAAGAGGCGGAGAGAATTGAGATGCAGCTCAAGTCGATTCATGACCAGACCGAGGCGGCCAAGAAGCCCACGCAGCCAATCAGGCCGAGCATGTACGGTTGAAGGCCTGCAGCTGCCTTACCGTGGCCTCACAGAAATCCTGTGCAGATTCCCCTTTCTTTCCGATTCGAATTCCACATCGATGAACTGACGGACGAGCCACTGCACAGACGTCAGATGATCGCTCATTTCCCTCACCGTGAAGGAGGAAGGTTGCGATGCGAGCGCCAGATACGGTATCATCATGTCGGCGGCGTGCATGTCGAGAGATGCCCCGCCGTCGATTTCGGCCTTCAGCTTCATGGCCGCCTCTTTGCCGACATCCTCGGCCCTGACTCCTCTCTTCCCCAGCGAATCCGCGCCCAGGAATGCCGATGCGCAGTCCGCACGGCCGAAGACCGCCGAACCCGTCGAAAGGCTTCGGACATAGGCCACCTCCTCCGGAACCGCCGCCGGTAGAATCGATTTGAACGCCTCCATCTGTCTCTCGGCGACCCGCGCGTTCCTCAATTCCTCGGATGCGACGGATCTCGCTGCGATGCTCTGCACCGCGCCCGGCGAATCCGATTCCATTGGTCTCCATTTATCCGAACCTTCGATCTCCACTTGCACGCGGCCCCCGCCCCTCGGATAGAAACCATGCGCGAGAATCCTCACTTCGACCTCGACACCTATGGACTTCAAATGACGGCAGAAGACCTCCTTGAAGTAGTCCATTGGCGGGCTCCAAGCGACGTGCGTCCCTCCGATCAGCTCGACGGCGGTCTTCCCTTCAGCCCTCCCCGCCGCCAGCACGAGGGCCTGGAGCACGAGCGAGACCGCCCCCGCCGTGCCCACATCGATTCTTATCGGCTGCGGCCGGATGCTGCCCGGCTCGAACATCAGGTCCGTCGAGCCTAAATTCGCGCCATGAAGCTTCGCGCCGCACAGGGTCGCGACAGCCTCCACGCCTTTCAGATGCTGTGCCTGGAGCCCGGGCCTCTCCCGCCCAGCCCTTATCGCCTTGACGCGCACAGCTCTTCCCGTTATCGCGGAGAGCGCGACCGCGGTCCTGAGCAGCTGCCCTCCGCCCTCGCCGTGAGAGCCGTCAATCTCAACAAAGCCAGGTCCGGTCGGCACGTTCATCCCATCGTTTGCCTTTCCTCGACGCGTCGGCGCCTCAACTTCTCCAACTCCACCGCGAAGAAGACCGAACTCGCAACGAGCGTGGCAATAAGCAGTTCCTCCAGAGGCAGAGCTCGAGTCTCAAACGGCCCCTGGAAGAATGGCACGTATATTACCATGAACTGCAAGGCGATCGTCGAGAGCACCGCCGCGATTAGGAACTTGTTGGCGAAGAAGCCGACCGTGAAGACTGACTCGCGTTCGACTCGTATGGCAAGCACGTGGAACATCTGGAACATGGTGAGCGTGTAGAAAACCAAGGTCCGGGCCTCTTTGATGTCACGGAAACTCAATGTCCACGAAAACATCGCGAGCGTGCCAACTGTCATTAGTGTGCCGACCCAGACTATATGGAAAGCCATGCCACCCGAAAGGATGCCCGCTCTGGGGTTCCGCGGTTTCTGGCGCATAAGACCCCTTTCCTTCGGCTCCACGCCAAGGGCCACGGCGGGCAGGCCGTCCGTGACTAAGTTGATCCACAATATCTGGAGCGGCACCAAGGGCAGCGGCATGAAGAGCAACGCGGCGGCGAATATCGTCATGACCTCGCCCGAGTTCGTGCTCAGCAGATAGCGGACGAACTTGCGGATGTTCTGGTAGATGCCGCGCCCTTCCTCCACGGCGCCGACGATCGAGGCGAAGTTGTCGTCGGTCAGCACCATGTCCGCGCTTTCCTTGGCGACATCGGTCCCGGTGACGCCCATTGCCACCCCGAGATCGGAACTCCTCAACGCGGGCGCGTCGTTCACCCCGTCCCCGGTCATGACGACGATCCGCCCCCTCTTCTTCCAGGCCTTCAGGATGCGCATCTTGTCCTCTGGGGACACTCTCGCGTACACCCTCACGTCCTCGACTGTCTCGTGCAACTCCTCGTCCGTCAGCTTGCCGAGTTCCTCGCCGGTGAGGGCCTTCTGACCTTTCGAGAGGATGCCCATGTCCGCCGCGACCGCCATGGCGGTCAGCTTGTGGTCCCCGGTTATCATCACCACAGTGATGCCCGCCCTCTGGCACTCCTTGAGGGCATCCACGGCGTCCTTGCGCGGCGTGTCCATCATCCCTACGAAACCCAGGAAGGTAAGCTTGCTCTCGAGCTCTTTCTCCGAGAAATCGGGGAAGTGGTCCGGGAGCTCCCTGTAGGCGATGCCCAAAACCCTGAGCCCTTTCGCCGCCATCTCCTGATTCCTGTAGGTAAGCTCGTGCCTCTCGGCATCAATTAGCAGCCCCACCTTGCCATCCTTCATGATGAAGTCGCATGCCCTCACGACCCTCTCAGGGGCGCCTTTGACGAAGACGGTCTTGCCCGGAATTTCCTTGAGGCGGCTGAGACGTTCAGCCTCGGGGAGCGCATCGAGCCCTCGCTCGACGGCCAAGTCCCTGCGTATGTGGACCGTGCTCATCATCTTCCGTTCTGACGTAAAAGCGATCTCCGCGACCCTGGGCGATTCGGACTCAAGGACCTCCTTGCTCAGGCCGGCACGCATGCCGGCCACCAGCAGCGCACCCTCGGTGGTGTCCCCGGTCACCGTCCAAGCCTTCTCGGTCTTCCCCAGCGAGGCGTCGTTGCACAGCAGACCCGCCTTCAGAAGGATCTCGAGTTCGCGCATGCTGGAGATATCCGCCGTTTTTCCTTCTCGGGTCACGCGGCCCTCTGGGCTGAAGCCCTCTCCCTCGACCCGGTAGTCCACGCCGCCGGAGTATATCATCACCACGTTCATCTCGCCCCTCGTGAGGGTGCCGGTCTTGTCTGTGCAGATGACCGATGCGCTCCCGAGCGTTTCGGCAGCGGCCAGCCGCCTGACCAGCGCGTTCCGCTTTGCCATCCTCTGCAGGCCGAGCGCCAGGCTTATCGTGACGACCGCGGGCAGGCCCTCGGGAATCGCTGCGACCGCGAGGCTCACCGATGTCAGGAATAGCTCAACGATGTCCGAAGCGGTCCCGAGGCGGACGTACTCTATGACGAAGATTACGATGACCAGCCCGAGAATCGCGATGCCCAGCTGCCGGGCCAGCTTGGCCAGCTGCTTCTGCATCGGCGTCTGGGTCGCCGGCTCGGCCTGAACCAGCCCGGCAATCTTGCCGAGCTGGGTCGCCATTCCGGTGCTCGTGACGACACCAGTGCCCCTGCCCGCCTCGACGGTGCATCCGAGGAAGCACATGTTCCTCTGGTCGCCCAGGAACACCTCGCCCCTCACGGGCTCTGTGGTCTTGGTGATGGGGACCGACTCCCCGGTCAGAGGCGCCTCGTTGACCCTCAGACCCGCGGTATCCATCAGCCGGAGGTCGGCAGGGACCTTGTCCCCCGCCGCTAGCAGGACGACGTCGCCCGGCACCAAATCCTTGGTCTCAATCGTGTGCGGTTCCTTGTTCCGAAGCGCGCGGCACCTGGGAGCCGCCAGGACCTTCAGCGCTTCTAGGGCGTTCTCCGCGCGATTCTCTTGGACGAATCCGAGAACGGCGTTCAGGAACACGATAATCAGGATGACCACCGCGTTGATCCATTCGTCAAGCGCGGCCGAGAGGGCGGCGGCGATGATCAGAATCATGATGAGCAGGTTGTTGAACTGGCTCAGGAACATGACGATAGGCGACTTCCGGCGGGTGCGGACGAGCTCGTTCGGCCCGTAGCGTTCGAGACGTCTTCTCGCCTCTTCGTTGCTCAAGCCTGACGCAGACGACCCAAGCTTGTTCAGCGTCTCCTCGACGCTGAGGTTGTACCAGGCCTCGGGCATCGGTGTACCCTAGGACACCTCGGTATAAAGGTATTCGGATATGGGCGGCAGATGTTCGGATGCGGTGACACTTTCCGAAATCTCTCCATCCTTTGACCATGCCGGTCGAGGTGGATAGCGCGATGAAACCATACCGCCGCAAGTGGCGGTCCATCAACAAAATGGAAAATGGCGGGCGCAAATGATTGCCAATAGCTTTATGGCGGGTGACTCATCGGGGTGAACAAGAACATTGGAGGTCTGACATGCGACCGATTGGCGTTTCGATTCTGGCAATACTGATCATTCTCTTCGGAGTGCTCGTTCTCATCGCGGGCATCCTGTTCTTGATCGGCAGCGCGTTCTTGGCGTCCTTGCCCGGGTTCGGAATCCCCGCGGGGATGGTCTTTCTGACTGGAGCCATCTTCACCGTATTCGGCATCATCTTGATCGTGGCCGGGCTGGGGCTCTGGAACCTCAGGATGTGGGCGTGGGTCCTGTCGATCCTGGCCCTCGTGGCCATACTCGTCCTTCCGTTCCTCACGCAAGCCTACAACATCTGCACCCTACTCGTCGCCGTGGTGCTGCTGGTCTACCTGCTGCTCATCCGCAGAGAGTTCCACTGACCCGTTCCCTCCAGAAGCATCAACCTTTAAGTATGCAAAGCGAAGTATGTGCCGATTCCTATGGCCGGAGGAAACATACAGCCTGGGACTGGTGCGCCAGAGCAGATGCCACCGACCTACGGGCAGCAGATGCCGCCGACTTACGGACAGCAATACATGCCGCCAGCGCAACCGACGGACTTCGGTGAAATGATGAGGAAGACATTCCTCATCTTCATAGTCCTGATTGGCGCCATCCTGATGTTCGTGGGTAGGGCGGTGCTCATATTCGCAGGTGGGAGCATCGATAACATAAGGATTGGACAGCTCCTGTGGGCCTTCGGGGCCTTCGGCATCGCGGGCCCAGCAGCGATATGGGGCATCGGCAGCAAGAGACTCACCGACATGCAGAAGCTCGGCGTGCTCATCCTAGCCGCCCTGCTGTTCGCCTCGATGGCGGTCTAGTTACACCAGCCGAGGAAAGAACGGCGGAACAGGAAGGCAGCGGTCTCCCGGGCAAAGCCTTCCATCTTCAATCTGATTGAAGGTTCCTTAACGAGAGTGCGGCTGGCGGGAATCGAACCCGCGTTGTGAGCTTGGGAAGCTCAAGTCCTGCCATTAGACTACAGCCGCGGTCCTCTCCTAATGGCGGTGCACTCATAAATCTTTCAGAGAGAGGCGGATGCGGACAATTCAGGGATGGCTCGACAGGAAGACTTATGCATCCGGATGTGCCTTTCATGGTCGTGGCGGAAGCGCTTCGATGCCCGCGCGATGGAAAGGAGGTGCTCCTCGAGTCTGTCCAGGGGCGGAAGGGCCAGTTTCAGCTTGATGTGTGTCCCAAGTGCGGCGGGGCATGGTTCGACAAGGGAGAGATCACGAAGATATCCGGCAGTCGAGAGATCGAGCGGATGGTTGTCGAATATGCAGGAGGAGACTCAAGCCTCGCCTGTCCGCATTGTGGGCGGAAGATGGTGAACCGCCCGGTCGGGGACATCAAGCTGGATGTATGCGCCAAATGCAAGGGTGTATGGTTCGATCTTGGAGAGATTGAGAAGGCCGTCCGGATGCTTGGCGGGGAATTCTCCGATGTCGAATCCCAGGAGAATCCCAACCTCGCCCGGGCAATCCTCGGGGCGGGAATCGTCTTCTCTCCCGTGGGTGCTTTTCACAACCTCCTTCAGTTGAGTTCTATGCACAACCTCCTTCAGCCGCCCATCAAGAGGAGATATCCTCCCGACGTTCTGTGACCCATGCCAAGAAACCTGCTGAATAGCGCAGCCCAGAGCGGAACGGTTGCTCAAGATGATCGAAAAATCGTCATGTCGAATCGGGTTCCTGCTCCGCCGCTGCGAGTCGACGAATGCAATCCAGAAGATGAGATTAGGGTCAGAATCGGGAGTGACGATGCCTCCAGAGCCCCGCACGGGCAGAAAGCTGATGAGGTGTGCGGCATTTCGCGGTTATCGGTGAAAAACGCACGGTCGAGTTGAGCGGCGACATGACCCGCCAGAGCACACCGCATGGAACCAGACAGACGCAACCTGGAACGAGGAGCTGCGTCCGTATCCGTCCACCAGAAGGCCAGCCTGCCAATGGAGTCTCTGAAGAATCGATAGAGTCGATGATTGACGATGAAAACGATTGAAAGACTGCTCTGGTGGTTGTTCGCCGGTAGCGCGGGGGGGCCAAGCAGAGCGAGGATCGTGCATGCTCTGAATGATCGTCCCTATAACGCGAATCAGCTCGCGGAGAGACTGGGCATGGACTATAAAACGGTCAGGCACCACCTGGGTCTCTTGGAGAAGAACGGGTTAATCACATCGATGGGGGGCAGGTACGGCAAGATGTACAACCTCTCCACTTTGCTTGAGGAGAATTACGAGTTCTTCAATCGAATATGGGCGAGAATTGGGAAAAACGGCATCAATGAGGAAGCGGATAGAAAGGTGAGGACATGAGAAGGATTGCGGGCGTTGGATTAATCTTGATTCTTGTGTTGGTGGCTGTACTTCTGGGTGTCGTGCTGACTGCTGTGTTCCCTCTCTCGAGACCGCAACCGCCGCAACGACCTCCGCCTCTGCCACCCGGCGACTTCGAACTGTTCTACACCGCGAAGACGGTGATTTCTATCGTGAACATCGTTCTTCTCATCTCGCTCATGGTCATCTACTCGAACCTCTACCGCAAGGTCAAGTCGAAGTTCACACTCGGGCTCGTCATGGTCATGCTGGTCCTGCTGCTTTATGCGCTGACCTCTAATCCGCTCTTGCAGACCCTGTTCGGCTTCCAGGCCTTCGGGCTTGGCCCATTCGCGATGTTGCCCGACATCTTCGCCACCGCGGCTCTCGTCGTCCTCCTCTATCTGAGCCTAGAGTAGCATCAATCCCTGATTCGGGTTGAATTTGGGAACGATTGCGGCAAAACGGCTTATCAAGTCCACCCGTAAAGAGGACTCGTGAACGCACACACAAGGTGAGGAAATGAGATGGACATTGAGGAAGAAGGAAAGTGAGCTGGAAAGCGAGGAGAGGCTCGGGAGTCACGGCAAGACCGCGTTGGCCACCTTGATCACCTGCCTTCTTCTCGTGAGCGCGCTCAGCATCTCGTTCCTTAACTCGGCAAGCGGCAACGACGCTTCCGGCGCGGGGACGGGAGACGACCTGAGTTCTGGCAACGGCACGATGGGAAATGATCAGTTTCCTCCTCCTCTGATTTGCATGGCAAATCCACCCCCCATGATAGGCTACAACAACACCAGCCCGCCGCCCAGACCACCGCCACCGCCAAACGGGACAGGCACGTCGCCGGGACCGTCCAGCTACACAGTCGTCGAACCCAGGTTCGTCTGGCTTGACGTGAACGCGACGCAGCATTTAACCGCGCAGGCCTACGATGCGGACAACCAGTCAATCTCGGGGCTCACCTACAATTGGACTGTCGAGACCCTGACCCCGCCGAATCCACCACTCAACGCGAACGACACAATCCCAACGGTCGACACGATTGACGAGAACGGTCTGTT
Source organism: Thermoplasmata archaeon (assembly GCA_041489255.1). Classification (GTDB taxonomy): domain Archaea; phylum Thermoplasmatota; class Thermoplasmata; order RBG-16-68-12; family JAFNFQ01; genus JAFNFQ01. Next base: position 52,506 of record JBGPQV010000005.1, on the reverse strand, counting down.
CACCGCGACTGCGAACGGTGTCGCTTGCATCACCGTCGTAACAGACTATGATGGAGAGCACATCGTCGGTCATGCGGTCGTTCTGGTGGGCAACCCACCACCGCCACGCCAGCACGACTCAGGTCCCCAACCCCCCTGCCCTCCCCCGTCCGGGGACTTGAATCAGCCGCCAAGACATCCACCGCGAGGAGGGGAAGGGAATCCTCCTCCACAGCAGCCATGTCCGGGAACCAGGAGTCCACCGCCTGGGATTTGAACCGGCGGATTTCCACCCAGACTAGGGGGTTGAGTGCGTCTTGACTGACTTAGCGAACATTATTGGAGAGGGACATTCGCTCTAAGGGAGGTTGCAGAAATGGGAGTAGCCAGCAGAGCTGTAAGAAACGTGTTCAGGAAGAAGGTCAGAAGCGTATCTGTGATCCTAATCATAGGCTTCTGCCTGGGGGTCTTCATGGCGATGTCGACGGTGAACGCCGACATCTCGAACAGGGCGAGGGACATATCGCAGACATCTGACACCGAGGTCACCGTGCGCCCTGCAGGCAGTTTTGGCGGCTTCGGGTTCTCCAATGAGGCTACGATGGACGAGAGTATCGTCCCGACGGTTCAAAGGATGGCGCATGTCGTGTCGGTGCAGACGGTCATAACACATATGGAGGGCGAGATGGGGCAGCCCGGCACGGGCGCGAGACCGACGATGGTGCAGGGTCAGGATCCGAGCCAACCCCTAGTGCTCTTCGGCGGGGGGTCGATGTCGCTCACGGACGGAAGGACATTGAACTCCGGAGACGCGAATGCGAATGTCGCACTGATCGGGTCGGGCTATTCGGAGGACAAGGCTGTCGGCTTGTATGGCACAGTCACCCTGAACGGGACGTCCGTCCAGGTCGTGGGGATATTCACCACCGGAAACCGCTTCGGCGACACCGCTCTGATAATACCTTACCAGACCGCGAAGCGGGTGTACCAGATCAGCGGAATGAACATGATGTACGTGAATGTCAACTTCGCGGGGAACGTCGACTACGTCGTGGATTCCCTGAGAAGCACCCTAGGGGACGACTACGACATCGTCCCGGCATCTGCCTTCGCCTCTCAGATGCAGAGCTCGCTCAACAGCATCGCGGCGAGCAGCGCGACCGGGCTATGGCTCTCCCTGCTGACCGGCGTGGCGGTCATGACTTTCATCATGATACTGATCGCGAGAGAGAGGACGAGGGAGATTGGCGTCCTGAAGGCGATCGGGTTCAAGAGTTCCAGCATCGTCGGGCAGTTCATCATCGAGTCCGTCACGCTGGCGATCTTCGGTTTCATCGTGAGCCTGGTCGTCGTCTTGATCGCAGGGCCGTCGATAACGACCTTGGTCTTGGGCGGCGGCACAGGTGCTAGCCCGTCTGGGGGCGGGCCCCCGAGCGGCGGACCGGCCGGGATCTTCGTGGCTAGGATGGGCCTCGCGCTGCAGCCCGACATGATGATTATCACGCTCGGCCTGGCGATTCTGCTCGGAGTGGTCGGTTCGCTGTACCCGGTCATCAAGGCGACGAAGCTGAAACCCGCGGAGGCGCTTCGCTATGAGTGACGGCGAGAATGTCGTGATCCTGAAGGACGTCATGAAGGTCTATGACGTCAAGGGCAAGGGAGAGAAGGTCGCCGCCCTGCAGGGCGTGAACATGACGGTGAAGAGAGGGCAGATGGTCGCCATCAAGGGGCCCAGCGGCAGCGGGAAGACGACCCTGCTGCAAATGGTCGGTGCCCTGGATCTCCCCACCTCGGGCGAGGTCAACGTCAACGGGAAGGACATCTCAAAGATGAGAGAGAGCGACCTCACGGAATACCGGGCGAGGACTATCGGGTTCGTCTTCCAGACGTTCAACCTCATACCCAACCTGACCACGATGGAGAACGTGGAGCTGCCGATGGAGGCGCTCAAGGTGCCCAAGAAGAAGCGGAGAGAGAGGGCTTCGGGTCTCCTTGACGCCGTCGGCATGACGAAGAGGGCGAACTACAAGCCCCTCAAGCTGAGCGGGGGAGAGGCGCAGCGGGTCGCCATCGCCAGGGCATTGGCCAACGAACCGGCCATGATCCTGGCTGACGAGCCGACGGGTAACCTTGACTCCAAGACCGGGGAAGCGATAATCAACCTGATGCACAAGCTGAGCAGGGAGAGGAGGACCACCGTGATTCTGGTCACGCATTCCGAGACCGCGGCGATGATGTGCGACCGCACGTACACGATAAAGGACGGCGTCATAACGAGCGAGGAGAACACGAGGCAGCGGAAAGATCTAGAGACAAGAAAGAAATCCCTGAGGATAGACCTCTCGGCGTCTGCGAAGATAGTCGACAAGCTGGTGGAGGCGGGATACGACGGTATCGAGGCCATCGGCGGCGCAAGTGTCGAGCAGCTGGCTGAAGCCTTGGGCGACGCAAACAAGGCCAAGAGAATCTTACAGAAGGCATCGCTGCTGAAGAAGATGAGGGAAGAAGAACTGGAATGAATCTGTTCCTTGGCATCGCGGATGACAGGGGATGAATCCGCCCAACGAGACGCGATTCCCGCTTCACTTCACCGTCTCTAGCTGGGAGATCAGGTTCCAGATCTGCGTCCTGCCGTGGAGGGGTATGTTCGGGTCGTTCGCAAGCTCGTCCAGGATCATTATGGCGGACGCGACCCTCACGTCCAATGCATCGGTCTTCAGGAGGTAGGTCTTCGCGTCATTCGCTCCCCTTCGGATATTACGCGGGACGGTCGTGTCCTCCGCAAGCTGATCGAGGACTTCGATAATCTGCTTGATTCTGTCCTCGGTACTCATCTTGCCACCACCTGTCCAAGACCATCTGTCCTACCCTATCTCCTTAGATATTCCGCCCTCTTTGTAGGCGGTCACTACCATGAGCGTCCTAGCGTCCTTCACGCCCCGTATGGGCATGAGGGACTGAAGCACGAACGCCTTCATCTCCTTATAGTTTGCGAATCGGGCCTTCGCCACTATATCCGTGTCGCCGGTCACCAGGAAGACATCCTGCATGGAGGGGAACTCCGCGACCCTCGCCGCGATCCTGTCGGCCTCCTTGGTGTCCACCTTGAGGGCGATGACCGCGGTCACCTGCTCCTCGCCGTAGTATTTCTCCAAGTCGGCTTCGATGTCCTCCGTCGCAACCATCGCGGAAGGCATTGAGCGCCTCGTTTTTAAGGTTTCTATATCAGAATCGGGGGAAGAGCCTCAGGACGCGGGAAAGGGCGGCCACCGCCTTGCCCTCCTCCTCCATCGCCCTCTCGATGCTGGCAGCGCATCTTTCCCGCCTCGCCTTGTCTCCAGCCGCCGCGGCGGCCTCCCTTGAAGCATCCGCGAGGGGTTCTTCAGAGGGCCATGGCAACTCCCCCAAGGCGCCTTCGAGCGCCCGGACCTCCCTGGCGTACCTGTCCACCGCCACTGTCGCGTCGTAGATCTGGTTCTTCGCCCCCCGCCGCTTGATGACCTCGAGATAGTCCACCGCGGCCTCGCGCGCGTCGATGACGGCTCGCAAGACCAGGTTCAACACACGGACTCGTTCGCCGAGGATTTCGGCCTTGACACCCTCGGAAATCGCGGGAATGTCCTCCACCAGCTCGGAGTAGGCCTTCGCGCCTGAATAGAAAGATTGCGGGCCCGTGCTCCCACCGCCGAACGTGAACTCACCCTCCAAGGCGAACCTCATCGCCCTTTCGAGCGCGGCGGGGACCGCCCGGTCCTCCTCCACGACCTTCCCGACCCTCCTCAGGGTCGTCAGCGGGATCTTGCCTTCTCCCTGGTATGTCCAGCCCTCCCAGGCCTCGAACTGCCTGACACTTGGCTCTGGAGTAGAATCGGAATAGCTCCTCAGAACGAGCCTTCTCGGGTCCTCTTCATATCCAATGATTGCCGCCCATTCTAGTGGCGACTGGATGCCGCTGGTCAGGAGAGAGATTCCCGCGTCAATTGATTCCCTGATTCTCGTCCAAGCTGATTCCGGGTCGCCGTGCATGCGCGTCTCCGCCACGAAGCCCTGCGAAGCCGCCGCGTTCGCAACGATGTCCTCGCTGCACGCCACGGCGCTCTCCGCGAGCCAATCCCGGCTCCAGCTGATCCTGAAGGCCCCGCCGCCGAGGAACATCAGCTGATCGTAGCTGGTGTGGAGCCCCAATGATTGCAGCACCGCAGTGAGCGCCCCTATCGGCGTCAGGAACTGTCCGTCATAATCGAGACGGGGCACTCCCTTGAGAACACGTCCCAATCCTAGAACCCGCCAGCGCATCGCCCGGCGGTTACTTAACGGTTTTCCGGGATGGGCCTAGCCGAGCGCGACTCCACATTTCCTGCAGAACGCGTCTCCCGTCGTCGGCTTTGTCCCGCACGACGGGCACACCGCCAGCTCGACCTTCACCCCGCATTTCCGGCAGAACGTGTCGTCGATTTTCAGGTCGGCGCCGCAGCTCCTGCACCTGAGCGTGGATACGCTGATCTCGACTCCAGGTGGCAAAGTCGTCCCCGGCGTGGTGACTGATACTGGTGCCACCGACCTCGTGTCCTTGATCTCGATTATCAGCTCCTCCGCCGCCCTCCTCGCCTGAACCCCGTGCTTCAGCGAGGCGTCGTAGTCCTTTCCGTCGAACTCCTTTTGGGCGATCGCGAGGAGCTTGGTCGCCTCGCTCACCTCCCCGCCCTCGCTCAAACGCTCGTCGATCGCCTTCTGCGCGAAACCGAGCATGAACTTGGCCTGCAGGTAGTTCTTCGGCAGCTCCTTCTGCAGCTTCTCCTTCGTCGTCTCCTCCGGGACCGCAGGGGCCGCCACAGTCTTCGGCAGCTTCGCGAGGTCGCCGATCTCCTTATGCCGCTTCTTCTCCTGCAACATGACTTCCTTGGCGTTTGCCAGATTATCCAGCGTGGCCCTGTTGTCGCCTGACGCGCGTGCCATTTCCGCCCTGCGTATCAACTCCCTCGCCTCGAGGCTCCGGATCCCGCTGCGCTCCAGCGCGGACGCGATGGCCTTCGTCGTGATCACGGCGTTATGAGCTTCGTCAGCGATGCCGGCCGTGTCCGCCTTCGCCATGCGCTTCCGTCTGAGGAACCTCAGCTCGAAGTAAATTATGATGATGACTATGATGACGATGGTCGTAGCGGCGACTGCTTTCCATGATTCGTCGGCCACGTTTTCTCAAAAGACGCCGCTGCCCTAAAAGCATTGCCTTGAACCTACCATGACCATACCATTGGAGTATTCCCCGGTGCGTCGGGAAACCTATTTCAGGCGAGGCCTCCATCACGGCACCCATGTCAGAAGACATCGAGACTATCGCCATCCATCCAGTCAGGAAGAAGGGGCACGGGCCGATGGTCGAGCCGATCTTCATGTCGTCGACCTGGAGGCTCAAGGACGCCAAGCAGGGCGCCGATTTCTCCCTCTCAACCGCCCCGCCGGAGTTCTACACGCGCTGGGGCAACCCCACGACCAGGGACCTGGAGCTCGCGCTCGCGAAGATCGAGGGCGGTTCTCACGCCATAGCAACGGGGAGCGGCATGGGGGCTGTCTCGTCCACGGTCCTCACCTTCGTCAGGCCCGGCAAGAACGTCGTGGCGGGGAAGAGCCTATACAGCGCGACGACGGAGATGCTCGCGCGGTACCTCCCGCAGTTCAAGGTCAAGACGAAGTTCCTCGACACAACAGTCGAAGGCGCGTTCCTCAAGGCGGTGAACCGCGACACCTGCATGGTCTACGTGGAGTCTCCCGCCAATCCGACGATGGAGCTGACTGATCTCAGAGAAGCGGCCGAGGCGGCGGAGAAGGTCGGAGCGCCCCTCGTCGTCGACAACACCTTCGCGACGCCGGTGAACCAGAGGCCGCTGGACCTCGGGGCGGAGGTCGTCGTTCACTCCGCGACGAAGTACCTTGGCGGGCACACCGACGTCATCGCGGGTGCGGTGATCACGAAGGACGAGGAGACGTTCAAGAAGATATGGAAAGTGTACAAGATGCTCGGTCCCTCCATAGGACCGTTCGAGGCGTTCCTGGTCCGCCGCGGCATCAAGACGCTGCCCCTGCGCGTGAAGAGGCAGAACGAGACCGCGATGGCGCTCGCCGAGTTCCTTGAGGGGCACAAGGCGGTGTCGCGCGTGCACTATCCCGGCCTGAGGTCGTTCCCGCAGCACAGGCTCGCGAGGAGGCAGATGAAGGGCTTCGGCGGGATGTTGGCATTCCAGGTCAAGGGCGGGTACAAGCCGGCGGTGCGGTTCGCCGAGGGCGTCCGCCTGGCGAGTCTGGCGGTGAGCGCTGGCGGGGTCGAGACTCTGGTCGAGCACGCGGCGAGCATGACCCACGGCACGCTGACTCCACAGGAGAGGAAGCTGGCGGGGATCGACGAGGGGCTGATCAGGGTCAGCGTCGGGCTGGAGGCCAGTGCTGATCTAATCGAGGACTTCAGGGCTGCGTTGAAGCAGAACGCCAAGCGCTCTAACCATTAGGCTAATCAGGCTCATCGATGCCACGGTGGGTGAGCCCGCATCCACTCTTCGAGTTGATCGATGTTCGCCAAGCCCGCCGCTTTCTCGACAACCTGGTGGTCGCCACTTCCTACTGATTCCTCTAGACGTGGATACGATTGAGTAACCATGTATTGCTTTCGACCTCTATGCGGTCAAACACAATGCCGGTGTCTAGAGGAATTACAAGGACCTGGCCGACAGAGACCTGGAGATTTAGATTCGGATTCTCACTATGTCCGGAAAGGACTTGAAGAGTCCCTAGCAGAGAACCTATCTGATCTTCGATTCTGACTTGGAAATTCGGAGTCACGCCAATGTAGCCGCTGCGATAGAGCAGCTGGATATCGCTCCAGTTCAGCGGCAATGGATATGAGTCGTGGACGGCTGTTATGTTGAGCTTCAGTAGAGTCGCGGTTGAGTTGGCTTCGGTCTCAATGGGTCGATACAATCCGTGTCCTATTGCTCCTTGATAGTAGCCTCTCAGAAGAACGCTCAGCACATACTCTGGCTCAACCATGACCTTCTCGAATCCAAAATGCTCATACCTCTTGTCTTCCAGATAGAATGTGACGTCCGCTCCTTCTTGGAACTCCTGAGTGCGATTGCCCAAGAAATATAGGGGAAGATTCGTGGAATTGAACAAAATCACCGAGTATGTCCTTGTGGAATTCCAAACGATATAGGTGTCATTCGTTGGATCATACGTTATTTCAGGAGTCGTCGTCGTTTCAGATGAAACGACCTCATCGTTGATGCAGTATCTCTTTCCCAAGTTTGCGTCTGACATGATGTACGACAAGTCGAATCTGGATACCTTCATGCAATCCTCGCGCGGAGTTGCGGGCATGAGGAGCAAGTATCCGGAAATCGCCAAGAGGATGATTGCTATCGCTAGAGCGGTCACTTTGAAGGCCGTCTTGCGGTTCATTTCATCGCGGCGTTTCTCTCTTTCCATCGTCGTCAAACCCAAGGATCGAAATCGATGTCTTCGGGATTGGGATCGGAGCCTGTCCACGAATCGAAGTCCATGTCTCCGTTTGGATGGCGGGATCTATTCAAAGGGGGGAAGTCGCCATCCAGCGCTCGCTTCATGCCACCGTCCGCGACGATGTGTCCCTGGCCAGACAGGTTGACTGCTTTGCCGAATTGAGTGTCCGTCAGTTCAAACATCCCGTCTCCTGTTACGACTGCGAAATCCCCCATGATCGGTGTAACATTGCCGTTCACATCGACAATGGAAGGCAGAAGCAGATAGTAGGCCATGTTCCCCGGCGCGCTCACGCCGACGGTATACGTGTAGGTGATGTATCTGACCTTCGACAGCTCCCCCAGGATTATCCAGGTCGCCGTCGAGGCGATTATCGTCATGATTATGACAACCAAGATAATCAGGAGAAGGCGAGGTTTCTTTCGCCTTTCCTCAATCACCGCGAGCGGAACCTGCAAGTTTTTTCACCGCCCATCCTCGTCGATCTCGATGCTCTTCTCTGCCTCTAGGTCCGCCAGCTGCCTCTTCAGCCTCCTGATTTTGAACGATTGCGTTATAGCGGTCCCCGTGATCACGCCGAGGAGACAAAGTAGCAGCAGGACAATCACATCTCCAGCTTGGGATTCCCCGGTCGTTGTCACGGTGTCCAGGTCAGACTGCGTCGCGCCGCCCTGCTCCCGCCCGTAATCCTCGATGTTGGTGACACCGTCCCCGTCCGGATCATCGCCCGGCCCATAGGAAAGGTTCCCGAATTTGCCGATCTCCCAGACGTCCGGCAGCGTGTCCTTGTCGGAGTCCGGATCCCGGAGGACCTTCACCGTAATGCTGTCGATCGAGACGCGGCCGAGCGGGTCGCGCACCTTGAGCGTGAACATGTAGTCCCGCGGGGTCTGGATCAGGACCGTGCCCCTCGCCTTGCTCAGCACGACGCTGTGATTTGACTCCGCCACCCACTCGTAGCTCACTATCATCGTGTCGTCAGTCGAGCCGAGCCCGTCGAGCGAGATTTCCGCGGGCGCGAACACCGCGATATCGTGACCCGCGTCGGCCACGGGTTGTGATGTGTCGACAACCGCCATGAACAGCTGCGATGGCTCCACGAGTCCTAGGTTGTCCGTCGCCTGGAACTCCAGCACGTGTGTGCCCGCCGTGGCGGGGATAATCGGTCGGTTGTAGATGCTCCAGCTCCCGCCATCGAGGCGGTACCTCACGAACAAGATGCCTGACCCGTTGTCTGTGGCCGAGAGGACCGCCGATGCTCCAGCATCCATGTAAGTCAGACCGCCGTATTGGACGGTGAGCCCGTTCAGCGAAATCGCCGTCTCGGGCGGCGCGTCGTCAACGAACACATCCATGACCTTGGTGGATTCCACATTGCCCAGGATGTCCACGCCGTAGAAGGACAGCGTGTGGTCTCCCGGGCCGTTGAATCCGAACGGCGACGAGTACTGGGTCCATCCGCCGCTGTCAATCCTGTAGTAGACTCGATCAAGCCCGCTGCTCGCGTCCGAACTCACGAGCATCATCGCGGTGCTCGACGTCACATAGGTGGTCGTGATCGTCTGATAGCTCGGCCCCAGCATCGCAGGACTCGTGGCGGGGCCCTGACCATCGACCTCGACGAGCGTGATCGGCCGGTGCTCCGCGTTTTCCAGGTTGTCCGTCGAATAGAACTCGAGGGTGTGGAAGCCGCCGGCGCTGATCGAGAAGTTGCCGGAGTAGGCGTATGGGCCGACACCGTCGAGGATGTAGAATGTGCTGCTGACGCCTGCACCGCCATCCGTCGCGGTGAAGTTGAACGTGGTCGATGGCGTCACATAGAGCGGCGAGCCGCCTGTGTGCGGTCCGTTGATTGTCAGCGATGTCACGGGCGCGACATCGTCCCCGAAGACCTGCACGGCGTGCACCGCCTCCACGTTGCCGACACGGTCCAACGCCCGATAGTAGAGCGTGTGCGGTCCCGGCCACATCGGCTCGACAAGAGAGCTGGAGATCCAGGATTCGGCGGTGTCTATTCCGTACTGATATGAATTCGGTTCATCCAGACCGCTCTCAGCATCTGTCGAATCGAGCACCAGCGGCGTCCTGCTCGAGACGTACAGGATCCCGTTCCTCGTGTAGTGCGGGGATCCCACCCAGAGGCTCGTCGTCGGCGCGGTGACGTCGACCCACAATTCCAGCGATTGCGGCGTGTCCTGGTTCCCCGCGAGGTCCGTGCTGTTGTAGGTGATCGTGTGGTGCCCCGCCGGCAGCGTGAACGAGTGGGTGTAAGGCTGCAAAGACAGGCCGTCCAGCTTGAACCACGTCGTGCCATAGCCGCATCCTGGGTCGGTCATGTTGAGCCAGATCAGAGTCGAACCGGAGATGTACGTCGGAGACGTTCCGAGGTGCGGACCCTGGAATTCGAGCTCGGTCCTCGGCTGGGCAGTGTCAACGCAGAAGTAGGATGCGTCGCTCCATGGCCCAAGCATCATGAAGGCGTCCCTGGCCTGCACCCGCCAGAACCACATCCCGTCCTCGAGTGTGTGCGAGGGACGGATGGAACTGACTGACAGCGGCCCCTCGACGGAATAGTGGGTCGATGTGAAAGTAGGCTCATCGGACACCTGGAGGTAGAAGTAGCCCTGGGGGTCTCCCTCCGAGTCGGAATAGTCCCAGCGGAAGGTCGGCCTGACTTCGCCTATGCACTGACCGAAAGCGGGGCTGGCGGGCTGCGCGACCGGACCCTGATCGTGCAAATACACGCCGCCGACCTCTTCGACGGTCGGACTCCACTCCCCGGTTAGCGAGATGAGGGTCAGCCTGTACTGCAGGTATCTGTTTCTCTGGACCTGTAGCTGGATGGAACTGGAGAAGGAATAGCTCGACCACATTGCCCCCAAGAACGGCGGCATGCCGGTCCTGACCGTTGCGCCCACCTTCGCAGAAGTAGAGCCCCTAGATGCCACGTTCAGCGTTTCCCAGGTCGTCCCCTGGATTCCGGAGTCAACCGGTGCAGACGTCAGGGTGCCGACGGACAGGGACTGGCTCTGGGCGTAGCCGATGGCGCTGTTCTCCCGTACTGAGTCGGAGAACCAGATTTCATAACCAGAGTCCGCCCTCAGCACAGAGGAATCCCGCACGTTCGCTGGATCCTCCGCGGATGACTCGCCGCCCAGAATTGGATTGTACTTGCTCCTCACCCAGCTGAACCCGTTCTCGGAGAACGCGTGACCGAGAGACCAGACGCTTCCGTCGTATCCGGAGTAGAACATGTGGTAAAGCCCGCCCTCGATGATGACCCTGGGGCTCGAGACACCGGCACAGTCCCATGAAACGCCCGATGAAGGATAGAGGATGGGATAGCCCAATGGTTTCGTCCACACCTTCCCATCGCTCGAGAACGCGTAGCCTATCCGCCAGGTCACGCCGTCGAACCCCGAATACCACATCTCATATTCGTGGCTGAGGCCGGGGTGGACGACGCTGGCCCCGTCGATGCCCTCGCTGTCCCATGACAGTGGAGGACCGGGAGTAAATATGGGATTTCCCGGATAAGCCTGCAAATCGCCAATCAACTGTGAATCCGCGAGGCCGATGGACCAGCGCCCCGATGCATCGAGCCCTGCATACCATAGCTTGAACGTTGACCCGTCCTTGATCGCAGCGAGAGGTTTTCTGCCACCTGAGTCCCAACTCCCGGAGCCAGAGATGATGACCGGAGAATAGAACCATCTCTCCATCGCCTCGGAGTAGCTCGCGGCACGGATCTGCCACATACCACTGTAGTTCTCAGCCAAATACATGGAGAGTGAGCCCGCGTCATCAAATACCGTGGGCGCGGACACGCCAGTCGCGCCTCTGGATGAGTACAGCGGCGGGAGGACGAACATCTCATGCCATCCCTGCCCATCTGATGAGACTGCCGATCCGATTCTGGTGAGCCCGCCATCGCCCCCGTGGAACCACATGCGGTATGAGGAACCGTCGCCGACGACCGCGGGCCCGCCGATTCCAGCCGAATCCCATGACCGCGATGCCGAGAGCACCGGATTCCTCGCGTCAAGCCCGTAAGTCTTCCCGGAATCGTCGCTGACGAGGTGGCCGATGCCTCCGCGCCCGAGGATGTCCATGCCGGAAGATCCCTCGAACCACATTTCCCGAGACTGGCCCGTCTCGTTCTTGTACAGAGTCGGGCAGCTGACACTGGAATCTGCCCACGTTCCTGGGACAGGCGTCAGGAACGGTTGGTCATCGCTTCCCCACGTCTGCCCGCCATCCCATGATGAGAATCTTGCGAGGGAAACGTTAGTCGCGGTCCTCGTGCCCGCGAACATCACGTATCTGTCCGGCTCATATCCGACCCACGGGCATCTGATGTCCGAGGGATTCAGCCACGAGAGGTTGCCGACGAACGCGGCGGGGTTGGAGATGTTCTTCTGCCACGACATCCCATCGGAGGACGAGGCCAGACCTATCCTGATGGACGACCCGTCGCTGCCGGTGTACCACATTCTGAATCCACCGGACGAATCGTCCCAGACGACCCAGGCGAACCCGACCCAGGAGCCGTCCCAGCCTGACGCGCTTTTCTTCAGCACCGGGTTGCGTGAGGGTTTCTCCCAGCTCACGCCATCGCTCGATCTAGCGTAGCCGATCGAGAACCCCGTGGAACCGTCTGCGCTCGAGGACCCCGTGTACCACATGTGGTAGACCCCGTCCTTGTACAGCACTGAGGGGCGGAACATCCCGCCGCTGTCCCAGCTCTCCAGGTCCCCGAGCGGGATGGCGGGGTTCGTCTTCGGCGGGACGGGCCGTTCTCCCAGCGCGGACGATGCAGTCCCGATGGCCCATCTGGTCCCGTCGAAGCCGGCGAACCACATCCTGTACCGCCTTCCGTCCAGGATGACCGAGGGTCGCGACAGGCTCGCCGAATCCCACGAGCCTGGCAATCCAAATCCCTGTATCGGGTTCAGCGGGGCCTCGACCCAAGTCGAGCCGTCCGTGGAGTTCGAGAAGCCGATCGACTGCACGGAGCCGTGGAGACCGGCGTACCACATCTGCCAGACGCCCGAGAGGCGCTGAACCGTCCCTGGCAGGGTCCCGCCATCGAACCACCCGCCGGATTCTCCCAGGCCGACCGGTCTGAGTGGAACATCCTGACTCCACGCATCACCTGTGAAAGACACCGCGTGCCTCATGTGATAGTGCCCCAGGGAGTTCAGCTCGGCGAACCACATGCTGAACCCTGAGCCGCTTGGGGCGACCGCGGGCGATGATAGCCCCGCCACGATCGCGCCCGGCTTGATGACCGGGTTCGCGAAGTACCGGTACCACCTCAAACCGTCGCCCGATTCCGCATAGCATATGGCCCACTTCGTGCCCCTGCACGAGTACCACATCTGGTACTTCGCAGGCCCGTGTATTATCGTGCCCGGCACGAGCGAGGCGTTCTCATAGGGAAGCGACGAGTTGAGGCCGAGCACGATGTTGTTGTTCAGGCTCCCGCCATAGTCGACGAGCCCGAGCTTCGGCTTGGTCCAGTTGACCCCGTCGCTCGAAACCGCATAGCCGATCCTGTATGTCCCCGAGCCGGAGTCGTCCCCCGCGTACCACATCTTGTAGACGCCGTCTTCCTTGAGGACGGTCGGGCTCATGAACTCCGAGTCGTCCCAGGAACCGGAGGGGCCCGGCCTCAGGCCCGGGTTGAACTGCGACTCGATCCATGTAGTGGTGGAAGCTTGCAGGGTGACGTTGCCGGGGTCCGAGTCCAAGTCGATGTTCCATCCGGTGCCGTTCGCGAAGTCCTGCCGCGTCGACTGCACCCAAGTGCCGCCCTGCGCGACCGCAACCAAGGACGATGATAGAATCGCGGACGAGAGCATCAGAGTCGACGCGGCGAACAGAATCAGGAGCCGACGAACGGGGCCGACCCCGTCATGGACAACGCTCATTCGGGGACCTCCTGGCCGACGGGCTCCTTTGCGATATGCAGGTGGGTCTTGTTGCCTATCGTCCTGACCTCTATGACGCCGTTATCCGCCAGAACCCAGACATTGTATGCCACCGTCTGCTTCTTCAAAGCCAGCATCTTAGCCAGTTCGGTCTGGTTGATGCCGGGCACTTTCGTGATCTCCTCGAGGAGGCGGACTTGGAGGGCGCTGTAGCGGATCCCGTCCCCTCTAGGCACGGGCGTGCACTTGGGATAGAAGCGGACTAGGCGGCCATCCTCCTTATGTACAATATACTCCTCTTTTTCGAGCATGTGCAGGTGGTGGGCGAGATTCCCGTTCGTCGCTCCTGTGGCGTGCATAATCGAGGTGTAATAGTCGCCCGGGTTCTCCCTGATATACTGGTAAATCTGGCCGCGGACGAAGGGGTCGAGGTTCTTCTCTCTGCGTGATCTGAAAGCGAGGGGGATCGCGAAGAAAGCGTACTTGAACCGCTCCGATGATATGAAAGCCCCGACCGCGACCAGAGTGACGCCCATCGTGAACGCTGCCGCCGCGTTCGGACTCGTCACAATCGAGGGTGGCGTGGCGAATCGTTGAGGAACCGCCAGGAGAATCCTCCACGTCACGCCGTCGAAGCCCGCGTACCACAAGGTATCCATGTCGTTCGACGAAGGCGCGGGATCCCCGACCTGGATGCCGTCCGCCGTGCCTGCCTCGCCCAAGTCCAAGACCAGTTCCGGCGCGCTCCAGCTCACCCCGTCCTTGGATGTCATGCGGCCTATCCGGCTCGACTGGCCATCGGTACCGTTGAACCACAGGACGAAGGTGCCGTCGCTCAGGATGACAGCGGCGGGGCTCCGGATGCCCGCAGAGTGCCAATCTCCCGCCACCGGACGCAGGATCGGGTTGGAGACTGCCTTGTTCCAGTTGATACCGTCCGCAGACGTTGCCAGACCGATGGACGCGTTCCCGCCGGAAGCGTCAACGCCGACGTACCACATCCAGAAGCCCGACGGGTCGCGGAGGACCGTTGGTTCGCCGATCCCGCCCTTCTCCCAAGGAATTGAAACGTCGGCCTGCATCACGGTGTTCGCGTTTCCCCATGAGATGCCGTCGGCGGTCGTCGCATGGCCGATCGCCCCGCCAGTGATGTCCCGCGAGAACCACATCTGGTATCCCGTGGTCCCCCAAGGCAGCACGCTCGGATGCTTCGTCACGCCAGTCCAGCCGGGACCAGCGATCGTGACAGGGTCGGTGAGGACTCTGTTCCATTGGCGGCCATCGCCGGAGACCGCGTAGCCTATGCCGGTCGTGAGACCGTCGGTACCCGTGTACCACATCTTGTGAAGACCGCCGCTCAGCAGCACGGTGGGCTGCATGACGCCGGCTTGGTCCCAGGCACCTATGGGGCCCGGGCCGAGGGCGATCTGGCGGCTCTCGTAGACGGGCGCGGCTGCTGCCGGGGGAAGACATGGCAATAACGTCATGGTGAGAAGGAGAATCAGCAGCAGGATGCAGGAGCTGTGACGACGCACTCCAATTGTCGTTCCTCTCCAGTATCTTCCCGTGAAGCCATTACGGTTCAGATTCCTTCGCCCCAGCGACGGAAAGTGACTAAGAGGTATATTATGAACTTGGAGTGACTTTTTGACAAGTTGCGAATTTCGCAATAAATGATGCGAGATTCGAATCGGGCCCGCGAACCTCGAAACTAACCCGGTTCCTCTCTCGGTGTCAGCCCTAGCCATCGATCACGATGACGACGAGAGCCGCGCATTCATCGCCATCGTCGTCCCTCACCGTGAGTTTCAGGTCGTATCTTCCCGTCGAGGAGTACCGGTGGACCTGCGAGTCCATTGCGGTGAACGGGAATGTGCCGCCAGGACTGGGGTAAGGGTCAGGTGCTGTTCCGTCACTGAAGTAGGTCGTGGCGGTGGCTGGAGTCCCGTCTCCCCAGTCCCAGGTGAAAGTGAGGTCGTCGCTGCCGACGTCGCTCGCGGTCGCATTGAAAGTGATGCTCTGGCCGACAAGGTACGCACTGAAGTAAGCGATCGTCCAGACCCACGTGTCGTCGTGCCGGACGTTGAACGTATGGTGTAGGCGAACCTCGAGACCATCCGGGAAGGCGATGGTCACCCACGCGGGGTTGGCGCCGTTCGGCTGACCGTTCACGGGGTCGTCATCCGGCGTATAGTAGAGGACTATCTTGAAGTCCCCGAGGAGATGGATCCTGCCGGTGATCGTCTTGGACTGGTCGTCGGGCGAGCCGGGATAGCGGATGACGCAAGCATAGTCTTCGATGTTGCCGTTGTGCACGAGGTCCATGCAGACGTCGTGCCACTTCTCCCCCGCCACGCGGAGGGTGAGGTTCGCAATCACGTACGCCTGCACTCCGTCGATGACCGGCGCGATATTGAAGACTGTCACGAGCGTCTCGTACGTGGCGAAACCGCCATCGTCGTCCTGGACTGCCAGAACGATCTTGAACACTCCGTTGTCGCCATACGTGTGAGAGGTAGTGTCGGCAGCGCTGAACGGGAAGACGCCCTCGGGGCTCTTCGGCGGGTCAGGACCGATGCCGTCGTTGTAGAAGACGTCCTGCATCGTCGGTCCGTACTCGAAGGTCCATGTGAACGTCAGGTCGTCGCTTCCGGGGTCCGTTGTACCAGTCGCCACAGTGAGCGGGTCTGCCTCGTTCACCTCGAACGGACCGAATGGAGTGATCGATGGCGGGAGGTTCGTCACGTTCACTTCTGTGGAGTAAGAAGCTGAGCCGCCATCATCGTCTGTCACTGTCAGGGTGACAACGTAGACTCCGTTGTCGCCGTAGGTGTGCTCCGCTGAATCGGACGCAGTGAACGGGTATGCGCCTCCAGGGCTCTGTGGCGGGTCCGGGCCAATCCCGTTGTTGTAATGGATATCGTCGAGCGTCGGACCGAGCTCGAAGGTCCTGGAGAACACGAGGTCGTCGCTTCCCGGATCCGTTGCGGTCGTGTTCATCGCCAACAAATCCCCCTCGCAGACCGTGAAAGGTCCGAACGGTGCGATCGTTGGCGGGAGGTTGGCAACCGCGAGCTGGCCCGCCCAAGTGATGGAGCCGCCATCGTCGTCAGTGACTTTCAGCGAAACCGCGTAGATGCCATTGTCTCCATAAGCATGCGCGGCAGCATCTGTGGCGGCAAAGGGCCAGGTCCCTCCTGGGCTGTTCGGCGGGTCCGGTCCGATTCCGTCATTGTAGTAGGTCTTCGAGTCGGACGAACCTTCTCCCCAGGACCAATCGAACTTCAAGTCATCGCTCCCCGGATCCGTGGCAGTGGCGGTGAGCGAGACTGACTGCCCTTCGTCGATATTCATCCCGCCGGAGACCGAGACCGATGGAGGGAGGTTGTCAGGCGTGGCGGTGATCTTGAGTGTCGTTCCGTTGTTTCCGCTGTCGTCGTCCTGGATGAAAACTGTGACCGTGAAAGCTCCGTTGTCGCCGTAGGTATGGCTCTTGGTGTCGGTGATGTCCCTCGGGTGGATGTCGGTGCTCGGGTACGGGTCAGGGCTGACCCCGTTGTTGTAGTATGTGGAGGTGCTGTCAGGCGTGCCGTCTCCCCAGTGCCATGTTAGGAAGAGGTCGTCGCTGCCGGGGTCGGCGACATGAGCCGATAACTGGATCGTGTTGCCTTCGTGCTGCGCCGAGGATATGGTTGCGGAGCCCGAGGGCAGGATGTTGAGGACCTTGACATCAGTGGTCGCCTCGACGCTGCCCGTCCCGTCGCTCACCTTCACTGTCGCCATGCCCGCGAAGTCATCTCCCCATGTGTGGGTTGCCGTATTGTTGGGACCGGTAACGTCGATTGTGCCGTCAGATTCGAAGTCGAAGTCGTAGGTGAGTATATCGCCCTGCGCGTCGTTGGCGGACACGCTGAACAATACAGGGAATCCTTCTTGGACAACAGTGGCGGTGAACGATGATATCGCGGGCGGCGTGTTGTTGCGTCCGAAGCTGAGCTTCGCCGCGAATCCGTCGCCATACCAGACGTCCGCCCCACCAAAAGTCTTGTCGAATGCATCCGGACTTGTCGGCAAGTCACCCGACCACGTCGCGCCGATGATGTAGACGTTCGCCGCATCGGGCACTACAATGCCATAGCCGTGATCATTGTCGCTTCCTCCGAAGAACGTGGAGTTGATAAGCGAATCCCCTGCGGGACTAATCTCTGACACAAATGCATCGCAGTTTCCCCCCATCTTGATGTCGAACGCGTTTGGGGTCACAGGGAAGTTCGGTGAGGAGGCCATGCCGGTGACATAAGCATCGCCCTCGGCATCCAATTCTATGGAGTAGCCCATGTCGTAATTATTGGCGCCGATGAGAGTCGAGTAGACAAGACCACTGCCTGAGGGGTTCAATTTGGACACATATGCGTCTGAAAGGCCTCCGAACGTTCTGTCATAAGCCCCGACCGTCGTGGGGAAGTCGCTGGAATAGGTGGCGCCGGTGACGAAGGCATTTCCGGCAGAGTCGATTGCGATTGCTCCGAGTGTCTCATAATCATAACCGCCCAGGAATGTGGCGTAGAGTAACTTGCTCCCATTTGCGTCCAGCTTTGCCACGTAGGCGTCAGAACCGCTCGAGGCGCCATCATAGTGTGTGTCGAAGGCTCCTGGGGTGACCTGGAAATCATAGGAACTTGTCATCCCAGCAAGATAGACATTCCCCTCAGTATCTATTCTGAGCGAAATGCCGTAATCTGCATAGCTGCCACCGAAAAGAGCGGAGTAGACTAACGCGCTTCCGAATGCGTTGAACTTCGTCACGAAGATTTCTTCACTATATGGGCTGACATGTGTAAAGAGTGCGCCGGGAGTTACTGGGTAGCCTTGACCCGATGTCCCGGTAATGTAGGCATTTCCTGCTGAATCCACTGCAACGGACTCTCCATATTCATGGCCCCCTCCACCGATATAAGTGGAATAAATCAGGCCATTGCCGGTTGCATTAAGCTTCGTCAAAAAGACATCGTCGTACGGATCGTTGAAGGTGGTGTCGTAAGCGCCCGGGGTCACCGGGAAATCATCGTTGGCCGTCATGCCAGTGATGTATGCGTTCCCGTCCGAATCCACCGTGATACCGAATCCGTCATCCCAGCAATATCCACAATCATGATTCCCCGCGAGAAATGTTGAGTACACCAAGCTGCTACCATTGGCGTTGAGTTTTGTCACGAAGGCGTCACCCTGTCCACCTCCATATATAGTGTCGAATGCCCCCGGTGTCGTCGGAAAGTTAGCCGAATAGGTCGTCCCTGTTATGTACAGGTTCCTGGCGGAATCCATCGCCGCCGAACTCAACCTCTCGCCCTGATTGCCGCCCAGATACGTCGAGTAGATGAGAGGGTCAATCACAAGCGTCTTGGACGCATCCCAGTCGCCGCACTCAAAGCCGAAGCTGAGCCTGCCTGCCATGACGAAATGGCACTTGACTTGCAGTCCAGTTTCCTGATAAGAATAAGGTGAAGCGTCAGTCACTCCTCCAAGCTTTGTATCGGCGACAAGGCGACCCTCCATCAGACTCAGGGTGTCGATTCCCTCGTAGGTGATCCTGATGACTTCAGGATCCGCCCCCGGTCCGACGATGAATTCGTACTTGACGCCTCTCTGCTCCCTGCCATAAACCAAATCGATGCCGTCGTACAGATTTCGATAGGTGACATGCCCAAAGTTCGACACGTCGGTCAGCCACTTGCTGGAGTCGTTTCCGATGAAGAAGTTGCTGTTGAACGGGAGTTCATCCACGCCCAAAGGCGCGACCTTGTTTGAACCCTCGAAACGAATCAGATATGCATAAGACCTCGCTGCTGATCGCTCATCTGACGCAGGAGGCATGAAATGGGGCGGCCCCTCAGGTCCTGTGAACTCATCCTGTCCTTGTTCACCTGCTTCGGTCAGCACGAACATCACGCCGTCGTCTCTGAACGCAACCGAGGGATTCCCCCTCGAGTAGTATCTGATTCCATCCGCGACCTGTCCTCTATTCTCGATGAAATGGCCCCCAAGCAATCCCATTTGCGCGGCAATGTCGATTCCTTCGTCCAAATCAGACGAAGGCGTGTCGACCGACTGCAGCCCTGATGGGACGAGCACCAGTAGCGAGGCTGACATTGTGCACATCGCAATAACTCCCGCCGCTCTCCTTTTTCCGCGCACTTCCGAGGTCACACAGTCCACCTCCTCTCTTCGCAGCTCTCTGTCGGTACTCCGACCTCACTGGAGGCCCGTTTCTATAAGCATATTGGTGCAGTCATCTATCAGTCATCGATGTCGCAACGCTCTGAGCGGACGCAGCAAGAGTCAGAGGAAGATCGCAATGACATTGTGTTCGCTCATGCCGCCGTAGTCCCTCACCGGGAGCTTCAGGTCGAATCTACGTGCCAAGGAGTACCGGTGGACTTGCGAGTGCGCTGAGACGCAGCTGCTATTTTCCGATAGTGATGTCGTCCCAGTGGCGGTCACTTTTCCTTTTCAGTCAACAGCACTGTTCTCGTCCATTCAGGAATCTTTGAAATTGGCCGAAGCTCGAGAGCTATCCCACGTCCTGTCGCCGCACGGCTTCTCGGCGCCTATCTTCGACGTAGGCTCTCCTGAGAATCAGAAGAAAAACGAGACCAGTCGGTCCGATAGGAATGGCTATTCTCCCAATGAAGATTACGGCCAGTACGGAGACCAGGCACAACGCGATCAGCATGATGATGAAGAATAGGTTGCCAGCATGCTCAATCCTGATACCCGAAGTGACATCCAGAGCCTCTTCGTTTGGAAGGGCGGGATGACGCGTTGCGACGACTAGCAAGACGGAGCCGATGTAGGCAACTAGCGTCCCCCAGATCCCGAGAGACGCGGCTTTCTCTCGACTCTCCTGAGCCGATTCAGACGACGCTTGGGATTGATTGTCTGCGACAGCAATGGTCACGAGGGCTGAAATGAATAATGCGAATCCAATCAGGAGCAACACTGCGGAGAGCAAGACGCCCACGGAACGGCGACGTGCGTATCTCCGTGTGATTCTCCACCGTGCCATCGTTCTTTTCTCCACGTTCAAATCAAGCTGGCTCCCGATATTAAAGACTTACATCGAACCGGCCGGGTGCGTCGACTCTCGCGACACTGGGAGATTCTTGGAGCCAGTCGGTGATCCGCATGACTCCAAGATGACGGAAGGAATGGGCGAGATAATCGGGTCTGTGGCCCTAGCCCTGCGGAGGGAAAGGAGGTGTTTGCGGCGGGAAAGGAGGAGCCTGCGGCGGCACCGGCGGGGCCACCCGCCCCTTCTTGCGGGATATGACCAACAGTGCGGCCACCATCGCCATGGCGCCCGCAACGATGATGACCACTATCAAGACGACCCACACGAGGACTGAACCGTGCTGGTAGTTGAAGGACTTGAGTTCCATGGCCAACGTGCCGGAAGCTCCGAGGCCCGGAATCGGAGAATCGGTCTTGACCATATATCCAACCTCGTCCGAGTAGTAGGTGCTCGAAGGACCGCTCGGAGGGTTTCCGTAGCCCGTCATGGTGACATTGAATGAATCGAACGTGCCCGCGGGAACCGTGACCTTCTGAGGGCCCGACACCTGGTAGCCGTTCGTGATCGTCGAGCTGCTTGGCGGCATGCCCATTCCCGATATCGTCATCGTGCTCGTCGACGACCATGTCTGGTCCCCGCTGAGTGGGAAATTGAACATTCGCTGCGGAGGATCGTATGTCACATTCAGCTGTATAGACAAGTAGTCCATCTCAAACTTGACATCCGCCAGATCGGAGGTCCGGACCCAGTAGTCGTATGTGATGGATTCGGAGATACTTCCCGCCGTCATGTTCATCCTCATAGTCAGGTGGAAGGTTTCGCAGGGGGTACTCCTGACGGTAATGGTTGTCCGTTCTTTCACCTCAAACCTAGTTAGCAGATTGTACTCCGAACCCATGATGTCGCCGTTCCCCGCATATTCCCAGTAGTCGCCGATCGACCATGCGGGCGCGGCACCCTGCGCACTCGCCCTTGGCGCTGCGAATACGAACGTGCCGAGAACTAAAAGGAACACCGCCAACAACGCTATTGTCTTCGTCATCTCCTCTGCCCCTCTCGAACCCCTCTGCCTTCTTTCGCGCGGTCAATGGCGGGGGCTCATCTGAACGATATGTCGCATTATCTATAGAAGTCCCGCTGACGAATCTGAATCAGTGGTCTATCCGCGGCTCATTGCAGATGGCGGGAGCGGCGGTGGCGGGGGAATTGAAGCCCCATTCCCTGGTGAGGGTCGAATCATTGATGATCGGATTTGCGGTTTTAGCCTTGTGGAGGGAAGGGAGGAGCCTGCGGCGGTATCGGTGGGGCCTTGCGCGCTCTGCTTCGCCATATGAAAACGACAAATGCCGTCAGCATGACCGCAACGACCGCAATGATGATGACGACGGCCACCATGATTGGGGAAATGCCGGGATTGCCCGCCTGGTGACCGTAAGACTGCAGGTCCAAGTCGACAGTTGTCGGAAGACCCAGGAACAGTCCCCTGGTCTTCACAAGGAAACCGACGCTGTCGGAGTAATAATCTCTGGATGGAGACTCTGGTTGTCTAGATCCGTTGACAACGAAGGCGCTGAACGTTCCGGCTGCGACGCTCACCGTCTCAGGGCCAGACACGTCGAAGCTCCAGAAGTAGTTCGAGCCATAGTTCGTTTCCATTCCGGATTGATGCCACCATTGTCCGTCGTAGAGAGGGAAATGGAATTCCTCCAGAGGAGGATTGAAGCGGTACTCCGATGACAAGGCGGTTAAATTGATAAACACTCTGACGACAGCGAGGTCGGACGTCCTCAGATACGTGTCACCTTCGGAGTTGTACACCGAATCTCCGATTATGATCGTCCTGCTGAAGCTGCAGTGATAGGTCTCATTCGAGCCGCTGCCGACGGCGATCGACTCCTTCCCTTCTACTCTGAGGCTCAGGAATTCATGGTATGATTCGTTGAAGAGGACATCCGTCCCGGCGTATTCCCAGTGGTCCCCGGCTGTCCATTGG
Source organism: Thermoplasmata archaeon (assembly GCA_041489255.1). GTDB lineage: Archaea > Thermoplasmatota > Thermoplasmata > RBG-16-68-12 > JAFNFQ01 > JAFNFQ01. The sequence goes on along the minus strand of JBGPQV010000005.1, from coordinate 30,020 downwards.
GGCGCGCTGCCTTGGGCTTTTGCCATGGGTGATGCAAACGCGAACATCCCCAGGATTACCGAAGATACAACGAGCCCCGCTACAAGTCTTCCCAACGCGCCCGCCTCTCGAGCTTCACTCGCTTGACTATCAATCCTCCATGATTTATAGATTGCCCGCCAAACCTCCTCGTGTGCGCTTTGCATGCTGCTCCTGACCGGCGGAGCGATGGATTGTCAGTACTGTCCCGCTTCTTCTTGCGGTGGCGTTGGCTGCGCTTCCTCGGTTTGCTCCTCCCGCCGAGGCATTCTCTGCATCATCCTCGATAGAGCTATCTAGGTGGGATTCGCTACGACGATACGGGACCACGATGGCGGGAGCGGCCCACACCAGATACAGATATTCACGGATGGCGGTGTTCTACGCGATCGGTGGAGTCATTCTAGTAATCCTGGTATCGTATAGCATGGCGTACGGGATTGGCTTCAGCCTCTCCGGGATTGTGACGGGCATCGCCGTGGGGCTGGCTCTGCTGCTGGTCTGGACTGCCAGATCGCATTCCTTGCTGAAGAAGGGGAGACCACTGAGACCTCCGGATTACAACTCGACCGGGAATCTGATGATAGCGGTGTGGTTGTTGGTCTTCGCCTACATGTTCCTGAGGATATTCGCCGGAGAATCATTCGCCGAATTCTTGGCGCTGGGCTTGTATTTCTCATTCTTCCCTGCATCACTCTTCGTGGACTGCCGCCTGGAGCATGGAGCCCTGCCGAGTTGATGAAGCAATAACGGAAGGGAAATAATCGCTCGTCCCGATTCCGGATTCAATGGGGAGTGCAACTCGGATTCACGTCGAAGCACATCACTCATGGTTGATCGATGCCCGCTTGGCCCTGATTAGATGACGTACCGCCACGACTAGCAGCACAACCAGAAGCACTGCCACCAGCGTGAGAGCCAACACGGCCTCGCTGACCGTTCCAGTCGTAACAAGAATCTCCCAGAGAACAGTGGTAGCGACAACAGATGTCACCCCAGCTATCGTGACCAACCAGAATTGTCTTCGACTCAAGAAGATGCGGCGGCCAAATATAGATCCTTCCCGCAACAACATGAAATTTGTCACTATCATCCCAACGATGAAACCAATTCCCGAGCAGATGACGTTGTCCAATGTCATGGTCACCCACAACCGCCCATCGGGCTGCATGCTCCTCCGGCCATGATGATGTGATGAACCTGGCAGAAGATATACCTTGCCTTGGCACAGGTGTAGGTATTGCCCAGCTTCATCCTCCGGCCGTGGCGGTGTTGACGGCGCCGACGATTCAGTATGCAAGAAGATATTAATACTATATCAAAGTATAGTGGTCTGTGCTAGACCAAGGCGCCTCTCAACTCCTCAGAGCGATGCGCGGCAAGCCTCCTCTGAGGTTCACTACTCTCCAGGAGACAGTGGGGAACCCGAGGACCCTCAGCAAGAAGCTGGCGGAGCTCGTCGTCCTCGGGCTCGTCGCCAAGGCCGACCGCCTGTATTCGCTGACGGAGAAGGGAATCGAGGTGGCGGAGCTGGTTGCCCGCCTCGAGGACGCGCTCTCCCCCGCCCCCGCCATCGACGTCGAGAGGGTGCCTCACTCTGCCTACCGCCCGCTCCTCCGCCGCTTCTGCGGGATTCTGCTGAGGCGATACGGGGAGCGCCTGAAGGGCGCGCTCCTCTTCGGATCTGTCGCTCGGGGGGACTGGGACGAGTCCAGCGACATGGACCTGCTCGTCGTCCTCGACATTCTCGATGGCGGGAGGAGGAGTGTGCTGCGCGAAATCCTCAAGCTCGAATCCGATCTGAGGGGGACGCGCGAGCACGCGGAGGCGGTGGCCAAGGGGTTCCTCCCCTTGATCGAGGTCTACCCTCTAGCTGCGGATGATGCCAAACACTTCAGGAGGCTCTACCTCGACGCGCTGACCGAGGGTATCGTCCTGTTCGAGAGGGACGGCTTCCTTCACAGGCTCATCGAGGCGTTCAAGAAGAGGCTCAAGGAACTCGGCAGCAGGAGGATCGAGCTGCCCGGCGCGGGGCACTACTGGGAGCTCGCCGACGTGAAGCCGGGGGAGATTATAGAACTGTGAAGACATCGGAGAGGGCCATGGCGGGCTACGGGTTCGAGGAGGGGATCGACGCGGAATACTTCAAGGACTACGCGCCCGAGGCGGTCAAGAAGGCGGAAAACGTGCTCGGTCTGTGCTCCAGGCTCGTGAGGACATTGTTCGGTGGGGGCACGAAGAAATCCTGAGACGATGTGGAACGAGGAGCTTCGCGGTTGCACACAGCACTCAGTACTGCCCCGGTTCCTCTTCCGGCGGTGGCGGCGGCGCCTGCTCGTACGATTCAGTCACGACCGGCTCAGATGCGACGTAATATGTGGCAGCGGCCGCCCGCGCCACCCTCCTCCTCTTCTCTCTCCCGTAGTCAACGCTCTGGATGACGAAGCCCGCCAGGAACACGAGCCCGCCGACCGAGACTGCGGCGGTGGTGCCCAGTCCAAGCAGGATGATCCCCACGCCGACCAGGAGGCCGCCGAGGAGCGCGGTGACGAAAGCTATGATCTCCTGGATGAACCAGTATGCGACCGCATATATCACGAGCAGGAGGACCGCCGCCACGACGATTCGCATGTCCTGAGACATGCTCTGGCCAATCGCGATGTACGCCAGGCCCGCCACGAGCAGCGACGTCACGAAAGCGAGCGCTATCTTGACTATGTAGCCGAAGAGGAGAGAGCCGATGAAAGCCCCGACCATGGACAGGATCAGCGCGGTGATCCAGTCGTTGATGAGCATGCCGAAGAGGTAGCCGAGGGTGCCCCCTATCACGGCGCCTATGATGCTCATCAGACCCGCCCATAGCTTCCTGCCGCGGAAGGCGAGGGCGATGCCTATGATGATGAGCAGTGCAGCAATTATCAGGAGGATCTCCGGCGCGTTTATCGCGAGTGCGGCCACGATGCTGACGTCGCCCATCTAGGAATCAAACAGCCCCGGGCGTATTAATCATTTTGCGCGAAACCGGGTGCGGTTATCCCCTTACAGCCCTCACAGCCATGGCGGTTCAGGAAGCCACGAATACCTCTTCCTCAGCTCCCCATAGATATCTTTGCCGAGCGTCGGCGGGATCGAGACCGCGTCGCCGTGCTTCGTCTTCTTGGCCCGCAGGATGCCGTCCTTCTTGAGAGCCTTGAGAGCGTTCCTCAGGAGGTCCACCTTGTCCGTGGGGAAGCCTTCGAGCAGGTTGTCCTCGAGGATGTGCGAGGCCCCGAACTTCCGCCTCCGGTAGAGCTTGAGCATCAGGGGGGCCTCATCCGCGGACAGCTTTCGCACGGCCGTACGATGGTGAGGAAGATATAAGTAGACGCACGTCTATTCATTTACAAGGCTGTAATATATGTTTACAGAGGTGTTCGGCGACTCTCCGAGAGTCAGGCTCCTGGACTTCCTGGCCGACCATGTGGACTTCGACTACACGCTGTCCCAGATGCAACAGTTCACGGGGATCTCCAGACCGACCCTGTACAGGCTCGTCCCCGAACTGGAGAAGGACGGCATCGTCCTGTTCACAAGGGAAGTCGGGGGCTCGCGCTTCTACCGCCTGAACGCGGACGATTCCCGCGTGGCCTCGATGCTGCAGGCGGACTTCAGCCGCATCAATGAAGAGCTCGCGGCGGATCGGTTCAAAGAAGACGATGCGGGAACGGCGAAGCGCCGCCCTTCGACGACCGCGCGGCGGGCAAGACCTGTGTCCGGCAACGAGACTTGATGAATCGGATTCATCATCACTTGGTCCGCGATCCCCGGACGCCGTGCCTGCGGCGCGCGCGAGCTCGACCGGCCCGAGTGAGTTTGATTTTCTTCTTCGCCATACAGTTAGGGACGATTGCCTGCTATTTGAACCACAGCCTCCGCGAAGCGACGATACCACTACGCGGCCCCTCGTTCATGGTCGAATGCACTGACCTGGTGCATGGGGCGGGGAGTGGCGGGTCGCCCCGGCAACAGCATTAAGTAGGCAGTTGGTCGGTGTGGTGACAGTGGGTTGCGTCCCCGGGAGGTACGAGTTGCGCGCGTGTGGCTTCATCCCCGTGATCCTCGGCATAGTACTCATCACGCCGACCGCAGGTACATCGATTGCACCGTCGCAAGCTCGGCCCCCGGCTCAATCTCCTGACTCGGGGCCGGGAATCTCCATGGCAGCCGAACCACGGACTCGCGGAGACCCTGGCTCTGGATGGTCCCCGGACGTCCTCGCATCCTGGACCACCCCTTCTGAGGTTCAACGGAATGCATCACTCGGAGCTGCCAGCAACGGCACCGTGTACGCCTCCTACGAAGAATACAATCCCACGCGTCACCGATACGAAATAGTCACCGCCCACTCCCAAGACGGGGGCATGTGGTGGAACTCGGCCTTCGGCACCGGCGCTCCCGAAGACTTCAGCCACCCATCGATCGCCGTGAACTTCAGCAGCGGCGAGGCGATCGTCGTGTTCGAAGGTTCGTGGGGAGGCCTCCGTGAGGTTTTTGACTTTCCGTACATGGGTTCCATGCTGGTGAACGTCACAACGAATCCGAGAGATCACAACCCATCCGTCACCATCTCCCGGGACGACTCTGCGAGCGCGTTCCTCACCTTTGAGCGCGACGACGGGGCAGGGGGCGTCGACATCATGTTCATGGCCGCGCGTGACCGAAGCGTCTGGCGGGCGTGGGAGGCGCCCCAGATCCTCGTGGGAGAATATGATCATTCCATCAACCGAATGCCTCGCGTCGCCTGGGGCGGCCCAAACGATGTGTACGTCGTCTACGAGCGGCAATCGGCGTCCGGGAACCGCGATGTGTTCATGATGCGGAGTCTGACTGGCGGGACCCCCGGATCGTGGACATCCGATCCAGGGATTCCTGTGGCGGAGACGGCGGACGATGAGTTCGCGCCAGATGTCGTGGCGATTTTAGGCTCCGGCACTGTGCTCGTCCCGTTCGTTCACCCAAAGTGGGGCTACAGGCAGATCGATGTCGCGTACAGCGAGGATTGGGGCAACGATTCCTCCTGGGAAGTCGCCCCAGTCACGGGAAATCCGATGAACCACGGGAACCCTAGGATCGCCGCGGTTCCCGCTGTCGGCGCCGTCCGCATCGTGTATTGGTCGCTGTGGGGGGTCTTCGAGTCGACAGCGCCTATCTCCTCACTCTCGTCTTGGAGAGCGCCTGTCCTGGTCACCGATGGCGCCGCGAGGCTGACCCCTGAATACAACACGCCCGCGATTGCGGCTTATCCCTATGGCGGTAGATGGTTTACTGGCGTGGTCTGGACTGATTACCGCAACGGACCTTCCATTTACGACATCTACTACTCGACGAATTCGCCCAAACTGTTCTTTCCCTCCCCGGACCTCAAGCCCACATCTGTCGAAATCTTGCCCAATCCGCCCTTGTCGAACAACACCTTCGCTCAGGTGAACGTAACCGTCGCGAACCAGGCAAACGTCTCGGTCGGGGCATTCGACCTGCTCCTCTTCGACGATAGAAACGGCGACATGAAGCCCGACGCGGGCGAGAGTATCAGCCTCTCCCAATCGGCCGGTCTCGCCAGCTTCTCACAAACAAACATCTTGCTGGGGTGGAACGCGTCGCCCGATGGCAACCATAGCCTTTGCGCCTACGCCGACCCTCCGCCGTCGAAGGTGAACGAAACGAACGAGAACAACAACGTGGCGTGCACACCGGTGGAGGTCGTCTCGATGCCTGACTACGTCCCGGTGAGCCTGCTGCCTCCCGCCATAGTCAAGATCGGGCTATCGTTGCCCCTGCAGCTCTCCGTTCGAGCGTCGAACCAGGGCGACAAGAACGCGAGCGCTACCGCCACCGTCGCGTTCTACAATGAGTCCTCTCCGGCCGTTCCCTTCGCAGCATTCACTATCCCGCCGCTGAATGAATCTGAGGCGTCCTCGCGCTTCACCGCGACTTGGGAATCTCCCGCCACTCCTGGCACTCACAGAGTCGCCGCCAATGTGGATTACCACGACGACATCATAGAATCGAACGAGACGAACAATGTGTGCACATGGACGATAGAGGTAGTTCCCGGTCCGATAACCTCTCTCGTCATCGGCTCTCCGAACTACACCTCCACCGCCACATTCGTTAGGTCGTCCACTCCCCTAGACCTATCCGTCACGGACCGGAGCGGGTCTGGGATCAACCACACCTGGTACAGGATAGACAACGTCACATGGACCGAATACTCGTCCTCATTTTTCCTGTCAGACGATGGAGACCACTACATCGAATGGTACTCGGAGGACAACGCCGGGAATGTGGAAGAAGTGAACTACAGGGTGCTGAGGGCGGACGACACTCCTCCCGCCACCGCCATCTCAATCGGTGAACCTAAGTACCTGAATGGCGGCAATTTCATCAAATCCTCGACTCTCCTCACACTCTCTGTGACTGACGGCGGCGTCGGTCCCAACTCCACGTTCTACCGCATCTGGGATGATTCATGGTCATGGCCTCAATGGCGGGACTACTCCACATCGTTCGGTCACGCGGGATGGGACGGGACTTGGTACGTCGAGTTCCTTTCGTTCGACTACCTCGGGAACGAGGAGGCCGTCCGGAACGAGACATTCTTCCTCGACGACACGCCGCCTGTCACGACGATCTCCCCCGCCGCCCCGTTCACCCTCGCCGCCGCGGATTCCGGCTGCGGCGTGAACGTCACGATGTACAGGATAGACGGCGGGAGCTGGACGGTCTACACAGGCGGCTTCACCCTCGCCGAGGGAGAGCACACCATATTCTACTATTCGACCGACAACCTAGGCAACGTCGAGCAGGAAAGGTCGTTGGTCGTCAGACCGCCGGTCGAAGTGGCGGTGAACTACAAGCCGGTAGTGGCCTTCGTCTTCAACATCATCCTGCTCGTGGCGGGAATCTGGTCATCGAAGAGGAGGCCGTGGAAGGGCGGGAAGGACGGGAAGGCGGTTATGCAGGCGTTCGCAATCTTCTCGTTGCCTTTCGTCCTCGCGGAGGCGGGGACCGGGATCATCTCACTGCTGACCGGACTGCTCTCCGTACCGCCGTTGCTCGGCGCAGGGACCACCATTGACCTGGCGATTCTCGTCGCCGGTATTTTGGTCGCATTCTACAGAATTCGGAAGACGGCACCTCGGAATATTGTCAGCCAAGAAGACTTCCAGCATCAGTGATGAAAGCCGAGGCGACTTGGCCGTCGAACCCCGTGACCACATCATCTCCGTGCGGGGCGAAACCTAATCTGGGTCGCGGGGATACGCCATGAGACATGGAGCCGATCATCGCGGGCAGGGACCTCATGAAGTCATGGGGGCCCACGCTCGTCCTCAATCACGCGGACTTCCTTCTGCAGGCGGGTGACAAGGCAGCCCTGGTCGGCCCGAACGGCTCCGGGAAGAGCACGCTGTTCAGGCTAATTGCGGGAGAGACCAAGCTGGACCTTGGAGACCTGATCCTGAAGAAGGGGCTTCGCTACGGCTATCTCCCGCAAGTCCCTAACGTGCCGCAGGACACTCCGGTGCGGGACATCCTGTCCGCCCCCAGCCCGGAGGCGCTGCGCATCGAGGCCGAGCTCGCGGAGATGGAGACGTGGATGGCGGGGAAAGACGCATGGTCAGCGTCCGATGCTCCCGCGCGCTTGGACCGCTACGAGGCGCTGCATCAGGAACTCGGCGTCGCCCGCAGCCGGAGCGACATCGTGAACGACCCGATCCTGAACGACCTCGGCATCGGCGAGGAGCTGCTCGACCAGAGCTTCGGCTCTCTCTCAGGCGGGGAGAAGTCCAAGGTCCTGACCGCGCGGGCCCTCGCGAACGCGAAGGAGAAGGACATCCTCTTCCTCGACGAGCCGACGAACCACATGGACATCGACACGATCGAGTTTATCGAGGAGTACCTCCTCGAGATAGACGCCGCCGTCCTCCTCGCGAGCCACGACAAGTTCCTCCTCGACGCGGTCGCGGAGAAGGTCCTCGACGTGGACCATTTCAGGATATTCGAGTACAGCGGCAACTACTCGGAATACCGCATACAACGAGATGCATTGCAGCGGGCCAGGGAAGCGCAGCGCAAGCGGCACTTCGAAGACATGCAGCGCCAGCTCGCGATCATCGAGGAGTTCAAGTCACGGAAGGTGTACAACCAGGTCCTTTCGAGGAAGCTTGCGATCCAACGTCTGCAACGCCAAGAGCCGGAGCTCGCACCTAGCGCTGCCCGCGCTTTCCGCCTCACTTTCCGAAAGGGAGGGTCGGCGCCGGGAGTCGTGCGGGCAATCGGCGTCGCGAAGTCGCACAGTGACCGCCTCCTGTTCGCGGATGTCGACCTCGAGGTCACGAAGGGCGACAAGGTCGGTCTGGTCGGGCCGAATGGCTGCGGGAAGACCACGCTCCTGGAGGTCCTCATCGGACATCAGGAGCAAGACGCGGGGACCGTGACCAGAGGCCGCAACCTGACGATCGGCTACTTCGCGCAGGAGGCGGAGGAGCTCGACTTCTCCCGCACCCTCCTGGAGGAGATACGGACAGTCCGGACCCCGCCACCGCCAGAGGAGTGGGCGCGGGGCATGCTCGGTCGCTTCTGGTTCAAGGGAGACACCGTGCACAACACCGTGGGGAGCCTCAGCGGCGGCGAGCGCGCGCGCCTGGCCCTCGCGAAGTTCATCGTGCAGGAGTACGACCTCCTCGTCCTGGACGAGCCGACGAACCACCTCGACATCGAGAGCCAGGAGATCGTGGCGGGGGCGCTGCAGGCGTACCCGGGCATGCTCCTGATTGTGAGCCACAACAGGAGCTTCCTGAACGATGTGTGCAACAAGATCGCGGTGATAGCGCACCAGCGGCTGGCGGTGTTCCAGGGGACGTTCAAGGACTCGTGGGCGGCGGCGAAGATGGCGGACTTCATTGCGGTGAAGGGGAAACCGCGGTACCGCGTCCTGCGGGTGGTCAAGGACTGGGAGACGGGCGACGCGTACCATGGCGGGGATGTGATCACGCTGACGGGGGCAGAGACGCAGGCCTTCCTGCGCCTGCTGCGGTGGGCTGAAGGGTCTGGGCGCATCGAGCGCATCCAGACTTGAAGATTCTCGGATGACGCATGCTCAAGGAGATGCGCACCCTTGCGTCACTCCGCACTTTCACGCGCGCGAAGCTGGCTTACCAGCCATAGTCCTAGGTCCTTCACGCCTTTCATATAGCGCGCATAGACCTTGTCATCGAGCATGTAGACGCCCTTAATGGAATCCTTGAACTCCTTGGTATCTATGTCTGATAGTAGCTTCCTGACATGCCCAAGGATGAGCTTCCTGGTCGCCCCCGCAATCATCGAAGCCACAGCCTCCCGATCCAGAGGTTCTCCCGATAGGACGGCGATGTCTCTGAAGTCGATTCGCCGAGCGACGTGCAGCTTCAGGCCGATGAGCGCTTCCCTGCTCGGGACTAACGGCTCAGCCACCGAGGAGGACAGGAGGCCTCTGACCGCCCTGCGCGTTGCCGTCTTCCTCAATCTCTCGAATGTGAACGTCACCCCGGAGACGCGGTCGGAGATGCCGCCAATCAGCAGATCCACCGAGGAGGGGAGGGTCGCCTCCCCGACGGTCCACCGTTCGGCCTTCCCCGCAAAGAGATCCCCGCCATCCCAATCACTCGCCTTCGAAAGTCCGGCTTTGAGCAGCGCGTCCCTGACTTTCGGGACGACCTTCTCCTGGAGCACGAGGTCGAGGTCGACCGAGAACCGCGGCGGGCCATATGCGCTGACAGCATAGCCTCCGACCAGCAGGACGTCCATTTTCTGTACTGCCCTCATGACGTCGAAGCAGACGCGCTCCCGCGCGATGTCTTCGGGTCTCATCCCCCTCTCCTCCCGCCGGGCGGCCCGAGCGATCGGACGACGGGTTCGTAGGCGAAGGGCCGCGATGCGGCGAACTCGCGGGCCTCATCCCTGGGCACGACTCTGACGCCGCTGTGCTCCACCGCATGCACTCGGGCAACCGGGTGAAGCACATGGACGACTCCGAAAAGGGTCTCCCTGGTCCCTTCCACGGTGGCCCTCATCCCGGAGGATCGGAAGAACGAAAGCCATGAGTTCACGTCACGCTTGAGGATATCCATATGGAGCGGGCGGAAACCTCGCGTGAATCCGGTCCAGTAGCCGCCGTCGGTCCATATCGAAACAGCGGTGTCCCGCGAATACGCATAGGGGAGCCCCGCCATCGCCGGAATCCCGAAGGAACGCTCAGCGCGCTCGACGGTCTGCTGCAACCTCATGTCCGGGCTTATGACTTTGTATTTCCCGTGGCTTCCCGCCTCGATGTAGCCGAGACGGCGGAGATCGAAGAGCACCTTCGCGGGGGCGGGGGAGGGAAACGTCGCACGGAATTCCGATAGAGTGAACGGCTCTCGTCGGAATGCCACACGGAGCCACGTGTAGAGGTCGTCGTATGCGTTCGCCATGACGATTACCATAATGGTAATGAATGCCTATAAATCTATCCGCCCATCACGACCTCATTGGATGATACCGGAAGACTGTGGGTCAATCATGGACCGTTTTTCCACGCGATTTATTAAGTAAGAGGGGAATCAGAGGATTGAGGGAATTGAGCAATGATAACGAGGAAATTCCAATCAATCGTGAAGGAGGTGGGCAGCGAATTGTTGGCTGCGGACGGATTTCAATTCCGCAACGAAGGTGAGGGATTCTTGACGTTCTGGAGACCTAGGAAACCCGGTCTTAGTGAGGGAATCCTTGTCTACCGCGATCCTAAAGTCAGAGCTTTCGCCGTGGAAATCGCAGTCGCACCAGAAGGTCAGCAATTCGGCTGGGCAGGCTTCTCAGAGAGTGGCATGTGGCAGGAGTTAGGGCTCCGAAAGCGTCTTGGTATCCTAATCCATGGTGATCGGTTCAGGGGTGATAGCTTCGACCGAGACTTCTATCGATTCGATGATGAGAAATCGCTTCGAGCTCAGCTGCAGGTGGCGTTCGCCGAGGTTCTTCGGCATGGACCTGATGCTTGGAATCGCTTAAGCCATCGACTTCGCCCAGAATCATAGCAGGCCTCCAGATCACGGGACAGTTCAGCAATTGGGATTTTCCTAGGCAGGCTATCGTGTCATATCGGGACCATTTCTCGATCGTGAATTAGCAAGCTGTGATTCGTCCAGGGATTCCCCTGCAGGGGATATTTGGCAATACTTCATGCCGCTACTTGTTCACGCATATTGGTACTAAAGTTCACAAAGACCGATACATTTATCATCCCTCGTCGCAATGCCCCTTGGCCCAAGGGGTGGCCCGTTGAGCAAGGAAACCGATGCCGCGAAGAACGGGAGCGTCCTCATGGAGTCGCCGAAGGCCGTCGCAGAGCTTCTGAGGTCGGCGGCGCATCCGGCGAGAATCCACGTTCTCGCCCTCCTTCGACAGGAGAACCGCGGCCTCTCCGACCTGACAAAGGCGACGGGACTCTCGAAGAACGCCCTCGTCAACCACCTCAGCCTGCTGATGGGCATGAGGCTCGTCGAGCGCGTGTCGAGGGGGGAGTACCGCCTGACAGAGGACGGGAAGACGCTGGTCGACGCGGCCTCGACCGTCTACGGTGACTCGATGAGACGGGAACAGGAGAGGAGAGAGCAGATGCGCAAGGTCTACGCCAAGGGCATCATGGAAGGTGAGAAGATGAGCAAGAAGGTTATCAGTAAGAAGGTGGAGTACATGCCATGCTGGCTGTCGTACACCGGCGCGGTTGCGGGATCGTTGAGGGCAATTGGAATCGACTGCGACGTGAGCGATGTTGGCGGGAGGTCGGGATACTCCTTCATCATCAACGTGGCGAAGGGCGTGACCTGCGAGTCCGGCCCGACCGCGCTGCACAACGAGACCTGGGACATGATATATCACGGCACCGAGAGCCTTGGCGTCAAGATGGAGCACTGGTTCGACGACAACTCCTATCCCGCCAAGTCGGGCAGCCCGACCCCGGAGGAGCTGGAGAAGGTCAGGAAGCTGTTCGAGCGGGTCAAGCAGGAGATAGACGCGAAGGACCGGCCTGTCGTGCTCTGGGGGCTCGTCCTGCCGGAGTACGGGATCGTAAAGGGCTATGACGGCGATTCGTACGTCGTCAGCACGTACCGGAGCCTGACAGGCAAGCCAGAGACACCAATCCCGTACAAGGATCTGCAGGCGCCCGGCTGCCTCGACGCGTACTACTTCGGGGAGAAGACGAAGCAGAGCCCCGCCGCGGACAGGCTAGCGGTGGAGAGAGCGGTCAAGTTCGCCTCCGGCAACGTGCCGGTGAATCCGAGATACATCGCGGGCCCGGAGGCGCTGGAGGAATGGGCGAGGGTCCTCGAGACTGCGCCCGAGGCGGAGCAGCACTACTTCGGCAACAGCTACGTCGGCGCGTGCTACCAGGAGAGCCGGGGGATGTCCGCCGCATTCATGAAGAGGCTCGGGAAGAAGAACAAGGGGAAGGAGTCGAAGCACCTGATCGAAGCCGCCAAGTGCTACGAGAAGGGCACGGAACTCATGACGCAGTTCACCAAGATCTTCCCGTTCAAGATGGAGGGGGAGATGAAGATTGAGGACAGGAAGAAGGGCGCGGAGCTCCTCAGGAAGGTCAAGCCGCTCGAGGAAGCGGCGGTGAAGAACATGAAGGCGGCACTGAAGGAGTGGGAAGCGAGCCGAGAAGGCTAGTTTTCATCCGCGAATTATGAAGTCACTTTCGCTCATCTTACAGTAAACCTCAGGTCAAGCCTAGGTCAGTACTCCGAATGCGATGACATCAGAATTTGTGGGAAGGGTCAGGAAGATTGGCAGCTCTCTAGCCATCGTCATCCCCAAAGAAATCGCGAAGAAAGAGGGCATCCGCGAGGGGACATTGGTCAAAGTCCAGATCATGAAACGCGATGTCTCGTCGTTCGGGGCGTGTTCTGGGATAGGGCCATGGGAAGGGCACGATGATGACTGGGGACACGATGAGCCCTCAAACGATTGGCCTGTACAACACGGATATCCCGCCAAGATAATGAACTGCCTCGGCATACAGTCAAACATGGCAAAGAAAGTCAGAGTCATAAAGAACGACGAGGTCAACCGCCTGATCTTCAGCAAACCCAAGCACGGCGAGGTGAACGTCTTCGTCGAGCTGGACGACGAGGTGATAGTGTTCAACCACCTCATCGTGTCGAACATGTCACGCGCCTTCCACTGGGTGAACGGCCACCCGAGGCTCTACGCGCTCGAGATGGCGCTGAAGAGGCTCGCCAAGCACGAAAGAGAAGAGGGCCGGCCCGAGAAGCAGTTCATCGAGACGGAGCGCGCCGAGGAAGAGATCCAGAGAGAGGCCGACAACTGGCTGGCCGAGAGCCGGCGGATGTAGGTTCTCCGCCGTCCTTTCCTCACACTCGCGGGAAACCTCTCGCGCGCAGTCACTGGACTGGCGGTGGCGGTTGGAAGTACTGCTGTGGCGGCGGCGTTTCCGGCGGGAAGAAGGGGGGCGGTGGTTGCTGGGCCGTCTGCATCGGCGCCTGCGGCGATGTCGCGTACGTGGTCGGATAGACCGGCTCTGCCTGGAGGTCCTTCGGCTTGATGCGCACCTTGATGGTCTCTGGCCGAGGCCTGATGAGGTTCCAGCCAGCCTTCAGGATCGAACCTCCCGCGATACAGATGATCAAGAGCATGAAGAACGTGCCTGCGACTGCTGCAACACCCCGGGCGAGTTCCGTCAGCGGGCGGAAGATGTCGTTCATGTTGAGCGCGCTGCCCAGGTCCGTGCTGAAGTCGGGCGCCGAGTTACCAGACGAGTGCTCCCCCATGCCAACGTGCACGCTCCCCAGCGCGCTGCTCTCCTTGTCATTCCCGTCCCTGACGGTGAGCCTCACCGAGCCGCTGAAGTTGCCGCTGTAGGTGTGAGACGGCGGTGTCTGCCCGCTAACGCTGTTCCCGTCCCCGAAGTCCCACTCCCACTGGTTGATCGACGAATCCCCCTGCTGCGACGCATCCGTGAAGGAGACCGTGAAATCGTTGATCGTGAACCTGAACTCGGCACGCGGCCCCGTAGTTGTCTGGTCATTCGAGCTCGGCGTCTGCGAGTCCAGATATGCCCGCGGGTTCGACACTATCGTGAACGCGAAGTAGAACCCGATGAAGAGCACTATCAGTCCCATGACCAGCAAGATGCTGCCGATGACCATGCTGATCGACTCGTGCCTGTTCTCTCCCTTGAATAGCGCCATGTTCTCCGAGTCGTGAAGTCGCCTATTAAACTGTGAGGCGACGGTTATCAAAGGCGAGAACACCGCGGCACCCGCGAGTCCGATCGGCGGAAAGATGCGATTCACCTAGACGATCGCACCTATACAATCCTGTGATTGGTTCCCCTCCTCGGAGGTCCGCGAAAGCTGCCTTCCACCATAGGTGAGAACGCCGACCATTTCGCCTGTCATGAGAACGATCATGTCTTATTGCAGCATGTATACTCCGAACAAATGCACATGTCCATATGGAGAGATGGTCTACCTTTGCTCTGCTTTTCCTCTGCTTTTGCTCTGCTTTCACTCTACTTTCACTCTACTCCGAACGGTCCGGTTGTCCACACCGATGCCCGCGTCCCCGGTCCTTGACCCGTCGGCTCCGCCTGTCAACTCGCCTTTCGAGGAGCGACGTCCCATCTCCCGGTGATCGAATACACAGGCTTGACCCCGTCTTCCATCGCATCTATTATCCGTGCGACCTGCCCCTGCGCCAGCCTAGGCATGGGAGGTATTGCGGTCTCTCCAAGAAAGTGATTATGGGATTTGACACAGAAAGGCCGCACCACAAGTTACTTACGGAGGCTACACCGATAAGGAGGAGTGACAATCGCTTTCCTCGATTGCAGAAGGGGAAATGGCGGGAGGATGAGAGTGCGTTCGATAGAGCAAGGGCGTATGCGGTTTGCATCATAGCACTCCTGCTGCTCTCCTCGATTCTCGTGCTGCTTCCGGACAGGGCCAAGGCGGCATCCTGGCTGGAGACTTCCGACTCAGATTTCGCGGACGGCGACTTCCTCGCTGGGACCGGCTTCGAGACCCAGCTCCTCGGCACGGGGGCGGGCGCCTACATCCAGAACACGAAAGACATCGGGAACTGGATAGAGAGATTCCCGCCATCGGACCCTGGGCCGAGGAAGTCCTTCGGCTTCACCAACAATTCCTACAGGAACATGTTCGTCCTCTTCGGAGGCGTTGACGGCGGTTCGACCGTGCACAACGACACATGGGAATACGACTACGGCTCAAACTTGTGGACCAGGATATGCGCGGATGACACGCGAGCCTGCGCCCCGCCGCGCAGATTCGGCCTCTCCATGGCCTATGACAATAACAGCAAGGTCGTCGTGATGTACGGTGGGATGGCGGCCGATTATGCCACGCAGCTCACGGACACGTGGGAGTTCCACGTGACTAACAACACATGGGTCAATCGGACGGCCATGACCCAGCCCCAGCGCCTCGGTTACCATGCAATGACTTACGACCCCGTCGTGAAACAGGCTATCCTCGTGGGACGGGGCCTCAGCGGGATGGAGGTGTGGGCCTACAGTGCGACAACGCACACATGGCAGCAGAAGCCGTCCATCGGACCGGCTCCGAGATCGGGATTCGCGCTCGCTTACAACTACCAGAACAACCACAGGAGAGTCGTCCTCTATGGCGGGGCCGAGGTGATGCAGCAGTACGACGACACATGGGAGTACGATACGCAGGCCAACACGTGGCGATCGATATCGACAGACATGAAACCGCCCTCTGGCGCCGGGGCGAAGACCGCGTATGTCTTCACCAGTTCAATCCAAGGGATCGTCCTGTGGGGCGGGTCATTCGCCTCGAACCAGACATTCCGATACAGATGGGATCAGTACGACCCGGACGACCCGTTTTCTTGGAAGGCGAACTGGAAATTGGTGTTCACGCCGAGTGTGCCGAGCCCGCTCAGGAAAGATCACGGCCTGGCGTACGACCCCGCGCACGATGCGATCATCATGTTTGGCGGCTCTGATTTCTCGGGTTCGATGCTCAGCGACATGTGGACGATCAAGTTCAGCTTTCGCCTGGAGGGCAGATACATCTCGAACATGTTCAACACCTACCAGACGCTCACGCACTGGGACAAGATATTCTGGAACCAGACACCCGCCAATGTCCCGCCGAACACGCAGATCAGGCTCCAGGTAAACGTCAGCAACGAGTGCAACAACTCCGCCATCGCGATGTGGAGCCCATATTACACCTCTCCCGGGCAATCGATCGATCTGGGCGGTTTCAAGTGCATCAAGTATCTCGCCGATTTGATCACTTACGATTCTTCTGTCGCCCCCCGAGTCGAGGACGTGACTATCACTTATTCGATCACCGAGCTCCCGCCGATGGTTTCGAGCTACTACCCGATGTTATTCAACATCCCGACCAACGCGCCGATCTACATCAACTTCACCAAGCCGATGAACACCGCGAACGTCTGGATGAGCGTGATTCCGAACGTCACCTTGACCACGCCGTGGGGCTGGTACGAAGGCGACACGAAGGTGAAGATAGCGCATGCTGCGGCGTTCCTGAAGGGGCAGAAGTACGATGTGTGCGTGTGGGGGACGGACAAAGCAGGGGTGATTCTGAACCACACGGGCGGGAAGTTCTGCTGGTCGTTCTCGACGATCGCGCCGAGGCCGTACATCGTCGCCACGCTCCCCAAGCAGAACGACGTCGACGTCAAGGTCACTCACCTCATCATCATAATGTTCAGTCAGGTGATGGACACGAGCACGTGCTGGCCCTACATCACCGCTTCACCGGACATCGCGATGGAGTGGAGCTGGGACGCCTCCGCCACGGAGCTGATCGGATACCACAACGACACCCCGTTCGAGCAGCTCACCATCTACACATATGACGTCCCCGTCAGCGACCTCTCGAAACCGTGCATGAGCAAGGCGGGGCTGCTCTTGACGTACGACGGCGCCGTTGAGCACTGGTACTTCACGACAGAGGCCCTTAATCCATACATAATCGTGACAAAACCGCCACATCAGTTCCCATTCGTCGACCTCTCGAAGACGATTAACGTGACGTTCAGCAGGGACATGATGATGGACAGCCTGGCTTATGAGCTGAAGAACTTCGCGACAGGGGTCAACTGGTCGGGCACCCTGACACCTGCGTGGACCTCGAACACTTCCCTCAGCCTCGACCACACCGAGCCCTTCGATCCCTGCACGCCATATCAGATGCACGTATGGGCTCTTGACCTAGGCGGATATTCTCTAATCAACAACCCGAACGCGCCGAATCCGTGGCAGTTCATGACCACAGGACCCGGAGGCTGCCCGCCATTCATGATGAGGACGCATCCATCTGACGGCGACAGGGAGGTGCCTCTCAGCGAGAACATCACCATCATCTGGTGGGGCGGTGTCGACCAGAGTTCCTTCAGAATCTCCGTGAAGGACGAGTATGGCGGCGAATTCAGCGGTCTGATGAGCACGGAGTGGAACCCATTTGGTGACACGGTAACCCTCACGCACTTCATCCCGCCATACAACATGTACCACTCGTTCAACGCGTGCATGAACTACACAGTGACCGTGCTTGAGGCGAAGGACGGCGCGGGCAGAGACTTCATGCCTGGCTTCGCCAAGCACCCTTTCACGTTCGGCACCGTGTCCACGGAGTGCTACCCGGTGCTCGTCTGGGCGCAACCCGCGCCGAATGCCGTCGACGTCCCTCTCGACCAAGATGTAATACTGAAATTCAACATGCCGATGAACACGAGCACGCTCGCTCCCACGATCGTAGTACCGGACGCCGGACCGTACGGATTCACCTGGAGCGAGAATGACACGAATGTGACGGTGACCCACTTGCCCTTCGTCGCCTGCCAGACGTACAGGGCAATGCCGGTAGCGGTGGGGAAGAACGGGCGATCCGTGGTCGAGGGTCCGATTCAGATTCCGTGGGTTTTCACAGCCGTCTGCGTGGCGGGACCGATTATCGTCTCCACCATACCAGCCGACGCGCAGCAGAACGTGACGCTGACCTGGCGGATTTTCGTGAACTTCAGCGAGCCAATGGACCCGACAAACTTCAGCTTCACCATCACGCCGTCGATCGGGTCCCTGACCTACCAGTGGATCGACTTCAACAACGCCGTGGTAATCCACCATTCGATCCCCTTCGCGGACTGCACCGTCTACATGCTCAGGGTCCGCAATGTCACGAACCTGGCTGGACAGCCTCTGGTCGCGGGACCGATCAAGAACCCCTGGTGGTTCAGGACAATCTGCATCCCGCCGTACATCGTGAGCACCTCGCCCGCAGACAACGAGATCGGAGTATCCATCGGCGCGCCAATCACGATCGTCTTCAGCGAGGCCGTCAACCGAGGCAGCCTCGACTTCGAGCTCGTTCCCTCGGTCGGTCTCTCGCGGTTCTGGCAGAACGATTGGACTGTCAAGTTCACCCATACTGATCCTTTCCTCGTCTGTAGGAGGTACTTCGTCTCGGTGAAGCACCTTGAGGACTGGAACTACATGGACCTGACGAAGGGTCCAGTCCCCAACCCATGGAACTTCACCACGGACTGCAGATTCCCCGTGAGGGGCCTCCAGGTTCACAGATTGCCTGCGAATGACGTGCTCCTGACTTGGAACGCCAGCCCCGAGGCGACGCACTACAAGGTGTTCCATGCGACTGACCGGTTCGCGCCGTGGCCCGGGTCATGGCAGCAGCTCGCCGATATCACCGGGACGTCTTACATAGCCATAGGCCACCAGAGCGACATGCAGACCCACTTCTACATAGTGAAAGGTTACAGCGCCACCCAGGAGAGCATGAACAGCACGATGGGCGTGCTGTGGCATCTTTCCGTCTCCCCCAACGTGGGAATGCCGAGCGGGCTCTGGTTCAGTCTGCCGTTCAATTCGATCTACAGGAAAGCGAGCGATATCGTGAGCGAACTCACCGAGCGCAAGATAAACCTGGTCGGGAAGTGGGACGGCACGAATCAGAGGCTCGTGATATACCACTACCTGAATGGTTCTTGGCGGGGACAGGACTTCTCCCTCAATCCAGGCGAGGGGTTGCTCTTGGGCGTGGCCACGGCGTTCAACTGGGCGGTGAATGGGACTGACAGCGCGGATCCGTTGTCTTTCGTCCTCCGCCCACAGTTCAGATGGACCTTCTACTGGATCGGCCTGCCATTCACGACCGCGATCAAGGACGCTCGGCAGCTTGTCGTGTCCATCGAGGGCGGCACCGGCCCGGGGAACAATGTGAACATCATCAGGATCGGAAAGTGGATCTACTCCAGCCAGAGCAGCGAGGTCTTCGCCTATGGTCCATCAGGCTGGACTGGGACAAACTTCTCCATCAATCCTGGAGACTGTATCTGGGTCGAAATCGTCTC
This sequence comes from Thermoplasmata archaeon, assembly GCA_041489255.1. GTDB lineage: Archaea > Thermoplasmatota > Thermoplasmata > RBG-16-68-12 > JAFNFQ01 > JAFNFQ01. The sequence goes on along the minus strand of JBGPQV010000005.1, from coordinate 10,529 downwards.
GACATTCACATGGGCTCCGGACCTGATCACACCAGAAATCCTGTAGACGGAACCGGCAGGCGCCACAACAAAATACTGAGCTATTGTAAGTCACATCACCACCACCTTCAACTGCATTCTGTGAGATAACCGATATATCCGACGCAGCAGCATTCCTCTCCTGTGAGGGCCATGGGAGCATCGGTCATGCGCCGCGACCACAGGCGGATTACGGGGATAGTCAACATTGCGGGATTGAGCTTCGTTTGCGCCTTTCTCATTGCTGCGGTGCCTCCTGCAAGCGCTATCCCCGTTGAGGCTTCTTCCAGTCCCCTGTTGCAGCTAGATCTTGTGAAGGTGCCGCCTCCGAAGACATCGGCCAACTGGTCGGTTGCGGACATATACCGAAGCTCGTCGACTGATTGGATTTCGTCCGTGGCCGTCGACAGCCGCGGAAGACCTCATATCGCGTTTGCAGGGCAATCCGAACAGGCCATCTACCATGCATTCTGGACCAGTTCCTCATGGGAGGTGGAGAAGGTCTGCGACACCATCTTCTACGCCACGCCAATCATCGCCCTGGACTCGAACGACGCTCCTCACATTATCTACAGCGACTACTACGGCGAACGCCTGTCGTATGCCTACAACACGTCCGGGCAATGGGTGACGGAGGTGATCTGCTACGCCATGGGGACAGGTTTATGCGGGATAGGACCGAGCTTCGTTCTCGACTCCCAAGACAGACCCCATGTCTCGTATTATGATGCCCTTTACGACGTTATAGATAGCTACCATGTGATGTATGTCACGAGGCAGCAGCCTGGTGGAGCATGGCAATTTAATATGCTGCATTCCTATGGCGTGATATCATCTGATGATTTTCTGGAATTTCGGGGGACATCGTTGGCGCTGGATTCCAGAGGTCACCCAAGATTGGCTTTTGCCGCGGAGCGGAAGTCTGAAGTCGTCTACGCCTCTTACGATGGCAATTCCTGGTCGGGAACCGCCATAGGTTGTCTAGACTTGCCGAGCTGGGGAAGCGCGTGCGGACTTCCTTCACTCGCGCTCGACGCGCAAGACCGACCGCACATCTCCTTTTTCAAGGATTTCGCGGATCCGCCATGGCGGTCAGGGTGGATCGCCTATGCCAGCTTGAACGGGACTGGCTGGGATCTCAGGCTTGTCTCTTCCAGCGGACTTGCATATACGTCAATCGTCACCGACTCGGATTCAAAGGTTCACATCTTCCACGCCCCAAATTGGTACATGCTCCGAACCGAGGTCGGCGCGAACATGACCACCGAGGTCGTGGATCCCCAGTACGGGGCGCAAGCTATCTATCCGGATGGAGCTGTGATCGACAGAAGCGGAGGCTACCACGTCGTGTACTGCCACCGTGACCAAGCAACTCACCAGTATTCGGTAAGATACGCGCACAAGTGGGGAAGGCTCAACATAACCATTAGCAGGATTTTCGGAGACGGAGGCGATTGGCAGAAGAGCTCGCAGGCATCGGGACCGGGCTACACAAGTGATTGCGTTCCGATCTTACATTTGGCCCGATTCGAGCCGGCTGCCGTGCTCATCGACAAAGCAAAATTGGATGGGTTTCAATCGGATTGATGAAGTCCGTGCACGTGAGCCCGCCAGTGGAGAAATAGCAAGCCGCCATCAGGTGTCGGGTTTCCGTCCGCAACTTTCGCTTACCTTCTCCGCTAGCTCATATATAGGCAGCCAGAGATGCCGAGCCGATGCACCCAATAGTCTGCGTGGGGGATATCCACGAGGGCATCGGATTCGGGATCCGCGTTGATCCCGACACAGGCATCTCGGAGAGGGCCCTCGACCTCCACAGGAACTTCGCAACCGCGGCGAAATGGGCAATCGACAACAACGCCGCCCTCTTTTGCGTCCTGGGGGATCTCTTCGACCGCGCACACATCGCTCCGACCTTCCGCGAGATGGTCCGCAGGGACGTGATCGAGCCGCTCGGGATGGCGGGGATCGAGATCTGGCTACTGGCGGGGAACCACGACCAGCCTCGGAGCTTCAACAGGGCGACATCGCTGGACGACTACCGCGGATATTCTCACGTGAAGGTCATCCGAAGACCGACTGTCATGGAGAAGGAGGTCGACGGGAGGAAGGTCGCCTTCATCCTCATGCCCTACCTGCATCCGGACCAGGTGATCGAGCTCGCGAGGAAGAATCTCAAGGAAGAGATCCCGCCGGACAGGGCCTTCGACACCGCCAAGGCGATATGGCGGGAGTGGATACGGAAGAGAGCTGAGGAGTCGACGGCGGATTGGACGCTGCTCTTCGGTCATTTCGAGATTGAAGGTGCACAATTCTCATCGATTACGACGCGCGAGGTCTTGCCCGGCGACACATCCTTCGGGCGGGAGCTGCTGCCGCCGAAGGTGGATCTGGCGGTGTTCGGCCACATCCACAAGCACCAGGTCCTGTGGGACCGCTTGATTTACACCGGTGCCCCGGAGAGAATCGACTGGGGAGAGAGGCTCGACGAGAAAGGGTTCATCGTTCTGCATCCCGAAGAGAAGAGCTGGGAATTCGTCAAACTGCCCGTCCGCGAGATGCTCAAGATCCCCGTTAATGTCGGGCCCTCGGACGAGGCCACCGCCAAGATCCTCGCCGCGCTCCCACGTGATGTTGCCGCCAAAATGCTCCGCGTCGAGGTCTCGATACCGGAGACCATGCGGGGGCGGGTGGACGAGAGGGTCCTCTCCGACCGCCTCAAGGACTCCTTCAGCTACGAGTTCGTCTGGACTTCGCCGGAGAGGGAGAAGGTCAGGGCGGAGGAGTTCACGCTCGACCCTGTGCGGCTGCTCAGGGAGTTCGTCTCGCAGCAGTACAAGGACCACCCCCGCCGCGCCGAGATACTGGTGGAAGGAGAGCGCCTCCTGAGGGAGGTGCTCCACCAGTGACCATGGAGGACGCCGGCGGATTCGTCATAGAGGAAGTCGAGATGGATGGATTCATGAGGTACGTTGGCGGGAAGCAGTCGGTCCAGTTCCCGCCAGGGTTCACCGTCATCACGGGGAAGACGGGGGCGGGCAAGAGCACGATCCTCGACGCGATAACTTACGCCCTCTACGGCTGCACGACGAGGACCGACCCGCCGTCGAACATCAAGGCGGCCGACCTGTTCCAGCCTGGCGGCCACGTCCGCATCGCGTTCAGGCAACGCGACCGCCGCTATGAGGTCCGGAGGGGTTTCAACTCGCGCAGCGGCTCTTTCCTCGACCTGCAACAAGACGGCGGCTCGCTCGGCGGCACGATCCCCGAGAAGGAGAAGATGATCGTGAACATCGTCGGCCTCGACTATGAGGGCTTCAAGAACTCCACGTTCGTCCGTCAGGAGGAGATGAAGGAGCTCGGGTCTGAGAAGGGCTCGGACCGCCTCAGGGTCTTCCAGAAGCTGTTCCGCCTCGAGACCTTCGAGAAGGCGCAGGAGGCGGCACAGGAAGCGTTCAAGGAGGTGGAGAAGGAGGCGGAGGACGTCGAGCGCAGGATAGAGATCCGCCGCGGACTCCTGGCGAAGATGCCGGAGATGAGGAACGAGCTGCAGGAGGTCGAGGAGAACCTCGCGCGGGACAAGGCTGCAAACGAGGGACTCAAGGCCGCGCTGTCGAAAGCGGAGGGTGAATTGCGTGAGAGAGAGGCGGGGCACGAGGAATACGTGCAGTTCACCGCCAAAGTGACGGAGGCGGACAAGCGCGTGACCGCGCTCACGATGCGACTGGAGAAAGAGAGGAAGGAGGCCGAGAAGTCCGCCGAGCTGAAGCGCAAGGAGAGCAGCCTCGAGAAGGAGCTGAAGGACTTCGAGAGGCTGCGCGAGGAGGAGAAGGCCCTCACCGAGAGGCAGAGCAGTCACAAGCTCGTCCAGAAGGACGTCGACGCGGCGGTCGAGAGGAAGCGCGACGCGGAGGCGGAGCACAAACTGAGACTGAGTTCGATAACGGAGCGGCTGTTCCCGACGGAGAAGAGGATCGCGAGGCTCAGGACAGACGTGGGCAAGGAGGAGGCCTTCGAACTGTTGAGGAGCGAGGGCACACTGACGGAACGGATAGACCGCATCGAGAAGGAGATGGTCTGGCTTGCGGGAAGGGAGGACCTCCTGGCCCGAATCAGGGAAGAGGGGATCAAGGCGGAGGCGAGGCTGCTCGACGTCAGCGGCCGCGTGGGGAAGATCAACGAGGACTCGTTCATCCTGGACGAGCTGAAGCGCCAAGTCGGGTCGATGAAGGACGAGATAAGGCGGGAGGACGAGGGGTTCGCTCCGAAGCTGAAGCAGCTGGAGGAGGACGTCCAGAGGGCGATGGCGGCGAGGGACAGCGTCAGATTCACTCAGGCCGACGAGAGGAGCCTGTCGGAGATCGCGAGGGTCGTCGCGAGGTTGAAGGACAAGGCGAGGGATATCGAGGGCGTGAGGGCGAAGCTCAAGGAGGTCGGCGATGCCGCGAAGCTGGTGGCGGACCTCGAGGAGCAGAGGGGGGCGGCGCAGGCGGAGGCTTTGGCGGTCTCGAAGGCGCTTGAGGACAGGAAGCACGCGGAGGAGGCGTACGCAGAGGCGAGGAGACGACTCGACGAGCTGAGGTCGAGGGCAGAGAAGGCGGCGAGAGAACTCGGCAAGAGCGAGGAGGCAGCGAAGCGACTCGCGAAGCAGCTGGAGGACCTCAGGGCGGAGGAGGCGACGATCGCCGAGTCGGAGAGGTCGCTGAAGGGGCTGCGCGAGAGAGGAGAGATACTGGCGATACTGAAGGACGAGGTGTTCCACAAGAGAGGCGTGGTGAAGTTCGCGATAGACCAGCTCATGCCCGCGCTGGAGATAGGGGCGTCGAGGAACCTCGCGGACATGACGGACGGCCGGTTCAACAAGGTGAGGCTGGAGACTTACGAGGAGTCGGGCAGGCACGGGGTCAGGATAAGCGTCGAGGGAGTGGACGGGCGGTGGCACGACATAGGGGAGTTCAGCGGCGGCGAGAGGACGCAGATAAACGCGGCGCTGCGCTTCGCGATCGCTCAGCAGCTGGCGAGCATGCCGCAGATCGGCGGGACCTACGGGAGGATGAAGATGCTGTTCATTGACGAGGGGGACCTGGGCTCGCTGGACACGGAGGTCTCGCGCGACCTGTTCGTGCAGAAGCTGTTCAGGATGGGGGACTTCTTCGACAAGGTCATCCTCATCACTCACCTCACGGAGGTCGCGGAGAGGTTCCAGTCGAGGATGCATGTCGAGATGAACGACAGGGGAGAGAGCAGGGTGGAGGTGGCAAGGTGAGCTTGGCGGAGGACATGAGGAAGGAGCTGGAGGCGGCGAGGGCGCAGTACTCCGCGCCGATGGCGGGAGATGTCGGGGCGGGGCTGCGGTTCAGCGGGTTCGCGGAGGAGGCTCGTCCGATGGACATGATCGCCGTCGACGGGTCGTACAGCTTCCTGCTCAACATTTCTTCGTGGCGGCTTGCGATGATATCGGTCGCGCTGCTTCGTTACTCTTTCAAGGAGGATCACTTCGCGAAGAAGGACTGGCGGATGATCCAGAGGGTCGTGGGCATCGACACCTACGAGGCCTTCGTGGAGCGCCAGGGGGACTTCTACAAGACGCTCTACGAGTTCACGCGCGGCTCGAAGGAGCAGCACAGGGAGATGGTGAACGAGTGGAGGAGGTTCATCGAGGGGCAGCTGGCGGTGAACGTCGCGGAGGACACGAAGGGCTGCATCATCGCGGTGGACGGGGCGCTGTCCACGTTCCCCAAGCAGTGCGACTTCATCGGGAGGCTCGTCGAGGTCTGCGAGAAGAACGGGCATCTCCTGGTGGGAATCTCGAAGGACTCGCAGCTGCACGCGTTCGGGCACAACCTGACGGACGAGGACCTGCTGAAGAGCGCGGAGAGGTCGCTGGAGGATGGCGCGCTGGCTTTCATCAGGGCGCCTGAGAAGTTCGAGAAGGGGCAGAAGGGTCTCCTTTACGGAGACGTCTATTACTGCAGGTTCCACTCGAGGAGCGGCAAGTGGTTCCGCGTCGACCTCGGCACCATGAAGGGAGAGCCGGAGAAGGCGTTCGGGCACGTCGCGCCGTACTGCAGGTCGCTGCTGGCGGTGGGATATCCGCTCCCCCTCGTCGAGGCGCACAGGATGGCGGTGACCGTCCGCCACCTCCGAGGCGCCTACCAGGAGACGGTCATGAAGCTCGCGGTGCGCATGGGCATGGACCCCAGGCAGGTGCTCGACGGGCTCACGGAGATAGAGGGGCGGAAGAGGAGCGCGTTCCACGAGTATCTTGACAGACTTTCGAGGGATAGAAGATGAAGATCGGAGAGATAGTCTCGGCGTCGGTGCTCGGCGGCCTCTACGCGAAGCTGCAGCTGGAGAACCCCGAGGACCTGAGGATAGCTTACCCCGTGATCGTGGAGGGCAAGACGTACGACTTCTACTGCATGGTCGAGGACATACTCAACGAGGAGAGCGAGATAGCGGAGCAACTCGCAGGCTGCGCGATGGGGAACGTTATCGTGCCGACGGGCGAGACTCACGAAGGCTTCGCGGGCCCGATATTCTACAGCAAGGCGAAGCTCAGGCCGATACAGCTCATCGAGAAGAAGAACAGGAAGCTGTCGGAGCCGCAGACGATACCGCCGTACTTCTCGGAGTGCAGGCACGCGACGAAGGAGGATGTCGAGCTGATCTACCACCCGACCGCCAAGAGCGCGACGATAGGATCGATCACGGGGGTCGAGCCGTTCTACGTCCAGCTGGACTTCGAGAAGCTGGTGGAGAAGCCTTTCGCGATCTACGGGCGCACGGGGGTCGGCAAGAGCATCCTCAACAAGCTGCTCTGCTGCGCGATACTCGCGAAGAAGGCGGGGAGCGTACTCATCTTCGACATGCACGGGGAGTACGGGGTGTACTCGAACACGGACAACACGGAGGGGCTGAAGTACTACTTCCCGCACGACGTCGAGGTGTTCTCGCTCGACCCGGAGAACGCAGAGGCGAGGCAGTTCGTCCTGGAGCCGGAGTTCATCGAGCCGGACGACCTGGTCGTTGCGCTGAACAACCTGTCAGACCAGATGGTGGACATGATCTACCAGATAGACAGGGAAAAGGGGCAGAAGGACCTCATCACCGCGATCAGGACGCTTGACTCGGCCAACCTCGACGAGAGCAAGATGCACCCCGCCACGGCGCAGGCGCTTCAGAGGAGGATGTCCCGCATCAGCAGGCTGCCGTTCATCCGCAAGGGGGGCGGGAAGGACGCGTTCGGACAGCTCATGGCGGTGATAAAGCAGGGCAAGTCGATCGTGCTGGACTTCGGGGAGTTCGGGACGGACTCGACGGTCTACCTTTTCCTGGCGAACGTGCTCGCGAGGCGGCTGTTCGAGCAGTACACGGAGATGAACGAGCAGTTCCCGAGGCTCATCGTGTTCCTGGAGGAGGCGCACAGGTTCCTCGCCCCCGCGGTCTCCTCGTACACGATATTCTCCAAGTTAGCGAGGGAGACGAGGAAGTTCAACCTCATCCTGGCGATAGTGGACCAGAGGCCGTCTCAGATAGACCAGGAGGTAAGGAGCCAGGTCGCGAACAGGCTGGTGATGTCGCTCAAGGAGCCCTCGGACGTGGAGTCGGCCCTGGCGGGGGTGCCGGACAGGGCGATGTGGCAGAACATCATCTCGACGATACCGCCGAGGACGGTGGCGGTGATCGGGGACGCGATCAGGATCCCCACGGTCATCGACGTCATGCCCTACAAGGACATCGAGGTCAGGGAGCACATACTGGGGACCGGGGCGTGGACGGTGGACAAGGAGAAGGAACTCGCCTCGAAGGCGGACGAGGTTTTCGGCAAGGGGATCGAGCAGCCTCAGCCGCTCGGGAAGCCTAGATAGGCCTCCGCGCTCGCCGCGGCTGAATCGTCATCGAGGCAAGCGTGCAGCTCCTTCGGGCCTTTCATCGGCCTCGACCTCACGATCCTCGCAGCCCTCTTCATCCCGATCCCGGGGATCGCAGAGAGCGCCGCCATGGGGGCGCTGTTCACATCCAGCGGGTGTTCCACTGCGGTGATGCTCCTCTGCCCGTGGTCAGTGACCATGACGTCGATGGATTGACCGAGCTCCAGGGGGTAAGGCAGGCCGACGAGAAGCGGGTAGGTCCCCGCCTGGCGGCCGAACGTCATCTTCCCTTCGCGCATCTCCGTACGGACGTTGCGCAGGATCGTGCCCCTGGGCACCACGCGTTTCAGCATCTCGTGGTCGATCTCCAGGCGCACGCGGTCCTTGAACGAGCGGAAGAGGTTCCTGAACTTCATTTTGAATTCCCGCCTCACGGGGTTCACCTGCCTGATGTTGATGCGGCGGATCATCAGGTCGCGGTCGAGCAGCGTCCTGAGGAACTTGAGGTTCAGGAAGAACGTGTTCTGCGTCTCCCCGTCGAGGCCGAGCACGAAGTTCAGCCCGGGGAGCAGCCTCGGCAGCCCGTTCTCGCCACGCTCCGCCCCGACCGAGTTGATCATCCTGATCGCATTGAGCGAGGTCTCCGGAGTGGAGTTGAGGTTGTTCCGCTCGACAACGTCCGGGTCGGCGCTCTCCATGCCGAGGGACAACGTGTTGCCAGGCGTGGTGTACTTCACGAGCAGCCTGAGCGCCGCCATTGACTGGTCGGGGTGCGCGGCGATCATGGCGGGGTCGGCGTTATCGGTGTGCAGGACCTTGAGATTCGAGGCTGCGCTGCGGATTCCCCTCAGGAGATCGTCAAGCGCCCGCACGTTTGGCGTCGGGGTCGGGCTCTCGCCCACGCCCTTCGCCATGTAGGAGAAGAAGTCCGCCATCCCGCCGAGCCTGAAGTTCACGACGCCGTGCGAGGAGAGCCGCCTGACCTCCTCTCGTATCCCATCAGCCGCCCTGAACTTGGGGATGCCGTACATCGGCTCGATGCAGAACGAGCAGCCGCCGGTCATGTAGCGGACGCAGCCCCTGCTCGCGTCGAGCTCCGCGACGAGCGGCTCCGGAAAGTCGGGATGGCTCTTCACCACCTCGGCACCCAGCGCGGCCCACCTGTCCCATTCCTTGATCGTCCTGTCGCGGTCCTTGAAGTCCCCGCCATTCAGGAATTCGAAGACGCAGGCGTCGAGATCCCTGATTGCCACATGGTCGAACGCTTTCTCCAGCCCGGCATCGAGAGCCCTGAAGCGCGCGAGTGAGCCGCCTAAGATCTTCGTTCCTCTGAATGAGGAAGCTTGCTGGAGGATCTCCCTCTGGGACATCGGCATGCCGCGGAGGTACTTGCCCGGGACTATGGGCCCGGATATCACCGCCAGGACATCTCCCCCCGGATGCTTCCCGCTGCGGACCTGGTCGATCGTCAGGTACTCGTACTCGTGACCTGATTCCAGCACCGCACCCGCAAGGTAGCGCGGATATGGAGAGATGAACGGCGGGACGCCTAGGTTGCTCGGCTCGTCGACATACCCGTCGAGGATGGTGACGCGCATCGTGGCAGCTTATACACGTCGCAGTTCAAGAACCCTGCCTGTTGGCAGGGGCCTTCGTGTAAAGCTATTTCAACTGCCTGGCCTCTCACTATGAAGGTGGCAATATGAAGTGCGACAATTGCGGAATGGAGTTGCAGTCTGGTTGGGAGGTCTGTGCCGGCTGCGGGAAGAGGCTGAGCATGGTAACAAAAACCTTCGACACGGTCGAAGACGTGGGAGAGAAGACCATCGACATAGGCAAGAGGGCGACCAAGGGCGCGCTGCGCTTCACAGGGAAGGCGTTCTCCGAGGTAGGGGAGGCGGCACAGAAGGCGGGGAAGAAGGACAAGAAGAAGGGCAACTAGAGACAGACAATGGATTTCAGGTTCAGGTACACCGGAGTCCGGGTCCGCGACCTTGACGCCGCGATAGACTTCTTCACGAAGACGCTCGGGATGAAGCTCCTGGGGCGCATCAAGGCACCCTGGAACAAGGGAGAGTTCGCGAACCTACAGAGCAAGGATGGCAAGCACTGGCTGGAGCTCAACTGGTACGGTAAGGGCAGCCCGGTGGCGGGGCCATATTCCGAGGGCGAGCAGCTGGATCACCTCGGCGTCCAGGTGGACGATTTCAAGGGAGCAATCGAGAGGCTGAAGGAGGCGGGATACCCGCCGGTCATCGGGCCGATCAAGTCCGGAAACTGGGACTTCGCCTTCGTGAAGGCCGTGGATGGCATTTGGCTGGACGTATTCCATATAGGCAGGCCGAAGAAGAAAAAGAAGAAGGTCCGCAAGCGACGCAAGTGAAATCAGAAGTGATAATCTCCCGGCGAGTTGCCGTAGCGCCGCCATGACCGCTGCCGAAGACGGCTCAGCCGCACATCTTGACGCGGATTCGCCGCTCGGCTTGGCAGGGCGATGGCTTTGGGACAATTGACTCGCTACTCTGAGGTGACACATCCCCGCCAGCCTAGAGGCCCAACTCCTTCCTGTCCTCCACGGTTAGCTTCACCGTCCTCACGTGCACCTCGGCACCTAGCTCCTTCAGGAGGCTGACGACC
>JBGPQV010000004.1:0-158983 GCA_041489255.1 Thermoplasmata archaeon | reverse complement strand
CTGGCCTCACTCGAGTCTTGACGGCAGGGCCCCCCTCCACGACTTCTATTGGAAGCTTCGTCCCGAACGGATCTTCGGCTTAGTCGACTCGTGGTTTTGGGAGGGATATCTTTAAATGGAAACTGATTACGGGATAAGAGACGCCACAAAGTGTTTTGAGCCGAACGGGCGCTACCGCCACCGGTGAGCCAATGGGCATCCATTCCAAGAAAATCACGTTCAGCACAAGGGGAGAGGTGCAGATGATCGACATCACCGGCCAGGTCGGGTCGGCGGTGAGCGAGACCGGGCTCAAGTCCGGCATCGCCTGCATATTCACGCCCGGCAGCACCTGCGCCGTCACGACGACCGAGTACGAGCCCGGTCTCCTGTCGGACATCCCGGCAGCGCTCGAGCGCATCGCACCCAAGAATGCCAAGTACCGCCACGACGAGAAGTGGGGGGACGGCAACGGTCACAGCCATGTGAGGTCCGCACTCCTCGGACCGAGCATCACGATTCCGTTCGAGGGTGGGAGGCTGAGCCTCGGGCAATGGCAGCAGATAGTTTTCGTCGAGCTCGACGTCAGGCCGAGGCAGAGGGAGGTAATCGTGAAGGTGATTGGGGAGCCGTGACATCCGCTTCAAGGGATCTCGGTAAGGTTTTTGGCAATGTTTAAGTGCGTCCCATCATTGGCACAGTGATAGGCGATACCGATTCCCGCAGACGTGCAGAACAGGAAGATACGCCACTCCTTCAAGCTCACCAAGGTCGGTGTGAAGGACGTCAGGAAACCGGTCAGAATCCGGCGCGCGGGGAAATCACTGACCCTTACTGCAGCCTTCGACATCTTTGTCGATCTGCCCGCCTCGCAGAAGGGCAGTCACCTCTCCAGGAATCTGGAGATAGTGGCGGAGATAGTGAACGAGAGCGTGAGGTCTCCGATGCCGGGCCTCGAGTTCGCCGCTGAGAAGATCGCGGTCGAATTGCTGAACCGTCACAGCTATGCGACCCAGTCTGAGGTGTGGGCGAGGGCGGAATACTTCCTTGAGAGGACCGGTCCTGGCGGGAGGAAGAGCCTCGAGCCATACGAGCTCGTCGCCAAGGCGTGGGCCCACCGCAACAAGCCGATGTCGGTCTGCAAAGCCATAGGGGTGAAGGTGGTCGGGATGACCGCCTGCCCGTGCGCGATGGAAACCATCAGGGGCGACCTGGAGGCGGAGTACGGCAAGATCCCAGTGCGCCTGCCGACAATCACGCACAACCAGAGAAATATCACCAGCCTGATGGTGGATGCTCCCCCTGGCAAGGACGTTGATGCTGACGAATTGATCGAAATAGTCGAGTCATCCGTGAGTTCGCCCACATTCGAGATTCTAAAGAGGCCAGAGGAGGGCATGCTCGTCAAGCACGCTCACGAGAATCCCCGGTTCGTCGAGGATGTGGTCAGAGAGGTCCTCGCGAAGGTGGTGGATCGCTTCACGGCCTTGCCCGCCGAAGTCAAGGTTTCGGTCCGGAGCGAGAGCGAGGAGTCGATTCACAAGCACAACGCGTTCGCGGAGAGGGTAACGACACTCGAGGAGTTGCGCCGTAAACCTTCCTGACGCTCCTCGCAATGCTGCGAAGTCAAGGCAGTCTGGAAGTCCCTGTCTCCTCGAATCGGGCAATTCAATGTCTCCCGCCACACGACGCAGCTTCAGACGAACCCGACATAGATGACATTTGCCTGCGCCGTTGCGGCATGCTGCTCAATCGTTTCCATGGAGTGGACATCCGGGACGGAATCCTCCTACACCGGGACGGGGTCCTCCTAGACGTAGGCGAGGTCCGTCCCCGCCCGCGCGGGTGCCTGGACGGTCGCTATCGCGTCGGGCCGACGCGGATGGAGTCTTCCTACACCGGGACGGAGTCCGCCCCGACGCGGACAGAATCCTCCTACATGTGGACGGCATCCTCCTCGACCGAGGAGGAGTCTGTCCGGAGCAGACAGGGTCCGTAACGGTCGGGACGACATCCTCCTCAACGTAGGAGGGGTCCTCCTCAAACGAGGAGAGGTCGATTCCGATCGAGGAAACATCCGTCCCGACACTGCTCGGTTCACCGCCGATCGAGGCGGAATCGTCGCCAATCGCGGGAGTGTCCGCAACCATCGAGGCGGGATGCATGCCGATTCAAGCGGTGTCCATAGCCGTCGGGAGAAGGTGCGCAAGCATTTGGTCGAAACCCGGTCAGAGGCGGTCGATGTCCTTGCGGGTGCGGACCAGCTCTGTTCCGACCCAGGATGAGTCTTCTTTGGTCGGACAGCGATTGTAGCCATCGAGACACAATAGAGGATCGACGGGTTCGGGGTGGGATTGCCCATTGTCCAGACTCACAGGAGTGCTGCCTTGACACTTGCACCCGCCGCGGTGGAAAGAATAATGAGCGCCGAGCAAGTTCGGGCCCGATGATGCTGCCCAATCTGTGCGTTGTGTGCAATGCTCCCGCCACTCGCGCCTGCATGAAATGCGGGAGGATGGTGTGCGAGGCTCACTTCGTCGCTGCGACAGGCGTGTGCACCGCCTGCATGGGTGTGACTGCGAGACACAAGAAGTAGCCTTAGCTCGTCGAGAGAACGCGCTTCGCATCGTCCCGGGACAGCTTGAGCGCCTTCAGCGCGTAGTTGAGGCCTTTGGCCGCGATCATGTCGCGCGTCTTGTCATCGAGGAACTGTGCCATGACTATCGGGGCCTTCGTGGCGTATTCGACCGCGAAGCCAAGCCAGTATTGGGATGCGTTCTCCGGATCGGCCTCTGCGGCCTGATTGTACTGCTGCTCCGCCTCGTTGAACCGACCCATGTCCACGAGCAGCGTTCCCAGCGCCTCCTTGAACTGCGGGTTCTTGGGATCGAGCTCGATCGCCTTCTTGTAGAATCCGACGATCCGGTCCGGCTCGATCTTCGGCATGCCCAGGGCCGATTCCGCCTTTCCGAACCACGCCCAGGCGTTGCCCGCATCCAGCTTCGTGGCCTTTTCGAAGTGCGAATAGGCCTTGTCGTACTCGAGATTCGCGAGGGCCTGCTCCCCTGCTGCCATTTCCTCCTCGACGCCAGCCATGCTTATCCGGCATGGGACGAATGGAAGGCACTTAAACCTTATTGCCAGAGTGCCGCCAATGAGAAGAATGGAAGATTCCCGGGTAAACATGCTCGCAGTTGATAACGCGGCGACTAGATTCACGTAGACATTGCCAAGTCGAGCCTACGTGTCTTTGCCGTCGAACCGGATGAAGATCAAAGTGTGTCTCGTCGGCGACGCTGCCGTCGGCAAGACCTCGCTCATCCATCAATTCGTCCATGATCAGTTCTCGAGCGAGTACCAAGCAACGATGGGAACGAAGGTGCAGGCCAAGGACGTCGTCGCGAAATCAGACGGTGGGAAAGAAGCAGCGGTGAGGACGACGATATGGGACATCATCGGTGAATCGACCCTCTTGCAGGACCTCGGTCAGTCTTACTTCTTCGGGACGCAGGGCATCCTCGCGGTATGTGACCTCACGCGGTTCTCCACATATGAGAATCTGCCGACTTGGCTGAGCTGCGTTCGGCGCACGGCGGGCGATGTGCCCATGGCTTTGGCGGTGCACAAGACGGATCTCAGGGGCGAGGTCATCATCCTCTATGACGAATACCAGGTTCAGCAATTCGCCGACTCCGTCGGAGCGAGGTGGTACATGACCCGTGCAAAGACAGGTGAGAATGTCGGGGAACTCTTCACCGCGTTGGCAACCGATATCATCACGCGGATGGAACCGCAAAGAGAAGAAGTTCTGGCGTGAATTAGTACGACACATCACTTGCTCAGGGTCTGAGCGGATGTCTCCTGAGCCAATCGATGTCGCTCAGGTAGAGTTCCCTGATGTCCTTTATGCCTTCAAGCGCCATTACGAGCCGCTCAAGGCCGAGTCCCCACGCCAGCACGGGATGCTTCACTCCGAGCGGGGCGGTGACCTCGGGACGGAAGATTCCAGCCCCGCCAAGTTCCATCCACTCGCCGCCGAACAATACCTCCGGCTCCAGACTCGGCTCGGTGTAGGGGAAGTAGCCAGGCCTGACTCTCACCCCCTCTGCACCCATCTGCCTGTAGAACTCCTTGATCGTGCCTATTAGCATGCCCAGGCTCGCAGCTTCCTCCATGATTATCCCCTCGACCTGGTAGAACTCGGGCAAGTGGGTCGCGTCAAGAGCGTCCCGCCTGAACGAGCGGCCGACGCTGAAAGCCTTGACCGGTGGGTTCGGGTGGGCGTGGATGTATTGCACGGAGAGGGGCGTGGTGTGCGATCTCAGTACGGCCCTCTCTGCCTCGTTCCTCTGCCAGGAATAGCCCCATCCCGTCGAGCCTGTGTTCCCTCCCGACTGATGGACTTCCGCTATCCGGGCTACGAGAGAATCCTCGGGCAACTTCATTCTGCCCGCGCCTTCGAGATAGAAGGTATCGAGCATGTCCCTCGCCGGGTGATCCTGCGGCTGGAAGAGGGCGTCGTACACCCAGAACGACGGCTGCACGAAGTCTCCGGTCATCTCGGTGAAGCCCATCCTCAGGAAAATCTGGCGGACCCTGTCGATGTACCTCGCGAGCGGGTGATGCTTCCCCGGATAGACGGACGGAGCGAAAGCGGTCACATCGTAGGGCCTGATTTCCACCTTCCTCCACTTCCCCGTGGAGAGCAGGTTCGGAGTGAGCTGGGCGACCTCCTCCTTGAGTTCCACGCCCTTCCGGAGAATCGCCTCGCCCTCGGCGGTCAGTGATATCTCCCTCCGCACAGCCTCTCTCTCGCGGATTATCTCCTGCCTGCCTTTGAGCATGCGGAGGACGTGCGGGTCGATCGCTTCCTCAGGCAGCTCGCTCTTGCCAAGATCCTGCAGCAGCGCCTCGTCCGCCTCCTTGCCCGTGAGGGCAAGCCTCCCCTTGTCCGCCAAAGTAACCTTGGTCTCACCGGCGACCTTATCGATCGACAGCCATCCCTTCTTCCTTGCCCAGCCGAGCGCAATCGTGAAATCCTTCTCATCGAGGCCGCTCTTCGACCTGAGCTCATCGAGCGGGGGTGAGCCCCGCAGCTTGTTCAGCGCCTTCAATAGAACGCGCTCGGGCAGGTTCTTGGTGGCCCACTGCTTTCTGGCGAGTCCGTAGTACCTCACCATCTTCTCCTTGACCGAGACGAGCCCCTTCGCCTGCAGCCAGGACGCAGCGTTCATGACCTCGACAAGCTCCCTGAACTTGCCCGCCTTCTGGACATCTTCGGGCGTAGCTTTTCCTGTCTCGCCAAGCGTCAGCAGGACTCGCTTCTCAAGGTAGCTCAGACTCACCGCCGCTCCTTGCGACATCGTTCTCGCGGATATGGCGGGCGCGATAAAACCCTTCCGCAAAAGAACCACTCGATTCTCACTCCTGATACCCACATCATTGCATTCTTAAGCGGAAATCGAAGTCCGACTCCTTAGATGCTTCGGACCGTCAGTGCACCTTCCGCGGTTGGGGAATTGGCGTCGGGTCCGCCCTCAATCGACATATTCCCCGTC
Organism: Thermoplasmata archaeon; assembly: GCA_041489255.1. GTDB lineage: Archaea > Thermoplasmatota > Thermoplasmata > RBG-16-68-12 > JAFNFQ01 > JAFNFQ01. The sequence goes on along the minus strand of JBGPQV010000004.1, from coordinate 153,446 downwards.
AATTACTCGGTTCTCCTGGCTGGTCCCCCAGGCGTGGGCAAATTCGAGTACTTCCTGGATTTGGTGAGACAGTCCCTTGAGCTGGGGAAGAGAGTAGCCTTCGTGACATTGGATATCCACCCGGCGGAGGTGAGGGAACGGGCGAAGGCAATCGGCCTCGATATTGAGACCTTCGAAGGCCGCACATTCCTCTTCGTCGACTGCTATTCAGCCATATCGAGCGACAAGCCTGAACTCGACCCTAAAAGGAGAATGTACCAGGTCTCGAGCTTTTCCAACCTTGAAGGGATTAGTATGGCGATGGCAAAGGCATCGAACGATCTCAAGGCGCCCGTCATGATCTTCTTCTATACTCTATCGACGCTGTTCCTCCATAATTCGCAGCAGGCGATTTCGAAGTTCATGCAGATAGTCACGTCGAGGGTCAAAACGCACCTCGGATTCATAGCTTATGCGGTTCACGAAGGGGTTCATGACCAGATGACGGTCAACCTGCTCAGATCACTTGTGGATGGCGTGATCGAGGCGAGATTCACTGAGGACCTCAGAAGCGAAATCAGGATTCATCACATGCGCGGGCTACGCGCGGACACTTCGTGGGGCTTGATCGGGGGGCCAGCCGGAATTGAGGCTCGCAATATGACAGGGAACGCATTGACCGGGAGGATTGAACCATGAGTATTGTGACCAATGTCGAAGAGAAGAGCCAGGAGAAGGCGATGACGGGCATACAGTTGCTCGATGAGAAATTGGGCGGCGGTTTCCCAAGGAACTCCACCCTGCTCCTTTTCTCCGAGATACCTGCCGAGAAGAGGATTTTCGCTGAACAATTTGTCATGGCGGGCGTCAAGAACAATGAAACATGTCTCTATGTCGATTTCTTCAGAGCGCCACAACTCGCCCGAAGGGAGTTCACCAAGTTCGGGACATACCCGGAGGACAAACTGATAATCGTCGATGCCACGTCTTCGCAACTATTACTACCTTGCACGGAGAAGTATGCCATCAAGGATGTCGAGAATCTCGAGGGGATCTTTGACGTCGTCAGCAGAGCGATCAGAGAGATGAGGCCGCAACGCGTGGTGATAGACTCGGTAGAGTTTCTCGCGGACCGTTTTCCCGAGGAGAAGGTTTTGGACTTCTGGCGGAGATTAAGCGCTGAGGCAAGGGAGATTGGCTCCACACTCTGCTTCCTCTTCATCAACTGGACCTACGACTCTTCGGGCATAAGCAGCATGAGAGACATGACAGACTATGTTGTGGAATTCCAGAGCATCATCAGCGGCGGTGTCGTTAGGAGCCTGATGCGAATAGAGGATTTGAAGGACGGCGGCTTCAAGACCAACTGGGTCCCATACACATTCAAGGACATCGTGGGCGTGACGGTCTATTTCCCTCGCATTCTGGTAACGGGTCCATTCAATGCCGGAAAATCCACGGTCGTCAAGAACCTTTGCAACACTTCTGTCAACATCGACAGAATGGGAACCACGGTCGCGTTCGACTATGGGAATGTTAACACGATGGGGCTCGAGGCCGAGGTATTCGGGACTCCAGGGCAGGAAAGATTCGAGTTCATTTTTAAGATATTCGCGCGGGAAGTCAGTGGGATTCTTCTTGTCGTGGATGCCTCCCGCCCGGAGGATTTCGAGAGAGCGAAGAGCATGTTGAAGCTAGTCGGGCCCGGCCTTCCGTTTGTCATTGTGGCCAACAAGAGCGATCTCCCCGATGCTCTGTCTCCTCAAAGAATCAGGGATGCGATTGGCCTCGGCCAGGATGTCCCGGTCGTATCCTCCATCGCGACGCGCGGCGTCGGCCTGAAGGAAGCCTTCAAGCTGTTGGCTCAGCAGATCATAGGAGTGAAATAGGTGGTCGTTGCGACTGCCCGCGGGACATTGGACGAGGCGTTGGCACAGCTTCGGCGGCTGTCGGAGGTCTTGGCAGTCATCGTCGCCCAGAGGGACGGTCTGGTCATAGCAGCTAATTCATCCAGGCGCCTAGAACCGCGCAAATTGGCCGCGATGGCTGCATCAATCGTCGGTACGAGTGAGATGGCTGTGAGCGAACTCGAACAGGGCGCATTCAGAGAGGTCATCGTCCAGAGCGACGACGGCACTGTCCTCGGAGTTGGCGCGGGCGAGGAGGCGATTCTGATCGCATTAGTCAAGCGGGATGCCAATGTCGGCCTGGTGCTCTTGAGTCTGAAGAGATCCGCGAAGGAGATAGAGGGATTCCTCAGCACGGAGGGGGGGAAGGAGATTCTAAGAGGGCTCCATGGGGGGCACTCCGCGTGAGGGACATATGGACAGGGTTGAACGATATTGTTGATGATATCAGAGACATAAGCGACGTGACGGCGTTCGCCCTCGTGCGTCGCGATGGCATCGTCCTCACCCATGGATTGATGAGCGGTGCGGACCCGAAAGTCGTCGCAGCCATGACAGCTGCGATATCCGGCACTGCGGAACTGGCGACGGAACACCTGAGGCAGGGACGATTTCTGCGCACAATCGTGGAATGTGAGCACGGCAAGTTATTGATTACAGATGCCGGGCCGCAGGCTCTGCTCATGTCCTTGGTTTTCCCAGATGCGAATCTTGGTTTGGTTTTGATGCAATTGGAGAAAGTCGGCAGGAAAATCGCGGACACCTTGGATCAAGGCTCGAGTCCGCATACCGGACATCGTGCCGATGGAGTCAAACTGTCTGTGGAGCAGACAGAGTGAGAGGCGAACAAATGGAGAATGTCAAACTGGAAACCGGCATAGAAGGGTTTGACGAGGTGCTCGGCGGCGGCATCCCGAAGGGTCATGTCGTTCTCATCTCGGGATTGCCCGGGACGATGAAATCCTCGATAGCATACGCGATACTTAATCATAATGCGAAGAGCAATGGTTCGAAATGCCTCTACGTGAGCCTTGAACAGACCAAGAAGAGGTTCTGTCGACAGATGGAATCGATGGGGTTCGACGTAGGGATGACCGAGGGGGACCTTCACATCGTCGACGTGGGCTCGATGCAGAAACTAACTGGAAAGAACGCAGCCGTACCTTGGATGAATCTATTGAGGAAGTTGCTCGAAACCAAGAAACGGATTGATGGGGTCGACCTGATCGTGTTGGATTCTCTCGAGGCTCTCGAGGTGCTCGCCCAGTTTGAGAATCGCCGAACCGCCCTTTTCCATTTCTTCGAATGGCTCCGGGACCTTGATGCGATCTCCTTGGTCCTCACCGAGGCACCTCCAGAACAAACACTGCTGGGACTTGACCAGTCGTTGCCCAGAAACGACGAAGGTTACCTCTCGGACGGCATCTTGCACCTCAAGATGCATCAGGTGAATGACGTCACCATACAGCGACGTCTGCGGGTTGTGAAGATGAGGAGCGCAAATCACAGGACTGGATTCTTCGCGCTGGTCTTCGAGGACGGGAAGTTCAGCGTGACCAGAGCTCTCAGCGCCTAGGTACAACATGAAGACGATCACTTGCCCTTTCTGCAGGTCGGTCAACAAGCCGACCGCGATGAGTTGCAGGATATGCGGGCGGCGGATCCGCGAACGTGGAAAAGCTGAGCTGGACCCGTCCAAGACAATCGTGTTGGAGCGAGCGATGAGCGGAGAGATATTCTCCGCAATTATGGGCAAGGTGGACCGGAAAGAAGAGCTCAAGCCCGAGGAGCTCGATCAAGAGCCTCAGGGGAAAGGAAGTGGCAAGAAGGAGAAAAGTGCATCAGACCTCGATGATGATTTCAAGGAGATCGACAGCAATCTGAGGAGCGCCGCATTATTGATGGCGGCCAAGGGTGATTCAGACGGCGATGCGGTAGCAGCCAAGAATCGGGAATCCCCCCTCGTGGTTGACCCTCTCGTCGAGATGCCTCCTAACTCGAAGAGCGGAAAGACTGCACGTGTGAGGAAGAGCGTCGTTCTGGCCGCTCCACCCAATGTCACAATCAACATCAACGCCCCTGGCGTTGCCCGATCACCGGCGTCAGAGCCTTATGAACGACCTGCGCCGGAAGGTGCCCACATGTTGTCCGACAATCATGCGATCGGACATCCGCAAGGGCCCCGAGTCAAGGTGGATGTGCCACGAATCAAGACCTACATCGAAGGCTTTGACGAAGCTTTGGATGGCGGCATCCCAGAGGGTCATGTGGTCCTCATCTCCGGCTCCCCTGGAACGATGAAATCGACACTCTCCTTCTACATCGCTGCGAACAACGCAGCGATTGCGGGGCGCAAGGCACTCTATGTGACTCTTGAGGAAAACAGCGGGAGTCTCCTCAGGCAGGCACTCTCTACAGGAATTCCGCTCGACCAGTTAGGGGGGAATCTCGCGATAATCGACTTGGCTTCTCTGGGAAAGAAACTCAAGAACACTCGCCAGAACTGGTTGATGATATTGAAATACCATTTGGAGAAAGCCTTGGAACAAGGCGAGTTCAAGATTCTGGTGTTGGACTCTTTGGATGCGCTTGAGGTGCTCGGAAGGTTCAAGGAACGTCGAAGAGAGATATTTGATCTATTCCAATGGCTGAGAGATCTCAAACTCACAACGATCGTCATCGTCGAGCGGCCGGACGTAATCATAAACGGTAATATCATCCAAGGTCGCTGGGATGAGGACTTCCTGGCTGATGGCATCATACAATTGAGATTGCACCATTCAACCGACACTGACGTGCATAGAAGAATCAGGTGTGTCAAGATGAGGGGCACACGTCACGAGACGAACTACATGGCCATGCTGGTCGACGAGGGAGCATTCCGCGTGACTAAAGCATTGAGTCCCTGAGGTGACCTGTGCAGGAACTAGTGCCCACGCACATCAAAGGTTTCGACGAGGCAATCGGCGGAGGAGTGCCGCAAGGGCATGTAGTACTCCTGAGGGGCGCGGCTGGCACAATGAAATCGACCGTAGCCTACTACATTGCACATTGGAACGCTCTGGCGGGGCGGCGAGTTCTCTATGTGACTCTGGAACAGAGTCCTCGATCCATTCTGGGGCAGATGTTCGAACTCGGTATGGATGTCAACAAACCCTCTCGCAATCTCCACTTCCTGGATCTAAGCAAGGGGCGGGAACAGCTCGCCGCGGCTTCTCAATGGCTCAATCTGTCTTCAAGCGCCGGCGAATCGCATCGATTGGAGGCATTGTTGAGAGGGCACATCGAGCGAACACAGCGCGCGGGCGGTTACTCGATCCTAGTCTTGGATTCGTGGGATGCATTGGAGGTTCTGCTTGAATTCACCGAAACGCGTCTGGACACATTCAGGCTCCTCGAGTGGTTGAGAGGATTGGGTCTGACCTGCTTCTTGGTTACCGAGGTTGCGCCTTTGGAGGATGATGATAGCTCGCAAGAAGTGGAATACCTCTCAGACGCGATCGTGAATCTCCGCCTCGATCTCACTGGACCGAACGAGTTCCAGAGGAGGATCCAATGCATGAAAATGAGGGGCGTGTGCCACAGCAGTGACTTCTTCACTCTCATCTATGACGCCGGAGGTTTTGAGATCGCCAAAGCCATCTCGGGGGGCGAGCTTTGAACATAAAGAGCGTCGCCGGGTCGCTCCTCAAGGTCGGGGCGCTCTTCGTCATCAGCGTCCTCCTCGTGGCAGGATTCTGGTACCACCAGATGTTCTACCAGTTTGGATTGTATCCGCTTCTGCTGCTCGGAGGGTTCGCAACACTCGGGATAATCGTCGCCGGTCACATGGTGTTCTCGGGGGGATTTCCGAAGAAGCGCCCGATTGGGACGCTCGGACTGACGCTTGAAGAAGGACAACAGGTCCTGCTGAGATCCGCGACCATGCTTGCACTCCCTTGCGAGGCGGCCCAGGAATTGAAACCCGGGAAGGTCGTGACGGCTAAATACGCCTATGGCTCCACCGCGCTTGCACACCTTAAGATTCGGGGTAGCTACAGGAAGCTTCTCTCCGATGTCTCAGAGGAGGAAATACACGCCCTGGGTTATCCATCCCTGGAGAAATTCAGAGCTGCAATCGGTCGCCATGGTAAGTGGAACCCCAATGACATAGTTGCGCTCACTCTCTTCAAAGTCGTCGAGGAAGACGCATGACATTTCACTCGATATTCCTGGCCCCGCTGGTCTTCATGCAGGTTGCCGCATTGATATGGGCGGCTGTTGCATTGAAGGGCGCAAGACTGAAGACTGTCTTCATCCTGTTTGGAGTGTGTCTGCTCGTCGCGAACTTGGTGGCGGCTCTGCCCGGGTGGCCTGATCTTGGAGGAAGTTGGGTTGGTGCTCTGGGCTACATTGCATTATTGGCAGTACATCCTTTGGCTGCTGGTTGCGTCCTTGCGGTCCTGCGTGACTATTGGGGGCGACGACGGACCCTTTTCATCTCGCTTGCCGTTGTGTCCATGCTTCCCGCCATGGCGACAGGCATAGCTCTCGGGTGGGGACCAGATGCTGTTTACGCAACATATCCCGTGAGCATCATCCCGGCAATGTGGCTCGCTTTTGCCCTCGCAGAGTCGATTGCGACGTGGCTGCATTCCTCGCTCAAGGGAGAAGCGGCATTCGCTTGCATCGTAGGGATGATCCTCCTCATCGTCTCCGGTCCAGTCTACTCTCTCGAGTTGGAATCTGTCGGATGGGAACATGCGCTTGGTGTGATCCCAGCCGCGCCACTAGCTTTCGCGGCGTTCCTCTGGTCCGCATGGAAAGCCAATCCCCTCACATTCAAACGGCCTCTCGTAATTGCAAATGCCCATCCTCCTGATGGTCTGCAGGCAGGTCTCCATCTCCTCGACGAGGCGCGACCGAAATATGCTGCCGAGCTGGTGAAGCGGAGAGCGCGCGCCGGCATGCCGACATGGGTATTCGTGCGCAGCGAGTCAGAGGATGCCAAGCATAGGTATGGCAACGCCCAGCTACTGAAGATCCCTTCGAGCCAACATTGTGCCTTGAAGGTTGTGAAGACTATCATGCTCATCTCGCGGGAATATCCTCAGTCAGTCTTCCTCATAGAGGACCTCTCGTGCCTGGTGTGTAACTCTGGACTGATGGAGAGTCTTGAGGCAATGAAGGCGGTCTCGAATCATTCCAGAATGAACCATTGCGTCACTCTCGCCTCTCTCTCCTGTCTCACGCGCGCGGAAGTCAGGGAATTCGCAGGCTTGCCGGCGTACTATTGGAAGCTCCCAGTAGTCGAGGAGGAGATTGCCGCCATACTGCATATGGAACTAGGTCCTGCGTCTCATCACATGCTCCGCATTTTCTGCAACTCCAAGAAGATGCGGATGGAGGATATGATGATGTATCATATCCTGGATCTGCAGGAGTTCCTGAAGCGCATTTTGACAAGCTTGTCTCGGAACCCTGGTGATTCCAAGGTATTGGACAGCGGCCTGTCACAGGTCGGTGCCATAGTCTCGAAGTTGGACCGATTCCGAAGCATAACGCTCGACGACTTGGCAAAGGGCCCGTGGCCCAGTGCATCGGTTACGCGCCGGGATAAGCACGGCTGGCTCGTGAAAGCGACAGATTTTGGCTTTGGCACAGGACTTGGTGAAAACGCGTCGCATTATGGCGGGAGGGCAAGGGGAGCTTTTGAGGAGGCCCTGGGTGAAGGGGGGCGTGCGTTGTATGAGCAGACGCTCCAAATCCTGGGGCTGGACGAAAAAGATATCGAGCCAGAGGACTTCCCCGCGCTCTACAAAACAACAGAGGAACTATTGAAGCTGCTCGAGAGTCACGAGTCCGCCCTGAGGAAGGTCGACAAGATGCTGGAAAGGTCATCTGAGCTCAAAGAATGGCTCGAGGTTGTCGGAGGTTCAATGAATGGATAAGATTCGCACCTATCAAGAGGGTCTCGACGAAATCCTCGGGGGAGGAATCCCCGCAGGCCAGGTTGTTCTTATTGTCGGGGCACCCGGCACGATGAAGTCGTCCCTCTCTTACGCAATCATCCACGAGAACGCTTTGAGGGGCTTGCCAGGAATCTACGTTTCGCTTGAACAGCACGCATCGAGCCTGCTCTATCAGATGAACCGATTGGGATATGATGAAAAAGCGTCGGCAGAGTATCTCAGCGTCCTTGACCTTGCCGCTCTGAGGACCAAGGTCAAGGAGTCGGAGACTCCCTGGATCGACTTCTTCAAGATGTATGCCTCTGGGCTAAGGAAGAAATTCGGCTTCCGCTTTCTTGTCTTAGATTCGCTCGACGCTCTGGAGATTCTTGCACACACTAGGAACCACAGAAAAGACATATTCGAACTCTTCAGCTGGTTGCGTGAGTTGGATTGCACGTCTCTCGTCATTGGGGAGCTTGCTTCGTCAAGTTCTGACGCGGTGACACTGGAACATCCAGGCTTCAGCAGACATAGAGAGGACTACCTAGCCGACGGAATAATCCACTTGAAGCTCGAGAAGCAAGGCGAATTTGGCATGCAAAGGCGTTTGAGAATCGTCAAGATGCGAGGGACTAACCACAGCACATCATATCACGCGATTATTTTTGACAAGGGGTTCAGAGTGACCCAGGTCGTCTCCTAGTCCCTCAGCATGAACTCCTCAATGTGATCTCGCGCCTTCTCCCGCCTTTCCTGGTGTTTTTTCAGGAATGCGACCACCTTGTCGGCCAGTTCGGACTTGCACTCCCCGCATAGTCGCGCACCCGACTTGCACGTGTCGTGGACCACCTTCAGATGGTCCTCGTCGGGCTCAAAGATGTACTGGTAGTTCGCGTAAACGACGCAGATGTCCGGATTCGCACCGAGCCTCCTCTGTTCTTCGACAGTCGCCCTCCCGCCGGTGAGGGCGTTCCCGATCTTCCTTCGCGTTTCCTTCTCGCTATCCGCCGCGAAGATCACAGTCTCCGGCTGGGATGAGGACATCTTCGCCCCGAAACCCTGCAGACTCGGCAACAGCTTGCAGTGAAGCAGCGCGGGCTTGTAGAACCCCAGCAACGGGGCGACATCCCTCGTGATCCTGAAATGCGGATCCTGGTCTATCCCGCAGGGAATGATGCAGGGGACGTTCTTCCCCCGCTCTATGCTCTCCAGGAAGCAGGGTACGGCCTGCATGCTCGTGTAGAATATCTCGCCGATGTTGTTGCTGTGCTCGAACCCGAATACCGCCCTGGTCGTGCTGAATGTGACGTGTTTCGCGACTCGGACGGCGACGGGATACATGTGGTGGATGTACTCGGTATCGAGGAAGATCCTGGTGAGCTTCGGATCGAAACCCGTAGCGATGATATCTAGGATGTTGTCATAAGCAATTTTATTCGCGTCATTCAGGGACTCGAAGTCCTTGAACAGGAACTTCTCGTCGTCGGTGATTTGGAAATAGAGCTTCACTTGGAACTTTGCCTGCAGCCACCTGGTCAGAATCCACGGCAGCATGTGACCGAGGTGAATCCCGCTGGATGGCCCGCGCCCCGTGTAGAGGACGAATCTGTTGCCCTTTTCGTATTCGTCAAGTATCCAGTTGAAGTCCCTGTGCGAGTAGAAGATGCCCCTCGACAGCATAGGGTGAACCTCGCCGGCGATCTTCCTGACCCGCTCGATCAGCTCCGGCTGGATGGGCTGTGTGCCAAAACGTTCGATGAGCTTGGCGTAGTCAATGACGCCATGGACTTCCCACGGCGTGACGACGAAATCCTCGGCCATCTTGCCCGCCATGATGCGCCGTGTAGATAAATGTGCTACCGAGGCAGCCGCCGGATTGCCGCCGCGCAGTTTCAGACCATGATCCCGTGGCGGCTCCGCATGGTCGCCTCGGATTCGCCGAGCTTCTCCATCACCATCGCCACGATCCCATCAAGGAAGACGAGCGTGGCGTCCTCGAACAGCGTCCCCAGGGGGGCGAACTTCGCAGTCTGCTGGTTACTCTGGTCCGGTATGCAGATCACCACGTTCGACGCGTGCGCGAGCTTGCTCGTCGGGTTCCCCGTGATGGTTAGGACTGCCGCCCCAACCCTTCTCGCGATGTTGGCTGTCTGGATCGCGGACATAGTGGCGCCTGTGTTGGAGACGATGAGCACCATGTCCCCACCTTCCACGATCGGCGTTATGGTCTCGCCGACGAAGAACACGTCGCGGCCCAGCTGCACGAGCCTCATCGCGAACGCCCTGGCCACGAGCCCAGACCGGCCGACGCCGTAGACGAAAATCTTCTTGGCCGAGACTATCATCTCGACGACCTTGGAGACTTCCTGTTCGTCCGTCTGCTTCAGCATGCTCGCTATCTGCTCGTTGATGTAGCCCGCCGCGTTGTGGGCGAGTGTCATCTGGCTTCCTTCCCGCCCTTCACTTCTTGGACACCCTTGCCAAGCTTCCTAGCGAGGACTCTCTCGACTATCATCTTCATGTACATCGCGTCGTGCTCCAGCAGAGGAGACGAGGATATCAGAGTCACTTGGTAGGAGTCGTCCATGATGCACTCGGCAAACGGCTCGAACCTCAAATCTCCCTTCTTGATCGGCGTGTAGCGCTGCTCGTTGCCGCCCTCGTGTTCCACGCCAGAGAAGTGCACGTAGAACCTGTCGCCGGTGAACTTCTTCGCCTTGGCGAGCGCCTTGACGAAGTCTTCCTTCTCGCGCAGGCTCCCTCCCTCCCTGGCATGCATGTGCGCGAAGTTGAGAACGGGGACGACACCCTTCACGTTCCGGCAGAGCGTCACTATCTCCTCGTAGTCGCCGAAAACCTCCTGCCTGCCTGAGTTCTCAATCCCCAGTTTGGGCGTTAGACGATTCTTCTTGTACCAGTCCCTGAGCATTCGGAGGTTGGATGTGACCCTCTTCATCGCATCCTTCTTGGCGTACTGACCGTAGAGCCCTAGGTGCGTGATGACCAGCTCGGCGCCGAGGGCATCCGCGAGCAACCCACCCCACTTGATGCTGTCGACGCTTTTCCCGCTGAGCTGGTCGGTTCCCGCAAGGTCCATGTAGTAGGGCGCGTGGAGCGAAATCTCAATGTCCAGATCCCTCGCGAGGCGGCCGAGTTCCTTCAGCTCGATGTAGTCCCTGGCGATGCCGCTGGCGAGGGAACGCAGGACGTCGCCCTTCTCAATCTTGATGTCGAGCCCGATGAGCCCTTCCTCTTTCTTGCCCTTCTCCCGCATGACCTCCACGACCAGTTCGCCTGGGGTCGTGGCGGGAGTCTTCCCCACATCATCATCGGTGGCGAAGCGCTCGTTCGTGTTGACGCGGACAAGCTGGGCTTCGAGCGCGGTCAGACCGAGATTGTGGACATCCTCTATACCATCTCTAAGGGTTCGGCCCTTGCACGACAGAGGAATACCAGAGGGTCCAAACCGTATCATCGACTCACCGGGAAGGGCGGCTTTATGCAGGTACTATTATTTAATTGGTGCCCTGATTAACAGCTTTGGCGGCAATCTCGCTGGTGGGAAGCCCCCCTTTTCCCACCTGCCCTCCATCAACCCAAGACCAAACGTTTATATGAGGACGCCAGAATATGCGCAACTCCGAGCCATTATGACGGACATCAACCGCAAGGATAACCCACAACTGGCCAAGCTCATTAGCGACCTCAAGGCCATGTCCAGGGAGCAAAAGGCTCCGATATGGCGGGCCGTGGCGGTCAAACTCGAGCGCCCCGATCGCAGTTGGAGCGAGGTCAACGTGAGCCGCATCGCCCGATTCGCGAAGGAGGGCGAGCTGCTTGTCGTCCCGGGGAAACTGCTCGGCTCCGGAATCATAACGTTCGGGGTCACGGTTGCGGCGTTCAGAGCCTCCGCGCAGGCGAGGAAGAAGATAGAGGCGGCGGGTGGCCGCGCCGTCACGATAAGGGAACTCGCCTCGGCGAATCCGAGCGGGGCGGGGATCAGGATAATGGGGTGAGCATGACAATCATAGACGCGAGCGATCACGTTGTCGGGCGGTTGGCATCTGTGGTTGCCAAGAGGCTGCTCGACGGCGAGGAGATCATCGTCGTCAATGCTGAGAAAGCTCTCATAACAGGCGACAAGGCCGAGATTCTGAGGGAATTCAGATGGCGGATGGACGTGGGGAGCACGCGAAAGGGTCCCTACTATCCCAAGAGGCCGGATCGGATCCTCAAAAGGGCGATCAATGGTATGGTCCCTCATAAGAGGCCGCGTGGCAAGACCGCGATGAAGAAGCTGAAGGTGTATGTGGCGGTGCCCGAGGAGTTCAAGGACAAGAGGCTCGAGAGGATCCCGGAAGCGTCCCGCGTCACTGCTGAGTCTTTCTTGTCGCTGGGCGATATCTCGAAGCACTTGGGCGCGGAGTTCTAGGTGGTGGCATGAAGGTCGCGACCGCGAGCGGGAAAAGGAAGACCGCGATTGCCAGGGCGACAGTAATGAGGGGCAAGGGACGCGTCCGGGTGAACCACATCCCGGTAGAGATAATGACTCCCGAGCTGGTCAGGCTCAAGGTGATGGAGCCGCTGCGCCTTGCGGGGAAGAGGATCGAGACGCTCGACATCGACATCAACGTTCAGGGCGGCGGGATTATGGGGCAGGCGGACGCTGTGCGCACCGCCATCGCAAGGGGGCTCGTCCAATACACCGGTGACCAGGAGCTAGAGGCCATTTACAGGGACTACGACAGGACCCTGATGGTTCCGGATACGCGAAGGAAGCTACCGAAGAAGCCGCTCGGCCGTGGCGCGCGGAAGAAGAGGCAGAAGTCCTACAGGTGATGTCATGATAATCCCGGTAAGATGCTTCACATGCGGGAAGGTCGTCGGCTCAGCGTACGAAGCGTACCAGAAGCGTGTTAAGGCGGGCGAGAAGGCGGAGAAGGTCCTCGACTCTCTCGGACTCGAGAGGTACTGCTGCCGTAGGATGATTCTCGCAAATGCGGAGCTGGTCGACGACGCGCTGCCCTTCGGCTAGGGATATGTATTTAGTGGGGTCGGGCAATCGCACGATTCACGGGCCCGTGGGGTAGCTTGGTATCCTTCCAGCTTGGGGTGCTGGCGACCGGCGTTCAAATCGCCGCGGGCCCACTCTAGGTCCCCAATCACGGTCTGTCGTTGAGGTCATCTCATCGCGTAGCCGCCATCCGCCACAATCGTTTGACCCGTGATGAAGTCCGAATCATCGCTTACCAGGAAGACAATCTCCCTTGCGATCTCTTGGGGTGTTCCGAAGCGCTTGAGCGCTGCTTCCGCCGCCAGTTGCTTCCTCTCCCTGGCGGTGAGATGGCCAGTCGTGGATCGCGTTTCAATCGAGCCGAGTGCCAGAGCGTTGACGTTGATATTGGATGGCCCAAGGTACTGAGCCAGCGCCCTGGTCATGGCGAGGATGCCCGCCTTGGCAATCAGGTATGATATTCCGACAGAGTCGCCCGTCAGCGCTGGCGTCGAACCGATGAGGACAATCTTGGCGCGATACTGCTTCCGCATAACAGGTATGGCAGACTGAACCACGAATGCATTCCCGAGCAGGTCCACCCGGAGCGGTTTCTTGAGCTGTTCTGGCGTGAGTTTTTCGAACTGGCCGAACCAATGATCTCGTTGGAACGGATGGCCAGCAAGACACACTAGGGCATCCAGTCTCCCAAACCTTGCGACAGTCTTCTTGACCAGAATCCCAGCTTCGTCAGGGCGTGAAATATCCGCTTTCAGAGCAATGCCGTCCGTTCCTAGCCTCTTCATCCGACGTAGAATCTGCTCGGCTGGGCCGCGGTTGCGGTTGTAGTGAAGGGCGACGCCGATGGCGCCCTCTTTGGCGAACTCCATGGCAGTGGCAGACCCGATCTCGCCGCTGGCTCCCGTTATCAGGGCCACACGACCTTCAAGTTTCCGAGACACCGACTTCGACAAGTTCTGCTGTCCCTATGAACCTAGGGGATAAACGGCATGTTCCTCGAATCCTGCGGCCAGATTCCCTCTGCAAAAGGTATTAAGGGAACGACGTTGCTCTCTCAGGCGGTGGGACAATCACCATAAAAGCATTCGAACTGTCCTCCTTAGAGGCGAAGAGGTTCGCAAAGTCAACGGACAAGCCGACAAACCTCCGGATAGACCACAACAGCACCGTGACCTTGATCACCGAGCTGAGCGAGCGCGAGGCGTCGGTCGACTTCAGGTTCACCGCGAACTACCGTGCCGTCGAGGAGGTCGTTGGCCTAATCAGGATAGAGGGCAGGATAGTCTATGAGGGCCAAGCGCGCAACCTCGTGCGCCAGTGGACGAGCACTAACCAGATGCCTAACGAGGTGGCCAACGAGATCCACACGGTCATCATGAACAACTGCATACCCGAGGCGGTGATGATTGCCCGCGACCTCAGGCTCCCGCCACCAATACCGATGCCCACAGTCAACATCCCGGCCCAACAGCCGCCATCGAAGCAGAGACAAGGCATGGAAGTGATGTGAGGGAACTCTCCCTTCTCTTGGGAAAAACATCCGCTCGGCTGGCCTACTTGATGTGGTCCAGCGAGAACGAACCGATGCTGACTCCCTGCTTACTGTAGGTATATCTGATCCAGGCCCTGCTCTGGACGTCGCAGATGCCTTTCACCGCCAGATATGACTTGAGCTGCTCCACCTTGAATTCCAGGGCGCCGTCCATCACCGACCCCAGCATCTGGATCTCCTGCTCCTCGTGCATGCCCTTCTCGATGACGTAGAAGCTGATCGCCTTGTCCCTCTTCCTCCTGCCCGCGAAGGGCTGCAGGAACTTGAAGGTGGTCGTCGGGTCCAGGTAGGCGATCAGGGTCGAAATCGACCTGAAGGCGAGCCTGTAGTACTCGTTCTTCTTCTTGAATTCCTTGGCGATATCATCGACCGCCTTGAGTATCGACTCGTGGTCGGTCGCGTCGTTGATGTAGGTCGAGAAGGCGTCCTGGGTCTCCGAGCCCATCGACCTGCTGTACGCGTCGACGTACTTCGCGAGGCCCAGCTTCTCGTATTCGGCGTAGCCGGGCAGAATGAACTGCATCTCCTCGCGGATGTCTGCGGGGGTCTTGTCCGTGATGACCCAGATCACGGGTATGCCTTTCTTCAGCCCCTCCGCCATGAACGCGTTGACGATGACCTCCTTGCCCACGTACGCGGGACCATAGATTGAGACGTTCGAGCCGAACGGGATGCCGCCCAGGAGCAGGTCGTCCAGCCTGGGGCTGCCGGTCTTCGCCTTCTCCTGCTTGAACTCCATCGTCCTGTCTTCTCCCCTGGCGTCGATTTCCTCCTCGATGAGGCCTTGTTCCCTGAGCCTCAGCTCCTCCATCTTCTGCTTGAGATACTTCTCCTTCGCCCTGACCTCTTCTTCCTTGGTGGCGATCTCGGACTTGAGCTGCTCTAGCCTATCCTTGAGTTCGAGCTCCTCAGTCGACCCGCCTTGCGCCTTCGCTTCCTCCAACTTGCGCAGCTGTGCCTGCATGAGCCTCTCGCGATAGAGGAGGTCCTCCTCCCGCCTGAGCATCTCCTCCTCCTTGTACTTCAGCGGTTCGGTGAGCTTCTTCATCTCGTCTTCCTTGAGCTGCAGTTCCTCCTTGAGCCTCTGGATCTCCTGCTCGCGGATGAGTATCGACTTCTCCTTCGAGAGCAACTCGATCTCCTTCTTCGCGAATACCTGGTCTATCACGTCCTTGGGCTTCCCCTTGAGCTCCTGCGCCTCCTTGCGCAGCTTCTCGTCTATGCGGTACTTGCTGACCTCTTCTTCGAGGAGGATGACCTTCTTGCTGAGTTCCTCGTCCCGCCTGCGGAACTCCTCTTCCTTGTCCCTCAACTCCTCCTGCAGCCTCTGCCGCAGCTCCTCCGAGGCGCCGCCGAGGTCAATTTCGCCCCTCTTCGCCGCCTCCTCGTACGCGCTCAGCTGCTCCTCCTTCGCCTTGAGCAGCGCCTCCTTCTCGATCAGGGTGAGCTCCTTCTCCTTCAGCACCCTCTCGTCCGGCTTGAGCTTCTGCAGCCCGCCGTCCAGCTGTTTCTTCAGTTCCTCCTGCAGATGCGTCAGCCTCCCAACCTCGGTCTCCATCTGCTGGCGGCGCATCGACTCCTCGGCGAGGCGCTTCTTCATCTCGGGGCTCGTGCCGCCCCTCTGCTGCTGTGATTTGACGTACTTTATGACCGCGATGCTGCCCTTCTTCAGGTGCTCCATCTCATCTTCGAGTTGTTTCCTCCTAGAGATTTCAGTCTGGAGCTGCTTGTTGAGCTCAGCCTGTTCCTCGATGAACTTGACAGGGTCGAATGTGCCGTCCTTATAGGCGGACAATTGCCTCTGGAGACCGTCCTTGAGCTCGTCGATCTCCACTCTCATCGACTCGATCTCCCTCTCGCGCTCGCCCACCTGCAGGTCCTTCTCGTCCAACTGCCTCTCGAGTTCCCTGAGCCTCTTCAAGGCGTCTCCCTCGACGACCACCTGCGGGGTCGTGTCGAACCCGAGCCATTGCTGCAGCGCGTCCTCTTCGCCAGAAAGCCACTTCTTCAGGGCGTCCACGTTGGTATCCTTGAGGGCTTGGGCTGGCTTCGAAGCTTCGGGGCTGGTCCCGAGCCATGCCGACAGACCGCCCTCGCCGTTCTCCCCGCTGAGCCATTTATAGAGGGCGTCGTTGTTGCCCGTTGGCTGCTGACTCGATGACGCCAGCATCTTTTCCGCGCCATCGTGCACCGCCTTGGCCAGTTTCTCGTCCAAGCCGGCGAGCTCGATGATATCCTGCACGCTCGTGTCCCGAAATGACTCCAGTGAGGTGAAGCCGCTCTCGTAGAGCGCATTCGCCCTCGAGTCGCCGATTCCCTCAATCTGCTTGAAAATCTTGACCGCCTGATCCTTCGTGAGCTCAGGTGCCGCGTTCGCCGTGGCCTGATTCGCCGAGCTGTTCGCTGCCTGCTTGTTCCCGCAGACCGTGCACTCGCCCTCGGCGTTTACCTCACCGCCGCAAACGGTGCAGACCTGGGGCTCGGCTTTGCCCTTTCCCTTAACAGCCACGGGGGGAACACCTCGGAATAGAGGGGGAAGTCTCTACTCTCTTCTTGACTCCTATGCTGCTATATTGACCGTCACCGTATTTTAATACTTCCATCCGAGACCGACCCTCCAGACCATACCGGAAAACATTATATGGCCGAATCCATCTATGCGCCTCCAATATTCCCCGCGACGCCCGCCTCAGACCGCCGGGGGAAAGCCATGGCAGAGAAGCGCATTCACTACAGGATAGATCCCAACGACGAGTCTGTCACCCTCAAGGATATCATGAAACTGATTCAGGACATCCAGAGGCAGCACCCGGACTTGGATGTCTTCTTCGACGGTGACGAGTACGCCGTCTGCTCGAGGCCGAAGAAGTCGAAAACGTGAGCGGATCAGCCAGTCGTGATCTTTCTGGCGGATGATGTCGTCATTGATCTTCTGGCGGCGGCGGTGTCGGAGGTGACCCCGCCTCATCTTCCTCCGGCGGTGGCGGCGTCACAGGCTGCGCGGGTTCATCAACTGGAGCCTCAGGAAATTCCTCTCCCTCCGGTGGCGGGGGCGGCGGGGCTGTTGCCTGCATGGCGGCATGCCGCGCCATTGCCTTTTCCTTGGTTGCCTGGATCCCTTCCAACCTCTCCCTCTTGGACTTCCGACTCGCGGCGATTCCTCCGATGATGAGGATCACTATTGCGAAGATCAGTATGAATGACCATGGGCTGTAGGCGAGGATTTCGTTGGCGATGAGATTGATGGGATTCCCACCGTCCCCGTTGTTGCCACCATTGTCGTTCGGTTCTGCATTCACGATGATGTTCACGCGATCGGTGTCGCTATTGCCGCTGTAGTCGGTCACAGTCAGGGTGACCGAGTAGGTGCTCGCCTGCGTGAACGTGAATGACGGACGAGGACCGTGTAGCGTTCTCAACGTCGAATTCTCCGTGAACGTCCAGGTGTAGTCGGCTATGCCGTGAGAGTCCGTCGAGGCAGACCCGTCGAAACTCACGAGGTCACCGACAAACACGGTCTGATCCGGTCCGGCATCCGCATTCGGAAGGCCCGTGTCGACACTGGTGACTGTCGCGGACGCGATTCCCCAGTTCCCTGCTGTGTCCGAGACGGACAGATTGACGTCGTAGGTGCCAATTTCAGTGGGGCTGAACAGGATGTAATAGTTGCCTCCGATCCCCGGGCCCCACTTCATCGTGTAGTTGCTCAGCTGGCCGCCGGTGGGCGTGGAAATATCGGCGTAGACCTTGTCTATCCTGAAGTTGTCTTGGGCCACGGCGGTGAAATTGAGAACGGTGTCCACTTCGCTCCTCGTGTTGGCGTTCGTCGGCGAGATGGTCGGACTCGTCGAGTCCCGGACGAGGAACTGGCCGGAGCTGCTGTTCCAGTTGCCAGCCTGGTCGCCTGCCCAGATTGTGAACGTGTGGATTCCCAGCGCGTCTGTCGGATAGGTCTTGCGGTATGTGCCCGAACCAGGGTCGAAGAACATGGAGTAGTTGCCGGCAAGGGCGCCTCCAGGTAGAACGATTTTGGCCCAGACAGGGCTGACCCCGACGTTGTCCTGGACCGTGGCGGCGATCTGGACCGAGCTGAGGACCTCCTGGGGGTCGGGCTGGGCGCTGCTGGAGATAATCGCCGGCTTCAGCATGTCCCTGACTTCGAAGACTCCCGAGATCGTGTTCCAATTCCTTGACGAGTCTGATGCCCAGATATCGAAATAGTAGGTGCCGATAAGCAGGTAGCTCTGCACCAGTGCATAGGTGCTCCCGCCAGCGTTCGGCATGGAGACGTTCCTTCTCACCGCCAATGGGTCGAGTATGTTTATCCAGACCTCGGAGACGGCGATGTTGTCCGTGATGGTTGCGCTCACGTTGACCGGGACATTAGGATTCTGAGGAGACGGCACTGCCGCCAGGTTCCTGATTTCCGGCTTGGTGAAGTCCCTGACCGTGACCCTCATGGTGTCGTTGTCTTCGTTGTTGGCATAGTCCTTGACGGTGAGCGTCACCGTGAAGGTGCCAAGGTTGGTGAAGCGATACGTCGGACTGATGCCTGTGAGCGTGACAGGTGTCGTGTCGAAGAAGGTCCAGGTGTAATCTGCTATCCCGAAGTTGTCAACGGAGCTGGAGCCATCGAAGACAAACGTCGTGTTCCATGGTATAGTCGCGTCCAGACCGGCTTCAGCGATGGGTGGCCACGGATCGTATATTGTGAACGCCCCTCCCGTGTCCGACCACTGACCCACGATGTCCACGGCGGACACAATGAACGAATAATCGCCCAGGATGTTGTACGCTGTCTCGAGCCAATAGTCGTCGCCGTTGCGGTTCAGAGAGGTGTTGGTCCTGCCGCCGAGGGGATCAGTCACCTCTACATAGGCACCAACGATCCCGCCCGTGTCGACGATCACGGCGGTGATGTTGACAGTTGCGAAGACGATTTGGGGGTTTGGCAGTGCGGTCACGAGGGACATGGCGGGGTGGATCGTGTCGACGATGTTGAACGACCCCACCGCAATTCTCCAATTGCCCGATGGGTCCGAGGCCGAGATTCTGTAGGCGTAGCTGCCGAGCACGTCATATTGGCGCTCGTACCAGAAGCTATTGATGATAGATGAGAGGGAGTTGTTCGTCTTGCCGCCAAGAGGATCTGTGATTTCCACCCATGCCTCATATATGCTCGCTTGGTCGGAGATCTGCGCAGTGATGTTCACGTTGCCATGGATCTGTTGCGGGTTGGGCTGGGCGTTCTGGCCCATGATTATCGGCGGCGTGGAGTCGATGATCGTGAACTGCGTCTGGGCCGATGTCCAACGGTCCATGTCGCTCGCCCATACGGTGACGTCATGGATTCCCGCCACGAGGTACGGACGATCCGCGTACCAGACGTTATTCGCCGGGTTCTTCGTCATGGAGAAGTTGCCCACGAAACCCCGGGGCCCGACGACGTAGGCTTTCGAGGCAAAGACGCCCAAGTTGTCGGTGATGTCGGCGGTGATATTCACCTTGAGCCCTGCGTTCTGTGGACTGGGGAGCGCGGAGACGCTATTGATCATCGGCGGGAAGCTGTCCATGACACGGACCATGTGCTTGCCGGTTCCGTTGAAGGTTTCCCCATAGGCATTCGACGTGATGTTGAACCAGAGCGTCTGGTTGCCGACACTTGAGCCTGTGAACGTCCACGAGGATGTTTTGTACGCCCCGGCGGCGATGTCGCCCAGGGCTACGGGATTATTCCCTGTGAGCAGCGTCAGACCCGCAGGTACGTTGAGGGTCCCGACCGCGCCGAAGCCGGTCAGGTCGCCCACATTGGTGACATTGGCGGTCAGCGCGAACGTATTCCCCGCCTCAATCGACGACGGTCCTGTCCATATTATCTGATATGTTGGAGGCTTCGCGTACGTGAACGTTCTCTGCGTCGCGAGGGCGAAAGGCTCGTTGGTCACTCCGACGAGCGCAGCCATCGCTTTCACCTTCAGCACAGCAGAAGCGAGCGCGGTTCCGTAGCGCGTCTGTTCGACGTTGTCGATCGGGGACGTGCTGGAAACCGCAAACGTGTTCGCAGGGGCGTTGTAGAGGAAGAGGTCCAGGTTGTTCAGCGCGTAGAACTGCGTCGGGTATGCCGCGCCCTTGTAGGTCACATGCCTTTGCCAGACGAGGGTCGCCTTGTCGTTTGCCGTCCACGTCCCCAGATAGAACCTCGGCTGACCAAGCTTCGTGGTCTCGTTATAGACCTTATCCCTGTTGGTGAACGCCGGTGCAAGGTCGACATATCCCCAACCATAGTTATTATCGGGGCCGATTGCGCCCTTGTCCTCCGCGTTCTCGAGGAGCAACGCCTTCGGTATGGCGGGCAGCGCGAATCCTCTCGGGCCCAAGTAGTTCATGAGCAGGACGAGTGAGGCGCCGATGTGCGGTGACGCCATGCTGGTGCCAGGGAAATCGATCCAGTCCGACTGGGTCTTCCATTTGGCGTTGCACGAGTAGATGCCCCAATTGGGATTCGATGTGTCCTCGCCTGGTGCCACGATGTCCGGCTTGATCCTGCCGTCGGTGGTGGGACCGCGACTGCTGAAGTCGGCAATGGTGTCTCCTGTCCTGCTTGTCGAGCCCTGATCGTCCATTGCGCCGACCGTCAAGACGTTGAACGCATCACCAGGCTGTCCCAGCGTGCCGCCGCCAGGGCCGTCGTTCCCCGCCGCGACTGCGTAGGGGACGCCGAGGTCATCGACTATCGCGTCAAGGAACTTCGAGAAGCCGCCATTCCCGTTGCCAGGGGTGGAGTCACCATAGCTCAGAGACCCTATCGAGGCGCCCGCCGTGCTGAATGCCCAGTCGAGGGCCTTAATCGCATCGCTCCAAGTGCCGGCCCCGTCGCCGGCGCTCGTCAGCCATCCGAACTTCGCGTTGACGATGCCCTTCAGGCCGTATGCCACACCTCGGTACGTCGTGTCCTGGCTCCCCACGATTCCCGCCACGTGAGTCCCGTGGCCATGCAGGTCATCAGGGTTCGAGGCATTGTCAGCATAGACAGGCGAGAGCTGGCCCTCATCATGAAATACAGCCTCATCCGTTATCACGCCGACAAGTGCTGGGTGAGTTTTGTTGACGCCGGTGTCCGAGACGACGAACTTGTAGGTGTTCGTGTTGTATCCGCCGGTCCACCAGTCCGACGCGTGGATCGAAGGCACGCTAACGTCGAGCTGAGCGGTCATGATGCCGTCTCGATAGACCGAACCGACCAGCGGGTCCTTCACGATCTCCCTCAGGCCTTCCGGCGAGATCCTTGCGGTGATGAGATTGACGAACGGGCCGCGGTACATCACGCGCCCGCCTAGGTTGATTATCTTAGCGACGACAGGATCCTGCGTGGGCAAGTTCAGTTTCTCGGTCTCTCCGTATATCTGCCCGCGCACGTCGACCAGGGCCGATGAGTACACTGAGTCAATCTGCCGGAACTGGGCGTCCAGCCGCGGGTCTATCGATGCAGCTTCGGCGGGCAGAGGGCCGAGCACGTTCGTCGACATGATGTGGTCCAGCAGCTCCATTCTCTGTCCCCAGAGCGACTCGAGGCCAGCCATGCGGGATTCCCTGATTCGCGTGGAGACCTCCTGCCCGAACTGAGGGGCGAGGAAAATGATGACCGGGAGTCTCCCGTCGCTTTCCCCGCTTGCATCCGCGCCTCTGAGGGCGGGCTCGATCTTGTATTGCCCATCGGGGAACAGTGCGGCCTCGCGGTCGAGGATGGATTCGACGCTGCCGTAGACATCCGTCCCGAGTCGATATGTCGTCCCGCCAGAAGACGGGTCGTTCACCATCTCGTAACGGAGTGCGGTTATCGGGGAGACGAAAAATGCACCGCCGTCAACGGACGATGTGTCCTCGGTCGGCGCTGACGCGACATCGCCAACCTTCTCGTCCGCACGGGCGGGCGTCACGAGGACAAAGAGCGCTGATGATACCATGAGAAAGCTTAGCAGAACCGCCGATTTGGAATTCATGACGTTACCGCCCACTGCCCACTGTGGGGTCTTGCGTGACTGGTGGCAAAGCAGTGCTGGCCTAGCTATGACCGGCGCTTCTTTAAATGTTTTTGGTATCGATATCGAAGTGACGAACCAACGCCGACCTCTCCTCATTCCCAGCACATTTCTTGGCTTGTTCTCGGCGGAATGGCTCAAAGGCCGCAACTATTAAGCTGTCGCAGCGCGGAAGCTATGCTTGCGAGGTGGAGGACTTAGGCGGCTACGTGGACATAATGGTGCGGGCGCCGGTAGAGACCGTCCAGACCATTCTCCGTCGGGCATTCCTATCAAGTGGATTCCGCATGACTCTGAGTTCTCCGTATGGAGGGAAGGCGGAGAAACAAGCCCCACACACGGAGGATCCTTCCAAGGCTCCCGCAGTGTCCTTCTCGGTCGATTTCGAGGTCTTGCGCCTCGAAGGTATCTCTGTCGTGAGGCTGCATAAGAAAGACGCTGCCAAGGCGCCAGCCGCCTCGGATGCACATGGTGACGGCAAGAAGTTCTCGCAGCTCATAGAGGTCTTGTCAGGGTGGTTCAACCAGCACGGGTGCCTGCAGGGTATCTTGTGGCTGTAGGCGCGAAGCCTCGGCTTCGATAACCCTCAATCGATGCCGCAGTATCGCAAGACACGCGTAGGGCACGCGGTTCATCGATTCCGTCCTTCCCAAGGGGATCAATCGTCAAGGAATAAGTAGGGTGTGGACATTCAAGGGTTCGTGTACACCACATCAGTAGTCGGTAGCTTTCCGAGACCCAGGTGGCTCAAGGATGCCTTCGGGAAGGTAAAGTCCGGCGAGATGAAGGCCGAGCAATATGACGAGCTCCTGGATGACGCGGTCACGCTCACAATAAGAGAACAAGAGCTGGCAGGGATCGATGTAATCACGGATGGAGAGCAGAGACGCGTGAGCTTCGTGTCATTCATCGGGCAGACGATTCCGGGCTTCTCGCTCGTCCACATCAATGAGATCAATCCAGATGCCGTTCGGATAATGAAGGAGCAAAAGGCGCCGATAACCTACTGGAGGGCGGTGGCGGCGGGGACTATCAAGGATGCCCCGATGGCCGTGCGCGAGCTCGAGTTCGCCAAGAGCGTCACTGAGAAGCCGGTCAAGGTGACGCTGCCGAGCCCCTACCTCGTGATGTGGGAGGCGTGGGATGCGAAGTTCTCGAAGCCGTTCTACAGCCGGCCGGAAGACCTCGCGGCAGATTACGTCAAGATTGTGCGGAAGGAGATCGTCAGGCTCAGGGACGCCGGCGCGGCTTTCGTCCAGCTTGACGAGCCGATGCTGGGCGACCTGGTCGAAGCGGGCAGAGAGCCGGATCGATACAGGAAGTTCATAGGCCTGATTCACGGGCAGAAGTACAGGGGCTTCAAGGACGAATTGAGCCTGGGGAGAGACCTCATGAACGAGGCCGTGAAGGGGATCTCTGGCGTGCGAATCGGCATGCACATGGACCGCTGGCCGGTGAAGGGTTCCCCGAACTGGGGAAAGGGCTACGAGAGACTGCTTCCCGACGTCATGGACATCAAGGTGAAGCAGTACGTGCTGGAATACGCCAGCCCAGGGAGCGGCGATCCCGCCAAGTTCATCGAGCAATTGCCGGGCGACAAAGAGATCGGGCTTGGAGTGGTGGACGTCACCGATCCCGAGGTCGAAAGTCCGAAGAGGATCGCGGAAAGGGCAAGGAAGGCGGGGAAGCATCTCGATCCGGAGAGGATTTGGCTGAACCCGGATTGCGGTTTCGCGCCGGGGATGTTCAGGAAGTTCGAGCGCCGCACAGCTTTCCAGAAGCTCAGGTCGATGACAGATGCTGCCAAGATTCTGAGGGGCGCGTGACGTTTTCTCGCAGCGATTGAGATTTCAGGCAGAATCGTACTCATTCCATGATGATAAGCGGCTCCTCCGCCGCCACTCCCGCCCCAACGCCGACTTTGACCTCCTTGACCGTACCCTCAAAGGGAGACCTGATCTCGTTCTCCATCTTCATGGCCTCGAGGATGAGCACCACTTCTCCGACCTTCAATCTCTGACCAACCGAGACCATGACCTTGACTATCTTCCCGGGCATCGGTGCCATTAGAGTCTTGCCGTGCCCCATCCTCGCGATCGGCTCCGAGGTCTTCTTCGTCGCCATTTCCTCCGTCTTCTTCGTCGGCGCCTTCGCTATGTCAAGGATTAGCGCTTCGATAATCTTCCCATCCACATCTGCTCTGACAGCGTCTCCCTGGTTGGCGCTGACCTTGACGCTGTGGACTTTCCCGCCAATCGAGAATCCCTCTGGCACTATCTTCACATCGAACGGTTTTCCATTGACCGTCACCTGATACCCCTCGCCCGCCCGCTCCATCTGCACCTGATAGAGCTTCTTCCCGACCGTGAACTGAAGCCTCACTATAGCCTCCCTCCCGTGCGGCCGTGGCGTATGCCTTCTTGGCGGGCGACAAGCTTCCAGGGGCTCGCCCTTCCCGTCACTTGCTGCAATGCCGGTTGAGCTCCGGCCTGCGGACTTGCGGTATGGAAGAGCGCGACAGCAAGGGCCGCTATGCTCTCCTCAGGTATCGCCCCGAGGCCCTCTCTCTCCTCGAAGAACTCCTTCGCCACCTGCGGGAACAGCGCCCAGCTGATGACATCCTCCATGGCCCTCGCCATCAGGGCCGAGTCCGCTTTCGCCTTCTCCAGCTCAGGCTGGAGCAGGTCGGCCGGGCGGGATTCTATCGGCTCCTCGTCCCCGATTGCCTTCCTCTTCACTTCAGGGTCGATGGGCGCCGCGGACTTCCCGTATAGGCCCCTGACGAGGTTCTTCGTCTCCATCGGGATCATCTTGTACCTCTCGCCCAGGAGCACATTCAGCGCCGCCTGCGTCCCGACTATCTGGCTGGTAGGCGTCACGAGTGGCGGGTAGCCCAGTTCCGCCCTCACCCTCGGGACTTCCGCAAGAACATCCGGCATCTTGTTCAACGCGTTCTGATCCTTCAGTTGCTTCGAGAGGTTCGACAGCATGCCGCCGGGGATCTGGAACGCGAGCGAGTTCGTGTCGACGACGAAATAGTCCATCTCGAACTCCCTGTACTTGCGCCTGACATCGCGGAAGTAGTCGGCGATCTGGGTGAGGAGGGCGAGGTCGAGCATGGCGGACTCGCCGGGCTGCTTGAGCATCGCGACGATCGTCTCCGTTGGCGGGTGTGAGGTGCCCATGGAGAGTGAGGAGATGGCGGTGTCGACGAGGTCGACTCCCGCCTCGACAGCCTTCAGGGTGGTCGCCACCGCCATGCCGCTCGTGCAGTGCGTGTGAAGATGGATTGGGATCGAAATGTTCTCCTTCAGCTCCCTTACCATGTGGTACGCGACATCTGGTGGAAGGATCCCCGCCATGTCCTTGATGCAGATCGAGTCGCAGTCGAGTGCCTCCAAGTCCTTCGCGAGCTTCACGAACATCTGAATGGTGTGGACCGGGCTAGTGGTGAAGCAGAATGAGCCCTCGACATGCGCTCCTGTATTCTTCGCCGCCTTGATCGCGGTCTCCATGTTCCTGATGTCGTTGAGAGCGTCGAAGATGCGGAATACGTCGATGCCGTTGCTGTGCGCATGATCGACGAACGCCTCGACCACGTCGTCCGGGTAATGGCGGTAGCCGACGACGTTCTGCCCTCTCAGGAGCATCTGCATCCTGGTGTGCGGCATCGACTGTTTCAGCTTCCTGAGGCGCTCCCAAGGATCCTCCTTCAGGTACCTCAGGCACGAGTCGAACGTGGCCCCGCCCCACATCTCGACCGACCAGTAGCCCACCTTGTCGAGCTTCTCTGCGATGGGCAGCATGTCCTCGGTCTTCATCCGCGTCGCGAGCAGCGACTGGTGCGCGTCTCGAAGGACCGTGTCCGTGATTCCTATCTTCTTTGCCATAGTTGACCCATCACTCAGAGCGGTATGTTGCCGTGCTTCTTCGGCGGCATGGATTCGCGCTTCGTCTGCAGCACCTCGAGGGCGCTTATGACCCGCGGCCTTGTCTCCTGAGGTTCGATCACGTCATCTATGTAACCGCGCTGGGCGGCGATGTACGGGTTGGCGAACTTTGCGCGGTAATCCGCGACGAGTTCGTCCCTCTTCGCCTTGGCGTCCGCCGCCTCTTCGATGTCCTTTCTGAAGATGATGTTGACCGCGCCGTCAGGCCCCATCACCGCCAATTCCGAGGAAGGCCACGCGAAGTTGAAGTCGCCGCGGATGTGCTTGGAGCACATGACGTCGTAGGCACCGCCATACGCTTTGCGCGTGATGACCGTGATCTTGGGGACTGTCGCCTCGCAGAACGCGTAGAGCAGCTTCGCCCCATTTCGTATGATCCCGCCGTATTCTTGGTCCGCCCCTGGCAGAAAGCCGGGCACATCGACGAACGTCAGCAGGGGGATGTTGAACGCGTCGCAGAACCGCACGAACCTCCCGCCCTTCGTCGAGGCATTGATGTCGAGGCATCCCGCCAACACCGCGGGCTGGTTGCCGACCACGCCTATTGGGTACCCGTCCAGCCGCGCGAAACCGACGACGATGTTCCTGGCCCAGTGCTGGTGGACCTCGAAGAAGTCCTCATTATCGACGACATGGCGGATGATGTCCCTCATGTCGTAGGGTCTCTGCGGATCCTCTGGGACGATGCTGCCGAGCTCCTGATCCATGCGGTTAGGCATGTCAGTCGGCTGAGACCGTGGCGGTTCCTCGAGGTTGTTCTGCGGCATGAAGGAGAGGAGTCTCCTGATGGTCGCGATGCAGTCTCTCTCGTCCTCGGCTGCGAAGTGCGCAACTCCGCTCTTTACATTGTGCGTCATCGCACCGCCCAGTTCCTCGAAGGTGACCTCCTCCCCCGTCACGGTCTTGATGACCTCCGGGCCCGTGATGAACATGTGACTGGTGTTCTTCGTCATGATGATGAAGTCGGTCATGGCGGGAGAGTAGACCGCACCGCCCGCGCAGGGCCCTAGTATCGCGCTTATTTGCGGGATGACCCCCGACGACGTGACATTCCTGTAGAATATCTCGGCGTACCCGCCAAGGCTCGCGACTCCTTCCTGTATCCTCGCCCCTCCAGAATCGTTCAACCCTATGAACGGAGCTCCCGTCTTCATCGCCATGTCCATGATCTTGATGATCTTCGAGGCGAACATCTCCCCCAGGCTCCCGCCAAAGACCGTGAAGTCCTGCGAGAAGACATAGACCAGGCGTCCGTTGACGCGACCGTAGCCGGTCACAACCCCATCGCCAGGGAACTTCTTCCTTTCCATCCCAAAATCCGTCGTCCGGTGTTCCACGAACATATCGGTCTCGACGAAGCTCCCCTGGTCGAGCAGCAGGTCGATTCGCTCCCTTGCGGTGAGCTTGCCCTTCTGGTGCTGCGCCACGATCCTGTCAGCACCGCCGCCGAGCTTCGCCTCTTCCTTCTTCCTCCTCAGTTCGGAGACCCTCTTGTCAGAGGACATGAAGACACCACTTTCCATCGGCCGAACGCCTGAACCGCTAATAACGTTTCTGTGGCGAACAGTTCGACGAGCGGCTTCGCGGGGAATGATGCCTTGCTGTTCGCTCTTGCGCGACTGTCCATATTGGAATTGAAGCGGAATTGGAGCCGAATTGGCATGGGACCCGCGAGGAATCCGACCCCATCTTCATCGAGAGGATCCAGGTTTCGACTCTATGAGCCGCATGATCGCAACTCCGACACCCGCCACGAGGATCGCCGCGTCAACCAGCATCCCCAACTCGATTACTGGCGGTATCGACAGCAGTCCGGTGAGGAGAGACACCACGCCAGTCGCTGCCTCAGCAAGCACGAAGGGCATCGATGTGAACATGAACGCCTTCGCCAGCGCCATCCTGCCCTTCCCGCCCTTCCACGGCCTCCTCTTCGAAGACCAGACTCCCGTCACGAGCAGGATGATTGCGAAGATGAGTGCGATGATAGGCTTGTAATTCACCGCCACTTCGATCGTCGGCTTGATGGTCAGCGACTTCTCTTGCTCGACATTGCCCAGGTTGTCGATTGAGTAGTAGTATATGGTGTGCTCCCCCTCGGTTAGGGTGAAGCCGTCTGTGTAGACCGTCCAGCTCCCGCCATCGATCCTGTACATCGTGACATTCACGCCGCAGCCGGAGTCCACTGCAGTGAGAGTGAATGGGGCGACGGGGGATATCGTCGTGACTGGCGGTGTGTTGTCGAGGATGAGGGTCTCATTCCGGACGACTTCCATGTTCCCGAGGTAGTCGTAGGAGAGGTACTCGACGTACCATGTGCCGTCCCTTCCCGCCAGAGTGAACGATGCGGAGTAGTCCCGCCATTGAGACCATGTCCCGTCCCAGAGGCGGTAGAAGGTAGAGTTGGACCCGACGCCGCCGTCGGTCGCCGAGAGGGCGAGGGGAGTGGTGGACTTGACGTAACTGCCGCCAGTCAGGTACTTGGGTTCACCGATCGCGATGGCGGTGGCGGGAGGAGTGTCGTCCACTGTCAGTTCGATCGAGTTCACATCTTCCAGGTTCCCCGCCCAGTCGAGGGACCGCCACTCCACTGTGTGCACTCCTTCCCCCGCCAGGAAGAACGGGCCAGTGGCGGTGTAGTTGACAGGACTCCCGCCATCTATCCTGTACGTGGTGTTCCTTATCCCGAGACCGCTCTGGTCGAGGACGAAGAGGGAGAGGGGAGTTGACGACTTGACGTATGTGATCATGGCGGGGGAGGTGTAGTTGGGAGAACCGATGACGAGGGAGGTGAGGGGACCCGAAACCACCTCTATCATCCAAGTGTAAACGTTGTTGGTCTCGTCCCACTCGCTCACATTGTTGTCGTAATCGACGTCAACCGAGACCGAGTACGTGCCCGGGATGGCGGGAGATGTCCATATAGCGGTGAATCGAGATGACACAGTGGCGGGAGCGAGAGGACTCAGGACGAAGGTGGAGAATGGCGGGGAAGACTGCTCGTAGAAAGCGACTATCGCGTTGTCCGTGGCGGTGCCGTTGCCCTGGTTGAGTACCTGGCTGGAGAGCGAGACTTGTGATGACATCCCGACCCTGATTGGCGGGAGCGGGAGGGGAGAGATGGGAACATAATCGGGCCTCAAGATCGGACCTGGTTGGACGAGTACATCGATGCACGCCACGTTGTTGGTCTCGTCTATCTCCGTCACGAGGTTGTCGGGATCCGCGAAGACGCAGATGTCGTGACTCCCAAGAGGGGAAGCGGTCCACGTGACCGAAACGTTCGCGGAGCCGCTCACGGGGATTGGCGGGAGCGGCTGGTCCGTGCCTATTTGCAGAGACGGGGGCATGCCATCGTAGAATCTTGCTACTGTCGTTGACGAGACGTTTGTGCCAATGTTGTGGACAGTGGCGTTCACCTTCACCAGGACGCTTTCGGCGTATGGCGGGGAAGGCGAGAGCAGAATGTCAGATGACGCGAGGGTGAGGTCTGGCATCGGAGGTGCGACTACTTCGATTGGCGCGCATGCCTGATTGTTGCTCTCGTCGAGCTCAGCTATGCTGCTTTCGGGGTCGGCGACGATGCATATCTCGTGGACGCCCAGGTTTCCGGCCAGCCAAGTGACCGAGGCAGTGCCCGCGCCTCCAAGACGCTGGAGAAAAGGTATAGTCTGATCTGTACCTATTATTGGGGAGCTCGGGGGAGTGCCGTCATAGAATCTGGCCGCGACCTGGGAGGCATTTGCACTCCCAATGTTGTGGACTGTCACGTCGATCAACACAGAAGATCCGACGACCGCAGGTCCAGGCGGGGCAAATGAGATGTCAGACGGAGAGATTGTCAGGTCCGGTAGGTCAACTAGAGTGGGAGTTCGTATCTTGGTGACGAAGGTATCTCCGTTGCCTCGGTAGGTCGTGCTAAGAGCTCCGGGGGTCGTCGGGAAGTCGACTGAGTATGTCTCTCCCATAATGTAGGCGCAGTCGGCTGTGTCCATAGCGATGGAGCCGGTATTTTCGTTGTCGAGACCGCCGAGGAAAGTGGAGTACACAAGTTTACTTCCAGTGAAGTTCAACCCTGCCACGAACACATCTTCAAATCCATTGTAGAAACCGTCCGCGGCGTCTGGCGTGACTGGAAAGTTGGCCGAGAATGTCACCCCAGTCACATAGGCTTCGTTCACCGAATTAAGAGCCAAAGATGTTGCCAGATCATACCCGCCACCACCTAGATATGTCGAATAGACAAGGCTACTTCCCGCGGCATTTAATTCCGATACGAATGCATCACGAGTCCCGCTCAGACTGGTACTATATGATCCCGAAGTGATGGGGAAATTGATTGAGCTGGTCCCACCGGTGACATAGGCGTTTCCCATAGAGTCTACTTTGACAGAATATCCGAAGTCCGTACCGTCACCCCCAAGGAAAGTGGAATATACGAGACCTGTTCCTGTGGCATTCAGTTTTGTCACGAATACGTCATACGGGCTGGCGGGTGGCCCGCCATTGTATGATGTGTCGAATGCAGCAGATGTCGTCGGGAAATCAGGCGAATCTGTTTGGCCCACCACATATGCATCGCCTCCTGAGTCCAAGGCGATCGAAAGTGCATAATCTCTGGACGTGCTGCCAAGATAGGTTGAGTAGACGAGTGTTCTCCCAAGGGAATCCAGTTCCGTGATGAAAGCATTGTCGCTACCTCTGAGGGTAGGGCTGAATGCACCAGCGGTGACCGGGAAATCAGTCGAATTGGTGTCGCCAGCCACGTACGCATTGCCGGCGGAGTCCAGTGCAATAGCCCGTCCGGCGTCGAAGTCGCGGCCGCCCAAGAAGGTCGAGTAGACGAGTCCGCTACCAGTACCGTTTAGCTTAGTGACGTAGGAATCGTAACCTCCATTGAAAACGGTGTCGAAAGCGCCCGCCGTTGTAGGAAAGTCGGATGATTGGGTCGAACCTGTCAGATAGGCGCTCCCGAGTGAATCAATCGCTATGGCGGAAAAGTCTTCGTCAAGACTCCCTCCCAAATAAGTGCAATACATGAGATTGCTCCCGGCAGGATCTAATTTGGCCACGAATGCGTCTCTCCCGCTGCCATTGTATGAGGTGTCGAAAGAGCCGGGCTTGGCAGGAAAATCGACAGATAAGGTCAATCCAGTCGCATACGCATTGCCAGAGGAATCAACGGCGATTGACCATCCTCTATCTTCACCACCTCCACCAAGAAAGGTCGAGTAGACCAGAGGATCTATCACCAGTTGCTTCGACACGTCCCGCCCGTCGCAGTCAAATCCATATGAAACAGGACCATAGAGGATAAATCTGCATTCGATTCTCTCCCCCTTTCCTTCAAAGGCGTAAGGAAGAATATCCCGGACATCCCCTGCGGCCGATTGGATAACCATCTCTCCGTCTTCAAGCCGCAACGAATCGATTCCTTCGTAGTTCATTCTCATGGCCCTCAGATTCGCTCCCGGACCAACTATGAACTCATACTTGATTCCCTTCGCATTTTGACGGTAAACCAAATCGATGCCGTTGTATAGGTTGCGGTAGACCACTTCTCCGTAGTTTGGCACAATGGTCTTCCACTTGTGTGGATTGTTCCCGATGAAGAAGTTACTGCTGAATGGGAGGCGGTCGATGCCGATTGGCATGACTTTGTTGGCCCCTTCAAAGCGGAGCATGTAAGCCACCGTCTCTACCGTGGTGGTCTTATAGGTTCCAGAAGAACGGTCGATTTGCTCAGGCAATATATCCCTATGATCTCCGCTGTCCACCGCCCTGACCACGAATATGACGGCGTCGTCCCCGAAAGCTACAGAAGGATTACCCGTCGAATAATAACGTATTCCATCCAAGACCTGCCCCCGGTTCTCTATGAAGTAACCGCCGAGGGACTGAAGCGCGTCTGAAACATCGTGACCGTCCTGACGTTCTGTGGGGACGCCCGGATCTCTTTCGTGTTCGATGGGCGATGGTAACGGCACGGAGGGCATGACAGCTAGGAGCGAGAGTTGCAAGATTGCTGAAATAAGCAAGCATTTTCGAAACCGTGACATTCGAACCCCTCGTATGCGAGTATCTTTTATGACTCCAAAGTATTTCTAGTCTTCGTGGACAGAGGGAGACAAGGGATGGAATCGCGGTCCCCGTTGTGAATCCATAAACGGTACGACGCCCTAGGCATTAGGTTGCACTGCCGCGGCTATTGCTGGGTGCAGGTCCAATAGTATGGACCCGAGGGCGGGCTGATGTCCGTATCATATGCCCGAATTCTCAAAGTGTCGCTGCCTGAGGGCGTATCAGTCACTGTGAATCTGAATCCCAATGCGCCGTTCGCTCCGTTAAATGTCGTGATTGCATGCCATGTGCCCACACTGTCGAGCCGCCAATCGAGAGTGGCTTGCCAAGGCGCAGTAGGGCTATATGACCCGAATACGCCCGATCCGCTGCTGAGGGTGCTGCATTTGCCCCCGTTAGGAATGCTATTGCCATCAACGTAGACCCAGTTATAGCTACCTGCGCTCACTATCCCTGTCATGAAAAGCAGGGAGATCAGCATGGTTCCAATTCCCATTCCAACCTTCCTTATTCCACTCATGTTCCCAAATCCCACTTTCATCGTCTTCTCACCTCCAGACGCAAGGGCCCTCATGCATCCTCCGGCTTTTGCGCTTCTGGCTATCAATATTGATAGCATCCAAGCCTATGAAACCATCCTAATTACGCTTCATACGGCCCCCCCATGACAAATACCGTCGGAGAGAAGCTTCATCAAGATCCAGGAACAGTCCATTCATCGGATTTGGCACAATCGAGGAGCACGGCTCGATCCACGCGGACGACGAGATGGACAAGGAGCACCGCGAGGACTACGAGGTCATAGTCAGGAAGGGCCTCAACCTGGAGTGCCCGGAGTGCGGCAACGCCCTCGTGTACGAGGAGGGCTGCGTCAAGTGCCACACGTGCGGGTACTCTGAGTGCTGAAGGGACTCACACCGGCGTCAAGTTCTTTCCGCGCAGTCTCAGCACGGCGACTACCACTCCCGCCAGAAGGATGACCAGGTCGATGCCCGTGCCAATCCCAACCAATGGCGGTATCATCAGCATTCCTGTCGCGAACGAAATGACTCCGGTTCCCGCCTCCGCGATGACAAATGGCAAAGAGGTAAACGCAAAAGCCTTCACCACCGCCGTCCTGTCCTTCCCGCCCTTCCACGGTCTACTCTTCGAAGACCAGACTCCCGCCACGAGCAGGATGAGAGCGAACGCGCGCAGTGCAATTGACCTCAGCTAGAACGCCACCAGCCTTATGCCCAGCTTCCTGCTTTCAAGCACCCTCGGGACCCCAGCCTTGACCAAATCCCTGATCTCCAGGACCTCCTCCCTCGCCGCATCATTCTTGAGGATGAAGAAGTAGGGCGAGTCCGACTGTGTGAGCGCGACCTCCGCCCTGCCCTCACCCAGGCCGACCCTGAACACCTCGCGCTTCCCCGCCATGACTATCAGGTCGCCGTCCTCGATGAGCTCCCCGCCAGCGGTCTTCCACCTCATCTCCACCGGCGTCTCCGGCTCCTCTCCATCCCGCACCGCCTTCACGTACCTGCTGATGAACAGGTTGAACCCGCTCATCCTTTCGGCGATCCTGTCGTAGAACTCCTGCTGCACGCCGGAGAACCCCTGCCACGCATCGACGGCCGCGGCGAACCGCCCCCTCGCCCTCTGCTGGTTCCTGGTGTTCGGGTTGTGCGGCTTCACGTAAGTGCGGATGTACTCGTGCCCCTTCCACGATGAGGCGATCATCTTCTTCCCTATCCTGCCGCTGAAAGTCGTGCCGAAGACGTTGGAGATCTTTGCCATGTCAGCACCTCGCGTCAGGGCGACTGAATGCGTCGCCCCAGTCTGACCTGAGCGTGAAGCCCACCTGAAGATAAGAATATTTCGGGCATCAAATGTCTTTGGGGCGTTTTTAGACCGTAGTTGAAGCGTAGTTGGTCCGTAGTTGATACGTAGATGATACGTAGATGATATTCCACATTCTCCAAGGAATCCGGAAGCAATGATAAAGAGTTCAGGAGAGAAACACCGCGCTCAGGCAACACCCCCGCCACGAAAGACATAGCCAATCTCGCCCCTTTCCCCGTCTCGTAGTAGGCATCGCTACAAAATGTTTATTTGCAGGCCGTTTCTTCATTCCGGTCAAGTGATCCAAGATGGCTCTGTGCGGTGCCAACGGGACTGTGCTGAAGAAGGTCTACGAGGAGTCGCGGGACGAGGGGATGGTGACCACGCCCTCGAAGCTCGAGAGAGGCCTGCCGCGGCAGACAGAGTCACTCTGCCCCGAGTGCGTCAAGATCATTCCCGCCACGATCTACGCGGACAAGGGCGCCCTGATGATGAAGAAGGACTGCGACGAGCACGGCCACTTCGAGGATGTCCTGTGGTCCGACGTCGAGCTCTACCTGAAGGCGGAAAGGTGGGCGTTCGACGGCGTCGGCATCGAGAACCCGCAAGTCAGCAATGCGACGACCTGCCCGACAGACTGCGGCCTGTGCAACCTCCATTACACCAACACCTGTCTCGCCAACATCGACCTGACGAACCGTTGCAACCTCAAGTGCCCCGTGTGCTTCGCGAACGCGAACGCGGCGGGGTACGTGTTCGAACCGAGCTACGAACAGATTGCGGGGGAGCTGAAGATGCTGAGGGAGCAGAGGCCGATTCCAGTCAACGCGATTCAGTTGTCAGGCGGCGAGCCGACGATCTATCCGAAGTTCCACGAAGTGCTCAGAGAAGCGAACAGGCTCGGCTTCACGCAGATCCAGGTAGCCACGAACGGGATCAGGATGGCGAACGAACCGAAGTTCTTGGATGATGCCGCCAAGGCAGGCCTGCACACGATATACCTGCAGTTCGACGGCCTCCGCGACGAGAACTACAAGAAGACTCGCGGTGTCGCCTTGCTCGAGACCAAGAAGAAGGTCATCGCAAACGTGCGGGCGCTGCCCAGGGAGAAGCGCCCCTCCGTTGTCCTCGTGCCGACGATAGTCAAGACGTTCAACGACGACCAGGTCGGCGAGATCATCAAGTACGCCATCGAGAACGGAGACGTGATCAAGGGAATCAACTTCCAGCCGGTGAGCCTCTCGGGCAGGATCCCCGACGAGGACAGGAGGAAGCTCAGATACACCCTGAGCGACCTCGTTCACGACGTCGAGAAGCAGACGGGATACCTGACGAAGGACGACTGGTATCCGCCGCCGTTCGTGTCCCCGCTGTCCGAGCTGTTATCGATCTTCGCGGGCACCCCGAAGACCTCCTTCACGACTCACCCGGGATGCGGCCTCGCTTCGTACTTCTTCCTCCAGAAGGGGAAGCCCCCCCTGCCGATCACCAGGTTCGTCGACGTCGAGGGACTGATGGAGGCGCTGTGGGCCCTGACGCAGGAGGCGAGGGGCAAGAGGATGCTGCTCCTCACGAAGGTCAAGGCCTTCAGGATCCTGAGCAGGCACTTCGACCAGACGAAGTCGCCCGACCAGATGAGCCTCGTCAAGATGAGGAAGATACTCGGCTCGATGCTCACCAGGGGAGACAAGCAGGGGATATCGGAGTTCTCCTGGGCGACGATGTACGTCGGCGCGATGCACTTCATGGACCTCTACAACTACGACATAGAGCGGGTGAAGAGGTGCGGCGTGCACTACGCCACGCCTGACGGCAGGATAATCCCGTTCTGCGCCTACAACACAGGGCCTGTCTTCCGTGAGCAGACCGAGAAGAAGTTCTCGGTTCCCCTCGAGGAATGGAGGAAGAAGCATGAAGCCTAGGGGCTACACGAGTGGCGACGACAGCGGCCGGATGAACGTTGACGGCACTCTCTGCATGCACTGCGGAGCGTGCGTCGGCACGTGTCCGATGAACTCGATCTTCCTCTACGAGACTTTTCTCTCCTTCGACGAGAAGTGCTCGCAGTGCGGCATGTGCGTGCGTGTCTGCGCGGTCGGCGCGATCGACTACCCGCAGGGGCACAAGCAGTCCAGGCGGAGGTGAGGACATGGAATACGATGTCGTTGTTGTCGGCGCTGGACCTGCCGGGAGCTTG
The DNA here is from genome assembly GCA_041489255.1 of Thermoplasmata archaeon. GTDB lineage: Archaea > Thermoplasmatota > Thermoplasmata > RBG-16-68-12 > JAFNFQ01 > JAFNFQ01. The sequence goes on along the minus strand of JBGPQV010000004.1, from coordinate 116,973 downwards.
ACCGCCAGGTATGCCGCAGAAGGCGGTGCGAAGGTCCTGATGATCGAGAAGCGCCAGGAGATAGGCTCGCCTGTCAGGTGTGGCGAGGGCATCGCGAGACATTTCCTGGAAGAATGCAACATCCCATATGACAGGAGGTGGGTGGCCATCGAGGTGAAGGGCGCCAAGGTCATCTCCCCTGGCGGCAAGGTCTTCAAGATAGACGAGAGGCACGCAGGGAATGAGGTGGGGATAGTTGTCGAAAGGGACATGTTCGACAAAACGCTCGCCAAGCATGCTGCCAAGGCAGGTGCGGAGATATGGGTCAAGACGACCGCCTTCGGGCTGCTGAAGGAGAATGGCAAGGTGACTGGCGTGCGGGTCGGGCGCCTCAGCGAGAACATGGACATCAAGGCGAAGGTCGTCGTCGGCGCGGACGGCTACGAGTCGCAGGTGGGGCGGTGGGCGGGGATCAAGACGATCCTAAAGGCGGAAGACATCACCGGTGCACTGCAATACAGGCTGACGAACATCCAGCCAGACGAAGACTTCCCGAACTACTGCGAGTTCCTCCTCGGGAGCATCGCGCCTGGCGGGTACATCTGGGTCTTCCCCAAGGACGAGTGCACCGCCAACGTCGGCATCGGGCTCTCGCTCGATAGGTTGAACGCCCCCAACGAGATCAAAGGCTACCTGGATAGATGGATAGCCAAGGAACCGCGAATGAAGAAGGCGCAGATGCTCGACATGGTCACTGGCGCGGTCTCAACATGCGCGCCGATAGACGAGACTGTGAGGGACGGTGTCGCCCTCGTCGGGGACGCGGCGAGGATGGTCGATCCGATCACTGGCGGTGGAATCGGGAATGGCTGTAGGGCGGGGATGATCCTCGGGGAAGTGCTCGGCGAAGCAGCGAAGACGGGCGATTGGTCGCTGAACCAGCTCATGAAATACGAGAAAGGATGGCGGGCGATCCTGGAAGAGGGCCTCTACCGCAACTGGATGGCGAAGAACAAGCTGGTCACGCTCACCGACGAGGAGTTCGACCTGATCATAGGGACTCTCGCCGAGGTCGGGGTCGAGAAGCTGTCGATACATCGCATCCTGAAAGTGATCAAGGAGAGACACCCGCAACTCGTCGAGAAGTTCCTGGACCTCATCTGAGAATGCGCACTCATTGGCGGGAGGCGACCGACTCCGCTGAGTGAATCGCAAGTCACGGCCCTCGCAAACACCTTTATAGCGTGGCATTCTTTCAGCGTGATCCAATGTCAGGCGCACAGCAGCCTCCATACGCGAGACTCAAGGACATCAGCCCCTCGGATGATGGAAGAATCGTCAGCGTGGCGGGCTGGGTGGAAGACATCCGCAATCTTGGCGGGGTCGCGTTCATCATTTTAAGGCAGAGAGAGGGGACTCTCCAGCTCACATTCAAGAAGAAAGACGAACCGGCAATCTTTGGACAGGCCATGGCGGTGAACCGCGAGTCGGTAATCGCCGCAACTGGAAAGGTGGTCGCGAACAAGCAGGCGAGGAATGGCTTCGAGATTCTGCCCGCCAAGCTGGAGGTGCTGAGTCCCGCGGAGGCGCCACTGCCCCTTGGCGTCGTCGACAAGGTCGGCGCGGAACTCGACACACGTCTTGACAACAGGTTCATGGATCTGAGGAAGCCCGAGCACAGAGCGCTGTTCGCAATCCGTTCGCTTGCACTCAGGTCGATCAGGGACTACATGTACGCGAAGGGTTTCGTAGAAGTCCACACGCCCAAGCTCGCCGGCGCGGGCGCGGAGGGCGGCGCGTCACTCTTCGAGACCGACTATTTCGGGAAGCGTGCATTCCTCTCTCAGAGCCCGCAGCTCTACAAGCAGATGCTCATGGCCACCGGGTTCGACCGCGTCTTCGAGATAAGTCCCGCGTTCCGCGCGGAGCCGTCCGACACCGTCCGCCACATCACCGAATTCATCTCCTTCGACGCGGAGGTCGCGTTCATCAGGCATCAGGAGGATTTCCTCAAGATGCTCGAGGAGTGCGTCGTCGGTAGCATTGCTTACGTGAAGGAGCATGGCAAGGAGCATCTGGAGATCCTCGGGCTTGACCCGAAGGTCCCGAGCCTCCCGATTCCCCGGCTGCTGTATGTCGACGCAATCGGGATCCTGCAAGAGTACGGGAAGAAAGTCAAAGAAGGCGACGACATCGACACAGAGGGCGAGAAGATCATCGGGAGAGCGATGCAGGAAAAGGGTCACGAGCTGTACTACATACGCGACTATCCCTCAGCGATCAAGGCGTTCTACGTCATGCCGAAGGAAGACGACCCGGAGTACAGCAACTCGTTCGACATGGAGTACAAGGGCATGGAGATGGCCTCTGGCGGGCAGAGGGAGCACAGGTACGACAAGCTCGTTGAGAGAATGAAGGCTTTCGGACTGGACCTTGTGAACTTCGATTTCTACCTCAAACCGTTCAGGTTCGGCATGCCGCCGCACGGCGGTTGGGGGTTCGGCATCGACAGGTTCGTGCAGAAGATGCTGGACCTGCCGAACATCCGCGAAGCCGTGCTTTTCCCAAGGGACAGGAATAGGCTGATTCCCTAGGCATCTCGTCGATTTGCCTGGCGATCGCGTACAGCGCTCAGGCTGACAGAGCTTGCAGCACCAGGATTGCGTCGGAGACTCACTGGAGAGTCTTGTTCGCGATGAGCCACGCGAGCTTCTGGAACCCGGACTCGACGTTCTCGCCTGTCTTGGCGCTCGTTTTCATCCAGGGCGCCTTGTAGCTCTCGGCGACCTTCGTGATCTCCTCGTCGGTGACAACGCGCTGGTTGACAAGGTCGATCTTGTTTGCCAGCAGCGTCATCGGGACCGCGCCGGCAACCTTGTTCACCGCGTTGACCCACTCGGGCAGCTCCAGGAGCGTATCCTTGCGTGTGACATCGCACAGCGCCAGGATGCCCTGCGCTCCATGGAAATATGCCTCTTTGAGCAGCTCACGGAAGCCTTTCTCTCCCATGATGTCCCAGACTGTCATGTCTATCTCGAGGTCTGGCCCGCCCTTGGGGTCGGGCATACTGATCTCCTTCTTGGAGACCTTCGCCCCCAAAGTCGAGATGTACTTGTCGTCGAACTGATCGTGAATGAAGCGGCGGATGAGGCAGGTCTTGCCCACCGCCCCCTCTCCGACCAGACAGATCTTGACCTTCATCCTCTGCTTAGTTGCGGTGACCGCTCCAACTGTCGACATCGAGAGAATCCACGTTCCCGCGCTTATAAATCAGTTCCTTCGTGGTTATCTCAAGTGATATCCTCATCCAGTCTCGTCTGAACATGCTGCGACCATGGCCTTCGAAATCGACTTGAACGCGTTGTCGATGTTCTCGCCGGTCTTCGCGCTTGTGAGATAGTAAGGGGACTTGTGAATCGCGGACAGCTTCGCGAGGTCTTCCTCGTCCACCGCCTTCTCCTTCGACAGGTCAGCCTTGTTCCCCAAGAAAACGAACGGCACATCTCCGACCTGCTTTAGCGCGAGATTCACCCATCCGTTCAGGTCAAACAGCGTATCGGGCCTGGTGAGGTCGCAGACCGCGATGATGCCCTGTGAACCGTGGAAGTACGCCTCCTTGAGCAGTGTCCGGAAACCCTTCTCTCCCATTATGTCCCAGATCGTCATGTCGAGCGTCCTCGGTTCGTCACGCCACACGACATCTGTGCTCTTCTTCATGATCTTCGTGCCGACAGTCGCGATGTACCTGTCATCGAATCTGTCAGTCACGAACTTCCGGATCAACGATGTCTTGCCAACGCCGGTCTCGCCGACGAGGCACAGCTTCGCCTTCACATGCTTCTGTGTGAGAAGAGTCTCAGTCTGCATGAAGAATACGAAATGAGTCCCGTGATGTTATAAACTCCTCTGCACGTATCAAATCTGCTTCTCACGCTTGATTACGCGTATCAATTCGAATACCAGAGAATGACAGGGGTGAATGGGGTCTAGTCTCTGGACGGCCATCTCCGTGCTACCGATGGCCAAGCGAACTTTGCTCATCGGTCGTGTTCAATTGTGCTTTGGGTGCGGGCCATGCAGGGAAAGCCAAATCCACAAGAGGTGTCTGATTCATCCGCAATGAATAGGCAAGAGGGGTCGATGCTGCTCACCCTGATGCTCTTCATCATCGCCATCTCGATCCTCCCAGCCTTTGACTGGAACCATTCGCCGCCGACATTCAATCCGATGCCAATGTTCCTCGGGATGATACTCGCCATCATTGTGTCTGTCGCGTCCACGGCGGCAAAGATGTCGAGGATGCGAACCTGTCCGGCATGTGGCCGCCGCGCCCCGGCAGATGCACTGCTAGGCCCATACTGCGGCAGCATCTTTCCGCAAAGGCATGGCTAATCATTCATTGAGAAAAAGACAGCCCGCCGGTTCATCTCCGACGCAAGAGGGCTATTCCTCGACTGGTTCACGCCTTGCCAAGCGCTCTTTGGCCACCCGCTCGGCGAGGGATTGGAACGCCGTCTCCACGTTCTCCCCGGTCTTCGCGCTGGAGAAATAGAACGGCGAGTCGTAGGCCTTCGTGGCCTGGACCATCTCGGCCTCGGCGAACTCCATCTTCTCCCTTATGTCGCACTTGTTCGCTATGAAGACGATCGGAATCTTACCTGTTACGCTGTAGACCCCTTCGATCCAGTCGTCCAGGTCGTCGAGCGTGCTCCTTCGCGTCGAGTCGCAGACCGCGACTATGCCCTTGGCTCCGTAGAAATACGCCTCTTTGAGCAGTTCGCGGAATCCCTTCTGTCCCATGATGTCCCATATGGTCATGTCGACCTTCAGCTCGAGATCCAGGTCGGGGTGGTTCGTCTTGAGCTCCTTCTTCGAAACCTTCGTACCCAGAGTCTGAATGTACTTGTCGTCAAAATCATCCAGGACGAAGCGCCGAATGAGGCTTGTTTTTCCCACCGCCGCCTCCCCGACGAGACAGATTTTCATCTTCATTCGCTTGGAGTCCATTGATAACCCCGGCCTTGCTATTCAGTAGCCAGAGGTTTTGATATAAACGTTTCCACGACGTTACCACACTCGATACTCTCCATCCAGCGGGCGAGGGGATGCATTGCGGAACATGCAAGCGTCCCCGTTGAACCCCCTGCTTCATTACTTATTTGTAGAGCATGAGGGCATGCACCGCAGAGGAGGGCGACTTGCAAGTCCGAAGCGCCACCGTCAACGATGCGACCGCCATAGTGAAGCTGCACGTCGCGGAGAACCCATTCGGGTCTTGGTTCCGCAACCCGATCACACGCGACAGCCCGTGCAGCTATGAGGACCTGACTCCGTTCCAGCGGCTCCTGCATGGCGGGGACTGGATGGACGACAGCCTGTGCAGGCGCCACATCCACGAGTACATCACGAGGGGCTTCCCGATAATGGTGGCGGAGGAGGGCGGGAAGGTTGTGGGCGAGTGTGAGCTCTGGCTTGCCGATGAAGGACCGCCGTTCAAGAAGTATGCTGCCATAGAAATGCTGATGGCGAGCAAGGACGCGGGGAAGGAGTCCGTCGAGAGACTGCTCTTGGAGAAGAGTGAGGAACGCTGCAGGAAGATGAGCATCAAGAATTTGGACGTGGGTCCGAAGCATGGCGGGGATTCGCTGGATTTCAGGCGCCTAGGATTCAAGGAACTCTGGGACACGAGAGAGTGCGAGGTCGACCTAAGAGCGATGGAGGAACCCGATGTCGATTTCAAGGTGACGCCGGTGGCGGAGGACTACAGGATAACCGGCTTCCTCCAAGCGTGGAACCACAGAGAGCCGCCGCAACTCAGGTTCGAGATTGCCCTGGCCGCTTGGCCTCCGTTCAAGATCGCAGGCGTTGACCGCCACAACAAGCACCTGCTGGTCCGTGTCAAGGTCGACCAGCTTCAACTGGGATTCCTACTCCTCGCATCGAGATGCGACTTCTTCGCGGAGACTGTCACCGAGATTGACGTGTGGTCCGGTTCAGCCGAGGCAAGAAGGACCGATTCGGTCCAGACAATCGTGAAATGCGCCGCCGCCACAGCGGAGAGACTGGGTGCGGGGCTGCTGAGGGTCTTCGTTCCGAAGCATTTCCTGCCCGCCATGAGGGAGCTGGGCTTCAGAGGAGGGGAGAAGCAAGCTCCGTGGCTCCGCAAGGAGCTCAGGGACTAGTGGCGCCGTCTCTGAGGTGTCTCAAGAAAGGGGGGACTTCCCGCGCTCGTAGAATTGTCGCGCACAGGTCCGGGGTCATACAGTCAAGTTCGCGTTCGGGCCCTTTGTCAGGAGCTTCAGCAGAATCGGCGCGCACACAGTGGTCACCAGCGTCATGAAAACGATTGCGGCGTACAGGCTCTGAGTGATGATTCCGGCCTGGAGACCTATGTCAGCCAGCAGGAGTTCCATCATGCCGCGCGCGTTCAAACCGATTCCGAGTGCGGCTAGCTCGCGACCCCTGAATCCCGCAGCGTACCCGCCAATCGCTCCCCCGATGATCTTGCCCAGGAAAGCGACGGCGGTCACCACCGCCACCAGGAGCCAATCTACCTGCGTTATCGATATGCGGAGACCGACATACGCAAAGAAAACGGGCGCTAGGAAACCGAGTCCAACGCTTTGAGTCGTGTTGCGGACGAGGGCGAACTGAGACATCCCGACCGCCTCCGAGGTGAGAAAGACCCCCGCATAAAACACGCCGACCACGAAGTGTATGCCGAGCATCTCCGCCAGCGCGCCCATTCCCAGCGCGAGAGCGACGGCGATGCCGAACGCGGCCTCCGGTCGCCTCAATTTCGCAGTGAACGCTGCCAGATGTGGTCGCCCGTCTGCGCGTTTCAGAAGGAAAAGCCATCCGATGATCGAGACGAGCAGGACGAACAGGAGGATCTTCCCCACGCCAATCGCGATGCCGCCATACGGGTCGCCCCCTGTTATCGAACTTTGCAGAGTCAAGATGACGCCAAGCATGGCAAATGCGATTATGTCATTCACAATTGCCACTGAGACAATCGCGCGGCCCAGACGGGTCTGAAGGAGGTCGAAGTCGATCAGTATTCGGACACTCACAGGAAGTGCCGTTACGGCCATGCCGGTCGCAAGGAGCAACGAAGGGAGCGGATCGAGGTGGAGCGCTTGGGCAAGGAGCGTCCCCAGATAGAATGGGAAGATGAACTCGACCACGGCGACGATTGCGGTTCCCTCCCGCACCGCCTGTCGCAATCCGCTACGACCGACCTCGATTCCCGCCGCCAGAACGACGAAAAAGACACCGAGCGTCGCCACAGTCCCGAGCCCGGCCCCCGCGCTCGTTGCAGGGTTCGTATCTACCAATGCGAGAAGGCTCGGACCGAGGATGAGACCGGCGAGAACTTCGCCGATGAGCGGGGCGTGACCAAGGCGGCGGAATCCTTCACCGAGTGCAAGAGCGGTGACAAGCACAATCAGCAGAGCCGCGATGAATTCCAAGGCTTACACCTGCCGGCGTGGCCGGAAGAAGGCAAGGCGTTTCCTGTATTTGGTGGCTACGACGTGAACATCAAATGCGCAACGTTGTCTGCGCCGGAGCCCAAGCTCGGGCTCTAGTCATGGCGAGATGAGAAGGCTCCAGTCTGCAAAATCCGTTCGCCGCAACAGCCTTTCTGATCGCCTTCGGCCAGCAGCCACGCCCCATGATGACGGGGGTCTGCAGATAGCAAGCGTTAAATACAGCCGCATGTTTTGACGACAGACAGCGTCGAACCAGACGTGAGTGGGTTATCCCTCACGGAACCCAACAACACGCCTAGCCCTTTCTAGGGCGTAGGAAGCGTCACGGTCGACGCGAAAAGAAGGCTCTCTGACGGCCTTGTCCCAGCAGAGGGCATCTTCGAGGCTGAACATGCCGAAGGAGCACAGGCCACGAAAGGGCTCGATGGCGTACTCGCCGCGGAAGAGGAGCGAAAGCCAGATTCCGCATTTCTCCGGATGGCCCGAGATACAGGACGGGCCAAGACTCCAGGGGTTCGCGGGTTACAAGGCGGGCATGACGCACGCCTTGATGGTCGACTTTAGGCCCACGAGCACGACCACCGGGCAAGAGGTCCAGGTCCCAGTCACCGTGATCGAGGTGCCGCCCATGAGGGTCGCGGCCGTCAGGCTGTACGAGAGGACGCACGACGGTCACGAGGTCGCGCAGGAAATCTGGGCAGACAAGCTCGATAAAGAGCTCGCCCGCGCCTTCCCCATCCCGAAGAACAAGAAGTCTAAGAGCGGTGAGGTCGAGGTCGACATCTCGAGAATCGACGAAGTCCGCGTCATCATGTACACTCAGCCCAGCCTAGTGACGGGCATCCCGAAAAAGGAACCCGAGATCATGGAGAACCGAATCGGCGGAGGTACCGTCGAGGCGCGACTCAAGTATGCCGTCGACCTCCTCGGCAAAGAAATCAAGATCACCGACTTCACGAAGGAAGGGGCGATGCTCGACGTCGCCGCGGTGACGAAGGGCAAAGGTTGGCAGGGTTTCGTCAAGAGATTCGGCGTAAAGCTCCTGTCGCACAAGAACAGCAAGCACAGGCGGATGATCGGAACCAGGGGAAATTTCAACCCGGGCTACATCAGACCAACAGTGCCGCAGGGCGGGCAGGTTGGCTACCACCAGAGGACAGAGCATAACAAGCGCGTGCTCAAAATCGGGGAGAACGGCGCGGACATCACGCCCGACGGCGGCTTCCTGCACTACGGCGTCGTGAGGAATCACTACGTGCTTCTGCACGGTTCCATACCTGGGCCGACGAAGAGGCTCGTTCGCCTTCGAGACGCCGCGAGGGTCGCGAAGCATGTCACACTAGAGAAGGCGCCTGAAATGACCTATATTTCAAAAGAATCGAAGCAGGGGGGCTGATGCAGATGGTGGAGAAAAAGGAGGCGACGCGCGTGGTGAAGAAACCGATCCACGCGAAGAAGCACCCCATCCCGGAGACTCAGGCGCCGCCAACTCGCAATGTCAACGTCTACAACCTCGAAGGGAAGGTCGATCATTCCGTCGAGTTGCCCGCCGTGTTCATGTCGGAATTCAGGCTCGATCTGGTCAGGCGCGCAGTGACGGCTTCCCGGGCAAACCGCCGCCAAGCGTACGGCCCAGGCCGAAGATCGGGCATGCGACACTCAGTCCGGTGGTCCGGGAAAGGACAGGGCGTCTCCAGAGTCCCAAGGATAAGGGGCACGATGATTGGCGCGCAGGCACCGGGAACGAGAGGTGGCCGCAGGGCGCATCCTCCACGCCCGGAGACCATCTGGGCGAAGAAGATGAACCATAAGGAGAGGACTCTGGCCCGCAACTCGGCGCTGTCCGCGTTATGCGTCGCAGAGAATGTCCGGGGGAGAGGCCACCGCTTCAGCCCGATAATGACGCTCCCGCTCGTGGCGGTGGATGAGATCGAGAACACGGCCACCGCCAAGGATGCGCTCAAAGTGCTCGACTCACTCGGCGTCACAGAGGATGTCGCCCGCTCGAAGGAGAAGACGTCACTCCGCCCCGGCAAAGGCAAGATGCGGGGAAGGCGCTACAGGTCTCCGAAGAGCTTCCTCCTCGTCGTGAACGACACGAGCAGAGTGCGGAAGGGTTTCGGGAATATGCCAGGCGTGGACGTGACCACGCCATCAGGCCTAAACGCGGAATTCCTGGCGCCAGGTGGAGACGTCGGCCGGCTGACAATCTTCAGCGCTGGCGCCTTCGAGAAGCTGAGGGGGTGGTGATCACGGACCCGCACGAGATATTGATGCATCCATATGTGACGGAGAAGTCTCTGAACATGCTCTCGGGCACTCCGACTCAGGACCTGAAGGATGGCAACAGGATCGAGTTCATCGTCAAGAGGACGGCGACGAAATACGACGTCAAGAAGGCATTCGAGCAGATGTTCGAAGTCAAGGTGGACAGCGTGCACACGTTCATCAGAAAGGACGGGAAGCACGCGATCATCAAGTTGAAGCCGGAATTCTCCGCCGAGGACATCGGCATGAGAATAGGAGTGTTCTAGGTGAGGCCATGGGAAAGAACCTGAGGACTCAGAGAAGGGGTCGCGGAACGTCGCCGACCTATCGCTCTCCTAGCCACAGGCACTTCGGCGCCGTCAAGCACTTCAAGGGCGAGGGTGAAGGCGTCGTGGAAGACATAATCCAGGCTCCAGGCCGTTCCGCACCTGTCGCGCTTGTGCGCTACGGCGAGAAGAAGACGATGCTGATCGCACCCGACGGCCTCGAGGTCGGACAAACAGTCACGACCGGCAAACCGGTCATCGAGAGAGGCTGCACGCTGCCCCTGGGTGAGATTCCCGAGGGCACTCTGGTCTACAACATCGAGATGCAGCCCGGCGATGGAGGGAAACTGGTCCGTGCCGCTGGCACCACCGCGCTAATCGTCAGCCAGGGCGCGAAGACGATCCTGCAGCTCCCTTCAGGGCAGATGAAGGACTTCGATAGGCACTGCAGGGCGACAGTCGGAGTCGTGTCCGGCGCAGGCCGCGGCGACAAGCCGTTCTACAAGGCCGGAAGGAAGTTCTTCGCATACAGATCGCTCGCCAAGGCGTACTTCAAGGTCAGCGGCGTGGCGATGAATCCGGTGGATCATCCTCACGGTGGTGGTGCGCACCAGCATGTAGGAAAGCCCAGCACCGTGTCGTCCGGAGCGCCGCCGGGGCGCAAGGTAGGTAGGCTGTCACCGCAGAAGAAGAAGAAGAAGAAGAAGAAGGTGAAGTAGTGGTCAGGAAGAAGGGCGGTTTCGCCAAGGCAGCGCGCAGAAGGCTCAGGAAGAAGGCAGCGGGCACCGAAGTCCGCCGTAAGAAGGAGTTTACCTACCGCGGCTACACCCTCGAAGAGATGAAGGCGATGACATTGGACGAGATAGTCCAGCTGTTGCCTTCGAGGGCAAGGAGGACCTACAAGCGCGGCCTGGACGAAGCGCAGGCGATTTTCGTTCAAAGGCTCAGATCCGATGGCGCCAGCGAGGACCCACTCCGGACTCACTGCAGGGACGTGCCCGTCCTGCCTGACTTCGTAGGAAAGACCGTGGCAATCTACAACGGCAAGGAATTCGTCAAAGTGGAGATCAAGCCGGAGATGATAGGGCACTATCTCGGAGAGTTCGCGATGACGCGGAAGACAGTCAAGCATTCTGGCCCGGGAGTCGGTGCGACCAGATCGTCAAAGTTCATGCCGTTGAAATAGGTGAACAGATGAAGAAAGCGGGATATTCGGCACAGGACGTCGACCCCGAGACGACAGCGAAAGCCATGGGGCGCGAGCTCTTCATCCCCACCAAGAAGACGTTCGAGCTCTGCAGGGCCATAAGGGGCATGAACGTGGAGAGGGCGAAGGAGTATCTCGAGAATGTCATCGCCCTGAAGCAGCCCGTCCCTTTCAAGACATACAGGCGCTGGGTCGGCCACAAGAAGGGCATCGGACCCGGCAGGTACCCGGTGAAATCCGCGCGCGCGGTGCTCAAGGTCATCGAGAACGCCCAGGAGAACGCAGAGTACAAGGGACTGACATCGGACAATATGAGAATCAAGGTCATCGCGGCACACAAAGGTTCGCCCAACAAGGCCATGATGCCGAGGGCCATGGGGCGATCAACGCGGTGGTACCACGAGACCGTCAACATAGAGTTGGTTCTGGAAGAGGTGAAGTAGTGGCGAGCGAAAGGAAGATCGTGGCCGATAAAATCAAGCGCGTTCTGCTGAAGGAATACCTCATGAAGGAGACACAGAGGGCCGGCTTCGGCGGCGTGGACATCCAGAGGACACCCATGGGGACAAGGGTTACCCTCATAGCGGAGCGCCCGGGTCTCATCATCGGCCGCAAGGGAGAGGCCATCAAGGCCTTGACTGAGGCCGTTTCCTCGAAGTTCCAGTTCAACAACCCCCAGATAGAGGTCCAGGAGACCGAGAACCCTTCGCTGAACGCCCAGGTCATGGCGGAGAAGCTCGCGAACGCCCTTGAGAGGGGTTGGCATTTCCGCCGCGCTGGCCACTCGACAGTCAGGCGGATAATGGACGCAGGGGCGAAGGGCTGCTTGATCATCATCGCAGGCAAGCTCACCAGCCAGCGCCACAGGACTCAGAAGTTCAAGGCCGGCCACATAAAATACTGCGGGGAACCGAGGAACCTGTTCATGAGAAAGGGTTTCACGATCGCCAAGCTGAAGCCGGGAGTAATCGGCGTCACCGTGGAGATAATGGACCCGAATGCGAAACTCCCCGACGAAATCGAAGTGCTCGAGATGAAATTGCCCACGCAACCCGCGGAAACGGCAGCCGCCACGGAAGCACCGCCGCCCGCCAAGGGCGCGCCAATCTCTCCGGTTCCGGGCGAGATGCCCGAGCCGGTTGAGCCCCCGACCGAACCCGCCTCCGCTACGGTGGAGGAAGGGAAGAACGAGAAGGGGGAGAAGGTCAAGACCGGAAAAGTCGCGGAGAAGAGGCTCAAGAAGGTCCTCAGGGAAGCAAAGGAGCTCGGCGCAGAAATGAACGTGGATGTCGAGACGAAGAAGAAGGAGACAAAGTAATGACTCTGATCAGGCCGCGCGAGATACGGGAGATGGACCCCGAGGCGAGAGTCGCCAAGCTGAAGGAACTGAGGACCGACCTGATGCACGAGCGCGGCGTGGCGGCGATGGGCGGCGCACCGCCGAGCCCGGGAAGGATCCGCGCGCTCAGAAAGAGCATCAACCGCCTGATCACTATCATGAAGGAAGAGGAGAAGAGAACCAGAGGTGAGAAGAAAGTGCCAAAGGAGGCAGCGAAATAATGCCCGGCATTTGCTCCGTCTGCGGTTTGCCAGAGGAGCTGTGCATGTGTGAAGAGATCGCCCGCGAGCAGCAGCATATCAAGATTTACAGCGACAGGAGGCGGTACGGGAAGACGGTGACGATAGTCGCGGGCATAGACTCGAGCGACATCGATCTGCAGGAACTAGCCCGTGTGCTGAAGACTAAGTGCGCCGCTGGCGGGACTGCGAAAGATGGAAAAATAGAGCTCCAGGGCGAGCACCGCAAGAAGGTCAAGCAGACCCTGGAAGAGATGGGTTTCACCGCCGAGGTAAGGTGATGTGAGCATCCGAAAAGGAGAACTGATCGGGCTTCATGTCGAGGTCATCGGGGCCACGGACCCCAGCCAAACCGGGCTGAGGGGCCGCGTGGTGGACGAGACCATGAAGACCCTAATCATAGAGAAGGAAGGAAAGGAGAAAATGGTACAGAAGAAGGGCGCACTGTTCCGGTTCGACATCCGCGGCGGAATCGAAGTTCACGGAGAGGACATACTATTCAGGCCAGAGGAGCGGATCAAGAGGGCGAGGTGAGCAATTGCCAAAGAAGACCAGCAAAGCAAGGGACATAGGAATCGACGTCGCCCCGCCCAAGGCGACCTGCGACGACAAGCACTGCCCATTCCATGGGAACTTGAGCGTGAGAGGCCAGATCCTGAGTGGGGTCGTGGTGTCGACGAAGATGGGCAAGACCGTCGTCGTTAAGAGGGAATACATGAAGACTATCACCAAGTACGAGAGGTTCGAGAAGAGAACGAGGCGCCTGCGCGCGCACAGCCCTCCGTGCCTCGGCCTCGCGGAAGGCGATAAGGTGACACTGATGGAATGTCGGCCGCTCAGCAAGACAGTCTCGTTCGTTGTCATCGAGAAGAGGGGGACGACCGCATGAAGGGACTCCCTGGAAGGCGAACGAGGGGTCTGCCGAAGGGGGCAAGGCTCGATTGCATCGACAACACCGGTGCCAAGATCGTCGAGATTGTGGAGGTGCCCAAGTACCACGGGACGAGACGCCGCCTGCCGAGCGCGGCGGTGGCGGACATCCTCGTGGTGACAGTCAAGAAGGGGACGCCCGAGACCCGCAAGCAGCTTTTCAACGCGGTCATAGTCCGGCAGAGGAGACCGTGGAGGCGCCCAGACGGAACAATGGTGCAGTTCGATGACAACGCGTGCGTGATCATCACGCCTGAAGGTGAGACGAAAGGATCGGACATCAAAGGTCCGGTCGCGAGAGAAGCGGCGGAGAGGTGGCCGAGGATAGCCGCCACGGCGGAAATGATTGTCTAGGTGACAGAAATGGCGACGATAAAGGCGAGGAAGCAGAGGAAGAGGGCATTCAACGCGCCGCTCCATGTGAGGCGCAAGATGCTCTCGGCACACCTGGCATCGAAGTACTTGGAGGACGAGAAGTCCGTCTATCCGCGGGCAATTCCCGTGAGGAAAGGCGACACGGTCTACATCATGAGGGGAGACGACAAGGGAAAGGAGGGGAAGGTCGCGACCGTCGACTACCGCGGGGGCATAATCACGGTCGAGGGCATCACCCACGCGAAGGCGGACGGGAAGCAGGTCGCCAAGAAAATCCATCCATCCAATGTCATGATCACGAAGATCGACGATTCGGACGCATGGAGAAAGGGCAAGTTGGAGTCCCTGGGGAAGAGAGAATGAAGAAGCACATGAAGAGGCTGGCAGCGCCGAGAACCTGGCGGGTGGAGAGGAAGGTACAGGTTTGGACGGCGAAACCCTCGCCGGGACCTCATCCGACTGAGCGTTCGGTACCCATCGTATCCGTGCTGAGGACCTACCTCCACTATGCGGACAACTGGCGGGAGGCCAGCGCGATATTGAACGGCAGGAAGGTCCGGGTGGACGGCAGAATCGTCTCGAATCTCAAGTTCCCTGTGGGTCTGATGGATGTCCTCGCCCTGGAAGAGACCAAGGAAACCCACAGGATGCTCCTGGACAGGAAGGGTAGACTGGCACTCGTCAGGATCGGGGAATCCGAAGCGAAGTGGAAGCTGGCGAGGATAGAGGACAAGCACACCGTCAGAGGGGGCGTGACTCAGCTGAACCTGCACGACGGCAGAAATGTCCTGCTGGAGAAGGATCAGTACAAGACGAGGACCACGCTCAAGATACAGCTCCCCGACCAGAAGATCCTCGAGTCATATCCGCTGGAACGAGGGAACACTGTCCTCTTGATAGGCGGTCGCCACGCCGGCGAAGTCGCGCATATCGACCGGCTCGAGCTCACCAGGAACCCGAAGGCCAACTTGGTCTACTTCAAGGAAGGGTTCTCGACGATAATCGACCACGTTTTCGTCATAGGGGGCGAGAGAAGCGAAGTCACGCTACCTGAAGGGGCGGCGCTGTAGGTGTTGGAATGAACAAGATGCGCGACGTGAGGATTGAAAAGGTCGTAATCAACATCGGCGTCGGCGCTGCAGGCGAGAAGCTCGTCAAGGCGCAGAAGGTTCTCGGCCTCGTGACGAGGAGGAAGTCTGTGCAGACCCTGAGCAGGAGCACGATCAGGGATTGGGGCATAAGGCTGAACATGCCGATAGGCGCGAAGGTCACGATCAGAGGGAAGGATGCGGAGACGTTCGTGCGCAAGGCACTCTCCATCAAGAACAACTCGCTTCCCGCTTACTCTTTCGACCCTCAAGGTAACTTCAGCTTCGGCATCACGGACTACACGGAGTTCGAAGGCATGAAGTACGACCCCGAGATCGGCGTCGTCGGCATGGACGTCAACGTGGCACTCGCAAGGCCTGGGTATCGCGTCATGAGACGGCGCATCGCGCCCAAGCGCGTGTCGACGAGCCACCGCCTAAACAAGGATGACGGGATCGCCTTCGCGCGAGAGAAGCTGGGCCTGGAGGTGGTCGAGTGAAGCCGAGGAAGCAATTCGGCAGGAAGATTGGCTGCAACAGGTGCGGGCGCAAGAGGGGAATAGTGAGACGTTACGGCATGCATCTGTGCCGCCAGTGTTTCAGAGAGATTGCATTCGAGCTTGGATTCAGGAAATACTCCTAGGTGATAGATTGCTGCAGGACCCGCTTAACGACGCAATGGTGACGATGAAGAACGCCGAGACGACCGGGAAGGGCAAGTGCGTCCTACGGCCGGCCTCGAAGCTTGTAGGCAGAGTGCTGAAGGTCATGCAGGAACACGGCTACATCACGGGCTTCGAGTTCGTCGAGGACGGGAAGGGCGGCCGTTATCTGGTAGCACTCAAAGGCAGCATCAACAACTGTGGCGTGATCAAGCCGCGATTCGCGGTGCGCAGGACCGAGCTGGAAAAGTGGGAGGCCAGGTACCTGCCTGCCCAGGATTTCGGGCTGTTGATTCTGACCACTACGCAGGGAGTGATATCGCAGGCCATCGCAAAGGAGAAGGGGATTGGCGGGAAACTACTCGCCTTCGTTTACTGAGGGATAACATGACAGTCGCCGGGAAAGTGGAAGAAACAATCGAGGTCCCTTCGGGGATGAAGGCGAGCATCCAAGGGCATGTCATCACGGTCTCGGCCAAAGGCGCCAAGCTATCCAGGAGGCTCTGGCACCCGCGTGTGAAGATCGCCGTCTCTGGAAACCACATCACGGTCAGTAGCGAGATGCCAAGCAGGCGCGAGAAAGCGTTGGTCGGCACGTTCTCTGCGCACATCAGGAACATGATCGTCGGAGTCACAGATGGCTTCAGATGTGAGATGAAGATGGTCTACAGCCACTTCCCGATGAAGCTGATCGTCAAGGATAGGGGATTCGTCATAGAGAATTTCTTGGGGGAAAAATTCCCGCGCAGGGCGCGGATCATGGGCGAAACGCAGGTCGAGGTAAAAGGGGATCAGGTCATTCTCACCGGCCACGACATTGAGGATGTTGGCCAATCAGCTGCGAACATCGAGCGGGCGACCAAGATCAAGAACTTCGACCCACGGGTCTTCCAAGATGGAGTCTACATAGTCGTCAAGCCAGGGGAGGTGCCCTGATGGCCGAAGAGAAAAAGGCGCCGGCGCGCGATAAGGGCATTGCCGCCAAGAAGACGGACCATGAGAAGACACCCACGACCGCGAAGCGCGAGACCGAAAAACCCGCGCGCGCCGTCATAACCCTCGAGGCCGTGAAGAAAGCGAAGAAGGCAGAGCTGGTCGGGTTCTGCAAGGAGCTCGGTTTGGACGCGGAGGGCAAGGTCGATGAGCTCCGTCACCGTCTTCTCGAGCATCTGGATAAGCATCCGCCCAAAGCGCAGAAGAAGGAGAAGGCGAAGGGTGAGAAGGAAGAAGGCGCGGTCGAGATCAAAGAGGAGGGAGCCTATGTGCCGAAAATCAAGCCCGCCGCGAGCGAGGAGAGGAGTCGGCAGCTCGCCCTGCGAGACAAGATCGCGAGGAAGCGCCCGACCTTCCTCAGACAGGAGTGGTTCAGGTACAAGAAGCTCGGTCTGAAATGGCGTAGGCCGCAGGGCGGCCAATCGAAGCTGAGGAGGCACTTCAATTACAGGATCAACGTCGTCTCAATCGGATTCAGGGGACCCAAGGTGACTAGAGGGCTGCACCCCTCGGGCTTCAAGGAGGTCCTCGTACACAACCCCGCGCAGCTGGAGGGCGTCGATCCAGCCAAGGAGGCGGTCAGGATCGCGCACGCGGTCGGGATGAGAAAGAGGAAGCTGATCGAGGAAGCCGCCGCCGAAAAGGGCATCAGGGTGCTGAACAGGAGTGGTTCGAGTGGATCTTAAGAATCAGAGGCGAATGGCGGCAAAACTGCTCAAGTGCGGAATTCACCGCGTCTGGATCAACCCTGACAAGGTCGAGGATCTTGAGGATGCAATCACAAGGGCGGACATAAGGACGGCAATTCGATCGGGCACGATAGCCAAGCTTCCCGTCAAGGGCATCTCGAGCGCAAGGAAGCACTACATAACGGCGCAGAAGGCGAAAGGCCGCAGAAGGGGGCACGGAACACGCCAGGGCGCGGCCCGAGCCCGGATGCCCAAGAAGGATGCATGGATCAGGACGATCCGGCCTCTCAGACAGAGACTGCGGGAACTGAAGGAGCAGGGCAGGGTGGACAAGAGCACCTACCGCATTCTCTACATGCAGGCGAAGGGCGGGATGTTCAAGAACAAGGCGCACCTCGAGCAACAGCTCAGGGCCGCGGGCCACCTCAAGGAGGCGAAGAAGTGACGCAGGGGCCGAGGACGAAGGTGCCCTTCCGGAGAAGAAGGGATGGCAAGACGGACTACCGCAAGAGGCTGGGTCTCTTGAAGGGAAATGCACCCAGGGCGGTGTTCCGGAAAAGCCTTCAGAACGCAATCGTGCAGATAGTCGTCTATAATCCCGATGGCGATAGGACCGTCGCGTCCGCGTTCAGCAGGGAACTCGTGCGTTACGGATGGGGTTCCGCGACGGGCAACCTGCCGGCGGCATACCTTACTGGTCTTCTTGCTGGCAAGAGGGCAAAAGCGCGAGGGATTGAGTCGGCCGTGCTCGATATCGGTCTCAACGCTCCCACGAAGGGCTCACGGGTCTTTGCATGTCTCAAAGGACTCCTGGACGCCGGCATCGAAATCCCGCACGACGAAGAGGTGCTGCCGTCGGCGGACAGGCTTGAGGGTAAACACCTTGGTGAGAATGTGATGAAAGCCTTTAAAGACGTGAAGGCAAAGTTGGAGGCTCTGTAATGCAAGGCCGAGGCTCTGGGAGAGCAAGAGAAGACCGAACCCGCCAGTGGGTCCCGAAGACGAAGCTAGGGCAAATGGTCTTCAGAGGGGAAATCACCACAATGAGCGAAGCGTTCCGGAGCGGACTGCCCCTCCGCGAGCCCGAGATAGTGGACATATTGCTGCCCGAGATCGAGGACGAGGTTCTCGATGTCAACATGGTGCAGAGGATGACCGACTCCGGCCGCAGAGTCAACTTCGCCATAACATGCGTCGCGGGTAATAGCGACGGCTTCGTCGGGGTCGGAAGGGCGAGGGGAAAGGAGGTCGGGCCCGCCATCCGCAAGGCAATCGACATGGCAAAACTGAGCATCATCGAGGTCAAGAGGGGTTGTGGCTCCTGGGAATGCGGGTGCTACCGCTCCCATTCGTTCCCGTTCAAGGTCATTGGCAGGTCCGGTTCTGTCGAAGTCGTCCTCAAGCCGGCACCCCAGGGCGTAGGCATTGCCGTCGGCGATGTCGCCAAGAGCATCATGCGACTTGCGGGCATAAGAGACGCATGGGCTTTCGCCAGAGGGCATACCAAGACCACGGTCAACTTCGCTCTCGCCGCATTCGACGCCCTCAAACAAACGTCACTCATGAGGGTGAGCGACGATCAGGCGTCGAGGCTCCGAATAAGGTCAGGAGCCGAAAAGGTGTTCGTCTACTCCCAAGCCGGAGTGGGCGTCCCCGCCGGTGTTGCTCCGGAAGGAGAAGCGCCTCCGCCCGCGGAGAACGTTGCCAGCGAGGCACCCCCCGAAAGCACCAAGAATGGAAGTGAGAAGTGATGGCGATCGCTGCCGTACGCATCAGGGGAACCGTCCTTGCCCGGCAGACGGTCGTCGACACTCTCAAGATGTTGCGCCTCACGAGGGCAAACCATTGTGTCATTCTGGCAGACACGCCGTCGACGCGCGGCATGCTCAGGAAGGTCAAGGACTATGTTACATGGGGTGAGGTCACGCCCCAAATCATAGCAAGGGTGCTTCTGAGGAGAGGACATGTCGAAGGGGACGAGGGTCTCAACGACGCATATGTCAAGGCACATTCCAAATACTCTTCAATTTGGGATTTCACGCAGGCGCTGTCCAAAGGCGAGGCCAGCCCCCGGGATGTTGAGGGACTGAAGCCCGTCCTCCGCCTCCATCCGCCACTGAAGGGATACAAGAGTGTCAAGCGCCCTTACGGCGCAGGCGGTGACCTCGGCTACAGAGGGAAGGAGATAGACAACTTGCTGACCAGGATGCTCGGGGTTGAGAAGTGATGGTGTCCAGGACAAAGAAGCTGAGGGGGAGCAGGACGCACGGCAGGGGGAAGAAGCATGGCAGGGGCGCTGGCGACAGGGGAGGCCGTGGAAACGCCGGACTGCACAAACACAAGTTCAAGTGGATGATCAAGTACGACCCGGATCACTTCGGCGCCCACGGTTTCGTCCGCCATGCGGCGACTAAGAAAGCGAAGCTGTCCGTCAATGTCGGAGACATAGAAGACAGGCTCGCGGAGTTCGGATTGAAGGGCGCGGTGCACAAGACGGATGCTGGCTATAAAGTGGACCTGGCAATGGTCGGCATCGACAAGTTGCTCGGCGCCGGGAGGGCGAACATGCCTCTCGAGGTGATTGTCGCCGAGGCGACCGAATCCGCGAAGAGTAAGGTTGAGGCAGCTGGAGGCAAGGTCATAACGACGGTTCAGGAGACCTAAAAGGGAGAGTAGATGGCAGAAGAAAGGAAGAGCCTGCTCTACAAGCTGAAGCCGGTGACCGACAGGCTGCCGGCTGTGACTAGGCCTGAGGGCCACGTCCACTTCCGGACGAAGATGATGTGGGTTCTACTGATTCTAGTCCTGTACTTCGTCATGACGAACATCTTCATCTACGGTTTGGATAAAACGCAGACCATAGACTTCTTCTCGAGCCTGCGCGCGATCATGGCGGGGGCCCAGGGGTCCCTGATGCATCTGGGCATAGGCCCCATAGTCACCGGCTCGATCATCATGCAGCTCTTCGCCGGCGCGAAGATCATCAAGCTGGATCTGAAGGACGACGAGGACAAGTCAGTCTACCAGGGCACTCAGAAGCTACTGGTCATCATCATGATCTTCGTCGAGGCGATCCCGCAGGTGTTCGGCTTTCTGACGCCATCTGCCAGCTTCACCGGAGGTCTCGAGAGGTTCTCTCCGGGCAACGGACATCTCTTGGCGCAGTTCATCATAATCTTCCAGCTATTTGCGGGCAGCTACCTCGTTTTTCTCATGGATGAAGTCGTGTCGAAATGGGGCATAGGGAGCGGAATTTCCCTATTCATCGCGGCCGGCGTGGCGCAGCAGATATTCACGGGGACGTTCAACTGGGAGGTGAGCCAAGGCGTTCCGACCGGCACAATCCCGAAGACGCTCTTCTACCTAGGGAACTTCAGGGCGGATCAGCTGGCCAGCGGAGGCTATGAGAATATCCTCCTCTCGAATCCCAACCCAGTGGTCGCGCTTGTCGGAACCGTCATCATATTCCTCGCGGTGGCCTATGTTGAATCGACGCGCATAGAACTGCCCCTCGCGCACGGCGCTGCCCGAGGTGCGCGAGGACGTTATCCCATACGCCTCATGTATGCGTCCAACATCCCCATCATACTGGTCGCGGCGGTCCTTGCCAACGTGAGCATGTTCACGCTGCTTTTCTGGCAACATCCGGAGTGGCCGCTTGTCGGCAGGCAATGGTGGTTAGGCGGCTATCCATCCGCGAGCGATCCTTTAGTAACGGGCGGCCTGATACAGCAGACGACGCCTATCTCGGGTGCCGCCTACTATCTTTCCTCGATCAGCGGGCTTTCTGACTGGCTGCTGCCGTTGCTGAACCCGCAGAGGTATGACGTCTACCTAAGGGGACACGCCTATTGGCAGGTCGCATTGCATCTGGGCGTCTGGCTGGCCGTGATGGTCGGCGGGTCTGTCATGTTCGCGAAGTTCTGGATTGAGACGACGAATATGGGCCCCGAAGCAGTCGCGAAGCAAATAGAGAGCAGCGGCATGCAAATCCCGGGGTTCCGCCGAGACCCAAGGGTGCTCAAACGTGTCTTGGAAAGGTACATTCCTGTCGTGACGGTGATTAGCGGAGCTGGCGTGGGGGCGCTGGCGGCCGTGGCTGATATGATAGGGACTGTCGGCAATGCGAGCGGCACAGGGGTATTGCTGGCCGTAGGCATCATCATCCAGATGTACGAGGCGATAGGAAGAGAGCAGATGATGGAAATGCACCCGGTGCTGAGGCAGTTCTTCTCGAGCGCCTAGGGCTCCGTCATTTCCCTGGCGCGGTGTCCTCCACCCTCCCGAGGTGGATGCGCAGCAGGGGGAGGAGAGCTGCCAACAGGATCATGTTGATCAAGATGAGCCACCAGAAGTCCCTCGCAAAGCTGAAGGTGCTCACAGGTTCAGCGAAGGGCCAGAGGTACGGCATCGAGGTGTGGGTCAGGAAGTCCACGCCGACATGTAATACAATCCCAGCATGGACGCCTGCAATCTCGCGCGGCAGCTTGTCGATGTCGCCAACATCGACCCCGCCGAAGTGAACCCATTTCGTTCCGAATCGTCCTTCCCACCATCCCGCCAATGCAGGTTACAACAGGCATACGGCCAGGACCGTCACCGTGGCGTCGAATGTCAGAGCACCCAAGAGTGACGCATGATTCCATGTCCCGTCTGCGTCTCAATATCCGCTGCGTAAAGGATTAGGATTTCCGCGTCCAGAATAACGCGCCCAATGCTCAACCCCGCGAAGCTCCACTTCCTCCGCGCGGTGAGGAAAACGCTCCGGGCGGGGGCAAGATGGAGAGGCGTCAGGGGCATTCTAGGCAACCTCTCGCAGACGCATTGCAGCAGTGACCGACAAGGAGTTGGCGCCTACACTCTCTGCGGCAAGCCTCATGCCCCGCCAAGGAGGTGCACGAGCACCGCCTTCTGCGCGTGCAATCGATTCTCTGCCTCATCGAGGACGACAGAATGTGGACCGTCAATCACATCGTCCGTGATTTCCTTGCCTCGGTGCGCTGGGAGGCAGTGCATCACGATGCAGTCGTCCTTCGCAACAGATACGAGCTGCGAATTGACCTGGTAGTCCCTGAAAGCCTTCTCCCGTCGCCTTCTTTCCTTCTCAGCACCCATCGACACCCAGACATCGGTATAGACCACATCTGCGCCCTTAACGGCGAGCATCGGATCCTCGACAATCTCCACCCCACCGCCATACTGCGCCGCGATGCGTTTCGCCATCTCGAGTATGTGCTCGTCCGGACTGTAGTCTTCGGGGCAGCCCGCCGTCATATTCATTCCCAGGAGAGCGCTCCCAAGAAGTAGCGAGTTGCAGACGTTATTTCCATCGCCGACATAGGCGAGCTTGAGCCCTTTCATTTCACCTTTCTTCTCCTTCACCGTCAACAGGTCTGCGAGTATCTGGCAGGGGTGCTCCAGATCGTCGAGGGCGTTGATCACAGGGACCGTGGAATGACGTGCCAATTCGAGCATGTCCTGATGCTTGAACGCCCTGTACACTATGCCGTCCACATATCTGCTCAGCACGCGCGCCGTGTCGGCGATTGTCTCCCCCCTGCCCAGCTGGAGGTCCGCGGTACTGAGGTATAGGGCATGTCCGCCGAGTTCCGTCATCGCGACTTCGAAGGAGACCCTTGTTCTGGTGCTGGGCTTCTCGAAGATCATCGCCAGGCTCCGCCCCTTCAATGGCTCGGAAATCTGTCCGGCCATGCTCCTGTTCTTGAGGCTCTGACTGAGCTCGAGGAGGGCGATGAGATCCTTCTCCACATCCACGATCGAAATCAAATCACGCTTCATGCTGACCGGGCACAGGGAGTGTGCACTCGGTCTTAAGCTTCTCGCCCGCCAAATCCCTGCATTCAGCGGAGTACATTAATAAACCTTGGAACTCTGAGGGTCCCGACCACTGTGAGGAGCAGACTGAGACCCCCCGCGCCGATGGATGACAAGCTTCGCATGCAGGGAATAGTCCTTGGCTCGTTCGGCATGGTCCTTCTTTTCATTTCGGCAATCGCGATAATCCTCACGCCGGCGGACGTCTTGGTATGGTTGCTGATTCCGCTGGCGGCAGGCTTTGCTCTCATTGTGGCGGGGTATTTGCAGCTGCGGCGGGCAGAGCTAGTTCTGCTCGAGCGTGAAATACCGCCGCGGCGTAGAGAATGAGTGTTGCCTTCCTTCTTCGCGCCCTTGACGGCAGTCCGTGATTTCGCGCTGCGAAAGTTCTTTATCGCCGGGCACCTTCGGCGCATCGCGGCCGGGATGGGGTAGTCTGGTCATCCTCGGGGACTGTGGATCCCTGAACCCGAGTTCAAATCTCGGTCCCGGCCCTCCCGACATCATCGGTGACGCCCACGCCAACGAACCTCTGAACGTTTTCGACCCCGAGATTTCAGGTGCATAGGCTTTAATAGACCCGCCTCGATGAGTGACTCCGCAGGGCTCGAAGGCGAGGACAAAGCCGGAGTCTTGCGAATTGCACTCCGAGGCGTTTGCGATGATAAAGCAAGCGGAGAAGGACTACTCGCCTGTGGAACAGGAACGAAGGGTCAGGGAATTTTGGAAGAAGACGAAGTCGTATGAGAAGACGCGGCAATTGAGGGCGTCTGGTCAGGATTACTATTTCGTCGACGGACCGCCGTACACGACCGGTTCAATCCATCTGGGGACCGCCCTGAACAAGACGATCAAGGACACGGTGGTTCGCTGGCGGCGCATGAAGGGGTACAACGTCCGGGACCAGCCCGGGTTCGACATGCACGGTCTGCCGATCGAGGTGCAGGTCGAGAAAAGCCTGGGCATCACGAACAAGAAGGAAATTGAGGAGTTCGGAATCGAGAAGTTCGTAACGACATGCAAGGATTTCGCCACCGGTTTGCTGAAGCGGATGACCGAGCAGTTCTCCTCTCTGGGGATATGGTTCGACTGGGAGCATCCCTACAGAACGATAGACAATTACTACATAGAATCGAACTGGTGGACGATCAAGAGGGCCCACGAAAGGGGGCTGTTGTACGAGGCGATGCGCACGCTCACCTGGTGCGCAAGGTGCGAGACCGCCCTAGCCGAGGCCGAGATCGAGTACTGGGACGAGACAGATCCTTCGATCTATGTGCTCTTCCCGTTCCGATCTAGAGCTGGGGAGAGCGTGCTCATCTGGACGACGACGCCTTGGACGATACCCGCCAATTTAGCTGTCGCGGTCCATCCGAAGCTCACCTATGCGAGGGTCAGCTTCCAAAAAGAGGGAAGGTCGCACCAAGCCTGGATGCTCGAGAGCAACGTCGAGAAGGTCATGGCAGACGCGGACGTCCAGAAGTACGAGATTGGCGAACGCCTCCAGGGCGACAAGCTCGCCGGCTGGGTTTATACTCATCCGTTCGAATCCAGCATCCCTTATCAGAAGAGCGTCAGCGGTCAGTGGGTACATCGCGTTCTCCTCTCAGAAACAGTGACGGCGGAGAATACGGGTGTCGTTCACATCGCCCCGGGCCATGGGCCTGAAGACTTCGAGATCGGCCAAGCCCACCAGATACCGCTCTTCTCTCCGGTCAACGAAGGAGGGATATTCACCGCCGAGGCAGGCGCCTATGCGGGCAAGCATGTCAAGGAAGCGAACGCCACGATACTGAGCGATCTCGCTGCCTCAGGACATCTCATCGCCTCTGGCCAAGTGACCCACAGATACGGGCATTGCTGGCGATGCCATCAGCCGGTCCTGTACAGATTGACGACTCAGTGGTTCATCAAGGTCAGCGATGTGAGAAACAGGATGCTGGAGGAAGTAGACAGGATAAAATGGACGCCGGACTGGGCGGGATCGTCCAGACAGAAGGAATGGACCACGAACCTCAGGGACTGGTGCATCACCAGACAGCGGTACTGGGGCACTCCCCTGCCGGTTTGGCGGTGCGCGAAGTGCGGCACACTGAGGGTCATCGGGTCGGAAGCTGAACTGCGCGAAGGGGTCAATTACACTCCTGGCATGGACCCGCACCGACCCTGGATCGACAAAGTTTTGTTCAAGTGCCCCAAGTGCGGGGACACACAGAACAGGGTCAGGGATATCGTCGACGTTTGGTTCGACGCAGGCATCTGTTCCTGGGCGCAACTCAACTATCCGCAGGTCGAAGGAGAATTCAAGCGTTGGTGGCCTACCGACTGGATTTCCGAGGCGCACGACCAAACCAGGGGCTGGTTCAATTCGCAGCTCGCTGCGAGCGTCGTCGCGTTCGACCGCGCGCCATACGAATCCGTGCTGATGCATGGCTGGATGCTTGGCTCGGACGGCCAAGCGATGTCCAAGAGCCTCGGCAATTACGTCGAGCCAAGTGAGGTCATCCAGAAGTACGGCGTCGACTCCCTGCGTCTATATCTCCTGAAGACGAAGCCCCCGTGGGAGGATCTCACGTTCAACTGGGAGGAAGTGAAGAACACCCACAGGTCGCTCAACATACTTTGGAACGTCTACAAGTTCGCGACGCTCTACATGGCGATGGACAGTTTCGACCCTCAGGCGCACAGCTTGGACAGCCTCATGAAGTACATGAAGCCTGAGGACAAGTGGCTCCTTTCCAAGATCGAGCGGTTGAAGATGACGGTCGGTGCTGAGATTGAGGCCTACAATCTGCACAAGGCCTGCCGGGCACTAGAGGATTTCACACTAAACGACCTTTCCAGATGGTATGTGAGGCTGGTCAGGGACAGGACCTGGGTGGAGGGTGGCGACAAGGGCAAGCTGGCCGCGTACAAGACGTTGCACGAGTCCCTCACGAGCCTATGCAAGCTTCTTGCCCCATTGACCCCGCATGTCGCCGAGACGATGTACCAGAATCTGGACGGGCGCTTCCTGACCGTGCATATGTGCGCTTGGCCGAACGTGAATGAGGACCTCATCAACGGCGATTTGGAGGTCTCGATGGCAACCGTGCAGGAGCTGGTCGAGCTCGTGTCGCAAGCGAGACAGGAAGCTAAAATGAAGTTGAGGTGGCCGATAGCCCAGATAGCTATCAAGGATCCCAGCGAAGGTGCCCGTCACGCTGTGAACATGCTGAAGGACATCCTCCTACAACAGGCGAACGCGAGGTCGCTGGTGATACTCGAGCAGGATCAGGAATTCGAGGGTTTGAAGCTGAAGCTCAAGCCGGACGGAGAAGCCATAAGCAAGGTCTACAAGGCTTCCTGGAGCAAGATAGTCACGATGCTCATGACGCGAGAGCCATCCGAGGTGAAGAGGGCGATCGACAAGGGTGAATACAAACTGGGAATCGATGGACAGATAGTGAAAGTCCAGCCCTACATGATATCCTTCGACAGGCAAGTGCCAGAGGGCGTGAAGATGATCCAGACTCCTCACGGCACGTTGTTCGTGGACATGCGGATCACGCCCGAGGTCAAGGCGGAGGGCTTCTCGAGGGAGATCATCCGCCGGATACAGCAGATGAGGAAGGACATCGATCTGCCGGTGGAGGATTTCGTCAGAACCGCAATCAGGGTCCGGGCCGAACTGGCGGAGATGATCAAGAGTCAGAAGGGCCACATAGCGACTGAGACCCGCTCCCGCGTTCTTCGAGTGGATCAAGCGGATGTGAACGAGGAATACGGCGTCGAATGGAACGTTGAGGGCGAGACCATGCTCATAGGCATCACGCCGCTGCACATGGGCGAGGCAATCGCGCAGTTCACGAAGATTGAGGGCATTACACAGAACAAAGCGATGACCCTCTTCGACGCTGGATACAAGACTTTGACGGCATTGAGCCAGGCAACACCACAGGAACTAGTCGCAATCGAGGGAATCGGAGAAGTCGACGTCAAGAGAATCAAGGAGTACTCGACGAGGGCGCCCGCTCCCACGATGCACGCTTGCTCCACCTGCGGTGCGGCAGTCAAGGTGCTAAAGGGGCATTGCTGGCGGTGTGCCGAGTCGCTTGAAGGAGTATCGGTGCCAGCAGAAGAGCTGGTGGCATGTCCGAACTGCAAGAGCCCTGTGAAGAAGGGATTGGAACTGTGCCCAACCTGTTCCGTGCCCATTAGGGGAGCCCTAAAGCAGAATACACCGGAGCCGCCGCCCCCTCCCCCGCCACGACCGCCTGTCGAGGCCAGGCGTCTGCCTCCGCTGAAGGAGTCCTCAACGTATCTGGTGAAGGAGGCCCAGCCTGGAGAAGCGTATGTGCTGTTCAAATCAGGGCTTGTTGGCGGGAAGAAAGGCATGTGCGTCACGCGCGTCTTCCCGCAGAAAGTCAGAGAGCAGTACGAACTGTCCGAATTGCCGATCATTTGGCTCTCCAACATCGGAAAGGAAGATTCCGTGAGGCCAAAGGACCTCGAGAAGCTATCCTTGCTGCTCGAACAGTTCCTGACGAAGGAAAGCGGGCTGGTCTTGCTCGACGGCATAGAATACCTGATCACGAACAACAACTTCCTGACGGTCCTGAGGCTGGTTCAGTCCTTGAGGGACCAGATTGCGGTGAACAAGGCCACTCTCCTTCTGTCGGTGAACCCGTCGACCCTCGACAGCCACCAGCTCAATCTGCTCGAGAGAGAGGTTGACGGCGTCATCGACCTGACCGCGCCGGTCGGCTGACATCGCACTATGGCGGCGGACCTCGCCTCCTATTCGCCATTCTGGCGGGCACGCCATTGGCGGCGGATTGGTAGGCTTCCGCGAGCTTCGGGACGCCCTTGAAAGCGGATATCTCCGCGGGCTTCACCCACCTGTACTCCGCGTGTTCCCAATCGAGACGCACATTGCGAGTGTCGACTTCGAAGATGTAAGGATGAACGATGAATAGGCGATCTCCGTTTCGGGCATAGACGGGCTCGCCCGTTGCGGCCAACACGGGGTCGGCTATTCCGACCTCCTCGCTAATCTCCTTCAATGCCCTCTCCAGAAAGACCTCGTCTCCCTCGACATATCCCGAGACCCCCGCCCAAGTCCCCCGGAAAGTGCCAACCTTCGCGCTCCTCCTCAGAAGGAGTATCCTGCCTCGATTCCGGAGAAAGCATGTCACGACATCGTACGATGTCACGTCCCTGACGCGCACGGTGGCCTTATCCGCGTCCACCTCAACCCACTCGCCGTCGTGGAGCACGTCCGGCGGTATCCCGTATACGGCCGGAATCTTGCCGATGACGGCGCCGACTGTGACTATTGTGTCGGGCTTCTCGACAATGATTGCCGCCGGGGCCCTTCCTCGCCGCGCCAATCCGTAGAGAACATAGGAGCCCACCGTACTTCCTTTCCCGCCAGGGAACGCAAGAATTCGCCCGCTCACATTCCGTCCGGAGAGGGGGCTGTGCGTGTCTATGATCTCACCGGTTGTCGGGGCGACACCGCCAAGGAATGAAATGGGATTTGAAGAGACCATAGCAGGGCCTTGTCCCCTCCCGCCAAAGAGCCTCTTCGCTTGGATCCTCATGAGTACCTCCTCAGCAACTTCGCCAGATCCTCGAGGATCACCTTCTGCTTGCACAGCGCCGGGAGGTAGTATGCGCCTTTCCCTGATGGCGTCGCCATCGTCTTGAACATGTAGTAGAGCGGAGAGACTTCCAGGCATGTGTCTGCCCAGACTCTCCCGCCGTATCTCTCGATTGTCTTGACCGCGTCCCCGGCTCGTGACTTCGCATCCCTGCTCGAGAAGACCCAAACCGGTAATTTCGGGCGGTATCGTTTCATGAGGACGGCGATTGCTTCGAGTTCTTTCGCTGACAATTGAGGAGAGCCGATGCCGATCGCGTCCGCCTCCTCTCCTGTGGAAAATGACCTCTGTGCATCCTTCAGGTCCTTCTCGGTGACTCTGATTGTCCTCAGCCGTCCGTGGAGGGAATTTCGCCACTCAGGTGTCCTCTTCTCGACGTGGAACAGCGTCGCGTCACTCGTTGACGCCAGGGCTGCCCCGAACCATTTGAGATCCTCGTCCGACCCTGGTAGCTTCTGGAAGTATGGTATCTCGCCATCGAGCATCGGTCCCAGCGCGAGCCCCAACAAGGAATAGCGCATGCCGCCGAGTTTCGCCTCAACATTGACTTTCACGCCTGCTTTGCGATTCCCATCGAGATGGAGTCCAAACTCTGGAGTGAACCCGGTAACGGCGGATGAAAGCGCGGAAGGGCCGCCCTCGCGGTTCGTGCGCGCGCCCAGGACCGCGTTGGCGTAGATGGCCGCCGAGGATTCGGCCCAGGCCAGGTGCTCTCCTTTGGATGGTGGTTGACCTATGAGATAAGGGGTGCAGGAGTACGTCTCCTCCACGCCAATTCCCCTGTACGCCTCGACTATCTTCATCTGTTTCTCCGCATATTCCTTCGGCACACCCATCTCGCGCCATCTCTCGAGGTCAATGGATATCGGGTTCACCGTGGTCTTCACTCTCACCGAAACATCGTGACAGAAATCCTCCAAGAATTCCAGACCGGTGTCGCCTATCGTGAGATACGACGCACCGGAGATGTGGGCCCAAGTCACCGGAATTAGCCT
Organism: Thermoplasmata archaeon; assembly: GCA_041489255.1. Classification (GTDB taxonomy): domain Archaea; phylum Thermoplasmatota; class Thermoplasmata; order RBG-16-68-12; family JAFNFQ01; genus JAFNFQ01. The sequence continues at coordinate 86,970 of JBGPQV010000004.1, read as the reverse complement.
TCCCGCGCCATGGACCTCGCCAAGCGTGAGCAGGAGCTTCATCGCCGTCTGCTCGGATGGTCTGCCATCTTGCAGCAGCTTTTCCTGCTCAGGTGTGAGATACATCGACCTTCGTGAGCTCCTCTATGGTTTCTCTGGCGATTTCGAACGGGTCCTGTTTCTGCGGTGAATGCCTCGCAATCTTGATCCGCACGGACACGACGTCCTCACGCTCGGTCAAGACTGCCCGCCCCATGTAGGCCTCTTGCTTTCCCAGCCTTAGATGCAGGACACCGTTGTCATCGACCATCTTCCCGCCAGATTCCAGGATGGTGTCAACGAGGCTCTCGCGGCACAATTGCCGCCAGAAATCCTTGATCGCCCTCGAACTGTCGGTCCGTGCAGTCATGACGAGAATGGGGTTCCTATTGTAACCCTCGGTCCGCGCGACCGTCAATTTCGCTTGAGGGCAGATGAATCCCAGCGCCTTCGCGACCTTCTCCTGATCCTCCGTGGCGTGGCAGTACGTCCTGAGCTCGAGCCAGGCGAACATCTCATTTCCCTTCGGAGAGTATCTTCTCGATGGTGGCGGTGGCCTGGGTCATGTAGGCCGTCAGGTCCCCCTCATTCACTATCACATGGTCAGCGAGGGCAATGACATCGCCCAGGCCCCAGCTTAGCTCCCTCGCGTCCCTCGCTCGGAACTCCTTCTCGTTAGCGGGGTCGTCTTTCCTCTTCCTCTTCATCATCCGGCGCATTCTAGTCCCAGATGACGAGTGCACCGCGACGACGCATAATCCGTTCGGGAACGCCGCACGATAGACATCTAACTCCGTGGGCCCTCTCACACCGTCCACCAGACTTAGTCCGCTTGATATCCTGGGCAACGTCCGCTTCGCCCAGATATCGAACCCGTGCTTCTTCCTCTCTTCATTGGCGAAGTTGCCCACATCAGGATCCTTGGCAGGTATCCCTGCCTTGGCTGCCTCCTCTCGGACGACATCGCCCATCCGGACGACTGCGAAGCCCTTCGACCGTGCTATCTTCAGGAATTCCTCTTTGCCGCAGGCGGGCATGCCTGTTACGCAGACGACCTTCAATGGTATCCCGCATCAGCAAAGGCCCTCGCTATTAAGGACTTACTCCCAGACTGGAGGCTGGAAGGACGGGGTCGTGTTAGAGACGCGCCCCGTCTACCAGCCTACTTTGGGCGATGACCTAGCTGCGCGGCGGCATGCCAGGGGGCGGTGGGTACTGCTGCTGCGGTGGCGTATAGGACGGCGGGGTCGCTACAGGCTGCGGAGCCTGCTTCGGCTTCATGGGGAAGATGGGAGCCACCGTCCTGCCGTATACGTCATTCAGCACTTGCGCGAGGCCAGTGTAGATCGCGGAGAAACCGCAGACGATTCCCTCGAAACCAGCGACCTTAGTGATGTCCGCGTTGCCGGTAAATTTGCCGGCCGCGAGCAGCCAGAAGAGTATCGCGAGGGTAATGAACACGAACTGCAGGGCCCTGTTTAGCTTCAGGGTGCCCAGGAACATTACGAACGTGAACACGCCCCACATCACCAGGTACCAGCCGAAGGCAGTATTATCCGTCGCGAATGCGGATGAGGCCGGTCCCGTCGGTCCTGGGAATATGTATGGTATCGTCAGCAGCCCGACGAGCGTCAGCCAGAATAGGCCGTAGCTCGTAAAGGCGACGGTGCCAAAGGTATTGCCTTTCTTCCACTCCATTATGCCCGCGAATATCTGGGCCATTCCTCCATAGAATATGCCCATCGCGAGTATCATGGAGCCGATCCCGTAGTAACCCGCGTTGTGTATGTTCAGCAGAACGGTCGTCATGCCGAAACCCAGGAGACCGAGCGGTGCTGGATTGGCCGTCGTGTCTTTCACTTTGGTTGTTGTTTCACTTGTCTCGCCCTGCATAAAAAATCAACCTGCGTGCGATTTCGGACGTGTATATAAGCATTCTCGCTCCAACCGAGCGGCCAGCATTGGGGACGACCTCTCGGATTCCATGATTCGGGGTCAAACTGGCGGACCTAACCCAGCAGCTTCATCATTTCGACAGGGTCTGTTGTCGGAAGCTTGCAGGTTCGGCGGGTGCAGACGTATGCAGTCGCCTTGCCATCAATGCTATCCATTTCCTTGACGAAATCGACCATCTCCGCTATTTCCTGCTTTTCTCCCGGCGGGCGGAAGACAACGACTCTGTTGGGTATGAATGCCGATCTAGGCGCATTGTCCACGTCCGGAAACATGCAGAGGTGCGGTTTAGATTTGTGCAATAGGAAGGGAGGAGCGGCTATGGGGCGCCAATCCCCTTGCGCACTGTCAGGAAAGCGCAAAGGTTACCGAAACATAGATATAGAAACCTCAACTAGCAATCCACGGGGGCGCCGGTAATGCCCTTGGAACTCGACCTGAAGAAGCTGAAATACGGGACAGAGCTGCTCAAGCGTGGCTTCGCCAAGATGCAGAAGGGCGGAGTCATAATGGACGTCACGACGGCGGACCAAGCCGCCATCGCGGAGGAGGCAGGAGCTGTCGCCGTCATGGCCTTGGAGAGGGTGCCCGCGGACATCCGGGCGGCGGGAGGCGTAGCGAGGATGGCCGACCCGCAGAGGATTCAAGAGATAATGAATGCGGTCACGATTCCCGTGATGGCGAAGGTCCGCATAGGTCACATCGCCGAGGCCAGGGCACTGGAGTCGATGGGCGTGGACATGATCGACGAGTCCGAGGTGCTCACTCCAGCCGATCCTTTCTTCCATATACCGAAGAGGATGTTCAGCGTGCCTTTCGTTTGCGGCGCGAGGAACCTCGGAGAAGCCGTCCGGAGGATCCATGAGGGCGCAGCGATGATGAGGACGAAGGGCGAGGCCGGCACAGGGAATGTCGTCGAGGCGGTGAGACACGCCCGCCTCATAAATCAGGCGATTATCGAGATCGAGAAGAAGGATAATGATGAGATGCTCCCGATCGCGAAGAAGTACGCTGAGAGCTACACGGTCCTGCTCAAGAGCGTCAGGGAGGAAAACGGCGAGTCGACGAAGGTCAACGAGCTCGATGTCGTCTTCGCCGATGAGACGCTAGATGAAGTCGTCGAGGCGCTCTATCATGTGCTGCTCGATGTGAAGAAGCTGAAAAGGTTGTCGGTCGTCAACTTCGCGGCGGGTGGGATTGCGACTCCTGCGGACGCGGCAATGATGATGATGCACGGCTGCGACGGCATCTTCGTCGGTTCAGGGATATTCAAGTCCGACAACCCCGAGATCCGCGCGAAAGCGATAGTCGAGGCGGTCCTCCACTATGATGACCCTCAGGTGGTCGTCGAGGTGTCGAAAGGCATAGGTGCGCCTATGAAGGGCATGGACATCAGTCAGCTCTCTGAGGAGGAGAGGCTCCAGGAGCGCGGTTGGTGAGTAGAGCCGCCATATGATCCAGAACCTTGTCCACTCCTTTCCCTGTAAGGGCCGAGACTTTCATCCTGCCGGAACCGGAATTCTTCAGGTCGACCTTGTTCTCCACTTCGACGAAACGCACGTCGGGGAATTCCTCTCTGAGCCTTTCGAACAAGTGAATCTGTTCTGGCATGGTGAAGCCGCATGTCTCTGTCGGGTCGTACAGGAATACGACCAGCTTCGCCAGGTTTTTCAGCGCGCTGGCGGCCTGCTGCTCTATGGGGTTCCTTCTCTCGGCTGGGCGGTCCAGCAGGCCCGGGGTGTCTATCACCTGAATCCGCAGATGGCCCCTCTCCGTGTGGCCCAAACTGATCTCCTTGGTCGTGAATGGGTACTGGGCCACTTTGGGTTTGGCCGTGGACACGGCGGCTACGAACTGGCTCTTGCCGACATTGGCCATCCCGGCGACGACGACCGTCGGTGCCTCGAGGTCGATCAACGGGACGCTGGACAGCCTCTTCCTCGCAGCCTCAAGGCGCTCCAAGCTCTCCGCCACCTGATGGACGAGAGAGCTTATCCGGCCATACGCCTCCTTCCTCCTTACCTCGACCAGCCCGGCATCGCTGGAACGGCCTATCTCGCGCGAGTACGCCTTGGAGAACGCCAGCACCTTCTTCCTGCACCAGTCGACGGTCCCCAGATCGTGCCTGACCGTCTCGACGTTCACGAGTATGTGCATGAGGTCTCGATAGAACGGGGGCAGCCTCCCGATGCTTGGAAACGCCTTGACATACCTCTCGAGTGTCGAGGAGATCGTGTCACCCAACGAATGCACTCTCGCCACGCTCCCTGACTTGGCTCTCTCCGCTCTCGTTCTTCCGCGGCCGTGCGCTTTTGCAGCCCTTTTGAAAGCCTTGTCCAAGATCGCCGCGGAGTTGAGTATCGGCGGCAGGTCGTCCCACCGAATCCAGTCTACCTCGGGAGCGGGCATTTCTCCTCCTAGATGAGTTGCACGCCGAACAGCGTGACGATGACAGCGATGATGATCGCTCTGGTAATCGCGGCGAAGAAGTTGCTCATGCTGAACTTGAACCTGCTTGGCTTCTTACCCTCCTCGTGGAAAATGGAGTATATGTAGATTGGGAACGTGTCCGTCATCAAGGGGATGCTCAGGATAATGTAGAGCCCAATGTAGCCGGTCTTCTTCACAAATAGACCGAGGTAATGTACCAGCTTGCCGAACCATTCAGACTTGCGGCTCCAATAGTAGACCGTCTTCTCGACCTTGATGCCCAGGAAGAGCACGAAGAGCGCTCCCAGGGTTTTGCCGATTGCCATGACCAGTACCACGGCCGCGAAGTACGGAAGTTCGCCTTTCAAGAGCGGCCAAATGAGAGCGACCTCTATGGGGATTGGGAGGATTACCGCGACAAGAATCGAGTATCCGAAGACGAGGAACAGGTAGACGGCTGGATCTCCGAGGAAGCTTTCCAACATGCCTACTAGATCAGGCAAGGCTGTACCTGTCAACCCCACAAGCTTGGCGGGACTAAAAGAGTTGCCTCGCATGACGGGATGCAGCTTAGAGGGGGTGCAGGGCGCCGTCGCGCGTCAGAAGCGCCACCCTGCTGTCCTCCCTCTCACCGGCCACACCATAGCCTGTGGCGTCTGCGAGCTGCGCCGAGAATTCCCTGATGGCCGCATGGGAGGGCATGTTCTCCATGAGCAGCCTTTCGCGGGAGCGCCCGACGAACATGTACGCCTTGCACTCGATGAAATCCGGATCGGCAGCCGCGTCCAATTTCGCGTAGTCTTCGGCGAAACCCAGATTCCACTTGTCCACAAGCGTATGGCGGATGACCCGTCTGGTGTCCAGACTGGGAAGGAGCTCGAGGGTCTCCCTGAGATGGCGCCATTCGTTGCCGCTCTTCGGGAACGCCAGCTTCCGGTAGATCTCCTCTGTCGGCGCGACGATTGACACATAGAGTTGTCTCGGCAACGGGTCGAGCTTCTCAAGTGTTTTCGGATTCGTGCCGTTCGTGACCAGGAAGGTTGTCATTCCGCGCTCATGGAAATCCTCGATGAGCTCCCCCAAGCGCCTATACAAAGTTGGCTCACCCGTCAGCGAAATCGCCACCTGATTCGGATTGCTGCTCTCGGCGAACATATCTTTCGAGACGCGCGGATTGCCTTTGAACCCCGAGATCAGGACCCTTTGGGCCTTGATCGAGTCTTCGATTATCCGTCCGGGATCATCGGCGTGGATGAGGCTGTCAGTGCCCCAATCCTGCGCCCTCCAACAGAAGAGGCAATTCAGGTTGCATGCATCCGCCGTGGGGGTCATCTGCAGGCAACGATGGCTGCGTATCCCGTAGAATGTCTCCTTGTAGCAGCCCGGGCCACCGGCAATCTCGCTCTTGAGCCAATGGCACAGCTTGACCGCGCTATGCTCGCCCACGATTCTGTATCCTTGTCTCTCGAGCAATTCGCGCTTGTCCTTTTCCATGTCGGGACCGACGAATACCGCCATGGGTTATAGCGGTTTGGTGAATCGGACAATCTGCCCACCTTGCGAGCCCATGTCGTGTGTCCATGGCCATTTCAGGACGCCATCGCAATAGGCGGATTCACTCCTTCACTCGTCGCGCTCGCTTTGGTTCTCGCTCCCTGCGAACCTCTCGAACCCCGTCGAACCCTCCGATTCTGCGCTCTTGAGCTTGCCAACCGCCTCCATGAGATGCTTCACCGGGTGTGAGTCTTCTTCTTCTCCAAGCAAGAACGCAATCTCCTTCGCATCGAGGTTCAGTTCGATGGCTGCGTTCAACCTCAGCTCGCTATCATTGCGGAACAGTTGGCGGAACGGCCCGATGACATCGTTGACTATCACTCTCTTTGAAGTGTGCATGCAGGATCCGAGCTTCCCCGCCAGAGAGTCGATCGTCTTCCGCAAGCTGCTCGAACGAGACATCTTCATGAGCCACGTAGGGAATCTGTACACACCTCCGGCATAGGAGCCCTGCCGCGCGGCAGCCACACCACCGGTCATCATGTCTTTGGCGTATGACCAGAGGCCGTAGTTCTGACGGCGCCTCACTCGCCCCAAGTACACATCGGATTTCGAGAGAGCCGAGTAGCCCCGCGAGAGGTCGTCTGGCCTCCTGTATTCGACCGGCATGTTCTCGTCTATCCAAAGGATCAAGGTTTCCGGCGACTCATCGAGATTCGTCGTGCTCTTCCTCGCCTTCTCCACACTGCCCGACCTGAAGATCTCGAGGAGCGCATCATAGACGTTGCCTTCGGTGTCCCTCGACCCTATCGCCGAGGCATCTTCGATCCCCACATCGGTCTTGCCTGCGCTGACCAGTTGCAGGTCGTTGACCGCTGACCTCAGATCTCCCTGCGATTTTGTCGCCATATGTTCCAGCATGTCCTCGGACACCGTGACTCCCTCGGCCTTGCAGACCTTCTTCAGGACCGATTTCACGGTCGCTGCGTGGATGCGCTGGAACTTGATGGTCTTGCAAAGGCGTTTCAGGGACGAGGATCTCCGAGTGAGCTCGTAGAGGTCGTTGACGATGAGCACGATCGGATGACCGCTCTTCTCTATTGTCTCCACGATTGCCCCTATCCCTCCCCTGTCTTCGGTGCCGAAGAGGTTGTCCGCCTCGTCGAGGACTATCAGCTTCCTCCCGCCCTCGCTCGCGCGGACGTAGCTGCCGTCCGAGAGGAACGTCTCGAATCTCGCACCGCGTGTGGCAATCCTGCGCACCGCATCGGCGTTCCTGGCATCAGACGCGTTCATCTCAATGACCTGCCAGTGCATATCCTGAGCCAATGCGAGGGCTGCGCTCGTCTTGCCCGTCCCCGCCTTGCCCGCCAGGATCACAGCGTTCTTCTGAGGCTTGCCTTTGTCCCAAGACTCGGCCCACAACCTCAGCTCGCTCAGCGCGGCGGCATTCCCCGCCACGTCCGAGAGCGTCTGCGGGCGATACTTCTCAACCCAACTCTGCATCGCAACCACCAACGCATGTGCGGTCAAAAAGGGTTCTAAACGCCTTGTTTACGCTTATACGCCATTAGTTTAGCTTGTTGCTATAATGATGGAATATTATAATCAAAGACCGCGAATCTCACTTTTCGCCCTGTGCTTGCTCGTAGAGATCGCACAACTGCTGCAGGAAGTCATCATAGGTCTTCCGGAACTTGAGCTTGTACAGTCGGTCCCTCGTCGCGGCGGATACTTGTATCGTCGTCACCGAAACTTTCCGAGCGGGCATTGTCCATCTCCCATAGTTTTATGCTTTACCATAATTCTATTGTGCTATATAGTATGCTTAGCATTAAACCTTTCTATAGCACCAATAGGCGTATCGCCTTCCATAGTGCTATGGTCACTATGTTTTGTCAAGCCCATTTTCCCCCTTGTCCGTAAAACACGGTGAACCGTGTTTTACTGAGATTCCCCTAGTTGCGCCTCTTTTTGCGGCAAAGTCAGGCAGTTATCGCTCTTTTGGTCCGGCCGCCTTATGCGGCGCTGCATTTCCTCCTGTACTCGGTTGAAGACGCCGACCTGGACCAGGTGCCTATGCTTCCCGGCCTTGAGGTCGCCGTTGACTCGCATGAACCCGCAATAGATTGGGTTGCTCAGAATGTTCGCGACCGTCTGACTCGCCCACGCCTTCCCCGTCCTCGTCCGGTGACCCCGCCTGTTCAGCTCTCGACAGATCTTTGCGATGCCGAGCCCGTTCATGTACAAGTTGAAGATCTCGAGGACGACCTTCGCCTCCGTCTCGTTCACCGCCAAGCCGGAATCGTCGTAGTGGTATCCGAACGGCCCCATGAGGTGGGCCATCTTGCCGCCGGTCTTCTCCCCCGCAAGCTCGGCCCCGATCCGCGCAGCTGCGGCGGAGCCACTCAACCGCGCCATCATGTTCGCATAGTCCAAGCGCTTCTCGGCGCAGAGCTTCCCGATGGCTTCCTCCTCTGAATGCGCGGAGTACGCGGACAGCAGTTCTTTCGGTGAGCCGAAACGCAAGAATATCTCTTTGAAGACCAATGGATCTCGAGGCGCCTTCTTTCTACATTCATTGCAGAGGGGGATGCCGGTTTCGTCGTCGTTCCTGGTCATCTCCCCGGTCGCCATGAATCTGAAGAGCTGAACATCGGCGGTCGACCAGCATCTTTCGCATCTCGGGAGCGAGTTCCTCACCGATTCGCGTGCGGCGTCAGCCATGTGTTCATCCTTCCTGTGGTGTCGCGGCTTGGCGGGTTGTCGTTACGTGACCGAGTCCGTTCGCGCCTTGTCCCCTCGCGTGCGGACGATTTCTCAGTTTACTCGAGCTGGTTCTCTGAACCTCGTCGAATGTCTCCGAGTCTACGATGGCGGAGTGATCGCCCTCCCTGATGATGCCGTCCCACCGAAGGTTCCCGACATAGATTGGATTATGCAGAATGTGAGCCAGACTCATCTTGGACCATTCTTTCCCGATCCTAGTGAGAATGCCTTTTCTCCTGAGGTGTCGCCGCAGGTCCTCCAGGGAATCCCCGCCGCAGTACCTTCGGAAGATCTCGCGTACGACGTCCGCCTCCGGTTCGACAACAGAGAACTTGCCATCGACGAGACGATAGCCGTATGGGATCGGTGAACCGAGTATCCCCTCTCCTTTCTTCGCTTTCTGGCTCATCCCCATGTAGACGCGCTCTCCAATCTGTTCGCTCTCCAGCTGCGCGATCCTCTGGATGATGTCCATCACGAACCGGCCCATTGCGGTGCTGGTGTCGAGCGACTCGGTGGCAGAGACGAAATCCTTGCCCCACTTCTGGAGGTTGTCCATCATCTCCATGAAGTTGCGCGCGTTCCTGTGTATGCGGTCCATCTTGATCACGAGGAGGGCGTCCCACCTGTCCTTCTCCGCCATCATCCTCTGGTACGCCGGCCGCTTCACGCTCCTGCCCGAATGGCCGTCATCGACGTACTTGTCGGCAACATCCCAGCCTCGGGCTTTGCAGTAGGCCAGCAGCCTGTCTTGCTGCGCATCGAGGGAGAAGCCCTCCTTGGCCTGATCCTCAGTAGAAACTCTGGTGTAGAGCGCGACCGCTGTCAACGGTTCCCATCCCGCGAGCGCGTATCTAGCTTGGACTACAAAAGACTGTCGGCAACGTCGACTGCGCGATGTTCGGTCCCGCCAATCACGCCGAGTTCACGGCATCGTGCGTGGGGCGAGCTACGTTCAGCTTTCGTGGCGAATTTGCCAAGAAATGCAGCAGAAAAGCATGACGTTTCATTTTATATCTGATTGCGTAACTTATGATTCTATTATAGTGGTCAGCATAATCGACCAATGAGACGGTCTCTCACCTTGGTGAGCGCCCGCAATACGGACAAGTCATCATCTCGAAGTCCACAATCGCACCGCAGTTGCGGCACGCGATCTTGACCACATCCCTTTCGCGAATGATCACTTGCGGCGGTGCTGGAAGCATCGACGTCTTATGCGCGACGATGAGAATGCCTCCCGCCAAGCCGAGTATGGAGCCGAATATCATGCCGCCCTGCGCGAATGCCCAGCTCACGAGCGATAGGATGATTATCGTCGTGCCCCAGGCCACCTTTCTCTGGGGACGTGAATATGCATCGATAGCTCCGAGTATCATGATGACTCCTATCGGGGCGCATATCGCCTCGGCGGCAATCCCGGATAGATAGTAGCCGAATGTGCCCTGAACCAGAAGGAGTGCCAAGCCTCCGAAGATAACGAAGACGCCGCCAAGGACGGAGAGAACCAACCCTGCCGTCGGTCTGGAGATCGGCGGAGTGTAGTCGGTCTGGTACTGCGTCTGCACTGAAGGAATGGAGTATTGGAATCGCTGCCCATCATCGTACTGACTACGCATTCCAGCGCTCCTGCATGTGGATGTAGATTCTAGGATTTGGAGATTCCCGCCACGAGAGCGGCCCAGACCCCATATCAACCATTATGGCGAATTTATGTCTATAATCTCGTTATCACATCAACTATTATAGACCCGCCGGAGAACGATGTCGGGGCTTCACTTGCCCTTTCGCATTTGGTCCAAAATCTCTTTCGCTCTGTCCATCCGGACCCTTTTCTCGGAGGCCATCAGCGCGGCGACCCGGTCGATTTCATCGTCAATGGCGCCAGCCGCAATCGCGATGTTCCTCGCGTGGAGTGACATATGTCCCCGCTGGATTCCTTCCGTGGTGAGCGCCCTGAGTGCGGCGAAGTTCTGCGCCAGACCGACAGACGCCATGACCTCCGCGAGTTCCTGCGCAGTCTTCACGCCAAGGATCCGCACATTTGCTTTCGCGACGGGGTGAGACGCGGTCGCTCCGCCGATGAGGCCAACTGCCAAGGGAAGCTCGATTGAACCGACGAGGTCGCCGTCGGCATTCTTCTCCCAGGTGGTCAGCGAGTGATATTTCCCGCCCATCGCCGCGTATGCGTGCGCGCCAGCCTCGACCGCCCTGAAGTCGTTGCCCGTGGCTAGCACCACCGCGTCAATCCCGTTCATCACGCCCTTGTTGTGAGTCGCGCATCTGTAAGGGTCAGCTTCCGCGAATGCGTATGCCTCCAGGATTCCCTCGACCACATCAGGTCCGCCGATGGATTCCTTATCGAAGATTGCGGTCGATCGGGCGAGTCTCTTGACTGCGAGATTCGAGATTATCCTGAGAAAGACTCTCCCGCCGCTAAGCTCCTCCAGGTATGGCGCCACGGCTTCCGCCATCGTATTGACCGCGTTCGCGCCCATCGCATCCCTGCAGTCGACGAGCAGGTGCACGATGAGCATCGGTCCTCTCATGCTCTGGACGATCCTGCACTCCACATCCTTCGCGCCCCCGCCGAACTTGACGAGCACGGGATCCTTGGCGTTGCACATCTTGAGTATCTTGTCCTTGTTCCGCATGATCGTTTGAGCGGCTCCGTCCGGGTCCGGCACGTGAGTGACCTGTATCTGCCCGATCATGACCGGGCCTGTTGTCGTCGCGGTGAAACCCCCCTTCGCCCTGGCCATCTTCGCGGCGTTGGATGCCGCCGCGACGACGCTCGGCTCCTCGAGCGCCATAGGCACTAGATAGTCGCGGTCGTTTACTTTGAAGTTCACCGCCATGCCCAGCGGCACCGGCATCGTCCCCACAACATTCTCGATCATCCTGTTCGCGTCGGCGAGCTTGAGAGAACCCTCGGCAGACAGGGCCTTGGCCTCATCTTCGGACAAGGCGGCATACTCCCTGACGAGTGCGAGGCGCTCCGCGGGGCTCAGCTTGTAGAAGCCGGATATTTCCGATGTCTTCATCGTGACAACCTGGCGACGTATCACGATTCCCTCTAAAGCCCTTTGCCAATATCAGGAGGCGGTCCGGGTTTCAAGGCGAGGATTCGTAGTGATAATTTCCGTATGAAGAAAAGGATTGACGGTGCCCGCCCTCAGACGGGCACCTCTTGCATGGGACCCAAGTCGGTTCATTGATGGCTAGTGGAACTCGTCCTTCGCGAGTATGACGAATATCAGCGCCAGTATTCCGAATATGAGGAATCCGCAGAATAGGGCGAAGATGGCGCCGACCAAGGCCATCCCGTAGTTTTTCCTCTGCAAGGCGAATATGCCGCCGAGCAGGCTAATCAGTCCGAACACGACCAAAATCGCGCCGCAGACCATAATGATCCCGGCAACATCGACGTATGGGATAGTGGATGCCGCCCCGGCCCCAACTATGGTCAACCCGCCAAATCCCAGACCGATTATCCCCGCGAGTATCTCGAAGATGCCCGCGACGATCGGGTACGCGGTCTCCTTGTGGCCCATTTGCACCCCCATCGCACCCGCCGGTCTCCCGCAGTAGGGGCAAGCAAAATACGTTGTCGCTATCGTTCTTCCGCATCCCATGCACACGCGCGACTGCTCCATGGGCGCTCCCATCGGAGCCGCGGCCTGTTGTGGGGCACCGCAGTAGGGACAGGCGTTGTAGGTCGCCCCTATCTGACGGCCACACGACATGCATACTTTCATAGGCTGTTGTGGAGGCGTGCTCATAGATTCACTGAGGCCGAGATTATATCCGGGCATAAATATCTACCGCCGAGCCGAGAGTCTGCAAAGAGCCGGGAGGAAGGTGCACCTGAAATAGCCCGGGTTTCGCGACCCTTGCCGATCGGGGACTTAGCGGCTCTTGCCGTTTCAGTGTCCACTAGCTCTGCTGGATTCTCTTGATGTTCGCCTCGTACACTTCCTGGGTTATGCGTCCTTCGTCCAGAGCCTTGCGGAGCGCCTTGATCTTGTCCTCCTTCGTCGGAGCCTTCTTCTCGGCGGGCGAGGCTCTAGCCTGGAGCTGTTCGGCTTTCTCAGCCTCCTTGATTGTCTTGTCCGCATCCGTGACAGTGAGGCCCATCGAGGCGAGGTTCTGCTCGTACACCTTCTGGGATATCTTGCCCTGATCGAGCGCAAGCTTCGCCCTCGTCACGCGGAACACGACGAGCGTGGAAGCCGGCTTTGTCGCTTCCTCCGATGGCTTCTGCGGTGCGGCTGGTGGAGCCTTTACTTCTTCAGGTGGTCCCTCAGCAGGCTTCGACGGCTTCGCGATCTCCTCGGTCTCCAGCTCTTCCTCCTCGGGCGCTCCAACCGGTTCTTCGGCTGGAACCTCCGTTTCGACCGCGCCGACCTCACCTTCTTCCTCCACGCCGCCCCGTCCGCGCATCCAGCGAATGACCAGGAAGACGATGATGACGACTATGATCACCAGGATCGCGATGAATGCTATCGACCCGGCCCCTCCGGCCGGCCCGAACAGCTGGCTCCCAAGGCCCGCAGGGGCGGCGTACTCCACGGCGACCCTGCGCTCGACGGTGTTCTTCGCGCTGTCCTGCGCGGTGATGACTATCGTGTTCGAGCCTCCGCTCAGGCCAATCAACTTGGTGTAAGTGCCTGTCGGACCCTCCGGGGCGTCGAAGCCATTCACGGTTACCCTCAAGCCTGACTCGGAAGTCACGGTCACCGTGACCCTGTCCGCCTCCACGCGCTCAGGAACCCCCGAGACTTCTATGACCGGCGCCACGGTGTCTCTGGTGATTATCAGGGGCGCGCTCGTGACATTGTTGCCCGCTGGATCCTCCACGTAGAGCACGTAGCTGTTCTGTTCTTCCAACGTCGGAACGACCACCGAGAAGCTGCCGTCCGGGAAGACGCTCACCGGCGCGCCATTGATCGTGAACTTCAGCATTGAGTAATTCGCCAGCGGAGTGTCTAGTGCTATGTTGTCGGCCAATCGGCCGGATAGCCGCAAGGTCTCCGTGTTTATCGGCAGAATAGAAGGATCGGTGGTCACGCCAAGAATCGACGGTGGAGTGATGTCATAGACGTACCTCTTCTGCAGAGTGACCGTGTTGGCGGGAATACTGCCCGACTTTTGCACCTGGAACCAGCGTGTCGCCGTGACGTCGATGACGTTGTTCCCCTCTTCAAGCGTCAGAGGAACGGAGAATTGGCCTGTCGCGTCGAGCTGACGCCATGTCCCGCCAATCAAGACATACGCATTGGGATCCGAGCTGCCTTGGAGCATCACTGTGTTCTGACGCAAGTACTCCACCGGAAGTCCCGCCAAGGCCAAAGGCGGCGACTCCATGTCGATTGTGAACGTGTAGTTGGCGTGTACGAAGTTCCTGGCTTCGTCGCCTGCAGCCACGTAGAGCGTGTGAATCCCGTTCGCCAGCGGATTGATGGCGCTGAACTTCATGTCGCCGCGCCAGCGGCCATAGGGTCCTGCGGGAGTCACGTAGGGATTGGTTTCCAGTGTCACGGACACGCTCATGAGTGCGGTTATATCCACGTCGTTGAGCACCATCTTGAACGTGTCCCTAGCCAGGCTCCCCATCTGCCTGTCCGCCAGGCTGACCACGAGCGTAGGTCGCGGGTCATTCGTGAGCGTCGGGTCGGTCGTGTTTACGAGCAGGGTCTGCGATTTCACCACGAACGACGATATCGCGGGCGCCTGACGATCCAGGACTATCATGGCAGGCACCACGACGATTCCCCCTGCCGTCGCTGTCCCGAAGCGCACAGCGCCACTGTAGTTTCCATCCTTCTGGCTTCCACTGAAGTCCCAGGTCATCGAATAGGAGACGATACTGAACGGGGGCAGCACTGGCTTCGTGCCTATGAGCAATTGCTCCGGCGGGGGCGCCTCCGGAATCATGTAGCCGGAACCAGTCGCAAGAGTCTGCTGCACTTCGAGGTCGAAATGCCCGGCACCGCCAGGCACGGTGTAGCCAAGTATCTTGATAATATAGCGGCCATCGTCCGGACTCGTCCATTTTATCTCCTCGGTGGCGGTGGAGCCAGCAGATATCGCCCATGGAGGCCCGCCTCCTACGCAGTTGACGCCGGAGCACGGCTGACCGTTCGTATTGGCTTCTTCCAGCTTGCAGTCGGCGTTGGGGTCCTTGAAAAGGCCCATGTCAAGATCTTCGACGTCGGATAGCCCTGTCAGCTTTATGTCTAGGATTATGACGCTCTCGATAAGGAGGCACAGCGTGTAACTGCCCTTGGCCAGCGCGGAACCGAAGGGCAGAGAACTCATCCATTCCTGCCAGTCCTGCTTGATCAGCTCCGACGAGTTCTTCGAGCCTATGGCGGGGCCGACCGCGTCAACCCTGAGACCGCCGAACAGCGTGTCGCTCAGCATCGCATTGCCGCCGACAAAGCCGGATAGACTCTGCGTCGCCTTCCGCACCTCTCTTGGCACGCGCCACCACATCCCGCTCCCGCTGAATATCTCGTAGGGTTTGTCGCCGTTGAGAATCATCTGATGGAGTGCGATGACGTTCAGGCCGCCGGACAGCTGGAAGGAGATATAGTCCTGGGAGCTGTTGCTGAGAGTCTTGAATTTCGGTCTCGATTCGGCCTCTGATGATACCACTTCCCTTACGGACTTCGGGCCGAAGCGCGTGGAGGCGAACTGTGATGCCACATCTGCGGCCGTGGCGGGCGTGAGCGCGACCATGTCGATATCGCTCGGCTTGACGGTCCAGTTGAGCTGGATGACCATCTTGATGCTCGCCCCAGCCACATTGATGCCGTCGTCGGGTAGCCAGACATAGAAGTACCGCCAATCACCTGTGTAAGGATACCTGACGTTCGAACCTAATAGCGTGAGGTCTCTCCCGCCATAGAGCCTGCTGACATCGTTGAGACCGGTGGCAGGTAGGTTGCCTCCGAATTTGAAGTTGGGAGTGCGGGCCCCCACGTTCACGAGAATCGGGATCGTAATCTCGTGCTTGTTCGTCGAGTCGTAGACATAGACCGCACCCTCATAGGATCCCATCGCCATGTCTGCGGGCGTCTGGATAGATGCGGTGACTGTCGTGCTGCCTCCCGCGTTCAGGCTGATGCTCGTCTTGTCCAGCGACAGGATGCTCCACGGCACCCTTTGGAAGAAGTCGACGTTGAACGTCCACTCCAGGTTCGATCTCCCGCAAGCATCGTTCTCAAGGTGGCGTTTCAGCTGGATCACCAGCGCGTCGTGCAGCTCAGTACCGGGCCTGTGCACTCGCGCCTCGAGTACATTGGCGGTGTGATCCAACATGTCTATGGTATTCAGTTCGTTCACCCAAGTCAGGCTGGGATGCCCGTAACCGAACGGATCCATCGTCCAATCCATGAGGGTCATATCGTAGCAGTACAGATTCGTGAAGCCATCGACGCCGGAGGGCACTATGAGATTGTTGAAGGGTCCGTACGCCGTGACTTGGACGTTCTCGGAGTCGTCCCAAATTTGCTGGGGCAGCGCCGGCGCGATCATCGTGAAGCCTGGCGGGAAAGTGCTCAAGTCTTCGACAAAAACGCCAGACCTATTCACCCACAAGAAGATGTCATTCAAGTTCCTCAACGTGGTCTTGTTGGTGAAGACATATCCATCCCACTTCGTGAGCATCTCTCCGCTGAGGCTGAGACTGACAATCTTAGTGTCTCTGTTCTCAACCGTGAAGGTGGTCTGGTCGCCATCGCCGGGGAACAGGAGCTTCGTGAAAGAGTCCGGCTTGGACGACTTGTAGAGCCCTGGGACCCAACTTGGCGGGGAAACGAACACACTCGCCTTATCCTTGCTGCCAAGCAGCAGTTGCATGGATCTGCTCGCGTTGAGGAAACCTGCGCCCTGGAGCAGGATGTCATAACCCAGATTCTCAGCGCCGGACATCAAATAGTTCCTGATGTCGCTCGCCGTCAGATTGCGGCCGATTCTCTCAGCGGCGTCCATCAATAGGGCCGCCACGCCCGCCGCAACTGCCGCGGATATCTCGGATCCTGAGTTACCTCTATCGGTCAACGCTTCCGTGCCGTCAGAGCCGAATATTATGGGCTCGTCATAAGCGGTATTGCCTATCGCCACGAAGTCAGGTTTCGGAAAACCCGAGACAGTCGGGCCACGTGAAGATCTGAAAGCGATGTTGTTGTAGTGAATGCTGGTGCCTTCAACGCCATTCGGAAACGCCGTCATCGAGCCGTCGACGGTTCTTCCGACGGTGATGATCCCTGGACTCGCTGCCGGTGATGCGACCGATCCGTAGCCGAAGCCCTCCTCGCCGGCAGGACCGAAGAAGACTGTCCGGCCCTGTGCGTAGCTGGTCGAGAGGTAGTCCGCAGTCCTCGAGTAGACGTCGTATCCGTCGTCCTTCGTTCTGGGATACTCGAATGGATTGAGGACTATCTGAGCCTCGTCGCCGGTTGCGGGCGACTTGTCGTATCCCTCAACTGCAAAGTACCAGGAGGAGATGATGTCATCGAGGGCGTTCACGATGGGTATGAGTTTCACTCCGGGCGCAATCCCTTTCATTCTAGCGGAATCGATCCGGCCTCTGGAAGCGATTATCGAGGCGATTTCGGTGCCATGAGTCAGCGGGTAGTTCGTGTCGGGATCCATCCTGAACTCGCCGGCGAAAGCAACGAGTTCGCCGTTCCCCGGTTTCTTGAGATTCGTAATGCCATTCAGCTCCCTGAATCGTTCGGAGTACGGGATATTATTGACGCCGTCTGAAACAAAGTAGATCATGCCTGCGGAGATATCGGGCGTGGAATCGACTGTGCCCGCTTTGTTGCATGTCGCAACGGGATGGCTCTTGTCCACCCAGACATCCCGGGAATCGAATTCATGGTTGGATTCACAAGTGTTCCTATCCATGTCCAGATAGACTCGCTCATAGGTGCCGTTCCGATCGGGATCTACCACGAGCAAGCCCAGAGAACCGAATAGCTGAGCAAGTTTCTGGGATGGGTGATACCCGAAATGGTAATCCCTACTCACCGAGTTGATTTCGGTAGTGTTGACCTTGTAGTATGTGACCGGAACGTACTGGAAGGCACTCAGCGGTGTCTCGACAGGAGTGAAGTCAATGGCAGGACGTGATGGATCCGCGGTCCCTCCATCGGACTTCCCGTTGCCGTCCACGTCGAAAACCGTACCGTCGATCGGCACCGAGTCCTGAGCATGACTCTTGTCTCTCGCCACGGAGAACATCTCGACGGAAATGCCTGAGGGATTGCCCAAGAGGGCGGTGGGTACTCCGAGTTCGACGAACAGCTCGTCGACTCCGAAGAATGCTTGAGTGCCGTTGATTGGCGGTTTTGTCACTTCGTTGCCCTGGCTCCAGCTCGACGTGGTATCGTTCCATGAATAGAACGTCCCGTTGTAGACGACTTTTTCCCACTTCAGGTCCTTCATGCTGTAGTTCATGCCTGCGTCAATCATCACCGCATAGTCGGGTTTGTTGGCAACGAGGATTCTCTGAAGGTTCCCAGAGGTGCTTGTAATCCTTGCGGATAGGTCAAGTGACGCAGTGACCAGTTCACCGCTATTCGTCCAGTCGACCGCATAAGTCGACTTGTTGAGCTCGAAGTATCCGAGCGAGCTGCCATTATAGCCCCAGAGCCTAAGCGGGGCTTTGGGCAACGTGGGAGAACGCGAGACAGTCGCGAACCTGTATGGAGCGCTCCGTTCCCATGCGACGTCATAAACCCAATTCCCATGAAGCGTCGAATACCTGAGAGGTGACGTGGAAGGCGGGTTCCACAGTCTGACGCTGTTATCCTTCGCTGTGGATGCTATCCTCAGACCATCAGGCGACCATGCGACGCTGAATATCTGACCGGTGTGCGCGCCCGGGGCTGCTGTCGTGCTGTTCCAGGTAGCAACGGCGACTGGAGGATTTCTGACGTTCTGCAGGTTCGTCGCATCCAGTGAGTAAATTCGAACGGTATTGGAACTCGTCCCATAGATATCAGCCCCAATCGCAATCTGGGGCGGCGTTGGGTTTGTCGGATTGAATGCCACGCTCCTGATGATGCCACCCGTCGCGGCGGAGACGTTGCCGACGTACCTGCCTGTTGCAGCATTGAAGACGCTCACCCTGGAGTCGGCACCAACCGCAATCCACTGCCCATTGGGCGAGAACGCAATCGATGATGAAAAGCGATCGTCAGGAGGCGTGATATCCATTGTCGAGTCCTTGATGGTGGTCCACCATGCCTGACGCCCGCTGACAACGTCCCATACTATGAGCTTGCTCTTGTCTCTGCTGGCCAGGAACCTGCTGTCTGGGGACCAAGCGAGACTGTAAGGATTCGAAGTGTGACTGCTTGGATTCAAGGGATCTGGAGCGAAGTCGTACAATCGGCTGCCATCGAGTCTCCAGACCTTGACATGTTTATCGCTCGAGGTTGTCGCTATCAGAGTGCCGTCAGGGCTCACGGTGACATCGTTGACCGCTAGATCTGTGGGGGGGCTCCCCGAATGAGTCGTGTTCGTGCTTACGAGCTTCCCTTCAGGGACTGACGTTGTTCCCCCTGTCTCGTTATTCACATCTATCATAAGGCCATAGGTAAGGTTCGTGTTCAGGTATTGCGTGACAGGCCATCCGAAGTACCAGAATTTCTCATCGTGAGTCACATAGAGTTGCGTAAGGTCATAGTCCATCTTTGGTCCATCCGTGGAAGATGTGCTGGTTCCCAAGGGATCCTCCTTCAGCAACTCGGAATCTCCGAAGTCTCTTCGACCATCCACGAGGATGTAGTGGGTCACCTCGAAAGGTGGCTGACCTTCCCGAGTCGTGTTCGCGTACCAGGTCCCCTCGTACTTCTCGTCCCTGAGCCATTTGCCCATCGACATCGGGTCAAAGGCCACGGGCCACCCGGCATAAGGGCCAGATGGCTGTACGAATTGAGAGCCGTTCAGGTCTGGCTGGCCCATATCCAGACCGTAGTCGAGTACCGAAACCCGGACATCGGAGCCCGTGTACGCCGGCGTCCCAAGGGCTTGAGCCTCGGCTATGTGATGATAGTCGAAGATCGTCGGGCTGTTTACATCCGGAGTCGGCTCCGAACTTGCGGTCGGCCATCCGACACTCGAGCTCGGGTAAGTCGCCATCGGTATCGATGATACGGATGCGCCCATGTCGACCTGCTTCTCAGGGTTCGTGCCCGTTCCTTCGCTCGATAGCGCGGGCGCGGTGCCCGCTTGATCGGGCTGGTTCGGTTTCTGCCCTGGAGTCGAGACATACATGGCAGACGACAGCATGACTAGCAGCAGCAATACACAGAGAGACTGCCTCCTCCCGGTCAATTCAGTAGTCCCCTATCCGATGGGTGGACAGAGTTTTGAATCGATACCCCGCTATTTATATGTTGTTGGGGTGCAACTCCATCGTCGACATGAGCATCCTCTGAAAGGATTCGCGGTGCAATCGAATCGGACATATCCCCTTCCTCAATTTCGAAACAGTCCTTCTTTGCAGAGAATCATCCTTTCGCATTGCGATTATTGCTGGGATGTATCTCTGGTCATCAAGTCGTGCCAGACCGCTACGCAATTGGCCTAAAGTGATGGGCATATCGCTGGAATCCCCGTGAAAGTTCAAACCTGAACCGTGTTTGAAAATCCTCAAGAATACCGCAAGTCCTATACGTCAGTAAAAGGACCCTACCGCAAAACCTATACCACAAGGCACCGATTCGCCTTCAATCAGCACGTGCCTCCTTTTTTTCGCTCGCGCTGGTTCCTCTGGCAACGGAGGAGGAATGATCAAATGTGGGCAAAGACGAAAGTGGCTACGCTAGTGTTGGTCATGTCGTGGTCTGCCGTGCCGGTGAGCATGTTGGGTGGAGGCGATGCGGTTTCGGACAATGCCGGCCCCCAGAGTGTCTACCTGCTCAGCTTCGAATCTCCCGAATCGAAGTCCTTCCTGACGGACCTGGGCATGGTCATTGTCGACGACTACAATAACGATTATTATTTGGCGGAAGGACCGCTCTATGAGAACTCGTTCCTCGCGGATTTCGGAATCAAGATGAATGCGCTCCCTGACCGGAACATGCTGCGATTCCCTGCGGCGGGGATAACCTTCGACACAAACGTGGCGGCTCCTACGATCCCACCATACCTCACCGCCGTCGATTCCGCCGAGAGGATAGTCCAGTTCCTCGGTCCCATCAAGTCCGAATGGATTGCGGCAGTGGAAAGTCGCGGAGTGCCTCTCCGCGACTATGTCGAAAATTACGCTTACATTGGAAAAATGAATGACGAGCAGGCCGCCGCCGTCAGATCGCTTCCATTTGTTGGCTGGGTCGGGCAGTACCAACCCGCGTACAAGATCGAGTCGCGGCTATTGCAGATGAGCGGGGCGGTCGAAATCAGCTTGACTGCCTACGAGGATGTCGATGAAGCGCAATTGATCACTACCCTCGGAAATCTAGGCGCATATGTCCTGCTGACTTGGCCTGATCCGACAACGGCTGTTGCCCTGGTCGACACGTCTCTCATTCCCGCTATCGCGAAGTCTTCGGCGGTCAGTCAGATCTTCCTATATCAGGAAGTGAAGACGCTCGACTGGGAGGCGGGCGAGATCCACAAATTCCACCAGGCTTGGACACCCGCGCGAAGCGGACTGCCGACAAACCTGACTGGCCATTCTCCCGGACCTGACGGAATTCAAGGCAACGCTGATGATGTCTTCGAGATTGTCGGGATCCAGGACACAGGACTGGACCTCCAGCGAGCCGATGCGGGTCATCACGATTTCTTCAAGGGGCCACTCGGCGACAGGGTAATTGCGGTGAGGAAGAGAACCGCGCCGTGTAGCCAGTACGATGGGAGGGTGAGAGGAACGGCGCACGGCACGCACGTTTCTGGCACCGTCATCTCCAATGGATGGGCGTGGGAGCAGCAGTTCGGGATCCCCAACGATGACTTCGTATGGGACCAGTCCGAAGCGGGCGTCGTCCCGGAGGGCAAGCTCTCATTCGACTGCGTCATAACCGCGAGCGGGACGCTGCAGTCTAGCCCGACATATTGGGACGATGAATACGCGGACGGCGCGAAGACCATGAGCAACAGCTACGGTAGCTCGCCGGGACCATATGGGCCGACAGCCGTCTCGGTCGACACAAGGATCGAAGCATCAAACGATAAGATGATACTCTTCGCTGCGGGCAATGACGGACCGGACCCCGCAACGACGAGCACCGAGGCGAAAGCGAAGAACGGCCTCACGATAGGCGCGTCGGAGAACTATAGGCCCGAGTGGTTCGACTCTGACAACTCAAACCTGATAGCCGACTTCAGCTCCCGCAGCGACCCAGCCGAGAGGTTCAAGCCGGACCTATTGGCAATAGGCACGTCGGTCATCGCACCGCTCGGATGCGGCGAGTGGGGATACTGGAGCCAAGCAGTGCAGCCCGACTGGATACAGAAAGTAGATGTCTACAGCTGCAACAACCCCGGCGCGATACAGGCCGACGGCATGGGCGACTACAGGTACATGCCGGGCACTTCGGCGGCCACTCCCATGGCGGCGGGACTCTACATGCTCACGAGAGAATATTTCCGGGAGGTCTGGGGCATCGACAACGTCAACTCGCAGCTCGCGAAGGCGATGTTGATTAACGGCGCTGTGAGGATGGACCCGAACCTCTACCAGTATCCTGGCATTGACCAAGGGTGGGGCAGGATAGACCTGGAGCAGTCGCTCTTCCCGCCTGCGCCACGGACGAACCAGTTCGAGGAAGGCGTCCTCACGACGACAGGCACATGGCAACCTGCGACGATCAACAAGAACGTGGAGACCGCCGACGTCCCGCTGAAAATCACTCTGGTCTGGGTCGACCCGCCTGCGGTCGGCGGGGCTCTGGTGAGGAACCTGGACCTCATAGTCCGCGATCCATCCGGCACGATCGAGTATCATGGGAACCAGTACGGGACATCTGGAGCTCTGAAGGGCTGGACCGACTCGGGCGACCCCGGGTTCGACAACATCAACAATGTTGAGCAGGTCGAGGTGCAGTATCCCGCGACAGGGCTCTGGACTGTCATCGTGCGCGGAACACAGGTGCCATCCACCGCCAAGTTTGCCGTGATATTCTCGGCGGATGTGGGCCCCAAGAAGACCTACCAGGTCCACATGGAGACGAGGTACCCAACCGTCTTGAGCGTCTCCCCTGACGGAGCTGCGAGCCTCCCCTTCAGTGTGAGGAACTACGGGACGGAGACAGACATCATCTCCATATCTCACGGCTCCTCGACCATAGGGGTCACGATGGACTGGATGGTCAACACCTTCACCACAGGTCAGATGATGGACAACATGGCGATAATGTACGCGCCGCCCGGGACAACACCGGGCATGTATTCTTTCTGCATCAAGGCGGAGTCGGGCAACGACCCGAACGTGCCGAAGGCCTCCGACACGCTGTGCGTGCAAGTCGAGGTGCTGGCGCAACGCCTTCCGTACTGGTGGAAGGTGACGACCGAGAGCGTCGATGAACTGGACCCGTCGGTGGTGACGTTCAACCTGAGCGGCACCTACCACGTCTTCATCGCATATAGGAAGACCACGCCGCTCAACCCGCTCGACCTTTCGCACAACGGAACCAATGTCTGGGTGGCGCACAACACGCTCACAGTCAACCATCAACTCGCTGGACCGTGGACGCACATGGTCGTGAGCGATTGGAACGACTACCCCAATGACCTCAGGTTCCAGTACATCGATTGGGGTCTGTTCACGGGGAGGGTCATACTTACCTGGACTGGGAAAGATCCGCTCGAGCCCGACGACAACAAGGTACCGTGGGGCCGCGTGGCGTTCTCAGACTCGCCGTACGATACCTGGAATATCAGAACCATGGAGAAGAACTACGGTAGCAATGTCTGCAACAGCGGCAGGGTCAGCTTCCCGATCTTCCGCCATGCTGGCGGCCCGAACGGCACGCTGGCTTGGATCTGGGAACATCTGGACTCGACGAGCTACGATGCTCCGCAGATAAGCGCCGTGCAGGTCCATGCCACCTTCTCTTTCGATGGCGGTGACACCTGGAGCGATTGCGTAGCCGGGCAGTGCAAGAAGATTGCTCCCCCGACGTCCTCCACCAACTTCTACTTCTTCCCGAACGGCGGGGTGGATCAGAACGACGTGCTCTGGGTCTTCTTCTACTGGAGGACTGCCACCGGTAGCGCCGGCAGGAAACTCGCCCTGTCTCTGTGGGACGGGCCGACTTGGGACACGGGCTGGCTGGCGCCGATCAACATCTGGGACGACGGCACTTTGAACAACATCCAGTATCCGGCCGTGGTGTCCACGCCAGAGGGAGGGAACAGGGTCTATGTTGCGGCCACCAACGACAAGGGCAGGCTGGACAAGCAGCTCTTCGCGTTGTACGCGGAGGGCAACTACGGTTCCGGTCTGGTGTACCCGGCTCCTTTAGCCGCGCCATCGCCGGGCTTGAGCCCAAGCTTCGCGTCGCCCAGGGGACCTTTCGGCGTGGCGGTGTCGGATGCGAACTACAACAGGCGGCCGGTGCTCAACATCGTCTACACCGACGACGGAATAGTGTGGATACCGTACATGGAGCTCGGCAACCCCTACGGAGTCCCGAACATGTGGACCTGGTCGTCCAGGGACGGGTTCGCGACAGCCCCGAACAGGACGCTTGTCTCCGCCGACGCGTTCGCGAAGGGGCATCAGATGTCCGATACGTTGACCACGCCGGTGAGCAGCTGCGTCTACGAGGTCTGGCACGAGAACATCGCGCCGAGCGGCGAGGTCAACTACGACGTGTATCTCGCAATCTACTGCGCGGGCTGGGACACCACGCCTGACAACCTCGGGCCTTCGGCGCTCAACCTTGCGACGCTACCTAACCCCGTCAACAGGACATTCCCCTCGCCCACGTTCAAGATAAAGGCGGACATCAGCGACATCAACACGGGATACAACAACATCATCGCGGCACAGCTCCTGATGACCGACCTGACAGTGACTGACCCGTCGACCCTCGACTGGTCGAACGCGTGGTCCATGAACCTCACCGGAGTGGACAGGAGCCCGACGGAGACCGCTTGGCTCTACGCCAACTGGCTGCCATCCCTGTGGAGCCTGGGTGAGTGCAGGCGCTTCTGGATCCGCGGGGAGGACAACAAGAGCATGTGGGGGCAGGGCGAGATGGTCGATGTATGCGTCACGCAGGCCCCGGACAAGCCGCCGCCTCCGCCGGTCATGCAGAAGGCCGAGCTGACGGGCACCAACAACAAGGACGTCACCCTCACCTGGTCTAGATCGCTCGACGATGGCGCGGGTGCGAATGACGTCTCGATCTACAAGGTCTGGAAATCAGACGCCGCGCGCGGCACCTACTTCATCGTCTACAACGTGACTGCGACCGGCGCCTCGGCCTATTCATGGACGGACATCAACGCGGGCCATGGCAACATGCAGTTCTTCTTCTACTACGTGCAGGCCAACGACAGCGTGTTCGACAGTCTGCCGACGAAGCTTGCCGCGAAGTTCTTCAGGACTTTGACCGACGGCGACAGCAACCTCCTCTCCGTCCCGCTCTACCAGGCAAACTACCATCCCAATCAAGTTCTGAAGACAATCGGGTTCACCTCCGTCAGGACCTACTATTCGCTCGGAGGCGACCCGTGGAGGAGCTACAAGCCGGGAAGAGCAATCAACGACATCAGCGCGATGGATGTCAAGTCGGGCTACTGGGTCAAACTCACCGCGCCGGGTACGATGACTGTTGCGGGTCTGGTCCCAGACCTCACCACGATGACCCTCCCCGCCGGATGGAACCTCATCGGCTTCCCGTCATTCAGGACCAACTACACCCTTGGGGACTTCGCTGCGGCTGCCGGCGGCAGCGTGCACGCGGTCGAGACCTATGATTCGTCAGCGGGACCCTACTACCTCCAGAGGTTAGCGCAGTCGGAATGGTCGACGACGTGCATGCAGGCTGGCCAGGCGTACTGGATCCTGCTCTCGTCGGCTGTCACGTGGTACGTCCCGGGAACGTAGATTCGGAGATGCCCGCCCGAAAGCGCCGGGACCGGCATGTCTGCAGGCGGCGCCCTAGCCTGGCGCTTGAGCGGCACCTGGACTCTCGCGCCCGGATACGTTGATATAGCAGTAAAAACGGCGTACAACAATCTACTTCACCGCAAAGCCACCTTGTTCCTCTCCTGTCGCAGAGGCGCGTCACGATGTGGGCAGAGGCGAAGGCGGCATTGCCGTTCCAGGCGGGGCCCGGAGCGGCGCCTTTCGCAAAGCCCCAGAATGCGGCGCAGACGAGATGCCAGCCTCCAGAGACTTCGATTTCAAAACCAGAAAAGCTATTTATAGATGGCATCATTAGTCGGACGACCAGCAGTTTGCAAGGTTTTTCTTGTTTCTCTGGTTCCTCTGCAATCGGAGGAGGAAAGACGACATGTGGGCAAAACAGAAGGCGCTAGCGCTAGTGTTGTTGATGGCCTTGACCATAGTGCCCCTCGCCACGCTGGGTGGTAGCAGCCCCCAGGTGCCTGCGGGGACCGGGTCTCAGAATGTATACCTTCTGAGCTTTGCGAGCACTGCTTCAATGCAGGTCTTGCCAGCTCTCGGAATGAAGGTCGTCACGGATTATAATAATGGATACTATCTCGTGAAGGGACCTGAATACGAAACCCAGTACCTGGGCGAATTGGGCATCCACGTGAGGGATATGCCGGAGAGGACGGCGGTCAAGTTCGAAGCTGCCGGCTACGAGTTCGATACGGCGATGGGAGAGCCTTCCCTGCCGTGGTACCTCACCTCGACCACATCCGATGAAAGGATCGTGCAGTTCATCGGGCCGATCAAGTCGGAATGGGTCGATGCGGCCGAAAGCACCGGCGTCACACTCCGCGACTACGCGGAGAACTACGCCTATATCGGGAAGATGAGCGACGAACAGGTCGCCGCTGTCAAGGAACTCCCGTTCGTGGGCTGGGTCGGGCAATACCAGCCGGCATACAAGATTCAATCTGAACTTCGCACGATGACGGGAATCGTACCGATTAGCGTGGTCGCATATGACGGAGTCACGGAGGAACAGTTGATATCTATCCTCCAGGGCAGAGGAGCCGAAGTGACTCAGACGTCAAACCTACCAACCACGGCAGAGGCGTTTGCCCCCTCTTCTCTGATTCCCTACATAGCGGCGTCATCGGACATTTCACAGATATTTTGGTCTCCCGAGAAGGTCACCCTCGACTGGCAGGCGGGGGAGGTCCACAAGTTCCACCAGGCTTGGAGTCCGGCCAAGAGCGGCCTCACGTCCAACCTCACAGGCCACTCACCTGGGCCTGACGGGATCATGGGGAATGCGGACGATATCTTCGAGGTGGTTGGGATACAGGACAGCGGATTCGACCTCAACACCCCCAACAACGGATGGATCGATACTTTCAAGGGCCCCCTCGGTGACAGGGTCGTGGGCCTGAGGAGGCAGACCGCGCAGTGCAGCCAGCCAGACGGTAGGACCAACGGCGTCGCGCACGGCACGCACGTGGCGGGAATAATCGTCTCCAACGGCTATGGGTGGGAGAAGCAGTACGGCCTCCCGACCGACGACATGGAATGGGATCAATCCGAGGCAGGCAGCGTCCCAGAGGGCAAGCTCTCGTTCGACTGCGTCGGCTCTGGCGGAGGAATAGCATCAAGCCCGGCATATTGGGACCTTGAATACGCGGACGGCGCGAAGACGATGACCAACAGCTATGGCACCCCGAACAGGGTGTATGACAACACCGCCATGGCGGTCGACATGAGGATGGATGCCTCAAACGACAAGATGATCCTTTTCGCAGTCGGGAACGACGGACCCGATCCCAACACCGTGAGCGGCATTGCGAAGGCCAAGAACGGGCTGGGCATCGGCGCCTCGCAGAACTTCAGGCCAGACCAGTTCGAGGCGGACAACCCGAACCTCATGGCTGACTTCAGCTCGCGAGGGAATCCGGGAGAGAGGTACAAGCCGGACCTCGTCGCGATAGGCACCGCGGTCGTCTCAGGCCTCGGCGTCGGCGAGTGGCTCTACAACGCTGGACCGGGCGGTGCGGGTGTCCCGCAGCCCGATTATATCCTTGGCGTCGACCAGTACGACTACAGGATACCCGGGATTGGCCAAGACGGGATCACCGACTATCGCTACATGCAGGGAACTTCCATGGCCTCGCCGCAGGCGGCGGGACTCTACATGCTCACGAGAGAATACTTCCGCGAGATCTGGGGCATCAACAACGTCAACTCACAACTCGCGAAGGCGATGCTGATCAACGGGGCCGTCAGGATGGACCAGAACCTGTACGAGTACCCGGGGATAGACCAAGGATGGGGCAGGATCGATCTTCAGCAGTCGCTGTTCCCGCCCGCACCCAGAAGCAACCAGTTTGAAGAGGGGTTGCTCACAACCACGGGCACATGGAGGCCATCAACCATCAACATGAACATCGCCACGCCGGACGTCCCGCTGAAAGTCACGCTGGTCTGGATTGATGCGCAAGGATTCAATCTCGTCAGGAATTTGGACCTGATTGTTCGCAATCCAGACGGGTCGGCCGAATTCCACGGCAACCAGTACGCCACCTCCGGTCCGCTCAAGGGCTGGACCGACCCCACCCGTGTCGGTTATGACAGCAAGAACAACGTCGAGCAGGTCGAGGTCAATTTCCCCTCGCCCGGGCTGTGGACGGTCGAAGTCAAGGGATTCTCGGTCCCGAGCACCGCGAAGTTCGCACTGGTGTTCTCAGCAGATGTCGGCCCGAGGAAGACCTACCAGGTCAACATCGAGTCGAACTACCCGACGATATTGAGCGTCGCGCCTGGCGGTACCGCCAGCCTTCCGTTCATCGTGAGGAACTTCGGGTCGGCCGAGGACACGATTTCCGTCTCGCACAACGCCCCAGGAACGCTCGGAGTGTCATTCGACTGGCCGGTGGCCTACTTCCAGCCGGGAGACTCGAAGGACGACCTCGCCATATTCAGCGCGTCGGTGTCGACGCCACCGGACCTCTACTCATTCTGCATCAAGGCGGAGTCGGGCAACGATACAGCCACGCCAAAGAACTCGGGCTCCCTGTGCCTCCAGGTAGAGGTGCTCGGCGAGCGCCTGCCATACGCCAGGAGGATAACGAATCAGCCGATAGACGAGCTCGATCCGTCGGTGCTGACGTTCAACAGCAGCGGCGTGAACCACATCTTCATCGCTTACAGGAAGACAACGCCAATCGACCCGCTCGACCTGCTGCACGGCGGAACGAACGTCTGGATAGCCAATAACACATTGGATGCGAACCACGAGCCTGCCGGCATTTGGACCTTCACCGAAGTGAGCAATTCCAACGACTACCCCAACGACCTCAGGCTTCTCTACATCGACTGGGGTCCGTTCGCGGGCCGCGTCGTGCTAACCTGGACGGGACAGGACCCGACCGAATCCGTCCCCGAGAGCAAGCCGTACGGGAGGATGGCGTTTGCAGACGCACCGTACGACACTTGGCAGCTGAGGACGATCGAGAAGAACTACGGGAGCAACGTCTACAACAGCGCCAGGGTCAGCTTCCCGCTGTTCCGCCACGCAGGCGGGCCGAACGGGACATTGATATGGGTCTGGGAGCACCTCGACATGGTCAGCACGCAATCCGCTCAGACCACCGCGGTGCAGACGCACGCGGCGTTCTCGTTCGACGGTGGAGACACTTGGGGAGACTGCTACGCGGCGCCCAGTCAGTGCTATCTGATCGCTCCGAGGGGCAGCTCCAACTTCTACTTCTTCCCGAACGGAATGGTCGATCAGAACGATGTGCTGTGGGTGTTCTTCTATTGGAGGATGCAGAGTTCAGGCCAGGGAAGGAGACTCGCGGCGGCGCTTTGGGACGGTCCCGCATGGAATCAGGGTTGGAGCAACCCGATCAACATCTGGGACGCAGGAGGATCCACCAACATCCAGTTCCCGGCGGCGGTCTCGACTAACGAGGGATCGGGCAACAAGATCTACGTTGCCGTGACGAACGATGCGGGAGCTCTGGACAAGCGGCTCTATGTGTTGACTGCTGACGGCAGCTTCGGCTCCGGACTCGTCTACCCAGCGCCGCGGGCAGCGGCATCGCCTGGTGTGAGTCCCGACTTCTCGACTCCACAGGGTCCGATGGGCGTCGCCGTGTCCGATGCGAACTATAACAGGAGACCCGTCCTCAACGTGGTATACACGGAGGACGGCATAGTCTGGGTACCCTACATGGAAGCGGGCAACATCTTCGGAGTCCCGAACATGTGGACTTGGTCGTCCACGGACGGCTTCGTGGCCGAGCGCACCCGCACGAACGTGACGGCCGATGCATTCGCGAAAGGCCACCAGATGTCCGACACGCTGACGATAGGCTCGAAGAGTTGCGTCTACGAGGTCTGGCACGAGAATATCGCCCCGACAGGCGAGGTCAACTACGATGTGTATCTCGCAATCTACTGCGCGGGGTGGCAGACTTCACCCGACAACCAAGGGCCAATCACGGTCAACCAGGCCACAATACCGAACCCGTACAACAGGACGTACCCGTCCGCGTTCAGGATCAAGGCAGACATCAATGATATCTCCACAGGGTATAATAACATCAGCGCTGCGCAACTTGTACCGACCGCGCTGAGCGTGAGCGATCCGAGCATGGTGGACTGGTCGAACGCGTGGGCAATGAACCTGACCGGAGTGGACAGGAGCCCGAGCGAGACTGCATGGGTGTGGGCAAACTGGACCGTCCAGGGATGGGCCACAGGCACCTGTCATCGCTTCTGGATAAGGGGCCAAGACGAGCTGAACAACTGGGGCAGTGGCGACTATGTCGACGTATGCGTGACGCAGGCGCTCTCAAAGCCACCGCCACCGCCCGTCATGGTCAAGGCAGAGCTCACCGGTCCGGGATTCCAGGATGTCACGCTGACATGGGGCAGGTCTTTCGACGACGGAAACGGCGTCAACAACGTGCTGCTCTACAAGGTCTGGAAGGCGGACAGTATCAACGGACCATATAACATCGCAGCAACGGTTACGGCAACGCACTCGCCGACGTACACATGGCCCGACACCGGTGCAGGGCACGGGGAATTCCAGAACCACTTCTACTACGTGCAGGCCAACTCTTCGCTGTACGATAGCCCGCCGACGAAACTGGCGGCGAAGTTCTACAGGACGATGAGCGCCGGCGGGAAGCAGCTTCTCTCGTTCCCCCTGCTGCAGGCGGACTACAAGCCCTCGGCGGTGTTCCAGACGCTCGGCTTCGACTACGTCAGGACGTACGACCCGAGAGACCAGGATCAGTGGAAGAGCTACAAGGTCGGGAGGCAGGTCAACGACATCACCGCCCTCGACATCCACCAAGCATACTGGGTCGACATGACCAGCGGCGGGACGATGACCGTCGCCGGCCTCGTGGCCGAGAACGTGATCATCCAGCTGCAGGGCGGGGCATGGAACCTCCTGAGCTTCCCCTCGTTCAATGCGACCTACACTCTCGCTGATCTCAGCGCGGCGCTTGGACCGGTGGTCGGCGCAATCGAGGTCTTCGACCCGAATGCCGGACCATACTATCTGCAGAGACTGTCTCCTACCGATTGGGCGACGACTGTCATGCAGCCCGGCCTCGCCTACTGGATCTATGTGAGCTCCTCGACGGAATGGGCAGTGCCTGCGGCATAGGCGGCACAAGCCTCATTACGGGAGCCGCCCTTCGGTGCAGCGGTGAGCATGGACTCCGTTGTCTTGATGGACCAGCGCGGCGGTAAGAGGCTCGTCAGGCTCGGAGAGGGTATGCTGAAGGTCGATGGCCTGGGTGTCCTCGACTCCGCCAAGCTGTCGTCAGCCATCGGCAAGAGTGTCGATATCGCGGGCAGGAAGTTTCTCGTCCTGTCGGCATCACTGCTTGACCACCTGGAGCACATGGAGCGCGGTGCGCAGATAATCACCGCCAAAGACAGCGCGTCGATCGTGCAGAGGTGCGACATCGGGGCGGGCGATCTCGTCGTCGAAGGGGGTGCGGGGTCAGGCGCGCTCACGATCGTGCTCGCCCGCGCGGTCAGTCCCAATGGCAGGGTGGTCAGCTATGACCTCCGCGCGGAATTCGCGGAGATCGCGAGGAGGAACGTGGAGAGGGCGGGGCTTTCCCCCGTGCTGGAGCTGAAGATCGCCGACATCAATGCGGGGATCTCCGAGCGCGGCGCGAAGGCGGTGGTCTTGGACCTGCCGGAACCATGGCGGGCTCTGGCGGTTGCGTGGGAGGCGCTGGCGCCCTGCGGACACATAGGCTCATATTCGCCCACGATGGAACAGGTCAAGGAGACTGTCAGGGTGATGAGGACGCTCCTGTTCGTCGACTTCCGCACGACAGAGATCATCGAGCGAGAGATCGAGGTCAAGGAGACCGGGACTAGACCCGCATTCGCCGCCTTGGGCCACACCGGTTACATCACGACAGCGAGGAAGGTGCTCGAGACTCTCTGAGTCCTACCGGGCCCTGACAATCCCCCTGATTCGCTCTTGAGTGTCCATTGGCGGCAGCACCGTGTTGACCATGAAGCAGTCGACCCGGCCCAGGAATTCCTTGAAGAACCTTGTCCTCAATGCTAGCTTCCTGGCATCATTGACGAGCAGGTGGGGGTTGCAGAAGTGGTTGTCAACGAGGAAATGGAGGGTCGTACCCCCGTCGAGTTCGCGCACGATACGCTTGTCCGCCCTGTCACGCTTGAGCAGGAGGAGCTTCCTGATCGTCGTGCTCTCCCTGAAGTGCTCCCTCCCCACGACCCAGCGAACATCCGCGACAGCCCGGCCTTGCTCGTCCAGCCTGACCTTTCTCACGAGCTCCGCGAACTGAGGCCAAATGTTGCCGATGTCCTGGCGGATGTAGGAGTTCTTCTCCGATGAGTATGCCACGGGGTCTGCGCCGAAGATCCTGACGAAGTACCAGTCATCTGATACGAAACGCGTCCGGGGCATCTGGAGGAGGCCGAAGACATGGGTGGTCTTCCCCGCTCCTGAAGGCGCGATGATCCCGACGCCCTGACCGTCGACGTCGATGGCAGCGCCGTGCACGGAGTGTATCTCGTGCTGATCCTCCAGGATGTCGCCCGCCACGCCGAGCGCGATGCTCTTCACAAAGCCATAGTAGCCGACATTTGTGAGGATGGCGGTATGGGTATAAGGTTCGTAGAGGACGCTCTGCTTCTTGCCATCCTCGTAAAACGCGATGACGCGCCCGTGGGACTTCACCATCTCGCTGATCGCATAGAAGTTGTCCTCCCACGACTCCTTGACGTTCTTGTCGTTGGTGTACAGCTTGATGCAGGTGCCGAAGAGGTTCGCTTTCCGGTCATAGGAGAGCTTCGGCTTGAGCTTCTTGAAGACCTTCTCCTTCTCTGCGATGGTGATGAGCCTTACGGAGTATTTCATCGGCCTGCGATTTCCCGCCATGTACTTAATGGATTGCGGTGGCGTTGACCGATCATTCTGGCGGGCTCCCCCCACAAATACATATAGCCTCCGCGTTACGCGGATGCAAAGATGATCGAGGAGCTGCTCTTCGCCCTAAGCACTTTCGGGGCTGTATTCGCCATCGTGAACCCGATAGGGGCGGCGAGCTTCTTCGTCGTGCTGACCAAGGACTACCCGCCGGACCTTAGGATGCGCGCTATCAGAAGGGCGGTCATCGCGGCATCTGGCACTCTCATCCTGTTTGGCCTGTTGGGCAACTACATATTCATATTATTCAACACGAGCATACCCGCCTTCCGCATCGCGGGCGGCATACTGCTTTTCATGATCGGTTTCTCGATGGTCCAGGGAGAGCGGCCGAAGAGCCAGTTGACGGTCCAAGACCGCGAGGAGGCGTTGGAGAAGGAAGCGGTGGGCATCGTCCCGATGGGCATACCAATGCTGGCCGGTCCCGGTGCAATCACGACGGTCCTTGTCCTGATTACCAATGCTGCGGAACCGCAGTTGGATCTCCTGAAAATGGCTGATGTGTTCCTCGCCATCGCCGCCACCATGATCATCACATTCTACATACTTCGATCATCGGACGGGATGTTCAGGCGGATGGGGCGGATGGGCATGTATGCTTTCACCAGAATCATGGGGCTGCTTCTCACCGCGGTGGCGGTCCAGTTCATCATACTGGGGATCAAGGGAGCGGTAGACCTCTACTTCGTCATTCACTAGATCGAGATGGTCTTGCCTTTCTCAGGCACGATGACCCCGCTGGCGAAGTCCCTGAACATCTCGGGTTTGTCGGTGTGGATCGGCACGATCTTCTTCGCGCCTATCTCCCGCACCATGGACTCGAGCTCCTTCCTGCTGAGGTGCCCACTGGCGTGGAGCTGGTGCTCGACGAGGCCGAAATGATTGAGCCACCGGTCCTTCACTTCGTCTTCGATATCGTCCTCCTCGAACGGCTCGCTCATCGAGTGGATGAAGATGCTTCCCCTCTTCGGCTCGATGTCTATCAGCTCGGTGAAATGAGTGAAGTCAAGCTGCAGCAACAACTCGCCCTGGTGCTTCCTAACATAATCTGCTCCGACAATCCTGTCACCCAGCTTGTCTCTCAGCTCTTCCTCCCAGGCGATGGGTCTGGCGAGCCTCCGGAGATAGACCAAGAGCCCGCTGTCGGTTCTCACTCTCGGAACCTTTATTCTGCCATCTTTCTCGAGAGAGAGCAAGAGATAGGCCGCCTTCGCCGATAGCGCGAAGTCTCTTCCGGTCGCACGGGCCACCTCGTGGAAGGTCCTCATGCGGTCGACGTCGCGCGGGTAGAACGTCACGACAGCAAGCTTGCCCTTGACCTTCTTCACCTCTTCGGTGCTGAGGTCCTTCACGTCTTTCTCGGAGTACGGGGCCCTCGCATCCACCGGATCGACCCTCGTCCCTTCGCAAAGGAGCACGTCCGGCCTGGCGGCGCGAGCAGCATCGATGAACTCCGCCGTCATCTCGGAGTGAGGACCGTGGCGCCTGAGGTCTCCCGTGTAGACGGCTGTCCCGCCGTGACCATGGATAACGTACCCGTAGGCGGCGGGCACTGAGTGATCCACATGGATCGGAATTGCTTCGACGCCGTCCATCTTGATCTTCCTCTTGCTCCTGAATGTCCTGTATTCATGCTCACCCAGATCAGCCCTGGATGAGGTCGCCGCCCACGCCTCCAGTATCGTGCGGGTGCACTCGCCCAGATGCACGGGGATATCCTTGTCGACGTAACCGAGCATGCTCGAGTGATCGAAGTGCGCGTGGCTGAGCAGTACCCCTGAGAACTCTGGCGCTGAGTAGGGAAATGTCGTCTCCTCAAGGCTCTCCTTCGAATACAAGCCCTTTATCCGCGGAACCAGGTCGAACTCGAGGTAATCCCTCAGCCCGAACCTGTCGCGCGGCCCGAGGTAGTTGACGAAGTATTTCTCCCCGAACCCGAAGGGCAGCCCCATGTCCAGCCATATCCGGGCGTCCCCGTCTTCCAGAAGAATCTTGTTCCCGCCGATCTCGCCTGCTCCGCCATGGACTGTCAGCTTCATGATCATCCCTCCCCCGATTTGCCGCTCAGCAATCTATTCGTGCTCGTACTCCACCACGACTACGTCCTTGACCGCCCTCATCGTCTTGATCGAGAGGACCACGTGCCCCTCCTGATCCCCCTTGAAAAGTCGCGTCTCCAGGTTCTCCGCCGGGGCTATCAGCATGGTCTCCAGCTTGCCGGACCTCGTGTTCATCATGAAATTGTCGAGGATACCGAGAATCTGCCCATCCTTGGTCATCACCGTCTTTCCCTTTAGTTCGGTCACGAAAGCCTTCATGTCACCCTCTCGCCCCGCCATCACCGCGACTTTATTTTAGGCTTTCCCTTCCGCGTCTAGTCTGGCTGGGTTCCCCGCGCTACCTTCGGCTGGGCAGCCGCGACGCCATCGCTTGGGTTATCGCACCCTCGACCTTCTTCGGGTTGTGAACACCCTCCAGCACGACCTGGTCTTCCCCCGTGTCCACGACGACATCGCCGTATCGCAGGAGCCTCTGTAGAATCCCCTGGGTGCTGTAGACCCGCTCGACCTGATTCGCCATCATCACCGTAGTGGTTTTCTTCAGGATGCCGTACGAATCAATTATCCTGAGGTTGGTCACCAGGTACTCCTGTTTGACCCTCTTGACCTCGGCGACTATCACGGAGATGAATGCGATGAAGACTAAAAGAAGCTCCAGGAGATAGTAGACGTCCCACCTGTCGAGGAGGTCGTACGCCGGCAGGAACGAGGGCCTGAAGAACTGGAGGTATCCTGCGATGATGAGAAAGACGAACATGGTTACGTAATTCTTGAGGTTCTTCAGCCTCACCTGTCTGATGACCATCAGAGTTCTTTCGCCGGAATCGGTCTCCATCTGAACGAGTCCCTGTCGTGCCCCATCTGCCAACCCGCATATATTGCTTTTCGCTCCATTCTCAGTCACGTGAGGAGTCACGCGAGGAGTCACGCGAGGCCGCCATTCTCCGTCTCCTTGCGCAATCCATGCGATTGGCCGACCTCCGCGAGCATCTTCGGCGCATGCTCCTCGATCACGTCTCGAATCCCTTTGAGTGTCTTCAGGCTCCTCCCCGCGACGTGAATGGGCTTCTCCAGCACCGAGCGATAGCACTCCTGGATAATCCTGGCGACCCGCGCGAATGATGGCGGTTCCCCATCCTTGCCTTTCTTTACCACGAGTATGTCTCCCCGGGAGATTGGCCTCCTCGCAATCAGGTCCTGCCCCCCCGCCGTGCCCAGTTCCTTCAGCAGCCTGTCGCACTCGCTTTCCAGCACCTGCTCGAGCCCTCTTGTCTCGAGGAACACCAGGCCTGCGCTGGCCCCCTTCTGGGGGACTCCCAGAGAACCGTAGATCTCTTCGCCTAGAATATAGGACTGCGCTACCATCTTGGCAGATCGCGCTATGAATACAGGGCTTGAGGTTGTCACAGCCCGCCACGCCTTCTCGAACCCGACCCGGGTCTCCCATGCCTTCGTCCCCTCCGGCAGCCTGAGAACCACGTCAGGCGACTTCTTGCCGAGGTGCACGACTTCCATCTCCCGGTCCTTGCACTCTGCGGCGATCTCGTCAGGGAGAGCGACTCCCCAAGTCACCGCGGGACCGGAGTCGGCTAGAAAGAGGACTACCAAGTTCATGCTCGACCCCCGTTCCCGAATCCCCCTTCGGCGAGATAATACTTCGGATGCGGCGCGCCTCCTCTCTGACCGATACCGCCAGTCATCGAGCGCGAAGGAATCGCGAATATGGCACGTTCATATACCAGCACTGATTTCACATCAAGCGGCCGTGCGATGTATCGCGAGGAAGTTATAGCAAAGGCACTGAGAGAACATCGCGAGAAGCTGAACGCTGAACTGCAGAAGAATAGGAGCAGACAGAAGGATTTGAACGAACATCTCGCGGAGCATCAACTCGCGATTCGCACGCTTTCCACTCTCGTGAAGGGCAAGTCGTCGCCGGCCGAGCGGACAACTCCCGGTCAGGTGCCGCTCCCGACTGCCGCGCCGTTCGCTGCCCCCACTCATCCGCAGGATGCGGTCCGGCCAGTGGAGGCGGTAGCCCGCGCCCCCGAGAGGAGGGGATACACCCGCGACAAACTGAAGGCAGTAACGTTCCCGCACATCCAGTCCAGGTTCGCTGACGAGCCATTCGAGGTCTCGAAGGTCAGAGACCTCCTGGACGAGCTGGAGCCGGAGGTGTCCCACACCTACGAGGCGGCCTGGAACCTCTGCAACGATATGCTGCGGGAGGGGAAGCTGAAGCAGGCGGGAATCAGGAAGCTGCCCAAGGGCATTGTCAGGCTTTTCGTGCTGAAGAGCTCCGCGGCGGGAAATCGCCCCGCCGCAAAGGCGAACACCGTGTTGGCGGAGGGCTGAGGAAGAGATCACCATGGACGACAACTCGAAGCGAGAGGCAAGAGACAAACTGATCATGGAGGCGCTCATCGCCCGCCGCCTGTCGACGGAGAAGGAAATGAGCACGACCTCCGCCGAGCTGGAGAGGCTGAGGCGGCAGGAACTTGTTCTCACGGAGGAGGTCAGACTCCTCGACGAGATACTCGGCGCCGTCCCCGCCATGCCCGTTGCGAGATCAAGGATGGAACCAGAGCAGGTCCACACGATCCTCTCGCCGCCGCCCGCGCCGGAGTTCCAAGAGGTTGCGCCTCCGCTGGCCGTCCCCGCCGAGCCTGTCGACGACAAGAAACGGAGAAAGGGACTGAGAAGGGGCGAACTTGCCGACCTGCTGCGCAAGCGCTTCACCGACAAGGAATTCTCGCTGGATGAGGTTGTCGAGCTTCTCCTAGAGGTCGAGCCCGGCGATCGAAGGAAAGCGTATCATGCTGCATGGCGCACCGTCGGGATTCTGGAAGAAGCGAAGGCGGTCACCGTCGTCTCTGAGACGCCGTCCGGCAAGGGTGTGAGGAAGACCTACAAGCTGATCCCCGCCTAGAGCTGGTTCAGGCGGCCCGCCCGCCATCGCATCCTGAGTGCATCTGTCCCGGCCACTACTTCCCCTTCCAGGACATCGCCCGGGCAGCTATTACGAAGAGTATCAGCCCGCTGATCAGCAGGATCACAAAGTCCGTGGCCGCGACCACATCGTTTCCGAGGGACATCGTCGCTCTGAGCCCCTCCGCGAGATAGGTGAGGGGAAGCGCCTTCGCGATATATTGAAGGTAAGCTGGCATCGACTCGAGCTGGAAGAAAATGCCTGACAGGAACATCATCGGGAAGCCTATGGCGTTCGCAAGGGCGGAGGCGGACTCGGGATTGCTCACGAACACGCCAAGGAACATACCGAATGATGTGAAGAGAAAGACACCGACGATGACGAGGAGTATCGCCATCGGCGTGATGGTGAAGTGGGCGTTGAAGGCAGCGATTCCAACGACATACATTATCGCTATAGATGCGAGCATCAAGACGGTGTACCAAAGAATCTTCGCGGTCAGCCACTCAGACTTCCTCAGCGGCGTCGATCCAAGGAGCTTGAAGAAACCCCTGTTCCGATACTCGGAGCATATCGTGCTCATTGAGAACATCGGGGTGGTGAGCGCAGTGAAAGCGATCATGCCTGGCACGAAGAAATCGATGAAAGTGTACTGGGGCGAACCAAGGTTCTCCGTCTGCACCATGGCGACGACAGTGGAGTTGAGCTGCAGTGCGACGGCGTTCGCCACGCCCATGCCGACAGTGAAGTAGGTATTCGTCGGGTCGCCCTTGAGTATGATCGTCGCAGGTGGGCCGTAACCTCTTGTCGCATTGTTCACGCTTTCATTGAAACCGGACGGGATTTGCAGCGCGAGGACCTTCAGCTCGTCCTTTATGTACCGATTGAAATCAACATCGGGCGATATCATGTCGATCGTGAACGCGCCGGTCGCGTTCAGCTTGGCGAGGTAGGTTTGGCTCCAGGTTCCATTGTCGAGATCCTGTACTGGCAGGTCGATCTTCTGCGTGCCCGTCTGGCTGAAGATCGCGCCAAAAACCAGAATCAAGATGACGGGGAAAATCAACGCAAAGAAGAACCCCGTGCGGCTGCGCAGATAGGCAAGACCGAATGCCTTGAAGTCCGAGACCATCCTGCTCATTGCTTGAGCACCCCCTCTTCCATGCGGCCGCCGACCATGTTGAAGAACACGTCCTCCAGGCTCGGTCGCCTCGTCTCGAAATCCTTGTAGGCGATCCCGCTCTGGTTTATCTGGGCCATGAAGTCCTTTGTCCTCATAAGCGCCGGCACATGCACAGTCACGTCCCTGTTGTGGAATGTGCTCTTGTAGCCGAGCTTCTCCAAGTCTGCAACTCCCTCTTCGCCCGCGCCCTTAAGCACGACATGTGTCCCGCCGCCATAGAGGTTGACAAGCTCCTCGGGGGACCCGGAGACGACGATCTTGCCCTTGTTCATGATCGAGACGCGGTCCGCGAGGTTCTCCGCCTCCTCCAAGTAGTGGGTCGTGAGGAAAACCGTCTTGCCCGCATCGCCAAGGGCGTGGATGATTTCCCACAGCCCTCTCCTCGCTTGAGGGTCGAGACCGGTGGTCGGTTCGTCGAGGAATATCAGCTCGGGCTCACCGACGAGCGCCATCGCGATGCCCAGCCGCCTCTTCTCACCGCCAGAAAGGCGCTCGCCCCAAACTTCGTCCTTGTGCGCGAGGTCGACCATCTCCAGCAGCCCGCGGATCTCTTTCTTGCTCATCTTGCGCCCGAACAGCCCCGCCCAGTACTCGATCGCCTCCGGCGGTTTGATCCTGTCCCAAGGTTCGAACGTCTGAGGGAGCACGCCGACCCTGGACCTGACCTTATCGTAGTCCTTCTGGACATCGAAGCCGAAAACCTTGGCCGTCCCCGACGTGGGGTTGCGAAGACCCTCCAGTATCTCGACGGTGGTGGTCTTCCCCGCGCCGTTCGGCCCGAGCATAGCGTAGACCTCTCCCTTGAACACCTGGAGGTCAAGGTTGTCGACCGCGTTCATGTCGCCGTAAGTCTTCGTCAGCCCCTTGGCATCGAGTACAACCTCAGCCATGGAATCCTCGCGGCCGGAAAGCGGGATCGATAAATAAATCTTGGCGATTCTCGACGGGCGGCTGTGGGGCGGGCGCTTCACGAAGGCGATGGCAAGCCCCGCGTCTCTCCGCACGCGCCATTATCCCTCCCGTCTGTCAAATCCCTTAAGTATGCATGCACTTTCACCCGCCGGGGGCGTCGATGGTGAAAGTCCAGGTTCAAATCAGGCTGAAGAAGGGCGTCGCCGATCCGGAGGGGGATAATACGCTCAAGGCGCTCAACCTTCTCGGCTTCAAGGGTCTCTCGGCGGTGCACTCGGCCAAGCTGTTCGAAATCGAGCTCGAGGGGGAGAACCGCGAGATGGTGAAGGAGCAGGTCGAGGAGATGTGCAGAAGGCTCCTCGCAAACCCGGTCATCCAGGACTACAGAATCGAGCTGGTTCCCTAGACTGATGGAGAATCAGGCGTATCCGCCGATCCTTTCTCTCTGCGCCTGCCTCGCCGGCCCGAGGTAATCCTTGCTCATCAATATCCCCTTCTGCGCCTCGCGTTCCGCCGCCTTCACGAAGTGCGCCATCGTGATGCGCCTGTTCCTCTTCGCCCGCGCGGCCATCCTCATGGCCTGCCTCACGACGTTCAGTATGCCCCCGCCGGAGAGCTCGAACTTGCGCGCCAGCTCGGCGAAGTCGACATCATCGGCAAGCGGCGCTTTCTTCGGGACGAGCTTCTTGAATATCCGCTCCCGTAGCTCTGCATTCGGCATCTCGAACTCCACCGCGATGTCGATGCGCCTGTCGAGCGCCTTGTCCATGACCTTCGAGAGGTTCGAGGAAAGTATCACGACGCCGGGGAAGTCCTCGAGGCGCTTCAGCAGGACGTTGACGTCCCTGTTGGTCCACGGCATCGCGCTGTGACCGCGGCGGTGGAAGACGGCGTCAGCCTCGTCGAATAACAGGACCGCCCCGGCCTCCTCCGCGGCCTTGAAGACCGCTTCGACGTTCTTCTCCGTCTCGCCAACCCACATGTTCTCCAGGTGGGCGTAGTTCACAATCATCAGGGGCCTGCGTAGCTCGCGGGCTATCGCCTCTGCCGTCAGCGTCTTCCCTGTCCCGGGCTGACCGACGAAAAGCATGGACACGCCCTTGTTCTTGCGGACCACTTCCGCCAGTCCCCACTTCTTGAAAATCAACCTCTTGTGTTTCAATTCGACGAGGGCGTCTCCAATAGATTCCAACGTGGACGGCGAAAGGACGACATCGCCGAGCGTCGCCCTCGGCTCCAGCATCGTGTACAGGTGCGTCCTCGGGACCTCGCCGAACTCCGCCCCGGCCTCCCATTCCCTGTATTCCGCTTCAGACTCGAAGACCTCGACTCCCGCGCTGAGCAGCCTCTTGATCCTCGCCAGGTCTTCTGGCGTGACGTGCTTGCACCCTCTGGTGACACGCCCGCATTTGGGGCATCTGACTATCCATACGTCCTTGTCTTTGTCCTTGGGCACTTCGTCACCTCGGTGAGAACTTTCGAAACGTCCGGTTCTCGCCCACCCAGTCTTTGGAAGCTATTATCAGAAATCGTATTTAAGGGTACGGAAACGACGCGAATCACTGCAAGGATTTCCACCAAGACATCTGGTACCGAATCCCGCGAACCTATATCTACGAGCGCGCAATCACTCCGGTGGGGTGGGGAAGATACAAGACAGATACCTCAAGAGAGATGTCCCCTTCGATTTATATAACATCGACGTGCTCGGTGCAAACGACAAGGAACTGGAGGCGATGTCGCAGGACCTCGGCCTCGCGCTCAGCGTCGACGAGATGCACCGCATCCGCGATTATTTCAGGGCGAAGGGCAGGAACCCCACCGATGTCGAGGTGCAGGCACTCGGGCAGGCCTGGTCGGAGCACTGCTGCTACAAGTCCTCCAAGGTCTTCCTCAAGGAGTTCATCTTCCCGGTGCAGA
The DNA here is from genome assembly GCA_041489255.1 of Thermoplasmata archaeon. GTDB lineage: Archaea > Thermoplasmatota > Thermoplasmata > RBG-16-68-12 > JAFNFQ01 > JAFNFQ01. The sequence goes on along the minus strand of JBGPQV010000004.1, from coordinate 44,715 downwards.
CTGCGGACGTCATAGACCGCGGAGATGCGGGAGTAATGGCCTTCGATGACGATCACGCATATGCAATCAGGATCGAGTCGCACAATCATCCGAGCGCCATCGAGCCTTACGGAGGCGCCGCAACCGGGATCGGCGGCATCATCCGAGATGTCCTGGCCATGGGCGCGCAGCCGATCGCTCTCACTGACCCGCTCCACTTCGGACAGCCATCTTTCGCCTACGAGAAGCTGCCGCGCGGTTTGAAACACCCCAAGTACCTTTTCAACGGCGTCGTGGCGGGAATCAGGGATTATGGTAACAGAGTCGGGCTGCCGACCGTCTCGGGGTGCGTCATCTTCGACGAAGGTTATGTTGGCAACATCATCGTCAACGTCGGGTGCGTCGGGTTCGCAAAGAGATCGAAGTTGCTCAAGAACAGGGTCAAATCCTCGGAGGATGTCCTCATACTCGTTGGCGGGAAGACCGGGCGCGACGGGATACATGGAGTGACTTTCGCGTCGGTGGATCTTACGGAAAAAGCGGTCGAGGAATGGCATGGCGGCGCGGTGCAACTCGGTGACCCAATCACGAAAGAGCCGCTCATACACGCGTGCATGGACGCGGCAGAGAAGGGGCTGCTCAGCGGCCTGAAGGACCTTGGCGGCGGCGGGCTGAGCTGCGTCGTCGGGGAGATAGCACTGAATGGGGGCTGCGGCGCGGAGGTCGACCTCGACAAGGTGCCGCTGAAGGCTGCGAAACTGGCTCCGTGGGAGATCTGGGTGAGCGAGTCTCAGGAGAGGATGATGCTCGCCGTCCATCCGGACAACGTGCAGAAGGTCCTCGCGATATTCGACCTGTACGACGTGATGGCGACCGTGATCGGCAGGGCGACGGACGACAAAATCGCGCGCGTCAAGTATCAGGGCGTCACAATTCTGGAAATGGACCTCGACTTCTACACCGGCGGTCCGGAATATTCTCGACCGTATCAGAACGACGTGCCGAGGATCAAACCTGAGGAATCCCCGCCGATTGAGCCAACGAACTATCCTGAAACGCTCCTGAGGCTCCTGGCCTCCTTGGATATCGCAGACAAGGAGCTGGTCATCCGGCAGTACGACCACGAAGTGAGGGCCGCGACGGTGATCAAGCCGATGCAGGGGAAGATAGGCAAATCCAGTCACGGCGACGCCGCCGTCATCAGGCCGCTGATCGACTCCTACAGGGCCCTGGCGATAACGACCGCGTCCACTCCTTTCTTTACCGCCATCAACCCGTTCAGGGGAGGGGCCTCGGCGGTAGACGAGATGGTGAGGAACCTCGTTGCGGTTGGGGCCAGACCGCACAGCCTCACGGACTGCCTCAACTTCGGGAATCCGGAGAAGCCGGACAGGCTCGGATATTTCCGGGAGACGGTGAGGGGCATCGGGCTTGTTGCCCAGGCCATGGGGATCGCGATACCATCGGGCAACGTCTCCTTCTACAACGAGAGCGCCCTCGGCATGGTCCCACCCACGCCGGTCGTTCTCGGCGTCGGGATCGTGGAGGACTTCAGGAAGTGCGTCACGACCGACCTCAAGACCGAGGGGGACATGCTTTACATTGTCGGAGAGACGCGGCCCGAACTCGGGGGATCGGAGTACTATCGGTTAATGGGCGCTTCGAGCCCTGAGGCGCCAGACATCAACACGACCCTGCTGAAGGCGTCGGCTGACGGCCTCTTGGCCGCAATCGGCGACGGATGCCTCGCCGCCTGTCACGACCTCTCCGGAGGCGGACTAGGCGTCGCGGCGGCAGAGATGTGCATGGGCGGGGACATCGGCGCGCGGTTGGACCTCAAGGACATGGACTCGATGAGGCTCGATTTCCAGCTCTTCTCGGAGTCGAACGGCAGGTGGCTCGTGGAGGTCAGGAGGGAAAGGGAGGAGAGGTTCCTCGGTCATCTGCAAGGGATCTCCGTCACGCACATCGGGAGCGTTGGCGGGACCGAGCTGAGCGTCGTCGGAGAGAAGAAGAGGTTCAAGGTCCCCGTGCAGAAGATGAGAGAGGAGTGGACCGCGCCCCTCTACGACCAGCTTGGAGGGATGAGATGAAGCGCGCTGATGTCCGCGTCGGCGTCGTGCTCATGGAGGGTACGAACTGCGAGTTGGAATCCTGTCGCTACTTCCAGGTGCTCGGGGCGAACGCGGAGATGGTGCACCTGAAGCAGCTCACGGGCGACGCGCCTGAGGAACTGAAGCGGGATCTAATGGACTATCACATTGTGATGCTGCCCGGCGGGTTCTCCGCGGGTGACTACGTCCGGGCGGGAGCGATCATGGCGGCTCGGATGAAGAGCAGGCTGGCGATGCAGCTCGCGAACTTTGTGAAGGAAGGGCGGGCGCTGTTCGGCGTCTGCAACGGGTTCCAGGTCCTGGTCGAGCTCGGTATGCTGCCCGGAATCGCAGGGATTCTGACCACGGAGCCCGAGGCCGCATTGGCGACGAATGATTCAGCGAGATACGAGTGCCGCCCGACGCTGCTCAAGCATGAGAATGCCGGCTCCTGCGCCTTCACGACCAAGGTGAAGAAGGGCCAGGTCCTCCTCATGCCGTCAGCCCACACTGAAGGCAAGTTCCTGCTGCCCAAGGACAGGGAGAAGTTCATGCTCAGGGAGCTGAGGGACAACGACCAAATCGTCTTCAGGTACGTGGACGACCAGGGCAAGTACGGAGCCTACCCGTGGAACCCGAACGGCTCTCTATACAACATCGCCGCGCTGTGCAACCGCGAGGGCAACGTGCTCGGGATACAGCCTCATCCTGAGAGATCCTTCTTCAAGTATTTGCACCCGGATTGGACGCGCTCGTCGCCCGAGGGGCCCGGAGACGGCAGATTGCTGTTCGAGTCCGTGCTGGAGTACGTCGAACGCAAGTTCTAGTCGCATGCATCGGGGCTTTCGAACCTTCAACCGCCAATCGCGATGTCGAATGAGTAGGTCGTCACACCGCCATCGTCATCGTTGACCGTCAACGTGATCGTGTAGGTTCTGGCAGAGTCGAAGGTGTGCTTTGCCACGTCGGTCGCCGTGAACGGGAACGTCCCGTTCGGCGAGGGATACGGGTCAGGTCCGATTCCGTCGTTGAAGTACGTCGCCAATGCGTCTGGCGTGCCATCGTCCCACGTCCATGAGAATGTCAGGTCGTCGCTGCCCACATCAGAGGCAGTCGCGTTGAACGTGATCTCCTGCCCTACCAGATAGGGACGGATGTCGTCCAGCGTCCATATCCAGGTGTCCGGGTGGCGCACGTTGAACGTGTGATGCAGCCTCACCTCGTCCCCGCCGGGGAACCTGATGGTGACCCAGGCGGGGTTCGCCCCGTTCGGCTGCCCGTTGATCGGGTCGTCGTCCGGCGTGTAGTACAGCACGATTTTGAAGTCGTCGATGAGCTCGATCCTACCCACGATTGTCACAGACTGGTCATCTGGTGAACCGGGATACCGCACGACGCACGCCTTGCTCTCCACGTTCCCGTTGTGCACGAGGTTCATGCAGACATCGTGCCACTTCTCTCCCGCGACTCGCAGGGTGATGTTTGCGATGACATACGCCTGCACCTCATCGATCGTCGGAGCGACATTGCGTACCGTGACGAAGGTCTCGTACGCCGCGGCTCCGCCATCGTCGTCCTCGACCATTAGAGTGACCTTGAAGACGCCGTTGTCGCCATATGTCCATGTCACTTCGTCCTGCACCGAGAACGGGAATGTCCCCCACGGGCTCTTGTCCGGGTCTGGGCCAGAGCCGTCGTTGTAGAAGATGCGTTGGAAGGTGGGTCCGTATTCGAAGACCCAGGTGAATGTCAGGTCATCGCTGCCTGGGTCAAGTGCGGTGGTTTGCACGGTCAATGGAGAACCCTCGTTCACCTCGAAAGGCCTAAATGGCTCGATTGTCGGCGGCACGTTGTCGACCGTGACGTTCGTGAGATAGTCGGTCACACCGCCATCGTCGTCCTCGACCACGAGGTAGAGTGCATATACGCCATTGTCCCCGTAGGTGTTACTCGAGGTGTCGTTCGCGGAGAATGGGAACGTTCCCCATGGGCTCTTGGCGGGGTCCGGCGCCGTCCCATCGTTGTAGTAGATGCTCTGAGACGTCGGTCCGAGTTCCCAGGACCATGTGAACGCGAGGTCGTCGCTTCCCGGGTCTGCGGCGCTGGTGCCCGCACTCAGCAGGCTGCCCTCGTCGACCTGATAGGACCCGAAGCCGCTTACGCTCGGCGGCAGGTTCGTGACAATGATCTGTGTCGAGTATGTCGCGGAACCGCCGTCGTCGTCCGTCACCGTGAGCGTGAGCATGTAGACCGCGTTGTCGCCATAGGTGTGCGAAGGCGAGTCGGTCGCGGTGAACGGGAATGTCCCGTTCGGGCTCTTCGCTGGATCCGGAGAGACTCCGTTGTTGAAGTAGGTGGTCTGCGGGCTCGGACCGAGTTCGAACGACCAAGAGAAGGTGAGGTCGTCGCTGCCCTGATCAGTTGCGGTCGCGGAGACGGTCAGAAGCTGCCCCTCATCGACGAAGTACGGGCCGAAGGGCTCTATCTCCGGCGGGAGGTTGATGACCGTGACCGTCGTGGAGTACGTCGCCTCGCCTCCGTCATCGTCCTTGACGGTCAAGGACACAGCGTAGACGCCGTTGTCCCCATACGTGTGCGAGACGGGATCGGTCACAGTGAACGGGAAGGTGCCCCGCGGGCTCTTCGTCGGGTCGGGCGCGGTGCCGTCGTTGTAGTGCAGGTTCTGGACAGTCGGCCCAAGCTCGAACGTCCAGGTGAACAGCAGGTCATCACTGCCCGGGTCGGTGGCCGTCGCATTCGGGCTCGACGGGCTTCCCTCATCCATGCTGAATGGACCGAAAGGCGTAATCGATGGCGGGACATTGAGCACGGTCACCTGGGTCGTGTAGGAGGCTGAGCCGCCATCGTCGTCATTGACTGTCAACGTCAGGACGTAGACCGCATTGTCCCCGTAGGTATTGGCCGCGGTGTCCGTCGCGTAGAAGGGGAAGGCGCCCCACGGGCTCTTCGCGGGGTCCGGGTTCGCGCCATCGTTGTAGTGCATGTTCTGTATCGTCGGGCCGAGCTCGAACGACCACGAGAATTCCAGGTCGTCGCTGCCCTGATCGGTCGCTGTAGTGGAGACGTTGAACGGACTGCCCTCATTCACCGTGAAGGGTCCAAATGGCGTGATCGACGGAGGCAAGTTCGCCACAGTCACCGAGGTCGAATACGATGATGCGCCGCCATCGTCGTCCGTCACCGTCAGTGTGATGGCGTAGTATCCGTCATCACCATAGGTTTGTGCCTCCGTGTCTGAAGCTGCAAACGGGTACACGGGGCCGGGGCTCGGATACGGGTCAGGGCCAACGCCATCGTTGTAATAGGTAACCGACACGCTAGATCCGAGTTCGAAGGACCATGAGAATGTCAGGTCGTCGCTGCCAGGGTCCGACACGCTGGCCGAGGCGGAGAACGCGCTCCCTTCGTTCGAAGTGTACGGGCCGAATGGCTGGATCGCTGGCGGGAGGTTCATCACCGCCAATTGGCCGATCCATGTCACGGAGCCGCCATCGTCATCGGCGACGGTGAGAGCCAGGCTGAACAGACCGTTGTCACCATAGGGATGGGTGGCGCTGTCCGTGGCCGTGAACGGGAAGGTCCCGCCGGGGCTCTGTGGCGGGTCTGGGCTCACGCCGTTGTTGAAGTACGTCCGCGACTCGGAGGATCCCTCTCCCCAGAGCCAAGTGAATGTCAGGTCGTCGCTGCCGGGGTCCTTGGCGGCGGCGGTGAGCGCGATGGACTGCCCCTCGTCGATGCTCATGCCGCCGGACACGTCGACTGCTGGCGGTAGATTCGCCGGCGTGGCGGTGATTTTCAACGTGACCGTGCAGTTCGTACAATCATCGTCGCGAACGTTGACGGTGACTTCGAAACCGCCGTTGTCTCCATAGGTGTGACTCTTCACGTCGATTATGTCCCTCGGGTGGATGTCGTAGCTCGGGTACGGGTCTGGACCGACGCCATTGTTGTAATAGGTCGAGAATTCATTTGGAGTCCCATCGCCCCACGACCATGTCAAGAACAGGTCGTCGCTGCCTGGGTCAGTGATGTGAGCGGAGAACGTGATCGGGGAACCTTCATTCTGCGAAGAGGTTATCGCCGCAGTCCCGGAGGGAAGCATGTTCAAGACAGCGACATCCGCAGTTGCCTTGTCAGTGAGTTGACCGTCGGATACCTCGAGCGCGATGCTGCCCTTCCAGTCATCGCCCCACGTGTGCCTGATTGTCGGGCTCGCGTCCCATGCGGTGTCCCAAATCCCGTCATTCTCGTAGTCCCATCTATATTGGAGGCTGTCGTTGTCAGGGTCGTAGGAACCGCCGCCATCCAGGATCATCGGGACATTCTCATATCCGATGTACGGGCCGCGTGCATCCGCGACTGGCGGGCGGTTCGTGATCACCGTGATGGTGTCGTGAGCCGTGCCCTGGACCGCCCACTCCAACTGGCTCGATGCGCGGACGGTCGTCACATCGACGGTGTCGGTGAGAAGCACCGGCACATCCACCTGGACGATTATCTTGTACGTCGCATTCTGCGCGAGCGTCCCAGTGTTGTTGACCAGGGGCTCGCCGGGGTCAAGGTTCCCGTCGCCGTTGAGATCGTGATAGACGCGTGTCGTCCAACCATGCGCGGACACCGCCGCCAGGTCGAAAACCTGCGCGGCACCCATGTTCGTCACGTTATGACCGAAGCCCACGGTCTGGGCTGGCGGGACATGGACCGTCGCGGTCCCGTCCGGTTCCACGATTGGCGGCGGATAGAGGGGGAGCGGCGGCTCGTCCGTCGGGAAGACCTCGTAGGGCGCGCTCAAGCACGCCAGGTTGTGCGCGTCCAGACCCCTCATTTCCATCTTCCATAATCCGGGCTGGAGCATCTTGGATGTCAGATAGTCGGGGTTCTCCGAGGCCAAGTCGGAGATGATGAAGTTCTCCCACTCCTCGGTGCCCGATGGATTGTTGTTCGCGTAGACGTTGTTCTGAGGATCTGTGACCCTGTACATGATGCTTGGAGGAACCGTGTTGGGCCCCCCGCCGCCGTCGTCCGCGGGCATTCCATGATTGACCCCTTCGGGAACCGCCGGACCGGGTCCGTCAGGGTCCGTGTTCGGCGTATTGGGGTCGTCCGTATCGTCCGCCCTGTCCAGGTCACCGTCCTTGAACTTCATCGTGTCGACCTTCGCAGGGACATAGAAGTAGAAGAACCAGTCCCCATCGTAGGAGTTCGCGTTGGGGTCGTTCTGATCTCCGGGGTTCGGGTCGCCGCTGCCGAGGGGCGGGTCGTTGCCGCTCATTGGCGCACCCTGCACGCAGAATGCCTGGTTGCCGACCACGCTTATTTGGCCGTCGACCTTGAGCTTGAATCCGGCCATGTCATTCGCGCTCCCGGGGCTATGCCAGTTCACCTCGATCCTGTAGAAGTAGTTGCCACTGGGAGCTCTCGAGTCGTTGCTCGTGGCGTACGTGCGTGCAGACCAGTCATCGTCCAGAAGGCTTGTGTCAGTCCATGAGTCCAGAAGAACACTCGCGCCTGTCTTCATGGGGTCCTTGTAGAGTTTGTAGTCAAGCCTGTCGACCGGAGGCTGCGGTTGGTCCCAATGGTTGTCTCCGTCTCCATCGAAGACGCTGAGCGTGAAACTCGCGCGTCCGGCCGGTATCCCCAGGTACAGTTTGTTGGTCTGCCCCGCCAAGGTCGAGAGACCGATTCCCGCCTGGCCGAGGAACTTGCCGCTGTCTGGGTCCTTGTCCGGGAAGCCCCTGGTCGCAGGCGCGAGCGGTCCGATAGCCGACAGCCCGCCCGATCCAAAGGGATTCCTGACGGAAAACATCGGCGCGACGGCCGACACGGTCAATATCGATGCGAAGCACAAAGCAAGCAATGCTTTCGATGGCATAACCAATGCTCCCCGACCCACGTGGCCAGACGTTGACATATCGATTGGCGGCTATAATAAGATTCTGGCCAGCAGGCCGCGGAATGCCCGATTCGGAATCGACTGGACATCGCTTGAATGACGCCCGAAGTTATGTTCGATTCGCGAGACTCTGATTCGCCGGGACAATCTCAGACAAGCTCGCGCAAGATCGGGAACGCACGATTGTCCAATGTGGAGCAGCTGTAGAGCTACGGTGGACCTACGGTGGAGCAACGCTTGAGGAACAGTATGATGCCTCGATACAGGTTGTCGGTCGGCTGGTCGCAGAATCCGCACAGTTGTTTGAATCTCACATACGGTCGTCCGAGTCTCAATTCCACTTTCGATGGTGCAAGATCACAGGTCTATGAGGCGATTCTCTAGCGAGGTTTCGTCGCTCCTGTGAATCCACTATCTGCCGCCATACGCATGGTTGTGGACGACTTGCCCGCGAATGACCATGGAGAATGACCAATCTCAACCCAAGCTGATGGTGAGCTGGACCTCGCACGAGCCACCGTCATCGTCGCCTACGCTCAGGGCAATGACACGCGTTCCCCTCAGAGCATACATGTGCTCCCGCGAGTCCGTCGCGGTGAACGGGGATGTGCCGCCAGGACTGGGGTATGGGTCGGGTCCAATGCCGTCGTTGAAGTGTGTCGTGACGGCGGCGGGAGTCCAGTCTCGCAATGCCTCCGACAAGGACCCGCCAGAGCCCCCCAATCTCTCCCTCTGGCAACATTCGCTCGGCAGGTTTATTATGCCCCGGGGGAATCGTGTCTTTGATGAAGTTCAAAGTGGTGGTCGAACACGACCCGGAGACGGGGCACTATGCCGCCACGATACCGGGCCTGCCAATCTTCGTGGACGCGGAGAGCGAAAAGGAGGTGCGCAAGCTGGTCAAGGAGGCGATCAGCTTCTACCTCGAGGAGGCGTCGAAGGGGAAACCCGCGAGGTCTCCCGGAGCTGCCGCCCCGCTCCCCGTCAAGATCATCACGGTGGACGTCTGATGGCGAGACTGCCCGGGGAGATCGACGGTCGCCGCTTCCTCCGGGCGATGGCCCGGTTCGGATGGACCGTGGGGAGCCAGAGGGGAGCCACCGGAAGCTCGTCCACCCGGACAGACCGGACTTCCTGATCGTGTCGTTCCACCGCGGGCTTGGCAGGAACATCGTCCGCAAGGTGCTCCGGCACGCCGGAATCGATGAAGAAGAGTTCGTCAAGGCGCTATGAACGGGAAGGTGCCGCCAGGACTGGGATATCAATCGGGTCCTGTTCCGTTATTGAAGTACGTCGTAGCGGTGGCGGGAGAATCCGATTCCCGTTCTCAAATGAGAATCGGGTCTGTGGCCCTAGCCCTGCGGAGGGAAAGGAGGAGCCTGCGGCGGCACCGGCGGGGTCAGCCGCGACTTCCTGCGGGACTTGACCAACAGCGCGGCCACCACCGCCGTGACGGTCACAGCGACGAACAGCGCGAACACTCGCACCGATACGTCCACAAATGTATCAAAGGTGTCCTCGACTGCGATTCGCCCTGCGTCGACGGTGAAACCCATATCCATCGCGAGGGCGGAAACGTTATCGCTTATTTGACGCGCCGCTGATTCAAAACGTGCGGCCCCTGCTCCCCACCCGCTTACGTAACGGAGCTCACCATATATGCGAGCGTCGGGCGGGCTTCCCTCGGGGTTCTTGATCCATGCCCGGAAGTCCGGTTTCGAGCGGTTGAGCACAGACAGTTCTCCCCAGGATTGACCGGGGCCGCCTTGGACGAAGGCCACCACGTAGCCACGGGACTCCAGCGCAACCGCAATCAGGGAAACATTGATGGACGCGGCTTCTTGGGGAGTGAACCTAAGTTCGCCCCATATCCAGTATCCTTCATGCGGGGCGAGACCGGCCCAGAACGCAAGGATGACCACCGCTATGGAGCAGAAGACCCCTAGGTAGGTGAGCCATTGCCGGCCCGCGGAGGAACCGGAATCGGCCCGGGTCAACACTGTGGGTGTCCGGTCGGACTCGGTCAGAGCGCGTGATGGCTGGGTCACGGATACCATCCCTCGGCATCTTCAGACACGCATTGATTAATGGAGTATATCATTATTCCCTGGCTGCCGCCAGCTCATGCGAAACCCCTCAGATGATGATGACCTCGAGGAATCTCGCTTAACCGCTATCGTCGTCCCTCACCGTCAGCTTGAGTTCATACATTCCCGCCATCGCGCAGGCGTGCGTCTCGGAGTCCGTGACGGTGGCGGGCGCAAGGCGGCTATTGGCTGCAGATCTCGAGTCAACATCCGTCCGAGAAGCCGACTTGCCAAGAAAGAGGGGTGCGTTCGATTGCGGCCGGTCCTCGGCCCCTCTCTCGGCAGTCGAAGCGAACTTCGGGCGATCCAAATCCGTCTTGGGACAGTCCGAATCCGTCTTCGGACAATCCGCCCCCAACTCCGCACAGTTCTCCCCCGCCATCGCGCAACTGTCCTCCGTCGGGGGGCAACTGTCCCGGGTTCCGGTCAACCGCCCGCCAACTGCGGACGGTTGTCCCCCATCGCCGCGCAACTGTCCATCGTCAGCGGACAACTGTCCCAGGTCCCCGCGCAGTCCGCCCCAGTCGGGGGACAACGGTCCAGACCTCCGGGCGACTGTCCCCCGCCGTCGGACAACTGCGCGGAAACGGATTCCGGTTGTCCGGAATCGGATTCCGGAGGCTGCTAGAGGCGATCCAAGGGAGCGGACACGGAACCGGGTGACGCGGAATCAGATTCGAGTGTGCCGTAGACGGCTTCGAATCGCCCCGCATCGGATCCGGGTTGGGCGGGGCGGGAAGTGGATCACGCGCGACAGAATCTTGATTGTCTCGTGCCGAGTTCGAGAAAGGAAAGGTGGCCCCCGGATGCGGGGGCCTTGGGTCTTGGTTCGTCGGAAACGGATATTGGCTCTACTTCATCGGTTGCGGCGTCGGGATCGGCGCGGGCTGCACAATCGCGTCGAGGCCCTTCTTCTCCCGCCTGATCTTGCTCCGGATGCGCTGGAAGTTCTTCGCGGCGGGGAGCGCTACTCCACGACCTTCGAGATAGACTTCTGGGGGGACTACATGTGGGGCTACGAGGTCGAGGCGGGAGCCTACGACCTCGCCGGCAACGTCATGGAAGAAGACCGCCGGCGGCGGCCTCACCTACCTCATTGGCAAGCTCGTGGCGGGCTTCCTCTCCTTCCTCCTCGGCCCCGCCATAGGCGGCGCCGTCTTCGGCTTCTTCCTCGGCATGCTCGTCGGTCTCTTCGAGGACCTGAGCATCTTCCTCCACATCCACGAGATAATCGGCGCCATAACTCAGCTCCCGAAGATGATAGGCGACCTGGTCGGCAATCCGTCCATGCTCATGGCGATGTTCGTCGACATGATCACCGCGCACCTGACCCGCTGCATGCTCGTGAACCCGTTCGGCACGCCGTCGGGCACGCCCGACCAGTGGGCGGGCTGGGTGGCGAAGAGGTTCTTCGGCGAGGAGCCTGATCCTGAAGCAGACGGCATGGGCAATGCAATCGTCTTCTCGGTCGCCTGCACCGTTTTGTCTGTCACTGGATGGCTGGCGCAGTCATCCATTGTCAAATCAGGCACGATGAAGTTCGTAAGACACACCATGGAAGACGCCGCAATGCCCGGTTCCTCACTCTTAGTTCTGCGAGTCGTCCCACCTTGGCCTTCCAATGGTCAACATCAATTGCCCCCATCACTTGTCATATCGTGCCGCATGCGCCCAAGTCAACGCGTATTCCGTGTGAAGAGCGAGAAGCTGAGGGAAAAGAGTGTTCTCACTGCTCGATTGAATCCCGACTTTGGCGGTGCCGCCACTCTCAAGGGATAACCAAGACGATGACGAGATTCACCATGCCGCCATCGTCGTCCATCACGGTCAACGTCAAGCTGTAGTCACCCGCCATGGCGTAGATGTGTTGGGCTGAATCAGTCGCGGTGAACGGGTAAGTCCCGTCGGGGCTCGGGTACGGATCTGGCCCGATTCCATCGTTGAAGTATGTCGTCGCGATCGAGGGAGTCCCGTCCCCCCAGTCCCAGGTGAACGTGAGGTCGTCGCTGCCCGGGTCGGTGGCGGTCGCCTTGACGTGAACAATCTCGTTCGCCGCGTAGAGGTAGAGGTTGTCCACGGTCCAGATCCACCTGTCCGGCGCCATCACGTTGAAGTTATGCTTGAGGGTCGTCTCCCTCCCGTCTTCCCAGGTGATGATGATCCACGCCGGGTCTGCCCCATTGGGCTGGCCGTTTATGGGGTCATCGGAAGGCGTATAGTATGCCACCGCAGAGAACTGCCCGGTCAAGGTTATTTCTACATCGTGCAGCGTCATCGACTGTTCACTTGGGCTCCCGGGATACCTGATGACCTGGGCATATCCGACCTCTTGACCGTCCTCGAACAGCCTGAGGATGACATCATGCCACTTCTCTCCTGATATCATCAGAGTGACGTCCGCGAGCAGGTATGCCTTGGCGTCGACTATCGTTGGCGGGATGTTGAGAACTGTGACGGTGGTCTGGTAAGTCGCCATGCCGCCATCGTCGTCCGTCACTGTCAGCGTGATGACGAACACGCCGTTGTCGCCGTAGACGTGCGAGGCCATGTCGTCGACGCTGAACGGGAACATGCCATCGGGACTCTTCACCGGGTCCGGCCCGACACCGTCGTTGTAGAAGACGTCCTGGATCGTCGGTCCGTACTCGAACGTCCATGTGAACGTCAGGTCGTCGCTGCCCGGGTCCACCGCGTTGGCGGTGACCGACAGGAGATCAGCCTCGTTAATCTCGAAGGGACCGAACGGGGTGATCGTTGGCGGGAGATTCATGACCATGACCTGCGCCGAGGAGGTGACCGAACCGCCATCGTCGTCCGTGACTGTTAGCGTGACCGTGTAGACACCGTCGTCTCCGTAGACGTGCGTGGCGGTGTCCGTGGCGGTGAACGGGTAGGTCCCGCCAGGGCTCTGCGATGGGTCCGGACCGATCCCGTCGTTGTAGTAGACGTCGTCGATCGACGGACCGAGCTCGAACGCCCACGAGAATGTCAGGTCGTCGCTGCCTGGATCCGTTGCGGTTGCGGTGAGGGTGACGGACTGCCCTTCATCGACAGTCATGTCGCCCGCAAAGTCCACCGTCGGCGGGAGGTTGTCTGGCGTGGCCGTTATCTGGAGAGTGATACCTTGTGTTCCGCTGTCGTCGTCCCTGACGAAGACGGTCACGACGAAGGCACCGTTGTCGCCGTAGGTGTGGCTCTTCGTGTCCGTGATGTCCCTCGGGTTGATGTCCGGGCTCGGGTACGGGTCCGGGCCGACGCCGTTGTTGTAGTACGTCGAGTACTCATCTGCCGCGCCGTAGCCCCACGTCCATCTGAGGAACAAGTCGTCACTGCCCGGGTCGGTGACGTGCGCCGCGAACGTGATCGCCGAGCCCTCGTGCTGTTGAGAGATTATCGTCAAGCTGCCTGATGGCAGTACATCGAGAATCGTGACGCTGGCGGTGTCGATGTCCGTGAGGTTCCCGTCAGTTATCTGGAGTGCGACCTTGCCGGTGTAGTCATCTCCCCAAGTGTGAGGCGTCTTGGGGTTCAACGACCAGGGAGTGTCCCATGTGCCGTCGTTCGCGAAGTCCCAGCGGAACTGAAGCGTGTTGTTGTCAGGGTCGGTGGAACCGCTTCCGTCGAGGACCACCGCCGAACCCTCGTAGCCTGTGTAGGGTCCCCCGGCCTCGGCCTTCGGAGCGCGGTTGGTGTTGACCGTTATGGTGTCCTCGGCGCTGCCTTGGACCGCCCATTCGGTCTGGCTGGAGGCGAGGGTGGTCGTGACGTCCACAGTGAATGACCCCAGATTCGGAACGTCCACCTGGACAATGATCTTGAACGTGGCGTTCTGTCCAATCATGCCAGTGTCGCTCACCATGGGTTCGAAGACGTCCAGCACCCCGTCCCCGTCAAGGTCATGGTAGATCCTCGTGACCCATCCGTGCTGGGATGTCGCGTCGAGGTCGAACACCTGCGGCGGGCCATGGTTCGTCACGGTGTGCGCGAACGTCAATGTCTGCGGGGGCGGCACGCTGATCGCTGCCGACCTGTCCGGATCCACCGTCGGCGGCGGGCTCAGCGGAAGCGGCGGCTCGTCGTAGGTGTACACCTCGTATGGGACGCTCAGGCATGCGAGGTTATGTGCGTCGACACCGATGAACTGGAGCTTCCAGAGACCCGGCTCCAGCTTATTGCCGACCAGGTAGTCGGGCTGATCGGAGACGTTAGTGGAAATGATGAAATTCTCCCATTCCTGGTTGCCTGACGGGTTCGTGTTGAGATAGATGCTCCCGGAAGGCTCGGTGATGCTGTAGTTCACGCTGGGGGGAATTGTGTAGGAAGTTGGCGTCAACGGATCGTCGGGCGGTGCTCCGGGGTTCACGCCTTCGGCGATGGCGGGACCAGGCCCGTCAGGATCGATGTTCGGGGTGTTCGCATCGTCGGTGTCATCCGCCCTGTCGAAGTCGCCGTCCTGGAACTTCATGGAGGGAACCTTCCTGGGCACGTAGAAGTAGAACTGCCAGTTGCCCCGGTACGAGTTCACCCCGGGATCGTTGTAGTCGCCCGGGTTCGGGTCGGTCATGCCCCACAACGGGTCCGTGACGGCGATCGGCGCGCCCTCGACGCAATACGGCTGGTATGCGAATGCGCCTACCTGGCCATCAACGCGGACCTTGAAGCCGTTTATGTCGTCCGCCGTGGTGGGGTCGTTCCAGTTGATCTCCAGGCGGTAGAAGTAGTTGCCACTCGGGGCCTTCGCATCGTTGCTCGTGGTGTAAGTGCGGTCCGTCCACCCGTCATCAAACATCCCGAGGTTGTTCCATGAGTCCATGAGGGTCATCGCGCCATTCTTGAGTGGATCCTTGTAGAGCTTGAAATCGAGCAGGTCGATGGTGTTTATGTACTGGTCCCAGCTGTTGTTCCCTTCGCCGTCGAAGATTCCGATCGTGAAGCTGGTCCTCCCCGCAGGTATCCCGATTATCAACTTCGTCAACTGGCCCGCGAGCGTCGACAGGCCGTTGCCCGCCGCCCCGAGGAACCTGCCGCTGTCAGGATCGGCATCGGGGAACCCCCGCCACTGCGAAGCCTGAAAAGGCTGCGCCGAACCCAAGCCCGCGGCGCTGTCCGAACGTTGCGCGGTCAATATCGTCAAGCACGACGATGCGACCGCCATTATCACCAAACATACCGCAAAGAAGGATTTCCCTGTCATTACCCCAACTCCTCTCCCCTGTTCCGAGCTGGGTGGATATGGATTTGGGCAATATAATAAGATTCTGGCCAGCAACGCCGAAATGACGCATTCAGAGGAGGACGGAAAGCTCCAGGGAATCCCCGTCGCTGAGCCCCAGTCTGGTCCTGAGATTGGACTTCGAGATGAGCTCGACGGTGTCGGAATAGTGCGACCTCAGAGGGATTATCACCGCGCAGTCCACGCTCGCCATCCTAGCGCGGAAGCACTTCGCCCCGCCGAACATCCTCCCGCCGCTCCGGAACTCGTCGATCTGGATGCCTTCCGCCTGTCTGAGGACCTCCAGGTTCGCCAGGTCCTTTCCGGAGCAGCGCAGGTTGAGAGTGCCTTCAAATGGCTCGTATCCCAGTTTCCTCGCGAACTGCTCCTTGTAACCTCTCTGCCTCATGTAGAAAGCGCCCTCACCGAGCCCGCTCATGAGCACTCCCGTGAGCGTCAGCTCCTTCACCGCCTCGAATATGATCTTGTAATCCGCAAACTCCCGCCGCAACACCTCGACCCCTTTCGTCGTGAGCTTCACCTGCTCTCGCCGCGCGACAATATTCCTCGAGATGAGCCCGTCCCTGGTCAGATCCAGGAGCCGCTTCGAGGCAGACTGCTGGCTTACTCCGAGCATGGAACCGAAGGTCGCGGATGAGAACGAGACGTACTCTTTCACGCCACCGAGCATGGCGATGTGCTTGAGCGCGGTGATGTGGTGTGGCTTCAACGAGAGGACATCGGTGGCGGGTGAATAAACCCTTTCTCGCAGGGACAGCCTAATCGCCCTCGAGGATGAGGTGGCTTCTCGACCTGAGCCTGATCCGTCTGATCCCTTTCTCCTTCAGCTTCTGGAGAAGCTCGGCATCGCTGGTGACCACCGCTGCATCAAGGGCAATGGCGGCCTCGACAATCGAATCATCTCCCTTCGCCCTAGTCTCGACCTTGGCGAAGCGTTCAGACAGTTCGAGGGCCGCCTTAGCTACCCTGTCTTTGGAAGACAGACTCTTCAACTCTGACCTCACGCTCGAAGGCACATAGACCTCGCATTCGCCCAAAAGGCGCTCGATCTCCGCGCTGAGGTTCAGGCCGAACTGGAACGGCATCATGAGCGCGTTGGCGTCGAGCACGACCTTCGGCATTGCGGCAGGAGCATCCTGGCCGGGATTTAAGGACTTGTCGAGGAGGACCGCCCTTCCACCCTCCATCCCCCATACAGCCTACAAGATTCCTTTCCCGCTGATGGGAATCACGGGAAAAGCTTGATATTGACCTTGATTGATTCGTCCCGCGTCAAACAAGGAGGAATCAACCTGTTCTGCATGAATTGCGGCTCGCCGCTACCGGATGGATCTCAGTTTTGCATGAAGTGCGGCACTCGTCTGGGAAGCGCCCCTGGGGGTGCGCCGCCGGCGCAAGCACCGGCACAGGCCGCGCCAGCCCAGCCCACTTTCGAAACAAAGGAGATGAAGTGCAATTCGTGCGGGGCGCCACTTCAACCGACGCCGGGCATGTCAATCGTCAACTGCGAATACTGCGGGACAGCCGTGACGCTGAGCGGGGCTGGTTGGAAGCAGGTCATGAAGCAGCTCATGGTGATCAACAAGCTGAGCTATGACCAAGCGCTGGATGTCGGGAAGAAGTGGCTCGACGAAGGCATCCTCAGACGGAATGTCGGCGCCAGGACCGATGTCACCAACACCTACATGAAGTACGTGCCGTACTGGGTCGTTCCAACCGCAGTTGATGCGGCATACTCCGGGACCAGGGGATCCGGCGTGGGCGCGATGAAGGCCGGCGCAGGGAAGGGAGTTGGAGGATTACTCAAGGGCATGGCGATCGCGGGCTTCGAGAGGCAGATGAGCGGCGGGAAGCAGCACAACGTCAACGACAGGAAGCAGAAAAGCTTCAACGTCCCGGTCGTGGCCGTCAGGGGCCTTACCCTGTTCGAACTGGAAGACTACGAATTCAGGCCGGATTCGAAAGCGATCTTCGACAAGAACAAACTCGACAAAGGAATCGAGATCATGGGCGGCGATGTGACGGAGCAGGAAGCCCTGGACAGGGCGAAAGCGTTCGCAAGCAGGAAGACCGAGGAAGAGGTGCGCGCCACGATGGACTACGTGGCGTCCCTGCAGACCAACGTCGTGACTCACGAGGGCGAGCTCCTCTATGTGCCGGTCTGGTTCTTCGAGTACAAGTTCAAGGAGAAGACGTACTTCGCCCTCGTGGACGGGGCCGCTGCCAAGGTGATGAAGGGGCAGAGACCCGCCATCTCATTGAGGTAGGGAACCTTCCAGGATCGGAATCCCTTTCGTCACATTCAGGTTCAGCGTTCGCCCGTGCTGCGGTATCGCGGCATCATGGCGCGAGTCCGATGCCGCCTCCGACAGCAATGAGGATTCCTCCCACGAGGCCGATTACCCCTCCGGCTATCAAGACGGCCAGGAAAGCCCCGAGCGAGCCGACTACGATGGCGGCTATCGCCGCGTGGTTCGACAGCTTGGATACAGAACCTCTCCGCATCTGGTATCCCAGAATGAATCCCACGAAGCCTAGAGATATGATCACGAGGATGCCCGAGCAGACCACTCCCGCCATCCCGACCTCCACGAGGGCATCATACAACTCCTCAAATGAGACCTGTCGGTGGGCCACTGAGCTGAGCATCACCTGGAGAAGCCAGAGGGCGATGATCGGTGCCAGTATGAGAATGAACGACCCGACGTACACCATCGCCCCTCCGCTTCTGAGCCTCCGCTCCTTCTGGTATGATATCGACTGCCCGATCTCCCTTTGGACCGCCTCCCAACCGTAGTATGGGACCGGCCCCCTCGTCCTCGTGGCGCTGGAGAGGCTCGGGGTGACCGCCCTCCAGCCGTCACTCGACACGGAACCTCCCGCGACAGAGGCGGACGGACGCGGCGTGCCAGGGACGTAAGTCCTGCGCCATTCCGGAGGCGCAGCTTTCGATTCTGGAGCGTCTCCTTGTCCGCTTCCCTCTGTCGTCGGCTGGTCGCACTTTACGCCTTGAGCGGGGGTTGTGGAAGACGCCTCAAATGATCTAGGCGGGGCCGCTTCGGCCAACGCGGGATACATGAACGAAGAAGAACATCTCCCGCACATACCAGAACTGTCCGGATAGACGATAATCCCAGCGCTGCCACAACGGGGACAGACGAACGTCATTGCGCCTCCGCTCCTTTCCCTGTGCTAGGCGATAACCTTCGAAGCAGATAATCCTTACCGCCAATTCTGCGGGAAGTTGGGAAAAACTGTACGAATCACCTGGAATGACTAGTTCTAATTACTCAGCCCCATCAACCCGCCAACGAGGATCAAGCCCCCTCCGATTGCTCCGAGAATGCCGCCGATCAGAAGCACTGAAAGGACCGTCAGGAGTGCGCCCACGACGAGTGCGAGCGGCACGTAGCGCTTAGGGTAATCCTTGATGAAGTAGCCCGCCCCGAATCCCAATGCACCCAAGATAAGCTCGAAGACGGCAGCACCGCAAAGGCAGGGAGCGATGTCTGAGGCCAGCATGCTGCCGCCATACGGACCTGGTAGCCCAAGGGATATGAGGGAGCTGAGTGCGACCGCGGCCAGGGCAATTGCCGATCCGATGTAGATGAGAATGCCAGCAGACTTGATCCGTTCTTCCTCTGCCCAATAGGCTTGAGCCTTCTCGGCGTTCTCCATCGCCTGAAACTTGTCGTATATCGACATCCCAACAGGCACCCCGTAGCGCACCTGGTCCTGGCTCGCATAAAGGACTTGTCGCGCAACAGGCGCGGGCGTCTCTGGAATCGGACTCTGTCCGCCGCCTACATCGCTCGAGGCGGGCTGTCGATCCTGTTCATCGACCCTCATGCCGAAATCGGGCTGTGCCACGGGCTGCGACGCAGCCTGCATGAACGGCATATTGCAGTGCATGCACCAGCCCGATCTATCTGCAAACAGCCGAATGTCAACGCTCCCACAGCGCGGGCAGAAGTCCACGTGGAACCCTCCGTCGATCTCTCGTCCGTTGACAGTACCGCCGCCTGCATGAAAATACTTTCCCCATGGAATGCTTGGCAAGATTTGGGGGCTCTCAAGAGAAGTCCGTCAGTCTGCGTTGTGCTGCCAGGTTCGGCTTGGGCAGGACCTCGACAACGAGAGCGGGCCGCTCTTGCTCCTTGTCTTTTGCGTGAATCGCTCTCTCCATCGATTCGTCCGCCATCTTCTTGACCAGCCTCTTCATCCGCTTCTCCCTCTTGAGGCCGGACCATAAGTATCTGTCATCCGCCGTTTTGTCGGTCGTGAGGATCATGACCTTTCCCGGTGCGTCCCTCCCCGTCCGACCCTTTCGTTGAATGAGCCGCACATCGCTCGCGACAGGCTCGTAGAACACGACCAGGTCGACCTGAGGGACGTCTAGGCCTTCCTCCGCGATGCTCGTCGCGCACATCACCTGGAAAACACTCGACGAGAATCTCGCGAGGGCCTCCCTCTGCTCCTTCTGCGTCATGCCCTTCCGGCCCTGCCGCGTCCCCTGCCCGACGAAGTGCTCGACGTTGATCCCTTCCGACTTGAACAGCTTCACGAGGAATTCCACCGTGTCCCTCAGCTCCGCGAACACGATTATCTTCGAATCTGGCTTGCGGGCTATCTGCTCTTTCACCGTCTCCTCGAGCGGTTTCAGCTTCGGATGTGACGGGCCTTTCCATCGCTTCGCCGCGTTGAATGCACGCTTGACCTTCTGGTCGTTCACGAAGGCGGCCTCGAACCTGCTTCTGCCCGGCTTCATCTTCGGCTCTATGAACCTGACGAAAGAGTCGACCCCTTGCCTCTCGATGCAGAGCATCGCGTGATGGGCCGTCCTGGCAAGCGCGACCTGGCGGGATGCCTGGAAAAGGTACGGCGCCCTGCCCTTCATCCTCATCGCGAAGATCTGGCCGGAGGCCGCGTTCAAATCCTGGATTCGGACCTGGGTGTTCTTCCTCGTCCTGAGAAAACCGAAGCGGCGGATCTTGTTGAGGCGCTCGATGTAGTAACCCGTCATGTAACCCGAGACCTTGTTGATGACCTCGGAGGGCTGGACTTCTATCCAGTCGATGTCCATCTTCTGGACATAGGGCGCGACGTCCGGGTCTTCCCTCGACCTCAGGACGACGTTCTTGATGAAGAGGTTGGCGCAGACCTCCTCTATGTGTTCGATCTCGTGGCCAGGAGAGGCGGTGAGCCCGAGGAACAGCACGCCCGGGCAGAGATCGCGGAGATCCTTCGCCAGCGAAACGTAGGAGTAGTCTCCCACAGCTCTGTGGGCTTCGTCGAATACGACCAAGGTCAGGTCGGTCGGCAAGAGACCGCTCTTCAGGTCATTGACGGCGACCTGCGGGGTCGCGGCGAATATCCTGCGCGTGCCCCATCTTCCCGCCCTCTTCCTCTGCGACTCGCTCCCGGTGAGGCAGACCACGCTCCCCGTGGTCAGCACCGCATCGAGCGTAGCCGCGTGCTGGTCCGCCAGTGGCCTCGACGGCGCGACGATCAGCGCCTTGCCGCCGACCTGCGCCAGCTTCTCCGCAATCACCAGAGCGGCGATAATAGTCTTCCCGAGTCCGGTTGGCGTGACCACTAGACTGTTTCCCGACAATGCTTCCATCGCTATGTCGGTCTGGAACTGCCTGTACTCGACCGTGCCCGGCCTGAGCAGGGGATGGCTTAGAAAGCCCGCATCGTCAACCTTCCATGGAGGAGTATCCACGGCGGGTGTTCTCCCTTATGAGGAAGGCTAGTGCGCGACCGCTTATATCGTTGCCGGACGGCGGCGGGGTTAGACGGCACCTGCATTCACTCACCACCGGCGAACGGCTTTATCTGCGTGCGGCGATGGCGTGGCGGTGAGATGAGCTTCGACATCGCAGGCTTCGTCGCTCGCGTCGACGCCAACAGATCGATAAAGGACGAGCTGATGGGCCGGCTGAAGGAGACCCATCCAAGGCAGAGGATCTCAGTCACCGACCTGGTCAATCCGCGGCGGGCATACATGCAGCGTGTCCACCCCGAGATCCAGCCGCCATTGGAGCGCAAGGAGGCGATGATGGCGGGAAAGGGATTCCACGACCTGTTCGGCCACGCGGTCTCATCGGAGGAGTATCTTGAGCAGTTCGTCGAGTGGGGCGGAGTCGTCGGCGTGATCGACGTCTACAAAGACATACCCACCGAACTGAAGACGACCGGTGAGATCGATGATGCAGGGGATCTGCGCGAGTCGCGGTCCTCTTATGTTGAACAGCTCGCGATGTACTGCGCCATGGTCGACATGCGGAGGGGCCGCCTCATTCTCTATGGCCGGGGTTCAGCCGAGAAGGACGCCAGGCTTTCCGTCTACGACGCTGTCTTCGATGACCTCGACTCGGTCAGGGAGGAGATGGGGAAGCGCAGGGACGCGCTGGTCTCGGCGCTTGCCAAGAGTTCACCCGACAACCTGCCCAGTTGTCCATGGCTCGGGAGAGGATGCGAGTTCGAGTCGATCTGCGGGTGCGCCGATGCCGAGGAGTTCGTCCCCTCGATCGCGATGAAGGCCCCGCCGCTCGAGCCCAATCCGGAGGAGGCGAAGAGGCTCCTGTCCATGCTCGAGTCGTCCAGGCCCGCCAGGCGAACTGGACTGAACAGCCTCGTCTTCCCCCGGAGGGCCTACTACGACAGCCAGAGAGGGACCGAGGAAACTGATGCAGACCGTCTCGGATCCATGGACCGCATCGGGCACGCGAGGGCCCTCGCCGACGCCATCGAGTTCGGGCGGGGCGTCGACAGCAAGCGGAAGGCATTGAGCCTCGGCGAGATGCAGGACCGCGTGACATATTTCAAAGGCGTGCCGACTCTCCTGCGCACCACGAAATTCAATGACGTCGTGAGCCGGGACAACCTGACGCGCATGTTCCCGCACTATTTCATGAGACTGGCATTCGAGTGCGCGCTTGTCGGGTCCGCCAATGGCAGGCTTATACTCCACTATGAGAAGCTCAGGGAGGAGTCGAAGCTGATGGTTTACGATGTCACATTCAGCGACCTGGACGACCTGCAGAAGGAAGCGGAGAACCGCCTCCTCGTGATCAGAGAGGTCAGCGAGGGCAGGCGGAGCCCCAATGAACTGCCCCCATGTCCCGCGTGGTTCAAGAAGTACTGCAAGTACCAGCCCTCCTGCGGGTGCTAATGGAGGGCGAATGCCCGGACCTTTTATGTTCAAACATGGATTTAATGAGAGTCTTTATATAGTAGCCCTTGCTTATGAAGAATAGTAGGTTTTGACACTTTTCGAGGGTGTGCAAAGCATGTCTCAATTGCCAAAAGAAGTTGAAACTGGAACAACGACCGTCGCGCTGACCTGCAAGGACGCCGTTGTGCTGGCAGCCGACAGGCGAGCGACGGCGGGCACGATGATCGCACACAAGAAGACCAAGAAGATCTACAAGCTTGATGACAACCTCGGCCTGACGACGGCGGGCCTGGTGGGCGATTTGCAGGTTCTGGCCAGGTACGTCACAGCGGAGGTCGAGCTCTACAAGCTCAAGCGCGGCGCACCGATGTCGGTCGAGGCCTGCGCCACTCTCACCGCCAATATCCTGTCGGGGCGAAGGTACTACCCGTACTGGGTCCAGTTGATAATCGGCGGCTTCGATATGAGGGGGCCGCACGTCTACTCACTTGACATGGCCGGAGGTTGCCTGCCTGACAGGTACGTCAGCACCGGTTCCGGCAGCCCTTACGTTTACGGTGTCCTCGAGGACCACTTCAAGGATGACATGGACATCAAGGACGCCATTGACCTCGCCATAAGATCCGTGCACACGGCGATGAAGCGCGACTCGGCAACGGGCGAGGGTATCGATGTAGCCACCATCACGAAAGATGGATTCAAGGAACTGGATGACAAAGAGATTGAGAAGAGAAAGGCTACGATGAAGTTGAGCTGAGCCAGCTTTCAGGCTCACGGCACAGTGAACAAGCGATGAGCGTTGAAGACATTCTAGGTCAGGCCAAAGAGGCCGTTCGGAAGGTCGTACCTGACCAGGTAGAGATAACACATATTGACCTCGAAGGTCCAGTCGTGGTGCTGTACACCAAGAACATGGACATCTTCGCGGACAATAACGACTTGGTCAGGCAGCTAGCACAGAGCATGCGGCGCAGGGTCATGATAAGACCGGACCCTTCGCTGCTCTCGCGCCAGGAGGACGCGGAGAGGATCATCAAGGAACTGATACCGCCCGAGGCGCAGATCACGGACATCAACTTCGAGGTCGAGACGGGGGAGGTCACCATCGAGGCGCTGTCCCCCGGCCTCGTGATAGGCAAGCAGGGCTCGATCCTCAATGATATCAAAAAGAAGATAGGGTGGTCGCCGAAGGTTTCGAGGACGCCTCCGATTCCATCGAAGACTGTAGAGGACGTCAGGCAGTACCTGCGGTCCGTGCAGGAGGAGCGCAACGCGTTCCTCAAGACGCTAGGCAGGAAGCTGGCGAGGGACGTGCCCAGCGGGGAGAACTGGGTGCGGCTCACGACGCTCGGAGGCTACAGGCAGGTCGGAAGGTCGGCGACGTTGGTAAGCACCCGCGAGTCAAAGGTCCTCGTCGATTGCGGCGTGCTGATATCCGAAGAGAATGGCAGCCCGTACCTGAGCGCACCCGAGGTGACGCCACTCGACTCGATCGATGCCGTCGTCGTCACCCACGCGCACCTAGACCATTCTGGGCTCATCCCTGTCCTGTACAAATATGGGTACACCGGCCCCATCTATTGCACCGCGCCCACGAGGGACCTCATGTCGCTGCTTCAGATCGACTACATCAAAGTGGCCTATGGGGAGGCGAGGAAGGCACCGTACGATTCATCCAACATCAGGGAGGCGGTGAAGAAATCCATAACTCTCCGTTACGGCGAGACGACGGACATAGCGCCGGACATCCGCCTTACACTCCAGAACGCGGGCCACATCATGGGCAGCAGCGTAACCCACTTCCACATCGGCGATGGACTCTACAACGTCGCGATCACAGGCGACATCAAGTTCGAGAAGACTTGGCTCTTCAATCCCGCAAACAATAAATTCCCCAGGCTCGAGACGCTGGTCATGGAGTCCACATATGGTGGCTACCATGATGTCCAGCCTGCCCGCCACGAAGCGGGGATCCAGCTCAGGGAAATCGTCGGCAGGGTGATCAGGCGAGGTGGCAAGGTGCTCATCCCGGTCTTCGCGGTCGGCAGGTCGCAGGAGGTCATGCTGGTCCTCGAGGACCTGATGCGCAACCGCCAGATCCCTGAGGTGCCCGTCTACCTCGACGGAATGATATGGGAGGCGACTGCGATACACACCGCCTACCCGGAGTACCTCAACAGCCAGCTGCGCACGCAGATATTCCAGACTGGCGAGAACCCGTTCCTGTCGCCGATATTCAAGCGGGTGGAGACGGGCGACATGAGGGCGAACATCTGCGACCAGTCGGAACCCTGCATCGTGCTCGCGACGAGCGGCATGATGTCCGGCGGGCCAGTCATGGAGTACTTCAAGTCCTGGGCGGACAATCCGCTGCACGCGCTGATATTCGTGGGGTTCCAGTCCGAGAACAGCTTCGGACGGAAGATACAGAAGGAGACGAGGGAGATCACCCTCAACGACAGAGGCAACCCGCTGACCCTCCAGATCAAGATGGACCTCGAGACGATCGACGGGTTCTCTGGTCACTCGGACAGGCTGCAGCTGCTCAACTACGTCGGCACGATGGAGCCAAGGCCGGAAAGGATCATAGTGGGCCACGGCGAGGAACACAAGTGCATCGACCTCGCGTCGAGCATCTACAAGAAGTTCGGGATTGAGACCAGGGCGCCGATGAACCTGGAGACGATCAGGCTGAAGTGAAACCCAACCGGCGGGTTGTTTCCACCGTCAGCCGAGGCGGATCCAATGAGAAATGGCGTCAGGATCTGGCCCCACGATAGGCTTCGCCACCGTTCTCCATGGTTATCACGATCTTGCCCAATTGTCGTCCGCCTGCCAGATATCGGAGTGCTTCGGGGACCTCGCTCAACGGGTAGCGTCTGTCTATGACAGGTACCACTTTGCCCGCCTCGAAGAGCGCCTTCAGGGAATCCAGATCCTCTTTCCTATTAGGTCTCCACGGCGCGAGACCCATCTTCTTTCTCCCGATATTCGTGATCAACGGCCCCAGGAGAAGGGCCTGGAGAATCGCGGGTGTTGAACCTCCGACAATGACATAGGTTCCCCTGTGACTCAGAGCGCGCCTGCAAGAGAGAATCGAGCGATTGCACACGATGTCAAGAATCAGGTCATAGCGCTGCCCACTCTTTGTGAAATCTTCTCGGGCGTAATCGATGACATGGTCTGCGCCTATCGATTGCAGCATGTCCAGTTTCCTCGCGCTGTCCACGCCAGTCACCTTTGCCCCGAACGATTTAGCGATCTGAATCGCAAACGTCCCCACTCCTCCACCTGCGCCGTTGATCAATACCTTCTGTCCTGGCTGGATCTGTCCCTCACCCGATAGGAAGAAGCCCGGCGCAGACGGTCTAGCGGCCCGAAGGTTCTGCATTGCCACCACCGCCGCCGTGGGTATCGCCGCCGCCTGCTCGAATGTCATACCCGCCGGCTTCAGCCTCAAAGCCTTCTCGGGAACGCATACGTACTCGACGAAGGTGCCATAGCCCGACGTGGCAGAGAGATCCCCCCATATCTCATCGCCCGGGCGGAACTCCCTCACGTTCATGCCGACCGCCTCTACACGACCCGCTATGTCGGACCCGAGTATGCTGTGCCTCGGCTTTCGAGCGGCCCCGATTCGGACAAATGGATTGCCCCTCAGGTCCTCCAGGTCGGCCGCATTCAAGGATGACGCAAGGACCTTCACCAGGGCCTCATTGGCCTTAGGAATCGGTCTCTCAAACTCCTCGAGATGAAGAACATCGGGTGATCCATATTTCGCGCGCACAATCGCTCTCATATGTATTCCTCGTAACTTATTCTGAGTCTGCAATTCCGCGTATGGGAAACGATTGGGTTCTCACTATTAAATATGTTTAGAAATCCAGGCATGCGATTCAGAATCCAAGATGCATCTACATTTAAGCCAGCGCGCGCTTTGTCTTGAACGCCAATGACTACGGACCATGAACGAGTCAAGGACCTCATGACGAAGGAGGAGTTCGGGTCGAAGGTGAAAATGAAGAGCGAAGAATGGGGCGGCTTGTTGGACGAGAGAACCGCCTCGATGTTGGTCCTCGACGAGATGGGCCGTCTTGACGTGCCATTCAACAAGATTAAGGACTTTCAGGATGCACAGGAGGTCAGCGTCAGGGCGAGAGTCGTCTCGATCAGCCCGGTGCGTGACTTCGTAAGGAAGACCGGCGAGGCAGGTCGCGTCGTGAACGTGCAGCTGGACGACGGCTCTGGACGGTGCACGCTGGTTCTCTGGGACGACGACGTGCGGTTGGTCGAGCAGAACTATGTCAGAATGGGTCGTATGGTTCGTGCCCTGGACTGTTATGTACGGAAGTCGAACTTCGGCCTGGAGATAAGCCGCGGGAAGTTCGGAACGGTGCTCGCTGAGGACTGACTACATCATCCCGGGTGGCATCCCGCCCATTCCGGGTCCGTGCCCACCGGCTCCCGCCATCTCTTCCGGCTTGGTCGTCTTCGACGCTATGACGTCGTCGATGCGGAGGATCATCGCCGCCGCGTCTGTCGCAGACTTGATCGCCTGCGTCTTGACCCTCAGCGGCTCGACGATGTTTATCGTCTTCATGTTGACCGACTTGCCGGAGTAGACGTCGATGCCTATCGCCTTGCCCTTGTCGCCCTCGTGCTTCGACCTGAGGTCTATTAGCGTGTCAATCCAATCCAGGCCGGCGTTCTCTGCGAGCGTGCGGGGGATGCACTCCATCGACTTGGCGAACGCCTCTATCGCGAGCTGCTCTCTCCCGCCAATCGAGGACGCGTGGTCCTTGAGCCTGAGCGAGAGTTCGATCTCTGCGGAACCGCCGCCGGCGACAGCCTTCCCGTCCTCGAGGACGCATGCTACCGCCCTCAGCCCGTCGTGAACCGTCCTCTCGAGTTCATCGACGACGTGCTCTGTGCCTCCGCGGACGAGAATCGATACCGCCTTGGGGTTCCTGCAATTGGTCACGAAGGTCATCTCGTCGTCTCCAATCTTCCTCTCTTCGACGAGACCGGCGTTTCCGAGGTCCTTCGCCGTCAGGTCATCCAAGTTAGTGACCAGCTTTCCACCTGTCGCCTTCACTATTTTCTTCATGTCGGATTCCTTGGCCCTGCGGACAGCGTAGATGCCGTCCTTGGCTAGGTAGTGCTGCGTGAGGTCATCGATGCCCTTCTGGCAGATCACGACATTCGCCCCAACTGCCTTGATCTTGTCCGCGAATGCCTTGAGCGTCTTCTCCTCTTCCTTGAGGAACAGCTGCATCTTTGACGGGTCGCGCAATTTGATCTCGCTGCCGAACTCGGTCTTCTTGATTTCAAGCGCCCTGTTGATCAGCGCAATCTTCGCGTCCTTGATGGACTTGGGCATCCTCGGGTGTACCCTCTCTTTGTCGAGGACGACGCCCTTTATCAGCTCGGTGTCACTGATCGATCCGCCCTGCTTCTTCTGGACGAGTATGTTGTCGATGTCGACGATGAGCTTCCCGTCCCTCTCCTCCGCAACCGCCTTGGTCGCCTTCACAATCATGTCGGCCAGGTGGTCCTTCTCGTGCCCCAGGCTCTTGCCCGTCATCGCCGTGATCGCGATGCTCCTCAGGACCTCCTCGTCCTCGGGCTTGACATTGAAAGCGATTTTCTCGAGCATCAGCAAGGCCTGTTCCGCCGCCATCCGGTATCCGTTGACTATGACTGTCGGGTGCACCTGCTGGTCGATTAGGCTTTCAGCGTTCTTGAGCAGGTCTCCCGCCAATATCACGGCGGAAGTCGTTCCGTCGCCCACCTCGTCGTCCTGGGTCTTGGCGACCTCGATCATCATCTTCGCGGCAGGGTGCTCGACCTCTATCTCCTTGAGAATCGTCACGCCATCGTTGGTGATCGTCACCTCGCCCATGCTGTCGACGAGCATCTTGTCCATGCCCTTCGGGCCGAGCGCCGACCTGACCGCGTCTGCAATCGCCCTCGCGGCCGCGATGTTGTTGGATTGGGTTCCCTTGCCCTTACTCCTCTCAGTACCTTCTCTCAGTATGATAACAGGTTGTCCTTGCATCATGCAAATTGCCCCCGTATGTGCCCTTAGCTATAATTGGACTTCTATATAAGCATTTGCTTGCTCGCCCTAATTGCCATTCCGCTACAACCTTTTCCGTGACGATTGCTTTCGACTTGCGGTGATGAAGGCGGCTCTTGGTCTTGCATCCAAGCTCCGCGTCGGATGCAGCGGCTGGGGCTACGATGACTGGGTCGGCCCATTCTACCCGCCGGGGACACAGAAGTCCGAGTACCTCAGGCAGTACGCCACCGCGTTCGACCTTGTCGAGATTGACTCCTCGTTCTACAACCTGCCATCGCAGGCCACCGTTTCCGCTTGGCGGCGAGCCGTGCCCGATGGCTTCCTTTTCACCGCCAAGTTCCCCAAGCGGATCACCCATGATCTAAAGCTCGTCAAGGTGGAGGAGCCCCTCGCTAGAGTGTACAAGTCGATGGGCGAACTTGGAGAAAAGCTCGGGATGCTGGTTGTCCAGCTCCCGCCGTCGATCAGATACGACAAGCATTGGGACACTGTCAAGGCATTTGTTGGACTCCTCGATCCGAAGATTCATCACGCAATCGAGTTTCGCAGTCAATCATGGTTCAGAGAGGATGTGTCCGACCTGCTCCGTGAACACGGTGTCGCCATGGTCTGGTCCCATAATCAATTCATGACGACGCCCGCCGTCGTGACAACGGATTTCGCCTATGTCCGACTCGTAGGGGGGAGGGACATCGACAAGTTCGATAGAATAGTGAAGGACAGGTCGGCAGAGATGAAGGATTGGCATAGCCGCCTGGAGTCCGTCACAAGCGAGCTCGCGCGGGCATTCGTTATCCTCAACAACCATTACGCCGGATTCAGTCCCGCAAGCGTCAATCAGTTCAGGAGGATGGCTGGATTGGGCGAGGTCGCGTTCCCGGTCTCCCGTTCGATGCAGAAGAGCTTGAGCGAGTTCTGATAGAATCAGCAAGCCGCGTTGGGCCTCGACACGCTGAAAAGGTCATGAGTCGACACCGCCAACTTGCATCAGATACTTGGGGCTACCCATAATCAAGATATCGTATCAAGCGAAATAGAAAGGATGACGATCGTCGGAATAGGTGTGCATTTCCTCTTCTGCAGATTCCTTTGCCGCAAAACCATAGATACATGCCGGCAATCTCGGCAATGACCGATGCAATCCAAGCGCATGATCCCCAAGAACATCCTGAGGTTCGATGTCGTCGACTCGACGAACGACAAGGCAAAGGAGCTGCTGGACCGGGACATCCAGGAGGGGACCGTCGTGCTCGCCGACAGACAAGCAGCTGGCAGGGGGCGCTACGGCAGAGCGTGGGCGTCGCCGCCCGGAGGCCTCTACTTCTCCATACTCTTGACCCCGAAGGAAAGGAACGCTCAGCTGCTCTCGCTATTGAGCGGACTGCCTGTCGTGGAGACGTTGCGGGGCTTCGGGATCGAGGCTTCGCTCAAATGGCCCAACGATGTGCTCGTTCAAGGACGGAAGATATGCGGAATCCTCTGCGAGGGCGTTTACCGCCATGAAGTGTATTGGGTGATTGTCGGAATTGGAGTCAACGTTACGGTGGACTTGCGGCGGTTACCACAGGAAATTCAAGAGACCGCGACATCTCTTAAACGGGAAATGGGCAAGAATGTCGAGCCCGAGTCGGTGCTGACAGACCTGCTCAGGGAATACGACGACTTCTACGCGACCTACATCGAGCGAGGGGCGGAGCAATTGCTGACGGAGTATCGCGGACTGTGCGCGACACTTGGTAAAGCGGTCGTCATCCAGACAGCGAAAGGCAAAATCAGCGGAAATGCAATCGACATCTCACCGGTCGGCGCGCTTGTGCTCAATTCTGGCGGGAAGAGACTGGATATCTTCGAGGGGACTCTGGTTAGAACGGCCTGAGCAGGGTGTCACACTATCAGGGCGTCGGGCCGCCTGGGAAGTACCACGGAAACGGAGATATATACGAGGGACACTGTTGTCTGGAGAACAAGGGGGGTCCTGCGCGCCAAGATTCCGTTCGTCATTGGCGGGAGATTTCACGGCCAAAGGCATAGTCATTGAATTGTGCGCTCTCCTGCTGCTTTCGGCCTTTCCTTCGGCAATCCAGTCCAAACAGGTCATGGACCCAATTCCGGAATCAGCATCGACCATGGGAGGCGACACCGCAAGATTCGCGCAGTCCCTGAACTCATATTTCATCGAGAACAAGGGCCAAGTTTCTCAGAAGGTCCGCTACTACGCGCGAGGGAATCCCGCTGTCGCGTTCAGGGATGACGGGATCATGTTCGTGCTCAGCGAAAGCCGAGGCGGCTTGGGGAGACTGCGCGAGGTCGTGGAGGGTAATTCGGAACGCGCCATGAACATCCGATCCATCGCGTATATGGTGCGATTCGAGGGTGCCAATGAGATTACGCCAGTTGGGAAGGAACAGGTCCAATTCGACATCAACTTCTTCATCGGAAATGATCCAAGCGATTGGAGGGTGAGGGTCCCGGGGTTCAGGGAGGTCATTTACGAGGACCTCTATGATGGAATCGACCTCATCTACCGCCAAGGCGAGGGCGGGGTCAAGTACGAGTTCAGAGTAGAACCGGGGGCGAATCCCGCCATCATAAGGGTGAGCTATGAAGGCGTCGAATCCATGAAATTGAATGCCGAGGGATTGGCTGTGAACAGCGCCCTCGGAGAAGTGCTGGATTCCAATCCGTATTCTTATGAGGAATCTGGGAACGGCGTGGATTGCAGATTTATCTTGAGCGGAGCTAGGTCCTATGGTTTCCGGTGCGGCGAATACGACGTATCAAAGACACTCATTATCGACCCTATGATCTACTCGACATACTTGACAGGAAGCTACATGGACGGGGCATACGCGGTGACGGCCTCCGACATGACCAGGGCCTATGTCACTGGGTATACATCGTCTGCTGAATTCCCCGCCACGCCCGGTGCATACGACACGGACCTTGACATGAACATGGGCTACGGGCTTGACGCGTTCGTCGCTGAGTTCAATGAGTTGGGAACCCTGCCCTTCTTCATAACCTTCCTAGGCGGACTCGACATCGATTACGGTTACGGAATCGCGCTCGACCCATTAAAAAACGTCTATGTGGCGGGCTCGACGAGCTCCACGGATTTTCCGACGACCTCGAAGGCATTTTCGAAGACTTACGGCGGCAATTCAGACGCTTTTGTCACGAAGCTCGACGCCTCGGGGTCGTTTCTCAATTACTCCTCATTCCTCGGAGGAGGCAATGTCGACTCGGCGACCTCGATCGCAGTCGATGCCTTCGGCAACGCCACGGTGACAGGCTACACGTATTCGACGAATTTTCCGGTCACCGCCTTCGCGTGGGACAAGATAGGCGATCGGAAAGATGCCTTCGTGACGAAGGTGTTCTGGACGGGGGAGTGGCTCGCCTATTCCACATACCTTGGCGGCGGGGGACTGGATACCGGATATGCGGTCGCGATCGATCAGGCCGGGAATGCATACATCACCGGTGAAACACGCTCACCCGACTTCCCGACCACCACAAACGGCACCGATTTGAGCCTCAACGGATCGAGCGATGCTTTCGTCACGAAGCTCAACCGGGCGGGTTCCGACCTGCTCTTTTCGACCTATCTCGGCGGCGAGAGCGCGGACGCAGGATACTCGATTGCCGTGGACCAGTCCGGCGGCGTCTACATAGCGGGCGATACCTCCTCGCCCGACTTCAATGTAACCAATGGCACCTACGACAAGACGTACAACGGTGGGAGTTCGGATGCGTTCGTGACCAAGTTGAACATGACTGCTGGCACTCTCAATTACTCAACATTCTTGGGAGGAGCGAATTCGGATGAGGCGCGCGGGATTGCGGTGGACGGCTATGGCGTGGCCTATGTGGCCGGCGAGACCAACTCCAGCGGTTTCCCCACGACAAAGTGGGCGTACGACAGCCATGGGTGCAGCGGCACCTGGGATGTATTCGTCACGAAGCTGAAATCGGCGGGCGACGGCCTCGTCTACTCATCATACCTCGCATCGGCTGACAGGGACCTTGCGCACTCAATCGCCCTGGATCCTCAGAACGGCTTCTATGTGGTGGGTGAGACTAATTCGAATTCCTTCCCGACCACGCCTGGGGCCTTCAGCACCACGTTCGGAGGATGGTGGGACGGCTTCCTAGCGAAATTCCCCTCTCTATCGGTCGGCGATCCGCCGGATCTGATGATCACATCGGGCTATATCGCGTTTAGTCCGAGCACCAATGTACCAATCGGCACCCTAGTCGGGATCTTCGCAATCGTGCACAACATCGGGGGCACAAATGCTTCGCTCGTCAGGGTCAGATTCCACGACGGGGTGCCTTCGCCGACGAACCAAATCGGGCCCGATTACGTCATACCTACGATAGAGTACTTCAACGGAATCGGCTACGCGCAACTGGACTGGGAGGCACTCGTCCTAGGCATGCACAGCATTTGCGTCGTCGTTGACCCGGAAAAGGAGATCTACGAAATCAATGAGAACAACAACCAGGCATGCGCGTCAATCCGCGTCTTCAAGCCTCCGACGCCGGACCTCGTCCTCACCGCCTCCAACATCAGCTTTCTCCCGACTGCGCCCGTCATCGAGGGGACAAACGTCACAATCAACGCGACGATCTGGAATTCCGGAGGCTCACAATCGGGACAGACACTCGCGAGTTTCCGCGACGGCGGTCCGACTTCCGGACGCATAGGGCCCGACCAGGTCGTGGATGTCATCGCATCAGGCAGCACAACAAACGTCTCGATGTTGTGGAACACCTCAGGCGTCGGAAACCACATAATCTGCGTCGCCGCGGACCCGGACAATGTCGTCGCCGAGGCCAACGAGAACAACAATGTGGCTTGCGTCGACTATGAGGTGCTTGCACCTGGCGTTCTCAGAGCGGACTATGTCCCCAGCCAGCCATACCCGTCGTCGCCCGCGAAGGTCGCCCTGTCCTCCTCCCTGACGCTTTCCATCATCGTGCTCAATGCGGGGAATGCCACGCCATCGTCCAATGCGACCGTCGCTTTCTACAACCAACTGCTTCCGGGCTATCCCTTCGGGGAGTTCTCGCTTCTCCCGCTGGACCCAACAAATGCATCGTCCCGGTTCACCGCCACGTGGATTTCTCCCGCCAATCCCGGCACCCATCACCTCGTCGCAGACGTGGACTATGAGAACAACGTGACCGAGTGGAACGAGAACAACAACCTATTCGTGTGGACGGTTGAGGTAGTCACGGGACCGGTCACCTCGCTCGTCATCGGCTCTCCGAACTACTCCAATCCGGTGACCTACGTCAAGTCGTCGACTCCCCTCGACTTCTCGGTCGTCGACCAGAGCGGCTCGGGGATCAACTACACGAGGTACAGGGTCGACGGAGGTATATGGACGAACTACACGTCTTCGTTCTTCCTCCAGGACGAGGGAATGCACCTGCTCGAGTGGCGTTCCAGGGACAATGCGAGCAACGTGGAGGAGATCAATGGCAGGGAGATATGGGTGGACGATGCCCCACCGGTCTCTGTGCTTTCAATCGGTGAGCCCATATACCTGGTTGAAGGGAGCTTTGTCAGATCCGCGACTCCACTCGCGCTCTCCGCGGCTGATGGCGGGGTTGGATCCAACTCGACGTTCTACCGTCTCTGGAATGGGACGTGGTCCCGATGGCGGGCATCCACGACATCCTTCACCCTCTCTGGCAGTGATGGGACATGGTTCGTCGAGTTCCTCTCTTGTGATTTCCTCGGAAGCATGGAGGTTATCCAGAATCAGACGCTTACCCTTGACAACTCGCCACCGGTCACGACAATTTCCCCCGCCAACGGACCATACACTCCCGACACCGTGTTCGCCCTCGCCTTCTCAGACGCGGGAAGCGGAGTAAACATCACCCGCTACAGGATCGATGGCGGGAACTGGACAGGCTACATTGGCGGCTTCACACTTCCAGAGGGAGTGCACAACATCTCCTACTACTCCAACGACATGCTGAACAACACGGAGAGGGTGAGGTGGCTGGTGGTTGCGGTGAGTGGGCAGCCGCCACCGTCAGAGGTTGCGGTGAACTACAAGCCGATTGTCGCTCTCGTCTTCGCGGCCATATTGGCGGTTGTGGGGCTGTGGTCGTCGAAGAAGAGACCATGGAAGGGAGGGAAGGACAAGATGGCGGTGACGAAGGCGTTCATGATCGTGTCGATGCCATTCGTCCTGGCCGAGGCTGTCACGGGAGTCGTGTCGTTCGCCACTGGTCAACTTTCCGTACCGCCATTGGCAGGTCTCGGGACTGGCGTCGACATGGCGATATTGATCGCGGGACTGGTAGTCGCGATTGCGAGGGTGCTGAAGACCGAGGCACTGGAGGCTGAAACGGGAGATCGGCCCGAGGGCACTGATGATCAGTAGTTGCAGATCCGGCTCGTCGTGGCGGTTCTCCTCCAGTCAACCGCCAACGAACCAAGTCGCATCGGACGACAGGCACACCCAGTAACCTTGCCCCGGCATCATCAAATCATTTGGACCAAGGACCCTGAGATTGTAGTCGTTCGCGAGCGGGTCGTAGCCCTCGACGCGGACAAGGGGTAATCCAGCCAATGCATCCGCCACTCTCCGCGGGGTCATGCTCGGATAGCCGACGAGGTTCCATCCCGCCTTGAGATGCACGGGGTACCCTGACGGCACGACTCCCGCCACAGTGATTTGCGACGGTCCTGAACTTCCCGCCCAAAGCCCCATGCCGTTGTCCACGCGGAAGAGGTCACGGTATCCCGCCGCAGTATACTCCTTCCACGGATCGACGAAGTCTGTCGAGTCATAATACCTGACATACGTGAAGTTGAATGGACGGATCGTTGCGGTGGCCAGCACAGATGACGCGCTCGTGTTCTCGATCAGCAGCGGGAACGATACGAGGTCGTGCCCCGTGAGATGTATCTTGAATGCCCCCGCCTGGTTCGACGGCGCGGAGAGGCCCGCCGTGGAGTTCGCGAGGACCTGGCAGAAGATGTTGTCCGGGCTGTGTTGACCCATGTTGTTCAGCACGGCCCAGTCGTACCCCGGTGGCGCGACCACTACTGGGTTATAGGAGGCGCCGCTCGGGTCATACACATTTCCGCATCTCACGACATAGCCCGTCACTCTCCCGTACAGCCAATCATCGGCGGAGAGGTTCCAGGTCAGCTTGACATCCCAGAAATTGCTACCTTCCAGCTCGGCTCGGAGGTCTGAAGGGCCCCTCACCGGCACGACCGGGGCCGCCCCCGATCCCGTGAACGCCTTGACGTAGATGTCCTTGTCCCCGAAGCCGTTCCTGTCGCTCTCCCATGCGAGCCACATCGCGCCGCTGGCCCCGCCACCGATCGAGACTTCCTCGTCCGCGTGCGGGTCCGTCGTCACTTGGAAGTCGGGAGACCAGCCGGTCTTGTTCCACACCTTGAGGAAGATGTCCTTGTTGCCGGTCCGATCGCTTTCCCAAGCGACATAGACGTAGCCGTTCGGGTTCGTCGCGATGGCGGGCTTGATATCCTCTCCGAGGTCAGTGGTCAGCCGCCTCTCGGCGGACCATGTCGACCCATCGTAGCTCCTGACGTAGATGTCCCTGTTCCCGTTGCGGTCGCTCTCCCACGCGACCCACAGCGTGCCCGCATCGTCGAAAGTCACGACCGGTCTCGTATCCTGAGCAGCACTCGTGCTCAACCTCGTCGGTGACGTCCATCCGGAGCCGCTGTTCATGCTGTAATAGATGTCGAACTGCTTGCCGGACTCCGACTCGTAGAACGCCCAGACAGTCCCGGTAGGCGAGATTGCAAGCTTCGCCCCGCCCCACCACCCCTGGTTCCCAGGCCTCTTGTCTACATCTTGCTGCGCTGACCATGTCGTGCCGTCGAATGAGCGAGCAGAAATGTTCTCGTCGTTGAACGGGGTGTTGCTGATCTGCATGCCCGGCCGGAAGTATAGCGCGTAATAGGTGTGCCTGTACGCCGTCCAGAGCTTGCCGTCCGGCGCGAAGGCCGCGGATGGTGCCCCGTCGCTCTCGTTGTAATCGACGGCATCGGTGATCCGCTCGGGCGCATGCCAGCCGTCGTACGAGTGCACTGCACCATAGAGGTCGTACTTCGCCGCCCAGTACCACATCGGATGCCTCGTGGCGATGTAGTTGGCGTACTCCACCTTGTTGCTCGAGAATATGAGCCACATGTCGCCGTTCGGGGCCGGGGCGAGGGTCGGTGCGCCTGTGTGCTTGTAGTTCTCAGCAATCGTCTCGACCCTCCCCCAGCTCGTGCCGTCGAAGTCGATCGCGGAGACGTCGAAGTTCTCGTACATCCCGAATGTGTGCCAGGTGAACCACACGTGGCCATTCGCGTCCACGGCGATGTCCGGGTCCATGTCGTTGTGCTTGCTCTGCGAGATGAGTATCTCATCGCTCCATGTCCGTGCTTCGCGGGTGATCGTGAAAGGCCTGCTCACGATGTTGTTGTCATCATCGAGTTCCTTGATCACGCTAGCGCGATCGACGGCAACGAAGACATTCTTGATTCCCACGATGCCGGCGGTGTTCCACACGACACTTGCGGTCCCTCTGCCTCCTGCGCCGATGGCAGGGATGATTTGCGTCAGGCCTATTTTGATCCCGCCAGAACTGGGGTCGCCGTTGAAGAACTCGACGGGGACGTTCGCGGTATCGTTGAACCCCACATTCCAGATATTGGCGGTGATTGTCACGGCGCTGTTCTCGGCGGGGTCGGTCGGGTCTGTCATGATGTCGAGCATATTGAGAGTGAGGTCCGGGTCGGCTTCGAGCTTCAGTGGGTTCGCCATGACCTCCGCCAACGACTCATAGAGCGCGGCGGAATGGTCGTAGGGCAGCTCCATGACGAGGACCTGATGGCTCGTGATGTTCATGGAGGTGACGGGAACATGCACATACCCGCCGGCCTCGCCCGTCTGGGTCATGTAGGAAGCGCCGTAGGCGTACCCGTGATATTGTGTCGTCCAGTATGCCCGCCCGATCAGGATGCCGCGCGTGACATATCCGTCCTCGTTGGGCAGGAATGGATAGTAGCTGACATTGCCTCCCGCCCAAGGATACATCTGCCCAGAGTACCGGTCCCTGTAGACGTACCTGGAGAAGTCGGGCATATAGCGGAAAACCGACGCGTTGGCCGAGGGCTGCGCAACGACGTACCAACCGTTGAAACCTGTGGAGTAGTTGGTGGTGACCAACTGCCCGTCGTTCCCCTGATTGTCATAGAAGAACCGGTAGGAGCCGTTCTCCAGGGGCTGCATCTCGTTCACGTGCCGCTCATACCAGCCCCACCTGGTGTTCGCATACAGCTGCAGTGTGCCGTCGTTCATGCCCATGACGATGTCCTGGAAGCCGTCCCCGGTGAAGTCCCCGAACTCGGGGACGGTGTAGTCCTTGTTCCACCACACGCCGCTTCCTATCGTGCCGAGCACGGAGGGCTTGAGCTGTGTGAAGCGGGGTGACGAGTTCGTCCCGGTGTTCGCGAAATAGATCAGGCTGCCGAAAGTCGTGAAGTTCTGCCCCGAGACGAAGTCGAGCAACCCGTCCATCTCGACGTCCACGATCTCGGGCGTCGTGAAGTTCCCAGGCATCTTCGTTGGACCTTGGTTGAGATGGGAGAACGTTGCATCGTCCTTGACCCACGCCGGGTTGAACATGTTGCCGTCGTTGCGATAGTAATCGAAACCGCCGACGAACTTGCCCACCAGGAGATCGAGGTCCCCGTCGGAGTCCACGTCAGCCAGTTCAGGGGCGGCGAAGAGCGGCATGGCCATGCTGATGACGCCCGTGAGCATCGCGTCGTCCCGCGTCCAGACCGGAGAGGCGGGAGTCCCCGTGTTCCTGAAGGCGATGAGTTGCCCGTTCGCGAGCCCCACGACCAGGTCGAGGTCGCCGTCGCCATCCAGGTCCCCGAGGACCGGGGCGGTGTTGCTGTTCCAGGGCCCTCCTGGCGGTGAAAAGCTCGGCCTTGCGGTGTAAGTCGGATTCGATGGCCCGCCGGTGTTCTCATACCCAGTGAGGGTTCCCGCGAGTGAACCGACGATCATATCCAAGTCGCCGTCACCGTCGAGGTCGCCTGCGGAAGGCGCGCTGCGGTTGCCGACATCCAGGCCGACCAGTTTCGTCTGGTCCCACGTCCAGTTGAGCGCGGGAGTCTTCACCCATTGCCGCACGTGGTTCGGCGTCCCGTAGATGTACTCATAGTTCCCGTCATCAGCCATCAGCGCCGAGATCTCCATGACGAAGCCGTTGTGGTTGTAGAACTTCTCGTTGACTTTCTTCGAGACGTACTCGTCGATGACGGAGCGGTTGTTGTAGATGTTGACGGTTATGACGGCCCAGAGCAGGTCCGTGTCCCTCTCGAGGCTCGAGAGCATCCCGACCCCCCAGTGTATCCAGTAGGGACTCTTGTAGACGAGATGGGTCGAGACCATGACGTTGTTGCTGTCGACGACGATCGAGTCCGGGACGCCCCACCCGAGCTGGATGCTCGGCTGGTCGGGGACGAGCAGGTCTCCCGCCACCCTCACCAGTATTCCGCTCTGTGCCTGGTAGGGGTAGCTCGTGTGGTTATAGTAAACGCGGACGCTGTTCGTGTAGTAGAGGTCTGAGTTGTCGATCCAGATGCGGTAGTTCCTCATGTCGGTGGCGTTCCCGTCGGTGACGTAGATGTTCGGCGGAGCGATGGAAAATCCCATGTCTCCAACGAGCGCCGTCCTGTTGCCGGGTTTGATGAAATAACCCTTCTTCTCACTCACGTTGAAGCTGTCCTGGAAGGCAATCCTCATCCTGTGGATGTACCCGCTGGGATAGAGCTCCACGGTGGAGTCCAATGGTCCCGACAGGACTTCGCTGTCATCAGTCTGCCGCCGCACCGAGAAGTTCGTCGAATCGGTGATCATAGAGTCGGGCAGGGTGAGGTTCATCTGGATGACCTCGTCCGGCCTGTTGACCGCAATCGTGTTGGTGACGTTCAGCGCAACCGCCAATGGCGAGGACATTGGGCGTGGCAACTCGCTGCCCGCCTCGCTCCCGCCATGCAAGTACGCCGGCATGAAGAGCATCGTCGCGAAAATCGCAGCGCCAAGAACCTTCGTCAGCCGTGCGGTTGGAGAATCCGACAAATGACCCCGACCCCTTTGTGGAGTCAAGCCGCAGGGCCAACATCAAACTTTCGACGGAGCGAACAGCATTTGGACTCGCTCAGCCGCCAAGCAGCCATGTCGAATCAGAGGACACGTAGATCCAGTATCCCCGGCCAGGGTACATCACATCACCGCCGCCCAAGACCCTGAGGTTGTAAGGCGGAGTTGTAGAATCCTCTCCTTCGATGCGCACGATCGGCAGGCCCGCCAGCGCGTCCGATACGGTCCTGGGAGTGAGACTGGGATAGCCGACTAGATTCCAGCCCGCCTTCAACCTGATCGTGTATCCGTCAGGCACAGTCCCCGTCACCGTCAGCTGACCCGACCCGGAACCGCCGACCCACAGCCCCATGTCATTGCTGAGACCGAGTGAATCGCGGGGGCCGATCATCGAGAATATCTTCCAAGGGCTCACCGCGTCGAGTTCATCGTAGTATCGCATGTATGTGAAGTTGGACGGTATGTTCGTGAGAGTCGCGAGCGCAGACGTGACAGCCGGATCCTCGATGAGCAACGGGATTGAGATGAGGTTGTGCCCGGTCAACGTGATCTTGTAGGCGCCTTGCTGGTTCGAGGGCAGCGTCGATCCGAACGGCGTGTTCGCGATAACCTCGCAGAAGATGTTCCTCGGGTCGCCCTGTCCGCGGCCCAATATGGCCAGCGAATTCACGTTGGCGGGAGTGTCCGCGATCTTGGCGTAGCTGGCCCCGCTCCTGTCGTAGACCTCACCGCACATGACGGTGTAGCCGGTCACCAGCCTGCTCATCCAGTCGTCCGCGGAGAAGTTCCAGGTCAGCTTCACATCTCCGTAGAGGACCCCGGACAACTCCGTCCTCAATTTGGGTGGCGGCATCTGGAGTATCTTCGCGTAGATGTCCTTGTCCCCGTAGCCATTCCTGTCAGTCTCCCAGACGAGCATCGCGCCACCCGAGCGGCTTCCGGTTATCCTGACTTGTTCATCGGAGTGCGCATCCGTCGTGACCTGCAGATCCGGGGTCCATGCAACGCCGTCGAACGCCTTCATGAAGATGTCCTTGTTCCCCGTCCTGTCGCTCTCCCACGCCACGAGGACGCTTCCCGAACCATCGGTCGTGATGGCGGGCTTCATGTCTTCGCCTAAATCGGTCGTGAGTCTGGAGTCGCTCGACCATGACGTCCCGTTGTAGTATTTCACGTACAGGTCCTTCTCGCCGTCCCTGTCGCTCTCCCAGACGACGATGAGGTTCCCGCGAGAATCGAAGGTCGCGACCGGTCTGACATCCTGACCGGGGTTGTTGGTCAATCTGGCCGGCGTGGTCCAACCCGAGCCGTTGTTCGTGCTATAGTAGATCTCGAACTGCGTCTGGCTCAGCTCCGCCTCGTAGAACGCCCAGAGCGTACCGCTCGGCGAAACCGCCAGCGACGCACCACCCCACCAACCTTGATTCCCCGCTCTGTTGTCGACTATCTGCTCGCTGCTCCAGGCGGTCCCGTTGAACGATCTGGCGGAGATGTTCATGTCCTGATAGGGGATGTTGTACATCTGCTGGCCGTGTGAGTACAGGTCGAAATACGTATGCCTGAATGCCGTCCACAGAGTGCCATCGGGGGTGACCGCCGCG
This sequence comes from Thermoplasmata archaeon, assembly GCA_041489255.1. Classification (GTDB taxonomy): domain Archaea; phylum Thermoplasmatota; class Thermoplasmata; order RBG-16-68-12; family JAFNFQ01; genus JAFNFQ01. Next base: position 3,375 of record JBGPQV010000004.1, on the reverse strand, counting down.
CGCGGGGCCTGGTCGGCGTTGTTCTTCTCGACGGCCTGCGAGAATCGCTGCGGAGCCTGCCAGGCGCCATGCGAGTAATTCATGGCCCACAGGTCGAACTTCTGACTCCAGTAATAGATGCCGTTCTTCGTGGTGATGAACTTGTCATACTCGACGATGTTGCTTGAGAAGATCAGCCAGACGTCCCCGTTGGGAGTTGCGGCCAGGGCGGGCGCGCTCGTCCTCTTCATCCCCGATGCGAGGTTCTGGACGCCCGTCCAGCCCGTGCCGTTGAAGGTCTTGGCGAAGATGTCGAAGTCATCCTTCGCGACGAATGTGTGCCACGCCACCCAGATATTCCCGTTGGCATCCGTGACGAGGTCGGGGTCCATGTCGTTGTACGTGGAATCCGATATCATCGCCTCCCCGCTCCAAGTCCTCCGCGTGGCGGTGACGTAGAAGGTCCTGCTCGCGACGTTATTGTCCTCATCCATCTCCTTGACGGTATCGCTCCGGTCAATCGCCACGAAGATCGCTCTGGGTCCGATTATTCCCGCCGTGTTCCAGACCACGCTTGCGATGCTGACACCTCCCGCGGGAATCGATGCTATGACCTGAGTCGCCCCGATCTTCGTCCCGCCGGTGGAGGGATCGCCATCGACGAACTGCACCTCGACGCCGCTCGCACTGCTGAACCCGACATTCCAGATATTCGCGGCAACCGTCACGTCCTGGCCCTGCCCGGGGTCTGCCGGGTCGGTCGTGATGTCTATGGAGCGCAGTGTAATGTCGGAGTCGGTCTCGATCCTCAATGGATTCATCATCCGCGCGCCGATCAGATCATAGAGTGCCGCCGAATGGTCGTACGGGAGTTCCAGCACCAGAGTCTCCCTGCTCCTGTGTTCCATCGCGGTCATCGGGACCTGGAGGAACCCGCCGGCCGTTCCGGTTTGTGATAGGTAAGTCCCGCCATACCCGTAACCGCCGGCCGTTGCGTCGCTGGCGGCGCGGGTGATCAGAATCCCTCTCCCCACCCGCCCGTCCTCTGCCGGAATGAACGGGTAGTAGCTGGTGTTCCCGCCGGCCCACGGGTACATCTCACCGGAGTATTCGTCCCTGTACGCGTACCTCGCGAAGTCCGGCACATAGCGGAATATCGAGGCGTTGGCGGCGGGGTTGGAGACGACGTACCAGCCGTAGAAGTCGCCGGAGTAGTTCCGGATGACATACTGCCCGTCGTTGCCGTCCTGGTCGTAGTAGTACCTGTATGAGCCGTTCGACAGGGGCTGCATCGTGTTCGCGTGTCGCTCTGGCAGCGAGTATCCCTGGTTCGCATAGAACTCCAGGGTCCCGTTGTTGATGCCGATGACTATGTCCTCGAGCCCGTCTCCATTCAAATCGCCGAACTCAGGCGCGCTGTAGTCTGCGGTGTAGTATCCCGGGCCGCGGACGTTGTTGAACATGGCGGGATATAGCTTCGTGAATCTTGGATCAGAGTTGTTGCCCTCATTCTGGAAATAGACGAGGGTGCCAAATGAGGTGTAGTTCGTGCCCGAGACGAAGTCGGCATATCCGTCGCGGTTCACGTCCGTGATGGCGGGGGTGCAGAAGTAGCCGGGCTTCAGCGTGTCGCCCTCGTTCAGGTACATGAACTCGGTATCGTTCAACGAGAACTGAGGTACTGACGCTGTGCCAACGTTCTCGTAATAATGGAACGTGCCGGTGGCGATTCCCTCCAGGAGATCGAGATTCCCGTCCCCGTTGAGGTCGGCAAGCTCAGGCGCAGCCTCCCGAATGGTGGCGGCGACGAGCACTCCGGCGACCAGAGTGTCATCACGGCTCCATAATGGCGTGTAGGCATCACCGATATTCCTGAAGGCGATCAGCATGCCGTTCTGCAGACCGACGACAAGGTCCAGGTCCCCGTCCCCGTCGAGGTCGCCGAGAGTCGGCTTGGTGTTCGCATCCCAGGGCCCGCCCGAGGGAGCGAGATTCGCGTCAGGAGTGAACGCCGGGGCGGTCGGACCGCCCGTGTTGTTGAACCCGGTGAGGTTCCCGTCCGCAGAGCCGACGATCAGGTCGAGGTCACCGTCGCTGTCCAGATCTCCCAGCGCGGGAGCGCTCCGGTTCCCCACCTCTACCTCACGGAACTCATGCCAGTCAAGGGCCCAGTTGAGGGAAGTGGTGTTGGCCCACTGCCTCGTATGGTCAGGCGTCCCGAAGATGTACTCGTAGTTCCCGTCCCCCGCCAAGAGGAGCGATGTCTCCATGAGGAAGCCGTTGTGGTTGTAGAACTTCTCGTTGACCTTCTTCGAGACGTAAGCGTCGATCATCGAGTTGTTGTTGTAGAAGTTGACGGTGAGGTCCGCCCAGATGACGTCGGTGTCCTTCAGCCAGGCCGAGGTCGCACCGTAGCCCCATTGAGCTGAATACGGGCTGTGGTAGGAGAGATGAACGGAGACCATGACGCTGTTCACGTCCGCCACGAGGGAATCTGGCGTCCCCCACCCCATCTGGAAGTTCGTCTGATCCAGGGAGAGCTGATCCCCGCCGACCCGTATGAGTATCCCGCTCTGCGCTTCGAATGGATATGTGGTGTGGTCGTAATACACCCTGATGCCCGTGGTGTAGTAGTTGATGGAGTTGTCCGTGGTCAGCATGTAGGTCCTTCTGTCCGTCACATTTCCATCGGTGACGGTCACAGCCGTGAACCCGATGCTGCAGGCCATGTCCCCCCTGAGGGCGGTCTTCTCGCCCGCATTGATGATATAGCCTTTCCTCTCGCCCGGCGCGAAGCTGTCCTGGAAGGCGATCCGCATCCTGTGGATGTAGCCGCTCGGATACAGTTCGACGGTGGAGTTCAGGGGACCGGACAGGACTTCGCTGCCGCCGGATTGGCGGCGTACTGTGAAATGGGTGGAATCTGTGATGGATGAATCCGACAAAGTCAAGTTCATCTGGACGACCTCATCGGGCCTGTCGATCATCAGAGTGTTGGTAACATTCATGGCGAACACGGACGTGAAGGCTGACGGCGCCAGAAGAGAACCGCCAGAATCCCCGCCAGAGCGCATGGACACGGGGATCAGGAAAAGAGACGCGATCGCGACAGCGCAAACAACCTCTGACACTCGGGAGAACGAAGAGCGGTGCAAGGTAACCCCAGCCCTCGGAGGGACGAACCCTTACTCTGATGATTAAGCTTTCGAGGGCGGTAGAGAATGCGCTATCCTGAATTCACTTTCCATAATTCCTCTCGCAGGGGTCAGGATGGCCAAACTGAACGAGAAGAAGGTGAAGTGGATCATCCGGGAGATGGAGAAAGGGGAACCGGTCTCCAGGATAGCCAGCATACAGAAGGTGACGAGGCAGTGGGTCAACGAGCTCTACAGGCGT
>JBGPQV010000003.1:0-169835 GCA_041489255.1 Thermoplasmata archaeon | reverse complement strand
TCCTCATAGGGGCCGTGTTCGAGATGGATCTGGACGTGGAAGAGGTGTTCGAGGTGGAGTGGATTCCGGTGGAGGTCACTGCCTAGGACGGGCGGGTGGATGGTCTAGGCGGGGAACGAGCCAGATTTTTGTGCAAGCCTGCCGCGTCCCCATTATCTAAATAGACGACCACGCCATCGCGGATGACATATTTGGTTGGTTCATGGGGCATGGTCACAAGCAAGTATTTTCACCCGCGTCAATACAATCCTTGGAGGAGAATTGTCATGAGTGCAATTGGACGCGATAGCAGATTTCACTGTTTCCTTGTGCTGATGCTGGCGGCCTCTCTTTCGGGTTCCGCTGTGACCCTCTGTCCCCGTTTTTCGGAAAATGTGGTCGCGCTAGCACCAGTCTTCGCTCGACCCAACATGCTCGTGGATGCAGGACCCGGCTGGGTCGGGACCGGTTCTCCGGGGGGACCGGTCATTGCCTCTGACAGGGCAGGCAAGTTGCATGCAGCCTGGATGGACAACCGCACGGGCGGGTTGAGGATCTACTATGCTGACTCCGTAGATGGCGGTGCGATTTGGTCGGGGGAGACGACGATTGATTTCCTTCCCGGCATGGCGAACATGGCTCCATCAATAGCTGTCGATACGTCCACGGGTCCCTACTCGGGATACGTCTATATTGCATGGCAATCAATGGTTTCTGGCAATTTCGAGGTTTACGTCATCAGGTCAACCGATGGCGGGACGACATGGAACGTGCTCGATAGGCACAAGCTGGACAACGCCCTGCCCAACTCCATGGCAACGGCTCCACATGTCACGGTCGGTACGGATGGATGGGTCTATGTGGCTTTCCAAGATAACAGGAATGGAAACCTCGATATTTTCGTCACGGAGTCCTCAGATGGCGGTGCAGCTTGGCTCATGGAGAAGAGGGTCGCCAGCGACACTAACAACAAGGCGCATGCCAGCATATCCGCCTCTGGATCATTTGTCGTGGTGGCATGGGAGGAATCCAATGCTTCGGCAACCAGTCTCTGGTCAGCGATATCCGCGGACAACGGCAACATATGGCAGGTCAGCCTCATTGTCTCTGTCCCTTCGGGATCAGGTGGCGTCAGCTACCCGTCGATCTTGATCGAGTCCTCTGGAAGAATCCACGCTGTCTGGATCATGCTGGATGCAGGCAATGCGAACCTCGTCATGTATTCTCAGTCGGTGGATTTCGGGACATCATGGATTGCCACCAAGCAGGTCAATGATGTTTTCCTGGGCATCCCGTATTCGCCGAATGGCCTGACGATTACTCAGTCATCCGGCGTGCTGTATGTCGTCTGGTCCGACAACAGGAATGGGGACTACGATGTCTTCTGCTCTTGGTCTGAGAACAACGGCAACAAATGGGGGGATGGGCTGCTGAACAACAACGACGTCAGGGTGGACGACACCGACGACGTTGTCCCGGACGCCACGGATCAGACTTCACCTTCCACCGCCTCCGGACTATTTGGGATCTATGTGATTTGGAGCGACATGAGAAATGGAGTAGCACGCCACGCTTATTTCGCCAGCTTTGATGTGAGCGAAATGCTGATCACCGAAATCCGTGACAGCCCAAATGGTTTCGAACAAGTCGAGTTGTTCAATCACGGAAGCAGGAACATCAACATGGCCGGATGGGGTCTAATCGTTGATGGCGTTAGATTCGATTTGACTCCGCTCGGCACTGTGGCGCCAGGAGCTTACTTCACGGTCGGAGATCCTGCCTCCTCCAGTCTCTCTGTTGACATCACTCTCGGCGATGAAGGCGGCTATGTGCGATTGTTGAACCAGTTGAGTGTGGTCAAGGATTCCGCTTATTACGGTCAACTTGGACCGGTACCGGACCCAATCGCTTCGGAATCGACTGCACGAGTTCAATCAGGCAATGGCTACTCTGCAAGCTGGGTGCGCGATGCAACGCCGACCTTCGGTGCTCCCAACGGTGGCATGAGTCCCGCGACGAATCCCAGCTTCATATTCAACGAAGTGCTGTTCAACGCCGCCAACCCGAACAACAGGTTCATCGAGCTCTACTTCAAGGGCCTGGGGACATTCGACACGTCGGGGTATACGGTCGTAGGTGACTCAGCCTATGCGCTCCCGGCCACGACCCTATCAGATGCGAACCCGTTCTATTTGATACGGCCTTCCCAGGCAGCGGCGCTCTTCAGCGCGCTTACCGCAACAGGCGACAATCTCTACCTCTATGACACGAACGGCGTTTTCTATGATATGGTCGGCTGGAGCACCCCGCACACACAGGATCTGAGCATGACGCGCGTTCCAGATGGTTTCGGGACGGCCGAGGGGTATGATGATACATCGTCTATTGCCGCGGGTTGGCGGTTTGATCAGGCCCCTTCGATGCCGCTCGTCCTAATCGGACCGGGACAGACGAAGTGGGGCGACTTTGGGACTCGAGTGTTCTACGTCCTGACCGTGACCAACAAGGAGCTCACGAATTCGTATGCAAACATCCAGACGACTCTTGGATCCCAGGGTTGGGCGATGTCCCTTTTCAATGCAGACGGCGTCACGCCTCTTCCAGATTCGCCGGGTGACGCTGACAGCATCCCGGACACCGGACTACTACCGCCTGACGGGCAAGTGAACATACAGGTATCCGTTGAAGTCCCGCCGACTCCACAGGTTCATGAATGGGAGGTCGGCACGGTCGTGGCAACGATTGCGGGCGACCCACTCTCGGGTGGAACTGTCCTCCTGACTACCGAAATCTACCCATATGTGTCTCCTGATGCCTCTTCAGATCCGTCCACCGTCTGGATTGAGACATCGCCGCCGACATACATGCCGAAGGAAACCACCATAACTTTGACGGTGACCGGGCGGGGAATGACCCTCTCCAGACAGAGACCACAAGACACCGTCTTCATGATTGACACCTCAGGTAGTATGCTCACCAGCGACCCATTCGACCTGAGACTGGACGCAGCGAGCCATTACGTCGACCTCCTGTCGATCCCCGACAGAGCGGCTGTCCTCTGTTATGATGAAGACGTGACGGCACCCAATGGAGATCATCTGAGTTCCAACTACACACGGATCAAATCGAACGTCGATTACTGCCAGACTGACCAAACGAACACGAACCTCTATGATCCTATCCGCCTGGCAACGGACGAAATCCTTGCCTACGGCAACCAGTCGCACACATGGGTCGAGATTCTCTTGACCGACGGCCAGGACACGACGGGTCATTCGGACGTGCAGATAGTCAGTGAGGCTCAAAGGGCCGCGAATGAAGGAATCGTCATCTTCACAATTGGCCTCAACGAAAGTGGCAGCGTCGATGAGGTGTTGCTGCGTGAGATTGCGAAGGTCAGTGGCGGCCTATATCTGAGGGCCCAGACCGCCAACGATCTGGATTCGATATACCAGGCCATCGGCGATAGCGTGAGGAATCTTGCAGGCTACGACGACAATGTCACCGACGACATCCCGATGATCAACCTGTTCCTGCCGAGCTATGTCCATTATGTGCCAGGGACGGCCAATCCCCCGCCAAGCTACGTGGGCTCCTTTGCCGGGAATACCAACGTCCAGTGGAATGTGTCAAAGCTCAGCATAAACGAGACATGGACCGCCACATTGAACGTGACATCAAGCCTCAGCGGCAGCGGTGTGGAGGCTTTATTGGCTCCTGACAGCATCGTGTCCTACATACGCTATGACGAAACAAGAATCAACTTCCCCTTCCCCCATACGCTAATCAACGTCCTCGCGCCATCTGTTGCCGTAAACGTGACCATAACGCGGTCGCCGGTCCTCGGCAATGTCATCGTCGATGGATTCAGCTATCCGGCGCCTGTGACATTCCAGTGGCTTCCTGGCGGGGTGCATACGATCAGCGCTCCGGACCCTGACATGATCTCGCCCGGTGAGAGATGGCTGTTCGTTTCATGGGATGATGGTGGCACATTAACTCATGACATCACAGTCGGGAACAGCGACATGACGTTCACGGCGACATACTCCCGGCAGTTCAAGCCGGTCGTCGACCTCATCGACACCGATAGTGTCCATGGCGTCAACGCATCCTTTGCGTCAAGAGGAGTGCCTGTGATTCAGATTGGCGTATTCATGTCTTGGTCTGATTGGCTGGATGCCGACATTGCCCTGTCATTCGATACGCTTGCGGCGGGCAGCAATCTCACGGAACGTTGGATAACCCAGGAGGATTTCAGCATAGCTCCGTGGATTCAGGTGACCTCCGCGTTCAGCCGTAGCGTCACGTACCGCCATCAGTTCAGACCGGTCATCGATTTGATTGGGCTCAGTAGCGCCCATGGTGTTGCTGCACGATTCACTAGCATGGGGGAGCCCGTCACGCAGCCAAGTCAAATCAGTATATGGTTTGACTGGGCAGACGCGAATACTGCTTTGTCGTTTGACACGCTGGGGGCGGGAAGCAGCCTGACAGAGCGTTGGATGACTCAGGAAAGTTTCAATGTGCCTCCATGGGTGCAGGTGACCTCAGCCTTCAGCCGGAGCATCACCTACTATCATCAGGTGACTCCTCTTGTAGTTCTCCAAGAGATCGTTCCGGGGGGTCTGCATCAAGGGCTGCCCTCAGCATTTACAGTCCAAATCCATTTCGTCGAGTTCGGATCATTAGGGTCCGCCAATACAAATGACTCTTGGTCAGACTGGGTCGACAACAATACCGCACTGTCGATAATCATGCCCACGGCCATGCCTCATGAGAGATTCATCAACATGATCTCGAAAGACTTGACGACCTTAGGGTTCACGGTAACGGGCGTCAACATAATCGCAATCCCATTCATTCATCAGTTCAAGCCGACGGTCTATCTGCTGGGCACCGATTCAGAGCACACAGTCGGTCTCTGGTACAACGACAGTTCGGGCGACCAGGTACAGGTTCACTTGCTCGGCTTGAGCGGCAGCTGGGGCGACTGGGCAGACGAATGGTCCTTTGCGAATTTCTCAAGTAGCACCAGTGGAAGTCCGCCTCTTTATGCTGTCAATGAGACGAATCTGAATGTTGACTCCGCGTTTACCGCAGTCATAATCTATAATGGAACGCAGCCGACAATACCGCCCGCCAACAACGAGGCCAACTTCAAGCCGCTGATCTCTGTCTTCTTCGTCATCATCCTCATCGTGCTCGGCATTGTATTCGGGAGGAGGAAACCTTGGGACAGGTACATCCCTCCCGCCAAGGGCGCCATGAAGCCGGAGGAAACGGCGAAGCGGGAGAATGAACTCAGGAAGATGCCTATCGCTCAGAAACTGAATACGCTCACTCCAGCTGAATTGAAAGGCAAGTTCACACACGACAGGCGATGGACGATGACGATGCTCGTACTCCCGTTCGCGGCTGTCGAGGGCATGATAGGCGTTTCATCCCTTATCACTGGAATTCTCAGAGTCCCCGAGCATGGGAATTGGTTCTCCACGGGCGTGATTGTGAACAGCATGCTTCTCCTCGCGGGAGTTGCTTTTGACCTGGTCATGCAGAGGTTCGGTTACAAGGTACCGGCTGAGGGCGAGCTGGCTGCACTGAGGTCTGGAGATATGAAAAAAGAAGGAAATGTGAAGAAAATTGCAGAAGAAACGCCGGGGAAGCCAAAGGCTCAGCCGAGGAGTACCGCCTCTTCGGATAGCGGCTCTAAGAAGACGCCGAAAACGGTACCAATTGAGAATCAGCCTAAGGAGTAGTAACACCACTAGGGGCGTGGAAAACCGACCGTACTGTAGGGTTGGCATATGTGCGTATCATACGCTGAATGGGGAAAGGTGTCCCCGCCCTTTCGACCGGGTTAGGGGGGTATCCCCCCGAATAGGTTCACCATATCCTACGGAATCTTAATAATCCCTCAGACTATTTGCTTTCTCAGGTAGGGTGAGGTGATGGCTCTCCATAATTACGTTGTTCGCAGGATCGCCAAATGGCACAGAGACCAAGGGGATGCTGTGAGGGCCGACCACCTTCAAGGATATCAGAAACCTCCCGCTTTCCATGGACCACGCGGCAGGATGTACTATCCCGATGTCTATGTCGAGAACAAGAGAATCGTCTATGAGGTCAAGGATTATGGGGCAGCGCGTAGCGGTGTATCGAAGATCAAAGCGATGGCCGACACATTTCACGACAACGAGGTCATCCTTGTTCTCTGTACAGGCACTCCTTCAGGTGTTCTAAAGGTGTCTGGCTTCCTCAAGAGACATGGTATCAGTTGCGAAGCGCTGAACTATCAAGAACTGCCATTCTGGCATTCATGGGGGAAGGGGCGCTAAGTTCTCGGTGCTGAATCTTCAGCCTGAAATCGGGTACAGAAAAAAGGGCAAAGGTGCTCCGCCCTTTCGAGCGGGGCTTGGGTCCATACGGCAACTGACTTAAGGCCCGCCCCGCCTGTCGACAATGGATGAATGCCATGTTGTCGAGGCTGATCCATCCTTGGAAGCGGTCGGTGAGACCATTCGCCATGGTATTCTATTCATGCATTCTCATCGCTGCAGTAAGCCTCGGAGTCCTGCTTGTGCAATATGCGTTCCCGGCGCCGGCGTGCACGATCGGCTCCTCTTCGTTCCCGGCGACCATGTGTCTCCTTTCCGACTCACCGAGGACACCCTGGGGGATCGTCACCTCGATGTTCGTGCATGGTTCGTTTTGGCCACACTATCTCTCGAACATGATCTCGTTATTCACTTTCGCACTGGTCTTCGCTTTGACGAACGATTCGATGCCTGCGGAGGAAAGACGATCCAGGCAGATGGTTTTCATCTTCAGCATGTTCCTCTCCGGAGCTTTGGCCAATGTGGTTTTCTTATGGACCAAAGGATTCGGCTATGGAGCCTCGGGCTTGGTCTACGCGGCGTGGGGGATCACATCCGTCTTCTGTCTCTTCAATGCACTGCTAAGGGATCGTCAGTCTCAGGATGTCGTGCCATGCCACTCCGACTCTCCGAATCTGCGACGGGCCCGCCGTAACCGGCTTGCCAACTTCGTTGTCTTCGTGGTGCTGATAGGGACAGTCTTCCTCTCTCCCACTTTCTTCCTGGCCGCTGGGCCTGGCGTGAATGTGCTTGTGCATGCGCTGTCGTTCTTGTTTGCATTCATGGGCACGGCGGTATGGTGCCTCGTGCACGACAACAGAAATCTCGGCAATCTCCGCCTGTGAGCTGAAGATAATGGTTCTTGGATATCATCAGCGGCTACATAGGCAAGGATTGATGTATCATAGACCGCATTCTTGATTGCATGGCGTTGTGGGGCACCGCATTGGAACCACGGCCCGGTGATTTCGAGTGACAGAAGCGACGATCGGTTCACTGGCCTTCAATTTCATTTCTTTAATGATCAGCACCACCAGCATTTCGATGCTCATGCGGGGCGATTGCAGGAAAGCACAGGGGAACAATGCACTGGTCGTTGTGGAAACGGTCTTACTGATCGTAGCGTTCTTGACGGGTGGCATCTTCTATATGCTATCCTTCGGCGCTTCGCCGACCTACTCATTGGACGAGTATTACATCTTGCTCGTCCCCTTGGTCTTGGCGATCCTAGCCGTGTTGATGTACTTCACCATCGTGAGTCAGCGGAGGGCAAAGGCGAGGAGACTTGAGCTGGATCGTAGGATAGAAGCGCGATTAGTCTCTGTCGCGAAATCGGAGCAACCTTACCTCAGGAAATGAGATGCTAGGAGCGGGTGAACGACCGAGATACCCTTGGAGTCGCACTTGCCAAGAATGCATTCGTGGATGAGGTATGTGAACGATGAAACAACCTGTTCGATACACGGCGAAAAAGGCCAGGCCCGGCAAGAAATCAACTCGGAAAGCAAAAAGAGGATCAAAACCCAACTTCACCAGGTACCGAAGAGGGAGCCGGTGAGGCTGTAACCCAGAATCGGGAAAGACGGGCCGAGGACTCACTCAGCCCTTGAGGTCCTTCGCGTTCCGGATCGACCCATCCGGCTGTCTCATTTCCCTGCAGTCCTTGCTGATCATCGGCTCGTCTGAATATATCGACTCGCCAAGGATGGCATTGTGCCATTCGTGGCACAAGCGTTAAGTAAGGCGCATGCCCATTTAGCTACCTACCTACCCAAACTACGAGAACAAAGGGAGAGAACATGGCCTATCCAGAACCTATCCCTGAGATAAGGGGGAAAGACGCAAAGGAGTTCCTCAAGAGACTTGAGAACTTCAGTCTCACTCCTGCCCAGAAGGAACTCTACAAAGGATGCAGGGAATTTTACCTGAGACTCAGACCGAAAGAGTAGTGTTTTTGGAGTCACGAGAAGTGCGGTTTTCAGCTCACCTCAGAAGTGAGTAGGGAAAGGAAGAGAATAAACCGAACCATGTTTGTTGACCTTTGCTACATTGGCGGGATCACGGCATGAGTCCTCATTGATGCCCGCTGAATCTTCTGCCTGAGATCGACCACGAAGAAAGGGGAAAGGTGCCCCCGCCATTACTCTGAGCGCGGGAGCTCGGGGGGAACAGCTGGGAGGAAGTACGAACCCTATGGAACGCCAAGTGTTTTCAGAGCCTTGCAAGGATTTGAAAAGAACTTTTAGTAAGGACCTCGGCAGGCTCTTATACCGGACGGGTAAATGATGCACTCGGCACAAAATATCGGAAGACGAGATACCGAAGGAAGGGATATGCCGATAACGGAACTCGCTGGAATGCTCGCTGTCCTCGAGCACGGAACGGGGCAACCATTCGACGCGGCCTCCTTTGACAGCCGGCTGCGGATCCAGAAATCGGTCTATGTTCTGAAGGTCTTGGGGTTTGCACCAGCGGCACGATATTCGTTCAATGACTATTTCCACGGCCCCTACTCGCCTGATCTGGCTAAGGACTACTATGCGTTATTGAGCATGCGCTTGCTTGGTCAGTCACCGGAGACGATCCCAGTCGAAATCCCTGAGCACATGCTTCGCATCATCGCCGGGGCCGTTCACCAAGGCAACAACTTCCTCGAAGCCGTGACGACAATTCATTCAATAGCGGCCCATGATTCCTCATTAGATCGTGGCCAGATCAGAAGCTTTTTCCAATCAAGGAAACCGCTGATCGCTGACAGGTTCGAGGAGGGTTGGGCTTTCCTGGTGGCAAACCGTCTGATCGGCGAGCGCACCTAGACACGGATGTGCTTCAAGCCGCGCTCGGTGCCGATACGGACTGGGATCTCGTGGATGCAGCTAGGCAATTGCTGTTCAGCGGGAAACAACTGACTCCTTGCGCCTGCATGGCCGCACTTGGAGAATTGGTAATGAACTTGGCTCCTGAGCGAGAGCGTATGACTGACGCGCTTCGTTACCTCAGTGACCGCGAGGTTCAAGGCAATCTAGTCCTCTTCGGACTTGGAGAGGCAAACACTGAGGTATTCGAACTAGCAGCGAAAATCCGTAAGGAAGACAAGTTCATCAGTCCATCCTCCATCTCTTGCAAGGTGAGGTGAGACTGCTTGGCCGATAGTATCTCTTGGGAAGCATTATTCCTCAGGGCGTGAGACGGTCGATCTCGCTTTTCAGGGCATTGAAATCCAATTCGCCCACATGAATGTAGGATATCTTCCCGTCAGTATCGAGCAAGAAGCAAGTCGGAGTCCCGCTTACACCATATCGGTCCCTGACATCCGTCCCAGGACTCTCAAGGAGACATGGCCATTGGACGCCCCAGTCCTGTATGTGCTGGTTCAACATTTCCAGCGTTGGAATAGGCTTCGCCTCGGCGTCGTTCCTCACTGCGATGCTAACCATCGTGAGCTGCGTCCCGTAATGGTTGAACACGTCCCTCAGCGTCGCGACGGAGTTGTTGCAGTACACGCACCACGGGTGCATGAATTCGAGGAGGATCGGCTTCTTCTCCGCCAGGTGACTGTCAAGGTTCCAGTCGACCCCGTACGTATCAGGGAGATTGAAGCCCGGCGCCATGTCCCCCACCTTGATTCCTCTCGGCACATAGACGAAGGCGATGACGACCGCAACGATGACCAGCAGGGCCACCAGGACGATCCATCTACCCTTGGGGCGAGCTGAACGCCTGCGGGCTTTCGCCGCCTCCTCGACCTCAGTCCGCTCCTCCTTTTCGAGCTTGACCTCGACCTTCTCCCTCGGGTGCACCTTCTTCAAATGTATCCCGAGTTTCTCCAGCGAAACGTTCTGTCCGCAGATCGGACAGGGCTTGAGCTTAGCCATTCCAGACCCCCCTCATCCTTGTTTCCTATCGGAGTCCATCGTATTAAATCTAATCCCGATCGGCTATAGGAGACAACTCATTTGAGCCGGGGGGTCGGTGGGTGGCGTACATCCCTGCCATCGATCTGCGTGTCTGCAATCACCCGTGCGGTAATCAGGAGAATCATCGTTCTCCTAAATCGAGATTCAGATGTGTCACCTATAAGAAGTCCTGCCCCCTCAGCAAGTTGACTGAAGATGATACTCAAGCCCCCGCGAAAGAAGAAAAACAAGTTCCTGTTGCCTTTCGGCCTCTCTCTGGAAGGAGGGCGGTGCGGGGCCGCGGTCAGGGAATTCACCGAGTGCTACCTTGTCGAAGGCCTCAGGCACGCGCCATACGACTATGGCTTCCTCATTGTCGCGAGCAGGGATAGGATGTTCCCCCTGTTCATAGCCCTCAGCGAGTTCGTCGGCGAGCCTTGCGCGGGATTCTTGGTCCACCACCTCCCCAGACCCGAGATGGCTTTTGTCTCAGGGGACTTGACGAAGGGGGAGGTGCTTGACGCCTTCACGCGGCACTCCTTCCAGCTCGTGAATGACGGCTTCGTCTCCTTCGGCATCTCTTCCGATGAAATCGAGATTGCAGTCGAAGACCACAAGAACTTCACGGTCTTCTGCAAGTCATCGCGCCAGGTCCTGAGCGTTCTCGAGGAATATGGGATTCCGATGGGGCCGAAGTCGAAGTGGATCAACATCGTGGAACACGTTCATATCCCCCTGAACCTGCTCTTCGAAGACGCATGGGTGAAGAGCGTCTGCGAGCCCATGCCGAGGGAGGAGATCGAGAAGTTCAATTCGGACCCAGAGGGATACAAGAAGTTCTATGCGGACATCATCTTGAGGCTGCGAATGGGATTCATGGAAGAGTACAAGCCTTCGCCGCAGTCTCATGTCCACCCGGGTTGATCATCTCGCGCGCCTCCGGTCGTCATGGAGTGGCCAGATGTGGCGGATGACGAAGTCGGGGGCTCCCTCTTGCTCGTCCGCTCCCGCCCTCCAAGACAAGGCTGTCCTCGCTGCACTTGCCAGCCTTCCTCATGACTAACAAAGGAACCGCCACCGCCAAAGGTCGAGGTGAACTACAAGCCGATAGTGGCGGGGATTTTCGCAGCTCTGCTGGCGATTGTCGGGTCTTGGTCTTCGAAGAGGAGGCCTTGGAAGGGCAGGAGGAGCAAGATGGCGGTGGCGAAGGCGTTCACGATCGCTTCACTGCCTTTCGTCGTTGCGGAGGCGGGAACCGGAATCGTGTCCCTCTTCACGGGACAACTCTCGATACCCCCGCTGATGGGAGTAGGTACGGCTGTCGATCTGTCAATCCTGATGGCGGGAATCTCAGTGGCGATACTCAGGGCTCTGAGGCCGGAGACGCCAGGACCGGAGGAGGGAGAAGGTCCGGGGAGCCGTTGATCGTCGGTGTGGCGGTCATCCACGAGTCCGTCAGCGTAGGGCTGAATACGGGCAAAAGAGCCGCACTACACGAATATCGCGAAGACCCACCGGGGCTGGTCCATGCGGACGGTGCAGACTGGCGACGTTCCGGAACAGTCGCCTTCCCAGGAGTCGAAGCTGTATCCGGGCCCCGGCGTGGCGGTGAGAGTCACGACAGCCCTGAAAAGGAAATGCCATAGGCAGCTCGGACCTGGGAAGCTGCAGTTGATACCCGGCGGCCAGCTGGTGACGTTCCCGAATCCGCTCTGGTTCCACCCATCGACCGTCAGCCCCATTGTCAAATTGGCGAAGAAGGCGTCCACGGTCCTGTCGCGGTCCATCACGACGCCGCATGTCGCGTTTGTCCATGAGGACGAGCATTCGCTGGACCATCCGTAGAAGGTCTCACTGGGGTCCGGCGTGGCGGTAAGGACCACCGAGCCCGTCCCGAAGGGGAAGCGCGTCACGCAGGCCGGCGGGATCGTGTAGTCCATGATCCCCGTCCCTGCGCACGAAACCCCTGGAGGGGCGCTCGTGATCATCCCGTTCCCCCAGATGTAGACGGACAAGTCCACGAAAGGTTGGCTGAAAAGCGCACCGACACTCGTCGGTCCAAGGATGTCCAGCGTGCAGACCCCGCTGCCCGGAGGCACCCCGCCGCAGGCGCCTTCCCAGCCGATGAAGCTCTCTCCGGGGTCGGGCGACGCGGCGAGATCGACCTTGGTTCCGCGTTCGAACGACCAGGAGCAGGTGCCCGAACCCTCGCGGCAGTCGATTCCCGAGGGCGTGCTCGAAACCGTGCCGTTCCCCCAGACGGCGACCTGGAGGAGGTCCATTGGTGGCCCGTAGTCCTCCGTCTCCCCGATCGCGAAGCTCCCATGGCCGTCGTAGTTGGCGATCGTGATGCCGGTCAGGGTGATCCGCATCCAAGATATCCCGTCCCACTCGGCGTCCAGATTGAAGGTGACCTCGCTTACCTTGGGAACGCTGACCTCGACGTTCCGGACAACCCAGTCTCCCGCATCGCTCCAATCCCCGTCCCTGCCTTGGTCGATGAGCACGTTGATGTAGAGCGGGTCGGGCCAGTCCCAGTTCGCGACTTTGACCTTCAGGGGGGAGGAGGACTCCAGGCCGTCGTCGTAGAGGTCGAGGTCCGGCACCTCGGCGTCGCTCTCTCCGTCGGCGAAGTGTCCGAGCCACGCGCTGCAGGGTTTCAAGTGAACGGCACCCCCGCTCGCCGTCAGACTGGGGTAGGGGGGATCGGGGGCGTCGCCGAAGTCCGGATCGCACTCCGTTGCGGGGTGGTCGATGTTCCAGTAGGAGAAGTGGCCTGCGGCGAACTGCGCGTAGACGTCCCCGACATGCGTTCCGCGCCGAATCGCGCTGCCCTCTGACTCTGGGATCGCGCTGCCAGCGGCGTTCACGAGGACGCCGTTTGCTTCGCGTTCCCAGTACCCCGAGGTCTGGTTGAAGGAGTACACGCCCGTGTCGAGGACTCCGTTCCCCGCCACGAGGTCCTCAAGCTCCTCCCACTCGCTCGGCGGTATGAGAAGGCGGATGTCGGCTGGGGGATTCACCGCGGTCACGAGGTTCCCGGCGCCGTCAAGGGCGGAGATCCAGAGGACGACCTGATTGACTATCGGCTGGGCGGTCCCCTCGGCGAGGTCGCCGGGGAAGACATCAGGGAAGTCGTCGGCGACATAGCCGCGTGCCCAGATGGAGTCGATGCCCGCAGGTACCCCGGACACGCGGATGCTCCCGTCCCCGCTGGTGGCAACGCTCCCAGCGAGGGTGAGCTCCTTTCCCGCGGGGTCGGGGAGGACGATACGGCCCACATCGACCGCGCCGCCGTCCGATTGGCGGGTGCTCCAGCGGAATCCAATGGCCGGGGGCAGGCCGGCTTTTTCGTAGGTGGCTTTGACGAGGACGCGGTTCGGGAACTGCGGAGTGAGGGCGATGTCGAACCGCCCGTCGGCCCCCGTCGTTCCCGTGGCGACGGCGGAGCCATCCTCCGCCCTGAGGACCACGGACGCGCCAGATGCTGTGGATCCACTGTCCAGCGTGACCAGGCCTGTCACGTAGAGCTGGGTCAAGGGACCCGGCAGGTTCCCGGATGGGCTGGAGCCCAAGTAGTAGCCCGCGGCGAACGCGCTGATAACCAGGACCAGCGCGATGCCAACGGTCGCAACTTTCAACTTCGACTTTGACGGGATAGGTGGCGGAGGCAAAGACTCTGGCGTTTCCACGTTCATCAAGCTCCCGAGGAGCGAAGGGCTGCAAGATTACTTAGCTGTTCTTGAACCGCGTTTTACGGATATCTAAGCGTTTCGGGCGATGGCCGGTCGTGCGCTACGCTTATGATTGCGGTACGGACCAAGCGGACCGTCGGAGGTGCTCACTTATGGCCCGCCGGGACATCGACGACGAACATCTGCTGAGGCTGGAGGAGCTCGGAATCAGGCACATCCTGGCGGCGGCAGGGAAGTCCACGACCACGGGAAAGATCGAGTGGCGGTCCGGCACGTACGATAGGGAGGCCTGGTGGTTCGAGACCCTTGACGACTTCCTGTTCTACTACAACCAGGTCAGGCCTCACCAGTCCTTGGACTACGAGAAGCCTTTGGAGGTGTTCCTTGCAGACCCACTCCCGTTCCACTAATTATTGCGTAGTACAGGCTAGCCAGCAAGTCTAAAAGCAGGGATTCGGCCGCCGCCCTTCGCTCTCTCGACCGCAAGAGCAAACGTCCCGCAATGCGACATCGATTCACCTCGGAGAGGCCCCCGCAAGTGTCAATGCAATGGTCTTCACGCACTCGCAGCGAGGCTCCTCAGTGAGCCGTAACGGGAGGCAAAAGTGCTCCCGCCCTCACTCCAGGCTGAGGACTTGGGGGGACAAGACAGGACAACGCAGACTCCGAAGAGCGCATCCATTCTCAATTGCCGAACTGAATCAGGGAACGCCTTTTCAAGATCCAATCTCGGCCTTTGAACATCGTCCAAGACATAGGCTTGGCCGTTGAAGCCTTCGCAAAGGACGAGCGCCAGAAGGAGGGTCTTCGGGCCCAGGGCGGATGAAACGCTGTCCCGGCGGTCTCTCAAGGAGAGTCACTTCGGAATTTCACTTCCATCAACCCCGCCGAAACCTTGAAGGCCAACGCGCCACATATGGGATGATGCCTTGAGAGGAGGAAGGCAGCTATCTGTCGTTCGTGGGAGATGAATACATGCTAAATGATGATAATCATTCCGAGAAGTTCAAGCGGCTAATCCGCATAGGTCAAGATGAGGCAATGAGACCCGATCAGGACGTGGACATCGGCATGGTCAAGAGAGTACTGCGCCTTCTCGCCAGGAAGGGCGCTTACCTGACCACCAGCAGGGTGCAGAAGCTCTTCTACCTAATCGAGCGCGAGTGCGTCTTGGAGACCGGTGAGCGGTGCTTCAATCTGGCCTACCGCTACGACCAGTTTGGCATGTACTCCCCGACCCTCAGTAGGATCATCAATGCCCTCGACCGCAAGGCAGACCGCTTGGAGGTCGTTGGCATCGAGAGCGAGGAGGGTATAGGTCGAACCATCAGGTGCATCGGTAGGAGGGGTGAGCCGCAGGAGAACCCGCCCGAGCATGTCGTCAAGGCCGTGGCCAGGGTCCTTTCCGAGTGGGGCTTCCTGAAGACCAGGGCTCTTATTGCCGCCGCGAAGTCCACCTCCCCGTTCATCTACGCCAAGAAGGGCGAATACCTGGATTGGAACATGCTCAAAGAGGAGCGATGTGAGGGAGGCGAGGAGCTGTCCCCGAAAGGCCGCGAGAGATTGGAACAGGCCCTTCGGTCCATCGAGCAGGGCAGGGTCCGGACATTCCCTGACACTGAGCAATTGATGGCCTATCTTCTGTCATAGAGCGGGGTGGCAGGCATTTCCCCGCCTGGTGACGTGCAGAAACAGCACTGGAAGGAAGCTGTCGAAGAAGGCTTCAAGAAGAAGCTTGAGACCCTCACCAAGCGGGACGCAGCCCTTTTGGATGCATTCGAGAAGAGGATCCGAGCCGTCCTTCAGAACTCCCTCGGGATGGGCAAGAGGTGTGTGGAGCCATCGGATACCCGGCACATTCACGTCAAGAGCAAGTGGGTCCTTTTCTGGCGGGTGAAGGGTGATACGGTAACATTCGTCGACTGCGGTCGTCATGACGAGTTCTTCAGGGACTAGTCTGGGACCCGTTGGATGGCAGAACTTGCCGTCGCGAGGAGAAGGGGAACGGTGCCCACGCCCTCGCTCCGCGAGCGGGAGCTTGGGGGGACAGAGACCGGACAAGCGACCTTCACGGAGCGTTCCCGTTTTCAAGTGCCGAACCTGATCCAGGAAAGCCGTTTCCGCAACCGCCAGCCGATTAATGAAACCGGATTGTGAATCAGCCTGCAATTTAGTAAAGTCCTTATTCATCATTCCGTTTGCGAATCTGACATGACGCGAGAGTGCGACATCCTCGTGATAGGGGCTGGCCCTGGCGGCTACGTCGCCGCGATCCGCGCCGGGCGCCTTGGCAAGAAGGTCATACTCATCGAGCGCGGGAAGCTCGGGGGCGAATGCCTGAACTGGGGCTGCATACCCTCGAAGGCGCTCATACACGCGGGCAACATCGTCCACAAGATCGACACAGGTTCCGAATGGGGCCTGAACGTCAGGGAGCTCTCGCTCGACATGAAGAAGCTCCAGACCTGGAAGCAGAAGGTCGTGGATAAGCTCACGAGCGGCGTCGGGCAGCTGTGCCGCGGGAACAATGTGGAGATAATCTCGGGCAGCGCGACCTTTCTCTCCGAGCACGAGGTGGACGTGACGACCGCGGCGGGCAAGGAGATCGTGACGTTCAAGAACTGCATCATCGCGACCGGCGGGAGGCCTTCCGACCTACCCGGGCTGGCGCTCGACGGCAAGAGGGTGATCAGCTCGAAGGAGGCCTTGGAGCTCACGAACGTACCCGAGTACCTCATCGTGGTCGGCGGCGGGGCGATAGGCCTGGAGCTCGGCACGTTCTACGCGAAGCTCAGGAGCAAGGTCACGGTCATCGAGATCATGGATCAGATACTCCCGGGGACGGACCCCGAGGCGGTGCGGGTCATATCCAGAAAGTTGACCAAGTTCGGGGTGGAGGTCCACACAGGCTCTGTCGTCAAATCCTGGCGGGAGGAGGCGGGAAAGATCATCGCGACCGCCGAGACGCCCCAAGGCCCGATTGACGTTGTCGGGGATTTCCTCCTCTTGACGGTCGGCAGGAAGGCGAACACAGACGGCCTCGGTTTGGACAAGACGAAGGTCGCCCTCGACAACAGGGGTCAGATCGTCGTCGATAAGCAGATGAGGACAAGCGTCCCGCACATCTTCGCGGTCGGCGACGTGACGGGACCGCCCTTCCTCGCGCACCGCGCCTCGAAGCAGGGCATCGTGGCCGCCGAGGTCTGTGCAGGCATGAAGAGCGAGGCGGACTTCAAGGCGATACCCTCGGCGGTGTTCACGGACCCTGAGCTGGCGGTCGTGGGCATGGGCGAGAAGGAGGCGGTGGAGAAAGGCCTCAAGGTGAAGGTCGGCAAGGTGAACTTCGCGGCGCTCGGCAGGGCGCTCGCGGCGGGAGAATCAGAGGGCTTCGTCAAGATAATCACCGACGAGAAGTCCGGGCTCGTCCTCGGCGCGGTCATCGTCGGACCGTGCGCGTCGGACCTCATCAGCGAGCTCGCGTTCGCGATAGAGATGGGCGCCACCGCGGAGGACCTCGCGTATACTATGCACCCGCATCCGACCTTCCCCGAGGCGATCATGGAGACAGCCGAGGCCGCGCTCGGCAAGGCGATTCACATCCTCAACAGATGACCGAGATGACCTGGCTCGTCGACCTTGGGACGATGGAATACGGGAAGGCGTGGGAGCTCCAGAAGGCCCTCGTCCAGAGGAGGATATCCGGCGAGATCCCCGATGTGCTGCTGCTGGTTGAACATCCTGAAGTCATCACCCTTGGCGTGCGGGGGAAGCAGGACGACGTCTTCACCTCCGAAGTGCCCGTCTTCAAGATCGAGCGCGGCGGGGAGGCGACCTACCACGGCCCGGGGCAGCTAGTCGGCTACCCGATATTCTCCCTGAAGGAATGGCCCGGGGTCATGGACTTCGTCAGGAAGCTGGAGGAGGTCATCATCCGCGCATCGAGGGACCTGGGGGCGGAGGCGGGCAGGAGCGCTCAGACCGGCGTCTGGGTCGGGCAGAGGAAGCTCGCGTCCATCGGCCTCGCGGTTAAGAACAGGGTCACGTACCATGGCTTCGCGGTGAACGTGAGCACGGACCTCTCGCGCTTCATGCTCCTCAAGCCTTGCGGCATGGAGGGTTCCATGATGACCTCTCTAAGCGTCTCCACCGGGCGCGAGGTCGGGTTGCGGGAGTTCAGGGAGAAGCTGCTGGCGAGGTTCGAGGAGCTGTTCGAGACGAAGCTCGAGCAGAAAGAAGTGTCGTCGACGAGCTGACGGGAGGGAGGAACGGATGATCGAAATCATGCACGGCTATCAATTCGTCAGCGAGGACCGCAGGCTCCGCGATGGTCAGAAGCTCCGCGTGGGAAAGGTCTACCGCATGCCACCCGGGGCCAAACCAGTGCTCCGTAAGCGGGGCTACCACGCTTCGGCGGATGTGCTCGACGCGCTCGGCTATGCCCCAGCCCCGATCCTTTGCCGCGTGGAACTTCGCGGCACAATCATCCACGGCACCGGCAAGGCGGTGGCCACCGAATGCAAGGTGCTCTCCGCCCGTGACGTGACCCGCGAGCTGTACGAGTTCGCCCTCTGGTGCGCCGAGCGCGCCCTCAAGGGCGAGCGCAAGGCCGGGCGCAAGCCCGACCCTCGCTCATGCGCGGCCCTCAAGGTCAAGCGTGCATGGCTGGACGGCAGGGCGACGGACGGGGAACTTGGGGTGGCGTACTGGGCGGCGCGCGCGGCGGCGGTCTCGGCGAGGAACTCGGCGGGGCGCTTTGCGGCGGTCTCTGCGGCGCATTCGACGGCGCCCTCGGCGGCGGACTCGAAAGCGCATTCGGCGGCGGCATGGGTCCGTTCGACGGCGTACTGGGCGGCGCGCTCCGCGGCGGTCCCGACTGAACGTAAAGCCCAATCCCGCAAGCTCCGCAGGCTATTGGCCGTGGACACGGTGAGATGAGGTGAGCCGCCAGAGATGAAGACGGGCGATTGCTGACGCTGTCGCAGGTCCCCCGACCGTTTTAGAACCAGATCGGGTAGCCGCAGACAAGACTCTGAGGTGGACGATCGCGCGGGACGCGCAACAAAGTCGGGGAGAGGCTGGGCTACTTGAGCCCAGGCTCGGCCGTGGGGGCTTTCGGTCGAGGCTCGCTCCTTGCGGCGGGGGGGCTCTTCTTCTCCATGTCCTTCTTTTCCCTGAACCTTGCAGTCTCGGCGTCTATGTCGAACTGGAGGTCGTCTTTCTTGATGTGGTCCAGGGTGAAGATCATCCCCGGCTCAAAATTGGTCTTCCGCCTGCTCCCTGTCATGAGCTGAGCCTCTATTGTAAGTTGTTTTCAGGCATATATGATGATTTCCACCCGAATGCCCTTTTCGGACTGAAAGCAGGGATGATATCAATCTCGATAGCGATTTCGAGCACAGGCTAGCGCCCTGATCCCTTGAGCGCCTTGACCAGCTCAGGGACGACGTGGAAGAGGTCCCCGACTATCCCGTAGTCCGCCATCTCGAAGATTGCGGCGTTTTGGTCCGAGTTGATCGCGATGATCTTGCCGGACTCCTGCATTCCCGCCAGGTGCTGCACCGCCCCGGAGATTCCGATGGCCCAATACACCTCTGGCCGTACTGTTTTTCCAGTCTGGCCGACCTGGTACTCCTTGGCGAACCAGCCCGCGTCAACGGCCTTCCTCGATGCGGCGACAGACCCGCCAACGAGCTTCGCGAGCTCGTCCACCATCCTGAAGTTCGCTTGGTTCCTCAGCCCGTATCCTCCCGCCACGACGACCTTCGCGTCCTCGAGCTTCGCCCCCTGCTGCCCCGTCGACTCGATGAACTCGACCAGCCTCGTGTCGAAGTCCCTGTCCTCGAAGTCGACCTTCTCGCGGACGATGCTGCCCTTCCTGTCCGGCGTCTTCGCCGCCCTTTTGAAGACGTTCGCGCGGGCCGAGGCCATCTGCGGCCTGTGGTTCGCGCAGATGATGTGCGCCAGGCTCCTCCCGCCATAGGCGGGCCTGATCATGTCCAGGTTGCGCTCCTTCGTGACCTCGAACTTGACGCAGTCTGCGGCGAGCCCTGTCTCGATGATCGCGTGCACCCTGCCGCCGAGGTCCCTGCCGTTCTTCGACGCCCCGTACAGCACGACCTCGGGCTTGTGCTTTCTGATGAGTGTGACCATGACCTTCGCATAGGGCCTCGAGAGGTAGTTCTCCAGGCGCTGGTCCTCCACGAGGTAGACCTTGTCCACTCCGTACTCCACCGCCTCGCGCGCGATGCCTTCTGTCTTCCAGCCGGGCATGACGCCGGACAGCGGGACCTTCATCTCGTCCGCTATGCGCCTGCCCTCGCCGATGATCTGGATCGAGACGTCCCTCAGCCTCCCGCGCCTCTGCTCGAGGAAGACCCAGACGCCCTTGCTCTCCGGCGGCGGCATCTCAGACCCCCGCAATCTTGTCGTTCCTCAATGCTTTCACGAGCTCGGCGACGGTCTGGCTCGGCTCTCCCTTGAATATCTTCCCGCCGCGCGCGGGCAGCACGACGGTGTCCACGCGGTTCACGACTGTCGGCGAGCCCTTCAGTCCGAGCTTCTCCGGCGCGAGGCCGACATCAGCCGCGGACCATTGCGTGACGAGCCCGCCGCGCTTTACCCTGATCTTGCCGGACAGGGAAGGCTCCCTCGGCTTGTTGCACCCGAAGTTGACTGTCACGAGGCAGGGCATCGGGCACTCCCAGACCTCGAAGCCGTCCTCCACCGCCCTCTTCCCGCGGACCTTGCCTTCAACGATTTGCACGTCGACGCAGTAAGTGATCTGAGGGAGGTCGAGATGACCGGCAATGCCAGGGCCGACATGCCCAGTTGAGCTGTCTGTGGTCTCCTCCCCGCACAGGATGATGTCGAACTTGCCTATCTTGTGGATCGCTTCGCTCAGCGCCAGACCTGTGGGCACGGTGTCGGAGCCGCCGAGCGCTCTATCCGAGAGCAGAACGGCCCTGTCCACCCCCATCGCCATCGCCCTCTCCAACGACTGGATGAAAACTGTGGGGCCCATGGTGAGCGCGACTATCTCCCCGCCATGCTTGTCCTTCAGCTGGAGCGCGACCTCGAGCGCGTGCCTGTCCGGCGGGTTTATCTCGCTCGGGACCCCGACCCTCTTCAGGGTGTGCGTGACCGGGTCCACCTGGATCTCCTGCGCCTTGGGGACCTGCTTGATGCAGACGACCATCCTCGGTCCTTTGGCGGGAGGTGTTGGCTGGAGGGATAGGGTCATGCTCTCACCGTTTAAGTGTGGGCGCTTCGGTATTCATGCCGAATATCGAGGCCGCTAAGTAGTTTTCGTCGAGAGAATCGCAGGTCGCCTCGATGTCCTCAGGAAAGCCACGATGTGCCGGTGGTCCCATGTGTCCCTCGGTGACGATGCTGCTAGTGTCGGCTACGTCCCCGCCGTCGACGAAGGCATCATGCCGTGGCAGGAGAGGTCTCGGAACCCGGTAATTTAGGCGCAGCCGGTGCGCGGAATCCTCTTCACTCAGCTGGAGTGGTATGGAGAAGTTTAGCAGGTTCCCCTTGCGGGAGCAGCCTCCGCACTTCGTGATTTCGTCGTTCACAATATCGAACAGCGAGGGCTCTGAAGTCGGAAAAGACCGGTTGATAGGCTAATTGGTGCGCGCACTGGTTCTTGGAACGCGCACCAGTTCCGAGACCCGAGCGACCAGACATTGGCCGTAGTGTCATTTTCATTCTGCCGACAGTCAGAGCGGCTCCAGTCGCTCTCTGGTCATCTTTGATGCGATTCTGTCCAGCATTGCATTCAAGCGTTTGGCTGACGTAGCATCCAGAGTCATTGTGAAGTCCTCCTGTTCACTGCGTGGGTCAAATCTGACCACCAATCTTACTCGTGATTTAAGGGCCTGCACGGTAATGTTACCCACAGTGTCGACCAGCCGCTGATCATCCCGTTCGCTCGTCAAGTATCTCGCGCTCCCAATATGCTCCACATCTCCACCCATTGTCGTAGAGATGAGGAGTGCCCTTCCTACAACTCGGAGGAGCGCCATAACCCCATTGGCATCCATCGTGAGGCCGCAATCGTTTCCACGGTTCCCTTCAGGACCTAATGCGAGGAAAATCGAGATGGTGCCATTGGGCACGATTCTGGCACTAATCAATCCTTTGATGTCGAGCCCAGTGTCTTTAAACTCGATGAATTCGGCCGATTTTTCTTCCATGCCATACCACCTATCTGAATAAGCCTCCACGAATCATATTCCAGAGGGAACTAGGCATCCACGGTCACCCGCGCGATCTCCCCTTCTTTGGCCTCTTCCTTGAGGACCTCGAGGATGAGTCTCAGGGCTTCTTCGGCGTTGCGCAGGGCTTCCGCCTTCGTCCGGCCCTGGCTGATTGCCCCGGGGACCTCCAGGCATTGTGCCACATAATATCCATCCTGGCCTTTCTTGAGGAGAATGCGGTAATCCATCATGATGGAATAGTTGTTGCCGCCTATTAAATATTCTCGCGGCGGATTCATCGGAGGGCACTCAGTAGTCGCGTCGTCTGTGTTCTCAGGGAGAAGCTGGGCAGCGATGGCTTCAGGCGGCCCAGAGGGTGAGAGTCTATGCCAACGAGAACATCGTCGCGGAGAAGCTCAGGGCGATGACCGAGCGGAGGCGGGTGAGGGTGATCCCGGACATGTGTGCCAAGGCGAGCTTGACGGAGGTCAATCTCAGGCCAACAACAGGAACAGGAAGAGCGGGATGGCGAGGATATTGTCGCTCGCCCCCAGTTCGTCCTTGGTCACAATGAGGCCGAAGGGCGCGGACTTCTCCTCATTGAGGAAGTCGATGACCGGTCTGCGGTCGGCGGGCGTGGCCTGCTCCTGATACTTGACCTCAAGGGGGATTGCCCGCTTGCCAAGTCGCAGGATGATATCCACCTCCTGCCCCCTGTAGTTCCGCCAGTAGAACAGCTCGGGACTCTGGCCCGGATTCATCACGAACAGAAGGCGCAGCGCGTGGTCTGCAACGACGGTCTCGATCAGGCGACCGAAATAGGAGGGTTCGTGGAGGACCTGTGGTCCGACGTTGCCCGTGAGTCCGTTGGCCAGAGCTGCGTTGGCCATGTAGAGCTTCCTCTGCTTCCTCACCCGAGACGCTCGGCTCTTCGTCCAGAACTCCGATCTCGTCACCACGAGGACTGACTCAAGGTAGTCCAGGTACTCGCGGACCACCTGGGGGGAGAGGTTCACGTTCTTCGCCAGCGTCGTGTAGTCGAACCTCTGGCCGGTCTGATCCGCTATGAGCCCGACCATGGCGCTGAGCGCCTTCGGGTTGCGGACGTCGAAGAAGCGGAGCAGGTCCCTCGCGAATATCAGATCGACGTACTCGCGCAGCCTGCGGCCTGCCAGGTTCAGGTCCTCGACGCGGAGGAACTCGGGGTAGCCGCCGGTGTAGAGGTATTGCTGGAGTCGCGACTTCAGCCTCCGCTCGAACGGCGCGAGTTGCCCGGAGGCGAGGCGCAACGCCCGCAAAAGGCCGTCGGGTGACCCCTTCTCGACGCTCTGCGCGAACGCTTTCCGAAGCGAGAGGGACACATCGTTGTAGTCTTCGCGGCCCTCATGGAACGTGAGCACGTCGACGAACTTCATAGGGAGGACGAGCTGGACGTCGCAACGGCCGACGAGCGACGTCTCGATGCCGTGCCGGACTGCCGAATTAGATGAATCGGAGATGACGAACTTGAGCGGCAGCTTCCTGTCGTACCAACCCTTCAGGATCCGGTCCCAGTCGGGCAGCTTCGCGATTTCGTCAAGGAACACGTAACAGGTGTCCTTGAGTTCCCGCCATGGGGTGGCGATTATCCGCTCGGAGTAGACATCGAGCGCAGCCGTGACCGCATCGCCGCCTCCTGTCTGCAGTTGGGGGAAGTCCATGGCCAGGAAGAGCACATTCCTCGGGTTCTTGCGGTCTGCGGCCAGGACGTCCTGGATTGTCTGATAAAGGAGCACGGTCTTGCCGACCTGGCGGGGGCCCACGACAGCAGTGATGCGTTCGGTCGACAGCTCCCCTCGCAGGACGAAGAAGTCCCTCCTCCGGAAGGGCGGGGCGAGGACATCGGGGACACTCCCGGACGCCCACCATGGGTTTTGGTCCGTCAGCATGCGGAGGAGCTGCGCTTCGCCTTTTGCAGACATCATGATTATAATCCCGATGTCAAGTATGCAACATCGACATTATAAACGTTATGTTCGATTATCGACTTCAAGACTGCGCAGGAAGTGCCTCAATCCTGCCCGGGGAAGACGAAGTCTCGGAGAAGGGCTATCATCATTGCCTGAGGCCGCAGCTACACGGTCTGCTACGGCCTGCCGCGGTTGCGCTTCTTCTCCCGCCATTCCTTGACCATTGCGACGATGTCTTCCTCCCTAACGCCTTTCGTCGTCGTCTTGTCCAGGAGTTCTTGAAGCCTGCTTTGCCTCGTCTCCTCAAGGAACAGCCTGATCTGCGCCCGAAGCCACTCGTTGCGCGTCTTGAATCCTCGAACTGAAATGGCTTCGTCCAGCTCGTCCAATGTCTCCTTCGATACTCGGAACAGAATCTGGTTCTCCGCCATGAGGTCTCCCTTGATATATCAAACTGATATCATTTAAGCCTTTTGCTTGGTGGAATCATCGTGTAGCATGTGGGAATTTAAAGGAGCCCTTGCGGGTGTCGGATGTCGTCTCAATGGACTATGCCTTTGACAGCTGCGCATTCACCAGAGTCGCGAAGTCCGTGATTCGAAGTCTTCCAACGCCCTCTTGTTGCATCCTGTTCGACTGGGAGCACTTGAAGTGTATCTGGCACTTGGGGCATGCCGTGACCAGGGTCTGTGCGCCGGTGTCGAGGGCCTCCGCGAACCTGTCCCTGCGGATCGCCTCGGAGATGTTGTCGCAGTTGAGGAAGTGAGTCGTGCCGCAGCAGATTGCGTCGCTCCTGTTCCTGTCCATCTCGACGAGCCGCACGCCCGGTATCTTCGCCAGCACCTCCCTGGGTGGCTCGTAGACCTTCATGTGCCGCCCGAGCCTGCATGGGTCCTGGTACGTGACGACACCTTCGAGCTTCGACATCTTCAGTGAAGATGTTCCTAGCTTCTCTGAGACGAACTGCGAGATGTGCTTTACCTCGAAGTCGAACTTCGCGAACTTGGGATATTCCGTCTTTAGTGTCCTGAAGCACTCCGCGCAGCTGGTGACGATCGTCTTTGCCCCGGTCTTCACGATCGCCTCGATGTTCTTTCTCACGAGCTTCTCGAAGTTCTCACGGTCCCCAGACCAGAACAGGTCGTGCCCGCAGCAGACCTCGTTCCTCATCACCGCGGGAGTCACGCCGAGCTTGTTGAGCAACTCGACCGTACTCTTCGCAATCCCCGTGCCCTCGATCTTGATGTAATCGAATATCGTGTCGAAGTAGGGCAGGCAGCCGACGAAATAGAGCACCTCGCCGCTCTCCGCCGTCTTCAGACCGCCATCTACCCAGGAAAGTCTATCCTGGTTCCCGCCATCGTCGGCCATCATCCGCGCGAGAGTCTGCGTGATGCCCGCGTGAGCGCAGAAGCCGCCCCTCCTCTCCTCTGCAGACATGGCCCTGACCCTGCTCATGAAGTCGACGAAGCCGACGTTGCTGGGACAATGCGTCTCGCAGAGCCCGCACGTCAAGCAGGAGAACATATCTAGGTCCGCGAGGACGTCGCTCCCGTATCCGTACACCATGCGCGCGATGTGCATGCGAGGCGAATAGTTGCCGCCGAGGCGGGCTATCGGGCACGAGCCGGTGCACTTCCCGCAATCGAGGCACAGGAAAGCCCTCGTCTCCTTGAGCATGCTCTCCAGCTCGCTCTTCATACTTTATCACCGCCGCGATGACCGGAGAACTTGCTCAAAGCGCGACCAAGTTCGTTGATGTTGTCCGAGGAGATGTTCGCCGCCTCGATCTGCACGCTCCCCGAGCCGAGCGTCCTGAGGAGCTTCTGACCGCTCTCGAGGCGCTTCCTCCCCTTCTCGAACCGCTCCTTCTGCTTCACGTTGCTGAAGCAGTCGACCATGAGGATGCCGTGGACTCCGAGCTGAAGGCTCTCGAGGACCTGTATCGGCTCGGCGCGTCCGGAGCAGAGAAGCCTGACCGGGAGACCATTGATTTCGACCTTCTTCGCCATCCTCGCTCCTAGAGGCTCGACGGGGCAGGAGCCGCAGCTGGTGATTTCCTCTCCGTTTCCCTCTCCATCCCAGATTCTCCCCAGAGCATCGAGGACCATGCCGGGGCTGAACTGCCTCTGGGATATAGCTCCGGTCGGGCAGACCGAGCCGCATATCCCGCATCCCTTGCACGAGACCTCGTTCACAATCACCCGCGCCTTCTCCATGTCCCAGGTGAGGGACGGGCAAAGCTTGATGCACGCGAGGCAGTGCGCGCACAGCGCCTTGTCCACGGTGGCGGGATGGACCCTCATCGTGTCAGGGCCACCGCCATCAGCCGGCTCGATCGTGAGGATTTGAAGATCAACTTCGGGCATGAGCGCCTTCGCGTTCTCCTCGACGAGAAGAACAAGGTCGGATGCGCCGTGGTGCTTGCCCGAATCTCCCGCCATGATTGACACCTAGCTTCCAAACTGCGTTGCGGCTGCGCTGGGTCTTGTCGGTCGCGAAGACAGCGGGTCGGAATCTTAAGGATTTGGCAAGTATCCTCAAGGCTTGACCGCGGACGTGACCACGGTTGGCGGTGATTGCGGCTCTAGTGCCAGACGGTCCCGCGCTGCAACCTTGGCGGGAACCTTGGCAGCACCGCGCCCGTCTCGCTCTGTATCGCGATGTCCAGCTTCCCGCCGACCTTGAACTTCTGGCGGTCCGGCTCGCTCAGGGCATGCGTCAGCCCTACGATGATCGTGTCCTTGCTCGCGACGCGACCGCGGGAGAGCAGCGCAAGTCCGACCTGCACCGTTCCTACGACGACGCTGCTGGTGACCTCGCCTATGATCTCGCCCTCATTCGTCGCGACTGCGTCTCCCCTCCGGACTATGCGCGCGCCCTTCTTGTCGATCTTGAACCTGACCACATCCCTCTTCCTGTTGAGGGCCTGGCGCATCATCTCGTCGCGCCCTATGAAGAACGGCTTGTGCAGCTTGACGAACATGCCGTAGCCGGCCTCTATCGGGCTGATGCCGTCCGGCCCCGCGAGCTCGTGGCCCCAGAGAGGCAGGCCGGCCTCTGTCCTCGTGGAATCCCTCGCACCAAGACCCGCAGGCTTCGCGCCGAGGCTCAGCAGCAGCTTCCACATGGCGGCGGCCTTCTGCGGGTGCACGAATATCTCGTAGCCGACGTCCTCGCCCGTGTAGCCCGTCCTCGAAAGGAAGCAGGGCGTCCCCTTGATGCTGAACTCGCCGATCTCGAACTTCTTCATCCTCATGAACTTCGCGTGGTCCTTGGTGACGACCTGGGAGAGCATCTGGCGGGACTTCGGGCCCTGCAGCGCGATGAGCATCTTCCTGTTGTTCTGCGCTTGCGGGGTCTTGAGGTTCCTGATGTCCGCATTGCCTTCGAGTTTGATCTTCCTCCCGCCATAGGTGAGCGAGACCTTGCCCTCGTTGACGGAGTCGAGCCACTTCTCGACCTTGTCGGAGTTGGCCGCGTTGGCGACGATGATGAAGCGCTCCTTCCCGAGGCAGTAGACGAAGATGTCGTCCAAGACTCTCCCCTGGGTGCCTAGGACGTATGAGTAGTGCGAGTGGCCCGGGTGCATCGACTTCAGGTAGTTGCTCGCGACGATGTCGATGAACCTGGCTGCATACGGCCCTGTTATCTCGAAAATGCCCATGTGCGACAGGTCGAACAGGCCCGCGTTCTCCCGCACGTTCGCGTGCTCGGAGCGGATCGACTCGAAGACGACCGGCATCTCCCACCCGGCGAACGGGTGCATGGCGACGCTCGGGTACAGTTCCCGGTGCAGGTCGAGCAGGAAGCTCTTCTTGAGTTCGCCTTCCTTGGGCTTTGGCTCGGTGAAGATTATCGGCCTGGCCTCGTCCTTGAGCTTTAGCATGTCGACGCCGACGAAGTAGGGCTTCGTGACGTCGAACAGATCTGGTCTGCGCCTCAGGACTTGGTGGCCCGCCACTTTCCCGCCATCAGGGATGCCTTGCAGACGGCCTATCACATCTCTCGCAAGTATTCCCGCCGCCGAGGCAGCCTTCCCGCCATCTAGCGAGAGCATCTTCTGGAAGACGCGGGCGATCACGCCTCCACTCCCGCACAGCCTGAACCTGTCAGGCTGGCCTTTCTTGCTCAGCTTCATCAGTTCGACGAGGTTCCCGCCATGATTGAAATGCTTCAGCCAAGGCGAGCCGCTCTCTGGCAGCCGCCCCGCGATGCGTCCGACGACCTTCGCAGCTCCCCTTCCCGCCACATCGAACGCCGCCCACAGCCCGTCGCCCGCGGACATGTCGCGGATCATGACCGGCCCCTCAATCTTCATGAAAACGTCGATGTCATGTCGGGTGTAGCCGTCCGAGAGCGCGCACATCCATTCCTTCACCTCATCCCCGAGGGCGTTCAGCCCCGTGAGGACATACCTCGGACCGTGCTCGCTGTCACCCATTCTGAACAGGTCGACCGTGGCCATGACACCACCGTCTGGATCGAGCATCAGCGACTGCAGCCCCTGGTTCTCCCGGAGGCCGTAAACATTCTTCGTGATGATGCCCTGCAGGAATTCCGTCGACTTCTCGCCAGAGATATCGATGGCGGGAATGTCCGATGAATCGATGAGGACCGCGTTCTTCTTGGATGCTTTCAATTCGCTCTTCAGCCCCGAGACTTCCCTCGGGACCTTCCAGCCGTTCCTCTCGACGAACTTCGCACCTGCGGACTTGTAGGTGTCGAAGAGGGGCGTCGTCCTCCCCTTCATCTTCGGGGCGACGGTGAAGTGCGGGTAGTCGAGCGCCATCGGCTCGCCCTCGGATTCCATCTCCCCGACCAGCTCCGCCACGCCCTTCCTCGCCTTCACGATCCTGTCGAAGCTGACCTTGCCCCTCGCCATGTCCTTCGAGGTGCCGATGTAGTCGAACGGGATGATGCCGGTCAGCACGGAGTGGATAATCCTCGCGAGGCGGGCCATGTGCTCCTCCTTGAGCCCCTTCTGGGTGATCCAGGTGGTCCCGAGCCTGACGGCGGACGGGTGGACCGCTGTCTCGTCTCCTGAGATCTCGTTCTTGTTGCACGTGATGCCGCACAGGTCGAGTATGCGCGAGGCGACCTCGCCCGTTAAGTTGAACCCTCCCTGCCTCAGCTCTCGGAGGCTTATGAGGACGATGTGGTTCTCGGTCCCCCCATAGGCGATGTGCATCCCGAGCCTCTGCAGCTCCTTCGCCAGCGCCTGCGCGTTCCTGACTATCTGCCTCTGCAGCGCCCTGAAGGCGTCCGTCTTCGCGATCTCGAAGCAGACCGCCTTGGCTAGTATGTTGTTGAAGTGCGCCCCGCTCTGCTCGCCAGGGAAGACCGCGGAGTCGATCCTCCTTGCCCTGTCGATGTCGGTCGTCAGGATGACCGCGCCCCTCGGGCCGCAGAGCGTCTTCTGCGTGGTGAACACGACAGTCTGCGCGTAATCGATAGGGTTCGAGAGCATGCCGCCGGCGATGAGCCCGGCGATGTGAGAGATGTCAGCGTGCACGAAGCAATCGCCGACCTCGTCAGCGATCTCCCTGAGCTTCTTCCAGTCAACATCCCAGGTGTGCGCGCTGTAGCCGCCGATGATCATCCTAGGCTTGTGCTGCAGCGCGAGCTGCCTCACCTTCTCGTAGTCCACCTTGCCCGTCGTGAGGTCGACGTCGTAGGAGACTATCTTGTAATGCTTCCCCGACCTGTTCGCCCTGCTGCCGTGGGTCAGGTGACCGCCGCTGGAGAGGGCCATGCCCATGACCGTGTCGCCAATCTTCAGGAAGGCTTCGTAGATCTCGTTGTTCGCTGTCGCGCCTGAGTGCGGCTGTACGTTCGCGAAGATGTGTTCCGCCGGCGTCTTCTCGGTCGCGAACAGCTCGGCGACCCTCCTCTGCGCGATGGCCTCTACCATGTTGATGTAGTCGCATCCCTTGTAATAGCGCCTGTCCTGGTAGCGCCTGTGGAGCACCATCTGCCTGTCGAGGTCCTCCAGGGACTTGCGCTCCTCCGTCATCATCCTCCTGCGGGGGTAGCCCTCGGCATAGAGGTTCGTGTATGTGGAGGAGAGCGCCTCTCGCACTGGCTTGGGGCACATGGCCTCCGAGGCGATCATGATCAGCTTGTTGTTCTGACGCGCCTGCTCGAGGTCCGCCAGCTTCTTCGCGACCTCGTCGATCTCCACGAGCGTCTTGTTGAACACCATATCCGCGTACGACTCCTTCGGGGAGTGGCGGGCTTTCTTCGTCACCATGTTGTCACCTTCATCTTCGTGGCGGGAACTGTGGCCAGATTCCGGGTCTCCCGCTCCGTGTCATGAGGATTTGGCGCTGCCCTATAAAGAATATGTTTAGATGGCGCTCCGCATATCCGGGTGTGAATCGGCACTTCATGGAGGCGATTTGTGTTGAAGACAAGCGCGAAAGGACTCGCGGACATCTACGGATATTACCCGACGCTCGCAACGATAGTCACCGCCAAGTCCGGCAAGAGGGAGAACGCGATGGCGGTGGCATGGCACGTGATTGTATCCATGGATCCGCCCGCGTACGGTGTCTCGATTTCGCCGAAGAGGTTCACTCACGGACTGATAACTAAGAGCAGGGCGTTTGCGGTGAACTTCATGCCAGCCAAGGACGCGGAGCTGATCGCCGCGGTCGGTGGCTGCTCCGGTAGAGCCGTGGACAAGTTCGCGGAGTTTGGGATCGAGAAATCAAAGCCTCGCATATTGGATGTGCCAATCCTGAAGAAGGCCTACTTCGCCATCGAGTGCAGGCTTCTCTCGAAGCTCAAGTGCGGTGACCATGACTGGTTTGTGGGCAAGGTCGTGGCCACGCACTGGTCGAAGGCGGCTTTCAGGAAGAATGGAAAGGTGAATCTGGAGAAAGCAACGCCGATCACCTACATGGGCTGGGACCATTATCTTGCGGTACATGGAGAGAAGGAGACGCGTTTGGTCCGCAAAGATTCCATCGCACGACTGAGACGGACGGCGGCGCGATAGACCTAACACCTAAATACACCGCCGTGGCTTCCCGCCAGCGTGGCCCGCATCGAAGTCATCGCGTACTCTCCTACCGAGATGGTCGAGGAGCAGGATGCCACGGTCGGGCGATGCCGCGAGCTGGTCGAGAAGTTCAACGTCACATGGGTCAACGTTGTCGACCCTGACTCGAGGACGATGCAGGAGCTCGAGACCCTCTTCGCCCTCCATCCCCTCGCGCTCGAGGACAGCACGAGGTCGTACGTCACACCGAAGGTCGAGGTCTACGACGACACGCTGTTCATCGTGGCCAGGACGATTGTCTGGACCGAGGAGATCACGACGGACCAGCTGAGCATGTTCCTGTCCAGGCACTTCCTCATCACCATACACGACAAGGTCTTCCCGCAGCTCGAGGATATCCGCGTCAGGATCAGGAGGAAGAACCCCAAGCTGCTCAAGAGCGGGACCGACTACCTGTTCTACGTCATCATGGACACGATAGTGGACAGCTACTTCCCGCACCTGGATCATTTCAGCGAGGTCATCTCGAAGCTCGAGGACGAGGTCATCAAGGCGCCGATGAAGACGAGCATCAACCAGATACACGACATACGCACGGACCTCCTCAGGCTGAGGAACCTCCTGACGCCGGAGAGGGACATGGTCGCGCAGCTGTCGCGGGCCGAGATGCCGGTCTTCAGGAAGGAGATGCGGGTCTACCTGAGGGACATCTACGATCACATGATCCTCGTCCTGGACAACCTGGACACTCACAGGGAGGTCGTCACCAGCCTCATGGAGGTCCAGTCGACCCTCGTGTCCAACTCGCTCAACGAGGTCATCAAGGTCCTCACGGTCATCTTCACGATCACGATCCCCGCAAGCATAATCACGAGCGCCTTCGGGATGAACGTCTGGTACCCGGGCTTCCTCGAGCCGCTCGGCCTGGGCATCGCCCTCGGCCTGATGATCGTCTTCTCGCTCATCACGTTCATCTACCTCAGACGCAAGAAATGGCTGTAGGCCGGCAGGTCCCCGCCAGAATGTCTAGGGGGTGGCCTCACATGAGTCCCCAAAAAAGGGTGGAGGGACGTCCGACGAACAGAGGGTCAGAGCCTTCCTGCCCAAGGTAGACCTGCTTCATTGACCGCGGTTACCGCGGCCTCGCAGATCGCCTCGAAATTTCTTAGGAGGTGATCCATCTGCAGGTTCCCCTACAGATACCTTGTTACGACTTAGCCCTCCTTGCTGGATCTAAGTTCTAGCGCCGCAAGAACGGCACCATCACTCAGACCCAACTCGGGTGGCTTGACGGGCGGTGTGTGCAAGGAGCAGGGGCATATTCACCGCGTGATGTTGACACGCGATTACTACGGAATCCATCTTCGTGAGGGCGAGTTACAGCCCTCAGTCCGAACTACGATTGGGTTTCGGGATTGCTTTCACCTTTCGGTGTCAGAGCCCATTGTCCCAACCTTTGTAGCGCGCGTGTAGCCCGGGGGATTCGGGGCATACGGACCTACCGTTGACCTCTCCTTCCTCTGACTTAGCGCCAGCGGTCCCCATAATGTGCTCCCGTCCCGGAGGACGGAGTGGCAATTATAGGTGAGGGTCTCGTTCGTTATCTGACTTGACAGAACGCCTCACGGTACGAACTGACGACGGCCATGCACCACCTCTCCCAAAATCAGGCAAAGTCATCGGCTTGGCCTTCATGTAAGGGTCGCCCCCGGTGAGTTTTCCGGCGTTGAATCCAATTGAACCGCACGCTCCTCCCGTTGCGGTGCTCCCCCGCCAATTCCTTTAAGTTTCAGTCTTGCGACCGTACTCCCCAAGTAGCAGGCTTAACACCTTCGCTCCGGCACCGGACGTCCCCGTAGGACCTCCGACACCAAGCCTGCAGCGTTTACACCCAGGACTACCGGGGTATCTAATCCCGTTTGCGCCCCTGGGCTTCGTCCCTGACCGTCGGATCCGTTCTAGTAGGACGCCTTCGCCACTGGTGGTCCTCTGAGGATTACAGGATTTTACCCCTACCCCCGGAGTACCTCCTACCTCTCCCGGTCCCTAGTCTGGTGGTGTTCCCGGAATTCGAAGCGTTAAGCGCCACGATTTACCCAGGAATCAACCAAACCGGCTACGGACGTTTTAGACTCAATAATAATGAGCACCACTCGGGCTGCGGGTATTACCGCGGCGGCTGGCACCCGTCTTACCCAGCCCTTACTCCTCCTGTTTTTTAGACAAGAGAACAGCGTACGCAAAGCGCACGCACTGGGAGTTCCCCCATCGTGGTTTCCCACATTGTGGAGTTTTCGCGACTGCTGCGCCCCGTAGGGCCTGGACTCGTGTCTCAGAGTCCATCTCCGGGCGACTACTCCCATAGCCCGTACCCGTCGAAGCCTAGGGGGTATGTTAAACCCACTACAAGCTGATAGGCCACAGACCCACCCTTGGGCTCCGTAGATTTCAGCCCGGAAGCATTCCAGCATCCCGGACCTATGGAGTATTATCCTCAGTTTCCCGAGATTATCCTCCACCCAAGGTCAGGTTATCCATGTGTTACTGAGCCGTCTGCCGAGGTCTTGCACCTCTCGACTCGCATGTCTTAAGCGAACTCCCATAGCGGTGCCCGCCGGCAGGATCAACCGGAGTTGGTCCACACCTAGCGACTTATCTTTAGAAATTAGCAGGGAAGCTATGACACCTCTGGTTCATCGGACGTCGGATTTGAGAGGTCACGGCTTTCCGGTTTTCTCAAACCTCCATTATGTTGGCAGCTTCGGAAGATGACCCATCATAGGTCCGGGCCTTCGCCGGAAGCTGTCGACGAACCCGGCTTAACAGCCTTTTGTATAAAGGCCTTTTGCCGAGTCTCAATATCATAGCTGAGTGAGGTATAAGACTCTTTCTACATGCAGCGTCGGGAAGAATGTCGAGGGCAGCCGAAGGACCGCGGCCGATGAAAGGCTCGCATCGTCACATGCGACCGAGATGCATGTTTTCCATAACCGCAGTTGAAAGCCTTCAAGTAAGCGAGCCGCAATGGCGCCACCCATAGGAGAGAATGGACGCGCTCGTTCCCTCGCTGGTCGTGTTCTTGGCGGTCGTCGTTGCCGTCCTGGCCATGGCGGCGAGATCGCCGGCATTGCTCAAGCTCGCCCTCAGCTTCTTCCTCAAGAAGAAGCGACTGACCGCGCTCACGGTGGCGGGGCTGATCGTCGGCTCCGCGATGGTGACGGGCTCACTGGCGGTCGGCGATTCGATGAAGCACGGGGTCGTGGAACAGGTCTATGCGAACCTCGGGGCGGTTGACGAGGTCATACATTCCGATGGACTGTTCAACGAGATGATCTTCGACAGCGTCTCCGCAGATCCCTCCGTGGCGGCAGCAACCGATGGCCTTGCCCCTCTGCTGATTCTAGGGGGTTCGGTGAGGCAGGGAGCGTCGGGGCCGGTCGAGTCGAGCGTGAACATCGTCGGATACAACGGCTTGTTCTATTCTTTCGGCAATTTCCAGACTCTCGATGGCGGGAGCCTCACGCCGGAGGTTGCTCCCGGTGAGGCGATAATCAACCAGAAGTTGGCGGATGCGCTCGACGCGTCCGCAGGTAGCTCACTGAGGATCACCACAAGGAGCCCGGAGTTCTCCGTCGAGAGCATCTACTCCAGCTTCACCAAGCAGGTCTCGATTGATCTATCGGTTCTCATGGTCGTCAAGGACGGCGGCATGGGCCGGTTCAGCCTCTCGAGCGGCGGGACAATCGCCCAGAACGTGTTCGCGAATCTCAGCTACCTCCAGCAGGCCATCGGAGCGCCTTCGTACATCAACACCATTGTCGTGTCGAACATCGGCGATGATCGCGAGGGAGTGAAGACGAGTGGGGATGCGACATCACGACTGCAGATCGCCATCGACGAGGCGGTGGGCTTCAGGGATCTCCGGTTCAACATAATCGCGTCCAGCTACGTGCGCATAGAGAACGAGAACGTCTTCTTCGACGAGCGATACGTCGATGCGGTCGGTGCGATGATCGGAAGCGTGGCGGGGATGGAGAATGTCTCCGCGCTGACGTCGTATTTCGTCAACAACATCTCGTTCGGCGCCGTCTCGATTCCCTACTCCACGGTGACGGGGCTCAATCCTCATGCTGACTACGCGTTCGGCGCATTCACAGACAACATCACCAAGTCGCCAATCATCGGCGGCATCCAAGACAACGAGATCATCATCACCAACTACACCGCCGCGAGGCTCGGCGCCAGAGTCGGCGACACCGTGAGCCTGAATTATTCAGTCTACACCAGCACGTTCAGGCAGGTCTACAGGAACGCCACATTCGCCGTGAAGCATGTCGTGGACTTGACGGGGAAGGCTCTGGACCCGGACATCATGCCGCCATTCCCTGGGATAAAAGGCAAGGCCAGCTGCGTAGACTGGGACCCGACATGGGTGAGCGGGGACGAGATGCGTAGCCAGATGAGCTATGCCGACCTGGACTATTGGCTACTCTATGGCGGGACTCCTAAGGCTTACATCACGTTGGACAAGGCCAAGGGGCTGTGGGTCAACGACCTCGGCAACATCACGACGATCAAGGTCAAGGGGACGAACCTGCCGCAATTGAGATCCGACATCAGCTCCCGCCTCAACGCGACGATACTTGGCGGTGATGCCGGATTGAGCGTTCTGCCTGTCAAGGCGAACGGCATCGAATCAGCCGAAGGTGTTCAGCTCCTCACGGAGACGTTCCTCTCGTTTGGTGTCGTCGTCATGATCTCCGGGATCATCTTGGCGGTGGCGCTCGTCGGCATGGTCATGGAGGGCAGGAGGCGGGAGATTGGCGTCCTCAAGACAATCGGCATGAAGAGAGTTCAGGTGACGAGGACGTTCGCGATCGAGGCGTTCCTCGTCTCCGTGATTTCCTCTGCCGTCGGAATCCTCGTCGGCCTGCTCATCGCTTTTCTGTGCATCCTTCTCACCAACGCGTTCTGGAGCAACATCGTCGAGGGCACCACGGTCCGACTGTATTTCACGCCGGACACGGTCGTCGTCGGCTTCGTCGCGGGTTTTCTCGTTTCGTTCTTCGCTTTCGTGCTGTCAGCTCATAAGATATCGGGGCAGTTGCTCGCCACCGCCCTTCGGGAACATGGTGGTTGGAGAAGTAAACGCACCCTTGCCCCCGCCCTTATTCTCCTCGGCGGCATCGTGATGATTGGGAGCAATTTCATGCCGATAGATTTCCCAACGGGATCCGCCGTTTTTTTGGCGGGAGCCGCACTTATGTTTTTCTCGCTGCCGTGGGTCGCGTGGACCCCGAGATTGCGGGTATATCTGCTGCTCACTTGGTCGATTGCTTTGATTGTTCTGGCAATCGTCATCTCATTCATCGTTGCCAGCACTTCCGAATCCGTGCCGTTCGTTCTCTTCTTCGCAAGCGGATTCGCGATCATCGCCGCCCTGATCGGGGTGCTGTCCGTCGGTCTAAGAAGAATCGCCTCAGGCCTTTCCCGAATCCTTACCATCGCCGGCGCCAATGGCGGCACTCTCAGAATCGCTTTTCTAACTCCCGCCAAGAAAGTCGGGAGGACCTGTCTCGCGGTCTCGCTTTTCGCCATCGTCATCTTCACATACCTCGGCCTCTCAGTGAACATTCAGGGTCAGCAGGCCAACATCGATAACATGGTCGTGAGGCAGGGGGCGGGATATGACGTCATGGGCGAGAGCTCGATCTCCGTGAGGTTCGACCTTGGCAATCAGACAGACAGGGCGAGCAACGGCATCGTCAATTTCCCCGCCAATTCCTCGGTCGTTCAATTCCTGACTTACGGTCAGATCGGCGGGAGCTGCTCGAACTTAAAGAAGAACCTCCCGCCACGGCTCATTGGAGCGAACGAATCGTTCATGCTGGACAGCCTTCTGCGATTCCAGGCTCCGGCCAGCGGCGGGCAATCGACGTGGGACGCGCTCGAGACCGTCGAGGCGGATGGGGCGATTCCCGCCATAGGCGACTCGAACACGGTCGTCTGGATCCTCGGCAAGGGTGTGGGCGACCACATTACAATAGCCGATGAACGCGGGAATGAGGTGCAGCTGGTGATCGTCGGGATCACGGAGAACTCGATATTCCCCGGATCGGTCTTCATCTCCGAGGGCAACATCAACCGCCTCTACCCGACGACAGCGGAGTACCGCCTTTTCCTGTTCAAGACGCCGGACCCTCCCGCCATGGTCTCCTACCTCGAATCGAAGATGCAGGCGTACGGCATGGACGGGACGCTTGTCGAGGACCTGGCGAGGAGCAACCTCTCGGTCGAATGGTCCTATATGGGCCTGTTCCAGGCTTTGTTGTTGCTCGGACTGCTTGTCGGCATCTTCGGTCTCGCCGTGAGCTCCGCGCGGGCGGTGGAGGAGAGGAAAGCGGAGATCGGCATTTTGCGGGCGATTGGATTCGGCAGGTCGATGGTCATGAACTCGCTTCTGCTCGAGAGCGTCTACACGGCGTCTCTGGGTGCGATCATCGGCATCGTGGCGGGCCTGCTGACATCGTTCCTTTTCTTCGGCAGAGGCACGCTCCTCAGCAACAACGTGGCAATCCCCTGGCTGGCGATGCTCCTCATAGTCATCGTGGTCGACGCCACGGCTCTCTTTGCCGCGATAATCCCGGCGAATAGGGCGGCGAGCATGCATCCGGTCGACGCGCTCAGGAAAGAACAGTGACCTCGCTTTATTATCTGAAATCGAAAGGCAATGGAAACGCCTTTTAGGAGGCGGAATATGCCAATAACAATGATGATACTGTCAAGCCATACTAAAGCAGGTCATTTGTGGTACGACACACCGACTCAGCCAAGGTTCTCTAAATGAATGTGGGCAGGTTCACATCATTGGCGTCAGTCGCCGTGCTGGTCGCGGCTCTCTTCATGCCGCACCAAATTGCTGGCGGGAACCTGGCCGGGAGCCGCGGGTCTGACACGACGGGCTCCTGGACCGAGTTCAGGGGCAACCTGAACAACACGGGTTACTCCACCTCGACCGTCCCGTCGACCAATAACATGTTCCTCAAGTTTGACACCGGCTGGCCGATACATTCCTCCGCCGTGGTGAGCACGGACATCCTCTATTTCGGTTCAGACGACTACAAGGTCTACGCGGTGAATCTGGCCACGGGGAAAGAGCTCTGGAACTACACCACCGGGAGCGACGTCTGGGCATCAGGTGTTGTGGTGGGGGACACGCTCTACATCGGCGGCATGGACGCGAACCTGTA
This sequence comes from Thermoplasmata archaeon, assembly GCA_041489255.1. Taxonomy (GTDB): domain Archaea; phylum Thermoplasmatota; class Thermoplasmata; order RBG-16-68-12; family JAFNFQ01; genus JAFNFQ01. Next base: position 131,482 of record JBGPQV010000003.1, on the reverse strand, counting down.
CGCCTTCAACCGGTTCAACGGCTCTCGCCTCTGGTACTTCACCGCCAACAACAGCATAGTGTCGTCCGCAAAGTACTACGATGGTTCGGTCATCTTCTCCTCTCAGGACGGCAAGGTTTACTTCGTCAATGCGACGACAGGCCTCGAGGACCGCCCGGCGTACTCGATCGGCGATCAGATCTGGGGCACCCCCGCCGTGGTCAATGGGACGGTGATCGTCGGCTCGAACGATGGGAATGTGTCGAGGGTCCGAATCAGCGACGGGTTCGTGATGTGGAAGTACCCGTTGCCTGCAAGCCCGCATCTGGTATCGACTTCATCGGCTGCTGTTGATGCAGGCAGGGTCTTCATCGGAAGCGATGACAATAGCGCATATGCCCTTGACCTCGAGACGGGGGCGCTCGTGTGGCGGTTCCAGACGGGCAACTATGTCTACGCGACGCCGGGAGTGCACGCGGGGAGAGTCTTCATTCATTCAGTGGACGGTGAACTATATGCGCTCCCGTTCGACGATCCGAACCACGATGGGCTGATATCCGCCAGCGAGGTCCTGTGGCAGTTCCACACCGGCGACGGCACCGCCGGGGAAGGCGGTTCGTCTCCCGCCATCGCGGACGGCAAGGTGCTCGTCGCTGCGAGGACCGGATACATCTACTGCCTGGACGAGGCGACGGGGGCCGAGGTCTGGAGCTATCAGTCTATGCAAACGAACCGTCGCTCGTTCTCCTCGCCGACTGTCGTGGACGGGCGGGTCTTCGTCGGGCTCTCTGACGGGGCGATGTACGGGTTCGGGGCGTCTGCGCCGGGGATGTCGGTGACGATATTCCCCGCTTTGACCGTGATCGAGGGTCAGCGTGCGATGGAGATAATCTTCAACGTGACGGCGAGTGGCTTCCCTGTCGAAGGCGCGTTCGTCTCGTTCGCCGTGACGGCAGGGACTCTCTCGCAGGGCGGGGCGAGCACCTTGGCCGACGGCCAACAGAAGGTGAAGTACCTCGCACCGAGGGTCACGGAGAACACGACCGTCAAGATCACCGCCGAGGCGACGAAGTATGGGATGGCGAAGGCTTCGGCGTTCACCTACATCACCATCATCCCGGCGCAGGACTACGGGACCACTTCCGGGACGGCATTCTCCCTCGACAACTACTCTCTGCTGTTGGCGGTGATTGCAGTCTTGGTGGTCGCGAACATAGCGATCTACGTTGCTATTGTTTTCAAAGTCAGGAGGAGGTCGCGGACTTGAGAGGTACCACACGGAGCGTGCTCATCCTGACAGCGTTGGCGATGGTTCTCCTGTCGACGGGGCCGCATGTGAAGGCCGCTGGCAGCCTCGGCGATCTCTCGCCGGTGTGGAGCAGATCGGACGGACACAACGCGACATCATGGTCGGTCAGGTGGTCGCCCGACGGGACGATGATCTCCCAGACGTTCTTCGACAACAGCACGGTCGTCTGGAACTCGACGACGGGCATGAGGATCATCAAGCTGGGTTCCCACGCGAACTCGACCGCGGAGAGCAGGACGAGATGCGACGGCAACCAGACATGCACAATCACGGCTCATCTGCCGACGAGAGTCACGGCATGGTCGCCAGACGGGAAGTACCTGGCCGTTGGCGGCGACGACACGATCATCTGGGTATTCAACACGACGAACTGGGGACTGGCCAAGAAATTGACCGGTCATCTGGGCAGCGTACTGACGCTCGATTTCTCTCCCGACGGGAATTATCTGGCCTCGGGCTCTGGCACGGACAAGGTCTTCATGAACAACGTCCCGGAGAACCTGATAAAGGTCTGGGACTTCGAAAAAGGGACGCCCATCGCGAACATGACCGGGCACACAGACGGCGTCATGGAGGTGAAGTGGTCCCCGGATGGGAGCCGGCTCGTCTCGGCTTCTGATGACAAGACGATGAGGATGTGGAACACAACGGATTGGTCCTACATGTTCACTCTTAGGGGGCACGCTGGCGGTGTCCTGGCGGTCGACTGGTCGCCCGACGGCGAGAGACTCGTCTCGGGGAGCCGTGACTACAAGATGGCGTTGTGGAACGCCAGCGATGGAAAGCAGATCGCGAAGTGGACCGCGCCCAATTGCGTGCGGTCCGTGGACTGGCACATGGACGGGGACAACATCGCGGCTTCCGGTGTGTCCGAGGCCATGGTGATGATCAGGAACGCCACGACGGGAGTGGTGCTGCAGACTCTCGAGGACAACAAGGACGCCAGTGGCGTGCCGGTCGGGGCGATAATGTCGGCGAGATGGTCCCCTGATGGACAGAAGTTGGCGATCGCATCAGGCAAGGAGATGACGATTAGGGTCTATGCCTTCGGTCTGACGAGGTCGACGACCGAGTCAGCTATCCCCGGCTGGGTGCTTGGCGTGGCAGTATTCGTTTCCATCATAGTCGTTGCGACCCTCGTGACCTATGCGGTCATGAAGCGGAGAGTCAGAAGAACGGAGAGGAGGTGAGGGCACTTGAAGTTGAATGTGGCCTTCACCATTCTGTTCGCTTTCCTTCTCCTTCTGCCAAACGCATCTGCAATCACTGTCGATGCAGCTTTCCTAGGCAGCGCTCCCGGGCGGTTCAACTCGATCGAGATCAACGATGTCGACAAGGACGGGAACAAGGAGGTCATCTTCGGCAACTACGAGGGCTACGTCAACATGATCCAATGGAAGGGGGGCGAGTTCAAGTCGGAGGCGCACCTCGGACCTTTCGGCTCCCGCCTCTGGGGGATCCACGTCGACGACATCGACTCCGACGGCCGCAATGAGATCCTGGCGGGGGACGGGGAGGGCAGCCTCAGGGTGTTCAACGCGACAAACCTCCAGCTGCGATGGGAGATTGATGGTCTCGTCAGAGATGTGCACGGAATCGCGGTGGGAGATGTGGACAACGACGGCGACAAGGAGATCGTGGCGGGAGGCGGCTACAAGATGGACTACCCGCTCAGCGCGGTCTACATCATCAACCCGCTCAACGGCTCGATAGAGAACTCCTTCCTGCCAGGGAACGCCAGCAGGATGAGGTCGTTCGAGATCGCTGACATCGACCACGACTCCTACAACGAGCTGATATTCGGTACAGGCGAGGCTCTCGGTGAGACGCCCGGCATCGGTCACCTGTACGTCTATCAGATCAACGGTCAGAACGTGGTCCAGGAGTGGAAGAGCGACGACCTGAACGGCGACTGCGTGAGCGTCAAGGTCGTGGACGTCGACGGGGATGGGAATCTGGAGATAATCACGTCGAATGGATACAGGGAGGGCCCGGGCTTCGCGTTCATCTTCCGATATGTCGGTTCCGGCGGCGAAGGTAACCCGCCGATATACCAGCGCCTCTGGGAGAGCGAGAACATAGGCCCGAAGGCCTGGGGACTGGACGTGGCCGACATCGACGGCGACTCGATCAACGAGATCGTCATCGGGAACGGGGCGGGGTACATCTGGATATTCGACGGGGTGAGTCGCTCGATCGAATGGAAGAGCCCCCTGCTCGGCTCTGATGTGCTTGGGCTCGCCCTCGGCGATGTCGACGGCGACGGACAGATCGAGATAGTGGCCGGCCAGGGCGGCTATCAGGGCAAGGCGGACTTCACCAGCGCGTACACCGCCCCGCACATCTTCGTGATCGATGGCGCGAAGCACACGATCGAGTACACGCTTGGCGGGAGGGACTACACGGGCTGGGCTTTCGAGTTGGCCATCGCCTCCCTCGTGATCATGTTGCTCATCGGCATCAACATCTACATCAAGGTCAGAAAGCCGAAGGCGGCGAAGGAGGAGGATGCGAAATGATTGAGGAATTGCTAGCGGCGGCAGCGGTCGGCGGTTCACTCGGCAACGCGTGGGTCTGCGCGCTGCTCTCCCTGGGTTGCTCCATCGACAGCAAGAAGGGAGGAGCCGCGTTCATCGCTGGAAGGTTCCTGGGGCTCGTCCTCCTCGGAGGCGCGATAGCCGGTCTCGGCCTCGTCCAGGACCTGAACCCGGTCTTCTTCCTCGTCACGTTCGGCGCTCTGACCGTCGCGCTCGGCGCCTTCGTCCTGATTAGAGTCCTCACAAGACACCACATGGCGAAGCACGGTCATCCTCTCCTCAGGCTGTTCCACCGGGGAATGCACCACGGGAAGGGCCAGAGGGCGGTCATGGCCGATGGCGGCGAGATAGACTTCGAGGGGAATTCGAAGGCGAAGATTGCCTACATATTCCTCCTCGGTGTCGTCAGGGGAGCGACGCCATGCGTGAAGATCATGGTGCTGGCTCCGCTGCTAATCTCCGTCGACTTCGGCCTCGCGATCGGCATGGTCATGGTCTTCGCCGCGGCATCGACGATCTACCCGGTCATCGGATTCCTTTCGGGCAACATCATCCGCGAGTCGAAGAGGTACGCGCTCTACATGAGGGTGGGCGCGGCGTTGATGATGATCGTCCTTGGCGTCTACTTCATCGTGAACGCATTCGTGAGCACGCACGGAGGTCAGTAGAGGATCATGAAAAGGCAGCACAGGATTTCGAGGCCGAGGCTGGCGTTCCAGGTCGCAGCCCTGGTGCTCTTCAATTGTATGGTCTTCGGGGTCGCGTCGTTCGGCGAGACGCCTTACCTGAGGGACATCTACTGGCCGAACGCCACGACGAAGTTCTTCGCGGACGCTCCGACCTACTCGCTCGTCTACAAGCTGCAGGACACCGCGGTGGCGGAGTTCAAGACGCTCTACACCGACATCGTGCTGCCGATTTTCCTCTTCATCATACTGGTGCTCATACTCGGGCGGGTCTGGTGCGCTTGGCTCTGCCCCCTCGGATTGCCGCAGGACCTGCTCTCCGGTCTCAGGAAGCGGCTCGGCATCCCGTATTACAGGATGTCGAAGATGGTGAGCGATGCTCTGCACGCTACGAAGTACCTGGCCCTGTTCCTGATTCTCTCATACACGGTCGCGCTGGGGATGCCTGGCACCGGCCTGAGCCAGCTGAGGACCGGGCTGCCGATACCTTACGAGTGGGTCGACCCGAACAGGGCGCTCTACGTTTATCCGCAGATCTGGCTAGGCATCTTGCCGCCGACGACAATCGTCCCGATAGTCTCCATAGGCACCGCGATATTCTTCATCGTCATGTGCTTCGTGATCAGGCGGTTCTGGTGTCACATCTGCCCCGCAGGGGCGCTCATGGGCTTAGTGCACAGGAGGTCCTTCATGCAGCTGACGAAGGACGCGACGAAGTGCACGAGCTGCAGGATCTGCGCAAGGGTCTGCCCCATGGGCATCGAGGACATGTACAAGGAGAAGACGAGCCGCAACGTGACAGCGCGGAATTGCACACACTGCTATTCCTGCCTTGAGGCGTGCCCCGAGGACGGCGCGCTCTCTGCGACGTTCATGGGGAAGAAGATCCTCACCTCGAAGTCAATGGTCGATTATCCTGTCTAAGGGGAGATTGAAGTGAGCCTACAGAAGAGAAAGGGAATTGAGCCGGCGAAGAACGATGCGAAGGCGCAGGCGGACTCCGGCGCGCGAGAGAGGATCAAGTCTCTCGTGGCGGGCCGGGGAGCCGATATGACCGCGAACAGCATCAAGAAGATCGAGGACGAGGCGCAGAAGCTCGCCTCCCTGAAGAACAAGCCGGCCGTAATGGACTACTTCATCGATGTCGCGAGGATTCACGACAGGCGCGTCAAGGAGATCAACCAGTTCAAGGCGGGCGGCGGGAAGGTGGTCGGCACGCTCTGCAACTTCGTGCCGGTCGAGCTGGTCGATGCGGCGGGCGCCCTCCCGGTGGCCCTCGGATGCGGCTATTTACCGCCAGTTGGCCTGGGCGAGGCGTACCTCGGCGACCCGAACATGTGCTCCATAGTGAAGGCGTGCGCGGGGTGCATGATGATAGACGACTTCCCGCTGTTCTCCCAGTGCGACGCCATCATCGCTCCCGCGCCGTGCGATGCGAAGCTGAAGATCTCCGACGAGTTCAGGGAGGTCAGGGCGATAGTCCCCATGAACGTTCCCCGCATCAAGCAGGGAGAGTCGATCCGCAGGCAGTGGATCCAGGAAATCATAACGGTCAGGAACAGGATGGAGATGCTCACGGGGAACAAGATAACGAGGAAGAGCCTCCGGGCGTCCATCGAGAAGTACCAGCGCGCGCACAAGGCCTGGAGGAGGCTGCTGGACACGAGGAGGAAGGGCGACGTGCTCTGGGGCAGGCATTTCCTCCTGATTGCTTGGCTCGCATACGTCGACGACATCGCGCGGTGGACGGAGAACGTGAACAGGCTTTCAGACGAGCTGGAGAAGATGGTCTTGGCGAAGAAGAACGTAGCGAACGGGGATGCCCCCCGCGTGATGCTTGCGGGCTCGCCCGTCATGTGGCCGAACTGGAAGCTGCCGGACATCGTCGAGGAGGTCGGTGCGGTCATCGTCTCAGATGAACTCTGTTCAGGGACCAGGGTGCTCTACGACCCTGTCGTCGTTGACGAGTGGACCGAGAGGGCCATGCTGGACGCGATCGCGGACCGCTACCTGTTCCCATCGACCTGCCCATGCTTCACTCCGAACGTCGAGAGAGAGGAGAACATCATCAACGAGGTGAAGAATGGCGGAGTCGAGGGCGTCATCTTCCACGCGATGCAGGGATGTCACCTTCACACGCTCGACGCGACGAGGCTCACAAACCTGCTCAAGAGAATGGGCATCCCCGCGCTGACGATCAGGAGCGAGCTGAGCGACGGGGACATCGGCCAGATCAGGATAAGAGTCGAGGCCTTCCTCGAGATGATTCAAGCGAACCGAGAGGGGGTGGAGTAGGGCTTGAGCGCGATCCCTGAGTCAATATCGGTTCATCCCTGCTACAGCGCCGAGGCTCACTGGAAGTACGCGAGGATGCATCTGCCTGTCGCTCCCGCGTGCAATATCCAATGCAGGTTCTGCAACAGGGCCTTCGACTGCTCGAACGAGACGCGTCCAGGGGTAACGTCGAAGCTGCTCAAGGCGGAAGAGGCGGCCGCGCTGGTGCGCCGCGTCCGCGATAAGCTGGGAAATCTCTCCGTCATTGGGATCGCGGGTCCGGGCGAACCGCTCGCGAACAAGGAGACATTCGAGACGCTAAGGCTCGTCGGCGGGGAGTTCCCGGACATGACGCTCTGCCTCGCGACGAACGGCCTCCTCCTCCCGCAATATGTCGATGAAATCGTGTCCCTCGGGGTCAAGTACGTTACTGTGACAATCAATGCGCTCGAGCCGCGGATCGGGGCGGAGATCTACTCGTGGGTGAGGGACAGCGGCGAGACGCTGACAGGTCAGGACGCATTCCAGACATTGTCCGATAAGCAATGGGACGGGTTGGCGAAGTGCGTCGACGAGGGTCTTATCGTCAAGGTCAACTCGGTGCTCATCCCAGGCATCAACGAGGAGGAGCTTCCGAAGATTGCACTGAGGGCGAGCGAGGCGGGTGCGCTGGTCCAGAATGTCATCCCGTTCCTGGCTGTCAAGGGGAGCGAGTTCGAAGAGAGGAAGGCGCCGAGCGGGCTGGAGATTCGAACAGTCAGAAATGAGTGCAGGAAGCACATAAGGCAGATCGAGCACTGCGCTAGGTGCAGGGCCGACGCGATAGGGCTGCTTGGCTGCGACATTTCATCCGCATTCTACTAGGGAGAAGTGGGCAGAAGATGGAGTCGTCGACATCGGTCGTGGACAAGGCTGCTGCGACAGTCATCGAACGGGAGTACAGGTTCCCGAGGGCGTTCTTCCAGGGGAACACCGCTACATTCGCGACATACGCGGTCGGGGTGACGACGATCTCCCTGTTCTGCTGGCCCGCCGCCGTAATCTACGCCTTCTACTGCGTAGCGAGCACCGTGGCGATGTGGGCGACTGTCTGCGTGAACTGCCCGTACTATGGCGGTGTCTGCCCGTGCGGCTACAGCACGATGTCGACAGCGCTCTTCAGGAAAGGGGACGTCAGACTGATGCCCAAGCGGTATAGGCTCATCTGGGCCTACGTCGCCCCCTCGTGGCTCGCGCCGGTGTTCGCCGCCGCGCCGATTCTCGTGTTTCAGTTCTCATGGTTCCTGTTCATCGCCGTGACTGTGTTCGCGCTGATGGCGTTCCTGATCACTCCCGCCATCTCGAAGGTGGCTGGTTGCTGCGAATACTGGCGGGGATGCACGGTGCCGGATGCGGACGCGAGAAGCGGGTCGTGAGTATGGGTGGGGTAGCTACTTATATGGGCAGAATGTTTCAAACTCGTCTGTGGGCACTCATTTTGAAGACTCGCAGAGACCAATCAGTCGAAGTCTTCGGCGTGAGCGCTGGACGGTTTCATCAAGGAGGCAGATTCTGAGTTGAGTCGCCTTGGCCTCGTGTTCGTGCTGGCAGCAGGATTCATGGTTGTGGCGCAGGCACCTTGGCTCACCGCCAGCGAACCGGTTCGGCCTTGGGGGAACAGTGGCAGTGACTCGCTTCAACCTATGGCCACCACCACATATCCCTGGCCGATGTACACCTACAACGAGACGCATTCGTCGCTCACGAAGTCACCTTCCCCGGACGATGAGAGGGTCTTTTGGTACAATTCCACCGGCCCGAACATGTACGGTTCGCCAACGATTGCCGAGGGCAAGGTGTTCATCGGGATGGGTTCTCCCTCAGGGGACTCGATGCTCGCCTTCCACATCAACAACGGCACCCTGGCTTGGAGGATGAGAACTGACGCACAGGTTTCGAGCAACACTGGCGTGAGCGCCACTCCAGCATATTCCAACGGACTGCTGTTCTTTGGAGCCGATAAGCTCTATGCCCTTCATGCCAACAACGGCACCGTCAAATGGAGGTTCACGGTCCCGAACACTCTATGGGGGAGCGGGACGCCTGCGGTCGCCCAGGGCATGGTTTTCATAGGAGGGGCTGACAGGCGGCTGCATGCCCTGAATCAGAACACAGGGAGCGAGGTCTGGTACTTCCAAACACAGTCGGCTCACCCCGATGGCACCAATTACGGCCTGTATGGTGCACCAGCGATCTGCAATGGCTACGCGTACCTCGCGGCACCCGACGGGTACGTCTACAAGATTAGCCTCGCCCAATCGGGAGCTGCGGTTGCCAGCGCCACATCTGCCAGGTACAAGAGCATGTACGGTTCTCCGGTGATCTACGATGGGAAAGTCTACATCGGGGATGGCTACACATTCACGACCACAGCAGCCAAGTTCCGCGCCCTCAGCGCGAATGACCTGAGCCAGATATGGGCATTCCCGCCTTCGGGCTCGCAATCATTCTTCTCCTCGGCTGCGGTGGCTTACGGCAAGGTCTTCGTGGGTTCCGTCGACGACAATCTCTACGCGCTTGATGCGCAGACAGGTGCCGTGGTCTGGAACTACGCGACAGGAGGAGACATCTGGTCTTCCCCCGCCATTTCGGACGGCAAGGTCTTCATCGGATCTAAATCGAACTACCTCTACTCGTTCAACGCGAACCAGACGAATCCCGCCGCATACAGGTGGCAAGCGCCGTTGTATGGGGACGTTGACTCTTCACCTGCGATCTCAGACGGGAGGGTTTGCGTCGGCACATGGGGCAACGGTGGAAGGATCTACTGCTTCGGAAGCGGCACGGCTCCGCCTGTGAACAACCCACCTTCGATTTCTCTGACAAACCCGAGTGGCGCGCAGGACTGGACGGGCGGTTCTTCGCAGATGATCACTTGGACAATGAGCGACGACACGACTCCGCCCGGTAGCCTCAGGATCTACCTCAACTACACCTCGACGCCGAGCTCAGGCACGATTGCAGGACCGCTTGCTGGCGCGACCATCTACGGATGGACAGTGCCGACAATCGACGCAACCGATGTGAGGATAAACGCGACCGTCATCGACGCAAACGGACTAAAAGGGTACAGCACGGTCTTGGTCCCCCAGATAGACTCGACGTGGCCATTCGTCGTGAGCGCGTCACCGACGGGCACGGGGGTCGCTCTCACTGCTCCTATCGTTGTCCAGTTCTCGGAGAGAATGGACACCGCCTCAGTTGAATCAGCCTTCACTCTGGTGCCGAATATGGGCACCTTGATATTCAGCTGGTCGCAGAGGATCTTCCCAGATGACACGTTGACCATTGATCATGTGGATTTCTCATATTCCACGACCTACACCGCGACGGTCTGGACCGGCGCGAGGGACGTATCCAATCCAGGCAATTCCATGATCCTTGATTATATATGGTCCTTCACCACGATTGTCAATACGCCGCCGACGATCGGCATCACCGCACCTGCAGGCGGGGAGAGCTGGACCGGCGGGACGATTCACAACATCGATTGGACGGCGTATGACGCCGAGGATTCCATCGGGAACCTCAAGGTCTGGGTCAATTACTCAGTGACGGGAGCTGGTCCCTTCGACCATCAGATCGCTGGACTCCAGGGCGTGGCAGGCGATGCCAGGCCATACGCTTGGACAGTCCCATTTGAAGACAGCACTGCGGTCGTTTTGCAGGCCGTCGTCGTCGACACAATTGGGGGAACCGGGTACGGATATTCTCCCGCGCTCGAGATCGACTCGACACCGCCAATAGTCTCCTCCACAAGCCCGTTCTCGGGGGAGACCGGCGTTCCGACCAGCGCGAATGTCCAGGCAGCATGGTCCGAGCCGATGATGAGGACATCGGCGGAGTCGGCTTTCTCGCTGAAGGACACTGCCACATGGACTCCCGTGGCGGGAACGCTGTCTTGGGCAGGGAGCATAATGACCTTCGGCCCGACGAGCGTGCTTGCGTCGGGCACCCAGTACTCCGCGAACTTCACGACATCGGCCAGAGACGCATCCGACCCTGGCAACAACCTCGCAACGCCATACAGTTGGACCTTCACCACCGCCTCATTCGTGGATGTCGAGAGGCCGACGCTCACGTCAGCCACGGCAATCCCGGATCCTCAGGAGGTCTACTTCCCCGTAAATGTGTCAGCCGTGATTCGCGACAATGTCGCCGTTGGCCAAGTCTGGCTCAACGTTACGAATCCCGCTGCCGGTACCATCAACTCCACGATGTCGTATGACCCATTCGGGATGCGCTACTTCCTGGAGAGGAACTGCGGGATGCTCGGTCTGCACACGTTCGTGATTTGGGCATCCGACACCAGCGGTAACCGGAACTCGACCTCGGGTCAATTCACATGTGAGGACACGACGAGACCATCCATCTCGGACTTGAGGGCAGTCCCGAACCCGGTGGAAGTGTTCGCATCGACGAACCTCTCGGCGCTCGTATCCGACAACTACCTGCTCTCGGAGGTCTGGGTCGAGGTGACGGCGCCGGACCTCACGCGGACGAACCGGTCGATGATCGCGGGACCGAGGTACTCCAGGGAGACGATTCCCGACCAGCTCGGAGCTTACATATTCAAAGTGTCTGCGAAGGATTCGGTCGACCTGTGGGCGGTGGCGGTCAGCACCTTCGATGTCGAGGACAACACGCCCCCGCTGATCGTCAATCTTGCCGCCACGCCGAGCCCGGTCGCGCTTCTCTCTTCGACGAACATCACGGCGGATGTCACCGACAACTACCTGCTCGCCGGGGTCTGGGTGGAAATCACCGCCCCGGGCCAGACGCCGGAGAATCAGTCGATGGACGGTGGCCCGACCTTCTACTACGAATACGCGGTGAATCTGGTCGGCGCATATCAATACAAGGTCTCCGCGGTCGACAGCAGCGGGAACTGGGAGACGAACACGGGCATCTTCCAGACAACCGAGTCGGTGCCGCCCTCGATCGAACATACGCCCCGGGCGACATGGCCGGTCACCGTCGCGCTCAATATCACCGCCAATGTGACCGACAACATCCTCGTCCAGGAAGTGAAGCTGGACTACACGGATGTCGACGGCGTCAGGCGGAATGTGAGCATGGCTGTCGTGACCGCCGATGAGTACTCTTACGAGGTGGCGGGCCAGCCGCACGCAGGTTCGATCTCCTACTACATCTGGGCGGTCGACGGCAGCCTGAACGGAGTCCGGAGTCAAACCTACACGACCTCGATCATCGAGAGGGTGCCGAACCCGCCGGCGGGTCTCACCGTCGTGCCGGAGGGCTTCGGAGCCCTCAGGCTGAGCTGGGCCGCGCCGAGCCTGAACACGGACTCATCGCCATTGACAGATCTGAGGGGCTACAACGTCTACAGGATGACGCAGCCTAATGGTCAGAGGACGAAGGTCAACGGCCCCCTGGTCACGGTGACGACCTTCCTCGATGACAATGTCGGTCTCGGGCTGGCGGATGGGACTATCTATTACTACAACGTGACCGCGGTGAACTCGCGAGGGATTGAGTCCGCTCCGGCCCAAGAGGACGGCACGACCCTGTCGCGGTCCTCAGGAACCGACACATCGGTCATCCTCATCGCAGTCGCGATCATCATCGTCATCATCATGGCGGTGATTCTCCTGCTGATGAAGCGAAGGAAGAGGAAGGAATCTGAGCAACAGCAGGAGCTAGCTGAAAGGAAGGCCCCGCCGCCACCGCCAGACGACGGCTAGTCCCTGCGCCGCCCCTTCTTCCCGCCGCGACCGAGGGCGAGGTCGACCAGATGAGGGTCGGTGTCTCTGATTGTCGGCCTTGCCTGCCTGGCGGGTCCCAGGTCAGCGAGGTCGAGATCAACCAACACGAGGTCCTCCTTGTAGTCCTTGGCGACACCGATGTACTCCCCGCGAGGCCCTATTGCCTGAGTCCCGCCAGCGAAGACAATGTTGAGTTCTGTGCCGACGAGGTTGCAGTAGAGCACGAAGCACGTGTCCTCCACCGCCCTGGCGGGCAGCACCTTGTCGAACATCGGCTTGCTCGTGTTCGGCGCGGCGGAGATTACCGCCAAGATATCGGCGCCCTGAAGAGCGAGGACCTTCGCGAGCTCGGGGAAGAAGGAATCGAAGCAGATCATCAGGCCAATCTTGCCCAGCTCCGTCTCGACAAGCTTCGGCTCCCGCCCTCGTGCGAAGTAGATTCCCTCCTCGAAGGGCCCGAAGTTGGCGGGGTGGATCTTGCGGTACTTCTCCACGGTGCCATCTGGAGTGACGAGTACCGCCACGTTGTAGAGCAGTCTGGCCTTCGTGTCCCTCTCGGGCATCCCGAAGATGATGTGGGTCGAGTTCTTGCGCGCTATCTCGGAGACCGCTTGCGTGCTCGGTCCGGGCACGGGCTCTGCGAGCGTCCTCCACGAGTCGCGGGCCATGTACCCTGTGAGGAAGAGTTCACCGAAGACGGCGAGGTCGGGTTTCGTTTTTCTGATCGCCTTCTCCATCATGGCGATGTTGGCTTCTTTGTCCCCGACCTTGGGCGAGAGCTGAGCGAGGAGGACCTTCATGTTAACACCGGCGGCGACACCGGTTCGACGGATATTAAATGCGCGGATTCAGACCTTTGACGGCTCGGGCTTGCTGTATTGGTCGTCCCACCAGGTGAACTTCCCCGTCAGACTTCGCCTGATCGTCTCCTTGATCCTTTTCTCGCGGGTCTCCTCCCTCTTGGCGGTCGCTATCCACCACACGATCTGTTGCTTCCGAGAGGGAGCGAGCTTGTCGAAGGCGTCCCACGCCCTCTTGTTCCGTTTCAATGCGGCGACGATGAACTGAGGTATCTCGAAATCCTTCCTGAGCAGCTTCATCCTCGGATCTCTCATGCCGTCCCTGTACTTTTTCAGCCCCACGCTGGTCATCCGGTCTTCCTTGATTAGCCTCTTGACCCTGTTGATGTTGGTTTCGGACCAAGTGCTGCCCATCTTCCGAGGGGTGAACCGGATCTCATGCTTCTCGTCATCGATCCTCCTCAGCTTCCCGTCGATCCACCCGAAGCACAGCGCTTCCTCGACAGCCTCGTCGAGGCGGATGCTGGATTTCTTCGTGTGCTTCTTGTAGAGAATCAGCCAGAGCTCATTCGCGGACGCGTGATTCACTTCGAGCCACGCACGCCAATTCTCGCGATTCAGAAAGTGCCTTCTCAGTATCGCCTCTGTCATTCTCTCCCGCCATCAAGCGGACTGCGGAGAGGAGAAGTTCCCTTGGCTATTTCTCAACTTCGGGAGTCGCTGCGGTTCTCTGAGCAAGGTTTATGATATCCTCCTACTTAGTCGACGCAAAGCTCCCGTAGTGTAGTCCGGTCAATCATGAAAGCCTCTCGAGCTTTCGACTCGGGTTCAAATCCCGGCGGGAGCATTATCTTTCTTCGGGCTCAGCCAAACCACGGCACGTAGTGGACGTGCAATGGATGTGCGCGGAATTCCCGTATCGTCTCCTCGTAGAGGTACATCCAGTATGCCGCCATGCCGAACAGCATGGGGATGTCCCGCTTCGGACCGAAAACCGAGGACCAAAGCGCTTTGAGAGAGAGGTGTAAAGGCTCGACGTTTCCCGCTGTCTTGTTCGTTGCTTCAAGCTTGGAGATCAGGTGACGCGTCCAAAGCTTCGTGGTCTCCACAGGGCCCGGAAGCGCGGCTGCGAGTGCCGCGGCGACGACATGACTGCTCAGCGCATTCTTCAGCCACGCATCTGCTGCGTCGAAGGAAGCCATGAGATCGTCTGGCGATCGCTCCTTGACGGCACACAGAATCGCAGCCGAATCGCAGATCTCCACAATGGGTGCGTCGGGCACGCGTTTCTTTAAATGGTCCACAATGGTTTGCATCCTGAGCGCGAGAACCTCAGGGCTCACGGGGAGCATCAACAGAAGCCTCTGGAAGCCCAGAGACGAATCTTGGTAACTTGGGTTGCGCGGCTTGTCTGTGTCCCGCGATGAAATAGGTTTCGCACCAAGCATGTCCGCGTGAATAGCGATGACTGCATTGATTGTGTCAAATCCCGAGTACCTATTCAGCTCCGATGACATTGAAGCCGCTGTAAGCGAGGACTTGCGATTGCCCCATTGGACCTTTGAACCTAGGATATCCATCATTTCTGTCGCCACAACGGAAGCGCGTTGGCATTTGTCAGGCTCTGGCCCTGCTGCGTAGAGGGAGACGTGTCTCGCTTTCGCCAGAATCTCGGCCAGTTGCTGCGCCGTCTTGAGAAACGAGATGTAATCGCCGCCAAAGGGTGCGATATCACTGGCTGCCGCGAGCAATTGCGTGTCGGAGAAATTGGTCGCCACGTAGGATGTATCCCACTTTTGGAGGGCGGTCTGGATCGCCTTCGCGATTTTACCGACTCTAGTCACACCCGCTTCGAGCGAATAGAGCACGCCGTCAGCCTCAGCTGGTTCGGACCCCGTCTGAATGGAAGCGAGCGCGGGGAGAGCATCGAGGACTTCCCTGCCGTGCTCTGATATCGCGACATAACCGCCCAGCGATTTCAGCTGCACGAAGCGGTGGATCGAAGTGGCTTGGTGCATTAGCATCAGCATCTGCTGCTGAGCCTCGCGGAGCTTCTGCATGGCATCAGCTCGCGCTTTGAGGTATTCTTTCTCGTCTGGCGATGCCGATCGAGCGTAGCTTGCGTCGAGGCTCTCAAGATTCCGCTCTCCCTCGCGGACCTCTGATGCTGCGGTGTCGTGTGAGTATGCTCCCGCTGAGAGACGCCTGTATTCATCATTCGAAACGAACGTGACGACCTTCTTGCCCATTAAGTAAAACAACTCGTCTTCCTGCATTGACACCTGGACACGCGCGGAGAGCGCCTCCAAGATCGCGCGCAATCTGCTAGTGAGCATCTTGTGCATCCCTCCGAAGGTTCAGCAATTCAAATGATGAGCTTGGCATAGCGCCTCTGGTGTACAGCATCAGGATATCCCCCCCGTCCCATTCCACCTGCACGTGCTTATCGCCGTTCATGGCGAGCCGCAACATCTCCCCGACATAGCGTGCAGTTTCCTGCCAATCCATCCTACCATGCGTCCGTTGTCTCTCACGCTCGATGGCCATGAGTGCATAGAAGAACTCGTAGGCGTGTTTGTCGAACTGTTTCCTGATCGCGCCTTCAATCCCTTCCTCTGCGAGCTTCACCGAAGCCAGACCATCTAGGTCCGCGAAGTAGAGCTTCCCATCGGGTGCGAGAACTGCGTCCTTGTCCAGCCATACGTCTTCATAATCCAGCCCCCGCCAGTTGCCGGATGATTGATCGTAGCGCAACGTCCGTGCCAGAAGGGTCAATGCGGCAACCCCTGTGCGAGCGAGGTTCAGCTCGAATGCTTTGTACTCTTCGTCCTCGCGTACGTCGAAGCTCTTACACACAGACATGGGGTCCGCGCCAAGGGTGGTTGATCCGTGGAAGTACAGCCTGACATCGGACGGCATCATACGAATCGTTTGGCAAATCGGTCCTTCGTGCCTCCTGAACCAGTAGAGGTGCCTTGCGAGATTCCAGTATCGCCTCGGCAAGATGCATGCCTGGAGCACCGGGCAGATGTGGAATCCTTCGATGTGCAGTCCTCTGCCTGCGAGTTCACTGATTCGAAGGGAGTCGACCGCGTTCTCGTAGCCCTGACCGCCATAGGGGCTCTCGCCAGAGAACCACTGCTCGCTTGTTATGATGCCGTCAGATTGCAGCGTCCTCAACTTCTCTTGAACTTGGACATCGCCGCGCCATATTCCCGCCAACGTGGCACCGTCAATCGTGCTCAATTCATATGGGGCCATGATTGAGCCGCATCCTTTCACATTGAGCACGAGTTCTTGCCCCGCCACAATCATTCTCTTGTCAGGAAGGAAACCGCTCCTGTTCTCGTCGCGGAGCGCTTTCATCACCGGGACTCCATCGCCCACCAGTTGAACCATCGCGCTGGGGACGTACGCGCAATCGAGATCGTCGTCATTAGGCCACTTGATGTTCGGATTGCGCATCGGTGGAATCTCGAGAGGGATTTTGGCCAGCGAGAACCAGCTCTTGCCCGCGAGATACGCTGGTTCGAATCCAGCCTCGGCCGTCATATCCATCTCCGGAACGGGACATCCCCCAGACCGCCTTTCTTCCTTGTCACTATGTAGGTCTCGCCGATTTCCGAAAATCCCAGGGCCGCGGCGATTCTGAGTGAGGGAATGTTGCCGATATCGACTTCCATGATCACCCGTGAAACACCCAGGGTGCGCATAGCCTGCAGGCGGGCTAAGCTGATTTGCCGCCCAATGCCTCTGTTCCTTCGCTCCGGAGAAACGGTCAGGCTGTGCATGCGGCCGACATCTCCCGTAACCGAGCAGAGGCCGAACCCGGCCAAAGCCCCTTCATCGACGCCGACAATACACATATCCCCGTCCTCTCTAGCGGTCGTGAGGAATTCATCGTCCTCACCGTAGACCTTCCTCCAGATTCTTGTCACGGCGCCCCAGTCACTGATGTTCAACGGACGCGCGGCCTCTGTGTCGTAATCCCTGTCGGGGATTGGCGAGAGCTGAAGGACCTTGTATCTCTCAAGAATCTCACCACCGTCCGGGTGCTCAGAGTGGAAGTAAATGACTCGCAGGTACTTCACCATGGGGA
Source organism: Thermoplasmata archaeon (assembly GCA_041489255.1). Classification (GTDB taxonomy): domain Archaea; phylum Thermoplasmatota; class Thermoplasmata; order RBG-16-68-12; family JAFNFQ01; genus JAFNFQ01. The sequence goes on along the minus strand of JBGPQV010000003.1, from coordinate 114,033 downwards.
CCGCGAGCTCTTGTGGCCCGAAGTATGATCCGAAACGCGTTTTCCTCTCACGCAATATTATCGCTCTGAGCTTTCCGTCTTGCCGCGCAACAGCGATCTTTGACTTCGTCGCCACGGCCCTGTTGACGAATCGCTCCATGAAAGGTTCAAAGTACAAAGTCAGGCCAGCCGTCGCCTTCACTTCGAGCGCCAGCCTCGGCATCCTTCTCCTCCGGACGCGTTTCATAACAAAACGCTCCTTTGTGGGAGAGCCGAACGCGAGCGCGCTCTGCATCGCCAAACGGACTCTACGTGGTCCGTAGGAGCGGTAGATCACTGCGATGATTGGGCCAATGATAATGCCAGGTACGACCACATATGAGACCAGTAAGGTCGAGATGTGAACCGGCGCGGCATAGCTGGATTGTATTACCCTAACTTCCTCTCTCCATCTGAATCCATTTCCATGCCCGTCAGCATCGACCTCTTCGTACCACTCATGGAGAAGGTACCCCGTAGATCCATCGAAATGATAAATGTCGGTGAATGTCGCTGTGAAAGCTCCGTATACATCGTTCCTATAGAAACTGCCAGTGTTCTTCAGCTCCACCCCTGATATGGGAAGCCAACCCATCCAGACGGAGGACGATGTGCTCTGGACGACGAAGTCCTGTCCGATGATCTTCACATGCTGGCCGGTCTGCAGGCCGGTGCCGGCGTAAAACCATACCGCGGGATCGGTCACGTTCTCGTCAAGTTCATAGCCGGAAATATAGAGCCGTGTGTCAAGCGAGAATGTGATGTTGTGGTCGAAACCTCCGGCCTGATATGTTCCGTCGGAAGCACGATATTCCCAGGAGACAACCGCCTTCATGGTGCAGGTGTTCTGGGTGACGTTGATGACGGTGTAGAGGCCGTGCGAAAAGGTATGCTCCGTATAACCTTCGTAGTTGCCCCATCCTCTGTCGAGCCAAATGTCGTATTCATATTCAAAAAAGTCGCCAACAACCGGTTTGCGCTGATCCTGCGCCGCCACACCACCACACAGTAGTGAAATGGAGATCGTGACGATAATCACGACAGTTGGAATTCTTCTGACCAATACCAGCGGTTCCGACCGCCCCAACCTTGCCCCTTCTCGCACATTCGGGGATTCTCCGAACAATGATAAAAGCATTCCCCACTTCTTTTGTTTCCACCCCGATATCTTGTTGATTGCCGTGGGGCCAGCCACCATGAGTTCTAACTGCCATCCTGGCCGTTGTCACCATAACGGTTAAAATCCTCGTGACGCTCAACTTATCCGGGAAGAGATGGTGGCTCCAGCCAAGGAGGAAGCGGAGTTCGAGGCTTCGGACTCGGAAGGCATGCAGCGTATGTGAACGAGCGAGCCATCAACCAAGAATCTCCCTCGCAAACCTTGTCTATTGGCGCTTACGATTCACCAAGAACTACTCCAGAGAGACGCTCTTCACCTTCGCGTTCCGCTGCAAGCTCAATAGAAGGTTCTCCACATCGGCAGGCTTGATGCGGACATGCGCTTTGAACTGCATCACCTGCGTGCCTTTGTCGAAGTAATACCGCTCGTAGTAGGCGGATTTCACGGGCACGATCGCCTTGATGTCATCGAGATTGGCGGGCTCGGCAAGGACGATATCCAGGACTTTCGCGTGCGAACCGAAGCCTTGCCGCTCGAGCAGCCTGTCCGTCATTATGACTACCCATACTACGCCATAGAAGGAGAAAGCCAGGTAGAACAATCCGACCCCAATGGCCAGCCCCATCGCCGCCATGGCCCATATGAGCGCGGCGGTGGTGAACCCGAAAACCCTGTCCTGGCTCCTTATCAGAGAGCCGGCTCCGAGGAAACCTATGCCCGTGATCGCGCCGCCGAGGAGCGCAAGCATGTTGTCGGGCTCGAGTTCCTCAGCCATTATCGCGATGACGCAGGCGCCGGTGGAGACGAAGGTGAACGTGCCGAAGCCCGCGGGCTTCCTGCTCAGCTGCCTCTCGAGTCCGATGCCGAGGGCCAGATTGAAGCCTATGAACAGTCGCAGGACTACCGTAGCGGGATCCATTGCTCGAACACCATCCCATCTGACTGAGGCTCTTCGCCGGACATCCGATGCGCGCCCCGACTATTTTTCTCTTTTCATCGGTCTGAGCATGCCGGTGAACCGAAATCGCGTGCGGCTCCGCGCGTGAATTCCAAAGAATTAATATAAACCGACATTCTTGCTCGCCGCGAGGAGGAATCTCCTATATGCCAGAGGAACGGAAACTGTCAAAAGCAGAAGTGCGCAAGACTGTCGCGGCCTCTATGGCCACAGCCTTCGGGCTGGTGATCGCCCTGATCTGGAACCAGGTCGTCATGGGCGGGCTGAAGGTCGCGGGGATCGACACGACATTCGCCACCATCAGCCTGATGGGCTGGATTGGCTACATGGTCGTCGCTGTCGTGCTGACCGTCGTGATGATAATCTTCATCATAATGTTCAGCCGCTGGGGCAGCAAGGAATAGGCACAGCATCGGACTGCGCCGCATCATCTCAGAATGGTTGCGCGCAGGCGTGCCAGTCCAAACTTGGCCGTCGCCTCGTCGTGCTCCTGACCGTACAGGACCTCGTAGAACGGGACGACACCCAGATAGAGCCGGGCCCTCTGCATGATGCCGGGGTCTGGCTCACCCTTGTACCCCTCCAGCACCTTTTTCGTCAAGGATGGGCCACAATCCTGGAGGATGCCGTAGAAATCTACCGCCGGGTCCCCGGTGCAGCCGTCCTCCCAGTCGATGACTCCGTTGATTCTGTCGCCGCCCCTGTCGCACAGGATGTGCGGTCCGCTCAGGTCGTCGTGTGTCAACGTCGAGTTGAAGCGGAAGTTCTCCGCGACCGCCAATTGCTGTTCGAAGAAGTCGATTGTCCTGCGCCGTTCCGTCGCGCTGAGGATCGGCAGGACCTTCTCCATTACCTGCGCGTAGAGGTTCTTCAGCTTGTCCTTCCGCTGTCTTGGTCCGAAGAAGAGCAGCTTGAGCACTGGGTAGCGTTTCACAGGGAAGTGGTGGATCTCGGTGAGCATCCTGGCGAGGTTGCGGATCATCCTGGCGGAGTGCGCTTTCTTCGTGCACCACCTGCCGATCGGAACGCCATCGATCTTCCTGTAGCCCACGAACCAACCATCATATTCCTTGCCGCCTTCCCAGATATATTCGAAGTAAGGAACTCGAAAGGAGAGGTGTTCTGACAGCTTGGGCATCAGCCGTATCTCCTTCCTCAGGTTGTCCTCCACTTCCGGCCTCTTCTGAAACCTGAAGATCAGCTCGCCGTTGACCTCGATGACGAAGCTGGCCCAGCCTTCCTGCAGCCGTGAAACGCTCCTCACGCGGACCTCGGGGAGGCAGTCCTGGACGATTCCCGCCAGAGTCAACGCATCCATGTTCCCGCCATCGCATGCCGTCCGGGGATTTCAGCCTTCCCGGCATCCGGATACGTGTCTCCCTCGTCGCCCCCGCCGCGGCCTCTGTGCCCACGCTGAGCCCGAACTGCCCCCAGTCCCACTCCAGCGTCCCGGTCTGCAGGTACTCTATGCCGCGGTCCGCCGCGTAACCGAGGGCGCCACTGACTGCTCTGACGGCAGATGGGCGTGCTCCTCCTCATTATCACAATCAATATTCCCGTTTGACACTGAAACGCGTTCATTGACATTATCGATATCAAGACTATCCCATTAAATTCAACGATTCTCCGGACTTTTCTTATACTTCCTAGTCAATGTATTACGCTAGGAGACTTCTATGGCGGAATGCACGATAAAGGTAAAGCTCATCACGCACCTGATGACCTGCCCGCGTTCGCGCGATGATTACGTCTTCCCTGTGGAGATGACCCAGGCGGGCATGGCCAGTGCCCTCGGGATCGGCAGGACACACGCCGGGAACGAGCTGAGGAAGCTGGTAGAGGAGGGCTGCATCGAGGTCAAGACAGCCTACATCGATACGGGAACGAGGCGGATGATCGTGTACGAGCTCACGCCGGTGGGGAGGTCCCTCGGCAAGCGGTTCACCGCCAAGCCGGGCGGTAAATCCGCGTCCGAGAGCAGAGGCGGCCGTCCGCGCGAGGACACGCGCGAGCACAAAGGCGTTCCGCATGAGCAACCGGCGAGGTTCCAGCCGCCCCCGCCTCGCCTCGGAGGTTCCGGTGCAGATGCGGCGAAGTCGTCCAAGCTTCTGGGAGCTGCGCGTCCGCAAGAAGGTGTTTCGGAGCACTGACATCCCTATCCTTGGCGAGAGTGTATTTAGAGTGTATTAACAGTGTTTTCACAGTTCATTCACAGTGTTTTCACAGTGCACGAGCGGGGAGGGTTGAAGTATCTTCCCGCCAACGTCATTAACCTCCTCGGATGAGGTGCGCGGTGCGTGTCTTTGATGGGGGAGGAGGTGAAGAGACTGGGATACAGTGAAGCGCAGATCCTAGGTACCATCGAGAAGGTCGAGGACCTCCAGGTCACCGAGAGAGCGGCCCTGATGAAGGGGAACCTCGACATCGACGTTATGCATCAGAAGCTCCTTGCACAGCACAGGAAGGCGAACGCCTCGAACGAGAAGCAGGAGCAGAAGAAGCGGGAGCTGAGGGAGATCACCGAGGAGCACGAGGCGGACCTGAAGCAGCTCTACGTCGTCGGCTCCAGCCAGCTTGACATGATGATCGGAGCCGTCGACAAGAACAGCGTCCCCGCCAAGAACTTCAGGCGCATCCGGAGCAGGATGAAGAGGCCTGACAACGACACCGGGGTCGAGCCCGCGCAGAACCTGACCGCTGAGCCCGCGCCGGGGAAGCCTTAGCAGTAATGACCGGGATTCCTTGGAATCCGGACAGAGGTCATGCGACCGAAGAGGCCCCTCACGGGGCCTCATTCTTCTTTTTTTCATCGCGTCTTTCTATGGCGGAGAGTCCGCAAAGCGGATGTTCGGTGAGGCGCTCGTGCTGCACGGGCCCATGCCCGCGGCGAGGTTCCGCCAAAGCCTCTGAGTCTTGAACGAACGAGCAAACCTCGTTATCGCCTGGATTCGAGGGCGGCAAACCCGCGCCGACCCGTTTCTCCATAGCGCGGCATGAATCACCATCCGCGCCTCTCTCCTCACCAAGTAGACCCCCTATCTCACCATGGTGACCCGTGACCTCCACCATTGCGACCTGCGTTTCCGAGTCAGGATTGGCCTTCCACCGTGGTGACCTGCGATGTCACCATGGTGACCTCCGACGTCCACGCGGTGACCCGGAAGGTCACCAAGCAGACCCCGGAGGTCTACGTGGAGAACCGATGAATGAGGGTCGCGAAGCACCTGCGGGGGTGGTGACGAGATGAGTCTATGTGGCGAAATGTGAAATCACCATGGTGACCCTATTCCTCCGCATGGTGACCCGGAAGGTCCACATGTGGAGAAATCATCTCCGGATTGGCGGAAAATCGGGGCCGACGGCGGCGGAAGCGGGGGCGACCGGGACACGGACTGCGAGGAGGCGATCCGACTAGGCGGCATTGAGGAGGACGCCAATGATGGCGCGATATGGATGCCGGCCATGGCATCAGGGGTCAACTCCGAAGAAGCGCTCATCCCTTACCATGACTATCCATCTGGCGCAACCGCGGAACGCATTAGCAAGGCTTATTAACCAGACCCTCTTTGCATCGATTCTCCCATGTAGGAGGCCTAGATTGGCCGCTGGTACTACAGGAGGCGAGGCATACGGCAGAAAAACGGACGGTCGACACGGTCAAGAAAGTCCTGGAATCGGCCCCGCCCCGCAAGTTCAAGGAATCAGTCGAGATTTCTTTCAACCTGAGAGACGTGGACCTCTCCGTCCCAAAGAACAGAGTTGATGTGGAGGTCGCACTGCCTAAGGGACGCGGCAAGGCCATCAAGATCTGCCTGATAGGCTCGGCCGAGCTAGCCCTCAAAGCTAAGAATGTTGCAGACCTCGTTATCCAGCCTGACCAACTCGAGGAGCTCGCGGGAAACAAGAAGAAGGTGAGGGACCTCGCGAGGAAGTTCGATTTCTTCATCGCAGAGGCGCCACTCATGCCCGTGATCGGCAAGCGCATGGGTCAGATCCTCGGCCCGCACGGCAAGATGCCGAAGCCAATCCTGCCAAACGCCGACCCGGTTCCGACAATCACCGCCATGCGCAACACCGTCCGCGTGAAGAGCGGGGAGCGCAGGACGTTCCACGCCCCGGTGGGCACGAGGGACATGACCCCCGAGGACATCGCGGAGAACGTGGACTTCCTCTTCAAAAGGGTGCTGACGAAGCTCGAACGGGGGCGGTTCAACATCCATTCCGCCTACCTGAAGACGACCATGGGGCCGGCAGTGAGGTTCTTGTGAGGTGAAGGAAATGGCGCACGTATCCCCCCGCAAGAAGGAACTGGTCGAGAAGCTCGTGAAGGAGTTCGGCCAGTCTCAGGTCATCGGGATTGTCAATATCCACGGCATACCCGCGGCGCAGTTCCAGAAGATGCGGCGCAAGCTCAGGGGCAAGGTAAACCTCCGCGTGACGAAGTCGAACCTGCTCGCGATAGCGCTGGAGCAGGCGGCAACTCAGAAGGCCGGAATCGACAAGCTCAAGACCGCCATCTCCGGGCAGTCGGCGGTCGTCACCGCCAACATCAACCCGTTCAGGCTGTTCAAGGAAATGGAGTCGACGAAGACCAAGGCTCCCGCCAAGGGAGGGGATGTCGCGCCTGATGACATCTGGATCCACGAGGGCGAGACGCCGTTCAAGCCCGGGCCGGTGGTCGGAGACCTGCAGAAGGCGGGGATCCCCGCCGCGATAGAGAAGGGCAAGGTCGTGATCAAGAAGGAGAAGCTGCTCGTCCCCAAGGGCGAGAAGATCCCGCGGCTCACCGCGCAGGCGCTCACGCGCCTCGAGATATTCCCAATGACGGTCGGCCTCGACCTCAGGGGGGCCTACGAGGACGGCATGTTCTACGGACGCGACGTCCTGGCGATCGACGAGGCGAAGGTCATGGCGGACTTCCAGACCGCAGGCCTGAGGGCGTTCAACCTGTCCGTGAACATCGGCTACCCGACGAAGAGCACAATCAGGCCGATGCTGGGCAAGGCGCACACCGATGCGCTCAACCTCGCCGTCAACGCGGGCATTTTGACGAAGCAGTCGCTGCCGCTGATCCTCGCGAAGGCGAAGGCAAGCATGCTCGCGCTCGCCTCGCTCGCATCGGTCGATGTCAGCGCGGAAAAGAAGAGTGTGCCGTCGGGGCAACCGCCTGAAGCGAAGCCGGAGGGCGGCAAGGTAGAGAAGAAGAAGGGGAAGAAGGAGGAGAAGAAAGGGACCGGGGACGCGGCTTCTGAGCCCGGTCCAGGATGACGCTCAAGGAGGTAACAAACATGGAATATGTGTACAGCGCGCTAGTGCTGCACGCGGCCGGCAAGCCTGTCACGGAGGACGGTCTGAAGAAGATCCTCACCGCGGCTGGCGTGAAGCCGGACGAGACGCGGATCAAGGCATTGACCGCGGCCCTCGAGGGAGTCAACATAGAGGAGGCCCTCGCGAAGGCCGTGGCGGTGCCAGCTGCCGCGTCAGCGGCCGCACTTGCGCCGGAGAAGAAGGAAGAGAAGAAAGCAGAGAAGAAGAAAGAGGAAGAGAAGGTCACTGAGGAAGAGGCTGCGGCCGGCCTCAGCGCCCTATTCGGCCTCTAGGACCCCTGGCGAACGGGGGGTCTCGGTCCCCCGCCGTAAGGCACCGCACGGGCGATCGGGCGGTAATGCGGCAGGCGGACCTTGATGTCCCCCTCCAGCTCACGTAGGATGCGGTCCGTGTCCCTCACTCTGAGGTCTCCCTCCACCGCGACGGTCAGCATGATGTCGCCGCCATCGGCGCAAGGGATGATTTCCACGCTCACGCACTCCTTGACGGCCTTGTGAGCCGCCACGGCGGTGCGCACCAATTCCTCAATCTGATCCGGGTCGAGCCTGGGCTCAGTCACCTCGATGTGGGCGGTCGGCAGGCATTCCGTGTGCTCCTGGATGTTGTCCTCGACTTCAGTGGCGATGCGGTGCGCCTCCTGCGCGGTGATGCTCTCATCGACGACGACATGGAGGGAGACGACCTTCCTGGTGGCGTAGTCATGTACGACGATGTCGTGCACGTCCCTGACGCCTTTGACCGCCACGGCGGTCTGGCGGATCTTCCTGACCATCTCCTCGGGCGGTGCCTCGCCTATGAGCACGCTCGCTGACTCGCGGATGAGGGAACCGCCGGCGTACATGACGATGCACGCCACGACGATGCCGAAGACGGGGTCGAGTATCCTGTATTCGGGGTTGAGCGTCGTGACGAAGATTGCGGCGGCCAGTGACATGGAGATTAGGACATCGGTGGTGTGGTTCCAGGCGTCTCCCCTGATCGCGTTGCTCTCTATCCTTTTCGCCACCGCGAAACTGAGGGCGGCCATCATCGCCTTCACGCAGGCGAAGGCGACCATCAGGGCTGCGAAGAGCATGCTGCCCTCGATCGTAGGATTGCTGAACTTCCCAGATGCCTCCCGGATGATGAGGATTCCCATGGTCACGACCATCGATGCGACAACGATGGCCAGGACGTGCTCTATGCGTCCATGGCCTTGGGGATGCTCTTCGTCAGCCTCCTTCTTGGACCACCTGAAAGCGAGCAGTATCGTGGCGGAAACCGCGACGTCGGCAGTGTGGTTGAGCGCGTCCCCGAGCACCGCCACCGAACCCCAGATGATCGAGAGGTAGAGCTTGGAAGACAGAAGGAAGGCGTTCCCTGCAAGGCATATCCCCGACTGCAGGTACGCGTACTTCGCCCTGACCGCGGGATCCTTCGCGTTGCCGTAGTCTGGTAGGAGGGCCACCGCGGATGCAATATGGCGGTAGCTTATAGGATTATTTATCAGGCCGTGGACTATACTAAAAAATGGGATTGGGCTGCTCATATGTGATTGGGACAGGAACGCTCATGCTCGATTTCAGCCCGAAGACTCAGCACTTGGGAGCGTTTAGCAACTTGCTACTGCCTTGACATTCCATGAGGCATCATCGAGGTCAACGGATTTTCTCAATCCGATGAAGCCAGAAGGGATCTCTCAAATCGGTCGAGCAATCACCAACATTAGAAGAATCATCACGATTGAGACCACAACGACAAGAATCGTCTGTCCCAGCCTTGAGGATAGAAAGATGACGACCATCGCTCCCGCATTCCTAGCTGTCACCATTCCCTTTCACTCTAACTGGAGTATGTCCATAGGATAGTTAAGGATTCCTCCATAGGGTCGTGAATTCACTCAGGGGGACACCGCGGATGCGATAAGGCGGTAGCTTCTCGGTTTGCTTGCTCCATGGGGAAGTTCTATCGTCGCACTTGATGGATGCCCCTGCGTGAGGGAGCTGCACAAGGCATTGGCGGTGGTCATCGCCTGCTGCGTCGCGACCGCCGCGATATTCGCGGTGGCGTATGCCAGGCACAGGCCCAATTTGACGTCGGCGGATACCTTGGCGGCGACTAGGCTAGCGGTCGACGATGCGGTGAAGGAAGCGATCCTCAAGGGCGGGCTGAAAGACTCGGAATCGCACCTCAGTCACCTCATCGCATTGCATCTGCGCTCGGCGGGTTTCACCGGCGTGGACGTGAGTATTGTGAGGACCAACGATTTCGATCCCCTCGCGGGATTCCACTTCGACGTCACGGCGGGAGAGATCTCGGCGAGGTTCAGGCTCGACGGCGTGAGGGACCCCCTGCTCGCGATCAGATTAGGCCTGGACTGGGAATGGCGGGAGGATCCCTACCATCCCTACGAAATGCATGCGAGCAGCTCAGTGATGTCGGACTGCCTCACGAATCACTACTTCCATCTGGCGGCTGACGGCCCCGACTTCTTCGCGAGGCTGGAGAACAAGACGGAGGACAGGTACCACTTCGGCGTGGAGACTTTCCTCGTAGTAAGCGGGGTCGTTGCGGTGGACCACCTGTTCCTCGGCGGTGCGGGGCCGATAGACGAGGATCACAGACTCATGTACGGCCTGCGCTGACTATGGCGGCGGGCGGATGAACGGTATGTTGTCCATCATCACGTCCCTCATCCTCTCCGGGTAATTGCGGCACTCTTTCACCTTCAGCGTCCAGATCGCACCTGCGAGCCGTCCGGCGAACGACACCATGTAGACCGCCAGGAGCCCGTACCAGAGTCCCCAGAAGCCCATGAGGTAGTTGGCCATGTATCCCCCGATGAGGCTCCCCACGAACGTGACCGAGCCTATCGCGGTGTTGAAGTTCGCGAAGTACTCGCCCCTTTTCCGCGGCGGGGCGATGTCGAGGATGTAGCCGGAGAAGGCCACGTTCCCGATCGCCAGAGCAACGCCAAGGAGGAGGTTCATCACGTAGAGGTGGTACATGCTCGTCGCGAAGCCGTAGACCAGCGGCACGATCACCAGCATGAACCTGCTAGCGCTGATCATGTTGACCGGACCGACTCGGTCCATGAGCTTCCCCACCTGGCTCTGGACGGCCACGGTCGCGACGGAGCCGATCAGCGAGAGTATCGCCACCTCGAGGTTGCTCGCCTTGAGCACCGTGATCTGGGTGATCGTCATGATCGGCCAGATGAACGACATGAAGAAGTTGTAGAACACCTGAGTCTTGACGAAGAACCTGAAATCGCACAGCTTCTCGTCCCCGTTCCCGCTGTCCGGGTCGCCGCCAGCCTCGGTCTTTGGCACGGACCTATGCTCGCGGAGCGCGAGAATGATGAGCGCCGCGGCGAGCCCCGCCACGAACGCGGGAAGGAAAAGCATGTGGAAAACGGAAGAGCTGTCCGGCGGCGCGCCCGAGACGACGAATATCGCGACAAGGCTCCCCACGATGCCCGCGAGCCCAGCCCAGCGCCCAATGCTGCCGAGGCTCTTCCCTCGCTTGGTTACCGGGATCTTCTCTCCGATCAGGGCTGACCACGCCGGGATGACCGCCGAAGTCGCGATTGCCTGGAACAAGGCGGCGAGGATCACGAGGAGGGCGGTCGACGACGCGATCATCATGAGATAGGCGACGGCGGCCAGCGATGTGCCGACGATGATGAACGGAGTCCTGCGGCCCATGCGGTCGCTGAGCTTCCCCCAGGGAATCTGCAGGGCGTTCGGGAAGAAGTTCTGGATGGCCTGAAGCCAGCCGAGGTCTATGCTCGTGGCGTTCAGACGAAGGGCATAGACGGGCACCGAGGACGCGGCCATGCCGCTTCCGAAAGACCCTACGACTTGGTTGGCATAAATGGACCGAGGGACGCGCCCGGGCTCTGCCTTCTCTTCCTGGTTCAAGCGCTACCTTTGAGCACTGGCCAAAGCGCGATTGTAGATAAGGTTGTCAGTATCGCCTGAAGCGGAACGCCGCCTACCTGCCGCCCTTCTTCGCCTTCCCCTGTGCCTTCTTCGCCCGCTCTTTCGTAGTGTAGCCAGTCGCCCTTTCCAGGAAGGCGTTGTACCTCTTGATAGTGTCAGAGGCGACATCGTTGGGCACATCTGTCTTCATCTGGGTCTCCACGCAGAGGCTCTTGCCGTCCAGCCAGACGGTGAGCTTCGCGAGAGCGCCGAACGAGACGATGACCTTCCCCTGCTCCTCGCCCGCACCGCCAAAGACCTCGATCGCCAGATCCTTGAGCTGGGGCGTCTGCAGGTTCTTCTCCTGTCCTCTCCTGATATCATACGTCTGCATATTCTCTTGCCAATGGAATGGCCAACGCAACAAAAACGTTGCGCTTTCAAGACCGGCGGGACTCGCAGTGAGTCTTCACCATTTCATCCGGTCTAATAGCGTCTCCATATCGAGTGAAGCCTGAAGTGGTCCTTCCAGTTCCAATGTATCGAGCCATCTCTGCACGCACTCGCATTCCATGCCGCCAAAGTCTTGGCGGAGTCCCAGTGAGAAGTCCTTGATTGCCGCCGCAACAGTGGTGTCGCACTTCCCGCAATTGTGCGCTCCCCTCGGCAGTCCCGCCGCCGTCGGATCGCTCATGACGCGAGGTTTGAGCTGCCTCGTCCGTGTCATCACTTCAGTGACGGACCACAGCCATGGCGGGCGGAACTGCCCCCGCCGCCACAGTCTCTCGACGAGCGTGCCCCTCTGCACGTTCACGGGGTTGAACGAAATAGTATCGGAGCAGTCAGCTACCTTCTGAGCAGATGTCACGGCATCCTCGATGGCCTCTCTCTCCGTGAGGAAAGGGGGTTTGACGAGCAGGTAGGTCTTGACGCTCCCGCCGCAATCATGCACGATTGAAGCGGCCTTCAAGTGCTGCTCAAGTCCGAACGGCTTGTTCACTGAATACTTCAGGACAGCGGGCGTCGCCGACTCGAGGCCGAACGCGACCTCGAACCTGTCGCAAAGACTCACCGCCTCCTCAACGAGCTCTTTCTTCGTGAAGGGGGCGAGAGTCTCCACCAGGACCTTCCTCGATTTCCCGCCAAACTCCCTGAGCACCGCCTTCCTGAACTGCGGCGGCACCTCGTGCTCGTCGAAGAAGCTCCCGGAAGTGAATATCTTGGTGACCGGCTGCCCCTGATGCTTCTCGCCAGCCGTCTTGAGCTGGTGCATCAGGTCGTCCTCCGAGACATCGAGCGACGTGTCGAAAACGTAGCCGCACATCGAGCACCCGCCGCTCCGCGCCCAGTAGCACCCGGTAGTCCGGAAGATCACCACGAAGGAGTCGACCACTTTGCCGTCGAGAAGGTCCTTCTCCGTCCAGGCGGAGACGAAGCTCCGTGGGTCGGGCTCGCGATGCCTTCCTCTTTCGTGGCCCATGCTGTCGCTCACTCCGACGGAGCACAAGTAGCTTTGGCCTCTACGGTTTCTTCTCCTTCTTCCTGACCCCGACGAGGCCGGCGATGACTGCGAATATGAGGAACAGCCCTGACAGGAACTGGAGCAGGAAAACGATCTGGAGTTGGTTTGGTATCACGAACACGGTCACTCCCAGCATGTCCGGAACAGAAGAGAGCAGCTGTACCAGGATGAACATCACCAGCGCCACGACGGCGAGGCCCACTCCGGCTCCGATGCCGCCATGCGTGTGCGCAGCGGCGCCGACCCTTCCCACCCTGACGACCTGGGCGGCCGCCTGCACCGCCCTCTCGGGTGCGTACTTCTTGCAGTCATAGCAGTAATAGCGGTCGTATTGCGCCAGGTACTCGAGTGGACCGCCGCAAGTCGGGCAACGGTTGGACGGCTTATCCGCGACGTACTTCTTGCAGGTGTAGCAGTACCACTTGTTGTACTGCCTGATGTAGCTCAATGCGCCGCCGCACGTGGGGCAAGGTTTCGCCTCAGGCCCCGCGCGGACCGCTGGCTTTGCCGCGATGGGCGCAGGCGCGGCAGGCTTCGGAGCCACGGGTTGCGGGAGTGCGGTCTTGGCCTCTTCCGGCGCGTACTTCCTGCAGTTGTAGCAGTAGTATCTGTTGTAGGTCTTGATGAATGTCAGCTCCCTGCCGCATGTCGGGCACGGGCTGATCGCCTTGACGACGATCAGCTTCGGCTGGGGCGTGGGAGCCACCTCAGGCGGCTTCTCCGGGATTTTCTCGACTGGCGGGGCTTCGACCGCTGCAACGGCGGGTTTCGGCATTTCCGGGGTTATTTCCGGAGCTGCGGCGGCCTCTGGAGGTCTCTCTGCAACAGGAGGAGCAATGACGGGCACCGCCGCCTCCGGCGGCTTCTCTGCGGCCGCTTGCACTTCCTGCGGTTTCTCCTCTGGTACTGGCGCTTCCGCAGGCTTCTCAGGAGGAACGATGGCCTCAGGCGGCTTTTCGGTCACCGTCGGGGCGACCTCCGCTGGGACTCCCTCCTCCTCTTCTTCCTCCTTCGGGATCAATCCCTGCGTGGTCATGTAATCCAGGAGGCGCTGCTTAAGGACTGACCTGTTGCCGGACGAATCGAGTCCATACGCCTGGCAGAGGCTCACCAGGTATGATTTCTTGCCCGTCTCGATCGCCCTCTTCTCGAGAGGCGGTCTGTCCGTTGGCGCAGGTTCGGCGGCGGGTGCGACAGGCGCCGGCGCTGCCGCTTCGGGAACCGGCGTGGTTGCGGGTGGCGCCTCTTCCTTTGGCGATTCCACGCGGGCCTCCTCGACCTTTGCGGCAACAGGCGGGGTGACTTCGACAGGTGCTTCAGCCGGCGGCATTTCGGCCGCGGGCTTCTCCTCCGGGATGACCGCGGGGGCGAACGTGACGGCCTCTGGCGTTTTCTCCTCTTCCTTCGGCGCGTACTTCTTGCAGGAATAACAATACCATCGCCCGTACGCCTCGACGTACTGGAGCGGCTTGCCGCACGTTGGACAGAGCTTCTCGTCGGGAGTCTTCTCCTCGGCAGGCTTCTGCTCGGCCGGCGGCTTCTCGATGCCCTTGGGCGCGTACTTGTTGCAGGAGTAGCAGTAGTAGCGGTCATACTCTGGAATGAACGTGAGATTCCTGCCGCACGTCGGGCATGGTATCGGCGTGGCTGCTGCCGGTTCCGCAGCTTTCCCCAATTCCTTGGGCGCATACTTTTTGCACGTGTAGCAATAATAGCGGTCGTATTGGGCGATGAACTCGAGTTCGCCACCGCACGTCGGACAGGCGACCATGGGAATCGAGTCCGTTAGCGGAAGGTTCGTTTATATATCTTTGGTGACGAGTGATTCCAAAAAAAAGGAAGACTAGCCGGGAGGTTCGTCAAGGTCGTTCGGCCGGCTCTCATGTCCGAAGGTCAGACGTGGGACTACGTGCGGCTCCGGGCCAGCGATTGTGTGGAGGGTGAAACCTAAATAGTGCCTCAGGCAATGCCCGGTTTCAAGTGGCTGCCAGAGCGCAGTGCTCAGGATATCAAAGGCACGCGGGCCGGTGGATTGAATGAACCTTGCGGTTGGCGCTGGTTGCTTTCTTGATCGGCTTCATACAGATGGGTGAGCGGCGGGCAAGCTCACGGGCCTCTGGCCGCAGGAGCGTGGCCTTCTCGCGCTCCGGAATCGGCGCGAATCGCATCCTGACATCCCATGATGGATTGGAGAACATTCTAGACGCAGCGCGGACGGGGGACTAATCACGAGACAGGGCAACCACATAATCAAGCCGTCGCAGAGCGCGAAGTCGTTCCTCACGATTCCTCCAGAGTTCGTGCCCTCGAAGATGGAGACGTCGATCGAGGGACTGTCCGCGCAGGACGTCGAGAAGCGCCTCGAGATGTACGGCCCGAACGTCATCATGAGGAAGCAGAAGAGGACGGCCGTCGCCGAGTTCGCGAGTCTTTTCAGGAATCCCCTGGTCATAATACTGCTGCTGGCCGGGTTCATATCGGGATTCCTTGGCGAGAGGGTCAACTCCGCATTGATATTCACAATGGTTTTGCTCAGCGTCTCTCTCAACTTCTACCAGGAGAGGAAAGCCAACAAGGCGGCGGAGAAGCTCACGGAGAGAATCACGACAACCGCCACGGTGTTGCGGGACGGGGTCAAGAAGGAATGCAAGCTCTCCGAGATAGTCCCTGGAGATGTCATCTTCCTTTCCGCAGGAGACATGGTTCCTGCGGACTCGAGACTCGTCACCGCAAAGGACTTTCACGTCAACGAGTCCGCGCTCACCGGGGAATCGTTCCCCGTGGAGAAGTCGGCCGAAGCGATCCCGAAACCGCCGGACGAGATCACCGGATGGAGGAACTATGTGTTCCTCGGCACTTCGGTCGTGAGCGGCACCGCCACCGCAATCGTCACGAAGACCGGGACGTCGACTGAGTATGGTGGCATCGCTCAGAAGCTGCTGCCCCGCGCGCCGGTGTCGGAGTCAGGCAAGGGGCTCAAACAGTTCGGCGTCCTGATCATGGAGGTCACGTTCGCCCTCGTGATGTTCGTGTTCCTCGTCCTCGCGCTCCTGAAGAAGGACATGCTGGAGTCGCTCCTTTTCGCGGTCGCCCTCGCGGTCGGCCTGACCCCCGAGCTCCTGCCGATGATTCTCACGGTCAACCTATCCAAGGGCGCGGTCGCCATGTCGAAGAAGGACGTCATCGTCAAGCGACTCGCTTCGATACAGGACTTCGGGAGCATGGACGTGCTCTGTGCAGACAAGACCGGCACGCTCACGGAGAATAAGATCAAGCTCATCCGCCATCCCAATCTGGAGAATGCAGAGGACGAGAAGGTCCTCCTCTTCTCCTACATCAACAGCCGTTTCCAGACCGGGCTCAAGTCTCCACTGGATGCCGCGATCCTCGAGCACGAGGAGGTCGACCTGAAGGCGTACAAGAAGATCGACGAGATCCCGTTCGACTTCATGAGGAGGCGCATCTCGGTCGTCGTGGAGCTCGAGGGGCAGAGGTACATCGTGACGAAGGGCGCGCCCGAGGAGATATTCAAGGTGTGCACTCGCGTCGAGCTACGCGACCAAGTCAGTGACTCCACATCAGATCTGAGGATGAAGATGGAGGAGGTCTACTACGAGCTCAGCTTCCAGGGTTTCAGGGTCCTCGGGGTCGCGTACAAGCGCGTCGCTGCGGACAAGTCCCTTTACACGCCCGCGGACGAGACGGACATGGTGTTCCTCGGGTTCGGGGCTTTCCTCGATCCTCCGAGGGAATCGGCCAAGGAGGCGCTCAACCTCCTTGGACGTGCGGGGATCGAGCTCAAGATACTCACCGGCGACAACGAGCTAGTGACGGCGATGGTGTGCCATAGCCTCGGCTTCAGGCCGAAGGGCGTCGCGACGGGGCACGAGATAACCGAGATGACCGACGAGAAGCTCGCCGAGGTCGTCGAGAAAAGCAACGTCTTCACGCGGCTGACGCCGGACATGAAGAACAGGATAATCGGCATACTGAAGAAGAACGGGCACGTCGTCGGATTCCTGGGGGACGGGATCAACGACGCTCCCTCGCTCAAGACGTCTGATGTCGGCATATCCGTCGATACCGCCGTCGACGTCGCGAAGGAATCCGCGGACATCATCCTCTTGAAGAAGGACCTCAGGGTGCTCGCGGAAGGCGTCTTCGAGGGGAGGAAGACGTTCGGGAACACGATGAAGTACGTGATGATGGGAACGAGTTCGAACTTCGGCAACATGTTCAGCGCGGCTGGCGCGGCGGTGTTCCTCCCGTTCCTCCCGATGCTGCCGATTCAGATCCTGCTGAACAACCTGCTCTACGACATGTCCGAACTGGGCATACCGACGGACAATGTAGACCAGGAATATCTGGAGAAGCCGCGCAAATGGGATATCAAGTTCATACGGAAATTCATGCTCACGTTCGGCCCGGTAAGCTCGGTGTTCGACTTCCTCACATTCTTCACGATGATCGCCTACTTCACCTTTCAGGAACCCCACGTGCTGGACGCATCCCTGTTCCAGACCGCCTGGTTCGTCGAGTCGCTGTCGACGCAGACGCTCATCATATTCGTCATACGGACTCGGAGGATCCCGTTCTACAAGAGCAAGCCGAGCAGGATACTCACCGTGACGAGCATCGGAGTCGTCGCTCTTGCCTGGATCATACCGTACACGCCCCTCGGCGAGCTGTTCGAGTTCAAGCCCCTGCCCTGGGCGTTCCTGCTGGTGTTGCTGGGCATGATCGTGGTGTACGTGACGCTGGTGGAGATCATCAAGAAGGGTTTCTACAACAGCGCCGCCGCCAAGCAGCCGCCAGAGGAAGGAATGAAACCGAGGTCGAATCCAGCGAAGGTCTAGTGCGGTCGCGCACCGTCACCGGCTAGGGTTTTATATCGCCGGTCATATGAGCCGATGGTGCCACCATAGCTCAGCTGGCCAGAGCAGCTGCCTTGTAAGCAGCGGGTCGGGAGTTCAAATCTCCCTGGTGGCTCTTCGATCGTTGACTCGGAGGGCAAAGGCAGAGAGGATGCATTGCCCCCGCGAAAAAGAAGTCGAAACGAGCGATCCAAGGTCCCGACGATACTTTGATTTGTCCGCACGTCTTTCCAGTATCTGGAGGAGTCCTCGTGCCAGGTGATTCGACTCCGAGAATAACTCTGATCACGGCAATGGCGGTGGCGTTGACATCTCTATCAGTGCTCGTCTCTCTGCCGAACGATGTCTCCGCGCTGACGCCCCACGCTCCGATTTTGATAGACGGCAATGCGGACTTCACAGTAGCGAACGGAGTCGCAGGAGGCGTCGGGACATATGACACGCCCTTCGTCATTGAGGGGTGGGACATCGACGCAGCAACCGGTCGGGGCATCGAGATCAGGAACACCGACGCGCACTTCGTGATCAGGAATGTCACGATTCACTCGGGAAGAACGAACCTCAATGACGGTGTCTACCTCAACACCGCGATCAACGGCAGGGTTGAGAACGCCACGGTGTCGGATAACCTCGCGGGCATCCATCTCGTCTCCTCCGGCAACATCACTGTCATTTCCAGCAAGGTCTCGAACAATTCCCTGGGCATGTACCTGGAGTCTTCCAGGGACAGCGCGATAGTCTCGAACGAGATCTCGAACGGCTCGTACGGGATTTATCTATCGTCCTCGGTCAACATCTCGATCATGTCCAATGTCTTCTTTGACGATGGCGTCTTCCTCTGGGGGAGTTCCCCCCTCCATTTCGATTCTCACATAATAACGCCCGACAACACCGTGAACGGCCTGCCCATCTACTACTACACCAGCTGCATGGACGTCACGGTCGACAGGGTCGCCGTCGGCCAGCTCATCTTCGCGAGTTGCCTGTCCGTGAGCGTGTCGAACCTCAACATCGCAAGAACCGAAGCGGGTATCGAGATGGCGTACGTCGATGACGGTTTCATCGGCAACAGCAAGGTATCCGACAGCCTGATCGGAATCCTTCTCTATTCCTCGACAGGAATCAGCATGTTCAACGACACGGTCACGTCGAGCACGACTGATGCAATCTCCATCTGGTCCTCACCGAACACCACGATTGCCCAGGGCAGGTTCTCGGATAATTGGCGGGGAATCTACGCTTCCTCCTCGGCCAACATCTCGATCACCATGAGCACCGTGTCCAACAGCACTCGAGAGGGCTTGCTTTTCATCTCCTCTCCCTATCCGACGATTGCGCGCAACACGCTGTCCAACAATCTCTACGGGGTCTCGTTCGACTCATCGCCCGGAGTCGTTGTGCATCATAACAACTTCCTGGGGAATGTCATCCAGGCCTCGGACAACAATCCCGTTCCCGGCTCCTGGGACGACGGCTACCCCTCCGGGGGCAACTGTTGGAGCGACTATCACAATAGCGACCTCTACAGCGGGCCGAACCAGGACCAGCCTGAAGGCGACGGCATAGGGGATGTGCCCTACGCCGTGAACTTCGAGAGCAGAGACAGGTACCCCCTGATGGAGCAGTACCCCGATCTCGTGCCGCCAGCGCTCGCAATCGCGTCCCCGATGGACGGTCAGTACTTCACCGCCATCCCGGTCGCGGTCACGGGCACGGCATACGACCTTGGCGGGTTGGATCGGGTCGAGGTGCGCACGAACGGCGGACTCTGGATGATCGCGACGGGGAAATCGTCATGGACGGCCAGCACGAGCCTGGCGCTCGGCTCCAATCAGATTGACGCACGGGCGTTGGACAGGTCGGGCAACCCCTCTGCAGTCCAATCAGTCGCGGTCTTCTACGACCCTGACCGCCCGACCCTGGCGATTTCGGATCCTGCTGACGGCCAATGGTTCAACGTCTCCACGATAACGGTGACCGGCACAGCCTTCGACGCGCTGAGCGGCCTCAACCGTGTCGAGATCAGCTGCAATGACGGAGCCTCATGGAGCAACGCCGCGGGCACGGACACATGGACATCCGACTGCGTCGGCCTCGCCGACGGGTCCCACCGCATCCAGGCGCGGGCATTTGACAAGGCGGGCTTGGAGTCGACGCATTCGACAGTGACCGTCCAAGTTGACACGACTCGTCCGATCCTCGCAATCACAGCACCGCCTGACGGCGAATGGCTCAACACCACGACGGCCATGATCAAGGGCACAGCATCGGAGACGGGGAGCGGCTTCGACCGCGTCGAGGTCAGCTGCGACGGCGGGACGACGTGGTTCGTGGCGTCGGGAACCATCTCGTGGACTCACGTCTGCACGGGCCTCGTGGAGGGCCTGAACACGGTCCGCGCAAGGGTGTTCGACATGGTCGGCTGGGAGTCAGCGCGCGCGGAGATTCTGCTCCATGTCGACATCACCCCGCCGGCGATCACGATCACCGCTCCATCGGGCGGCGGCTGGGTCACGTCTCCCGTGATGACCGTCATTGGCACTGCTTCCGATTTTGGCGGTGGCGTCGCGCGTGTGGAAGTCAGCTGTAACGGAGGCCTCACGTGGAATCAGGCGGCGGGCACGGTCTCCTGGACTCATGATTGTACACTCACCGCTGGCACGAATGTCTTGCAGGCCCGGGCCTTCGATACCGTCGGTTGGGAGTCGACACGCCCGGAGGTGACTTTGCGGTACGACCCGGATGCTCCCGCAATCGCCATCGCGTCGCCCCTCGACGATCAATGGATGAACAGCTCATCGGTCGTGCTCAACGGGACGACGGGCGACCCCGCAGGTCCCGGGATGAGCGGGCTGGACCAGGTGCAGGTCAGTTGCGATGGCGGGGTGACATGGGGCAGGGCATCGGGGACGAGTTCCTGGACGTATGCCTGCAGCGGTCTCCTCGACGGTACACATGTTCTGCGGGCAAGGGCGTTTGATATCGCCGGGTCTGAGTCGGCTCACGCAACGGTCACGGTGCAGGTGGACACGGTCCCGCCGACCATCGCGATCGCGGTGCCCGCCGACGGCGCCATGATCCGGGACTCAACGCTGTCAGTCGCCGGTACCGCCTCCGACGACAACATCCTGACCGCGGTGAAGATCCGCGTGGGAACGGGCAATTGGATAGACGCCACGGGGACAATGGGCTGGAGCGCGACGGTCTCGCTCGCCCCTGGGGAGAACAAGATCGAGGCACAGTCTCATGACAGGGCTGGAAACCCTTCATTGCTGGCGTCGATCACGGTTGTCTATGACGACGAAAGGCCGCAAGTGACCATCGACTGCGACAACCTAATTGTCGACGAGGGAAGCACGGTCAGGTGCACGGTCTACGCGTCTGACAATCAGAGCACGCCCAGCGTCTCGTGGACAGTCACCAAAGACGGTCAGCCGGTGGCGTCCGGGGCCGGGCCGAATGTGACCTTCGCGGCAAGCGAGTCGGGAGACTACATAGTCGAAGCAATCGCAACGGACAAGGCAGGCAATGCCGAGACGGCGGGGCAGACGATCACGTCCCGGCTCATCATAAGCGTTGAACGGCCGGCCGATCTGTTTTGGCTGATGATCCTGGTCATCATCATCGTGGCTGCCGCGTCCCTCGTGGTGCACGCGTATCTGGTGCGGCAAAGCAGGAAGAGGCATGAGGAACGTCACAGGGACGACCTTTCCTCGATGGAACGTCAGAGAAAGCCGGAGCGCTAGAGGCCCGCGACTATCGAGTGCGCAGATCGATTGGATGTTCCGTCAGCTTGAGTGCGGTCACGAGTCTGGAAGCGCGTGCGGTCACCGTGACATCGATGTTCTCGCCGTTCACCACGAGGAGGACGTCTTGCTGGATCAGGCCGAGGGTCACGCCCCTGATCTTCGTCACGGGCAACACGGCCTCAGGCTTCTGCATCGCGTACACCATGCCCTGTCTCCTGGCGTACACTGCCACGAGGACTGCTCCGGCAGGCCAGACGAACAGGAGGAATAGATCGAGCATGAAACCGCTCAGGCGCTGCGCCCCGGAGTAGTCGAGCACGGTCACTATGAGCAGGGGCAACCCGATGGCGTACCAGAGCGGAGCCCCGATTATCATCATGTTCTGCACCGCGCGTCCCTTTGGCGTCGGGACGTAGACGCTCAGTCTCCCCTGCGTCGCCTCCAGGTACACCGCGCTGTGAGGAATCGAGCCCTTCGTGTCCCAGTTCCTGGCCTCCCATCTATGGACCGGACTCTTCAGCGCCATTTGTCGTTTCTCGTAGGCTCTGACAGTTCTTGTAAGTTTCCGTTTGAATCTCGACGCAGCAAAGGGCCTGGTCAATCTTTATCTACGCAAGCGTCAATCCACGGGAGAGGGGGTTTCGAGTGCATTCTGGAAGAAGGTCCGGCCCAGTTACTATGGGTCTTGCTGGAATCGCGGTCATGATGGCAGTTGTCGCCTTTTCGACTCCCGCGGGGGCCATCACCTGGGGTTACCCTGATCATGGCCATACATACGGAGGGGCGATCATCGTGCGATGGAGTGGCGGGTGGTACCAATACTGCTCGGGGTCGCTGGTGTCGCCGAAGGTATTCCTGACGGCAGGTCATTGCACGACGGACTTCTCGACCGGGGGGATTCAGCTGGCGGATGTGCGAGTGACTTTCTCTCGCGACATTTGGGCGGCCGACGCGGTGTGGCTCGAGGTGAGCGAGGCCTACACGCACCCCGATTATGGGGGGTCGTGGTCAGACCCGCATGACATCGGAGTACTCGTTCTCAAGGAACGGGTCGCGGATGTGGCACCAGGAACCCTTCCATCAGAGGGTCTCCTGGACGAGCTGTACGCGAAAGGATTGCTCAAGGATGCCACTTTCATCAACGTCGGATATGGTGCGGACCAGAGCATGCCGCCGAACAGGAAATCCATGCCCGGTCCTGATGCGAGATGGTACTCCACATCGGGATTCAGGTCATTGCACAACGCATGGCTGTACATGTCTGGAAACGTGCACCTGGGCTATGGCGGGACGTGCTACGGTGATTCAGGCGGACCGACGCTGTATCGCGACATGGCGGGAGTTGAGACGATAGTGGCGCTCACTGTCTGGGGAGACGCGCCATGCAAGTCGACGAACAACAACTACAGGGTGGACACGGGGGAGTCGCTGGCTTTCGTCCTGGACATGATCGGGCGCAACGGTTAGATAACTTTACTCATTCTCCCGCCGCATGGCAGTCGACGTCAGGGCGGAGAGGGCGTGGATCGTCTCGCGCCTCAAGGCACTTGGAAAGCCCGGCGGGGACTCCAAGATGCAGGCCTACATCGGATCGCCTTATCCCGTGCTCGGCCTCTCGACCCCGCAATTCAGGGAACTGCACAAGGAATTCAGGGGCAGGGAGCCGAGACTCAAAGCCGCTGAACTGAACGAGCTGGCGAAGGTGCTCTGGTCTGGCGGCACATGGGAGGAGAAGGCTTTCGCGATCGGCGTCCTCAGCAGGAACGAGGCGGTCCTGGACGAGTCCTCCTGGAAGCTGATGGACAAGATGGTGGATCAGGCGATCGGCTGGGCGCTCAGCGATGGCCTCGCGTCGGGTCCGGTCAGCGCGTACGTGCACTCGCATCCCGCGAAGTTCAAAGACTTGATCAAGTGGACGAGAGCCGAGCACTTCTGGCGGCGGCGGGCATCCACCTACGCGCTCAGCGAGTTCGTGAGCGCGCGGGAGCTGGACAAACCATTCAGGCTGCTGGAGAAGCTCCTTCACGACGACGAGTTCTGGGTCCAGAGGGCGGTGGGGACATGGCTGAGGGAGTGCTGGAAGAAGGACCAGAGGAGGACAGAGGCATTCCTGAGGAAGCACGTCAAGGGACTGCCGCCGGTCATGATCACGGTCGCGACCGAGCGAGCGTCCAAAAGCTTCAGGGAGGAATTGAGAAGGAACAGCAAGCGAAGATAGGATCACGTCCAAAGACTTGCGTCGACAATGGGATGGCGGAGACTTGCTGCAGGTTCTCGTATCATTTCTCATCCCGGTCACGTGACATCCAGCATTCAGGAGCTGGGCCTCGACGCCGCGGCGATTAGCGTTGCGTGATCGACGCATTCGAAGCCTTCCTTTTCGAGTACTTCGACCGCGCGCTCTGGCGGCAATCCTCCGATTGCGATCAGCAATGCGACCTTCCCGTGGACGGGCTTGGCGGCGGTGTAGGAGTATTGGATGTTTGCGCCGTGCGCGGCAAGCGCGGCCGATACTTTCCAGAATTCGCCCGGCTGATCGGCGATTAGGACTCCGACGAGCTTCGACTCAGTCACGGCGAAGCTGTGCTTGACCAGAGCGTCTCTCGCGACCTTGGGCTTGTCGAGGACGATCCGCACCGTTGATCCACCTATGTCCTCGCGCATCATTATTGCGTGCATGTTCACGCCGGCTTCGGCGATGGCGCGGGAAAGCTTCTCGAGCTCGCCAGGGCGGTTGGGCAGGAGCACCTGCGTCTGGATGACGAATGACATGCGGGTGCAAGAAGGCTCCTCCACGCAATAAAGCCTTTCTGCATGGCGAGGTTATGGCTTGGGTCTCCATATAGGCTCGATGGTCGGTTCGTCCGCTATCCCTCTCCTTCATGATGGGATGTGCTGGCAGACATCAGATGCGTCCGCAACCGCAATCTGCTTCAGTAGGTTCACGTCACGCAAGCATCCTTCCACAACGAGACCATCCTTTCTAATTGTGGACGGTCTCATTTTTCCAGATGTCCCTTCGAACAGAGTCACGCATGGGTGAGGATGAGTGACATCGGCGGATTGACTCCACTGAGCACAACTTCTTGGAAATCGCCATGGCGCGACATCAGACGGTCCGCCCCCGCGTAGGCGAGCGTGAGGCGATCAATGGGGACTCGAGAGGCGGCGAGGTCCTTCCCTGTTCCTCATCCGTCACCATCTCCCTCGCCAGGTAACTGATGGCCTCCTTCACGTTCTCGCCGGTCTTGGCGCTGGTCTTGAGAAACCGGAGGGCATGCGAGTCGCAGAATCCTTGGATGTCTTCGTCGAGCGACCGGTCTGCCATTTCGAAGTCTACTTTATTGGCCATGACGACGGTCGGGATCTTGCCCACGGACGACTGCACGCTGCGTATCCAATCATCCAGCGAGTCGAGCGTCTTGGGCCTGGTCAGGTCGAACACCGCAACGATTCCCCTGACGTGGTTGAAGTAGGCAGCCTTGAACAGCTCCATGAAGTCCTTGCGGCCCATGATGTCCCAGATCATCAGAGTGATCCTGCACCCCATCTCCGGGAGATCGACCTCCCTCTTGGAAACCATGGTGCCAACGGTTCTGATGTAGGCCTCGTCAAATGTGTTGCACGCGAACCGGCGGATGAGACACGACTTCCCGACTCCCTCGTCCCCGACCAGGCACACCTTTCGCTTCATCTCGAGCATTTCAGACTCAACCGGCGTAGTCTCACGTCCCGCCGTAGGGCCAGAACGTCTCGACCTCGATGCCCCGTTCGGCTGTGATTCGCCTAGCTGTCTCCAGGCAGGATTGTGGAATCGTGACATGCAGCGTCGCCCGCTCCGCGAAGTCCTCGAGCTGCTCCCTCGTCTCCGGCAACTCGATCGTCTCGCAGGTCTCCACCTCGTTGTAGACCACCTTCCCGTGAAACTCGACCATGATGTCGGGGACGTGCCTGCCCACCATGGGCGGCATCGGCCAGCCGTCCAGGTCCGCGGCCACCACCCTCGACCCCTCTTTCTGGTACGTCTGGATCTGCAGCAGGAGCATCCGGTCGTGAAGCACCGTGTCTCTTGGACTTACTCGCATGGTGAACGCCACGCAGAAAACCCTCATCCTCCATTTTAATCCCTCAGTGGATATATCCACCGCGCTTTCATCCTCTTGGACGCCAAGACCTGGCCAGGTGTACCATGATCCTGAAAGGAATCCTGGCTCTGGTCGTGTGTCTGGCGGTGGCAGGTGTCGCCGTTGCGGATGAAGGAATGGGCTACTCCACGCCCAAGTCGGTGACAGCGGTCTGCGCCGCCAACTCGGCGGATGTATCTTGGGAGGCTGTGACGGGTGGAGGTTTGTCCGGTTACAACGTATACAAGAAGGCATCGGGCGAGTCCGATTACAGCAAGGTCAACACACAACTTGCAACAGCAACCCTGTTCGCAGTCCTAGGCCTCTACAATTCAGTAACCTACAGTTTCGCAATAACCGCCGTCTACGGCTCTGTCGAATCTGAGAAGTCTACGCCAGCAATCTGCACAACCGGCTAGCCGATACTCTCCCGCTCATTTGCAGGATCGGCCGACGACTTCTCTAGCCCCGCAGCTCGCGCTTCCGCGATAGCTTGCTTCAGGTGTAGACTCGCATCGCCTTTGCGGCCGGCTCTCATGGCGGCGCGGGCAAAGTTTCGAAGTGCTCGAACGCGTAGAGTTGGCTCGGTCGTTCGTGAGATCAACTGATTCGCGTGAGACGCGTATAAGTCTCCTCGTTCCACACGTCCGGCCAACCAGTCCTCCGAAGCAATCCAAGCCGCACACCATGCGGCTTCGTCATACTTCTCTAGTTGTTCGAAGAGCCCCAAAGCTTCCTCCAGAAGTGGGACTGCTTCTTCCATTCTGTCCGTCACCTGCTTCAGGCTCGCAAGATTGTACAGACTCGACGCCAACACGCCGACGGCGCCAGTGGCCCTCGCCTCATTGACAGCCCTGACGATGAAGGAATCGGCCTCATCCTTCCGACCCAGTGCCATCAGGGCACCGCCGAGGGCTGCGCAGACTTTCGCAATATCGAGGCGGTAACCCTCGCGTTCAAGCAGTCGAAGGGCTTCCATCGCTTCCTCGGCTGCCTTTGCTTCGTCAGTCTGAAGATGGTGAACGCGCGCTATGCCATACCTGCACAGCCCCTCCCATCGCCTGTCTCCCATGCTGAATGCGATGGCCCGCCCCTTCTCGAAGGCGTCCCGCGCCTCGTCCAGCCGTCCCGCGTCCTCATGGACGCCACCGATCCAGTACTGGGCCTCTGCGAGTAGCCGCAGGGAGCCCATCCTCTCAAGCTGCTCCTGAGCGGCCGTCAGGTGCTGGAGGGCCAAGGGGGAGCGGCGCTGCACCTCGGCCTTCCCCCGTCCGAGCATCGCTTCAGCCGCCATAGAAGGGTCGCTTGCCGAAGAGCACTTCTCGTACTCGCGGGCGGCCTCGACCCACCGGCCCAGGGCGAAGAGCGCGTTGCCGTGCAGGAGCGTGACCCTGTTGCCCAGCCTGCTGTCCCTCGCTGTCCAGGCGAGCCGGTCGAGGAGCGAGAGCAGGCTCCCCGCCAGCCCCGCGTCTATGATGTCCTGTCCTCGGTCGGCAACGAGCTCCTGGGCTTCCTCGTCCGCCGCACTGGCCACGAAATGCCTGACAGCCCTCAGGATGTCGCCGGGGTCATGACTACGCGCGTAGAAGTCGCCCGCGCTCACATGGAGTTTGATGAGTCGGTCAGGCGGTATGTCGCGGAGCGCGGCCTCTCGCACGATGTCGTGCATGCTCCCCACGCCACTCTCCTCTTCACGGAGAACGCAGAGCCTGAGGAGTTCCGAGGCATGCCCGCCAAGCAGGTCCAGGGGCACCGCTCCCTCGAACATCGCAGCGAACGCGAGCGTGTCGCGAACCTCGGGAGAGAGCCTGGATAGCACGTCCTGCATGAGCCGATCGGCAGAGGTGCGCTTGATGGCCTCCAGGGGCATGGCGCCGCTAGCCGCCAGCTCGAGGGAGAGCGGGTTCCCGCCGCATCTTTCCAGGATGACATCACGGCGGTCATCGCTGACACCCATCGCCTTCAGCATCGCGCTCGCCTCGGAGTGCGGCAAGTCCGTCAGTTCCAACTCGCGCACCCTCCCCAGCGCCTTGTCCTCGGCCGTGCAGAATGGCACCCTCTCCCGGGCAAGGAGGAGCACCTTCGGGCTGTCCGGCGCGGGCTCGAGATTGAGGATTCCGGTCACCAGTCCGGCGACGCCCTCCCGCCCCAGGTGGGCGTTGTCGAGGACCAGCAGGACGCGAAGCCCGGTGAGGTCTCGCTTGAGTAGATCCAGGGAGAAGTCCCGGCCATCTTCCGAAGGACGGCCGAGGTATTCGGACAAGGCAGGTCGGCCGACGGACTGCAGCATGTCCGCGAGATCGGAAAGCATGTCGCGCGCCTCCATGTCCCTGCGGACGTTCCGCCAGAAGACATGCACCCGCCCTCTGAGACTGTCGACCCATTTTGACGCGACCGCGGTCTTCCCGACTCCCGGGAGGCCGACGAGCAGGAAACCGCGCGCCTTCGGTTCGCCCATGAACTCGTCGAGGCGGGAGACAGCCTCCGCCCGACCGGTGAAGTGCGGGACGGTGATCGCCTCGCGCACGTCGTAGACCTTCCCCCCGTACATCCGCCCCTGCCAGGCGACGAAGCGTCGCAGGTCCAGGCGTCCATCCTCAAGGTTTGTTATCAGGTCGGAGATCCTCGGGCGCCGTGGCAGGAGCGCGTACACCTCGCGAAGACGGATTTCCTTCTCGCTCCCCTCTAGGTCGATGACATTCACGATGGCGTCCTCGAGGCGCTGGCGCTGCTCCTTGGCTTCGCGCAGGCCCTTGCTCGTCAGCATGTACGCGAGCCTCCGCTTGCCCCTGCCGCGGACGTGGATCTTCACAATCTTCGCACATCCCCTGGCGCAGACCCGCCGCATCGCCCTGGAGACGTGCGCCTGCCTGGCGTGGAGGGCCTCCGCGATTGAAGCCTGCGCGAGCTTCTCCGCGTCCGAATCGTCCCCCCTCGCGCCGGCCCGGTCGAGGAGGTAGAGCAGGCACCGCTCCGGCAGGTTCACGCGAAGGGCCATCGAAGTGGATAGTTCCACGTGAGGCTTAAATGTCACGAAGGGAACGTAGGTAGCATGCAAGCCATGCAGAGCCTCTCGCGGAAGGCAATAAGTGTTATGGAGGACGACCTACAGGAAGCCCTCGACCGCTGCAGCGACCTCCTGGAGGAGGAGAGCTTCTCGGTGTCATGGGTATCCGAGCCTCTATTGGAGGGGGGAGCCAGGCTGCACGACATCCTCGCCACCAAGTTCTCTCACGCAGTGAGGGTGCTGGTCCTCCTGGAGCGCGACGTGGACTCCGCCGAGACGAGGGACAGGATCCGCGCGGCCCTCGAACAGGGGGAGACGAGGGTGTGCGTGCCATGGCCGCTGAAGTGGCGCGCCCTGTCGAACCTTGAAAGCTGGGGGCTGCACGGTGTTGCGGTGATGAGCCGGTGAGCGGCAAGCCGAGGCAGGCCTTGTTTGGAGAAATGCCCGGGGTACTGGGCGACATCCACGCGTTTCCGGTACCCTTTTTCCTTCTGGTGTTTGATGCTTTCGATACTCAGGCGACGAAGCTAACATGCTTACTCAGGAGTCTAAATCCTTGATCATCGATCCGCTTCTTCGGGGAGTGATTCCCTTTACCTGGATTTTGCCGACACGCGTCTCACCTTGCCGCGCCTCTCAGCAATGGGGGCAATTCCGATGGTGAGTGATTCCATGCCTCGCGGTTCTTCTAGCAAGGTGGAGGCGGAGCGTGCTAGGTCAATATGATTCTCCAACAGTCGAAACCTGCGCATGCTCGGAAAGGTCTTTGTCCATACCGCATCCAACACTCCGATTTCGACAAGCTGGCACAATCTCCTTCTCGCCGTCCTGTGGGAGAGCCCTGTGACTCGTGCCACATCCTCACATCGACCTTCATGGTGGTATCTGAAGAAAGCGAGCGTTTCCAGAGTGCTCCTTGCGAGCGGGCGCGGCATTGCGATGAGGGGTGCGTCCCTGCCGGTGTGGGACATTGCCCATCTGTGCGATTCGGTCATATTAGAGGGTGCGGTGGATATATCCACCTCGTCCAATAAGAACATCAGGCCACGATGCGCTCTCACGAGATTCATGATGCTAATGATCCTTTTCGCTGTTTGGACATTGGAGAGCTGAAGTCATCCTGACGGTTATCTGGAGCTAGGTTCGCTTCGGTGATTCCCTGAAAAAACCGTGAGGTCGCGTAGTATGGCCAAAAAGTGGCCAACCTGAATAAAGCAGGCTGGTCAAGCTTCTTGTTTGAGTCTTCCAGTGTCTTATCGCTTGTTGCTGATCGACACGTCATGTCGACAGGATGAGGCAGGAGATTGATGTCGTGAGAGGTGTAGACTTGAAAGTGGTAGGCGTGTGTGTTGTGTTGACGATGACTGTATGCTCGGGCCTAAGCTTGTCAACACAGAATGGAAAAGCGGTCGGGGACTTCGGCTTCGACGATTTCTGGGTTTATGGAGATGTGACGAAATCCCCATACAATCCGCCACAGTACGCGGCCCTCACCTTGCTCAATGAACGAACCAACGAGACGTTGTATGGATCTGCTGACGGTGGCAGTTACATGGAGAATCTGGCAAACTTCAGCCTCGGCTATCTAAGGGGCGACATGATAACGATCGATGTTCTTGACTTGAACGCCACCGGAGGCTCAGATTGGAATGTCACTGCGTTTGTTGTCCCGCAAATCGGAAACAGTCTCCAGATGAATGTTGCCCTGATACAGACTGCTATGCCTGATGCCATGAATCCAATCGAACCTCCAGGCGGGGACGGCATGCTCGGACTTGGAGATGGACCGAGGAGCCCAGGCGGAGGTGGACTGTCTCTGCCACCCGATCAAGATCCGAAGAACGTCCCGAATCAAAGAAGGGGGGGTTCGTCCATCCTTGGCAAGCAAAAGTGCAATTGGCCGCCCTGGGGCCAACCATGGATCATAACGGATGCGCAGTACTGTCTGCATAAGGACATACCGGTCAGCGGTCTCGTCCAAATCCAGGGAACGGGAAGCTTGACTCTTGAGCACAGCTTTCTGAAATTAGATCCGGGTACTTCTGGCACTGGGGTCGAGATTTGGTCCGGAGGCGCCCTGTATGTCAAAGCTCATGACGGCGGATGGTCAACTGTCCAACGATATGAGGAAATCCCACCCTATTACTCCTTCTCCAATTCCGGTTATCTTGAGGTCACAGGCAGCATCGTAGAAGGAATGAGTACCGGGGTGATTGTCAACTCGGGTGGTCTTGCGGTTTTCCAGAAGTACAGCCATCTTTCTTACTCTTATGATTCCATCATAAGGAATAGCGGTTCATCTGGACTGATAGCCTATAGTGGCAGCCGAGTGGAGATGTCCGACACGGATGTGTATTCGAATGCGGTTCATGGGGTCTACCTCGAAACCTCATATGGTCACATAAGGAATTCGCATATCTATGCGAATTCGCAGAATGGTGTTGAAGTGAGGTACACCGGAGCAACGAGATCCTGCTATGGTCAACCTGATGTAAACACGGCAATCTTGGCATTCTGGGCATGGTGTGATGACCAGGGTTGGTGGATAAGGTACACCAGCGAGCCTGGGGGTAGTCATAACTGGTGGTGGAAAATCCAGACGCAGAACAATCCCACCGGATATGAGGACAGCGCCACATCACCGGGGGCCACTTATTATCAGGATTCGAGTCTCTGGGCTACCTACACACTCAAAATAGATTCCCTGCCTGCCACAACGAATGAAATATTCTTCGGGCTGTCTGGCGCAAACCCAACTGCGAATCCATTTACCATTTCGAACGGGCCTTTGGTGAAAGGTTCCTGGATTGAGGGGAACCAGAAGTCGGGGATATACGCATATCAGTCCGCTCCGACTGTGACAGAGAATCTCTGGACTGGAGCTTCCGGAGGTGTCAGCGGTAATCAGGAATTCGGAGTCACAGGGTTCGAGAGTTCCCCGGCCATCCAGCAGAATAGCATTCGTAACAATGTATTTGGCGGGGTTGCGTCGATATTCTCATACACATCTGATCCTAGCTATTATGTCGCTCTCAACACGATAACCGCGCCGTCATCGCCAGCGACGTATTCATATGGAATCTACGTGTACGCGGAACTCCCATTTTCGCGAATCAAGGACAACGATGTCAGTGGCTATTGGTGTGGCATCTGTTTTGACTATGGTCAGTACTACATCATTGAGGGAAACGATGTGCATGATTCGCTAGTCTTTGGCATCTATGCTTTCGGAGTGCATTCCGCGCCATCAAGCATCGCCGGCAATGATGTCTACTCAAATCCGATTGGCATAGACATCAGGTTCTCCCCGTCAGTCACCGCTGAAGGAAACACCATCAGACAGAATTCCGAGGTGGGAATCAGGGTTCGATCTAGATATTCTTGGAGCGGAACTACGATCGACAAGCCCGTTGTTAGAAACAACCCGGTGTATGCCAACACCAATCTAGCTGGCACCGCTATCGGGATTCAGGTTGTAGACGATTGGGACGACCGGGGGGAACAACAAGGTCAGGGTTGCGTGATTGGAGCCACCCCGCTGATTGATGGGAACGATATTCACGACAATGACTTCGGCATCAGAAGCATGAACTCCGGTCCCCGAATGACGAATAACAATGATGTCCACGAGAATACTTGGGGAATCATGGTCAATGGATACTACCTAGATGGGCCGCCACACTGTAGCCTGAGCACGACGAAGGTCGAAGCTGGCATTGCCGGAAACTTGGTCCGCCTCAATGAAGAGAACGGGATCCAGATATCGAATTCGGCGGCGGTTGTTGATGGCAACACAGTTGAACAAAACAAGTTTGGGATTGTCGTGAAAGGAGGAGGTTCGCCCCCTACCACTCCAGAGATATCATCCAACGGTATCCATTCCAATGTGCAGTCAGGTATCCATAGCAGCTTCGCTGCGCCTGAGATTCTCTTGAACATTATAGATTCGAACGACATTGGTGTGTACCTATACGGTCTGGTGCCAGGATATCCCGGTAGTGTCCCAATCATCACGGACAATACGATAGCCGACAACTTGCGCTATGGCATCAACGTCAAGGAATGCTCAGCCGAGATTGTGGGCACTCAAGTAGACGCGCAGCTAATCACAGGGAATGGCCTTGGGCACGGTTTCTGGATAGGCGCCGGGGTGTATCTCCAAGACGCATCGCCGCATATCGCCCTGAATACGATAGAAGGTAAGGTCGTATGGGAGCAGATAGGTTGGCTTTACCGGTTGTCGGTACGACAAGATTATGGAATCTTCGCATATGGCGCCTCAAGTCCCCTGATCGAGGATAATTATGTGGGACATCATCGTTTGATTGACATACTTCTCCACGGCACACTCACGGGAGGACCTGCCGCGACAATCGTAAGGAACCAATTGATCAATAATTGGTGGATTGGCCCGAGCTACGGCATATTCGCAGCGATAAATGACCACTCAACCATCGGAAGTCAGAACGCTGGAAATACAATCTGCGCTAGATATGCCTCCATTGCGGTGAATCAAGCATTGCCGACTTTCCCGGTCATCCAGGCGAACGACCTATCAGATAATTGTTACTGGGACTACATCGACATACAGACCATATTCTCCTCACCGACAATCGGTGGTGCCGAGACTTGGATGGGAAATGATCTCGGTGGTGCCAGATTCGGCATATGGGAGTATGATCATTCATCCTCCATTATCAGCAATAACGAGATCAGCGCTGGATGGATGATTGCCTGGGGAATCAGTGCGGGCGTCAGAATCGACAAATCATCCTCAACCACAGTGGGTCCTGAGAATGAAATCTTGAATTGTCCCTATGGCATAGAAATTTCGGGAGATGCGCGGCCCACGATTCTTGATAACAGCCAAATCCACAGCAACAGCGTCGGCATACATGTTGCGCCATCGGCCGGAGTGAATACTCAGATCCAAGGAAATACCATCGTTTCAAGCAGCCAATACGGGATATTCCTGGAAGGCACATCGATTGTCGTAGGACCCTCGAATCATTTCGGGACTCAACTGACAGGGAACAACATTGGCGTGTATGTCAACAGCGGCTCACCGACGATTCAAGGAAACCACATCGAGGGCAACGCTCAGGCTGGAATCTACATCTACACCGGGTCGCCTACGATCGAGGGTAATTCAATCACGGACAACATCGGAGATGGCCTGCTATCTGACTACGCCACGCCGATCATCGGCGGTTCAGGCTTGGACTCGAACACATTCAGTGCAAATGCTGGTTGGGCAATACACATGAGAGGAGATGAAGCAACGAACTCGGGAACTTTGTTAAACGATAACGACCTCTCGGGGAACGAACCCAGAAAAGTGTGGCAACAATGGTGGCTCACCCTTCATATCACCCATGCAGGCAGACCGTATCAAGGCGCAAGTGCGTACAGTTATTGCGTGGAACTTGGTGTCTACGAGATTCAAGGCTCAACAAACGCGAATGGCGACATTAGCGGTTGGGTAACAGAATATCAGACACGATACAGTGTGCGTGAGTATTATCATCAAACGATAGGCGCGAGCATACCCGGTCACGATCCTTGGCAAGAGATAGTCCAGATAGGAGGCAATACCTGGATACCCCATGATTTCCCATAGGGATTTATAAAGGAGAGCCGAAAAATACAGGTAGTCTGGAACTTATGTACCAAGGTAAGGGAACCTTGTGACGCGGGGAAGACGCCTACTACCGTCGGGGGACAGAAAGTATCTCAGACTAGCATGCGGACTGGCGGTGGCAGCGACACTTCTGGCTCAAGTGAATCTGCATCACCTGAATGCCGAGGCAGGATTGCCTGACAATGATGTCCTTCCCTCCCACTTCTCATGGCTCCCTGCCCAAGGTTGGTCTGAGGTTCTCAGAATCACTAGCAATGTGCCCGATGTGAATACTTCGGCGATGCCCGCGATTGCGTCAGAGGGATCCAACGTCCACATGGTCTTCACGGACTGGGAGAACGACAGTGTCTTCCCGCCTGGGAATAGGGACTGGGGCATTTACTACACGAGAAGCACGGACGGAGGCAAAACTTGGCGTGCGAACAATCAGACAAGGTTTCTCCGCCTCAATCCCCATGCGATCGACCGGGAATTCGGATACGCGATGAGTCCGACGATCGCTGTGAGTGGCTCTTCCATATCTGTGGCATGGAAGCAGAATCTATACGGCGCCGTGAACATGTCGCGAATCTACTTCAGACGCTCTCTCGATTCTGGATCGACATGGCTGAACGAAACTATAGTCGGCACGCGCAACGATTCATTTACTCCTCACATCTTGGCCAACGGAGACTTCCTTCACATGTTCTGGACCGAATCCAATACCACCTTTCCATACTTTGCATCCCGCATCTATTATTCCAGGAGTGAGGACAGAGGATCCACTTGGACGCAGAAGAAGGAACTTGCCCGTACGCCGGAAGAACCATTTAGCTGTGGAATCGAGTCTGTGGCGGAAGACCGTCAGCGTCTTTTCCTATTCTACGGGTGTGGAGATCCAAGGCTCCATTTCTTCAAAAGGAGCCTTGACAATGGCCAAACATGGGATGACGGACATGGAAATGTGGACCAAGGCGCATTCCTGTTCGCGGATACATACTACGACTTCTACGGCACTCCCACCGTCTCGGTTCGGGGAGACAATCTCACGGCATTCACCGTAGGCGAATTCTGGTACAGCGTCATTTGGTTCCAAATACTGTCTTTCACCTCAGCTGACCTCGGTACTACATGGAGCCCATTTTCAGTAGTGGTTGATCACAAGGATGACCCGAGTCAGCCTGAGTGCCTCCTTGGTGCTTGGGACATGGATAAATGCGGAGCCATGGCGTGGAGTCCCAACGTTGTATCATTGGGCCATCGTCTGTTTCTGACATGGGTGGATTCATCTGCTGAAAGGGATAATCATAGTTCGCTGAGCACGCCTCCCCTAGAACTATTCTCGATGACAAGCGATGACGGCGGACGGACTTGGGGCACACCCTCGAGGGTAACGGACATCGTGGAGCCTACATGGCATCCCACTGTTTTCAATGCGGACGGCGTCATACACATGGCCTGGGAATCCCAGCAGGGACCCGAGAGCAGCTGGGTCATCAACATCTCCTACATGAGATTCCCCGGTTTCAACGCGACTCCACCCCTCGTGAAGACGCTCGGCTTGACGCAGACAACCGGCACGCGAGCAGTATTGACGGCAAGGCTCGAGACCCTCGGCAACTACACCTCCGCGAACGCCTTCTTCGAATGGAGGGAAAAAGGCGCGACAAGCTGGAACCGGGTGGTGGCGGGGGAGCTCTACTCCCCGGACACCTTCGAAGCCACGATCTCAGGCTTGAAGCTCATCACGACCTACGAGTTCAGGGCAGGGGCGGGAACCGAACTGGACGTTTTCGGAGAGGTCCTTCAGTTCACCACATGGCCGAACGAGGGCCCGCCCTCGCCCCCGGTCATGCTGAGCGCAGAGCTCACGGGCGCTTCTTACGAGCACGTCACAGTCAAATGGCAATCATCCGCGGACGAAGGAAAGGGCGCCAACGATGTCGTACTCTACCGGGTGTGGAGGTCGAGCAGCGTCCGCGGGCCATTCACCGTTGTCGCGAACATCACGGCGACGAGGAGCCTGGCATACTCCTGGACGGATGTCGGTTCAGGTCACTCGAACGCTCAGGACTTCTTCTACTACGTCACGGCGAACGACTCGTACTTCGACAGCGCGCCGTCAGGAATGGCGGGCAAATTCCAGAGGGCGGTGGAAGCAGCCGACCAGCTCCTCTCCTTCCCTCTTGACCAGGCGAACAATGACCCGTCTCTCGTCCTCAGGACCATCAGCTTCGCCTCAGTCCGCACGTTCTTCGCCGGCGACACGCAGGACCCGTGGAAGAGCCACGTGCCGGGCCGGCCATACAACGACCTCGCAGCTCTTGACATCAAGGGAGGATACTGGGTCCAGGTGACGTCGCCCGGTACGATGACAATCGCCGGGCTGGTCCCGGAGAGCATCGTGGTCGAGCTGAGGGCGGGCTGGAACTTGATCGGCTTCCCCTCCTTCAACGAGACGTACACTTTCGCGGACTTCGCCGCGCAGGTCTCCGGCTTGCGCGCGATCGAGGTCTATGACGGCGGCGCAACCTCATACAACTTGAGGAGGATTGAGATTTCAGAGTGGGCGACGACCAACATGTGCCCCGGCTCGGCGTACTGGGTCCTGCTGTCCGATGACCAGGACTGGCATGTGCCTTGCTGCTAGAAATGCCTCAGTAACCGCCACACCGGAGACCGGGAGGCTGGATGGCCGTGCGAGCAAGGAAAGCACCATCATAGGAATGTCAGTGAAAGAACACGCAAACGGGCGGGAATGACAAGATGGCGGTGATGAAGTCCTTCGTTCTCACGGCATTACCCTTCGTTCTTATAGAGGCCGCCACGGGCATCCTCTCCCTCTCGTTCGAGCCTCTCAGGATCCCGCCTCTGATCGGTTGGGGCACGGGCGTGGACTGCACCATGCTTGCAGCGGGCCTCCTCGTGTCTGTCATCAGGTCAGTCTGGAAACGTCAAACTGACGTTGAGAAGTCCCAAGAATGAACCGCAATCTACTTCAGCAGGTTCGCGATATAATCGCACAAGCATCCCTCCACAACGAGGCCGTCCTCCATAATTGCGGACGGCCTTATTTTTTCATATTCGTGCTGGGCCGGTCTGCCCGGAGAGTCTGACAATAAACCTCGAAGATGGGCATCCACCCGATGTATCTTCTTGCCGGATCAACTGTAGGCTCAATGGACGATCCGCTGCCGAGAGAACCTTGTCAGGATGGCGGTTCACAGCGGGGTTCAGAGCGGGTCTGTCTGGCCAGCGATCAGGCCACGATCACTCACGGCTTCAATCTACTCGTGAAGAACTCCTTGATCGTGTTGTAGCACCTGACCTTGTTGGGGAACTTGATGACGTCATGCCCCTCATCCTCGAACACAAGGAACTCCACATCCTTCCCCTTCGAACGCAGCTGTTCAACTAGATCCATCGATTCCTTCTCCACGACCCTGGGGTCGTTCTTGCCCTGGATGACGAGAAGGGGGCACGAGACGTTCTCGATGTATGTCTTCGGAGACCGCTCGATGAAGAAATCGCGGTCCTTCACCGGATCCCCCATCGTCAGAGCGAAAGTGGGTTTCCATGTCTCCGGAATCCTGTCGTAGAACTTGATCAGGTCGTACGGACCGAACATGTCGCAGGCCGCTGCCCAGAGGTCCGGGTGCCTCGCTGCCAAAGTCAGCGTCATGTAGCCGCCATATGAGCGGCCGACCACCGCCGCCCTCGACACGTCCAGCCTCCTGTCCTTGGGCAGCACCTTCGTCATCGCGTGCACGTGGTCCAGCCTGTCCTTCCCGCCCCAGTCCTTGTCCACCTGCTTCATGTAGTTCAGCCCGTACCCCGAGCTCCCCCTGACATTGGGCACGAATATGGCGAACCCGTTCATTGCGAGGAACTGTATCAGGGGCATTGAGAACCAAGCGAAGTCAGGCCTCTCCTGGCTCTGCGGCCCTCCATGTACGTAGTAGACGAGCGGCCGCATTCCCTCGAAACCGAGCGAGGCGGGGGGATGGTAGAGACGTGCAGAAACGCGAGTGCCGTCGAACGACTCATACGACGCATCCTCGCCCGGTGAGAGCAGTTCCGGCGGGATTGCGAGGACTCGCTCGTTCGTCTGCCTCGTCACCTTGCGTTCCTTCCCCTCGACCGTGTAGATCTGAGCCGGCGATGTGGCGGTAGAGTATGTGAGAGCCCAACGCTTCCTTGCCTTATCATAACGGTGAGACTGCAGCATCCCGCTGGATAGTCCTACGGTGCCGCACACGGTAGCTTCAATCCTCATCTCCTTGGCGGCGGTGTGGTACGTCCCTTCATATAGCCATGAGCACCCGTCGATGTTGTAGCACAGCGAATACCGGTCCTCTTCGAGATGATGCAGAGACTCGAGCATTCCTCTCCCTTCGTGGACAGTCCCTTTCACCGCCACGGGCGTTATCTTCTCGGGTTTCGCAAGGTCGATGTACCCGAGCCCGCCAGCGTCGTCGAACAGATACGTGATGAAGATGAGGCCTCGGTCGTCCTCTATGAACTGACTATTGCTGATGCCGTTCAAGGGGACAATCTCACCCTCCTTTCGTTCCTCGATCGGCTTGCCGTACAGCAGCCTGCGCTCTTTCGCCCCCTTCTCCCACAGGTAGAGCACGTTATCCGCCGCCGTGTACCCGTCGATGAGGACGGCTCTGTCGTGCGTCTCGTTTGCGGTGTCAAGCCATGGCCCCCAAGTGCCCTTCCCCATGAGCCGCAACTTCATCCTCCTGAGGTCTGCCTGGTAGGTGTAGATCATCTGCTCCTTGCGTGACTCCGTCGGGAAGTAAACGATGTTCCGTTTCATGTCCGGCGCGTCCATGTGAACGCGCTTATCCGCAAGCTCATTGCTGAAGATCGGTTCCGGATAGCCGCCATCGATGGGGACGACCACTGGCTGGTAGTTCTCGTCTCCATGCCGATCGAGCATGAGGACTATCTTGCCGAGCTTGGGGAGCACGCAATAGGAGTAGCCGCCGATGAGCATCGGGTTCTGCATGGCGATGTCCGGCGGGATGAGCGGCTCGGGGACGCTCCCGCCACGGTCCATCGCGTAGAGGCTCATCTGGCCGCTCATATTGCTGATGAAGAAGATGCGGTTCCCGACGACCTGGGGGTCCATGAACAAGCGGGCGGATAACAGCGACTCGATTCGCGGCGAATTGGTTAATGCCATGTTCGACTGCCTCCAAATGATTGAATTCGAATGTCGATAGTCGGACATATGCCTTCGCATTCCCAGATGAACGTCGCCATCAACAATAACCCGAGTGAATCTTCTGGACCGGGCAATCAGGCGCATCGTTCCGTCCCGAATGTTTATCAGTCGCCTGCTACATCGACCGTCTGGTGGTTCCACGGAGAGACCAAGTCGGGAATGCTTGCGATTTGGCGTAGTCTTCTGCTGCGCGATGTTGCTTGCCAGCCTGTTGCCTGCAACGTCGCGAGACACTGGAGGAATGAACAATTCAGGTGCTCAAATCCAGGCAGGGCTAAAGGGGACGATGACATCAT
Source organism: Thermoplasmata archaeon (assembly GCA_041489255.1). Classification (GTDB taxonomy): domain Archaea; phylum Thermoplasmatota; class Thermoplasmata; order RBG-16-68-12; family JAFNFQ01; genus JAFNFQ01. The sequence goes on along the minus strand of JBGPQV010000003.1, from coordinate 74,279 downwards.
TGCCCGCCGGTTATTTTGTGGAGAATGCAGGGCAGCTCGACAATCGGGACGTACTCTTTTACACGGACCTTGGTGACGTCCAGATGGGCTTCGGGGAGAGTTCAGTCCTGATCAAGATGGTCGAGAGGGAGCCTACGCCCGCCATTGAGCCTTCTATAGAGGAATTCTCCTTGCGCTCTTCTTCTCAAGAAGCCGCCCCTCAGGGTGCACTTGTCCGCCTGAGCTTCGGGGGCGCGAACACGGTCGTGCCGAAAGGCCGCGAACCATTGTCTTTCATGAGCAACTTCTTCATCGGAAGCGATCCGGCCAAGTGGCGACAAAACGTGAAGAGTTTCCGAGAGATAGCCTACGATGATCTGTACGACGGCATTGATCTGATCTATCGCATGACAGAAAATGGCGTGAAATACGATCTTGCACTCGATCCCGGAAAAAACCCGGGGACCATCGTCATGTCCTATGAGGGAATACTCGGCCTTTCGTCAGATTCGAAGGGTGATATCCTAATCCACACCGCCGTAGGGGACATCAGAGACACGGCCCCCATCGCATATCAACAGGGTAGACCAGTGGACTGCTTTTTTACACTCCATACGGGTGAATCTTATGGCTTGGGCTGTGCTGGCATCGATGATTTCGCCCCTCTGATAATAGATCCTTTGGTGTACGCGACGTTTCTCGGTGGCACTCCTATGCTGACCATCCGTGATGCCATTGCCGTGGACTCGACCGGACACGCGTACGTAGCGCTTGAAACTACTTTTCCGGACTTCCCTGTTACCCCCGGCGCATTCGACACTACGTTCGACGGTTCTAGGGATATACTCGTGGTGAAGCTAAGCTCAGACGGGGGCTCCCTCGTCTATGGAACTTATCTGGGGGGCAGCTCTGGAGAGTCAAGCGGCTCTATAACCTTGGACTCCGCTGGATATGCCTACCTGACCGGCCGGACAGAATCCTCGGATTTCCCAGTGACCTCGGGCATTTTCGACACGACTCTAAATGGAACGTCTGACGCATTCCTAGCCAAGCTCGGTCCGACAGGAGATACACTTTTCTATTCGACTTTTCTTGGCGGTGGCGGTGCTGAATACGGCGTCTCTGTTGCAGTTGACTCCTCTGGAAATGCCTATGTAGCCGGATGGACGAATTCTAGCGACTTCCCCGTCACATCAAATGCATACGACATCGCCATGAATGGGGCGGATGACCTCTTTGTCGCGAAACTGGACCCGACGTGCGACTCTCTGCTCTATGCAACCTATTTCGGCGGCAGTGGCGAATTCGAATGGGCTCATTCGATTGCAGTCGACTCTGCCGGAAATGCCTTTGTGACCGGTGCAGCGAATTCGCCCGACTTCCCCGTTACATCAGGATCTTTCGACGAAACCTGGGGTGGCGAGCAGGACGCGTTCGTCGTGAAGCTCGACACAATAGGAGGTCCTTTGGTTTTCGGAACCTACATCGGCGGCGATGATTGGGATGAAGGCAGATCCATCGCCGTGGACCCCTTCGGGAGTGTCTATATAACAGGCCACTCGGGTTCGTATGATTTCCCCGTCACCGCGGGCGCTTTCCAGGAGTCAGTTCACAATTCACGCGCAAATGCGTTCGTCCTAAAGCTTGAAGAGACGGGCAGTTCGCTGGTCTACTCGACTCTTCTTGGCGGCGAACAAGACGAATATGGGTTTTCGATAGCTCTGGATTCAGCGGGAAATGCCTATGTGGCAGGCTACACCAACTCGCCGGACTTCCCCGTCACCCCAGGTGCATTGGACACAAATCCCCACACATCCGAGGATGGATTCGTCGCGAAACTCAACACAAGTGGGGACGCTCTCATCTACGGAACATATCTGGGCGGCAACGACTACGATCGCCCCGAATCAATCGCCCTGGACCTTGAGGGCAACGCCTATGTGGCGGGTTGCACAGGATCGGCGGACTTCCCTGTTACACCGCACGCTTTCAAGGATACACTGGACGCGGCGTATGATGTGTTTGTCGTCAAGCTGAACTTCACGCCGAACGCTTCCCCGTCTGTCACTATGACCTCGCCGACCGGTGGCGAGCATTGGGAGAAAGGCTCCGACCACACTATCTCATGGTCCATGCAGGACAACGAAGATGCAGATGCAAACCTCATCGTGTATCTGAACTACTCGACGGGAGGAATCACATATTCTGTTGCGCAAGCCCTCAAAGGACAGGAGAATTACCAATGGACTCTCCCGGATATCGAGGCGGACGATGTAGTCATGAACATCACTGTGATAGATACGGGAGGGATGAAGGGTTGGGCGCAAAGCAACCCCTTCACGATCAGTGCATCACTCTTCGAAATCATCATTCAGTATTGGTGGCTCCTCGCCACCACCATTGTCGCCGTCATTATCGTCATTCTGGCCCTCGTCACAATGAAACGTCGCCGAAAAGAAAACGCGAATCAGGGACAATCCAAGACACAGCCTCCCCGCCCGCCGCCAACCGGACCGCAATGAGACGCCTCACCACAAACCCTTAATATCGCGCCCAGCATGGCAAACCCAGGTGCCTCATGCCCCAAGTCGTCCTGCGTTTTATCTTCATAAGTGAAGCCGAGAAGCCCGTGGTCACCCTCAAGGTCCCCGACGACATGCTCTTCCAGGAAGCCTTCGTCCTAGCCGCGAAGAGGCAGAACAAGGACGCGACGGTGCTCAGCGCGACCTTCCCCGGCGGCTCGCCGATCCCAGGCGGCACGGTGAAGGAGATCGCGGAGAGGAGCACCAACATCCACGTGATAGACCCCTCGATCGTCGGGTGAGGCATGGCCAAGGAAGACGACCTCTTCTACTTCCTCCAGTGCGCGACCGTAGCTTCGCCGCGGGACGAAACCTGGCGCGTGAGGGCGAAGGAGGAGAGGTACGCCCTCAGGAGGTTCGAGGAGTACCTGAGGTTTCTAGAAGGCGGGAAATGGTTCAGCCTCAGCCCGACGGGGGACAAGGCGACTAGTTGGACCGGCACGGTCTTCGACGGCCCGCACTCCTGGGACATAGAGCTCGTCCTGAAGGACGCCTACCCGCAGACGCCTCCCGCCTGCCGCATTCCCGAGCTGATGAACTACACCGACCGCAAGGTGGACGATGGCGTGCTCGGGCTGAGGCTCTGCGACATGCACATGGAACAGAACTACTGGTGGGACGACTACTGCAGCATCGCGCTCTACCTGAAGAGGGAAGTCTCTTACTGGGTGCAGAGCGTGGTCAAGGACATGAGGGGGAAGGGATGGCTTGACTGAGCGATACGCCCGCCTCAAGATCTTCCCGTTCGCGGACTTCTCGAAGCTGAAGGAGAAGAAGGTGACCGTCGTCGGCGTCGGCGGCCTCGGCGCGACCTGCGCGGAGATCATGACGCGCTGCGGCATCGGGCGCCTGACGATATTCGACTTCGACAAGCTCGAGGAAGCGAACCTGAACAGGCTGATCTACAGGACTCACCAGGTAGGCATGTTCAAGGTGGACGCGCTCAGGGAGTACCTCCTCGCGGCGAACTCCGACGTTGAGCTTCTCACCTATCCCAACGACGTCACCGACGGCAAGGGTTACGACGCCCTCCTGAAGGAGGCGAGGGAGTCCGACCTCGTCCTCGGATGCGTCGACTCGTTCCACGTCCGCTTGTTCCTTAATTCCCTGTGCGTGAGGCTGAAGGTCCCCCTCATCGACGGCGGAGCCTCCCTTGACGGAATCAACGGCTCCGTGCATTCGATCATCCCCGGCAAGACGCCCTGTTACCGCTGCAACAAACCCGCCTTGAAGGATGACAGCACAACGGACCTGAAGAAATCCGGAGACGGCGCATGCCACTTCACTTCGCTTCCCACAACCATGGGCATCATCGCGAGCCTGCAGTGTCAGGAAGCGCTGAAGTACCTCCTTGGCTTCGGCAAAGTCGCGCCTTACATCCTCTATTATGGCCTGGAGGGGAAGATGCAGAGGTACAACTGGAAGCGGGACCCCAAGTGCCCGGTCTGCGGTGGTGCGAAGTGACGGTCAGCGTGCGCATGCAGCGGAGCGCGCTGCGAAAGATCAACATCCACGTGAACGAGGTCGCGCGGTCGAGAGGCGTCGAGACGATCGGCTGGCTCCTCGGCTTCTTCGGGAGGAGCGAGGTCTGGGTCTGCGACTCGGTCCCCTGCACCAGGTACAAGTCGCAGAGCAGATACGGCGCGCATGCGGACGCGAGGGAGGAGGTCGAGCTGGCGATGCAGTACCCCAGGAACGTGGGCATCGTCGGCATCTTCCACAGCCATCCCTTCAGGGACGAGACAGATCACGCGGTGTTCCACAGCGCGACTGACGACAGCACCCTCAAGTCCAGAGCCTCCCGCCACGAGAACTACCTGAGCGTGGTGACGGACGGGACGGACACGGAGTTCTTCGTGCTCAGGGACGGCGCGCAACCGGTGAAGCCGGAGATCGTCGAATCGATATCCTACAAGGAGGAGATGAAGTCCTACCGCTGCCCGCTCGCTTTCAGCCTGAGGCGGGAGACGACCCTGCCCAGAGTCGACTTCGTGCCCGGCTACCTGGAGCAGGAGATGCTCGCGCTCGTCGAGAGGGACCTGCGGGGCGATGGCCTCAGGGTCAAGAAGGACACGAACACGATCGAGGTGCCCGCGCTCCAGGGCGGGGCGGAATCGAACTCCCTGGTCATCACGAAGACCGGCTCAACCGCCATGATAGAGCTGGAGATGATCCTGGAGCCGATAGTCTTCGTCCGCGGCGGGAACGCGGAGGAGCTGCGCACCGCCGTGAAGAACGAGATACTGGACGATGTGGTGTTCCTACTGTGGAACAGCCTCGGCGGCGGGAGCACCTCGCTCGACGGCGTCAAGAGCTTCGAGGCGAACCTCGGCAGCTTCCGCGTGCACGAGACGAGCCCGCTGCCAAGGAAGATATTCAAGCTGCCCAGGGGATCTGCGGTGCTAGTCCGCGAAGGATAGCTTCGCCCCGCACTTCGCGCAGAACCTGTCCTCTTCCTCCACCTCATTGTTGCAGGCTGTGCACTTGAGCACCGCGGGGTTGCCGCACTTCCCGCAGAAGTTGTCGCCCACCTGCATCGGCGTTCCGCACTTCCTGCAGGTCGCCGCCGGAGGCATGGCGGGCGCGCCCCTCGACCTGCGGTAGCAGTCCCTGCATGTGTACTCGATCACTCCCTTGACCTCGACCTCCATGTACTTGTCCTTCTCGAGACCGCAGACGGTGCAGAACGGATTGATCTTCTTTGTCGAGAAGTCGACGATGCGCAACTCGGGCTTTGGCGGGGCCACGGGGACTTCCGGGGCCTGTTCTTGGGCCAGCTCCTGAGGTTCCTCCATCTCGCCTTCTCGCTCTTCCTCGGGGGGCATGATGTGACTTTACTACCTCCGCCTGGACATAAAATACTTTGCAAACTCGATATCATATCGACAAAATCATGGCTTGAGAAACGAGCCCGGCAGTGTGGCGGCTTTCATGCGTATTTCTTCGAGTCGTGTTGCGAGCCCCATCGTGCCGATCTGTCCTGCGAGGTACTGCTTCAACATGTCTACAGCATCAGTCGGCAGCCCCTCGACGAGCCTCACTTCCAGCCTAAGACCGCATAAAAAGGAAAGGTGCCCCCGCCCGCCAGGGCGGAGGCTTTGGGGACGGCATGGAACATGGACGAATCGAGCGCGTTTTAGGCGATTTAACTCCGTCCATTTGCGGGAGACAACTGTGTTGAATAAATCGATGGTTTGATGGTGGGAACTCGGCATGAGAACCTGCCTTGTCAGCAGGGATGGGACCCATGCCGAGCGAGGGTGAAAGGCACTACAAGGATAAGAGGAATTGGCCCGGGTACAACGAGCGGCTCGTCCGGCGGGGGGAGCTGTACCTCAGCATGGACTGGCTGGACTCGTGGGAAGACGAACTGAGGACGATGAACGGCGGGAAGAGGGGGCGTCCATACGGCTTCCCCGAGAGCATGATGCGATTCCTCGCCGCCGTCAGGCAGATCCTCAGGATGCAGTACAGGCAGATGGAGGGCTTCCTCTGCGGCATGTCGAAGTTCGTGGGGAAGGTCAGGCCTGCCGACTACACGACCCTCTGGTGGCGGATAGCCGACATGGAGCTTGAGATTCCCGCGCCTCAGGGTGACGGGCCGTTCGTGATCGCCTTCGACAGCACGGGAATCAAGGTCACGAACAGGGGGGAGTGGATGAGGGAGAAGTGGCACCGCCACCGGGGCTGGATAAAGGTGCACCTGGCGGTGGACGTTGACGGAGGGCCCGTGGCGATGAAAGCTACCGACGAGGGGATAGGCGACACGACGATGTTCCCCGCCCTGCTGGAGAAGGCGGAGAGGGCCCTGGGGAAGGGGCGCATACGGGAGGTCCTCGCCGACGCCGCCTACGACAGCCGCGCGAACTTCCAGCTCCTGGAGGACAAAGGAATCGGGGCGGGGATCAGGATCAAGGCTGGTGCGACCTGCAAATCGTTGGGCTCATCGGCCAGGCCGAGGGCGGTGAGGGAGCTCAGGTCCCTCGGGTACGATGGCTGGAGGGAGAAACACGGGTATGGGATGAGGTGGGCGGCTGAGTGGACCTTCTCCGGCGAGAAGAGGATATTCGGGGAGAACGTGATGGCGAGGAGGCTCGACCTGATGTACAGGGAGGTCATGGCGAAGTTCGCTGTCTACGCGATGCTCCTGCAGATGCCCTGATGGCGGGAGGTCGGGAGGTCGGAGGGAGAAAAAGACGGGATTTGTTCAACACAGTTCGGGAGACTAAACATTTAAGGCTAGATGGTTATCCCCGTGCGTCCCATTCAATTGGATTGAGCGGATTGTTGGGACGTGAGGAGGATACATTGATGATCGGGATGAGAAGTCTAATGGCTTTGGCTTTGGCCTTTATAACCGTGATCTCAGGCGCCACAACTCTTGTCAAGGCGAGCTATCCGCCGCCTGTCGCCGTGGCGGATGCGCTCGACGGAACCGAAGAGTCAGACCCGGCAGATCCGGGAGAAGACATCGAGTTTGACTCAAGTGGGTCAAGCCCCGGGCAACCCGGAAATGCCTTATCTTTCACATGGTTTTTCGGAGACGGCACCTCTTCGACGGATCCTTCACCTGTACACTCGTTCACAACGGACGGGATTTACGACGTGGCTTTGGTTGCCGAAGAGTCGACTGGGACGATGGCTCTGGACACAATCCGCATCCACATCAAGAGTCCGAGCTACGGATCAGGGGGAGTTCCCGGGGCAGTCATCCTCACGACTCCGGCTGACACCGCAAGCGTGGCGGAGGACGAGAGCATTCAGTTTGATGCCACGACCTCGTGGCCGGCCACATACCCGCGAGAGGATCTCCGATACGAATGGGATTTTGGTGACGGGGCAACGAGCACTGCAGGCATTGAGACGCATTCCTATGGATACGCAGGAACCTATCGCGTGCACCTGATCGTGCGAGACGCAGCCGGGAACGCCGACACGGCGACTCGGAACGTGGTCATTGTGAATGCCAATCCGTCTGCCTCTTTCGTCTATTCTCCTACGAGTCCATACATGGATGCTGTAGTGACGTTCGACGCCTCGGGTTCAACAGACACCGCAACTGACAACGCCTTGCCGGGCAACGCCATCACTAGGCACCCGCTGACATTCGCATGGGATTTCGGAGACGGGCAGTATGGCCAAGGTAGGACCATCACCCATGCGTATTCATCTCCGGGCAACTTCGCTGTTCTGCTTACCGTCCGCGACGACAACGACGCCACGTCAACCACGCAGCATGTGGTGAACGTCGCCAACGGAGCGCCGACGGCAACAGCAGGCAATTCAATCACCGTTTCGGAAGCACAGACAGTGCTCTTCGATGCCACCGCGTCCACCGATACGTCGAGCGATGCCGACGCCTTGGCTTATTCGTGGAGTGGTAGTGCATCGATGACAGGGAGCAGGCCAACGTATGTATGGTACGATGAGACATCCGCGACGGTGAACCTCGCGGTCACCGATCCTCATTCGGCTTCTACCACTTCCAGCGTGACCGTCACCGTGCAGAACCGCGCGCCGTACGCATCAATCGTCGGGGCGACATCGTCCGTCCTCAAAGGGATTGCCCATGAGGTCGGCGCCGACGCCCTCACCTTAACGTGGCACTTCGGGGACGGGAGCGCTGACGCTGTCCAGACGTTCGCAAACCCAAGCCACGTTTCCCCCTACCGTGTGTGGTGGAACGTGACGCATAAATTCCCCTCCTCCAAGACGACATACACCGTCACCCTGAAGGCCGACGATGGGGATGGGGGCACGAACACTGCCACGTGCACGTTCAAGGGCGGGGTGCTGGACAACAAGGCTCCCGAGATTACGGCCGTCAACGTGAACGCGGCGACAAAAGCCGAGGACCAGACATTCACCTTCACGGGCATATACGCGGACAGCGACGGGCCCTCCTCGCCGGCTCCATCTTTCTTTTGGGATCTTGGCGACGGCGTGACGGCCACCACGAGCACCGCCTCGACCACTCATGCGTACTTGCGCGCCGGAACGTACACCGTAGTGCTGAAGGTCACAGACGGGAAGGGGGACTGGGGCGCTAACAGCAGACGTGTCAGTGTGACGAATGGGGCGCCGAACGCTGACTTCGCATTCACACCCTCCCAAGTAGATGAGGACACGATGGTGTACTATGACGGTTCCCTTTCGACCGACACAGCTTCAGATCGCACGGCTCTGGACTACTATTGGCAGTTCGGAGACGGAGCTAAGGCCTCAGGCGTCTCGCCTACCCATTCCTACAGGCGGGAAGGAAGCTATGGCGTGATTCTAACAGTCACTGACGACAACGGGGTCATGAGCACCAAGACCCATAGCGTTACGGTCTCTAACGTTGCTCCGAATGCCGCCTTTGAGGTCCTCTCCCTAGGAGCAGAGACGCATGCATCGGTACTCAGCGGCATCCATTCCTCCGACGGCCAGGACGACTTGTCCGACCTCTCCTATCTTTGGTTCTTCGGCGACTCTTCGACGGGCTCGGGCTCGCGCACAATGCATCGGTATTCTTCTCGGGGCGAGTACTCGGCTACCCTCCGTGTGACGGACAAGCACGGGCTTGTGTCCTATGATACTCACCTTATTAGAGTCGCGAACACTCCGCCAACTGCGTTCGCAGGTCCTGATCGGAGAATCCATGGCGCCGCTGCGCCCATAATATTCTCTGCTGAGGCGGAAGATGATGATGGTGAACCGCTCACTTTCGTCTGGGACTTCGGCGACGGCAGCCCTCACGAAATGATGCCGAATACCGTTCATACATTCACAGTATCTGGGACATACACGGTCTCTCTCACGGCAACGGACGCTTCTGGGTCCTTTGGCGATGACACTGCCATAGTCGTTATCGAACTGGACTCAGACGGTGACCAACTGAGGGACGAATGGGAGGACGCGAATGGTTTGAATAAGAACAATCCCGATACCGACGGGGACCTGCTGCTCGATTATGCCGAAGTCGAACTATATGGAACCAATCCGACGAGCGATGATACCGACAACGACGGCTTGACAGACTGGGAAGAACTATTCGCAGGCGAGGATACATTCATCACAGATCCGCTCAATCCAGACATGGACGGCGACCATCTCTCGGATGGGTTGGAGGTGGGGCTCACCGACGACTCCCCGATGCGCGCCTCAGACACGCTATCCCCTCCGTGGGGTTACGGCATTGTCGATGGCGTTAGTTATGGCCCTGACTCCGATCCATTAACGACCACGAACCCGACTATTATAGACACGGATGGAGACGGACTTCCCGATGGCTGGTTTGACCTAAACAGCAATGGCCTGCGCGATGTCGGTGAATACGAGGATCGTGACCTCGACGGTGTGGTGGATACCGGGGCATGGGATGCCGGAAGCGGCCCCGGTTCTGGGCCAGGAGAGACGAATCCATCTCAAGCAGATACAGACGGGGATGGATTGCCCGACGGACTGGAGGTCGGTCTTCTTGGAATCGACTCGGACCCAGGCACGGTCACTGACCCGCTCCGCTGGGACACGGACAATGATGGGCTACCCGATGGGTGGATTGACTTCAATGACGATCAGACGCGGAATTCAGGAGAGTTCGAAGACCGAAACCTGAATGGCGCAACAGATGCGGGCGTATGGAATGATGGAGATGGTCCAGGCGAAACGAACCCCCTGGATGATGACTCAGACGATGACGGCGTGAAGGACGGCGAGGAAGCCGTTCGAGGTAGTGATACCTATCTAACGAATCCTCTGGATGCCGACACGGACGATGATGGATTGGGGGATGGAGTGGAGACCGGTGTACCAGGATATGATGTCCCAGACTCCGTGACGACTAATCCCACAAGCATAGACACAGACAAGGATGGGCTGCCAGATGGATGGGTGGATTGTGGCTTGGGGGCGTCAGGCTGTCTTTTCAGCTGGCAGGAACCCGGATATGACCTGATCGGCAATCCTGACCCTGACCATGATGACTACGATCCCGCAACGAATCCCCAGGGAACGGAAGGGAATGGACTGATTGACAGATGGGAGAGCGAGGACAAGAACCTTGACGGCAACATCGATGCAGAGGAAACCGACCCTTCGATTGCGGATACGGATGGTGACGGGCTTCCTGATGGACTTGAGCTTGGGTTGCCGGAGGTTGGCGACACACTGGACAGAGACATATTTGGCATCCCCAAGAGAGATTCCGATTCAAGCACAACCACGAATCCTCTGGATAGAGATACAGATGACGACGGTTTATGGGACGGCACTGAGGATGTAGACCGCGATGGTTGTGTCGACAACATCGAAACGAATCCAAGTATGCGCGACACAGATGGTGATCACCTGACAGACGGACAGGAAGCAGGGCTCCCTTGGCCTCAAGGCTACGATTCTCTTGCGGATTGGCAGAATGACGGGGACTCGCAGACCTTGGGAGCACCATCAGGATTCGTCCCGGATGAGGACCCAACTACGGTAACGAATCCGTTGAATGTGGATAGCGATTCAGATGGTTTGCCCGACGGGTGGATTGACACTGACAGCGATGGAATCGAACAGGGGGAATTCGAAGATCGTGACATCGACGGCCGCGTAGATACTGGCTCATGGACGGGGCTGGAGGGAACCGCTGAGACCAATCCGAACATACCTGACAGCGATAATGATGGGCTAACCGATTCAGTGGAGCAAATCCAGACTGACACCAATCCTATACAGGCGGACACAGAGCCTGACGGGATGCCGGATGGTTGGGAAGTGAAATACGGACTATTGCCGACCTATGATGACTCTTCCGAATATAAGGATGGGGACACTCTCACGAACCTACAGGAATATCTTCAGAACACCAACCCCGCAGACGCTGACACAGATTACGACTTGATACCTGATGGCCTTGACGTTCGCAACCTAGAATACGACATCGACCCAGACGCTGCCGCAAACCCAACGCTCGGAATCCTGCTCCCGTCCGACTTCGAGCCTGATGTGATTGCAGTCAACAGAGACCTTGGAGTGAGTGTGGCCCTCGATTTTGGTATGCCTGACCCTGGCGCAACGGTCACCATTACCGAAGGTTCTCAGACATTCACTGATGCAGGGCTCGTAGGGCAGGTGATTCACGTGGAGACCTCGTCAGCTCAAGGCTACCGCGCTGTGGTCAAAATCAGTTATCCAGAGGGTCCAGTCGACAACTTAGGGAATCCAGTGGGCGAGGATGGACTCTTGATGTATCATTGGGATGGGAATGGGGACGCAGGCGAATGGGTTCCGATGAAACATAAGTACATCGGTGAGGAGACTTGGAGGAATACCGCGTATGACTACGTCTGGTCTCTTTCTGGCGCCCTAGGCGATTTCGCCATGGCTGACAGCTTCCAGCGCGATTTCGATGCAGATGGGGCGAAAGACGGCACCGAGTTCGGCGCCGCTGCGTATGAGGAATGGCCCAAGTGGCTTTGTAGCACCAATGATGCAGGCCAATGCGCAACTCCGGAGGTGGGGACGTATTGGTATACATGGACGCTCTTTGAGGATGCTGGCGGAGACACCGGCGGAGACACCGAGCTCTATCTGAAAGTCCCCGTCAAGAAAGGGGTTCTTGAACAAGTCAAACCAGTGATGGGTTGGGATGCTCCGCGGGTGGTCCTGACATTCCAGCCCCACAAATGGTCAGGTTCTCATGACTCCAACCCAACATTCCCGGGGCTGCATGTTCCTGATGACGGATGGGCCGGATACGCGGCGGGCGTCCCATTCTACATTTCCTCCAGCGATGGGCCTCAATCTCTAATTACGGTCAAAGTCGCAGTCGCCTACGCCATTCCGACTGGCGAAACCGCATGGATCGACCTCGTCTTGGGTGAGGCGGCCTCATGGGATCTCTCCACCGGCGAAATTGGACCTCTGGCAAGCGATTATGCCGTTTCTTCAGTCGAAGTATCCGGCGCCCTCTACGGTTGGCTTGAGTTTCGATTCGATTCCCCAGTACTGCTAGAAGCGGAAACCACATACTGGATGATACTAAGGATGTTCAACGGGGAATTCTATTGGGCCGCGAGCGACGACGCGCGAATTTGGGCAAACCATGCTTTGCTCTACGATGTTAATTTCTTCGAATCGATTGATTGGACTACCGATTCGGGCTCTTTGGTATATCAGATGTTTTGCGTAGATTATCCGCATGATGTCTCCATCAATATCGTGACATCAGAGGGGGATGACAATCCTGAGTGGAAGCAAGAGGGATATGTCAGCCCTGATGCAGGCATCCCATTTCCATGGACTGACCACCTGATTGTGCTTTTGGATACCGACGCTATCAACGCATTGCTGGCGAGCTACCCGGATGTGGACGGTTATCAATTCATACCGATTCGGTTCCACTCGAGCACCAAGGGCGATCTATTGCTCGAATCGATTCTCGTGATTCTAGGCGGCAGAGATTACACGCCGGAAGATCTGCTGGATTCCGATTCCGATGGACTGAGCGACGGAATCGAGGGCTTACCTGCCTACTCGTGCCTTTCCTCAACAAATCCTGACAGTGACGGAGATGGAATCTTAGATGGTTCGGAAATAGACTGGTGGGTTGACACTGATGGTGATAGCCTCATAAACGCATGCGATCCAGACTCTGATGGGGACGGACTCTGGGACGGCTGGAATGACAATCAGGGGACTCCCAATCAAATATGGGATTCTGGCGAGCTGATGGGGGAACGGAACTACCGCACAAGTCCCGTGCTCTCTGATACGGATGGGGACGGACTCTGGGATGGCTGGCACGACACCTTGCGCAACCAAGTCTGGGATTCTGGTGAAGAGTTAGGTGAGGTGGGCTACCTGGGGGAGCCGAATCCTGGCGGTGGATACGGGACGAATCCGTTGGAACCCGACACGGATGGCGACGGACTCAAAGATGGCGAAGAAGTCACTGGTGTTTATGGATGGGTGACTAACCCGCTGAATCCTGATTGCGACGGGGACCTTCTGCTCGACGGAATAGAGATCCTAGGATGGGACACGGTCATGCTCACCTCCGTCGCGAACGTCTACGAGATGACCCGCATACTCGACGATACATCCCTTCCAGTCCACGCCCAGAACATGGTGTCGGAGGCCATAAGGCCACTCTTTACTCGCTACCACGTGACTTCCGATCCGGACAAGAAAGACACGGACGGAGACGGGCTAAATGATCTGATGGAGTTCTTACAGAAAGTTGACCCAAGAAAGCAGGACAGCGATGGAGATAGGATGAAAGATGACATAGATGACGAACCCAGCGTAGTGGAATTGGTCGTTCCTTACATTGATTTGTCTTGGTCCACCTCACTTTGCTGGGAAGGGCTGAAGTGTGTCCACGTCACCATCGTCATGTCCGACAACGTGGGGCTAGGGTCCTTAATAACTGTCGTTGATGGAAAGGAGTATTCCAACGACGATCTCTATGCGAATATCTTCGACACTCGCAATAAGGACTTCAGCATCGGCTTCTTGGATGCATTCACGGGCAAGACCGTCGATTTCTATGTGGTGGACGTCAACGGCAATGCAAACCATTACTGGCTCAAGCAAGACACATATTTTGACAGAGCTCGGGACCTTCTGAAAGACCTGACGGTCAAGTATCTTGGTCCAGAGGTTGGAGGGATGGCAGTCGGCTTGTGGGATTGTTTCTCGGGGATGTTCACGAGCATACCGTCCATTATGAAAAATGCAGGTTCGCTGTTCGATTCTGGCGCATCGTTCGGGCATGACCTGCTCAATAGCGGGAATCCCGGTGATACATTGCGAAACGCTCTTGGGTCTCTCTACGACGCTTTAGTTCAACAAGCAGAAAACGCCAATCCCTACGACCCGGTTCCCGACGGCGACAACGATCCCTGGGACATGAGCAATGATCACGAGACATTCAATTACTGGTATTGGATCGGAAATATAATCGGAATGATTGTGACGGCGGGTGCGGGAGCCGCTGTCAAAGGAGCCCTCGAAGCTGGAAACATTGGGGCAATGATTACTCAAGCACTTTCCAAGCTCGGTCCCCTCCAAAGAATCATCAGTTTCGCAGCTAGGGCTTATGAATACTTCGGCCGATGCACAGTGAAACTCGCCCTTGCGGGTGCCATCTTCGCTGGCAGCTACGCACTTGCAGAGCTGTTCGGAGGCTTCTTCGAGGAGATGTTCGCGAACGGAATCGGGCTGGCGGGCTTGGTGCTGATGACCAAGTGGAGTGCGGATGTCCTCGGCATATCAGACGACATCCTTCGCGGAAGGACAAAGGCGTTGTTGAGACTTCCAGAGGCTGAAGTAATCGGTTTCGAAGCCGCCTTTCCGGATAGAGCTATTCGAGAGGGTGTCTGGAGGTCTGTGACAAAAGATGTAATCGAACTCGAACCTGGGGCCCTCGAAAGGTTCGGAGCGTGGGTTAGGAAGAACGGTGCTAACCCGCTCGACGAAGGTGCTGGCGCTGATGAAGTGTTGAAAGCATGGAAGGCCAGCGGATTGCCCGACGGCATCGCGGTCCTCAAAATGGGAGACGGGCGGTTTGGTCAGTTCCATGTCATTGGCCGCCACATTGAAGGCAGCATAGTCAGCTTGGATAAGGATATTACATCCTTCTTCCCGACGGGCAAGACCATCACTGGATATCCAATCGAAAAGACGCTCCCTCCGGCAATGACCGACGCACAAGTCTGGGAGTTGCTCAGGGACGGTCTAAGAAATACCCCGTTGGGAGACATCAAGCTCGATACCAATTCAGGCAATCTTATCTACACCTATAAGCCTCACATGTATGGTATTGATGAGGTAACCATCGTCGTTAGGGCTTCAGATGGTTCGATAATCTCATTCTTCCCTGTGCAAGGTGAGAATGTATGGGCCTGGATTAAAGCATTGAACGACTGGCGACAGCAGATATAATCATGAGATGATCTGAATGCAGAGCGTGATTCCGGACAAGATAATGCGTCTGATAAGGGAGATGTATCCATCGATGGACTTCGACAAGATGGACCCCAAGTTCGAGTTCACGATGAGAGACAGCGCCAAGGTGGAGAGACTATGCCAACGCATTAGAGAAGAATGCGGCGTGAACGTGTACTATTGGCTAGACGGGAACTACGATATATGCCACTGGATACGAACCTCGGAGTCGAGACTGAAACCCGTTTCGAGGGACCCTCGCACGAAGCCGGAAGAGAAGACGATGGGCAGTTACGAGGCTTTCATATTCATCAGCAAGGCCCGGCCCCTTGCGAGGTTCGACTGGGGTGTGCTCGGGGAAAGAGGGTGGCAGCACCCCGAGAATGTGCCCGACAGACTGAAACAGCTGGACGACTGCATTCTGAATCAACTCAGGAATGAAGGCATCGAGGTGCTGCCATTGTCGATTCTCTTCCTAAGAGTACCTAGTATGAAAGGTAATGCACCTGGGCAACCGGGACCTCCGACTGTCTATAATTGCCTCTTCTCGTCGATATGAATTGCAGCCGAGCGGCTGCGGCGAGTACGCCCGACTCCGATACCGCATCCAATCGATGGAAGAGAGATTGGGCGCAAAGATTTGACTGCTTTCCAAATGATGGCTTAAATGCCCCAAGCGCATTCCATCCGTGCGGTCAAATGAACATCGGCCGTTCGATATTCGGGGAGTTTGAAAGGGATGGAAGGAGGAAGACGGTGTACCTCCAGCTGCAGCGCGATGCTGCCTCCCGCCACGGAACTAGGTCAAGGATGGATTTCTTGGCACAAGACCCAAGCCCCTCAAGATGGGTTCAACAGTTTTGACGAAACGGTGACAGAGATGGAAACAGCAATCCCAGATGACCTGATGCGTTTGATAAGAGAAATTTATCCAACCATGAACGTGAACGAAAGGGATTCCCGCCTTGCGCGCTCAAAGGACGACCCTGCGAGGGTGCAAAGGCTTTGCAGACGCCTGGAATCGGAATGTCAAGTCAACGTCCATTACTGGCTAGACGGCAACTACGACATCTGTCACTGGATACGGCTCTCAACCTCGAGGGAGAAGCCTGTGTCGGGGCACCCCAAAGCTCGCCATGAGGATTATAGGACTGGAGACATCGAGGTTCAGATGAATATCAGCAGGGCGGCCCCGCTGGCAGCAATGACCTGGCAAGTTCTAGGGAAGCTTCACTGGGAGATACTCCCCGAACCGCCAGCAAAGCTGAAATCCCTTGAAACGTGCATACTGAGCCAACTACGATCGGAGGGCATCGAGGTCATTCCGAGGGATATCTTGCTCCGCCCAGTGCCAGGCATGGGAGGTCGGGTGTTCGACAATCCAGAGCCGCCAAGAGTGTTCGAATGCCTCTTCTCCTGGATTTGAATGGTCATGTGAGGGCCAGAAAGACGGGTCTCTACAGGATATCGATTTCCTGTTAGATTCTGGCAAGCCAAGATTCAGTCAGACGAACATACACGTATAGACCAGGGATGCGTGACATCGACGAGATGAAAATTGTTGTAAGGGCTTCGGATGGTTCGATAATTTCATTCTTCCCCGTGAAAGATGAGAATGTATGGGCCTGGATTAAAGCAGTGAACGATTGGCGACAGCAGAAATAACCATGAGATGATTTGAATGGAGAGCGTGATTCCGGACAAGATAATCCGTCTGACAAGAGAGATGTATCCATCGATGGATTTCGACAAGATGGACCCCAAGTTCGAATTCACGATGAGAGATTGTGCCAAGGTGGAGAGACTTTGCCAACGCATCAGAGACGAATGCGGCGTAAACGCGTATTATTGGCTAGATGGGAACTACGACATATGCCACTGGATAAGGACCTCGGAGTCGAGACTGAAACCTGTTTCGAGGGACCCTCGCACGAAGCCGGGCCAGATAAGGATGGGCGATTACGAAGCCTTCATACACATCAGCAAGGCGCGGCCGCTTGCGAGGTTCCACTGGGGTGTGCTGGGGGAAAGAGGGTGGCAGGACCCCGAGATCGTGCCCGACAGACTGAAACATCTGGAGGACTGCATACTGAGACAACTCGAGAACGAAGGCATCGAGGTGCTGCCATGGTCGATACTCTCCCTAAGAGTGCCTGGCATGAAAGGCAATGCACCGGGGGAGCCCGGACCTCCGACGGTCTATAATTGCCTCTTCGTGCAGTTGTGAACCGCGGCTGGGCGCAGAGCAGGCGCAGCAAGAGGGTAGATTCAATCAAGTGGTCACCTAGTCCGCTAAGCCATGGGGAGGATATGCTTTCACGATAAGAGATTCGCAGATTGCGTCCCACGTTGGCAGCCGCACGCAGCTTGCTACCTTGTTGAGGTCGGCAGCTGCCGGGCACACATCATTCCCCAACTGATCCATGGCCATTTGGAGAGAATCGGCTCGCTCTTTCACCTTCGTTAGGCTTTGGTTACTAATTCCTGCCACATATCGGTTCAACGCCCTATTATTTTCGGCGATCATCTTTGCCCGCGATTCCTGTGAGTCTTCAGGGCTAGTCTTCGTTCATTCAATTTCCATGTTCCACCTGTGAGAGCGAGTGCAGGAATCGGGACAAGAATTTATCCCATAATGGAAAAAGGAAAGGTGCCCCGCCCGTATTGCAGGGCGGAGCTTGGGGGGACAAGACCGGACAAAGAGTTCTATGGAGCAGTCCCATTTTGTCGACCGATATTCGGCCTGACAAAATACTTTGCCGTATGGATGTGGCTGATTGGAATCAGTTCAGCCAAGGATCGCGATGGTCATACTGGTGGTCGAGCTCCCGCCATCATCGTCATGAACGGTCAGCCTGACTACATAGGTTCCAGGGCTCGCGAAAGCATGGCTGACCTCGCTCGCAGCGGTGAACGGGAAGGTACCGCCCGGGCTCTCTGGCGGGTCCGGCCCGACATCATCGTTGAACGCCGTTGAGTTCTGGATCGTGCTGTTGTCCCCAAAGTCCCACTCGAACGTCAGGTCGTCGCTGCCCGGGTCTACCGCCACCGCCTTGAACTGAACCGCCAATCTCGCCACATACGGCGTGAGGTCCACCTCCCATACGTAGGTCCCGGGGTGGTTGACATTGAACGTGTGGTGTATTCTGATCGGCTCCTCACCTGGAGACCCGACCATGATCCACACGGGGTTCGCGCCATTAGGCTGCCCGTTGATCGGGTCGTCTTCTGGTGTGTACACGATCCTCGCGGAATAGTTGGCCGATAGGAACAGGTCCGTCACGTTCGTTGACATCGCCTGATCATCGGGGGAGCCCGGCATCCTGACGATGCGCAGGTCGCCGAGCACAGTGTCGTTGATGAAGAAGATGCCTTCGACATCGTGCCACTTCTCTCCCGCAACGCGCAGCGTGAACGTTCCTGGACGGTTGACCTGGACGATCCGCGTGGTCGGTGCGACATTCCTGACGATGACCGCTGTCTCATACACCGCAGAGGCGCCGTTCTCATCTGTCACAGTGAGGAGGACGGAATAGTTGCCGTCATCCCCGTACAGGAAGGCGGCGGTGCTGGTGGCGCTCATTGGCGATCCGGTTGCGGGGAATGTCTCGTCCAGGGTGGGCCCGAGTTCGAACTCCCAATGGAATGCGAGCGTGTCGTTGCCCGGGTCTGTTGCGGTGGCGGTCATGCTGCCGGGTGATCCCTCGTCGACATAGACCGGTCCGAAGGGGATAATCGTCGGAGGAACATTCTGAATGTTGATGTAGAAGGTGACCACGAGACTACCGCCATCGTCATCCTGCACCGTCAACTCCCCGGCATAGTCCCCGTCCTGCGGGTAGAATGCCGTGAATGTGGACGTGGCTGCGAACGGGAACGTCCCGAGCGGGCTCAGCGGCGGGTCAGGGCGGGCCCCGTCATTGTAGAAAACCCTCGACTCCACCTCGCCGTTTCCGAAGTCCACGGTGAAACGGAGGTCATCGCTCCCCGGATCCTGTCCGGTTGCGGTCATGTCGACGAGCGACCCCTCGTCTGCGGTGGCTGGGAATGAAAGTGCGATGATTGTCGGCGGGAGGTTCTGCACTATCGCGAACTTGCCTTCCAGCATCCCGACCCCGCCATCGTCGTCGGTTGCGGTGATCTCGAGCGGGAAGCTGCCGTCATCTCCGTAAGTCCACGTGGCGGTCACCGTCTGTCCGCTCGGGTTGAACCATGGGCCGATGAATTCTGGCGGGAGGCCGTCTCCCCAGTCCACCGTGACATTCACCGGATCTGCTCCTGGGTCGGTGATGCTGAACTGCAGCGTGATCACACCGCCCTCTGGAGAATCCGTGACTGAGTCGAAGGTTATTGACGGAGAGACATTCTTCACGCCCACGTCGACCGTCGTAGAATTCTGCAGTTTCCCATCGGAGACTGTGAGCCTCGCTTTCCCTTTGAAGTCATCAGGATATGTGTGGCTGACCGTGGCGTTCATCGTCGTGATGTCCGTGGTGCCATCGTTTTCGAAGTCCCATGCGTAGGTGAGCGCGTCTCCGTCGGGGTCATAGGAACCGCTCGCGTTGAACAGGATCGGAGACCCCTCGGTGCCGATGTACGGCCCGCTGCCGTTCGCCACAGGCGGCTTGTTGCATGCGCTCCCGATCGTGACCTGCCCCGTCATCGAAAGCGGGATGTGAGTACCGTCGCTATCGACCCAGCGCTGGTAGCGCGCCGGGTCCGGGCCATAGTGGGTCAGGTCCACCTTCATGGTCCACTCGCTGCTCGTCGGCAGCGGTCCAAGGGCGCCGCCGTCAGTGTTGGTGAAGTAATGGAACTGGCCCTGGGGATTGCGCGCGAGGTTGAACTCCCCGGGGTCGTCGGAGACCGCCACTGAAGCTCCTGCCGGGATTCCCTGCAGCTCAACATCCGTCAGTGCATCAGGCGTTCCGCTTCCGTCGACATTGAAGTGGAACACGAAGTACAACCTGCTGCTTCCGGTGTCAAGATAGAGATAGAGCACGCTCACGTAGGCCTCGGCGAACGGCGTGTGTGCGCTGTCGCTGAAGTAGTTGTAGAATGAGCTGACTGTCTGCGCCCGCTCGACGGGCTCTACTGCATGGTTCGACCCGCCCTGGGCGACCTCGAACGTGCATGGCAGCGTCACTGTCTGAGGCGACGGCGGTTGCTGCATGACATAGCCGGAAATGGAATTCACGAAGAGGCACCCAACCAATAACGCAGCGACAGTCCTCACGGTCCCCGCCTCCAGACCCATGAGTCAAGATTCGCTGGCAGGCTCATAAGTCTTTTGTAGAGCCTGGGGCGTATCAAATCCCCGGTTCACCAACCGCAGCCTCGGTAGTCAGGCAGCTTGCAGAACCACATCTTTTCCGGGTTTCCCTTGGAGGCCTTCACGCAGACGCATTACTGGGTGAAAATACTCATTTGCTTCACCTTCCTGATCTCTACGCACTTCTGGAGGACGCTGTCTTCAGGGGTGGGATTCAAGGACTCCTCCCTTATGTATCGCCGGTCTGTTACGTCTGGGAATGTCGGGGTGTATCCAGCGATGAGGATGTATGTGAAACCGCAAATCATGAAATGCTATCAGGATTCGAAGGAGACTGCCGCTTAGTTCTTTGCCGCCTTCTTCCTCGCGGAGGCTTCGAGCGAGATCCCCCTCACCCTTACATCCCCCTGCCTGCAATCTTCCTCGAGGTACGTGACATAGCCCGAGCCGACGTTCAAGTGCACCACGTGCACCTTCTTGTTGACCTTGATTAGGGGCCTCGTCACCTTCTTCTTCATCTCATCTTCCTGAGCCCCGATGCCATCGAGGGCTACTTAAAAGGATTGCCGAGAATATCGAGCGTTGTCGCGCACGAATGCGGATTGGACTCCGATGCATCCGGAGCAAGCTCGGGTGAGTGTGGGGGGAGCTGCTCCACATGTGGGCGGAGTCGCTCCGAGTGTGGAGGAAGTCCCTCCGCGTGTGGATGGATTCTCGGAGCACTCGGACCGAGCTTCGGAACATCGTCGCGGATGCGGAAAACTGCACCGGAAGCCCCGGAGAGTCTGGAGCAAGCCGCTCCACGTGTGGACGGAGTTCCTCCGCACGTGGATGAGGCCGGTCCGCGTGTGGACGGACCCTCCCACGCGTGGACCGAGGCCGTGCGAGTGTGGACGGAGTCTCTCCGCGTGTGGATGGAGGCGGAGCGAGTGTGGACGGAGCCCGGGAACATTCTCGCGCATATACGCGCAAGTATCGATACCCCCGGAAAACGCGGACGGAGTCCGTGCGCGTGTGGACGGAGTGTCTCCACACGTGGACGTAGGCGGAGCGAGTTCGGACGGAGTCTCTCCGAGTGTGGACGGAGTCCGTGCGACTGTGGTTGAAAGGACCCCTGTATGGAGTGGGATGCGCACCGATGGAGGATTCCTCGATCCCAACGGCCTCCGATTGGCCCTCGTCGCCTTCGCGTAATGCGATTATTCCATTCGCATGATGCAAGATTCTTCCGACCAGCGTCCGGATGAAGATCATATCCACCACCCACTCCGCTCAATCGACCATCCGGGTCCGTGCATAGCCCTGCGTGTGAAACTGCTAAATAGGGATTCGACAGGTAGACATCCGCTTGCATCCGCGAATGTCTCGCGCTGGTCAGCCACATGATGCGACTAGGCATGCGCACCCAGGCGGCATCCTGGCCGTGTCGGCATCGGTGGCCCTCATCCTCGTGTCGAGCCTGACAGCAGTCCCGCTGCTGCAGACCGCCCCCCCTTCGGGCGGTGGCGGGAGCAGGGCAATGTCCCAGGAGACGGTCGTGCGGAGCCTTTCCGGAGACTACGTCATCGAGAACGCCGGTCAAGTCGCGGACGGTGTAAGATTCTATTCGATGGGGAATCCCTCGGCTGGATTCCGCGATGACGGCGTGGTGTTCGTACTATCTGATGAGATGAAGGCGCAAGATGGGACGGAGAGTGATCAGGTACTCCAGCACGCCCGCCCAGCCCTTGTCGAAGCGGTGCAACGAACCGTCTCGGTCGCCTACCTCCTCCGCTTCGAGGGGGAGAACGAGGTCAGGCCGGTCGGCAGAGACCGCCTGCCTTTCAGCAGCAACTTCTTCATCGGCAGCGACCCCGCCACGTGGAAGACCGACGTCCCCAGCTACCGGGAGGTCGTCTACGAGGACCTGTACGATGGCATCGACCTCGTCTACCGCCCGACCGGGAACGGGGTGAAGTACGAGTTCCTCCTGAGCCCCGGGGCGGACCCGAGGGTCATCACACTGCGGTACGACGGGATTGAGTCTCTTGATGTCGTGGCGGGCGGCATGGCGGTCGCGACGGCGGCGGGCGAGATGCGGGACAGCGAGCCCTACTCCTACCAAGAGGGCGGTGCGGAGGTCCGTTGCGGCTTCTCCCTCCGCGATCGAGAATCCTACGGCTTCGACTGCGCCGGATGGGACGGGACGTCGCCCCTGACCATCGACCCCCTGATCTATTCCACGTTCCTCGGCGGGAGCGGCTGGGACCGTGGCTACTCCGTCAAGGTCGACGGCAGCGGCAGCGCCTACGTGACGGGACAGACACAGTCGATCAATTTCCCGACCACGCCTGGTTCGTACGACACCACTCGGGGAGGGACTGATGACGCCTACGTGACGAAGCTGAGCGCGGACGGGAGTTCGCTCGTCTATTCCACTTATGTCGGCGGTGGCGGTTTCGACGCGGGCCTCTCCATAACCCTCGACGCGAATGGCAATGCGTGCATCGCGGGCGACACGATGTCCTCTAACTTCCCCACTACTCCAGGCGCCTTCAGCAGAACCCCCCACGGCAATTTCGACGGGTTCGTGACGAAACTGAACTCGGATGGAAACGCTCTGCTGTTCTCCACGTACATCGGCGGGGCTGAGAACGACACTTGGCCTTCTGTGGCGATCGATGCTGCGGACAACGTCTACGTCACGGGCATAACCGAGTCAGCGGACTTCCCCGTGACACCTGGAGCCTTCGATGTCTCATACAACTCCGGAGATTCAGATGCGTTCGCGATGAATCTGAACTCGACGGGGATGGCTCTCATCTACTCCACGTTCCTTGGCGGGAGCGATGCGGACTTCGCCTACTCGATTGCGGTGGATACCGCCATGAACGCGTATGTGACGGGGGGCGCCTGGTCTGCCGACTTCCCGACCACGCCCGGCGCCTTCGATTCATCGCAGGGCGGCTCTTCCGACGTCTTCGTCACGAAGATCGGTGTCACAGGTAGCTCCCTCGGCTATTCCACGTTCTTGGGGGGAAGCGACTACGACGTCGGGCTCAGCATCGCGGTCGATCCCTCGGGGCTGGCCTACGTGACCGGATCGACGGTCTCGCCGAACTTCCCCATGACTCCCGGTGCTTACGACTCCTCTTTCAACGGAGGTCTCTACGATGCCTTCATCACGAAGTTGAATTCGGGCGGGAGCTCGCTGACATACTCGACCTATTTTGGCGGTGGGAACGGCGAGTTCGGGAACGCCATCGCGATCGATTCGGCGGGGAATGCCTACATAACGGGCGGTACCGACTCGGATGACCTTCCAGTCACACCGGGCGCTCTCGACGGCTCGTACAACGGCCTCATGGATGCATTCGTCACTGAGATGAACGAGACCGGATTCCCCGCCAACTCCACATACCTTGGCGGGAGCGGGACGGAGGGGTATCTCAACTTCCTCACTGTCAACGCTGTCGGCGAAACCTACGTGACCGGCATCACGAACTCCACGGATTTCCCCGTCACGCCGGGAGCCTTCGACACGACAGTCGATCCGAACAGGGACGGCTATGTCACGAAACTGGGCCGGTTGTTCCCGGACCTCGCGATCGGTCAACGGGACATAGCTTTCGACCCGCCGGGGCCGGTGGCGGCCGGCACACCGGTCACGATAAACGCGACCATCGACAACCTCGGGTCCTCTGACGCCATCGGTGTCGTGGTCAGGTTCCACGATGGTCCGCCTTCCGGCTCAAACCAGATAGGATCTGACCAGGTCATACCGCTCATCCCGAGTCCGGGCGGCAATGGGCTCGCCTCCGTCGTGTGGATTGCGAACCCGCTCGGTATGCACGACATATGTGTAATCGCCGACCCTGACAATGGAATAGCTGAAGGCAATGAAGCTAACAATCTGGCCTGCCGCGCATTCCTGGTCCTGACCACCTACACTCTCTCGCTCACCCCTGGTCACCGGTTCGTGTCGTTCCCGCTCAAGCCTGTCCCTGATGACGTCGAGGCGGTGCTGAGTTCGCTTTCCGGTTGCTACGACTATGTCCGCCGGTATGATGCGCTCGATTCCAACGACCACTGGAAGTCCTATGAGTCCTCGAGGGGATACAACGACATAAGGCGGCTGGACAACACCATGGGTTTCTGGATCAACGTCACGGCTCCCTGCGATTTCGTTGTGACCGGCTACCCCGAGAGACTCACCGTGCTGTCCCTTCACGCCGGCTGGAACATGGTCGGCTATCCGTCTTTCAACACCTCTTACACCGTGGCGGACCTCAAGGCCGCAATCGGCCTTGCTGGCGTGGTGGTCGAGACATTCGATGCGCGGGCTGCCCCGTACTATCTGCAGAGAGCGCCGGACAGATACACGTTTGCGGCGGGAGAGGGCTACTGGATATTCGTGCCTTCTGATGTCGACTGGGCAGTTTATGGTTGAGGAGCGGGGCGGCCTGGCTCGCTCCTGCTCAAGCGTGTTTCTTGTTGAGTCTCACGCTGAGGAGCGCGACCACGATGATTGCCGCCACTGCGATCATCAGTCCGACCCAGAGACCGGACCAGTCTGCCGCTTCGCCTCCCCCCAAGCCGAACTTGACTATCTCGTCCAGAGGAAGGATCACGTTGCTCAGCCCCCCGAAGACGTAGGCCGCGTTCCCGTCCCAGATGGCGGTTGTCATCTCGCGGGGCCCCGGAAGTTTCTCCGAGAGCAGCTTGACCTCGCCGGTGGCAGGGGTGAACCGCACGATGTCGGGAAGGGCATGGGCACCGTCGTTGCCGCCAAAGATGTACGCGTTCTCCCCGTCCCAGACCGCTGAAGTGTGGAACCTTGGGCTGGGCAATGTCGCGTCAACCTGGGTCATCGTGTCCGTTTGCAGATTATACTTCAGAATCTGATTTGACGCCCCGGCGTTCGTCTTGCCCCCGAAGATGTAGATGTCCGTCCCCGTCCACACGGCCGACGTGCCGCCCGTGCCCACGGGCATGCTCGCAGACATCACCGTGAACGTATTGGTCGTCGTGTTGTACTTGAACACCCTCGCCTCGATTGTTGTCCCGTTGTGCCCGCCGAACACGTAGGCGTCGTGTCCATCCCATACCGCCGCCGCGCCGATGCGCGTTGTGGGGAGTCTGGCGGTCATCAATATCGTGACGTTGTTGACTGGATCGTAACGGAGGACTCGGGATTGCCTGGCGCTGCCGTTTTCCCCCGCGAATATGAACGCGTAGTGCCCGTCCCAGATGGCGGGAGATGTCATCGTTGCATCGGGCAGAACCCCTCTGAGACTTGCGCTATTTCCCGACGTGCTGTAGGCGACGATGTCGGCGAGAACGTCGATGTCATCGGTGCCGCCAAGAACGAGCGCCTCGGTCCCCGTCCAGACCGCGGATGACCTGTAGTGCGCTTTCGGCATGTGGGCCGCCACTTCCACGACGGCATCTCCGGTGCCGCGAGCTGATGGAAAGGCGGTCACCATGAGGAGAGCGAAGATAGCGGTCACGCAGAGCAACTTCGTCTTGCTCACGAGGTTCGACCCGGTATCATCGTAGACGCAATCGCTAGATGCTCTTTTCGCTTTATTCATCGTGAATCGCTCTCCTGGATTCGTCACGTTCTCGGCTTGTCCGCTCCTCCGCTCCCCTTGCCGGTCAACATCAACAGCAGGTACACAGATGCGGCGATGAATGCCGTCTGGATTCCGATGCCCGCGACAGCCGCGACCACGTAGAGCGAGAGCGAGAAGGCCCGGCCTGAATTCAGAAGGATCTCTCTCGTCGCAGACACGCCTGCCGGGTCGTCCTCCCCGATGTCCGCCATCATCGCGAATATGAACAAGGGGGCAATGCTGCCCGTGAGCTGGAGGAGGCTGTTCCCCGCCACGAATGACCCGAGGTTAGGCGCCAGGGAGACCATGAGCGCGAAGATGCTGGACATCACCGCCCCTGCCCACATGAACAGGTGCCTCCTCCGTATCCTGTCGGAAGTGAATCCGAGGACGAGCATCATCCCGCCCCCCGCCAAAGCGAACACCGAGAAGATGTAGCCCAGTTGCTGTTCGCCCTTGACGAAGAGGAGGGTGATCAAGGGGATGAGGGAGAATGAAAGCCCCTCGTAGCAGCCCTCGAAGAACATCGCCGCCACGTTCCTCCTTCCGAAGCTCGCGTAATTGATTCGGAAGACCATTTCGTGATCACTGTTGATGAAGAACAACACCAGGACGATGTCCACAAGGAGGCACGCGAACCCGAAGGCGAACAGCGTCGCATAGCCCGCCGCTCCGATGATCTGGCCGGCGAGGGTCGGAGCGATGACACCCGTGACGGTCACGACGAGGAACACCACGCCCATGCGCATCCCGCGGTTCTCGGGTTTCGTCTTTTTGACTATCAAGGCATTGAACGGGAGGTAGAACAGCGGGATCGAGATCCCATAGAAGAACGGGATGAATGTGACCAGGATGTAGCCGTGGAGGACCGCCATCCCGGCGTATGCTATCCCGAGCGTCAAGAGTCCCAGAGCCATCGAGGTCTTCACGCGGATCGAAGGCCTCCAGGCCATGACCCCGCAGAACAATGCTGCGAACAGGAATCCGAACAAGTAGAACATCGGCGCCTCCGCGTAGGAGAAGCCTTGGCCCGGCGCGATACCGTCCTTCGCGAGGTAGACGATGCCGAAGGTGCCCGCCGATGAGCCCGCGAGCGAGAGCAACGTCTGTATCATCAGCAGGTGACGGAACCTGTGTTCCACGCTGGCGGCACAAACCGAATCGGCTTAAGCCTTTTCCTCGGGCAGTCCTTCTCCGGATTCCTCTGGGGCTCCTGCGGGTTCCGCAGACTTCTGCATCATCCAGAGCACCGCCATCCCGACGACGAGGACGACAAGGTCGATGTAGATGCCGAGCATCTTGCCCGTCAAGGGCACGTAGGAGAGCGCGTCCACGGCGAGGGAGGCTGCGCCCGTTGAGAGCTCAGCGACGATGAACAGGATTGCGACAATGAGGAGGTTGCGCCTCTTGTCCTCCCGTCGCAGGAACAGGAACACCGCAAGCAGGTCCGCCGCAAAGACAACGGCAATTTGGGGCTTCAAGTTCACTTCCACGGCGGCGGAAGCCCCGCCAATCGTGAACAAGAGGCTGCCCTGCTCCTCCACGTTCCCGAGCCTGTCGACAGAGTAGAACCAGACCGTGTGCTGTCCGTCTCCCGTGACTGCGAATGGACCGTCGTAGAGGACTAACGTCCCCGAGTCAAGGCGGTAGAACGTCGCGTTGACCCCGCAGCCCGCGTCCGTCGCGCTGATGAGGACCGCAGTCCCGTTCCAGGCGGCGGTAGAGACTGGCGCGATGTCATCGACGAACAGCGTCCTGGTCACAGTCGCCTCCGCGCCGCCGATGTTGTCGGTGCTGTTGAACCGGATCTGGTGCAGGCCCTCGCTGTCCATGTGTGTCGGAGTCCCGACCGAATAGTCCACCCAGGCACCGCCATCGATGCTGTACTGCGTGCGGGCGATCCCGGTCCCGCTGTTGTCATGGGCTATGAGGTCGATGTTCGTCGCGTTGGTGATGTATGTGTTGGTCACGCCGACATACACTGCCCCGGTGAGTTCCATCGTTGTCTCGGGCAACGGCATGACATCGAAGCACCACTCGAAACCGTTATTGGACTCGTTCGACTCAAGGATGGAGTTCGCGGCGTCGATGTCGAACTGGAGGCACACGGCACCTGTCGCGGATGTAAGCGAGTCGAGGGGGTAGTTCAGCATGCCGATGGCGCCCGCGTTCATCGGACTGACCGGGATGCTCCCGAGCAGGCTGCCGCTCGTGGCATCTCTGATCTCCACGCTCGTGGCGGGGCTGAGCTTGTCCCCCGCATTTCTCACGTTGACAGTCGCCGATCCTGCGCCGCCAAGCGGTATCTTGGCGGGACCTGTGACACCGATGGTCAGGTCCGGCGCCCCCACCGAGATGCGGATCGCAAATGTATTGTTACCCTCGAATATCTCCGGGATTAGGTTGTCAGGGTCGACTGTGAGGTTGAAGAAGTAGGTGTTGTGCGTCTGCGGGACGGGCCATGTGGCGGGAGGAGCATCGACAAACGTGCCGCTGGGTATCGTCAGGCTCAACGTCTGGTCGTAGAACGGAGGAGCTATGGCGGGACCCCTGAGCCCTTGGGTCTCAACTATCACGACCCTCACCTGGCCTCCGAATGTGTCATTGCCCGCGTTCCTGATGCCGAACGCCACCGCCAGCGTCTCGCCCCAGCTCGCGCTCAACAGCGGTGTCGCGAACCCGACCGTGGCGGGGTCGTCATAGTGCGCGAATTCCCCGTCGCTGATCGTGATGTTCCAAGGCACTAAGTCCGGCAGAGAAGTGGCGGCGCCCATCTCTGCATAGTTGTTGCTCTCGTCCCTCTCGCGTATCAGGTCGCGCGGATCGACCCTCGCGGCGATGGTGTGAATCCCCGCCGTCGGGATCCACGTCCCTGTGAACGTATGTTGGCTGCCCGGGAGCATCGGCCCGAAGGAATCAGCCGCCAGGAATGATCCGTCGAGGAGGAAGTTCACCTCGACGATGTTGTAGACTCCGACGTCTGAGGAAGAGTGAACATTGGCCCTCACATTCGTGGGCACGCCGACTTGCGGCGGGGAGGAGAAACTCAAGTCTGATTGGCTGATCGAAAGGTCTGGCAACAGGAGCACGATCGTCGATGCATTGTAGGATATGCGATCTATCGGATCGACCGCCTCGATGAGGACTCCGAAGCTGCCGACATCCGCGTTGCACGGCGTGTCGTCGTCTCGTGTCGGGGCTCTGATCATGAAGGAGTAGTCGCCAGCGGGGTTTGTCGCTGCTGTCCAATAGGACCCGTTCCACGGGGTCCGGATTATCGTAGTGCCTGACATGCCCATGCTTCCGGTCACGTTCAGGAAGCCGCCAGGGTTCACAATCTGCGGGTCGAGGTTCATCGTGACGGGGAATGGCGGTAGTGTGAAGGAATGCGATGTCAGGTTCAGGAAGCCGCCGACGACGAAGTCGACGGTGGAGGCGGTGAGATACCACCGCGCGTAGTTCTTGACGCTCGGCGCATACCAGAGATCGCTGCCGCCGACGGTGCCACTGCTCGGCAGCGGAGTCTCGCTCACATGGTATGTGTGGTAGCTGGTGCCGCCGATGTTGAGGTCGATGATCTCACTGAGCCGCGCGTTGTAGTCCATCGTCATGTTGTGGTCGAATGGACTGAACGAAGCTAGGTCTCCCCACGGCGTCCCCGTGACGGAGAAGAAATAGAACCCTAGCATCCGCATGTTGCCAGCGAACCGCCATTGGTCGCCGGGCAGCAACGGAAAGTCATAGTCCTCCTGCGAGGGGCTTCGGTTGCTCTCCGTTGCGAATCGCAACGTCAGGGGGTAACTGAAGATGAACACGTCTACAGTCCCGCTGGCGTCGACTGTCTCATTATCCCTTATGAGCGATAGATCAGAACGGTCGTACCAATGGAATCCGGTCAGGCTCCCGGTGGATATCGTGATGGTGAACGGGATTCCGTTGAGGACGCCCCCGCCATCGCCGGTAAGAGATCCAGTGAGGCTGACGTTGTAGGCCTCGTGGTATGTCCCGTTCTGCCGCACGGACAACAGCCCCATCACACGGAAGCTGACCGAGCCGCGGAGGTTCGTGTAGTTCTCGCCCATCCTGAGGTAGATGTGCGTGTTGTAAGCCCAGGTGTCGCCGACATACCATGTCGGGACATCGACCTG
Source organism: Thermoplasmata archaeon (assembly GCA_041489255.1). Classification (GTDB taxonomy): domain Archaea; phylum Thermoplasmatota; class Thermoplasmata; order RBG-16-68-12; family JAFNFQ01; genus JAFNFQ01. The sequence continues at coordinate 43,786 of JBGPQV010000003.1, read as the reverse complement.
GAAAATCGAGTCCGGTTGCATGTGCTCGCGCTCAGACTGCACCGGGCTCGAAGGCAACATAAGCCCGACGAGCAGCAGACAGATCGACAAGCAGGCGAGCCTGCCCCCCGCCTTCATCGCGCTATCCATCATTGCGGGACTCTTTAACATTTCGCGTGGCGAAGGGAGCGAACCGGCCCCGAAAACCTTTATCTTCACCGCCCTCATAGGCGCGGGCGCTGCGGGGATGGCCCAGCCCGGTAAGGCGCTGGATTGCTAATCCAGTTCCCGAAAGGGATCGGGGGTTCAAATCCCCCTCCCCGCGCTCTACACATAGGTACGGTGCAGATTTTCGCATTTGAGGAATCACGAATCCCTCGGAGTGTCCCCTCAAGCTCCTGCCTGGAAACGGGTGGGGGCACCTTTACCTATCTCCGTCGTCGATTTCATGCAGGAGGTTCGGCGGTCATTCACCTAGAACCTCTTCTGAGAAAAGCTCTGAAAAAAGTCCCGGCGGGATATGCGCGACGAGACCCGCCGGGGGTGGGATATATGGCTATGTTAGCTCAGATTCCATTGTCCTCTATTTCCGGTTCCTTGCATAATGGGCATACCCAGACCTGTCTCCTGTCTGTGACTTCATAGACGGGCATGCCGAAATGCGCTTTGCAACTATGGCAGAACCAATGCGAAGGTTCCAGGTCCATTACCTCATCTACCGGGCAATAGACTTCATGCACAACTGCAGTCTTAGACGCCATCTCACTACTTTCTACCTTGTCATTCATCTACTACACCTTGTCCTTTCGGACGGGGATTTCATGGATAGGGGTGGCATATTGGTGTTTCTGAAGCACTTTTGTTGCCTGAAATCTCTCCATTAAGATGGGGCGATTGTCGGATTCGTTTCCATTGGCTAATCAGGAGGACAACTCGGATCCGAGGTGCTAAATCATCTTGGCTAGGAAGTATATCTCCATATTGCCATCCAGATCGTCCGTGAATACGACGCCGACCCTGCCGGATGCGAAATCGACGGCCAGCCGCGGAACCCTCGAATCGCCAGCTGCATTCGTCAGTCGAATCGGCTCTGTCCAGGTACCGGAGACACTACACCTAGAAAAGCAGCGCCAGGGTCGGTTTTCGTTTGAACACACTGATAAGAAATACCGCAATTGGGCAAATAGGGATGTTCGGATTGAGGAAGATAATTCGCACCCGCTTGGTCCTTCGTTATGAGATTGTCATAGATGAATCTGCCTTGGACCGTTACCGTCCCTGACCGTGAAGGGCTCGGCTCGAGATCTTCCATCGCTAACGGATCAGATGGACCCAAGGTCTCTGGCCGAGTGACAAGAGTCTGACTTCTTGCACCGAGAGAAGGAATCGAGTTTCGGTTTTGCACGGGAGCTTTTGCCTGGGGGTTCACCTCAGGTGAGGAGTAGTTATTCTCACTGCTGGCGGAAGAGATTGGTGTTTCGAGGCTATCGATGGGGAAAGGTTGGTACAAGGATTCCGTACCTGAAGCGTCTTCTGACCGAACTCTAGGACTATTCTCCTGGATAATCAGTTTGTACTGAGCGAAGCCCATGGTCTGGACCGACATGAGATCTACGAGGCCGCCAGTGGGGGTGAGTTGCACATCAGACCAGTTGTGCATCGACGATGGAGGCCACCATGCTTGTGCGTTCAACGTGCTCTCCCCCGCATAGACCCCCGTTACGTTCAGGGCGAATGTAATCCCGAGCGATGCGTTTTTCCCAGTGAGATTCCATACGCTCGGCAGCCCCCATGGGTCATCTCCTGGATCTGGCGTGTTCACTTGTACTGCGTGGGTGACATCCAGCGAAAGGAAAGTCGGGCCCTGGGTGACCTCAGTAGCGTTCACCCAGGTTTTCGCAGTGACAGTCGTCAGGATCGTGAAATTCCCCCCTACCACCGGCGCTCCTTCGACTGCGACAGAAAGCGTGAACGGGACGGTGGGAGCAGAGTTCCCGGCGTCTCTAGGTGTTACCACGAGAAAACCCGAGATGATTATCACAACGGCTATGATTACCGCCACAACAGCAAGCTTTTTCTTTGTCATAAAACGCCCTCGGAATCACACATACGCGATTCATCTAAATGAAACATACGGCAATATCGACGGATTGCGTTAGCTTGCATACACTTCCCGCGTCTCCCGACCAAGTTTGGGAATGGCATAACTGAGCGAGAGAAGGATTAAGTGGGTCATCTGGGAAATGGAGAAAGGCGGTTCCGTCTCAAGGACAGACGAGAGGCAGAAAGCCGGTAGAATATGGATGAACGAACCTACAACGAGAAAGCGGATTGGCAATCCATCAAGGCCTACGAGATGGTCATCAAAGTATTGAAGGAAGGCAAGGCCGAGAGGGGGCCTATTGATTATCGTCTGGATGATTGAGGGCTCTCGGGATTCTTGAGGGATTGAAACCAGCAGTCGGGGGCGCACCGGGGAGACGCTTGTTTGTGGCTTGCCCCGTGCGATTCCCGGCATCGAAGGGCCGCAGCAAGCCAAACATGCATCCAGGAGGCAGATTGCGCGAGATAGACGCCTTCCGTCTGGTCAAGGAGGCCAGAAGGCAGGCTAGGCTTGCGGAAGTGCGCATGCCGTGAGCGATAATCTCGGAATCTGTACCGAGAGTATGGGGAGGTCAAATCCCCCTCCCCGCGCTTCTCACATGGTTGCCAGAAGGATTCTCACGTCTTGGAGAAGCCGCAGGGTTTCTTGGGATTCTGAGATAAGATCAGTAGGTCGAGCGAAATATCGCTGGCTTTCCGCCACATGCAGCGGGAGTCCCGCCTTGTGCTGCGGTATGTCCGCTGTGTTCAGCTCCACATGCGCTGTATCCAGCGGAGAATGCGCTGTGTTCAGCGCGAAGTCTCCGTATTCAGCGGGGATTGCGCTGCATCCAGCGGAACATGCGCTGTTCTCAGCGCGAGGTCCGCCGTTATCAGCGCGAAGGTCGCCGTGTTCAGCGGGGACTGCGCTGTCTCCAGCGGAGAATGCGCTGTGTTCAGCGCGAAGCCCGCTGTATTCGACGCAAGTCACGCCGTCTTCAGCGTGAACCCCGCTGGGCCCAGCGGCAACCAATAAGAATGCCTCAGCCTTCGATTCCTAGTCCCTAGGCATTCCCGTCAAACGGCTCTTTAAAGCGACGCCTTTATCTCTTTTCGAGGCGTGCAATCTACGGAATGCTAGCGTACGTCCTGCTGAAAGTCGAGGTTGGCGCGGAGAAGAAGGTAACGGCGCAGCTCAGCAACATCGGTGAATTCAAGGAGGCCTTTGTCCTGTTCGGAGACTACGACTACATCATCGAGCTCGAAGCTCCCAGCATTCAAGAACTCGCTAGGATAGTGACGCACAAGATACGCAGAATTCGAGGCGTGGAGAAGACGATAACGCTTCTGGAAGCCCCAGCCGAGGAGCTGTGACAATCCTCTGATATTGCTTTGTGACGGGGCAGCATTCGCACGGAGGACACATATCTCCCAACTGATATTCACAGGGCAACGGTTATAGGCATCCTCCCGATACTAAAATGAGAAGTGATAATGACGCCTGAGCTGCTGAAGGCCAAGGTCCTCCTTCTCGGCGACGGGGCGGTTGGGAAGACATCGCTTATACGCCGTTTCGTCGTCGACCAGTTCTCCGACGACTACATCACGACGGTCGGGACGAAGGTGAGCAAGAAGGACCTAACGGTCAAGCATGATGGAGTCCCGGTGGAGATCGTGATGCAGATCTGGGATGTGCTCGGCCAGAGAGGCTACGCAGGCGTGCAGGAGACGGCCCTCAAGGGGGCCAGGGGCGCTCTCATGGTCTATGACCTCACGAGGGACGAGACGAGACGGTCGCTCGAGGAATACTGGGTGCCGATGCTGTGGAGGCTGGTGGGGAAGATACCTGTCGTGTTCGCGGGCAACAAGATCGACTTGGTCGCAGACAAGGTGTCGGCGCACGAGCTTCTGGGATACCTCACCCAGCGCTACGAGGCCCAGGGCTTCCTGAGCAGCGCGAGGACGGGAGAGCACGTCGAAGAGGCATTCGTGAAGCTCGGTCAGGACATCGTGGCGGGAGTCGGGAAGACCGCCCCGAAGGTCGCTCTGCCGACCGTGCCTCAGGAACCCGTCGACATCCTGATTGCCGTTGCGGATAGGATAATGACGGACTTCTGCGCGCAGATGGGCAGCGTCGATGCGGGGATGCCGGTGGTCAAGAGGCAGTTCGAGATCGCCAACGTCGACGTGCGCGCGCCGAGCAAGGAGAGCCTGATGAAGGTCGTCGAACTGCTGGCCGATGTCGAGAAGGACTTCAAGCCGGCGGAAGAAGTCGAGGCAAACAAGAAAAGGCGTGCGGCGTGGCTGGCCGAGATCGCCGCAACCGCGTGATCTCCTCCCGGTCTATTCTTTCATCGCTTCCGCCTGAGACAGTTCTTTGCTGAACAGCGCTTTCTTCAACACCTGGAGGGAGAGGAGGGCGCATTTCAGCCTGACAGCGCTCAGCGGGATGCCGAGCATCTTCACGATCCTGTCAGGGTCTATGCCTTTCGCCTCCGAGATGTTCTTGCCCTTGAGCATCATAGTGAGCATCGAGGCCGATGACTGGCTTATGGCGCACCCCTGTCCCGTGAACTTCACATCGGTGATCGTCCCCTTCTCGTCGGTCTTGAGGTAGATAGTCAGGTCGTCGCCGCAGAGCGGGTTGTAATCGCGGGCCTGGAGGTCGGCGTCCGGCATCTCGCCGCGGTTGCGGGGGTGCTTGTAGTGGTCAAGTATCTGCTCCTGGTACATCTCGTAGGCCATCTACGCGAAGACCTCCTGCACCTTCTTCAGCCCCTTGACGAGGCGGTCGATGTCCTCGGGCGAGTTGTAGACATAGAACGACGCCCTGGCGGTGGCGGGGATGCCGCACCTTTCCATCAGTGGTTGCGCGCAGTTGTGGCCGGACCTGATTGCGATGCCCTCCGCGTCGAGTATGGCGGCGATGTCGTGCGGATGAGCTTCGGGGATGGTGAAGGCAATCAGCCCGCCTCGCTTCTTCGGGTCCATCGGGCCCAGGATGCTGATTCCCTTGATCTTACCGAGCATCTCGAGGCCATAGGCATTGAGCTCGATCTCGTGCTGTCTCACGTTCTGCATGCCGAGCGAGCTGAGGTAGTCTATGGCAGCGCCAAGTCCCACGGCGCCCGCGGGATCCGGGGTCCCACCCTCGAACTTCCAGGGCACATCGTTCCATGTCGCCCGCCCGAGGTGGACCTCGCGTATCATCTCGCCCCCGCCAAGCATCGGCTCCATCTCCTCCAGGACCTTCTCCTTCCCGTAGAGCACTCCAATACCCGTGGGCCCCAGCATCTTGTGCCCGCTGAACGCAAGCAGGTCGCAGTCTAGGTTCTGCATATCTACGGGGAAGTGAGGAACCGATTGCGCGGCGTCGACAAGGCAGAGCGCGTTGACCTCGTGCGCCTTCTTCGCGATCTCCTTGATGGGGTTGATCGTGCCGAGGACGTTCGAGCATTGCGTGACCGCCACCATCTTCGTCCTCTCCGTGACGAGGCGGTCGAGGTCCTCCATCTTCAGGTAGCCCTCATCGTCTATGTCGATCCAGGACAGCTTCACGCCTTTGTAGTCCTGCACGAAGAACCACGGGATGTGGTTCGAGTGGTGCTCCATCACCGTCGAGACTATCTCGTCGCCCTTCCCGAGTTTCCCCTTCATCCCCCAGCCATATGCGACGATGTTGATCGATTCCGTCGTGCCTCTCGTGAAGACAATCTCGCTCGAAGACCTCGCATTGATGAAGTGCGCGATCTTCTCCCTCGCACCTTCGTACCCTCTCGTCGCGTCCTCGCCCAGCTCGTATATCGCCCTGTGGACGTTCGCGTTGTAGTTGCTATAGAACTCGCTGACCGCGTCGATCACCTGCCTCGGCTTCTGCGATGTCGCAGCGCTGTCGAGGTAGCACAGCGGCTTGCCGTGGATCTTCCTCTCCATGATGGGGAAATCCTTCTTGATCTTCGCGACGTCGAGGCTCGGTTTCGTCCGCTCCATCGTCTCACTCCTCTCTCAGAGTCGCTTGATTGATAAAGGCTTCGAGTTTGCAGGATGCGTTCATGATTCTGACCATGGCCTACGCCCTCCATTTCGATTCGAACAGGCCGCGCAGGCGGTCCGCGACCGATTCGAGCGGGATTCTGGCCACGACGGGGTCCAAGAAGCCCATGACGATGAGCTTCCTCGCCTCGCTCTCCTCGATCCCCCTCGAGGTAAGATAAAAGATCTGGTTCTCGTCTATCTGTGCGACAGACGAAGCGTGCTTGGCCCGCCTCACCGCGTGGTTCTCTATCTCCAGGCTGGGAATCGACACGAACCTCGAATCCCGACTCAGGACCATCCCGAATTCGCCAAGGTAGGAATCGGAGCCCTTCCCGCCCTTCTCGATGGTGATCAGCCCCTTGACATAGGCCTTTGACTGATCCTGAAGCACGCCCTTGGATAGGAGGTCGCTCACCGTGTCCTCGGCGACGTGGCATGTGTGGGAGAAGATGTCGAAGAATTGCGATTTGCCACCATACAGGACTTGGACCTCTCTCACCGTCGCTCCCCTGCCGCTGAGGAAGTTGTCGATATGCGACCTGGTCATCTCTCCGCCAACATAGCCGAATGCCCATTGGATTTCCGAGCCCGCTCCGACAGACGCCTGGCGATTGAGGAACGTCGCAACACCGCCGCCGACGTTCTCCACTCCATTGTATCTCAGGACCGAGCCCTCGCCGAGCATGACCTCCGCGGTCCCGCCAAACAGCGCCATGCGCTCTCCGCCGGCGGCTTTGCCGGGTTCAATCTCCTCGACAACCACCGCGCTCGAATTGTTCCCGAGAGACACCACGGTCCTTGTCAGGAGAGCCGCATTCTCCCGCCCAACCGACCATCGGATCAGGATCGGCTTGCTGACGCTGACGTTGTCTGGAATGTGCAGCACGATGCCGGCCATGCATAGCGCCTTCGTCATCTGCGCGAACTTGTCCCTCTGAGGCAGGCTGGCGTGGTCGAACGTGAGCGTCCTCAGTTGCTGCTGATGGCGGGAGACAGCGTTCTGAAGGGTCTCGAACACTACCCCTTTCTTCTCCAACTCCGGATCCAACCACAGCGTCTCCAGCGAGTCCTCTTCCTGAATATAGACCCCAGAGACTCCCGCCAAATCCATTTCCGAGTTCTTGGCAGGACCCGTGGGCTGGATGTATGGATCCGTCCCGCCGACTCTCGCCCTGCTGATGTCCGTGTATTTCGTGAAGAGCTGGTGCTCCTCGACGCGCAGCGCCTTGAAGTTGGCGAGCGCCACGAGGCGGTCTGCGAGGAACCATGCGGGTTCTTTCCGGCTCGAGGAGAGTTCCCTCACCGTCTCTTCGTTTGCGAACCCCAGGTCGAAATCAGCCATCTCGTCTTACTCCCTTCCGGGGACAGAACCGGTCTATCCCACCGAGCCCTCCATCTCCAGCCTTATGAGCCGGTTGAACTCCACGGCGTACTCCATCGGCAGCTCCTTCGTGAACATCTCCAGGAAACCGAGGACAATCATGTTGACCGCCTCGTTCTCGGTCAGGCCCCTGCTCATCAGGTAGAACATCTGCTCGTCCCCTATCCTCCCCACCGTGGCCTCGTGAGTGACCGTAGCATCATCCTCATCGATCTCGATGTATGGATAAGTGTCCGACCTGCTTTGTGCATCCAGCATGAGAGCGTCGCACCTGACGCTGGCCACGACGTTCCTCGCGCCGCGCGCCACCCTGAGATGCCCCCTGTACGTCGTGCGCCCCCCGTCCTTGCTGACCGACTTGGAGACTATCCTGCTCTGCGTGTGAGGGGCCAGGTGGATCGCCTTCGCGCCCGCGTCCTGATGCTGCCCTCTGCCCGCAAAGGTGACTGACAGCACGTCCGTCCTCGCGCCCGGGCCCATGAGGTACACGCTCGGATACTTCATCGTCAACTTGCTTCCCGTGTTCGCATCGACCCACTCCACGGTCGCGTCCTTGTGCGCGTGCGCCCTCTTCGTCACCAGGTTGTACACATCCTTCGACCAGTTCTGCAGGGTGGTGTACCTGATGTGCGCGCCCTCCTTCGCGATGACCTCGACGACGGCGGCATGGAGGGACGCGGATGCATACACAGGCGCGGTGCACCCCTCAATGTAGTGGACCCTGCTGTGCGGCTCGGCGATGATCAGAGTGCGCTCGAACTGCCCGATATTCTCCGCGTTTATCCTGAAATACGCCTGGAGAGGTTGATCCACGACAACGCCCTCGGGGATATAGACGAACGAGCCGCCTGACCAGACCGCGCTGTTCAGGGCCGCGAACTTGTTGTCCTCAGGCGGGACGATAGTGCCGAAGTGCTTCCTGAAGATCTCGGGGTATTCCTTGAGGGCGGAGTCCGTGCCCATGAAGATGACGCCCTTCTCCTCCAGCTCCTTCCTGAGGCTGTGGTAGACCACCTCGGACTCGTACTGCGCCCCGACCCCCGCCAGGAACTTCCTCTCGGCCTCGGGGATGCCAAGCCGGTCGAACGTCTTCTTGATCGCCTCGGGGACATCCTCCCAGCTCTTGCCGACCCTCTCGACCGGCTTCGCGTAGTAAGTGATGTTCTCGAAGTCCAGGGCGCTCAGGTCCCCGCCCCATGTCGGAAGAGGCCTCTTCACGAAGTGCTCGAACGACCTGTGCCTGAATCTTCTCATCCACTCCGGCTCGCCCTTGAGCTTGCTTATTTCATCCACAATGCTCTCGCGCAGCCCCTTCTTCGTCTTGTACAGGTACTCGATGTCGTCCTTGAAGTCGTAGGCGCTGTAGTCCTCGTCCACGATCTCCTTCGCGGTCGTCCTATGTCGCCCCCGCATACTTCTCGTCTTTGAGCCAGCCGTAGCCGAGCTCCTCGAGCTTCTCCGCGAGGTCGCCACCGCCAGTGAGCACTATCTTCCCGCCCATGAGCACGTGCACGAAATCCGGCTTGATGTACCTCAGCAGCCGCTGGTAGTGCGTGATCAGGAGTATGCCGACGTCCGGTCCGCGGTACGCGTCGATCGCCCGCGCCACCGTCTTGAGCGCATCGATGTCCAGCCCGCTGTCTGTCTCGTCCAGTATGGCGAACGCGGGCTTGAGGACGAGCATCTGGAGGATCTCAGCCTTCTTCTTCTCCCCGCCGCTGAACCCCTCGTTCACATAGCGCCCCGCGAAGGTGCTGTCCATGTTGAGCAGCTTCGTGTTCTCCTCCACGATCTCCATGAACCCCGCGACGTCGAGGGCGTCTGGCCCGTGGACCTGGTTGTAGGCCGCCTTCATGAACGAGCCGAGCTTCACACCCGAGACCTCGACAGGGTACTGCATCCCCAGGAAGAGGCCCTTGTGCGCCCTCTTGTTCGGCGCCAGCTTCGCGATGCTCTCGCCGTCCAGTCTGACGTCGCCCGACATGATCTGGTACTTGGGGTTGCCCATGACCACGTTCGAGAGGGTGCTCTTGCCGGAGCCGTTCGGGCCCATTATCGCGTGCACCTCGCCCTGGTTGATCACGAGGTTGATGCCTTTCAGTATCTCCTTGCCATCGCGACCAGCGTGCAAGTCCACTATCTGAAGGGTTCGCTTCATCTCTGAATCTCCTTGGCCGTAGGGGTCGCTCTGGGACCGGATTCCACTCAGGCATCCTATCCTATATAACCGCGTTATAAATATGTTGCGAACTCTGGCGAAAACGAGGTCCCCATCATTCAGAGAGCGTCTGCGAGGAGTTCGACGATGTCCTTGACTTCGAGGCTCTTGCCCTGCTTGTTCGCGACGCCGCTGAACCGCTCTTGGGCGAACGGGCAGGCGGTCACCAGCAGCTCGGCCCCAGTCTTCTCGAACTGCTCAAGCCTCTTTGCGGTGATCCCGTCGGCCTGATTGGGAAACGCGTCCGGGAACCCGCCGCCCCCACCCGAACACAGTGCCTCGTTCCTATTCGGATTGATTTCGACCTGCTGCAACCCCGCCACGAACCCCATGGCCCTCCTCGGCGGGTCGTAACAGCTGCAATGCCGTCCAAGGTGACAAGGGTCATGGTACGCCACCTTCTTCGGCACGTTCTTGGTGAACTTCAGCCTCTTCTCCTTGACGAGCTTCTCGACATATTCCGTGAAATGATAGACGGCGAATGGCGGCACGCCGCCGAGCTCTCTGTAGTCGCGCACGAAAGTCCTGTAGCACTCGGCGCAGGTAGTGACCATCGCCTTCGCCCCCGTCCCCGCCACCGCCGTGATGTTGTGGGGCATGAGATGTTCCTCGACGACCTTCGAGTAGCCGACCCTGATGAGGGGAGCGCCGCTGCACCATTCTGACGGGCCGAGGACTCTGTACTTCACCCCAGCGGCGTTGAGTATCCTGATGGCGGCGGCAGCCACATTCTGCTTCTTGTAGCTCTGCATGCAGCCAACCCAGAAGACGATCTCCGGGAACTCCGCCTGCTTGACATCCGCGCTAATCCAGTCGCCGCGCTTGTCGTGTGGCTCGCCGAGGATGTTGTGTTCCTTCAAGACGTTCGCGAGCAGATGGCGGTGCTCGGGCATGGGAGCGACATCGAGGTCGACTATCCATCTCTTGACCCGGTCCCAGAGGCGGGTGAACGGAATGTCCACCATGCACACTTCCTCGCACATGCCGCAGGACGTGCACTCATAGACGGCCTTCGCGAACTCCTCGTCGATCTCGGGCCGCCTGCGCATCAGCCAGTCGAGGATCGACCTCCCGTCGTACTGGCGCATGTGGAAGACTTTGCCCCTCGGTGCCGCGTCCTCCCAGAGTATCTCCCGGTATGGCGGGCATGTCGGGACGCAGTAGCCGCACATCGTGCACGCGCGGAGTTCGTCTTCTATCGGCGGGATATCCATCGAGTACTCCTTCCTCCGTGCTAGCTCTCTCTGTGGCTTTCCAGCTCCTTGCGCGTCTCGTTGAGGACGCGCTGCTCCAGCTGGATCTGCTTTGCCAAGACCGGCTTGGCCTTCGCTTCCACTTCCCTTTCAGCCTCGCTCAGTATCTCGAGGGTGATGCGAGCCCCGGATTCCGCCAGCTCCCAGGCTTTCCTCACCGTTATCTCCTTCTCGAAAGCGTATCGCGATGCACCGCACCTGGGACACGATTCGGGGATCATCTCGAGATCGGTGCTGTAGCCGCACACGTAGCATTCCTTCTTCTGAAGTTCCTCGAGCGGGTAGATGCGCGGGGGTTGCCCCTCCATTTCCGGCAGAAGGAGGCGCGCCTCCCTGAGATTCTCCTCGAGGCTCCTCAGGCTCTCCTTCTTGATGTTCAGGAGCTTCCCAAAAACCTCACGAACGCGGGGGTCATTGGCGGCGGTGTGCGCTCTTTCGAAGAACACGACGCCTTCCTTCGCCGCCTGCAGCACTCGTGCAATCGGGTTATCCGTCTTCCTGACTCGCGCGCTCATGACCCTGACCATCTCCCCGCAGTCTCGCTCAGGGGTTCGCCGGGAGATTGCGTGAATCCTTATTGAACGTTTCCGAGGGTCTACAAGCCCCAGCCGAATTGCTTCTTGGCGGTCTCGGACATCAAGTCCGGAGACCAAGGCGGGTCCCAGACGACCGTGACGTCCGCCTTCTTCACACCAGGCATGCTCTCCAGCTTCTTCTTGACATCCTGGGAGATGTAGCCCGAGGCGGGACATCCAGGGGCCGTAAGGGTCATCTTAATGCCGACCTTTTCGCCTTCGATGCTCACATCGTAGACGAGGCCGAGGTCGACTATGTTGATCGGGATCTCGGGATCATAGCACTTCTTCAGCGTGGCGATTACTTCATCCTTGGTGACCATTTGATTCACCGGTTCTCACGATGTGTAAGGCAGGAGGCGCATAAAAAGCAGACGGAATCGGCGGGCGATTCACCGCTTCGGAGGCATCTGGTACCGTGGCGATTTCCTTGCCACCCACTCCTCGAGCGGCTTCGCTTCCCCCGGGAAGGTGATGTTGTAGAACTGATCCATCGATTTGTAGGGTATCTCCTGCATGTAAAGGCAGTCGACGGGGCAGACGTCGCAGCACTGCTGGCAGCCGATGCACACAGTGTAGTTGAACTCAGGTATCTGGATGGGCTTGCCCTTCCTCAGGTTCGGCCCTTGAGTCATCGAGATGCAGCCTGTCGGGCACTCGCGGTCGCACCTCGCGCAGCCGATGCACACGTCCACGTCGAGTATCGGCTCATCGCCTTGGCGGTTGAGGAGGACCTGCTTCCTGTCGCTCAGTTCGTCCGGCTTCTTCAGCTCGTCCGCATGGTAGAAGAGATCCTCGCGCGTGTAGTCCGCGAGTTCGAAGTTCTGAGTGAACATCCATGCGTCCGTCGGGCAGAATTCCGAGCAGTCGCCGCAGAATAGACAGTGGCCCACGTCGACCGCAGGCCTCCTGACCTGCCCCTTCATCGTATCCGTCTTGTTTCTGCGGGGGAGAGTGTACGGCGAGTCCTTCTCCACCTTGATGAATTCGAAGTAGATGCACTCGTTGGGGCAGACCTTGGCGCAGAGTTCGCAGCCTATGCACTTGAACCAATCGATGATGTGCTGTCCTCTGTATGATTGGTAACTCTCCAACTTCTCGTATGGATAGAGGAAGGTGACGGGCTTCCTGCCGCCCGGTATGATCTTGTGGATTACGGGGGCGGTCTGCACCGCCTGCTTCAGCGTGACCAAGATCGGCCGGAATACCCCGCCGCGCCGCCGCTTTTTGGCCGCCATGCCTTTACCTTCTGTCTTCTGGGACTTCATGAGTGTATTTCCCCGTGAAATCTGCCATCCTGCCCTCGCGTGATGACACCTTCCGCCCTTTCCTAGTTGTCACGTATCCTGTCTTCTCGGCTTTGATCTTCTGGTTGAGCTTGAGGAACCCGTACATTAGCGCCTCCGGGCGGACCGGGCAACCCGGGATGAATATGTCGACGGGCATCACGGTGTATGCGCCCTTCACGACTGCGTATGAGTCGTAGTAAGGTCCGCCGCAGATGGTGCACTCCCCCATGGCGATGACCCACTTAGGGTCGGGGATCTGCTCATACAGTCTCCTGGCCATGGGCCTCAGCTTGTGGCTTATCGGACCGTTCAGCAATAGGACATCGACCTGTCTGGGGGAGGATCTGTAGATGACGCCCAGTCTCTCCACGTCATACCTGGGGTCGCTCGTCGCCGCCATCTCGATCGCGCAGCACATGATCCCCCAGTGCAGAGGCCACGTGCTGTTCCTCTTCGCCCAGTTCAGGAAGCTCTGCACGAGACCTGTGCGGATTATCGGGTCGGCGATGCCCTTCTTGATCGGCCTCTCTATCTTCCGCGTGACCCACTCGACGAAGTCGTCGGAGTTCAGGCCAACGATGCCCCTGCCCTTCTTCTGTTGAGCCGAGCCGTCACCCGCTTCGTCCATCTTCCCGCCGACCGCCCGCCCATCCGCCGCCATCATGTTCGTTTGTGGATCATGGCGGGAATGGAGCCGCCTTCATCCCTGCGAAACCCCGCTATCTGTTATATCGTTTTCGTTTTGGCTGTATTGTCCCCCACGACCGTACGTTCAACGCCGGAATGTACCTGCGCGCCAGTGTCGGGGCGAGTCCTCGTAAGGCCTCGCGCTCTCGACCCAGATATCTGGGAGAATCTTTAATTACAGTCTCCAATATACGACGCGGGAGTAAGGTTGCCCGAAGAGCCAGCATTTCCAGAGGGCAAGACAATCCGCACTTTGCAGGGCGGGAGCGACTCGCTCAAAGGGCTCCTACTTGATCTCAGGAAATACTCCTTCTCCGGCTACGTGCAGACCCTTGTCTCGGAAAAAGAGCCGATCTCCAAGGGCTACATTATCGTGAAGACGGGCAACCCGGAGGTCGCGGTGCATGTCCAGGGCACGGCGAAGAGCACAGGCAAAGCGGCGCTGCGGCGGATATGGGATGATACCGGGAATCCGCTATGCGTGATCCAGGTCCATGCCCGCGTGGACGTCAACGCGCTCTTGGAGGAATTCAGCGATGCGGAGATAGAGCGCGGCAAGAAAAGCTCCGAATCGATGACCTCGTCGCTTGTCTCCGAGAGACGCATCCTTGAGCAAAAGTTTGAGGTGTGGCGGAGCGCCGGCTACGACGTGTCCTCGATTGAACCTGCCGTGACGATGCCCCCGCAGGAGGCGCGCAAGGTCTTCGAGGAATTCGAGGGGGAGGTCAGGAAGGTCGAGGTGCTCAAAGACATTCTGGGCTCGCAGGACCTCTTTGGATTCGAGAGTGAGGTGGCCGCGCTCAAAGAGAAAATGAGGGACCCGAGGAAGCATGCCGCCATCGAGGCTGAAATCGGTGAGTTGCAGGCGAGAGCCGAGAAGAGAAGCAAGGAGGAGGCTACCAAGAGCCTCGAAGTGAAGCGGGAGAAAGAAATCAGCGAGCGCGCCCGGCAAGTCTTCGACATGATCGTGAAGCACAAGGTCGCCGAAGGCAAGCCGCTGGAGGGCATCACGGAGGTGAAGGTCCGCGAGGCGATCGAGTCAAAGGCTTTGATGACCAGGGACGAGACGACCAACCTGGTCTCTCAGTACACATTCGATTCGTTCGTGGTCGGCCCCAGCAACAGGTTCGCCAACGCGGCCGCCCTGGCGGTGGCCAAGAACCCCCACGAGGCCTACAATCCATTGTTCATCACGAGCGGTTCCGGCCTCGGGAAGACCCACCTCCTGAACGCGATCGGCAACCGCGTCAAGGACAGCAACAGCAACGCGAGGATCCTGTTCACATCCATCGAAGGCTTTGCGAATGAATTCAAGGAAGCTTCCCAGAACAACAAGCTCGCCGCCTTCCGCGAGAAGTTCAGGAATCTGGACATGCTGCTCATCGACGACGTGCACTTCCTCTCCGGAAAGGTCGACGTCCAGGAGGAGTTGTTCCACACCTTCAACGCGCTCTACAACGCGGGGAAGCAGGTCGCTCTCACGAGCGACAGACCGCCGAAGGAGATACCTGACCTGGAGGACCGCTTGGTGTCCAGGTTCGAATCCGGTCTCATCGCTGACATCCAGTCGCCCGACTTCGAGACCAGATTGGCTATCCTCAAGCGCCGGGTGAAGGACTCAGGCGTGAAAGTTGATGCGCAGGTGCTCGAGCATATCGCCCGCGTGATCGAAAGCAACATCAGGGAGCTCGGCGGGGCGCTGAACCGAGTCGTCGCATTCTCGTCGCTGATGGGGCAGACGGCGAGCCTCGCGCTCGCGAAGGAGGTCCTCAAAGACCTCGCCCCTGAACGCGAGGAGCACAAGGGCCGCCCCAGCCTCGAACAGATCATGAGGGAACTCAAGCCCGGAAGGAGCTACCTCGTCGAGGAAGAGCGCGCCGTCAACGTCTTCCGGCTCTTCGCGAAGGCCGCGGAGGGCAAGGGTGCGGGGATGGTGGTGACCCGGACAAATCCGAAGCGGGTGAGGGAGAGGTACGGTCTCAGGAGCGAGCGGATCATCTGGCTGACTGACAGGGAAAGCACGAGCGAGGAGACGATGCCACCCACCCTGGAGAGGCTTATTTACATGGTGGAGGAGTTCATGCGCGTGGGCGGCAAGGGCGCGGTCATGCTCGACGGCGTCGAGTACCTCGTGAGCAACAACAGCTTCGATGCAGTCCTAAGGTTCCTGAGGCGCCTGGTTGACCATGTCTCCGAGAGCCAGTTCGTCCTCCTGCTCTCGATTAGCCCGAAGACGATGAAGGAGCAGGAAGTGAAGATACTCGAGAGGGAGATGGAAGCCGTCTCGTTCTAAGGCGACTTGACTTCTTCCCTGAAGAGTTTCACATAGTGCACGGCGTCCGCGTACTCCTCGCGCTTTAAGTGTATACTGGCCTGCTTGAGGATTCCGATCGGCTTTGTGAGGTCGCCGCCTCCCACCTTCATCTCGAGGAGCATGTCCCTCGCCTTCTTCATCTCCTTGTCAAGGTGCTTGGGGAGCTGCTTCAAGATGATGTCCCTCGCCCTCCCAGCCTCGAGCTCCGACTGCTCCCACTTCCTCCTCTGCAAGGCATCGTTGGCACGCGCTATCGCCCGATTCGCCTCGCCCGCCTCGACCCCCACCAAGATGCTGTCCTCGATGAGGTCTTGCGCCGCCTGTATCGCCTCCTTCGCCCTGTAGTATCCGCCTGCCCTCGCGCTGAACTCGTTCTTCGCCTCGGCTATCCTGTTGCTGACATCGCTGTATCTGGCGGCCTCGAGGTATGTGACTGCCTCGGCAATCTGGGTCTCTATTGGATCCACTGTGCTTCCCGACGCCTTCGCCTTCTCGACCTCCGCCATGAGCGATTCAATCTGGTTCGCCAGCTCGACGGTGAACGCCTTTTCCAAGGAAGCTTTCGCTTGACTCACCAGCCGCACTGCCTTTTCCATCTCCTTTTTCTTTCCGAACGCGATGGCATCGTTGATGAGATGCTTGCTGTCTTCTATGCTCACTCCGATCTTCTTGGCGGACAGGAGTAACGGCTTGACTTCATTGACGATTCTCGGGAGCTCCCTGTAGAGAGTCTTCTTGTCGACGCCTTCCAGACTCTCGATCGGGAACTCCTTCGCCGCCAATGCCTCGACCCGCTGCCTGAGGCCTGTGACCGAAACATAGGGTCCGGGCGCGCCCGCAGGGCGAGCTGGTGGTCTCGCCGTCACCGTTTCCAGGGCCCTTTCGACCTCCTCCTCGGCCGCTCGCCTCGCCGCACTGGGCGCGCGGGCCGCGGGTGCCGGTTCAGGTTGGGCCTCTTGTGCTTCCTCCTCGAACTCGACACCGCAGCTCGGGCACCTCGTCGCATTCGCGTCGACCTGTGCGCTGCACAGGGGACATTCAAACTTCTCGGCGGGCGCCTCATCCGCGAACTGCGCTCCACAACCGGGGCACTGAGTGGCGTCCGGTTCGACGCGGGCTCCGCAAACGGGGCACTCGAATTCCGTCGGCTCGGCGGTCTCCTCCTCCGCCGCTGCGGACTCGCCGTTCCTGGAGATGTTCTTGATGTCCTCGAAAATGTCAGGCTTGACGTCCTTGCCTTCTGCTATTGATGCGAGCAGTTCGTCGATGTTCTTGTCGCTCTGAGCGCTGAGCTTGCCGATGTCCACATTGCTGTCCTTGTCTATTTCGAAAAGACGGAGGTCGGTGTTGCAGTGATGGCACTTCCTCTCACCTGGCTCGATCTCAGAGTCGCAAACTGGACAAAGACGTTTCTCCCCGCCAGGCGTAGACTAACACCTCGGTAGGCTGCCTATAATTTCGTTGATACAAGCCTTTCCTATATAATTGTCGGTCTGGTCTAAAGGACTGGCGGAGTGCTTCATCGATGACCTTGTCGAGCGCACGAACATCGCCTATCCCTTCAGCAATTTAGTCTCGACGTTGCCCTTCGTCTTCTGCGACAGCCGGTCAAGGAAATCTGTCTGCATGCCGCCGGGTATCTCGACCACCCCGATCCACGTGCCGTTGGGCTGCCACTCCTCTTGGACTATCCTGCCGAAGCTCTTGATGTCGCCATAGCACTTCGCGCTGAACTCCCCGGTGAGCTTCACAGCGATCCTGACCTTTTCGAACCTGATCGGAATCAGCGGGCGAAGGCCATCGAGCACAGTCTTCACTTGGTCCTCCACCGACTTGAAGGGGTCGATATGGACCTTGGCCTCCTCCATGGCGATCTCGATGCGTTGCGGCGGATGGGGTCCGCCGGTCTGCGGGTTGATTGCATTGGTGGCTATGTACGTGATGATCTGCTTCCTCTTCGCCTCCAGCAAATCACGGCGCTGATCGGTCGTGAGATGGATCTCGCCCTCGATGATCAGCTTGCGGGCGACCTCTATGGGGTCGGTCGTCCCGAAGAACTCCATCATCTTCTCCTCGGACGCCCTCGACCCCTTGTGGGCGTCCCGGAATATTTGGTCAATCGCGATGTTCGAGAGGATGTCTACGTTCTTGCCTTCCCTGAGACTCTGGACGGCGTCCGGTTTCACTATGACCTCGAATTTCTCGCCCATTTTCTCGATGCGGGCGATAACGTACTCCTTGAACAGGTCGTCATTTCGGTCTGACCTCAGCTCCTTCGGCATGGCACCGCCTAAGAGGCGCCAGGGAGCCTCCCGATGTAGGACTGTATCTCCTGCTCCGTCAGCCGCCTGAACTTCTCCCCTTCCATGACCACGCTGACCTCGATGGTCTTGGCGTCCATCTTCTCCTCCGAAGACTTCTGGAGGGCCTCGAGGCCAAGGAGTATCGCCTCGTCCATGCCCATGGCGTCCTTGTACTTCTCTTCGAAGAGCTCCATGACGGTGTTCCTCCCCGCGCCGATGCTGCCCGCCTTGTAGCTGACGAGCGCGCCGGACGGATCGGTCTCGAAAAGATGGACGCCCAGATCGTCGACTCCCGCAACGAGCAGCGCGGTGCCGAACGGCCTCACGCCGCCGTACTGCGTGTAGTTCTGCTTGTAGTCGCAGATCTTCTTCACGAGCATGTCGACGCTGATCTTCTCGCTGTACGTGACCTTGTTAATCTGGGCCACAAGTCTGGCGTAGTCGACAAGAACGCGTGCGTCGGCGACGAGGCCCGACGTCGCGCAGCCGATGTGCTCATCAATCTGGAAAATCTTCTCAATGCTCGAGGTCTCGACGAGGCGCGAGCTGATTTTCTTGTCTGCCATGAGCACGATCCCATTCTTGAATTTCAGGCCGGCGGTGGTGTTCCCGCGCGTGACGGCGACCCTCGCGTACTCGACTTGGAACAGCCGTCCGTCCGGAGAGAAGACCGTGATAGCTCTGTCATAGGCCATTTGTCCTGGCTGCATGTATGTCCTCCCCACTTAGAAGAGAAGTCCCCGATATAAACTATGCGTTATGTGGAAGAACACACAGATTTAGGATAGATATTTCTCTCGCGCCTTCCGAATCGTGCCCGATGTTCCGAGAGTGCGGACGACGACCTGTCTTCTGCCGATCGCGCGCATCGCGTTGAGCACTCGAATCGTCTCATCCTTCGTCGTATTGAGGCAACGGACTATCCCCGAGTTATTGCGGAATACAACGAGTCTCGGGACTCTTCCCGCGAAGGCCGCGGCGAGGGCATCCGCCACTCCCGGCTCGGTGAAGGATATCTCCGACTCGATGCGGAAGACCACGTATCTGAACCTTGGTCGCCTTCGCTCAGCCACGAGACGGTAACGTGGGGGATATAAAAAAAGAGGGGGAGAGGGGATAGATGGTTCAGCGTACTACATCCATATCCTCTTCCGACGACGGCGCCGAACTGACGACGCGCGACGCGGAGGAGGTCTCCTTCCCCAGGAAGGACTTACTCTTCACTCCGGTTATCACAAGGAGCACGCGGACCGTCTTCTCGAGTTCCGGCTCGAGCGAGCAGCCCCAAATGATCCTGGCTGACGGGTTGATCTTCTCTCCGACGAGCTCCGCAGCCTTCTCTGCCTCTGATATGGTGAGGTCGGTTCCTCCGACCACTCTGATGAGGCAGCCGCGGGCGTGGCTCAGGTCGACCTCGCCCAACAGCGGGGACTCAAGAGCCTCGTTGAGGGCGTAATCGATCCTGTCCCTGTCCTCGTCGCTCTCGCCTATGCCTATCATCGCGACGCCGCCGCCCTTCATGATGGTCATGAGGTCGGCGTAGTCCAGGTTCACCAGACCGGGCTTGGTGATTATCTCGGTCATGCCCTTGATGCACTGCATCAGAATCTCGTCGGCGACCTTGAAAGCGGCATCGATCGGGAGTCTCGGGACGAGCTCGAGGAGCTTGTCGTTGTAGATGACGATGGTGGTGTCGCAGAAGCGGCGCAGCTTGTCGAGGCCGGCCTCGGCGTTCTCCATGCGTATCTTGCCCTCCGACTTGAACGGCATCGTGACGACGCCCATCACCAGAGATCCCGCCTCCTTCGCGAGCCTGGCGACGTACTGCGCCGTCCCCGTTCCGGTCCCGCCGCCCATTCCAGCGGTGACGAAGACGATGTGCGAGTCCCTCACGATTGTCCGGATCTCCTCCTCGCTCTCGTGAGCCGCCTGCTCCCCGACCTCGGGCAGCGCGCCCGCGCCCAGCCCCTTCGTCAGACGCTTCCCGATCAGTATTTTCTTGGGCGAGTGAATCGACAGGAGATGCTTGGCGTCAGTGTTCAGGGCGCACAGCTGCGCACCCATTACCCCCGCCTCGCTGCAGCGGTTTATGGTGTTCGAACCAGCACCGCCACATCCTATGATCTTTATGGACACATTGAGTGCGTCCACGATCTTCTGGATTTCCTCGTCCTCAGCAGTCTTCGGGGCCGTTTCTTTCGTCCCCTCTGCCTCTTCCCTAGCTCTCGACTCCTCGTGCCTAGCCAGTGCCTCGTTTACAAGCGATTTCATACCCATCCCATCCCGATGGATTGCTGATTGGGTGCATGTCAGTAGGGGTATATAAAACTAGTCATACGTCTGTCTGACAATAACTCATAATCGGTCAGACCGTCATCTCGGCGGCTTCCGCCTGAGCATCACTGACGCCGCGATTCCGAGGAGCGCGAGGACCACCGCCACGATTGCGGCTAGTTGAATCGGGTTGAGGCCCTGTTGCCCCGTAGACAGGACTTTCTCGACCCTCAGAACATGGTCGCCCTGTAGAGGAAGGCTGATGAGAAGAAGCAAGCCCTTCGACCCCAGGACATGAGCACAGACAGGCCCGCCTCCATTGTACTCCATGACTTCGTCGAGCGTTGAGAGCTGGGAGACGGCTTGACCATCGAGCTTCAGGCTGAGTTGCGTCTGGTTGTCCACGGGGATTATGCTGTCGTGCAGGTGAAAGGCGAAGAGTCTGGACGATGCCGAGTTCACCCGCAGAGTGATTTCGAATCCCTCCGCAATGGCGGTCGCGCCGAGATCGGCCATGCCGCCATATTCAACGTCAGACATCTCTATGAAACCCTCGAGGCCGACCCCGAAGCTCTCAAGGGCCAAGAGGTGCTGGATCGACGCGTTGCCCAATTGCTGTTGCCCCGCTGCGCCCGCCACGCCCTCTCCAGTCATCGCGTCCGTTCTGAATATCACGCTCGTTCCCTGCGGCAGGTTCGCCGTCGCATCTGTTCCGGAGAGGCTCAGAGTCGCCGCTCCCGTCACGAAGAGACGGGCAGTGAGGTCCGGCGAGCTGATGTTGAGCGATTGACCGTACCTCCTAGCGTTGATCCCTGAAGACAGGGTGAAGGTCGCGTTGAAGGTCGCAGTTTTCGACATGATTCTCAGGGCAGATGTCGGATTATTATGAACAACGATTTCCATGGCGCTGCTGACATACTTGAAGATCGAGCCATTGATGCTCGACACCCCCGCCGCGGCGGTTTCCGGCGATATGTTCTGGAAGACCGACGTGCTCCGACTCGGAGTCAGGACGATGTAGTCGGTCATGTCGACCGTCACATCATCGAACTGGAAGCTTACAAAGGATCCTGCATATCCGGTCGCGGTCTGGTGAAGCAGACCGAACATGTGCTCGGAATCGGCGTAGGTGAGCGCCCTGTCCCTCCAGCCCGCAGGCGGTCCGGTCACGGGCAGCGAAGTCGCGATGAGGAGCGCAATGACTGCTGCGACCGGAAGAGTTCTCGCCGCCGCGCCCGCTCTTCTCAATGGGGAATAGCCCACCTTCGCCCACCTTCCTCTATCGAGCGTATCTCTTTCCTCGATTTAAATTGGTAGTGGCACGTCTTTCGAACTCTCAATGGCGATTGCGGGGTGGAAGCATTCAATATCCTTCATTCTCATCCCCTTGTGGTGATTCATTGGACCCCCTCGCCCTAGCCCTAGCCGCTATACTGACAGGTCTCTCTTTCCTGCTGCTGATGCAGATGCTGATAACATACAGCCGCGTCAGGAACGTGAAGGTCATCCTGCTGGCGGCGGGCTTCGCGCTCTTCTTCGTTGAAGGCTTACTTGTCCTGATCGCGCAAACAGGTGCGGTATCGCTTCCCGCATTCGCGATGAGCAGGGAGCTGCTGCTCGTCAACCTGTTCGTGCTCGTCTTCCTGTACGCGGGGACCGTGAAGAGTTGAGTGGCGGTGGCGGATGCCGTCAAAAGCCCTGGAACTCAAGAAGAGGCGGGTGCTCTATCAGCACATCCTCAGGAACCCGGGCCTCCACCTTCGGGCTCTCGAGAGGGATATGAGGATGGGACTGGGGGACCTCCGGCACCATCTGGATTTCCTGGAGAGGGAAGGTCTGATCCTGACGGCGACCGACGGTTATCGCAAGACATACTTCCCGGGCAAGAAGGAGTTCTCCGGCGATAAGGCCCTTCTGGGGTTGCTGCGCCAATCGAAGCCCCGCGCTATTCTGCTCCTTCTCCTTAATGCGGAGTCCAGCGGGTTCGACTACCTCAGGAAGAAGGTCGGGGTCTCGAAGTCGACGCTGTCTTTCCACATGAAGAAGCTTGAGGAGGCCGGCATCGTGGCGGTTCAGGAGGACAGGCAGAGGAAGAACTACAGTCTCCCGGACAAGGACAAGGTCGCGGAACTCCTCATCACATACCGCCCGAGCTTCCTTGACGCGGCGGTGGACAGGGCGCTCGAGGCGTGGCTCGGCTAGCCCGCGTGGACGACGATGCCCGTGGGGGTGATGTCGAACGGGCGGATGCTCTCGTCGTGGGTCGAACCCTTATACTTCTCTATGGAGATGAAGCGCTTGATCCCAGACTCGTCCCTCACTCTGTAGAGACGTATCTCACCCCTGGCGAGGAAAGCCTCCGGGGCCATCTCCATGGCCTCGGTCGTCTCGACCGTGAGCAACGTGGTGACCTTGCTCTCCGCGAGGAATCGCATGAAGCTCTGCGTCGAGATGTTCTCCTCGAAGTCCTTCATGCAGAAGTATCTCAGCGCGGTCATCGAGTCGATCACGACTCTGCTGTAGCCACGCTTGATGAACAGGCTCTTGAGCAATTGCTGGAGCGAGTGGACGCTGACCTCGTGGCTCTCAACGTCGGGGGTCTTGCGGATCTCGTCCCTTATCAGGCTGAACCTGACAGGCTCCTCCTCGGTGCTGATCTCGAGGATGGGGGTCGGCTCGAAGCGGCGGATGTCGCTGTTCGCGTCGAGGACCTCGATCCCGTCGATGGGCCATCCGAAGACCCTGAAGTTGTATTTCAGTTCGTTTGGCGGCTCCTCCAATGCGACGAAGAGTACTCTTTCGCCACCCTCTACCCCGTCGACCAGGAACTGCGAGCTGAGAATCGTCTTGCCCGATCCCGGCGGTCCGGAGACGATGTAGGCACGCCCTGGCACGAGACCGCCATGGAGCATCTTGTCCAGGCCGCGGATTCCCGTGCTCTGCTTATTCGTGATCAAATCCCTCGGGCCTCCTCAGGCGGCGGTGGCGGCAGCGGCGCCTCGGACTTCGGCTTGAGCAGCAGCTCCATGCCCAATCGCACCCTCTCCACCATCTCCATCGCATCGTGGAGATGCCCCATCTGAATCATGAGCATCGCTCTCGTCAGGTCCATCTGGACGTGAGAGATGTCGTGCCCCTGGTGGCGGCACTGCTCAGCCATCTCGAACGCCTTCTCGATTGAGACGGTTACCTGTTCTGCTATCCGCGTCTTGAGGAATTGGCTGCCCAGAGCATGCACTACGGTAGTGTTCAACGGGACACGGCCGGACGGGTCCACGGTGACGCCGTTGGGGCCAATCGTCAACGGGCGCATCTTGTCGTCGAAGCCCGAACCCCTCATCTTCTCGATTGATATCGCCCGTCTGATTGAGCTCCCGTCGAGCCATTTGTGGAGCCTCATCTTCCCCCTCGCAAGGAAGAACTCCGTCTCTATGACCGAAGTGTCCAGGTGCTCCGAGACGATCATGCAAGTCGCCTCCAGTTCCGAGAGGAACCGCATGAACGACTGTATCAAGATCCTGCTGTCGACGCCGACAAGGGAGAACATCTTGAGGGCGGTCAAGGAATCGATTGCCATGCGCTGGTAGTTCTCCTTCGTCCTCTCCTGATGCTGGAAGAACTCCTGCTTGAGCATCTTCTGGACTGAGTGTATGGAGACGTCCATGCTCCTCAGCTGCTGGCTCACCCGGATGCCCTTTACCTCCTCCATGTCGCGGACATCGAGGGTCGTGCCGACGTCGATGACGCTCTTCCTCTTGTGCATCCGGATGTCCGGCGTGGCGTCGAGAATCTTGAGGTGGTCGAGGTTCCAGCCGAACGTCGCCATGTTTGCCTTTAGTTCGTTCGGCGGCTCGTCGAGCGACACCCACATGCACGGCTCGCCCCGCTTCAACCCCTCGACGATGAACTGCATCGCGAGGATCGTCTTGCCCGTCCCAGAGGCGCCCGAGATGACATAAGGCCTCCTCGGTATGAGGCCGCCCCGGAGCATCTTGTCCAACCCTGCTACGCCAGTGGACACTCTATCCATTTTGACTCAGTAAACGATAAGATTTGCCTCATCGATATAAACGTATGTAGGTGATTATTCGATGGGCCTCGGAGAGGAGCGATTGGAGAATCATAGCGGGGGATGGATTTGAACCATCGATCTTCGGGTTTCGCACCTCGGACCTGGGTGGTCCGTCGGATATGAGCCCGACGGGATTTCCTAGCTACCCCACCCCGCTGCGAGGCTCCTCAAAGATACGTCGATATTAAAGGTATCGAGATGGCGGCGCATTCGACTCTCAGAAGAACTTCCTGAGGCGGAGCATGTCCTCTATCGAGGCCCTGACTTTCAACTTCTGGAGGGCGATGGCCTTCATCGGTCCAATCTCACGCTTGAACAGCGCCTCCAGTGTTCCCCTGTCCGCGATGATCGTTATGTCGGGCGAGTCGACGGTCCCGTCATGCACGCCATCGACATGGGCGTCCTTCAGCAAGAAGTTGTACATGGTGCCGTCCTTGAGGTCGAGGAGGACCTTGCGCTCGACTCCCGCCATTTCGCTCCTGAGCTTCTCATCGGTCCTCGCCTTCTCGTTGAACCTCGCGACGGTCTTCTCCAGCAGTTCTCTCACTTCTTCGCCTCCTGGTACTCCTCGAGCTTGTGCATCTTCGATGCGGTGAGCAGCCTCTTGCATGTGTCCCAAGACTGCCTGCAGTGTGGCGGGAGCGTGCCCTTTTCCTTGAGCCATTCCTCCAGGAACGTCATCGTGATTTGATCGGAGGGGTAGCCGCTCCCAATGGGCTTTCCGAATTCCGCCTCGATTTTCCTGACCTCCGCGTCCCTCCTGACCTTCGCTAATATCGAGGCCGCGGAGACGACGGGGAACAGCTCGTCGGCGTAGTGCTTCGACACGACGTCGACAGGCTTCTTCAGTTCGTTCAAGATCATCTTCTTGAACTCGATCTCGTCCACGTCGGCCGCGTCAACGTAAGCTGTCTCGGGGTTCAACTTCTCGATAATCGTCGCGAATATCTTCGCCTCGAAGTCGTTGAGGCTCATCTGAGCGCGCATCAAGTCGATGTCCTCGGCCGAGACGACGACGATTTCGAACTTCACCAATTTCATGATCTCGGGGGCGAGGGCTTCCCGCTTCTCCGGAGTGAGTTTCTTACTATCCCTCACGTTGAGCTGGCGCAGCGGCGCATCGTTCTCTATGAGAATGCCTGCAACGACCATCGGCCCGAGCACCGGACCGCGCCCAGCTTCATCAATACCGCAGAGCATCAGATTTCCTCAAGAATCTCCGCTGTGGCCTTCTGCGCTCTCTCGACCGCGTCTGCCTCGTCGACGCTCGTGACCCTGTGGTCACGCACGACCACATCGCCGCCGATTATGGTCACCTTGACATCGCTTCCTCGACAGCTGTAGACAAGGTGGGACAAGACGTTATCGAGATAAAAAGGCGTCGCATGTGGTTGTTTCAAATCGATAACAGCTAGGTCAGCCGTCTTCCCGATTTCGATCGAGCCAAGATCCGACCGCCCCAAGCAGCGCGCCGCGTCGACGGTGCAAAGGTCGAAGACCTTCTGCGCGGGCATCACCGATGCGTCCCACCTGCTCGCCTTGTGCATCAGGGAGCAGACCTTCATGTCTGAGAACATGTCCAGGCCGTTGTTGCTCACCGGGCTGTCGGTCCCGAGGGAGACCGCCACGTTTTCCTGGAACATCTCGGGAAGGGGCGCATAGCCGCCGGAGGCGAGCTTCATGTTGCTGACGGGGCAGTGGCTCACCTTCACCCCGTGGCGGGCGAGGACACGGACTTCATTGAGTGTGACCCAGACGCAGTGGGCGGCGAGAAGCCTGTCCGAGAGGAAGCCTATCTTCTCCAGCCATTCGACGGGCCTGAGCCCGTGCTTCTTCTGGTGATTGTAGACCTCGGGGCGGGTCTCAGAGAGGTGCGTGTGCATCATTACTCCCTCCCGGTCAGCCATCTCCCTCGTCGCACGGTAGGTCTCCTCGGAGCAGACGTACACTCCTTGCAGCCCCGCCATCGGAGTAATCCTCTCCTCGCCCTTGACCTTCTTGATGAAGGCCTCCGCGTTCTTCAGGGGACTGCCCTTCTGCGTGGTGAACTCCTGATCGAGAATGACCCATGCGAGGAAAGCGCGGATTCCAGATTCGCGAGCGGCGCGGGCCACCTCGTCTTCCCAATAGAACAGGTCGACGAAGCTAGTGACCCCGTTCTTCATCATCTCGATGCAGCCCAATAGAGCGCCCGCCTGCACGTCCCGACGCGTGAAGTGCGCGTCGACGGCGAACGTCTTCTCCAGCATCTTCTCCAGCGGGACGTCGTCGGCAAGCCCGCGCATCAGGGTGTTCGCCACGTGATTGTGCGTGTCGATCAGACCAGGTATGACTGCGCAGTCGGTGCAGTCGATGACCTCGTCCGCCTCGTCGCTGACATTCCCGACGGCGGTGATCTTCCCGCCTTCCACGAGCACATCGCCCTTGACGACGCGGCGCTGCGCGTCCTGCGTGACTACGAATCCTCCCCTCAAGAGCAGTGACATTCTCTGCCGGCGCAATTCCTCTCCCGACTTAAACATTCATCTATCTAGCAGGAAAGGCGCTACGCTTATCGTCAATGAGTGAGCTGACGGAACGTGGACTTCTACTCGGCCTTGGAGGACCTGGTCGCTCAGATACCCACGGGCAAGATTGCATTCCTGGGAGATATCGCCCAGGCCCTCGGCGACAGGGCGGCGGCGGTGGCGCTCCCGAAGGCGCTCGCGAGGATCAGCGTGAGTTGCGGCGAGGCGAAGAGGGTTCTGAAAGCGGACGGCTCGCCGATCCTCCCTGGTACGTTGGCGGCGCTGAAGAGAGATGGCTTGGCGGTGTCGGGGCTCACTGTGACGGGCGCTGAGCGATTCGCCTTCAGGGAATTCGCGACCAATCGTCCGCTCCAGCGGCTGCGTAACATCCAGCGCAAGTGCGCAAAGCGAGTCGTTCTCCGGGATGGCGTGCGGAAGCCGCGCACCGTTGCGGGAGTCGACGTCTCATACAACGAGGATCGCGCGGTCGCCGCGGCGGTGCTCATGGACTCAGAGAGCCTTCACACAATCGCCGACGCCATCGCGGAAGTCGAGGTGGCCTTTCCCTACATCCCCGGCTACCTCGCGTTCAGGGAACTCCCGCCGCTCCTCATGGCGCTACGTTCTCTCCCTGCAAAACCGTCGCTGCTGTTCGTCGACGGTCACGGAATTCTGCATCCTGCCAAGTGCGGAATCGCCGCTCAACTGGGAATCACCGCCAAGATCCCGACGATCGGCATCGGGAAGAGCCACCTGGTGGGCGAGATCAATTCGAAGGTCATCGGGAAAGGCGCGGCGGTCCCCGTGAGAATCGGCGGGAGGATAATGGGTTACGCATTTCGCTCCTCAGAATCGAAGCACCCAATCTTCATCTCACCCGGGAACATGATCACCCCGAAGACCGCCCTGAGGCTGACGAGAGCGGTGTGCCTTTCCCGAGTGCCTGAGCCAATCAGACGGGCTCATGTCATGGCAACTGAAGAGAGAAAGAGAAAAAAATGACACCTAAGAAAGTTCATTTCGCGACAGGAGTCAAATCAGAATCTGTCGCAGTCATCGTCCGCAAGGACTAATGTCACTTGTGGCTTTTCTTTCCTTTCTTCTTCGGTATCTTCTTAGGCAATTGGTGTCTTGCCTCCAAGTTCTATATGGCGTTCCAAGTATTTGAATTCATTCCCGCGCGAAGCATCCTTCAACTAATATAAATAACTAAAAATAAATCTTGCTCAGGTGAAATCGCTATCTCCCGTGAGAATCGCGCCGGAGTCCAATCACAAAAACTCCATAAACCTGTGGCCGCTCTTGGTGACTGTACTGATGGCGCATCACTCGACCGAAGATGAGCAAACGATATCCAAAGGCCTTCGTCTGGCAATCATCCTATCAGTAGCGACTTTCGCTGTCGAGGTGGCGGGCGGAGTCATCTCCAACAGCCTCGCCCTCCTCTCAGACTCCGGTCATGTCTTCCTCGACGTCTTCGCGCTCGCGCTGAGCTATTACGCCGTGCGCTTGGCGATGAGGCCCGCCACTGAGGAGGCGACATTCGGCCTGCACAGGGCGGAGGTGCTAGCCTCTTTGGCCAACGGGCTCAGCCTGATAGTCATCGCTGCGCTGATTTTCTACTTCGCCTACGGGAGATTCCAAAGCCCACCGCAAATCCAAGGAGTCGTCATGCTTTCCGTGGCCGTCATCGGCCTCTTCGCGAATCTATTCGTCGCGTGGCGGATCAGGGGATTCACGAACCTGAACGTCAGGAGCGCGTATCTCCACGTGCTTGGCGACGCGTTCAGCTCAGTGGCCGTGGTGGTTGGCGGTATCGCGATAGAGCTGGGGCAGGTCTACTGGATCGACCCGGTGCTCAGCTTCATGATTGCCGCACTCATCGCTGTCGGCTCGCTCAGGATACTCGTGGAATCTGTTGAGATCCTGCTGGAAAAAGTGCCGCGCCACATGGCCCCCGAGCACCTGGCCCAGGAGATACGCGAGATCGGCGGGGTGAAGGAGGTGCACGACATGCACGTGTGGAGCATCTGCTCGAACTGCCACGCGATGAGCGCGCACATAGTCCTTGACGAGGAAGCGAGGCCCAAGAGCGCGAGCGTGCTGCGGATGATTACCGAGCATCTCAAGAAGGAGCACGGAATCGAGCACACGACGATACAGATAGAGGAAGAGAACTGCGGGCACGAGAACGCGTGAACCGCCTAGCTCGCGGTGGATTCTGTTTAAATCTCCCTGAGCCTCGCCTTCGTTCTGGGCAACGGAGTCCCGTTCTGCATCGCTCCGTCGATGGGCAGCACGACACCTTGCAGGCTCTCGGAGCATCTGCGGCTGACGGCAATCGGATCTCGTGCGTACGCGGCGATTTCCGAGAGGATTTCCGCCGGCTCGCTCTTCTTCTGGTCCATCATCATCTCGTAGAGGAAGCTGTGTCCGGAGAAGAAGAACCAGTCGAACTGGTGTGGAGCGGATTCCTTCCCCTTCTTCTCCCACCAGTATGGCTCGTTCACGACGATCTTGTCGGTGGTTTGGTTGTAGCCGACCATTTCCGTGATGATCGCCACTTTCTGGTTCGAGGGGTGCGATGTCCCTTCGCTGTTCCCGGTCGAGTCGGTGTCCGGCGTACCCTTGACAGTCGCGATCATATTCAAAGACGTCAGCTGCACCTTGTGCATGAGCGGGGTCGTGCCTGTCGCGGACTTGACAAAGTCGTCGAGGTCTTCGAAATCGACTGCGGAGCAGACGGACTTGCCTGCGGCCATCGGGAATGGAGCCATCGCGAGTCCGATTCTCTCGAGCCTCTCTATCACGAGATAGTCCGACTTCTTGGCCTGTGAGCCCCAGATGTGCGGGGGCATCTCCTCCGCGCTGCTCAGTCTCACGTCCTGCCAATTGCCGTGAGGGACAGCCCATTCGTGCCCCACCGAGATGCTCGCCACGCTCGCCTCTCCGGGAATGAAGAAGGACAAAGCGTCCAGGTATCGCGATTTGTCCAGATTCCTCGAACCGCAGAACACGATAGACATCTTGTTATCGACGGCGAGCCAGAGATAGGCCATCATCTTCGGGGAAAGTTCCCTGCTCTCCAACAAATCGACCGGAGTGACTGGCTCTCTCGCGGCTGGCACAAGGCTCCTGAACGAGTCGGACAATTGACATCCTCCAATGGCGGGCTCTATGGTACTTTACAGCGTCGAGTTTCTATTAATAACCTCGCCGGCGAGGATGCGGACAGTGTTCTCAGAGAGTCAAAGTCGGGCTCAGCTTGAGCGCACATGTATAAATGCAGAAAAGCCTAGAGGCGCTCCACAGAAGACAACCGAAGATGAGGAGCATAACCTCCATCTCGCCGACGATTTCAGCATTGATGGGGATCGAACCGCCAGCGCTCGCAAATGGTCCGCCACTTGATGATGTGATGAGGGCCGCCAAGCGCGCGTTCGTATCCAGGACTGTCGAGAAGTGCCTGATCTACGCTGCAGACGCGATCGGGAGCTCCCTATTCAACCGCCACAATTCGGCTTTCTCGCAGGTGACGCGCAACGCGCCCATCCGGGTCCAACTGAGTTCCGTCTTCCCGCCAAAGACGCCTGTCTGCTTTGCGTCGATCTTCACCGGCGCCCAGCCCAGAGCCCATGGCATCAGGAAGTACGAGAGGCCGGTCTTGACATGCGACACACTATTCGACGCATTGGCGCGTGGCGGGAAGAAGGTCGCGATCGTGGCAGTGGAGGATTGCAGCGTGTCGATCATTTTCCGTGGCAGGAAGATCGACTACTTCATCGAGCCATATGACGACGAAGTGATCGAGAGGGCGTTGAGACTCCTCGCATCCGGTTCCCACGATTTCATCGTTGCGTACAATCAGGGGTACGATGATGTGATGCACAAGACCGTGCCGGAGAGCCCGCGGTCGCTGCGAGCGTTGCGAAATCACGTGCGCGACTTCGATCGCTTGGCCACAGAGATGAAAGAGGTCTGGGGTGACAAGGATGTCGCCCTGATGTGGATGACCGATCACGGGGCCCATATTGACCGGGTCACTGGAAAGGGGACGCACGGGGAGAGAATCCCCGAGGACATGCAGATCAATGAATTCTTCGGGTTCTATCCGCGAACCTAGCGGGGCATTTGATTCCGCTCATGGCTTTCCAGCCTCCCAGAGCGCATCTATTCGTCGTATCCCCAATAAGCAACCGCATCTAAATAGCGGAGCTGCACGGCTCTGGTCGCGGTGATGGCGGCGCATATCCGAAGGCTTTTAAGAGGTTCTGCGGCTTGGAGGGGCTTGATGGTAGAGTCAGGAGACCCTGCCCACCGCACGAGGACCCTCGCACTCACCGTCCTTGTCGGCACACTCGCGCTGCTCGTGCTCCTCATCGCCATCCCCCTCGTCGTTCCTCACGAGAGCCTACCTGAGCCGATCATCGTGTTCGTGAGCATATTCATCCTCATCGCCGCCCTGATCGCGGGAATCGCCCTCGCGTACCTGTTCCTGACACGCGCGCCGGTTGAGCAGCCCAATCCTGGAACCGCTCCGTTGCAAGCCGCACCTCCGGATCAGGGGCGCGCGGAGGGCCAAGCAGACCTGGCCTACCAGAATCTGGCAATCCGGCTGCTCGACGGCGATGAGCGGCGAATGATGAAAGTCATCGTGGAGGCCAAGGGGAACATCTTGCAGCGTGACCTCGTCCGGATCACGGCCTTCTCCGAGGCGAAGGTGAGCCGACTCCTGGACCGTCTCGAAGAGCGCGGCCTGGTGAGGCGGGAGAGGCAGGGCATGTCGAACCGCGTCCGCCTCACCCTGGATCAGGCCTAGTCTTTCAGGCTTCTTGCAGGGTCCTGCAATTGCTTGTCGTCCAGAGAGCGCAGCTTTCAAGGGCTCTTCCATCTGATTATGTATACGCCTCGGCAAGGGAGGCACCGATATGTCGCTACGGAAGGTGAGCCCGCTAGGTTGGTTGGGGATTGCGCTCGGAGTGGCCATCGCGCCGATGGCGGTCTTCGGCGTCCTGAGCGTGACCGCGAACGGCGGCTACTACGGCATGATGGGGACTGGATCCTGGGGATGGGGCATAGCGATGATGGCGGTGCCTATCGCCATCTTGATGATCGTCCTCATGGCGGCTCTCCGGGGCTTGACGGATTACCCCGCTGAACCCGCGAACCCCATGGAAGTCCTCAACCAGCGCTATGCGCGCGGGGAGTTGAGCCGCGACGAGTACCTGGCGATCCGCTCGGATTTGGCGGGAAGGCATTAGAGTCGGTGAGGTGGAAAAGATGCGCAAGAAGTGCCCTGAGTGCGGACAACTGGTGAAGGAGGAGAATCTCGTAAAGCATCTAGGGCGGGTCCATCCGAGCATTCCACGACGGATATATGCCGACCTGTACTTGCCCAAAGCGCCTGCCGTGCATCGGAAGGCGAAGCCATGGGGGCCCCTGGTGGCGGTGCTAATTGCGGCCGTCCTCGTCGCTGGGATCTACTTCGCAGTCACCGGCGGGGCAAAAGGGGGGCAGGGCAGGGTCTACGCGGACCACGCATACTACGACTTCGGTCAAGTCCCGCAGGCCGTCTCTGAGCATGACTTCACTTTCCAGAATGTCGGGGAGGGTCCGCTATTGATCGTTGGTGCATGGACCTCTTGCGGCTGCACTACCGCCCGCGTCGAGATCGGCGGGGGCCAGAGCCCGCAGTTCGGCATGCACAACAATCCCGCTTGGACCGGCAGACTAGCTCCGGGCGCAACCGCCAAGCTCTCGGTATACTACGACGCGACGGAAATGCCTGACATGTACGTCGGGGAGCGCTCCATCTTTCTGAAGACGGACGACCCCGGGAATCCCGAGGCTGAGTTCGTGATCCAGGTCCATGAGGCCTGAGATGCCCGACTGTCACGGCGAGGATGGGGCGGAGGTCGAGGTGGTTCCTGAAGCCAAAGTCGACACGCCACCCTGCCACAGTGTTGACGCCAATGTCCCAGAACCCTCAGGGGACGCTGCGGCTGAACCTCTTGAGGCCGACCGGCCCGCCAAATCGCGCGGGAGCTGGCGGCAGTTCCTCCTTGGGATGATAGTGATATCCACCGTGCTGTTCGCCGCGTCCGCCGTCGCACAGTTGAAGATCTCGCCACCGCCGAACGTCGTCCTCGCTCAGGGCGCGACTATCTACTACAACGAGGCGTGCTCGGACTGCGCGACCTACCTGGCGGGGGAATTGCGACCAACCCTGGAGGCGGCGGGAATATCCCCCGTCGTCGTGAAGGATTACATCAACGAACCGCAGTACCGCCAGGAACTCCGAGTCCTCAACGACGCCCTGGCCATCCCGTTCAACCTCCAGAGCCACCTCGTCACCTTCGTGAAGGGTACGAATCTGACGGTGCTCGAAGGACACATCCCCGGCGATCTCATGCTGCAGACAATCGCCGCATCGAATGAGACCGGGCCCATCCTGGTCTACCAGGATTCCATGGGCACCGTCACGGACTACCGCGCGTGGGCTTTCGCGGGCGAGGCGCAGCAGTACTCGATCGGCACCCCGCTTTCAGTGTATGTGTCGTGGTTCATATCGACGCAACCGACCGCCCCGCATTCGGATGTCGCGCTTCTCCCGCTCGTGGTGGGCACAGGCTTCATCGACGGGCTGAACCCCTGCGCGTTCGCGGTCCTGCTGTTCTTCGTCTCCCTCCTGTACGTCACCCGCCGCCCCCGGGTCGAGGTGGGCAGGATGGGCTCTTTGTACATCTACGCGGTGTTCCTCGCTTACTTCCTCATCGGTCTCGGTCTGCTTCGTGCAATCATGATCTCAGGAGACCCGCATCTGCTCGCGCGAGTGGCGGGTGTCATGGTCGCCGCCATGGGCATCTTCGTGATCATCCAGCCGTTCTTGCCGAAGGTCCCGAACCCGTTCCACATGCCCAAGTTCATGTGGGCGAGGGTGCAGAAGTGGATGTACCGGGGGACGGACTCCGCGGCGGGGGTCGCGGGCTTCCTTGTCGGGCTGTGCACGTTCCCCTGCTCCGGGGGCATCTATGTTGCGGTGCTCTCCTTGCTCGCCGCGAAGACAACCTACTGGGAGGGCCTCGGCTACCTCTACCTGTACAACATCGCGTTCATCCTCCCGCTGGTCATCATCCTTGTCGTCGTCTCCAACCGCAGGCTCGCCCGCCAGGTCACGAAGTGGGAGCGCGGGCACACCAGCCTGATGAGGCAGGTCGCGGCGGGCGCGATGGTCATCGTGGGCATTCTCACCGTATTCATGGTGTGAGGCTCCTGAATAATCCTCACTCGCTGAAAGGGTCGACGGTTCGCGTTATCCCCGTCAGATGCTCAGGTTAAAATCATGGTCCTCCCTCCCGCCACGCGCCAATGAAGATTCTCACATACGATGAGCTGGACCCGTACGACATCTACCGCCTTTGTATGTCTTCCTTCGGCTGGGCGATGACGGAGAAGGAAGTTCGCTCGGTCCTCCGCAAGGACCCGAGGTATCTCGACTTCTACGCGGTCTATGCGGTCGAGAAAGGGAAGCCGCTCGCCCAGGTCGTCCCGATGAAGATGCCCGTTCACCTCACGACCGGAGTCACAGAGGTCGGCGGGCTGCAGGCGGTCTGCTCTCATCCTTCTGTCTGGGGCAAGGGCTGCGCGCGGCGGCTCATGCAGCACACTCACGACATCTTCCGCTCTCTCGACCTGGATATATCCACGCTGACCACCAGCCGTAACATCCGCGGGGACCACGTCTATCAATCGTTGGGGTACAGGGACCTCGGCCCCTTCCTCCGCGGTCTGAGGAGGGTGCCGAAGGACCGCTCTCGCCCAAGTGGGATCCGCCTCCGGAAAGCGAAGAGGAGCGATCTTCCGGATATCCAGCACCTATTCGAGGAGTACACGAAAGGTGACTTCGGGTGGACGAGGCGCATCCCCGAGGCCCTCCCCACGGCGGTGGCACTCTCCCCGAAGCTCTTGGGCTATTATCGCATGCTCGTTCGCGAGCAGGAATCTGTGGGATACCTCCGCACCCGCTCGAGCGCGAACGTGAACCTCGATGAAGTGATCGCGCCGGAGTTCCGTGACTTCAGGGACGCTGTCGCTCTCACGGAATGCACCGTGCGCGGGAAGGTCGCTTCGATCATGTGGATCACTTCAGGGAAAGACAAGCGGCGCTTCCTCAGGCTCGGCTACGACCTCGACGGTCCGATAGGCGACACGACGATGGCGGTTCCGCTGGGGAGGCGCGTCAAGGCGCGCGACATCCCCTCTTTGTTCGGAGTCACGAAGGATCGCTTCGCGCATTATCCAACAGATGACTTCTAATGTGGGCTCAACCGCCCGCAATTCGAGCGTTTCAGAATCCTCTCCGCCTTAACTATTGCCACCGCGAATCCTCTCATCAACATCTATCAATCCCCTCCCCGTCTACACCTCACCCGCAGGCACCCGAGTCAGCGCGTCTTCTGCACCAAGAGCGAGAAGCTGAAGGGAAGGAGATCCAGTCGCCAAGCGAGGACCCGACGCTGGTGATATTCACAAAGGCACAGCGCTTCCTGAAGCCTACACCCAGTCGATTGCGCTACATGTGGGCGAGGTCGTGACGACTGCCTACGAAATCACATGCGATAACGGGATAGTCATTCTTAAGGCACGCAAACCGTCGTACACTTATCGACTCCATGACTGTCCTAGTGGAGAATCGACTAGTATCATGGTGCAGGCGCATACCAGCGTTTGCTGGGGCAGCCGGTATTTTCATCGGATCCGCGGTTATCATCGGTTGGGCAGTCGATTTCACCCCTGTAAAAAGCGTTTCTCCTGGTACGGTGACTATGAAGGCCAACACCGCCTTGGCCTTTGTCTTGTTAGGCGCGGCCCTTTGGCTGACGCACGTTAGGCTCGGCGAACCTCTTGAGCGCTTCAAGAACGTGGTTGCCGCGCTGTGCGCGTTCCTGCCCATCCTGCTTGGGGCATTGACTCTGGTTGAGTATTCCCTTGGCTGGAATCTGGGAATCGACGAGATGCTTTTCCCGGAGGACTTCGGAGCCACGCACACGACATCACCCGGTCGCATGGCACCCACCACAGCGATCAACTTCATCCTGCTCGGCTCGGCTATCCTACTCACGTACTCAGGAATCCGCGGCAAGGGAATCCGCGGCAAGGTGTGGCTTTCGCAATCGTTCGCGATCACTGCGGGCCTAGTCGGCTTTCTTTGTCTCGTCGGCTACCTCTATGGTGCGGACGCTTTCCTCGGGATTGGGACATACACGCCCATGGCTGTGCTGACCGGAGCGTTGTTCGTAGCTCTTGCCGCAGGGGTTATGCTTATGGACCTCAAATCGGGGCCAGCATCGACTTTGCTGAGCGATGGCGCGGGGGGCCGAATGGCCTGCCGACTGTTTCCCGTGGCATTATGCGTCCCCCTGTTGCTGGGATGGTTGCAACTGGCTTCCGAGCGTTCAGGATTGTATGCCCCGGAATTCGGCACTGCCCTGTTGGTTGTTGTGGTCGTCTTAGTTACGTGCGCCTACATATGTTATATTGCAAACTCGTTTAATCGGGCCGATGCAGAGCGCATACAGGGTCACGATGCGCTGGCACTCCGTGCACATGAACTGGATCGTTCCAAGCGCGACTTGGAGGATCAGACCGCGCTTCTGCAATCCATAATTTCCAGCATAGGTGACGGGATAGTCGTTGCCGACAACGGTGGCAGGATCCTGCATTTCAATCCAGCTGCCGAGCGGATGCTCGGTGCCCGCCCAACTGAGGATTCACCTGAAGCCTGGGCAGAGGAATACGGCATGTTCCTGCCAGACAGGGTCACTCGCTTCCCAGCGCGTGAAATGACATCGCGAGCCATACGAGGTGAAGAGAGCAAGGACGTAGAGCTGTTTGTGCGCAACACTGGATTCCCTAATGGCATCTCAATAAGACTCACGGGCGGACCTTTGAAGAACGGCGCTGGCAACTTGATAGGAGGAGTGGTAGTTTTCCGCGATGTCACCGAGCGAGACAAGGTGAAGAAAGAGCGCGACCTCCTGTTCAATCTCTCCACAGACATGTTGTGTATCGCCGGCTTTGACGGCTACTTCAAGCAACTGAACCCCGCTTGGCAAAGGACTCTTGGATGGACGGTCGAAGAACTAATGTCCTTACCTTGTATGAACTTCATCCACCCAGAGGACCGTGAGTTAACTATGGAAACATTGACTCCCAAACCAGGGGAAGGTTCGTCCCCTGGCGTGGACGTGATCACCTTCGAGAACCGATACGCCTGCAAAGATGGCTCATACAGGTGGATTTCGTGGAACTCCCATCTGTCGCTTGACGAACAACTGATCGTTGGCGTGGCACGGGATATCACGGAACAGCGGAAGGCGGATGAAACGCGCGCCATGTTAGCCGCGATAGTTGAGACGTCAGATGCCTCAATCATCGGCGAGACGCTTGATGGAAAAATAATCGCCTGGAACCCAGGAGCGGAGAGCATGTATGGATACACCCCCAAGGAAGCAATTGGCGAGTCGATCTCGATGCTCATTCCTCCCGACTGCTCCAACGAAGAGTCTGACACGTTAGGAAGAATCAAAACGGGTGAACGGGTTCCGCCCTATGAGACCGCGAGATTGACCAAAGGGGGGAAGCGCATCGATATCTGGCTGGCAGCATCCCCGCTCAGGTATGCAGACGGGAGGGTCATTGGGGTTTCCCGGATTTCGCGAGACATAACGAGGCTCAAAGAGGCTGAGCAGGCAGTCAAGCGGAAGGCCGAAGAGCTAGCTCGATCAAACGCCGAACTCGAACGCTTCGCCTACATAGCGTCACATGATCTACAAGAGCCGTTGCGTATGGTTACAAGTTACACTCAGCTGCTTGCCAAACGGTACGCGGGCAAGCTTGACCAAGACGCAGATGAGTTCATTGCATATGCCGTGGACGGATCCAACCGCATGCGAGGTTTGATCAATGACATTCTTACGTACTCACGCATCGGGACACGCGGTAAGCCCTTTGAACCAACGAGCGTCCAGGCAGTCCTCGACGATGCCATCAGTAACTTGGAGCAAGCGATCCAAGAGAGCGGGGCAGTGATTACCCACAACTCTCTGCCCACGGTGCTGGGGGATGGCTCTCAGCTTCTGCAAGTGTTTCAAAACCTAATCGGTAACGCCATCAAGTTCCGGCGCGAGGATCCTCCCCGCGTTCATGTATCGGCGGAGCAAACTGGGACTGAGTGGGTCTTCTCAGTTCACGACAATGGTATCGGCATCGACTCCAGATATTTCGACCGCCTTTTCGTCATGTTCCAACGACTCCATAGCAAGAGCGAGTATCCTGGAACCGGCATAGGACTAGCCTTGAGCAAGAAGATTGTCGAGAGACACGGCGGGCGAATATGGGTGGAGTCCAAACTGGGCGAAGAATCCACTTTCCGTTTCACAATCCCCACTGAAGGGAGGAGCTAGCATGATGAATCGTTCGAATGGAAACCCCATTGAGATACTGCTTGTCGAGGACAACCCGGGAGATGTGCGCCTGACGGTCGAGTCACTCAAGGAAGCCAAGGTGACGAACCACCTGAGTGTAGTCGGAGACGGCGTGGAAGCAATGGCGTTTCTGAGACGAAATGGAGCGTACACCAACGCGCCAAAGCCCGATCTCATTCTTCTTGACCTAGACTTGCCCAAGAAGGATGGCCGCGAGGTGTTGGCGGAGATCAAGCAAGACCCGCGCTTGAGACTTATCCCAGTTGTGATAGTCACATCGTCAGATGCCGAGCGGGACATAGTCAGGAGCTACGAGCTCCGTGCGAATGCGTATGTGACCAAGCCGGTCGGCTTCGACCAGTTCATGAATGTCATCCGATCGGTGGAGAGCTTCTGGCTCTCAATCGTGAAGTTTCCCCCGAGGTGAGAAAGTGCCAGTTGACGGACTCAGGATCCTGCTAGTCGAAGACAACCCGGGAGATGCTCGGCTGGTCGGCGAGGCCATCAAGCAGGCCACAGTGCGCCTTGAACTCACTCACGCGCGCACCCTTGAACAAGCGTTTGAGCACCTCCGTGCAGACCGATATGACGCAGTTCTCCTGGACTTGGGTTTGCCAGACAGTCAGGGGCTGGAAACTGTCGTGCGCACCCGGAAGGAGTATCCGGGGGCAACCATAGTCGTTCTGACGGGGCTTGACGACGAGGTCACGGCGATGAAGGCGGTCCAGAGCGGCGCTCAGGACTACCTGGTCAAAGGTCAGATCGACGGGAAGCTGCTGGTGAGGGCGATGCGCTACGCTGTCGAGCGGACACGCCACGAGCGCGCCGATAGCCTTCGGAGGCATCAGAGCAGACAGATTTGGAGGTCTCTACACGGAGTCATGGGATCCGGTTCCTCCTCGATTCTCTATCGAGCTGGAACCGATGCCGGACTGAGCGTGTTTGACTTCATCCATGAGAACTGGCGTCCCAGGAACGAGGATGAGTTCCTGACTGCTTTGCGTGAGAATCTCATGTCCGCAAGCATCTGTACCCTGGGAGAGTTCACACTCAAGAAGGAGTCATTTGAAGCCACGGCACAGGTTCGTGACAGCTTCGAGCTCGACGCCCATGACGGCAAGTCCGAGGCGGGGATCTGTCACTTCCTTCGCGGGCTTGTCTGCGGCTTGGTAACCCGGCTCGTGAATGCAGAGGATCTTGTCTGCGACGAGACTTCATGCCAAGGAAAGGGGGATGCCGTATGCACGTTCCGTGTCCACAGGATGTTCCAATAGAGGTGATTGCACTGGACGCAAATGGAAAAGGCTCGTCCACCTCAGAGCCGGATATCATCAAGAAGCGGCTCGACGAAGCGATGGAAGAAGCACACAGAGTCAGCGGATGCCGCTCCACAGTCATCGCACGTTTTGATGGGCTGGTCATAGCGCATCGCGCAGGACAAGGTCATGACCCGCGCCTTGCTTCAGCCATGGCGGCGGCCATCTTCGGCACGGCGGCATTCGCGGCCAAGGAACTTGGCCAAGGGGTAGCAGAGAGAATCATGATCGAGTGTTCCGACGGCAAGATAGTCGCGATGGGTGCAGGTCGAGAGGCGATCATTGTCGGCCTGTACCGAAAGAACACCAACCTGGGCCTGCTATTGCACGGTCTGACCGCAGCGGCCGAGGCAATCGACAAAGCGCTCTATGACATCCACATCTAGAGGCACCATGTCAACAA
Organism: Thermoplasmata archaeon; assembly: GCA_041489255.1. Lineage (GTDB taxonomy): Archaea > Thermoplasmatota > Thermoplasmata > RBG-16-68-12 > JAFNFQ01 > JAFNFQ01. The sequence continues at coordinate 3,612 of JBGPQV010000003.1, read as the reverse complement.
TCATGCCTAGCTTGGAAAGCAAGTTGGTCGAGATCCTGAAGACCTTCGAGCACGAAGTCGAAGGAGTCCGCAGCTCGGCCGTGGCCGATCGCGAGGGCTTACCTATCGTGAACGGATTCATGGGCTCTCTTGACCCGGCCGCCATAACCGGAACGAGCGCACTGGCCATGGAATCCGCCAAGAAGGTTTTCGGCTACATCGGGTTGAAGGGACTGAGAAGCATGACGCTGGACGGGGAGGACGCAAAGGTCGTGATCTGCGATCTGGGCGGCGGCAGAGCAAGCTTCATCGCGATCGTCGATCCGGCCACGAACATGGGTCTCCTGAAATTCATGATGGCCTACGCCGCCAAGCGCATCGAAAAAGAGCTCGGCTTCACTTCTCTTTTGAGGACGAGCGTCGAGGAGATATTCCTTCTTGCCAAGGACGGTCGGCTGATCTCTCACGTTTCGCGGAATCCCGTGCTCACCAAGGACAGAGACATCTTGGCGGGGATGTTCACCGTCGTGCAATCATTCGCCAGAGACGCATTTGGAGAAGGTGCCGGCACGCTTGAGGAAATGGAAATGGCCAATCTGCGCCTCCGCCTGATAAGCGGGCACCTGTGCGGATGGGCTCTCATCGCCACCGGCAAGACCAGCGAGGCATACATTCGCGGAGCGAAAGAAGCGCTTCTCACTTTTGAGGAGAAGAACTTCAAATCCCTGTACCAATGGAACGGGGTTGCGGACTCCCTCATTGGCATTGAACAGCTTTTCGAGGGGCTGCTGGCAAGCGACCCAAGCTAGCTCGAACTTCCTCGAGGTTCTTCCGGCGTTTGTCCGTCTTGCCCGACTCAGGTGGAATCGCCCAGCATGGGCCATGTTGAGGTCGACGTCTGCTGCTGTGGCCTTCTACGTTGGCAACAGACCATGGACCTCAGCGCATTCAACATGTTGAAGAAGCCGAGTCCGATAGCCGACGAAGGTCGAATATTGCCAGCCAGGAAAAGGGAGAAACAGAGCCTCTCCAGGCCGAAACCATTGGCCGAGATGCAAGCACCCGAGTCACCGGTCAAATGCACAGGAGTCTGCGCTCTGCAGGCTGACTTCAGACGAAGGATATTCATGTCTTGCACGGCGACTGAGAGTCCATACGACCTCACAGGCAGCGGGGCTGTTGCTCCTTGAGGCGGTAGACCGTCGCTGCCTGCCTAAGACAACCTTCTTCTCCACTGGCATCTTGGGCTTTCTGGCCAAGCGTCGACCTGCAACTTGCGGCGTATCACAGCAAGCGCTTCTTGAGGGCCGCAGAGACTTCGCCGAACTCCGGCAGGTTCGTCACCATCGGCCTGAGTTCGCCCCTCCACCTCTTCGATATGGTGGTCAGGGCGCTGTCGAGTGAGCCCTTGCTGAGCTTTTCCCCATAAAGGGATAGCTTCCTCTCCAGGACGCTTCCATCGACCCGGATTCCTCTGTTGAGAAGGAACCATACGTCGTACGCGTCCCTCGACTTGCGCCTGTGGAGCAGGGCGCGGACCTTCTCCGCGAGGACCTCCTCGACGACCATGGCCTGGATCCTGAAGGACGGGGCATCGCCGTACATCGGGAAGTACGTCCTCCACTCGGTCGTCACGGAAACCTCGTCCTTCCAGCTCGCGTCGAGCCGTACTCTCGCCATGCTCCGGGGGGTGCCCTGGTAAAGGAGGCCCTGGATGCCGTATGACGCGAGCAGGCCGTCTCGCGTCTCTCTTACCGTCGCATCAGCCGGATAGCCGAAGTCACCCACGTATCGGGCGAGCCTCAGCACCTCGGGTCTGGTGAACCTCCCCGTGAAGTCCAGGTCCTCGGAGAACCTGTCGAGGCCGTGGAGCTTGAAGAGCGCTGTCCCGCCCTTGAAGACGAGCCCGGGCGCCTCCCTCGAGACGGCGAGCAGCAGGATGTCCTGGAAGTAGTCCTTCTCCGCGTTCCCGAGGTTCGCTATGCCCTTTGTCCTCGCGACCCTCGTCAGGGTCTGCATGTCAATCATTCAATCACCTTCCACCTGTTCCGCTCGACGGGCTCTCCGTGATGCACGTAGTTCCTGTCCGCCGCCACCCTGTCGTGGACCCCCGCAAGGAAGACTCCCGCCATTTCCGCGATGTAGCCGATCCTCTTCGCCGAGCTCACGTCGACTCTGAGGGCGTAGTCCTCAAGCTTCCCCCTGTCGCACTTCTCTATGGCGCCGGCGATTTCGTCGCCCGGCATCCTCCGCGTCATGACTGCATCGGTGACGGCCTTCTCGAGGTCGGCTATCAGTATCTGGAAGCCGGAGTACCTCGACGGTCCGTACCCCCAGAAGTGCCGGGTCCCGATGAACTCCACGCCGTCTGCAACGCCTGCCGCCCTGGCCATGACCTCCACGGTCTTCGGCATCTGTGTCGTGGCGCCATGGTGCTGGAATGCGAACCAGAGCGAGATGTACGAGGGGTAGCGGATGTGAGAGGCGTAGATTGCCGGGTCGCTGTGCGCGGTGTAGATGCCCTTGGCTATCCTCCGGACGACGCCTCTGGATAGCATGCGGTGGATGTACAGCTTGGCGTAAGCCGCATCGCCGACGAGCGCCGCGACCTGCTTGGCGGTGATCACAGGTGCGCCTTTCGCGAACTCGACGAACTCCCTTTCTTTCATCTTATCATGATGGCTTATAGTTATCATAATAGATAACCTTTTGCATGTTGCATAGGAAAAACACCATCAACGCTCATCCGGATTCGATCCGTCCACACCTCCCCCCATGCACCCGGGTCAGCGCATCCACTGCACCAAGAGCGAGAAGCTGAAGGGGAACAGGGACAATCCTTGTCATCATCGGTAATGGGAGGGCGACTCTACGTCGAGGATCTCCTTGGCGGTCTTCACGAACTTCTCGACGTCCCTCAGCCACCGTTCCGCTTCGTTGCGTCCTGTTTCGGCGCCGCCATAGTCGAATTCAGACTTCCGAGAGGTCGATTCGGTGAGCAGCTTTCGCAGGGGTGCATACTTCTGGTCGATCTTGTGCTGTTTTATCATGTCCCGGAACAGCAGCGAGGCGTCCTCGTGGCGGGTCGAACGCCGCCTGAGGAATCTCGCGGTCAGCCCGTCATTGGCCTTGATGAGGCCGTGGATCGCCTGCGCAATCGCCACGGTGAATCGCTCGCGGCCGCGGAGGTCGTTGTCCAGGGTGAATCTGGCGGCGTCGAGCCAGCACTCTGCTTCCTCAATGTCCCTCGTAGAGTACCTCGCCGTCCTGGATCGCCCGCGCGAGCTGGCCCCTGAGCCTGGCATTCGTAGTCGTCATGAAAGGCGTGATGTTCAGGCGGGTGCGCTCTTGGACCTCCGATGCGGTGTCGAGGATGCGCTGCACGGTTTCTTTCCTCCTCGCCGAGAGGAAGACGGCTATGTCAATGTCGCTGCCGGTTGTTTCTTCGCCCTTTGCTACGCTCCCGAAGAGGACGACTCTCCTCACCTCCGGGATGGCGGTGATAATCCTCAAGAACTCGCCAGCCGCTGCGCGGTGGGGCGAGAGGTTCACATGGCGGAGTTTCGCCAGTTCGTCCAGGAGCGGGGAACTGGTGTTCAGGGAGAGGTATTCACTCGGTCCGACTCTCTCGGA
>JBGPQV010000002.1:0-255441 GCA_041489255.1 Thermoplasmata archaeon | reverse complement strand
GTCCCCGAACTGGAGACCGCCATCCAAGGCTGGCTCGACGAGCACAACGCCGACCCGAAACCGTTCAAGTGGACGGCCACGGTGGACGAGATTCTGCGAAAGGTCGAGAAGTACCGACGGACTTACGATACACTACACTAGCCGGCATGAAGCAACGGGTGTACTGGCGGTGAGCCGCTCATCATCCTCATGGATCGATTACCCGTATCGTGTCGTGCACCTCGAAGCTCCCGCCATCCGTCCACCGCCCGGTCACCTTGATGTCCAAGGAGTTGGAGACGGGCAGTATCCCCTGCACCGCCGCGCGGTCGGACTTCACCGCGAGGGCTGTATCGGCAAACAGATTTCATTATCAAATCGCTGAATGATAATTGAACCGAAACGGTGATATACGACAGGAAAAGCGAGGCGGGGATTCGAAGGCTCAGCCGATTGATTCTTATAGGCATCAAGACAATGTCTTATGTTCGTGGACGGCGAAAAAATCCCCCTCCTTGCTGAAGAGAAGCTGCTCATGCACCTGATCAAGTACCCCCGGCTGCACAAGGATGACGTGCACCCCCGCGAGATGACCCAGGACGGCATGTCCGAGTGCACCGGGATAAGCAGGCCCTACGTCACGAAGGGGCTGAGGAAGCTGCGAGAGGCGGGGCTGGTCGACTTCATGCCCCTCGCCCGCGTCCCCGGCTTTGATTACAGGATGCGGGCCTACTTCCTCACGAATACGGGGCTGAAGGAGGCGCTGCGTCTGAAGAGCATCTGCGCGGATTTCGTCGCGGTCAAGCCCGAGAATGCCTTCGAGGGCGGCATCGGGCAGGCGCGGTTCGGCGGGGAGATTTCCCGAAGCGGTCCGACCGTGAACGGAGTCCGCCCGCTCACCAGCTACCAATGACTAGGAGTGGCGGAGATCGCCGCTCGGGCTGTTCTATATGGATTGCCTTTGGATTGCGTGACCACCCCCTAATTCAATCTATCTGGAACAAGTTCCGCACAAGTTCCGCACATGTGCCGCACAAGTTCTCGCCAGATGCATGACCCACCACGCCAATGTTCATCAGTCCCCTCCGGAGGAGGGGGAGGAGAGAAAACAAAAATGACCATGACATGGACGGAAATCCTCGGATTTCTGATGGGCATATTGGACATATTGAAGGAAGAGAAGCTCGCCCTGATCAAGGGCGGCATGGACGTCGACCTCATGAGCGCCGAGATCGCGCACGCGCTCGAGGAAGCGAGGGCAGCGAACGACATACAGGAGTCGCACAAACGACAGCTGAAGACGTCGACGACCCTCGTCGAGGAAAGGATGAGGAGGGCCTACGTGGTCGGGTCGAGCGCCCTCGACATGGCGATGGGCGCCGTGTCGAAGGACAGCCCCGCCGCGAAGAACTTCCAGCGCATCCGGAGCAAGATCAGGCGGGAGAAGAAGGGCATCGACGTGATCGTGCAGCCGACACCGATTCCGACGGCGGAGCCGATGAAGTAGCGCCGACACCCCCTTCCGACGAACCCAGACCCAAGGCCCCCGCGTCCGGGGGCCACCTTTCCTTTCTCGAACTCGACACGGGACAATCAAGATTCTGTCGCGCGTGATCCACTTCCCGCCCCGCCCAACCCGGATCCGATGCGGGGCGATTCGAAGCCGTCTGCGGCACACTCGAATCTGATTCCGCGTCACCCGGTTCCGTGTCCGCTCCCTTGGATCGCCTTCCCGGCCCTCCGGAACCCGATTCCGGACAACCGGAATCCGTTTCCGCGCAGTTGTCCGACGGCGGGGGACAGTCGCCCGGAGGTCTGGACCGTTGTCCCCCGACTGGGGCGGACTGTGCGGGGACCGGGGACAGTTGTCCGCTGACGATGGACAGTTGCGCGGCGATGGGGGACAACCGTCCGCAGTTGGCGGGCGGTTGACCGGAACCCGGGACAGTTGTCCCCCGACGGAGGACAGTCGTGCGACGGCGGGGGAGAACCGTGCGGAGTTGGGGGCGGATTGTCCGAAGACGGATTCCGACTGTCCCAAGACGGATTTGGATCGCCCGAAGTTCGCTTCGACTGCCGCGGTATGCGCGGACTTTGGAGAAAAAGATTGTCTTAAGCAGGCAGCGACGGTCTACCGCCTCAAGGAGCAACTGCCCCGCCGCCTGTGAGGTCTTATGGGTTTCGCATTTTCGCGTACCATATAAATGTCCTTCGTCCGGACTCAGCCCCGCGCGGCGCAGGCTCCTGTGGAGTCGACGTGATGACTCGGGTGCAGGAGGGGAAGGGCAGCAGGACGGCGAGTGACTTCCAGCGGCTCAGGAGCAGGATCCGGATGCCGGGGGACGAGACCGGCGAGGACGCGCAGGTCAAGCCGGTGCCGGAGCCGATGAAGTAGACACGGACGAAGCATCCTGAGCCCATCGATGGCCCCGCGAGCCCCAGGATCTCCCGAAGCACTGTATCGCGGCGACGACCCCCCGAAAGGATGTCCGTGGCTGGCAAACCGACCCGCGAAAGCATCTCGCGGCTCTAGGACGGGGAAGAGGCGGGGATGTCCCTGGGATCGATCCACTGCACGCGATGAAGAAGGCCGTCCCCTGCAGTCGAGTTGCACATCCGCCCGCTTCCTCTGCGTGCCGAGTCATTCGGAACTAGGCATTTAAGATACTCCAAAGTATAATACTCAGCAGCATGTCGATCGTCACCTTCCGAAACCTTCCCTCCGAGCTCGCGGCCCTCGAGAGAGACATGGACGCGCCGGGCGCCCACGACGTCGCGGCGGTGGACCGGACGAGCGGCCGCCTGCTCCTGGCGGAGTGCAAGTGGACGAACAGGCCGTTGTCCGTCGATGTGGTCCGCGCCCTCCTGGCCAAGCGCGAGCTGGTGGAGGGGCGGTGGAAGGAAGTGAGATTGGCGGTGTTCTCGAAGTCCGGGTTCACCGAACAATGCGAGCGTGAGGCGGAGGATCTCCTTCTAATCGATCTCGACCGAATCCGGTCGCTCTGCGAAAGAGAGTAGCGGATTCTCCTGATAATCGACGTTACCGCCTTCCAAGTCAATGGTCGTTCTTGTGAGAACCTGATGGACGAGGTAGCCCATGACCAAAGAGACCGCCAGGGCGGCCGGGACATCGAGCGCGCGGAGATGCCCGGCAGGGCACCAGGGGTGCCTTCCACGGCGCACGCGTTCCATTCCGCGTCTTCAGGAACAGTCCATCGTCTCGACGTCCCCGGAAAGCTATTTCAACGACAGCCCATTGACTGCCTCTGCTAGCGAGGTGATCTCATGGCGAAGCTCGTCGAATGCGTGCCCAATTTCAGCGAGGGCAGACGCAAGGAGGTCGTGCAGGCGATCGCGGACTCGATCAATGCGGTGAGGGGCGTCAAGCTGCTCGACGTGGAGATGGACGCGAATCACAACAGGGCGGTGGTCACCTTCGTGGGCGACATCGAACCGGTCAAGGTCGCTGCGTTCGAGGCGGCCAAGAAGGCGGTGCAGCTCATCGACATGGAGCAGCACAAGGGCGAGCACCCGCGCGTCGGCGCCCTCGACGTCCTTCCGTTCGTCCCGATCTCCGCCACGATGGACGAATGCGTCGCCGCCGCGAAGGAGGTTGGCGGGAGAATCGCCGAGGAACTCAACGTTCCGATATACCTCTACGGCGAAGCGGCGACCAGGCCGGAGCGAAAGAACCTGCCGGACGTGAGGAAGGGCGAGTACGAAGGGCTGAAGGTCGACATCGAGAAGGACCCAGCCAGGAAGCCCGACTACGGCCCGTCGAAGATGCATCCCTCTGCGGGCGCGAGCATCGTCGGAGCGCGCCCCGTGCTCATCGCGTACAACGTCGACTTGGACACGAAGGATGTGAAGATCGCGAAAGGCATCGCCAAGAAGATCAGGGAGAAGGACGGCGGATTCCCCGCCGTGAGGGCGCTCGGCTTCGAGCTCAAGGACAGGGGGCTGGTCCAGGTGTCGATGAACCTGGTGAACTACAAGGTCACGCCGGTATGGAAGGTCTTCGACGCGATCAAGGCCGAGGCTGACCGCCTCGGAGTGAAGATAATCGGCAGCGAGATTGTCGGTCTCGTGCCCCTCGAGGCGCTCGCGCAGTGCGCGGATAAATACCTCAAATTGGAGAACTTCAGGCTCGACCAGACGCTAGAGGTGAAACTGTGGGAGTGACCAAGCAGGAGAGGCTCCAGGACTACATGAAGGCTATCGCTTCGCCAGCCCCCGCGCCCGGCGGTGGTTCTGTCGCTGCCGTTTGCGGTGCCCTCGGCGCAGCCCTCGCGAGGATGGTGGCGAACATCGCCCTCGGGAAGGAGGACTACAAGAGCGTCCACAAGGAGCTGCGCAGGATATCAGCTGAGGGCGAGGCGCTCCAGAGGCGCCTGCTCGATTTGGCCGAAGAGGACACGAGGGCATATTGGGGCGTCATGAAGGCGCTACAAAAGTCCAAGGCGACACCTGCACAGAAGGAGCGGCGGCGGGAGGCGATCCAGCTCGCCCTCAAGAAAGCCTCTGATGTCCCGGTCGAGACGATGGAGAAGTGCGTGGCGGTCCTCGAACTCTCGAAGAAAGTGCTCGAGAAAGGCAGCAAGGAAGCCTTTACTGACGCCGGTTCGGCCGCGCTCGTTGCCCACGCTGCCCTGGAGGCGGCGGGATTGAACGTGAAGGTGAATCTGCTCTCGATCAAGGATGAGGCGTTCTGCAAGAAGACGCGGGCGAAGACGGAATCGCTGTTGAAGAAAGGCTCAGCGGTCAATGACAAGATCGCGCGCATCGTGGATTCGCGCTTCTAGTCACCTGCGGGTTCGGGCCGGAGGCACAGCATTTTTCAGCAGGCGCGCGATAGCTGTCCTGGCGGTAAGATGAAGAGAGTGAAGGCCAGGAGAGGCACGAAGCTCAGTTGCAGGGGATGGCGGCAGGAAGCGATCCTGCGCATGCTCCAGAACAACCTGGAGAACGCCGAGAAGCCGGACGAACTGATCATCTATGGCGGGACCGGGAAGGCTGCGAGGAACTGGGCATGCTTCGACAAGATCGTGGACACGCTGCACGACCTCGAAGATGACGAGACGATGCTTGTGCAGTCAGGCAAACCGGTCGGAGTCTTCAGGACGCAGACGACCGCCCCACGCGTCCTGATCGCAAACGCGAATCTCGTGCCGCACTGGTCCACATGGGAGAAGTTCTACGAGCTGGAGAAGCTCGGCCTCACGATGTACGGCCAGATGACCGCCGGCGGCTGGTCATACATCGGCACGCAGGGCATCATCCAGGGCACCTTCGAGACCTTCGCTGCATGTGCGCGAGAGAACTTCAAGGGCACTCTGAAAGGGAGGCTCGTGCTGACGGGCGGGCTCGGCGGCATGGGCGGGGCTCAACCTCTCGCTGTCAAGATGAACGAGGGAGTCTGCCTGGCGGTCGAAGTCGACGAGAGACGCATCAAGAGGCGCGTGGATAACGGCTACTGTGATCACCTCGTCCGCGACCTGGACGAAGCCCTCGATATGGCACTGGACGCGAAGAAGAACAGGTTCCCGGTTTCCATCGGACTCTTAGGCAACTGCGCAGAGGTCCATCCGGAGCTCGTCAAGAGGGATATCATTCCAGATGTCGTGACTGATCAGACTTCCGCGCATGACGCACTTAATGGATACATCCCCGCAGGCGTCACGGTCGACGGGGCGGCAGAGCTTAGGAAGAACGATCCCGGCTCATATATCAAGCGCAGCTACGACTCAATGGCGGTGCATGTGAGAGCGATGCTCGATTTCATGAGGAAAGGCTCGGTCGTTTTCGAGTACGGCAACAACATCCGCGGTCAAGCACTCGAAGCAGGAGTGAAGGATGCGTTCGCTTTCAAGGGCTTCGTTCCGCTGTACATCCGTCCGATGTTCTGCGAAGGGCGGGGACCGTTCAGGTGGGTTGCGGTGACGGGGGAGGCGGATGACATCCTCGCCACCGATAAAGTCGTCATGAAGGAGTTCCCGAAGAATAAGCAATTGTCTCGGTGGATCCATCTCGCGGAGAAGTTCCTGCCCTGGGAAGGGCTTCCCGCCAGGGTGTGCTGGCTCGGTTATGGAGAACGTGCGCGATTTGGCGGCATAATCAACAAGATGGTCCGCGAGGAGAAGCTCAGCGGCCCCATCGTTGTCACGCGAGACCACCTCGACTGCGGCTCGGTCGCATCCCCGAATAGGGAGACGGAGGGGATGAGGGACGGCTCCGACGCGATTGCCGACTGGCCAATCCTCAACGCGCTTCTGAACACGGCGGCGGGAGCCGACCTGATCGCGGTGCACAATGGTGGTGGCGTGGGAATCGGCTACTCCACGCATGCGGGCGCGCTCATCGTCTGCGACGGCACGGAGGAGACGGACGGGAGGATCGAGCGGGTGCTCACGACCGATCCCGGCATGGGCGTAGTGCGGCATGCGGACGCGGGATACCCAGAGGCGGTCAAGTTCGCGAAGGCCAAGCACGTGAAGATGCCGATGCTGGAGTGAGTTCATGTTCCGATGGACGGACAGGCCGCGTCTTGCGGTCGATGCGCTGATCCTGATCGACGGCAAGCTCGTCCTTGTCAGGCGGGGCAACGAGCCGTACAAAGGGCGCTATGCGCTGCCTGGCGGATTCGTCGAGTACGGGGAGACCACCGAGCAGGCCGTCGTCCGCGAAGTCCTCGAGGAGACCGCCCTGAGGACCAAGGTGTTCACCTTGTTCGGAGTCTATTCGACCCCCGGTAGGGACCCGCGAGGGCACACAGTCAGCGCCGTCTACGAACTCAGGAAGGTTGGCGGGAGGATGAAGGGCGGTTCGGACGCTGCCGCCGCCATGTTGTCCCCTATCTCAAAGATTCCGCGACTGGCCTTCGATCATTCAGAGATTGTCGCCGACTTCAAGAGGAAGCTGGGACGCAAGCGCGACTAGATCTCGCCGGTCGGCTTCGTCCATCTTGCCTTGGCTTCACCCGGGATGAAGCCCACGAATATCAGTAGGAAGGAAACGACGATAAGGAGCCCGACCCCGCCGCTTTGCAGGACGATATCCTCTCCTCCAGCTAGAATCAGCAGTCCGAATAGCCCGAGCCTGGTGAAACAGGCCACGAGTCCCGCCAATAAGCCCACTCTCTTGCCCGCCTTCACGGCCACTAAGATGAGCAGCACGACGAGGAGGCTCAGGAAGATCAGCGAGATCAGAACGGGGATCATGACCTCCTCGCCCCTGATCTGGAGGACGGGGAGCGTCGGCACCGCCAAGGCCGCGGCGATCAAGATGAAGAGCACCTTGAAGGGCGTGCCGTAACCGTAGAGCTGCTTGTACCTCTTGGCGACATCGGCCGGCGGCTCCAGGTTCATCATCACCGCCGAGATGTTCCCGCCATTCGCCCGCACCAGGTCCGCGATGTGGGCCTTGAGCTCCATGATGACGTCGCTCTTGACCCTCGAGTCCATCCCGGTGAGGCGGCTCGAGACGTCCCTGAGATACGATTCCTCGCCGTTCATCTAGCGGCCTCCAGGACCCTGCGGCAGCTCGCGCTCAGGTTCGTCCAGACCTCGGACGCCTCCTTGAACGCGGTGCGACCCTTTTCGGTCAGCTTGTAGTATTTCCTGGGCATGCCGCTCTCCTTCTCGACCCAATGGCTCTCGACGAAGCCCCTCTGTTCGAGGCGACGCAGCGCCGGATAGAGCGTCCCCTCTTTCAGGTCAAAATATCCACCCGACAGTACCCTAAGTTCCTTGGTGATTTCCAGGCCGTACTTCTCTTCCTTGACGAGGAGGGAGAGCAGCAACAGTTGCACCGAGCCCTTCTTCAGTTCCGCGATCCATTCCTGGGATATCTCGGACATTCGACGGGCCTCGTATCCCCTGCCTCGTATTTGAGCGCTAGCGCAAACTATGAGATGGGGCGGGCTCCGAGGAACCCGCCCCTGGGGGGGGATAACCTACGAGACCCAGGCGACCACCTGCACCTCGTGCCCGAAGCGATCCACCTGGTACATCTCGTTCAGCCCGCGAAGCTCGTCGAGGCTGTAGACGTGAGACCACTGGTCCGTGTGTATGGTCACGTGAGGCAGCGGCATTCCGCGCATCATGGGGACGCACGCCACCGCCACGACACCGTCCCAGTCATCGGTGGTGGAAGACCGCCACTCGATGGTCAGTCTGTTGTTCCTAGGGTAGACGAAGTCATCCTTCCCGTCCCTGTAGTCTCCGCCTTTCTCCCAGTTGAGAACAGTCTTGAGAGCGACGCCGCCCCTGCTGACCTCCACGAACCCATTCCAGGTCGCGAAGTATCCGTCCTGAGTCTCGGGCATGGTCATCTCGCTGTCTGGATTCGGCCGCTCGTCGAGGTAGCCCCATCTCACTCCGAGGGTCACCTTCACCGTGTTCCCCTCACCGCATTCGCGCCGAGGCGGAGGGATCAGGAAACCTCTGAGCTCTATCTCGTGCCCCATGCGGTCCACGGGAACTCGTACGTGCATGCCGACCAGCTCGCTTGCCGTGAACTCCCTGGACCACTGCTCCGTCTTGAAGACGATTTTCGTGGCGCGGTTCGGAACGAGCATGCCCACGATGAGCCCGTCCCAGTTGACGGTCGTTGACGACTGCCAGGCGAGCGTCTGCCTCTCCTGTTGCCTGTACACTAGGTCGTCCCCGCCCTCCCTGTAGTTGCCGCCGTGCTCGAACCTGACCTCTCGGGCAAGCTTGACCCCGCCCTCGCTGACCCTGACGAAGCCGTCCCAGGGCAACATGTCCGTGGTCGGGGCGTTTATCGCCATCCCGCGGAACTCGCCCTTGCCGCGCTCGATGGCGGACCACATCCCGTTGAGGACCCCGCCGGGCCTGCCGCTCGTGAAGTTCCAGCGTCCCCAGAAAGTCCCGCCCGGCCTGCCGTCCATTCGCTGCCAGAATCCCGCGAGGTATCCTCCGGCGACACCGCCATCCGCCTGCCATTTGCCCGCGAGCGGACCATGCTGCCCGTCCCTGGCGATGTCAAAGTCTCCCCACATCTGGCCGTGCGCGCGCCTTCCGAACGCCTGCCATCCGCCCGCGAACGCGCCAGAAGTGCTATCGATTAGATGCCATCGGCCGCCGAGCGACGCCATCGCGGGGTCGTCGAGGAACCCCCATCTCGCCGCCAGGCCTATCGCGACCGGCATGGAACCGTCGGGGTTCTGCCGTTGCTCCCCTAAGTCGACAAGCGCCCCGGGATCGTCGACCAGGAACATGTCTTGGTCCCCGATCGATACCGGTGTCGCGATCGTCGGCTCCGGCATGGCCAGTGACGGATCGCCGGTGTTCGCATCGTCCAGGGTCGAGACCGGCGACTGAGAAGCCGCCGGCAGCACGACCCCGACCGCCACCGTGGCGGTCAGTGCCACTCCAAGCATAATCGCCGCCGCAATCTTCGCTGCTCCGATCATCTGTGTTTCTCCTCCTTTGATTTTATCAACTGAAGCACCATCAGATAGACCGATTGGTTCCCCTTCGTCTCCTTGACCTTCTCCCCTCTCATTTTCTCCTCATCTCCGATTAGTATGTGGCAGGGGCTAGTGCTGCCCCTTCCTTCGCACCTTGAGGATCACCGCCAGGACCACCGCGATAGTGACCACGATGAGCTGCAAGAACAGCACCGTCGTCGGCGCTAGGTTGGTGACACCCGGTATGCTGATCTGGTACGCCGCGGCGTCAAACCCGGGGTCGTGGAATATCGCGTTGCCCGCTGGGTAGACGAACGCCCCTAGGATGTGCATGCCGACGAAGGTCACGCGGTTGTATTCGAACGAAAAGGGTCCGCCTCCGTGCACTTGGAAGTACATGTCCTCCTGTTGCCCGTCGATGGCCACATCGGAGGACCATGTGAACCGTCCAATGCGCTCCCAGTCATCCGCGAAGGTTATCGCGCCTTGGCCGTCCTCAGCCCGCACGTCCCTCGGATCGCTGGGGATGTTCCTGGTGTCATTTCCGAATTCCCTGTTGTGTTCCATGCAGTCGCGATCGCAGACCCTGTTGCCTTCTCCCATCCTGAAGCGGTTGAGCACCTCGCTAGGCACGACGTTGCCGAACATCATATGCGTCTCGAGGAGCAGGTTCGACTCGTCGCTGGCGAAGTCCCAGCCCTCGATGTACTGATCGTACTTCACGCTCATGTTCACGCTCTGGCCTGTGAATTCCCGCCATCCCGCGAAGCTGCGGTCGACGACGCGCCTTTGATCACCGCCATCTATGGTGACGTTGAACCAAGGGATGACCGTCGTCGAATCCTCGACAGCGACGCGGATGTGGAACGTGAAGGCGATCTGTGCGACATCGCCGAGAGATGCATTGGCCCCTTCCGGTCTCCTCCGCATTTCATTCCACATGTACGAGTACTGCGTGTCGGAAATGCTCAGGGTGAAATTCACAAACATGACATTGCCGACAGTCTCGTCCGTCAAGTCGCTGAGCGTCCACGCTTGGACGAGGTTCAGGCTCTTCACCGGGATGTCATGGTTTTCCATCATGCCATCCCACAACCTCATGTCGAAGCGGTGGTTGCCGTCGGTGTCCTTGAACTCGACAAACCTGTCGAGGCTCTGGGCAAAGACGGTCCACACAGGGACCCCCTGAGTCTTGATGAAATCGCCCTGAGCGTCGTAGTAATCGACGCCTGCGATGTACCTCCTGTAATCTGCAAAGATGTACAGCTTGTTCGGATCCTGAGTCGTCCCATAGACGACGCCGAAGTTCGTGTTGCCGGCATGAACGACGACCCAGTCACCGCCGCCAAGCCGGTCGGTCGTGCCCTGCTCGACCGAGGGCGTAATCGTGTTGTTCGTGCTGTCTCCCGCGCTCGCGACTCCCGCCAACAGCGGTGTTGCCAAGAGCACGACGGTCAAGACCATGACGATTTCCGCTTTCCTCATTCTTCCGCCTTCCTTTGTGTGCGAGGCGATATACATCACCTCGCTACTTACCTAGCGTTACTACATATCACGCCCATATTTAAACCTAGCCCTTTCTAGAACCGACATGCAAACCTTTTCCGCGCGGGGTGCATAGGGGCTGCCGGTGTTCTTATGGAGCAGACTGAGCTCGGCAGGAGCGGCATCAAGATCTCGCGTCTGGGCATCGGCGCGTGGCAGGCAGGCGGCAAGCAATGGGGCGAGGATGTCAGGGACGCGGATTGCATCGCCGCCATAATCAAGGCGCATAATCTCGGCATCAACTTCGTCGACTCCGCCGAAGTCTACGGAAATGGTCATTCTGAAGAAGTCCTGAGCAAGGCCCTCGCGGAAATCGGGCGGGACGAGATGGTCGTGGCGACGAAGGTGGCGGGAAGCCATCTCCGTCACGACGAAGTCCTGAAGGCATGCGACGCAAGCTTGAAGCGGCTCGGGACCGACGTCATCGACCTCTACCAGATCCATTGGCCGAGTGTTTGGGAGCAGGTGCCACTCAAGGAGACGATGAAGGCTCTCGAGAAGCTGCACAAGGAAGGCAAAATACGCGCAATCGGCGTCAGCAACTTCGCCGTGAGAGACATGGAGGAAGCCCGCAGCGCTCTCTCTTCAACCGACATCTCATCGAACCAGGTGCAGTACAGCATGATCCACCGCGAGATCGAAAAGGAGGTTCTGCCCTACTGCCAGAAGGAGAAGATCACGGTCCTCGCCTGGGCACCGCTCGGCGAAGGAGCCCTCACGGGCAAGTACTCGAAGGACAAGACTCCGAAGGACGCTGTGAGGGAGCATCACTACTTCTTCAGACCTCGGAACATCGAGGCGATCAACGGTCTGGTGAAGCAGCTGGAGGAGGTCGGGAAAGCGCACGGGAAGAGCGCGCCCCAAGTCGCTCTCAACTGGCTCTTGAAGAAGGATAGGGTAGTGCCGATTCCCGGTGCCAAGACACCGAAGCAGGCCGAGCACAACGCGGGTGCATTTGGCTGGGACCTCACTTCGAAGGAGTTGTCTCGATTGAACAAGGCAATCGAATCTCTGAAGCTCGAGGCGCTTTGATTAGGGACGATTAGTCTCGCTCAATCGCCGCCGAACAAAGCTATAACTATCCCGGCCAATACCCCCGCCGTCCCTCGGGGGTGGAGCTGTCTCCATGCAGGATTACGACCCCAAATTGATTGCTTCTCTGGAGGAAAAGGCACGTCTTCTCAGGCGGCATGTGCTGAAGATGACCCACGCCGCCAAATCGGGACACCCCGGCGGATCGCTCTCCTGCACGGATATCATCACCGCGCTCTATTTCCACATACTCAACGTCGACCCGAAGAATCCCGATTGGCCGCAGAGAGACAGGTTCGTCCTCAGCAAGGGGCACGCAGCGCCGATCCTCTACGCCGCGCTGGCTGAGAAGGGATTCCTCCCGGTCGAGGAGCTGACGACTCTGAGGAAGTTCGGTTCGAGGCTGCAGGGCCACCCGGAAAGGGGGACTGTCCCGGGCATCGAGGCGTGCGCAGGCGCAGAGGGACAGGGACTCAGCTTCGGCATCGGCATGGCATTGGCGGCGCGCCTGGACAAGAGCCCGACCCGCGTCTATGTCCTCCTGGGCGACGGGGAGAACGATGTCGGCCAGACATGGGAGGCAGCGATGGCCGCGCCCCACTTCAAGCTCGACAACCTCACCGCCATAATCGACCGCAACGGCCTCCAGCAGGAGGGACCGACGGAGAAGATAATGTCCCTGGAGCCGCTGGCGGAGAAATGGATGGCGT
Organism: Thermoplasmata archaeon; assembly: GCA_041489255.1. GTDB lineage: Archaea > Thermoplasmatota > Thermoplasmata > RBG-16-68-12 > JAFNFQ01 > JAFNFQ01. The sequence continues at coordinate 242,745 of JBGPQV010000002.1, read as the reverse complement.
TCAAATGGCACGCGATTGGAATCGACGGCCATGACATGCGCCAGATACTGTCGGCGCTGGACGAGGCGAAGGCGACGAAGGGCAGGCCTACCGCCATAATCGCGAGGACCGTGAAGGGCAAGGGCGTCAGCTTCATGGAGAATGTAGTCAAGTTCCACGGTAGCGCTCCGACGGACGACGAGCTGAAACGCGCACTCGCCGAACTGGGGGAACCGGCATGACCGGTATCGTCTGGAAGACGGAATCGCAGCGCGATTACTTCGGCAAGGCCGTTCTCGAGCTGGGGCGCGCGAATCCTGGCGTGGTCGTTGTCGGTGCAGACACGACCGAGTCGCTCAAGACCTCATTGTTCGGGAAGGAGTTCCCTGACAGGCTGTTCAACATAGGGATTGCCGAGCAGAACATGATCGGGATTGCGGCGGGTCTCGCATCGTCGGGCAAGATCGCAATCGCCGCCACGTACGCGGTCTTCGGAACCGCCCAGGTTTACAGCGTCATCCGCCAGAGCGTCGCCTATCCCAAGCTCAACGTTAAGATCTTCTGCAGCCACGCTGGCACGAGCGTCGGCCCGGACGGCGCGACTCATCAGATGAACGAGGACATCGCGTTGATGCGCGGGCTGCCGAACATGGCGGTGATGGTGCCCTGCGACGCTCCAGAGACCGCGAGGACGGTCCATGCGGCGGCATATTGGAATGGGCCAACCTACTGTCGCTTCGCGCGCTCGAACGTCCCGACAGTCACATCGGCAGACGACTCCTTCACTATCGGGAAGGCATCTACGATCCGCGATGGTTCCGACGTGGCCCTCATAGGCTGCGGCATCATGGTAGCGATGTGCGTCGAAGCCGCAAAGTCGCTCGATGCCGAGGGCATCGACGCGAGGGTCGTGAACATGAGCACGGTCAAGCCGCTTGACGTCGATGCGATACGCAAGGCCGCCAAGGACACCGGGGCGATAGTCACCGCGGAAGAGCACAGCGTGCTGCACGGCATGGGCAGCGCGGTGGCGGTGGAAGTTGCGCGCACCAGGCCCGTGCCGATGGAATTCGTCGGCATGCCGGACCACTTCGGTGAGAGCGGCGATGCCGAGTCGCTCCTTCAGAAGTATGGTCTGACCGCCGCCAAGATAGCCGAGGCGGCGATGAAAGTAGTGAAGCTGAGGGGAGGATGATTCCGATGAAGATATTCCTGGACACGGCTGACATAAGCGAGATCAGAGAGGCTGCGAGCTGGGGCATAATAGACGGCGTAACGACGAACCCGACGCTGGTCGCGAAGACCGGCAGGAAGTTCGCCGAGGTGGTGAGGGACATCACGGCGATAGTCGACGGCCCGATAAGCCTCGAGGCGACATCAGACGACGCTGATGGTTTGGTCGCGGAGGCGCGAGTGCTGTCAGCGATTCACAAGAACGTCGTCGTCAAGATCCCGATAACCACCGAAGGTCTGAAAGCGATCAAGCGCTGCAGGGCGGAGAACATCAAGACCAACACGACCTTGATATTCTCCGCGAACCAGGCGTTGCTGGCCGTCAAGGCCGGCACAAACTACGTGAGCCCGTTCATCGGCCGTCTGGACGACCAGGGGCAGGTCGGAATGGACCTCGTGAGGGAGCTCGTGACGGTCTTCTTCAACTACGAATTCGACTGCGAGATACTCGTCGCGAGCATCCGCCACCCCATCCACGTTCTCTCCGCCGCGATGTTAGGCGCCGACATCTGCACGGTGCCGTTCGACGTCCTGAAGAAGATGGTCGGGCACTCGTTGACTGATGTCGGGATCGCGCGCTTCAAGAAGGACTGGGCGAAGGTCCCGAAGTAAGGATTCGCCGGCCTAGGAATTCTCCTCGATTCTCTTCTTCGGTGTTCTCTTCACCGCCCTGACGAGCGCCTCAGTCTGGACGATGTCCAACGTGGCGAAGATCATCAGGAGGGCGGGAGTGTAAAGGACGTATTCGACTGGCAGCGGGAACTTCATCACATATAGCGAGTAGACGATGGCGGGCATGCGCACGAGGACGACGACTATCGTGCCAAGGATGAGGAGCCTTGGGACGAACTTGGTCAACGCGCCGCCGCTCCATCGGACCCGCGAGACCGCAGACAAATGGCTCCAGCAGACCGTGATGGCAATGGCCATGACGAGGATTGCGAAGACTGTGGCGTCCTGGCCGAACCAGAGGGCAATCCAGAGGACGGTAGAGCCCGTGAGAGCCACGAGTGCGTCGACCCTGCGGTTTTGCTTCAGAGCTCCCCATGCGACTAGAGCGATGATTGGGGCCGCAACCAAGGCGAGCACGGCCAAGCCAATCGGAAGGTCGAGGCCCCCGCCCGCTTTTTCAAAGAAGTACCTGTTCTGGAAGAGTGCGAGCCAAATGATGGTCATCGCCAGGACCGTGGCGGCGAACGTGACATCGGGTGTTCGTTCCTTGGCCTTGACGGTCTCAACAGTGGGTGCTTGCGGGTTCAACAGGTAGCCAAGACCGACCAGAATAGTCACCGACAAGGCGAGGCTCATCGCATCGAAGCGCACCAGCACGCTCCCCGCCACGCCGAGCCCAAGCAGGATCGCGTCCTTCTCTCTCCCCATGCCTTTGAATCCAAGGAACCGGAGTAGGAGCATCGCATTCGCGCAGGCGAACGGGACGAATGCCCAAGGCTCGTAGAGCAGGAAAAGCCCCGACACCGCCAGGATCCCGAGCTCTGCGATCCAGAGATATCCGCCCAGGATTGATGCCAACCGCGATTGAAGCCTCGAGGCGAAGAGGAGGGCGACACCCGCCACGAACACGCTGGCGTATGTCCAGAAGTTGTAGTCGAGTGCCCTTTGGAGACCGGCGAAGAATAGATAGAAGAGGAAGACGGACGCGGTTGCTGGCGGGAGCCAGTCGAGCGTCCTTGGAGGCAGAGAGGAAATGGCCTTACGCCCAAAACGCGAGAAGAGAATGATGGCACCGAAGAAAGCCGCAATCAGCACAATCAAGACCGCAATCGCGCCGACAGCGACCGCGCGTCGAGCGTGCTGAAGCGCGGTGTACGCATGGAATCCAGACAGACTGGTGTCGCCGTGCGCCTCGTCTCTCTCCGCTTGATCGAGAAGCTGACTGGCCGAATCCATGTCCCAGGGGTCGAGCAGCGAGAAAGGATTCGCGCGCGCCTGATCGATGGTCTCGGCGGCATCGCGGACGAACGATCCAGTCACCAGCGAGAGAAGATTCTCGACGGAGACCGTCTTTACTCTATCTCCGTATCTGGCATGGAGTGCGTCAAGTGCTTTGACCGCTTCCCCAAGTTGCAGGGTCCAAGGATACACAACGACAAAGAAGAAGTGCGGCTTCGAGGGTGCAGCATCTATGTCAACCATCACTTTACCGACAAGGTTGTCCTCCCCGCTCCACAGGTGCGTCGACCGGATTATGGGCGCGGCCGAGCCCTCCCCTCCCTGCATCCAGACGTCACGGGTCACCGCCTGATCCGCATAGTCCAAGATGATCCCTCTCGGCGAGAGAACACTGACATACGCTTCCAGAGTCTCCTCGCGGTAGGGTATCTCATACGCCCTGAACGCGTTGAGGAGCCAGACGGTGTCCATGTCTGCCGCCGCCATCGCCCGTCGGGTCCTGACGAGGTACTGCTCGAGGTCGCTCTGCGGCTCGAATCCGGGATAGAGGTATCCAGCCCCGCTCGGGCCTGCCACGAAGGAGTCGAGCGCCGTGGCATCAGAATAGTAATAGTCAAGAATGGGAGGGGCGAGCTGGGCCAGCAAGGGGCTGATGCTCCACGCGATCGGCACTGTCCCGCGCACGTCGTCCTGCCAGACCTCCAGCATCTTCGCCGTATCGAAGTCGAGGTTGTCTCCATCGGGAACCGCGAAGCTTACGTAGATTCCATCATCGGCCAGGGGAGGTGCGGGCGGCACGACCCTCTTCTGGCTGAAGGGCGCCGGCGGTGATAGACCAGAAAGGAACGAGAGGTTGGGGACGTTGTGCCCGCCGAGGATGAACTTGCCCTCTCTCGAGGCAGTCTGCACGAAGAAGTTCTCCTCGACGAGGTTCGGAGTCTCGAACCAGCCGAGGACGGGGATGTTGTGCGGAGTCGAGGCGAGGACATCCTTGGTGAAGTCGATTTCCTCCTGTGACGCGAATGGACCCTGCCCTGCGTAAAACGTCCAGACTCTGGAAGCAATCAGATAGTCCCTCAATCCGGTCTTGTCCGGGGCGATGATCCCGAGGATGTTCTTCGATGTCCTTGGATAGAACTCGGCGAACGATTTGCGCTGCAGCTGTAGCGCGCTGAGACCTGACCATGGCGGTTGACGGAGGTCATAAGCCATTGACAGCCCCGTCAACCCCGAGACTTCCTGCTCAATGGACGGGTCGACCATGATGCAATTCTCAAGGCCGGCCATCACCGTCGCGACAGTGATAGTATCGGGGCGGGATGAATCGTAGACAACGAGACCTGATGCGAATGAGGCGAAATCGTGGAGGAATTCGGCGGGCGGGATTGCGCTGAAGTTGACAGGGTATCTCCCCCGGATGAATGGGAGCAGGAAAGATGTGTTGCCGGTTCCGGTCGTGTTGAGGAATATCTGCGCGCCATCGCGGTTGACGAGGCCTTGCAGGGAGAAGAGGGCGAGCATCATGCCCTGGCTCGTCTCTGGCGGGACGTCGATCACGAAAGCGTCGGATCTTGCGCCGAAGAAAGGGAAGACATCGGTGGAGCCCGAGACAAGTTCGTAATCCGACGGCGGCAGGTTACCGGCGATCTGAGCTCCGATTCCCCCCGCCGCCACGATCACGACTACGAGGATGCACGCGATTCGCAGCCTCGTGCTCGGTTCCCGCCTCGACTCCATCTCTGCCGCGCATAAGCGAGGGCGTAATTAACCGCTGTGGAAGAGGGGCGCTGCGGATGGAATCGCAGGCGATAATGGAGGCATCACTCTTAAGTGCGAGAGACCGCGGTGGATGCGAGACTCCTGTCAAATCCGAGGGAGGAAAGAGCAAAATGCCGAAATACGTAACATATCTGCAGATAGTGTTGAACCCGAACAGCCAGAAGCCTGGCGAGATTGCGAGCGAGCTGAAGAAGCAGGGATGGTGGCCCGTGTGGGGCACCTACGACTTCGCGTGGCCGTGGAGCGCAAAGTGGACCGCGGACGACAGCAAGGAATACTGGAGCAAGGTCAACAAGGCGCACACCACCATGAAGAAGCTCAACGTCTCCTGCTCGTTCAGGACCTACGAATGGGGAAAGGAAAACACCCCGGTCTATTGGCCGAAGAACTGGAACTCGACCGAGGCATGGTCGAAGAAGTAGGTTCTGGAAAGTCGCCAGCGGCTGGTCAACTGTAATGTCCAGTGCCAGCGCTGGCGCCGGACTGTCCTACCTATTTCAACGACTTCGATAGCTCACGCAGCGGTCGGCGTCGGAGTCTCTTTCGCGGGAGTCGAAACGATTCTCTTCAGTAGTGGGACGTTTCTCAACTTCTTCGCGAGCCATGGATCTAAGCCCCACGCATTCTGCCGTCGATAGAGTAGCAGGGTGAGCGCCGAGGCGAGCATCAGCAGGTTGACCCTGAGGATTCCCGGATTGGTGTGGCCTGCCGCCAATATGATCCCCAAGTCCATCAACGGCGCGCCCAGGAGGCTGATTTTGGTGAAGGCGCCGGTGAGTATCGAGATGCCGATCAGCAATTCGAGCGCCGCCATGGTGGTCATGACGGCACCGGCATTTGGGGCCATGACATTGTCGAGCAGCCAGTTCATGCCCGGGACGGGATTGGGGCTGATCCGGCTGGGGAAGTACAGCGTCGAATAGGAAACATTGTACCATCCTCCCTGCGACCATACGTCTCCGATGAGGTAGCCATATCTCTCGTTCCCGGATGCGGGACCTTGCGCGACATTCACATCGTACATGTTCAACGTCCCGCCCATGACCCAGATGAACCCAAGCATGAGGATCAACGGGGCCAGCACGAGAGGATAGAACCGGAATTTGGCCTTCATGGCAATCCCTAGACTCGGCGATTTATCAACCTTGTCAATTTAGGTAATCCTAGAGAGGCATCGAGTCGAAGTGATGTTCGATTCACATGGGAATCTCCGCGGGCTAAAGCTAAAATAGCATCTCTTCATAGGGAAGCCCGGGCCCCGGTAGTCTAGCGGTCTATGATCTCGGTCTGTCGAGCCGAGTGCTCGGGTTCGAATCCCGACCGGGGCGCTTCCCAGCAGACACATCTGGTCTGATTCGTCGACAGATTCGAGAATGGTCCACAAACCATTAACTAGGCGCTTCGGTTGCCAACATTAAGAGGCTGTGTGGATTTGGGCCTGATTAAGTCGGCCGGGGAACTCGTCGCCCTCGGTCACGATCTCGTGCAGAGAGGCAACTTCGTCGAGGCCAATGAGAAGTACAGCGATGCAGCGAGAAAGTTCGCTAAACAGGGGGACGCGATGGGGGCGAACATCGCCTCGAGTTATGCCGCAGTGGTCGCCCTCGGACAGCAGATGTCGAACCCGATGGCTTACCGCATCGCCTCACAGTCCTTGCTCAACATTGGCGGCTTCATGATGAAGATAGGTCTGAGAGAGATTCCCGCCAATCAGCTGGCGACCGAGTTAGATCTCCTAGCAACAGAGATAGAGGTCCTATCATTGTCGCCGACGAATCCGCAGCAATTCAAGGACAAAGCTCAGGCACTCCAGACCACAGCGATGCAGTTCCGCGCAAAGATGACCGGGCAAGTTCTCGTGATTCCCGAGTTATTCAGCAAGACCGCGATGACGGGCGAGGCGAAGGCTCCCGCCTTGATGGCGTTGGCCGAGGAGGCTCTTGGGGAATCGCTAATACTGGACAACCCGAAGGCCGCTGCGGAGCACTACCAGAGCGCGAGGCTGTGGTGGATGCAGGCCGGCCGTCAGGACTTCGCGGATGCTGCTTCAATGCGCGTCCGCGCGTACGGTCGCGCCGCGAAGTGCTGGTTCTGCGGGCGCGAGGTGTCCGGCGAAGGGATACATTTCGTCACGATGGCAAGTGAGCTGACCGATGTTGTCAAGAGGACTGGCGAGGGCAGCGCTTTGCCAACATTCGACCCCGTTTCCAACGCGATATACGCGTGCAGGGGCTGCTACAGCGCAGTCTTCAAGCTCGCAGACGACCTCGCAGTCAAGCGAACGCAGGAACTCGAGGTCAAGATTGAGCGAGAGTTGAACGAGATACGGGCTCAGATCAAGAATATTCGTTCAGGGCGCTAATGCAGGGGTTGTGCAATGGCGGATGGACAAGTTGGCTCGGGACCCATGAACCCCACCTCCATGCTTTCCCTCCGCTGCAAATCGTGCTCCGCACCGCTCTCCGCGGCGCCGACCGATGATATCGTCCGGTGCCAGTTTTGCGGCTCCAGCCAGAAGCTCGTCGACGCGCGCGCCTTCTTCGACCAGGTGCTCCTGCAGGTGAACGCGTGGGTGAGGCAAGCGATTCCGGTCGGAATGGACGCAATGGCCACCGGCATGGTCGACCCGATTGCGCGACACACGATTTTCGTGAATAACATAAGGCCAAGGCTGACAACCGAGTACGGGGAGTACCGGTTCAACTGCTTCAACGTCCTGGCCCAGCCCATGGCTGTGCTCCCGTACATGATGGAGCGGGGAATGCCTCTCTCAAACAACCCCAAGGATGTATTCCTGTTCCAGGCCAAAGTCCAGCAGGTTTCCGCTCTTGCCGTGGATGATGAAAGTAAGGGTATGATATCCGAGATAGGCGCGCTCTCGGTCGCTTATGGTTATCTCCTGAACAACGCAGCGCTGATGGCCGAGATGAAGCCCGAGCGCTATCACTTCATGAAGGAGAACTTCGAAGCCGCGACTCAGGCCGTCAAGAGCGCAAAGAAGCTCTCCGGTCTCGAGGAACGTTTCCGGGGCCTGGCGAAGCTCTCGAAAGGACTCGACGACCTCACGAGCCTGAACATGCAGGAAGCGATGACCCGGCTCGAGGAGGCAAAGACCGCGCTCCAGAGCGCGAGGGCCACGGCGATCCAGAGCCTCGACATGTCTCTGATGGTCCAAGGGATAGACAAGGAACTCTCTGTCGTGAGAAGCTCGACCTATCTCGCCGAAGCGCTCCAATACGCTCCCGGTGGCGACTACGCCGCCGCGATGACGCCGATCCGCAATCTGATGGGAGTGCTCACGAGTCTCCAAGAAAGGCCTTTCCCCCAGTGGCAGGGGCGGTTCCGGGACACGAGTCACCACGAGGAGATACTGAAGGTGGTCGCGGACATACAGAAGGCGAAGGCTGGGGCAGGCGCCATCAGTATGCTGCCCGTCCAGGGGACGGTGCTATTCCCATTCTGGGCGGTGGACATACCCTATACGTTCCAGACCGGTGCCCTGTGGAAGACACAGGGGGTGGAGGTGACGGAGGCAATGCTCGTCTCAGCGACGTTCCCCGCCGACATCGACGCGTTTAGCGGAAACGAGCCACGGCTCGTGCTCACCGACATCTTCAACGCGCGCGAAAGGTCAGGTTTTTTCAACAAGCTTGCTGGGAAGGAGACTTCCATTAGTGGCGGAGGGCCGGTCAGGGAAGTGATCAACCGCTCACAGCCTTACAGTCCCGGGGTGCTCAGAGTCATCCCGCCGCTTAGCACTCCGCAGGATGCTGTCACGCTTGTCCAAGACTATATCACGAGAGTACGTCAGGCAGACCGTACGATCCAGAACCAGCTGCGCCTGAGCGCACCGAGGGTAATCAGCTTGATATTCGTGCCCGGGACGCCAGACAATCTGAGGCCCAACGTCCTCTTCTGGCTCGGAGGTCTCGCACCCAGATCCGTCGGCAGCCTCACGATGCTCGCCACTATTGCGATGTAGCCGGGGCTTTTCTGAAAGAGGCCATATTGTCCACGAGCATCCAGCATGGGCATACATCCTGCAGTTCTGTCCGGAAATATCTGCGAACTTGGCCGGATACGAAATCCGAGTAATGTGGAGGGGCGCTCTTGAGGTAGGCAATGTCACTCGGAATGCCCATCATCTCACCCACGTTGTCGGCCTCGTCAGAATTGCCATTGTCAGATTTCGGTCGAACGATCCGAGGCGAATTAATCCCGCCTGGATCCCCTGCATCTTCATTGAAATCTCAGTGATTCTGGCAGTATGGTTCATTATTCATTCCTCATGACCGTTATTTAGGTCAGCCTAAGAAGGCAGGTGGCTATTTAACCTCTTGGCATTGAGCCGCATGCAGGATGTGCAGGAAGTCTAGGCGACGGTCTTCTTGGCGCCAGCCATCGCTGCCTCTTTCTTCCCGTTGCTCCAGTAGATGAACGCGATGACAGCCGCCACGATGCCGAGGGCGAGCACCACATAGCCGATTCCCGCGCTTTCGAGTCTGGTGAACCCGAAACCCATGACGAGCAGTATGCCCGTGAACATATGCGCCATTATCGTGGAGGCGTTGGCGGGAACCATGTCGAATGGCCTCGAGTGATACCTCAGGCAATACATCGACGCCTTGACGGCGAACGGGAGTGCCAATAGTGCAATCAGAGTGTAGACCGGCAACAGTCCGACGAGCGCGCCAATGACCACGGTAGCATATGTTGCCACGAAGAGCGCAGGAACCCCCCACGTAGCCTTCTCCCTGCCGAGGCGGACTACAAGATGCCTCTTACCCACCGCCATGTCCGCTTTGTAGTCGGGGAACTCGTTCACATAGAGAACAGCCGCGATCAGCAGCGCTGGCGGTATGGAGGCGACCAGAGCGATCCAGCTCAAGGTCATCGTCTGGACGTAGTATGAGCCGAGAGTCATGAGCACTCCGAAGTTGACGCCGACGACCAACTCTCCGATTCCTCTGGAGGCTAGGTTCAATGGAGGAGCGGTGTAGAAATAACCGGAAACGAGTCCGACGATGCCGAAGACGAGTATCGGCCAGCCCCGCAACCAAGCGAGGATAACGCCAATCCCCGCCGCCAAGGCGAACAAGACCACGGCCTCCGCGAGCACTTCGAGTGGCGACATCAGCCCGAGCTGGATCATCCTGCTCCCGCCGCTGAAAGGCCTCACGTACTCCTTGTTCAGCTCGTCATCCTTGCTTTGGTGGTCGAAGTAGTCGTTGAAAACGTTGGTGCCCATCTGGATGAAGACGCCGCCAAGGAGGGCGAGGAGGAAAAGCCCCATGTCAAAAAGGTCATTCACCGTGAAGGCGATCATCGCGCCAAGGATAACGGGGATCACTGAGGCGGTGAGGAAAGGTGCACGGACCTCCATGGCCCACAGCTTTGCCCTGCGAGCAAGCATCCTCCATTCCGATTCGGCCCCTGCGTTCTCCGGAAAATCGATGACCGTTGGCGGCACGCCCTGCACGATTTCTCTGAAGACCCGAAACTTCACTTGGATGGGCCGCACTCTGATGCAGTCGAGCAGGCGGGTGTTGCCGGATTGAATCAGCCCATTCACGATCGACGACTTCGAAGCCTCCAGGGTGAAAGCTCTCTGGCGCTCGTTCTCGTCCTTCACAGGCTCGGCCACGCCATTTATCTCCACCTCGGCGGAGTCCTGCTCGTCGGGGCTCTGCCCGCGGAACAGGAGCGTGACATTGCGGTTGCTGGAGAGTTGCACGGTCTTGGGGTCGCCCTTCATGCTCGCGAGGTAGATGTCGAAACCATCGCCGAGACCGAAGTGCATCATCCTTGCGCGGATTGATGTGCCTGAAATTGTGGACACATGGACCGCGTCCGCCCCTTTGATGACATCCCTGATCTCGTCCGTGGCATGCTTCCCTGAATCTATTGGCTCAACCCCATTTCCCGTTTCATTCAGGCAGAAATACTTAAGGCTTTGTCGCTCGGCGCGTCGGTTTCTTGCCTGTCTTATGCGCTTTGGGCTCGCCGCCGCCTTTCAGCGCCGCGACAAGATCCTGGACGCTGACCTCAGTCTGCTTCCCGCTCTCCATGTCGCGGAGGGCCACCACGCCCTTGGCCGCCTCCTTCTCGCCGATCAGCACCGAGGTGCGAGCTTTGACTGAGTTTGCGTAGTCGAGGTTCTTCGACGGCCCGCGCCCCATCAGGTCGACATCGGCGCAGAGCCCCGCCATCCTGAGATGCATCACGATTTCGAACGCCCTCGCTCGCATTGGCTGCCCAATCGGAATGACGTACGCGTCCAGCGGCCTCGGGGTCATCCTGACCCCTTCCTGCCCGGCCGAGAGCACGACTCTGTCTATGCCGATCGCGAAACCTGTGGAGGATGTCGCCTCGCCCCCGAGCACATTCGTGAGGGTGTACGCGCCGCCACCGCCAACCTGCTTCTCCGCGCCGAGGTTGGGCGAGTCGATTTCGAAAACCATGCCCGTGTAATAGTCCAGACCTCGGACTACGCTTAGGTCATAGACGAAGTCCTTGATGCCGTAGAGGGCAAGCTGGCCGCCGAGCATCCTGAGATACTCGACAGATTCCTTCGCTGCTTGACCGAGAAGTGACTGCGCTTTGTCAAGGACTTCAGGTCCGCCCTTGAGCTGCGCGACTGAGGAGACGATATCGAAGAGTTTTTCAGCCCCTAGCCGCGCGAGCACGGTCTTGAGGTCGGCGAACCTCTTCTTGTCAAGCAGGTGGAGGACGGTCGCCTGATCATGCGGCGGGAACGCCAGGAAATTCCTCAGCATCCCTATGTGCCCTATCCTCAGTTCGGTCTTCTTCAACCCGACCTGTTTGAGCCCCGCGTCCGCGAGCGCGATGACATCAGAATCTGATTCCAGGCTTGGCGCCCCGATGATCTCGCAGTTCCACTGCCAGAACTCCCTGTACCGCCCCATCTGGGGCTCCTCGTAGCGGAAGCAGTTGCCCAGGGTGAAGACCTTGAGCGGCTTCGGCTCGCTCCGCAACTCGCTGTTGTAGAAACGTATGATTGAAGCCGTGAACTCGGGTCGCAGAGCCAGATCCCGCCCGCCTTTGTCCTTGAACGTGAACATCTCTTCGAGGATACCAGGTCCTGACTTGGCTTTGAACAACTCGACGTTCTCGAATGTCGGAGTGAGCACCTCTCTACACCCGAAAGCCTCAGCGGTCCGCCTGAAGGCTCGCTCCACGAAGCGGTGAGAGGCCGCCTGTGACGGATTGAAATCCCGCGTGCCACGCGGACGCTCGAACACATCCCGCTCCAACGGGGAAAGCGGTGATAAACGTTGCTATGAACCCCGCCATTCGCCACGGTTTATGAGGATAAGCGCATTGGTGGTCACGGTCAAGCATCAGACCGGAGTTGCTCGCTGAATGGATTCGACAGAGGGGCGTGGGCGGACCAGCGCGCTGGCCTATTGGCAGGTCACGAAACCCAGGTTATGGGTTATGCTGGCCTACACCGCCGGCATCGGTTTCCTCGCATCGACGAAGATCCATCCGGGAACAGTCTCCGACGGCATCCTCGCCGTCGTAGCGGTGGCCTTGGGCACCGCGGGCGCGAACGCCATCACCTGCTACCTCGACAGGGACGTCGACAGCATCATGGAGCGCACGATGCACAGGCCAATCCCGACAGGTCGGATCGCGCCACCGTCGAAAGCTCTGGAGTTCGGTGCTGCGCTGGCCGCATTCTCTCTGCTAATTCTCGTCCTGGCGGGGAAGTACGTCGCAGCGCTGTTCGGCCTCCTCGGACTCGTGGACAACATTCTCGTCTACAGCGTGTGGCTGAAGAGGAGGTCCCCGCTCAACATCATCCTTGGCGGGTTCTCCGGCGGAGCCCCCGTGGTAGTCGGCTGGACGGTGAATGCGGATTTGTCGTTGACCCCGATCCTTATGGCGGCCCTGGTGGTCCTCTGGATCCCGTCCCATATCTGGAGCCTCGCGCTGAAATGGCGGGACGACTACTCCAGGGCGGGGATTCCGATGCTCACCGCGATTGTTGACCTCAGGAAGGCAGTGTTGTGCGTCGCATCGACTTCCATTCTCATGGTGTTCTTCTCCTGCGCGCTGGTGCTGATCGGGCCGTTCGGATGGCCCTACCTCGTCGTCGCGAGCGCGACCGGGGCTGCGCTGCTCGCATTGACTGCGTGGATGACGGTCAAACCGCGCGGCCGAGCCCCGTTCGTTCTGTTCAAGTACACATCACCGTACCTCGCGATCCTGCTCGCCGCAATGGTCATATGATAAGGCGGGGAAGTAGCATTATTATCTAGGAAGCAGTTGTGGCTTTCATGCGCGGGGGAATTGTTGCAGCGGGCGTGGTAATGTTGCTAATTGCATTTTTCGGGTGGATGTTGGCTATCTTCAACCCATTGATTGGAGTTTTGTTGTGCCTGCTATCCCCGGTTCTTTTCATAGTTGGGCTTGTGCTCCTGATCGTGGGTCTAGTGATATCGCCACCGCAGTCGACTCAGATATACGTCCAGCAAAGCATCCCGACCGCCGCTCCGATGGCGAATGTATGTCCGGTCTGCGGGCGGTCGATGACCTACTACCCGCAGAAAGGGCGGTGGTACTGCCACAGCTGCCGCCAGTACAGATAGAGGCGCGGGCCGACCTTCAGTCGCTCTTCTTGGCAAGCTTGCCCGTGGCCGTGTATGTCATGACGGGGCAACCGTCAGGTGCGATGTCCACATCTTTGAGCGCAAGATGTCCGCTCCTGACAAGGTTGCGTATTCGCGGCTCGGCGTGAGTGGCTGGAAGACCGAACTCAGCCGATAGGTCCTCTAGGGTCCTGGTCTCGCCTATTGAGCCCACGAGCAATTCCAGGATCTTGTCCTCGGACAGAGGTCTCGCAGCCACTTGGGCCTGGGCAAGGATTCTCTGCGCCAGGTCGAGAAACGCCCTCTCCACGTTGTCTCCCTTCAAAGCGCTGGTCAAATAGCATGGAGCGACATGCTTCTTCGCGATGCCGCGCCCCATCTCGCGCGCGTAGACGGCCTCGCCCGCGTCCCACTTGTTCAGGATGATCTGAACTGGCACGTCTCCGAGCATCTGCAGGGCGGGATTCACCCAGCGACTGAGTGGCGGAATGGTGTCCGGTCTCGTCACGTCTGCCACCGCCATGATCCCCGCAGCCCCGTGAAGGTAGATATCCCTCATCGATTCACCGTATTCGCCGTCTCCCATGATGTCCCACAAGACCATGTTGACGGCGACCGCGTCCTTTGACCGCGGGGGAAAAACGTAAACCAGCTTCTTGTACACCTTCATCCCGAGGGTGGCGAAGTATTCGTCGCTGAACTGGTCGAGCATGTAACGTCGGACCAGCGCGGACTTGCCGACTTGGCGCTCACCAAGCAAACAGATTTTCGCTTTCAGCTCACGAGAAGCAGCACACAACTTAATCAACAGCCGATTCACACCTTATCAATCTATCCCAACAATTCTCTGGCCAGAGAGCAGCAAGAGAATCGGGTGCCGAATGCCCGCCCCTGGTCGAAAGGATAATGAGGGGGTCTGTTGTGGCTCGGCTGGCTCATGGACCGCAGAACATCGAGCGTCGTTCTGATTGTGGTCTCGGCCCTCATCTGGGGCTCGTCATTCCCGGCCATCAAGGTGACGCTTGGCGGGGCGCAGGACATGTTCTCATTCTCCTTCGTCATGTCGTTCGCGCGCCTCTCGATTTCCGCGATGCTCGGGCTGGTGATATTGCTGGCCACGAGACGGTTCAAGGTCGGCATCTTCCGCCAGCCCGTTGTCTGGATACTCGGTTTCCTCAACGCGATATCCTTCATTCTGCAGCATGCGGGCCTCGCTTTCACGACGGCTTCCAAGACTTCGCTCCTCGTCAATTTCAACATCGTGTTCATTGCGGTGCTTTCGTACCTGTTCTTCCATGAGCGCCTTGGTCCGAGGAAGATTGCCGGGGTGTTGCTCGGAGTTGGCGGGGTTGTTGTGCTGGAGACCGGTCTCGATATCTCCTTCTTGCAACACGGGGAAATCATCGGCGACATCATGGTGTTCTCGGCGGGCTTCAGCTGGGCACTTTACGTCCTTTTCACGAAGAGGGCAGTCGATTCGAATTTCGACTACGTCGACCTGAGCATCGCGGTCATCGTTGCGACGGTCCCATTCCTCCTCTTCCCCCTGCCTTTCGTCAATTTGACGCAGCCGGTTGCCGCGGCGAGCTGGGGGGGCATCCTGTACCTCGGGCTCGTGACGACGCTCCCGCCATTGATCATGTGGTCGAAGGCCTTGAAGAACGTGACCGCCACGGTCTCCTCGGTCCTCCTGCTGTTCGAGGTGCTCTTCGCCGTTCTTTTGTCAATTATTGCCATCGGAGAGACTTTCCTCGTCATCTATGTCTTCGGAGGAGCGATGATACTCATTGGGGGAATCCTCGCGACCTCGAGTCGGGATAAGCGTACATCCGACCGAGGTTCGCTGCGTCCCGCGAATCGATGACGGAAGGACGCTACTCCACCGTGACGGTCTTCGCGAGGTTCCTCGGCTTGTCTATGGCGCAGCCGCGGGCTTTCGCCACGTGATATGCGAGAAGCTGGAGAGCAACCACAATCGGGATGGGCGAGAGGAGCGGACGCACTGTCGGAACTAGGATGATATCGTCCACGTATTTCCCGAGGTCGGAATCGTCATCCATCCCAACGCCAATCACCGGACCTCCTCGAGCGTTCACCTCTCCGATATTGCTGAGCATCTTCTCGTAAGTATGGTCTCTAACGGCTATCGCGACGATTGGCGTCTTCTCGGATATCACTGCCAGAGGACCGTGCTTGAGTTCTCCCCCGGGATAGCCTTCGGCATGCACATAAGAGATTTCCTTGAGCTTCAACGCGCCTTCGAGGGCGATCGGATAGTTCACGTACCGCCCAATATAGAACACATTATCTGCCGCCGCATACTTCGCGGCCAATTTCCTCACAGCCTCAGCTCGGTCAAGCACCGACTGAACGACCCGGGGGAGCGCACGGAGTTCATTCAGGAGACCGTCAGCCTGGGTCGGAGTCAAGGCGCTCCTCTGCAAACCCAGCTTCATCCCGATGAGGTACATCGCGACGAGCTGTGTCAGAAACGTCTTAGTGGCGGCGACTCCAATCTCCAAACCCGCACGCGTGTAGAACGTGAAATCGGCCTCGCGTGTCAGCGAGCTGCCCACGTAGTTCGTGACAGCGAGGGTCGGGCACCCTCTCTTCTTCGCTTCCCTTGCGGCGGCGAGGGTATCAGCTGTCTCCCCGCTCTGGCTGATGAGGATGACGAGCGGCCTGTCCATCCCGCCTCGGGAATACCGGTACTCCGATGCCAGTTCCGCGGTCACCGGGACTCTGCCCAGCTCCTCGAGGATGTATTTCCCCGCCAACGCGGCATGATACGAAGTGCCGCAGGCCACGATCTTGATCGAGGTCAGGTTCTGCGAAAGGAGCCTGTCGATGTCGGACTCGTCGAACCGTCCGAGAAGAGTCTGGTGTATTGCCTCCGGTTGCTCGAATATCTCCTTGATCATGAAGTGCTCAAAGCCGCCACGCTCCGCGTCCTCCATTGACCACATGATGGTCTGCGGTTCATGTCTTATCTCGTTCCCCTCGAAGTCCGTGATCCGGACGGCATTCGGCGTGACCACCGCCATCTCTCTGTCGCGCAGGTAGATGACCTTGTCAGTGTGCTTAAGGATGGCGGGAATGTCAGACGCCAGCAGATTCTCCCCAGAACCGAGACCTATTACCATGGGGCTAAAATTCCTCGCGGCGACGATCTTGCCAGGCTCGCCCGAGTGGACGATGACGAAAGCGTATGTGCCCTGTATATGCTTTATCGCCTCCCTCACCGCATCCTCCAGGTTGCCCTTGTAGAACTTCTCGACGAGATGAACGGCAACCTCGCTGTCGGTCTCTGACGCAAATGTGTGGCCTTCCTGTCGGAGCTGCTCCCTGAGCGAGTAGAAATTCTCGATTATGCCATTATGAGCCAGAGCAACCTGCCCTTTGCAGTCGAGGAACGGGTGGGCGTTCTCTTTTGAAGGCCGGCCATGCGTTGCCCATCGTGTGTGGCCAATCGCGGTACCTCCGTGCGTCTCCGGGAGGATTCTCTCGAGTTGTGCGATTTGACCTTGGTCTTTGAAGACTGAGAGGCTCTTGCCGACGACAGCCACACCGGCCGAATCATACCCGCGGTACTCCAACCGCTTGAGCGCTTCTATGACTATGCCGACGGCGTCCTTCGAACCCGTATAGCCCGTGATCCCGCACATCTCAGACCACTGTGCTCCCGTTGGGCACATTCCCCCGGAGGCGGACCATTGCCCCGACGTTGCACTTCGCACCCACGATCGTCCCGGGCTCGACCACGACTCCGCCCGCTATGACTACATCGTCCCCTATCAGCGACCCAACTGTCTCCACCCTGTGCCACTCGCCCTCGACTTCCACGCTTGCCGCTCCTGACAAAGAGGTGAAGCGAGTCCCAAGGTTGGATCCCTTGCCTATCACACTGTTGGCCACCACGGAGCCGGAACCGATACTCACGTCATCCATGAGGATGCTGTCTTTCACCTCGGTGAACGGGCCTATGCGGACATTCTTGCCGATACTGGTCGATGGGTTGATGACCACCTGGGGGCCGATCTCGCAACCCTCAGCGATTATCGCTGGCCCATTGATGTAGGTTCCGGAGCGTATCGTCGTTCCGTCGCCCACCAAGACATTGCCCTCGAAATGCACGTCCTTCTCAATCCTTCCCGCCCTGCCCTCACCGATGTCGACGAGTGCGCTGGCGTTCAGCTTCAGCAGATCCCAGGGGTAGAGCGCGTCAGCCCATTTTCCGGCGGTCCTCACGACTTTCACGCGCTTTTGAGTGGCGAGATGCTGGAGGATGTTCGGGATGTCGTACTTCCCTTCCCTTATCAGAGGTTCGCCTACCTCGAAGAAGGACTTGTCCAAGAGGTACATCCCCGTGTTGATCAGGTGGCTGACCGGTTCCGTTGGCTTCTCCACGATTCGCTCGAGGTATCCATTCCGCTCAACCACCTCGCCGTATTTCGTTGGCGTCTCGCTCTCGGTGATCAGCACCGCTGGGGCCTCATCTTGATGAACGAGGTCTGCCACTGCCTGTGCATTGACGACATTCGAGCCATTCAGCACGACGAACCTGTCATCTATTTTCGACCTCGCCTCCCAAAGTGCGTGCGCCGTCCCCAGCTGCTTCATCTGGGAAATATATTCCATGCTCGCGCCGAACTTCTTTCCGTCCTCGAAGTAGCTCATGATCTTCTCGGGCTGATACCCGACTACCATCACGATCTCCCGCACGTTGTTCTCGACAAGCGCCGCGATGACGTGCTCGAGGATCGGCTTGTTGGCGACCGGTATCATGCCCTTCGGTTTGTATGCGGTGAATGGCCACATCCGCGCGCCCTTCCCCGCCGCAAGTAAGATAGCTTTCATCTTTACCGCCTCATGCCCTGCTCCGGGAGTTCCGACCGAGGGCGAGTTCTGAAGTACGTTCCGTGGTGATTATCCTTTTTGATATCAGGATTGTTCCCCACATAGTTTCGTTATTTCCGGTGGACATGAAGGGATAGATGGCGGGGATTGTTATAATCATTTCTATAACAGTTGTAGTAAAGCTAAAAGAATTATTATAGTAAAACGATGATGGACATCCATGGACGCTCAAATAATCATGCAGAGCCCAGGCGGAGCAGCCACAGCAAAGCCGATCCACCTCGTGGATGATCCCGCCGATCTTGATGCCATATCCTCCACCTTGGCATGGAAGATACTGGAGGAGCTGAAGACGAAGCCGGATTTCCCCGGCTCGCTTGCGAAGAAGCTTGATGTCCACGAACAGAAGGTCTACTACCACATCAGGCGTCTCGCGGCGGCTGGAATGCTCAAAGTCGTCAGGCAAGAGCAGAGACGGGGTGGCTTGTGCCGCTACTATGCCCCCGTGGCGGATGCGTTCGGCGTGCAGCTGCGTGGGAATGGGACGCCAGTCACTACAGGTCCGGGCGCCGCGCCCGCGAAGCTGAGGGAATTCCTTGGGGAATTCTCCCGCGACGGTATCCTGGACGGTTATGTTGTCGTCGGCTCTCCCCATCCGCACGGTCCGTTCCTGACCGTGGCCCGCGATTCCCCTTACGCTGTCCAGCTGGGCCTCAGGCTGGGTCAACTTTTCGCGCCGCCAAAAGGCATCTCGGTCAGGCTAGACACCGAAGTCAAGGCCGAAGGCCTCGAGAGATCGAACATGATGCTGGTCGGGGGGCCAGTGGCGAACATCGTCTCGATGGACGCGAACGAGCATCTTAAAGTGCGTTTCGAGTGGCGGGATGCTTGGAAGATTCAATCCTCGATCACGGGTCGGACATATTCCGAGGAATATTCCGGGTTGATTGCCAAGGTCCCGAATCCTTGGCGCACAGAGAAGAAGATGCTGCTGCTCTGGGGTTTGCATTATATGGGCACTCTCGCGACCATACTCGGCGTGACGCAGCTCAGCGAGAAGGTTCTGTATGACTACCACGGGGAGGCAGAGTTCTACAAAGTCGTCCTTGGATTGGACAGAGACGGGGACGGGAAGCTCGACGATGTCTCGATATTGGAATGAAATCAGGTCGCGCTGACCGTCTCGTAGGCAATCTTCTCTTCGAGGCGGGAGTTGGTTTCCTCTATTCCTCCGATGAACTCCGCGACTCGGTCCTCTGGGCAGAGCACTAGGACGTCCAGTCCGTGCTGTGCGGCCTCGAGGGTGGCGGGGAGCGCCGAGAATGAAATGTCCACAGGGAGCCCGATTCTGCGAGCCATGACTCTGCCGACCAGGTCAACGGCCGCCACGACCTCAGTTGAACGTCGTTTCACGATGCGGCCCACCTTCCCCGAATCGAGCCGTCTGGTCCCGCCGTCGCGGACCGACGGTATCCGCAGGATCGTCACCTTGCCCGGATGAAGCCGCACTATGCCCTCCAGCTCTCTCACTCCGAGATCCTCTCCCTTCGATGCCGCATGGACCGCGACTCCGCGCGATGTCGAGCTTTTTCCTGGATATGCCACGAGTTCGCCTTTTTCCATGAAGAGCCCGACCTTCTCGCCCTCCTTGATTTCGGTGCCCGCGACAGCGGCGGCGATGTCCACTATGCTCATCTCCTTGACGGACGACTCTACGAACTCTTTGAGCGCAAGGAAGTTCGCCTGGAGGAACTCGACCCCTTTCCTTGTCGCCCTCCAGTCTCCGTCCACATTCCGGATCAGTCCTTCCTTGCTCATGAGCTTCATGTACTCGGAGACGCCCTGCACCGTGATGTCGAGCCGCTCAGCGACGGTGCGCAATCTAGAGTGTCGGCGCGCCGTGAGTTCCTTGAGAATCAGGAGCTTCGTAGACTCTCGCACGTCCCGCAGCACTCTCATGGGGGACTCGTATCACTCCGTCCTGATAAATATGCGCGCCTTAAGCTTTATATGCATTAAAGTGTTCTGTAATTTTGTAAAGTGAACTTGAATGAGGATTTTCCCCGCAATGCTGGCGGCGATCGTGGCTCTGGGAGCGCTTGCCCTGCAGCCAACATCCCTCGGAGCCGATTCAAGCGTGAAGGTGCTGTTTGATTTCGGTGACGGGACTTACCTGTGGACGGAAGTAGACGTCGGCCTTAACAGAACGGCCTTCAACATGACCGCAAGAGCATCCGATGCATCAGGTCTGAACCTGACCTACCGCTGGTTCTCATTCGGCGTGATGGTCCAGGATATCGGTGACCGCCATCCATCGTATCCGTTGTGGTGGCATCTGTTTCAATGGACCGATTCAGGTTCCAGATGGGAAATCTCTCAGCTGGGCGCCGCGGAGCTGAATCTCAGTGCCGGGGACATAATCGCGTGGTACCTCGCCGTGGATAATCCAGACACGTTGGTCAACACGAGACCAGTGCCCTCCCCGCTGCATCCCTACCCATATACCTCATTCAGGAAGGACGTCTCAAACTCAGGACATTACTCCGGCAGCTTGTGTGGCGACCACTCGCTCAGATGGCAGTTCGACACTCAGGCGTTCGAGATCAGCGGGACACCGGCTGCTGCCTACGGGACGCTGCTGGTGCCGACGTGGGCGGGTTTCTTCATTCTGGACGCGGACAGCGGCGCCCCAGTCCGGGAGAGGTCGGACATCTCCGGTATGTCTTCACCTGCCGTGTTCAACGGAGGAGCGTTGGTTGGCGGACGAGATGGGTATCTCCACTACATCGACGCTTCCAACGGCACCGATATCTGGAGCACGCGTTTGGTGCCCTCTCCGATTTTCACAGGGATTGCATCATCGCCAAAGCAATACATGGATAGAGTCTACGTGGGTCTGTTCAACGAGAGCGGCGGTGACGGCGGGATCGTCGCGGTCAACGTCTGGAACGGGGCGATAGTCTGGAAGCAAGTTTCACCCTCGATCCACCTGTCAACTCCCGCCATCAGAGATGACACGCTCTATGTCGGAGTTGCGGGGCACTTCGACGGCTCGACTTACTCATTCAACCCGCCATACGGCCTGCTTGCATTGAACATCTCCGACGGGTCGGAGCGGTGGTTCATGCCCACAGCGGGATCGGTGGCTTCCTCCCCAGTGGTCGTCGGCTCTCTCGTGTTCTTCACGAGCCGAGATGGGACGGTGCACGCGGCGAGGTTTAACGGCACCGAGGCGTGGACATATGCGATGGGGAATTCGACATCATCTCCCGCCACGGATGGCTCGAGATTGTTCGTGGCGGACGGAATCATGGGTCAGAAGGGGAATGTGATTGCCCTCTCAATGACCGGGCAAAAGCTGTGGGAGACGACGCTGAGCGGACCGGTTCAGTCCTCGTTGGTGTATGCAGACGGAGCGGTCTTCGCGACCACGAACGAGGCGTACGGCACCCTGTACGTTCTCGACGCGAACAGCGGCGATCCGCTTTGGACGTACATGCCCACGCCCGTGAACTACACAATCTCATCGCCGATTGTTGCCGACGGCATTGTCTATATGGCCTCTGACAACGGTTTCGTCTACGCGCTGGGCTGTCCAAGTGAAGTGGGAAACGAAGGCCCGTCAGCTCTCACCTACGCCATACTCGTCATCGTCCCGCTCGTCGTTGTTGCGGTGATTGCAGGCGGTTTCTACCTCGTGAGGAGGCGGGAACGCTGAAACGCAAGGCGGCTTGGAATATCAACCGGCGGTCAGTTCTTGCAGCCATCGCATTTGCCGCATGCCTCACTGCGTCCGTCGCTGGCGTGTGGGCGCTCGCGAATGCATCATTCTCGCAAGGGGTTCCGCCGCCGAGTGAGGGCCTCCATCTCAGGCTAGACGTTGCGGGCGGGGGGTGGAGCATCTCGTTCGAGTCGAACGCGAGCCGCAACAACACCGCTTTCTCTTTCCTGCTGGAAGCTGCGCGTGCCCTCCACTTCTCGGTGGTCTGGCAGAACTGGACGGTACCGCCGGACTCGGTGTTCGTCCACTCGATTGGCGGTGACGTGAATGGTGATAGCGGACGGTGGTGGCAATATTGGATCGACGGAGTCTATGGCTCTGTCGGTGCGAACCACGCCGCCCTGAACGACGGAGACGTGCTGGAATGGCGTTTCGCTCAATATCCGCCTTGAACCTTCGGAGAGGCATCGGGGAGTCCCTGAGTCTGCATGAGCTCAGGCTCGGCAACAAGAAGTTCAGGGCAGCTCTCTTGCTGATACTCATCGGGATAGTCGGGCGACTCCTTCTGCTGAACCTAGCGAACATCGAAACGGTTCTGGTGGCATCGCTGCTTGCCGGCACATACCTTGGCGGGATGTATGTCGTGATCGTCCCGATATCCATCATGCTCTCCACAGACGCGATCATCTATGTCGCGCGATACCCAGGGTTCTATCCACTCGGCGACATCGCCGCGCTCGCCCTTTTCATCTATTCCGGATACGTGATGATCTCCTTGATCGGCTCGGCCACCCGCCGCCGCCATCTCGCGTTCCGCCTCAAGTCCATCGCCGTTCTCACCTCGATAAGCATCCCGCTCACGATCTTCTACGACATCTGGACCGCTGCTGGAATGTGGCTGACGATAATAGGGAAACCGCCGATCAGCCAATCGATCTGGCAAACGCTGGGGATGCAGGTGCCGTTCACCCTGCTGCACATCCTCAGTTCGCTGATATTCGTCCCGATCTTCGGTACGATATTCCTCTACTACTTGAGCCAGCCAGCCGAGGTCGACGCCGCGGTGATCGCTCCCGCTGAAGATACTTGAGCTTGGGCTTTCAGAACAGCCTTGTTAGCCTCTGCTTCGTCAGCTGGATTGCTTTCGCCTTCGAGTCCAGTTCTCTCGCGCGAATGGACAGCCATTTCTCCTTCTCGGCAATGGCGCTCCATGCTTTGTCGAGTTCACGCTTGGCCTTCTGAAGCGCTTTCCTTTCTTTGGTCAATCCCTCGCGCGCTCTTGCGGCGGCTCCGCGCTGTTTCCGTCCTAATTCCTTTCTCTCCTCGTCGAGTCGCCTCAACCTGGCATTTAGCGCGTCTCTCGCCGCCAAGGTTTCTTTCCTGAGAGCCGCGACATCCTTCTCTTGCCTCTGCAATTCCTTCCATGATCTCTCAAGCTCGGTTCTATCAGACTTAAGCATGTTTGCGTCGCCTTCGACCTCGTTTCCGCGTGAATCGATCTCTTCGACGACTTCCTTCAACTTCGTCTCCTTGTCTCTCAGCCTGCCTTCAGCATCCCGAAGCGAGGATTTCGCTTTGAGCATCTCAGCCAGCTTCTCCCTCTCCAGGCTCACGCCCCTTCGCTCGCGCTCAATTCTTTCGAACGCCCGCGCTTGCTTCTTGCCCGCTTCCTTCTCCGCCTTGGCGACCTCTTGGAGCATCTTCATCTGCGTTGTCCTGAGCTGCTTGCGGTCCTCGTCTACGGACTTGTGCATCTTGAGCAGCTCCGCGGTCCTCGCTTCCAGAAGGCTCTCGCTCTGGCGGAGACGCATCTCCTTCTTGTCGAGGTCCTCGGCCTCTTTCCTCACCGCCGTCCGCATCCTCTCGAGTTCATTGCGTTCCCGGTCGATTTCAGCCTTGTCGTGTTGAATCCTTATCTTCAATTCCTTGCTCGTACCCTCCCTCCCCGAAGCCCTCTCCAGCGCCGCCGCAAGATCGCGTTCCCGGAGGTCGAGATCGCGCCTGATTTCACCAATCTCCCGGAGGTTGCTGTCAAGTGCCCCAGTTCTCTCGGAAACCCGACCTTCGAACCCTTCAAGCTCCTTGATTCTGCCTTGGAGCACAGTCTCTTTCGCCACCAATTCCCTTTCGAGGTCGGCCAGTCGCTTCTCCCGATCCTTCAGTCTCTCTGCCGACCTGGCATCTTCCTTGATTTTCTGATTGGCCGCATTCCCCCTGGCGTCCAGCACCGCCTTCTCCTTCTCGACCCCCGCCTTGAGCCGCGCGAGCGCCCTCTCCTGCTCTTGGAGAATCTTTCTCTCCCCATCCAGCTCCTGCTTGCGGTTGCGCCATTCTGCTTCCTCCTCTTCGACGCGAGCAGTCCTTCGCGCGAGTTCACTTGCGCTGGCGGCGACGCTCCTCTCCTGTTCTTCCAGATCTCGCTTCACTGTCTCGAGCTGGACCCTCAGGCTTTCGAGCCTCTCCTTTTCCGCCTGCGTCTCCACGAATGAAGCTTGCACTCCCATGTCTCTCTCGCGCAGTTCCTGATCTTTTCGTTCCAGTGCGGCTTCCCTGTTCTTCAGCTCTTTCTCGAGGTTCTCCAGTGCGGATTGTTTCACCTTGATTTCCGCGGTTATGCGCGAGACTTCCTGCTCGCGACCCTTGATATCGTCTTCGAGCGCTGAGAGCCTCTTCTCCTCTTTCTTGCTCTTGGCCTCTAGATCCTTCACTTCCCTCGATAGTGATTCGCGTTTGGATTGGAATGCTGCCTGCATTTCTGAGACGCTTCTCTCGAGCGCGAGGAGCTCCTCCCTTCTGCGCTGGAATTCCTTGCCCTCGCCATCCAGCCTCTCCCGCTCCTGCGCCATTTCCGGCCCCAGTTCGTCGAGCGACGCCTTCTTCTTCTGCAGGTCCGCGTCGAGCTTCGTCAGGGCGAGTTCGCGCCGTGAAAACTCCTCGTAGCGTGAGTCCAATTCCCGCAATGCGGTCTCGTTCCTCTCTCGCTCATTCTGCAGTCCCTCCATCTTCGCATCTAGGTTCTCCTCTTGCCGTGCCAGTTCTGCCGCCAGTGCTTCTATCTCCGTCTTGCGGCTCGTAATCTCTTCCTTCTCCCGTTCGACGGCCTTGGCTGCCGATGATACAGCCTGCTTCTCGTCCTGCGCGGTGCGCAACCTCTCGTCCAGTTCCCCCTGCTTCTTGGCGAGGTTCTTCTCTCGCTTCGACAGCTCCTTCTCTTGCGCAGCGAGGTTGCCGCGTTCCCGTTCGAGTTCCGTTATCGTGCTATCGAGGGCGATCTTCTCGGACTTGAGCGCGGCGGATTCTTGCTCGAGGGTCAGGCGTTGCTTGTCGATATCATCCTTGGCGGCGGAAAGCTTCTTGTCTGTCGCCTTCGCTTCCCTCTCCCGACGCTCTAGCTCCGCGCGCGATGCTTCGATTCCGCGCTTCGCATCCTCCAGCGTGTTGATCTCATTCTCGAGCTCCTTCTTCGTTGCCGAGAGGTTTTCCTCGAGCGTCCTCAGACTTGCTTCCTTGGCGCCCAGTTCCTTCGCCTTCGAATCGAGTCGATTCGCCTCGTCGCGCAAGCGCTTCTCGCGGGTCGAAATGTCCCCGGACTTGTCGATCTGCAGTCTGAGGTTCTCCGTCTCCCCCCTTCTCTCCGCGAGCTCGGCCATTAGTCCCGACATGCTGTCGTTGAGCTCCTTCTCCCTCGACTTTGCAGACTCTCTATTCTGCCTCAGCATCTCTTTGAGGCCGGCGTTCTCTTTCTTCTCCCTCTCAAGGTTTTCCTGATCCGCCCTGAGGAGTCTGTCTTTTTCCTCCAATATCTCGTTCGCGGATTCCTCTCGCGTCTTTGCGAGCTCGGCCTCCTTTTTCATTTCGAGGCCTCGTGTCTCCGCGTTCTCCAGCTTGCTCTTGACCTGCTGCAGATCCTTCTTGAATCTGTCCTCCGTGAGGGCTCTGGCCATCCTGAAAGCTTCGACTTCCCCCGTCAGACTGTCAAGTTCCTGGCGCAAGTCCGAGAGCTCATCCTCTTTCTTCCTCAGCAATGCGTTGGTGTCATCAAGCTCCTTCTTCAGCCTTGACGTCTTCTTGCCAGTCTCGCCTTCTTGCGCTAGTCTGGCTTCGAGCTCCTTCTTCTCCTTGGCCAGCTCTTTGCCGGTTCTCTCCAGCTCGGCGACCATCTCACCCATGTCAGCTAGTTCGCTCTCTCTCGCGTTCAGGGTTTCCCCCGCTCGCTTCAACTCTCGCCCTAGATGCTCGGCTCTATCTTTCGCTTCCTTCTGAGAGTCCTTGAGCTTCTGCTCTAGCTCCCTTAAACCGGTTTCGAGCTTCTGGAGCTGTGAGCGCGGCACGGTGACCGTGTCGGGTTCGGAAATTGAGACATCGTCGGCGGTCGGCGGGACGGCAGCCTTCTGCTCCTCCGTCTCCTCATTTCCTGCCAATTCCCTGGCTTTGTCCCTCAGACCCGTGGGAATCACACCCCGCACTTCTGGAGGACTGTCTCGTAAAGCTTGTAGTCCTCGCTGTTCGCGAACTTACTGATCACACTCTTGGGCAGCTGTCCGAGGAGGTCGTCCAGGACTTTCAGGAGCCGGTTTATTTCAGAGAGGAGCTTGTTCGTCTCTTCTTTCTCCTGGAGCATCTCGTCCTTCTCCTTGGTGAGCCTATTGATTCGCTCCTCGATTTGGCTGAGTCTCTCGTCTCGCTCGCCCGGTCTCTCGCCAGACTCACCGCCAGCATTCCCGGTCTTCATCGCGATGAGTTGCGACTGCAGCTGCCTCTGGGCCGCCATCCACTTGTCTTTCTCGAGTTGCTTCTCGGCGTCGTCAAGCCTCTTCTTGTGTTCCTCCGATTCCTTGACCCTGCCTGTCAGGAGCCGTTCCAGGGATGACAGCTCTTTCTCTTTCTCGTCTATCCGTTCGAGAATCTTGCGGAGCTCGTCCTCCCTCCTCTTGATTTCGGTCTCCCTCTCCTGAATCGTGAGTTTCTCCTTCTCCATGTGCTCGAGTTCGGCTCCGACCGAATCGAGTCGCATCCTGATGCTCTCCTCCTTTGTCTGCATCTCCACTTGCTGCAATGCTAGGAGGTTCTTGTAGACCTTCTCCATCTCAATCATGCTGTTTTCGATGGTAGCCAGATTCTCGCGCTCCATCTGTGTCTCATCGATCCAGCGTTTGAGCCTCGTTTTCTCCTTCTGATTGATGGGGTCGCTGGTCTCTCCGAGTTCATCGATGCGCTGCTTCGCCTCAGCTATGAGCTCGTCCATCTGTTCAAGTCGCTTCCTTCGGAGTTTGAGCACCTTCTCCAGCGGCTCTGCTAGCTGGTAGAGCACATTAACCGGTTGCGGGCCGAGCGGGGAACTGGCGGTAGCCGCCATCATAACCGCGGGATCCAGCGTGGGCGGAGGGGTGATGCCATTCAACTTCTGAGCCTGAAGTCCCCGCCATTGCAGCATCCTGCGCAGGTACTCAGTCTCGTTGAGGCCGCCCTGGGTCTTCACCGGTTTGAACACAGCCCCGCATTTGTGGCATTTATCGGAGTCCATGGTCACGACGGCCTGACATTCGCCGCAGAGGCCCGCGTCGATCACGCCGGTGAAATCCTCGCCGCAGCCAGGGCAGCGCGTCTCCTCGAGGGAGAGCTTAACGTGGCACTTGGAGCAGTACGCTTCTTGGCTCGGGGTGATGGCTCGGAGGGCCATGCTTTCTTTCCTCTGGGGCTCCTAGCTCGGGAGCTTTCAATACTTGTTGTAGCTGAGGATCTCCGACAGGTGTTTCCTGCCGGCGGGCGGTGGAAGCTCTTCCGGGAATCCCAGAGGCGTCAACCCTAGCACCTTGGCATCCGGAGGAATGCCTAGGATGGCTTTCACCTTGTCCTCATTAAAGGCGAAAGTCCAGGAGGTCCCTAACCCCTCGCCTGTCGCTGCCATGGTGAGGTGGCCGATGGCCACGCCGAGGTCGAGCGGGAACGAGTTCATGTACCCGCCGACCATGCTCACCGCCTCGTCCATGCGAGCGCAAGCCACTATGAGCAGTGGCGCGTCCGCCATCGTCCGGCCGTTCGTGCATGCACCAGCCAGCCGTCTCTTGAGCTCCTCGTCGTTCACGACGATGAACTTCCACGGCTGGAGGTTGTCCACCGACATTGCCAGCCTTGCGGCGTTCATGACGGTCTGGACCTTCTGCTCGGGCACGGGCGTTGGCAAGAACTTGCTCACGCTCCGTACGGCTTTGGCAGCCTCGAGGACCTCCATTCTTCCACTGGACTTCAGAATTCCGCGCTATCGATAAAAAGCTTTCCCTGTGGTTATTGGGGCTGGGACGGGTTGGCGATGCTGGCCAGGTGGCGGGAGGTCCGCGGGACCTCGGAATAACGTTTAAGTGGATTCCTAACTTACGTGGTGTTCACGGGCCCGTAGCTTAGCATGGTTGGAGCGCCCGGCTGATAGGATCCTCTGGAGAAAGGGGGCTCTCTGAAACCGGGAGGTCGCCAGTCCGAATCTGGCCGGGCCCACTTTTCGTCTCACAGTTCGATGCTGCCGATCTCGGCAAGGTCGCTGAGCGCATTCATCTTGACCATGCCGGTCGAAATCGTATAGAGCACGTCATCGATGTACAGCGACCTGCGAACATACAACGTATCGTAGTAGTAGGGCTGTCCGTCAGATCCGTGCGTCACCCGGCCGATGTACTGGAACCCGCCATCCAGGGAGACTTGGTACACACAGACCCCCTGCCAGACATAGCTGCCATATGTCCAATTCCAGCCGTTGGGGTCCGGGTTGCTCTCATCCTGATAGAGGTTGACCGGGAACGCCAGGATTCCGCGCTCCTCGTCGAACATGAACGCTCTGTGATCATCCTGGGCTTCAGAGGTAGTCCCCCTGTCGCCAATCACGATCTTGTCCTCCTCCACCGGGTTCCCGACATCCGTGACGTCGAACAGGGACAGCTTGAGCCCCTGGAACCAGCTGAAGCCGCCACTCGGGTCAACCAGTGTGTCTTGACCTATGCCGATCACGTGGTCGTCGCCATAGGGGTGAAGGTAGTCGGAGAAGCCCGGAACCTCGAGTGATCCCACGAGCTTTGGATTCGCCGCATCGGAGAGGTCGATCACGAAGAAGGGATCGATTCTCATGTAGGTCACGAGGTAGGCGCGTTCGCCGAAGAACCGGCTGGAGTATATCTGTTCTCCAGGTGCGAGGCCCTCCAGCTTGCCGAGGAGCGCCATCTCGGAGTCGAGGACATATATGTTGTTACTGGGGTTGCCGGCTCCCCACCCCATCTGGCCTGTTGTTGTCGCGACGCGCAGATTGCTGGCGTACTCGTCCATTGAGAACTGGTTCAGCAGGCGGCCAGGAACCTCGCCGGTGCAGACATAGTTCGTGTCGAGCTCCTCGAACGCAATCTTGTGGATCGCGGTCTTCTCCAGCATTTCGTAGTATCCTTCATCGTTGAGGTATTCATAGGAAGTTACGGCGATGTACATGTGGTCGTACGAAACGTACAGAACGCCGAAGCCCCCGGTCAGGTACCCTGCGGCCGAGTAAGAGCCATCGCCAGCAGCGTTGATCGCAAGAATGAGGGTCACCGCATTGCCGTAGGTCTCGTTCTCGAAGTAGCCGATCTGGGCCGGCGGCAGCTCCTCGGTCTGAGGTCCGACGGTGATGGCGGGGAGCGAGACGCCCTGCCCGTAGTCGTAGAGGAAATCCGTGGTGATCACGTAGACGAAACCATCGACCATGCGTGCTCCGGCAAAAGTGCCACTTATCGCATATTCCTGCACGGCGACCGGGTTCGCGCGGTCGGCGATGTTGTAGAGAGACACGTGTGTGTCGGAGCTGTCATATGAGCGGTTGTAGCCGTCCCAATAGTTGTCGTAGGAATAGCCCCCGATCACGACGAGCCTGTCATTGTCGATGAAAAGACCTAACGGCCACGCGTCGAACTGGATTCGGGAAACGATACCCGCCTGGTCGGTCGGATACGCCCTCAAGATGACCACTTCGGATTCAGAAATCGTGTAGATGTAGGTACCGTCCGTCTTGACGATATCCTGTTCATCGACGTTCGCCACCTGCGTGTTGGTCTCGGAATAGTCTCGAGTGGGACTGTCGCCCGCAAGCCCGATCTGGGACGAATCGGTCTGCGGCGATCCGAGCGTGGGTCCTCCAAACCAGCCGATTCCGCCGCCCCCGGCAGGATTCGACGGATCATTCCAATCGGCAGTCACCCGCTGCTCGATCTCCGACCTAGACGTGAACGCCGTGTACTGTTGGCAGTCTTGGGTCGGTTCGAAATTGGGAACCACCGGAGGATCCTGACCATTCGGCGGGTTCTGCCCCGAAGTATCAGAACCATTCCTGAGCAAGATCAGAGGGCTCAACTCGAAAACGATCGACAAGCACACTATGACGACGATGCCCGCCTTCCACATGTCTTTCATCGCGATTCGCCACCTGAACCGAGACGGCTATCCCGACCTATATCCGCTCTCTTTACATGTAAAGATATCGCCTCCCCCGACACCTCCATACTATCGGCCCTTGTCCGGAATCCACAAGCACTTTCTTATACCGTCCGGCCATGCTCACCCGCCGATAATGACAGTGGTATCCTTCGAGTATTCGGACATCATCGACCTGCTTGGGAAGAGGTTCTCGATCGACGAGATCAGGGCGAAGACGTCGATGATTGGCGGTGCCGACGAAGGAATCGAAGGAGAGAAGCTGAGTTTCGATATATCCCCGAATCGCCCTGACATGTATTCGGTCGAGGGGCTTGTGCGGGCGCTCAGGGGCGTTCTTGATATCGAAAAGGGACTGCCCCGGTTCGATGTGCATGAGTCGGACATGCGATTCATCATCGAGAAGAGCGTCGAGGCGGTCCGGCCGCACGCCGTTGGCGGGCTCGTGCGCGGCGTCGAGATGACGGACGTACTTGTGAAGTCTCTGATGGACCTTCAAGAGAAGCTGCACATGACGATTGGCCGCAGGCGGAAGAAGGTCGCGATCGGGATTCACGACGTTGACAAGGTGACGCCCCCTTTCAAGTTCAGGGCCGTGAAGCCTGACAGCGTCAGGTTCACCCCGCTGGGCCTAGCGGACGAATTGACCCTGCTCGAAATCCTCGAGAGGCACGAGAAGGGCAGAGAGTTCGGTCACATCCTGGAGGGCAAAGCTCTCTATCCGATCATCGAGGATGCAAAAGGCGCTGTCCTATCCTTCCCGCCAATAATCAACGGCACGGCCACTGCGCTGACGGAGGACACGCGGAACCTGTTCATAGACGTCACCGGTCTCGAGTTCGGGGCGGTCAGCTCCGCGTTGAATATCATATCCACATCGCTCTCCGAGAGGGGAGGCAGGATCGAATCGATCGTGCTCGAGCTGCCCGGCCGGCAGATGAGGACGCCGGACCTCGCCGCGAAGGTTAGGAACGTCAGCACCGCCAGCGCAAATAGGCTTCTGGGTCTGTCGATCACGCCGCAAGAGGCGGCGGGCTGCCTTGAGAAGATGCGGTTCGGAGCCAGGGTGACGGGGGATTCGATAGAGGCGCAGATCCCCGCCTACCGGGTCGACATGCTTCACGAGGTCGACCTGATCGAGGACATCGGGGTGGGCCATGGCTATGACCGGATTCCCCTCAGGCTGCCGCGCGAATCGACCGTTGGCGCGCCCGCGCGCATCACTCTGTTCTCGCAGACGCTCAGGGAGATGATGATCGGCTACGGCTATCAGGAAATCATGTCGCTGTCGATGGTTGATCCGCAGACGCCGTTCAAGGGCGGCGCCGACGGACCGAGAATCCTCAACCCCGTCTCGTCGGAATTGAGCGGGCTCAGGAGTTCGCTGCTGCCATCTTTGCTGAGAATCTTGACGATGAACACCCATCGCGATCTGCCGCAGCGCGTATTCGAGGTCGAGGACGTCCTGGCGGGGGCGATGAACGAAAGGCACTTGGCGGGAGCATCGATTCATGCAAAGGCTTCGTTCACCGAGGTCAAGTCTCTCGTGCAGAGCATCATGCGTGACCTCGGCCGCGAATTCGATCTGGAAACGTCGAGCGACCCGAACTTCATCCCCGGCCGATGTGCGGCGGTGATGGTTTCGGGGAGGAATGCGGGGCTCTTCGGCGAGATTGCGCCGGCTGTCCTAGAAGCCCACAGTCTCGGCCATCCCGTGGCGGCATTCGAGCTGAATGCGGCGGTTCTGAAAGAGACGAAATGAGCCGGCCTCGCACCATCGCAGCGCTTGTGCTCTGCGAGGCAAAGTTAAATTACACCCTTGGTCTTGATGACTCGCGCTGAGGTAGCGAAGCCAGGCCCAACGCGCCAGACTTGAGATCTGGTGGGTCACACGGCCCACGGGAGTTCGAATCCCCGTCGCGCTCTGCGGCGGGGCGGGGATCTCCCCCTCAGCGTCGCAAGATGCGTGGGTTGCCAAGCATGGTCAAAGGCGCCAGCTTGAGGTGCTGGTCCTGAAGGGGTTCCCAGGTTCAAATCCTGGCCCACGCATCCGTATTTTTCTTGAATGAGGATCTGGGGCAGTGCGACTGTGATGTGGATGGCACGGAGGGGCAGGGAATTCCTCGAGCTGGATCCTATCGACCAGCGCCTTCGTCCCTGACATCGATGAGCAGTTCTCGGATCGCGGTCTCAACATCGCCGGTCTTCGGCAGGTCCCGGTAGGCGGCCACAAGCTTCGGAAGAAGGTTGAGCCCGGCTCTTCCGGAGAATTCCCGCGTCTCCCGCAAGACTATATCCTCCGGTTGGACTCCATGTCGCTCCATGTTTCCGAGGCCGAACGCCACCGTGACCTCGTTCGCGACAGTCTCCCATCGCTTGCCACGACTCACGGTAGAACGGCGGATCCAGTCCGTGAAGAACATTCGGGCTCTTTCGCTTCCGATCACGTCGAACGCCAGGTCATCCGCATAGATGTCTTCGACGTGGTTGAGCGCGAGGCGCGCGACCCCGAGGAACTCCCTTCCCCCCTTCCCTCGGACGCCGACGGTGCTCAGTAAACGCCCGTGCACATCGGCAGAATGCGAAGGATGTCCTTGCTGGATCCGATACATGTGTCCCACTTCATGCGCGATGAGCCCGTCAAGCATCCCGGACGACATGGCCTGAATGCCTATGTGGAGGCGGAACGCATCGCCTGCAGGCTCAGTCGCTCCCATGATGGGCAGGTTCTCGACAACCAACACAATTGGCCGCGATACGTCGACGCCCAGTGCATTGTACTTCACCGCCACACGCTTGAACGTCTCCACCGCACGGTCAAGATCCGCCATCCCCGTCAAGTCCATCGCGCCTGCAATCTTCATTTGGAACGCGACCTCGACCTTGACTACCGAACCGAGTTTGATTAACCTGTGCAATCCCTGCGTCGACATGTCCTCGTCACCGTTATATATCCGGGGAACGATGAAGAGCAAGGCTGGGTTGCAGATGCAGACTTATCCGATGTACGGTCCGATTGGCGCTCCGTTCCAGAAAGAACCTAACTCGCCGAAGGGTATTCGGTGGTGCACGATCGCATTCGCCATCTACCTTGGAGTGCTGATTTCGCAGATTGTGTACGGTGTCTGGGGTGCGGTCAATCTCGATAGCTTGGCAACGAGTTCGTACTACAACTATTCCGCCATGATCATGGTGTTAGCCTACACCGCCATCACCATAATCCTTGAAATCCTGGTCTTGGTCTTCTATCTTGTCGGGTTCGGCTACCTCTATGGCGGTCGGAATGAATTCAGCCCAAACCATGCGCGGCACGTCAATGTCGCGATGGGTCTGATAATCGCAGCTATCGTAACCACCGTCGTGGGTTCAATCATCACGCTGGCCCTCCAGTTCCAGACCTCCTTCTTCTACTACGGTCATCCGGACCCCGGGACTTACTATAGTATCGTCGCAGCTGGAGCCGTGATGGGCACTCTTGTGGCTGCTTTCACTGCAATGGCGATCGTCCTTCCTGTGCAAGGGCTCGTGGACCAGAAATACGATCGGCATCTCTATCTCGCGGCAGGGCTCGGGACCGCCACTCCGGGGATCGTGTCCGCGTTCGCGTTCTTGCAGCTGCCAAGTATCATCGACAGGCTCACCGACAGCTATTCCAGCTCATATCTAACCACGTCGACGGGCTGGCCGACGCTCATGGCCGGGGCTTTTGGCCTCGTGACCTTCATCATCTTCCTCCTGCTGTATCAGAACGTATCGACGCGGATCAAAGGAGGACAGCTCAAGCCAACGCGTCCGCCGGCATCGCAGGCATCGCCGGTTGTCTGGATACCTGTGCAGGTGGTGCCGATGATGCCCGGATATCCCATGTACCCGCCATACGCACCCGCGCAACCGGTCGTGCCGCAGCAGCCGGTCCCGCCGCCTGAACCGGGGAAGCAGGGGCCGGCGCAACAGACCGAGCAGAAGACACAGTAAGACGGATCGTGCATCGACCCCAGGATCTTCCCGCAGCGGTCACTTGGCCGGAGTCCCGCAAGTAGGGCATTTCTCGTCGTAGAAGTCGAGCTTCGCCCGGCAGACCCCGCACCTCCACCTCTCGTCCTGTTCCTTCAGCCATTGCCGCCATCCGACTGCTTTCATACGCGCGAAGTTGTCGTGGATCAGGCGGTGGTGGGGCGCGGACGCGGCGAACTCCTCTATCTTCGAGCAGGGGAAATCCCCGCACTCGTAGCAGAACTTGATACCCTTCTCCCGCGTGCACGATTTGAACTCGCAATCGGACGACCATGAGAACTTCGCATCGACCCTGCAGCCAGAACACTTGACGTCCTCAGATTTGCAGTGAAATCTCTCCGCGAGGGCCATGGCCTTCTTGCCGTCTCGATCGAAGTAGGTGCGGAAGATCGAGCAGTTGCCGCAATAGAGCCCGCAAGGCGCCGCCATAGTCAGGTCTGCCTCCTCGTCGTGCAGCCTGTAGTCCACCTTCATCGAAACCCTATTGCAGCTTGCATGTATTAGTGCCCGCCGCATCCACGAAATATACGAGGGTCCCGGGCTAAGCACGGCAAATTACCGATAAACCACGGTCATTTTGAATTCGTCAATCGAATCATCCGAACCTGCGTGACGAAAATACGCGCAAATTGAATGCATGGCGGCGTTGGCGGGGGAAGGAGTTGGGTTCTCGGCTGGACTGACGTTCGGTGCGAGCTTGGCTTTGGCGGGCGCAGCAGGAGGGGGGACCGCTGTCGCCGGGGGGACCACGCACTTGGGGGCAGGTCTCGCCGGATCAGGC
This sequence comes from Thermoplasmata archaeon, assembly GCA_041489255.1. GTDB lineage: Archaea > Thermoplasmatota > Thermoplasmata > RBG-16-68-12 > JAFNFQ01 > JAFNFQ01. The sequence goes on along the minus strand of JBGPQV010000002.1, from coordinate 207,410 downwards.
TACGCTTTCAAAGGCCTCTCTGGTTTCGCTGCTGTCGCTTGGGCGGGAGCTGTTTCTGGGAGCCGTGGCGGGCGTCGCTGTGAATTGCCATCCGAGTCGGTCTGGTCGAATCGAGGACGGGAAACCTGACCCTCGGGAGTTCTCCCCCTTAATCTTCGCGGAGGAGGCCCCAGGCGCCGAAGTCCCCCTCGGCGGGCTTGAGGAGGACCACCTTCGTTTTCAGTTCCGCCTTGGTATGCTAGCCGGACTTGGCAGATTGGGTCTTGAGCGCCGTCAGGAGCGCCCTGACTTCCCCGCGATCGAACGCCTGCTGGGAGATCGTTTCGCATACTTCGAGGACGACATTCCTCACGAGGATCCTTTTCGGTGAAAGGCCATCCGAGTTCCCCTTATCGACATCACGACCTCGCCAGGCACTCTTGAGCCTTTGGTTTGAGTGCTGAATCAGCATTGAAACAAGGAAACCTGAAGACGCAAGCGCTTGAGAATGTCCTTCCCATTACCGTCTCTGAACGATGACAGGCGCTAGACCGATGATAGACGACTTTGGATAGATGAATCACATCAAGAACTGCATAGAGTTGAGTTCAGCTCGCCTGAGTTGTCATTGCCCACGACGATGACGGGAGTGTCGAAAATGAGCGAGGCCATGTCTCCATGACCGGAGACGTAGTAACCGCCGTCCTCGTGGACCGACTTGCAGGCGGGGCAGATACTCATCTTGGCTGTTTGGCGGGAATCTACGGGCTTCCCGATTGGCGGTGAGAGGAGTTCCAGAGTGGCGGGCCAGCCGTAACCTCTGAACCTATTTGATGACGTTTTTTCCACTGGGAGATTCCTCATCATTGCTGTTGTCGAATCCTTGCGTTTAATCCACTCCGGGCTATCAAGGCGGGACGACATCGTCACCTCCAGTCCTTCACATTCGGGGTGAACGAATCACGGGGATAAAGCGATTGCTGCCGCCATGAGGAAAGACGATACACGGGGACTCGCCCTCACCCATCCGTTATACCTAAGTGTGGATAACAAGGACGGCGAAACGGCGGTCGCTCCGCGCGGACTGTGTGTATATGCAGGAATCGTGAGATGTTTTAATGATTAAGAATGGCAACCATGACCTCCTCGGACGTCGGACGATCAGCGGTCCATCGCTCGCGTTCATTTCGGAGCGAAATACGTGTCAGGGATTCTATGCCAAGGCTCGGCCACCATCAGTGGTGGCATTCGTAATCCCCAGAGTCTCTTGGAATCGGTCGAAAATTTCCTCTTTTCCTATAATCAGGTCTCTTTGCCTTTCCCAGATTCCTACCGATGAAAGCTTCCTAATCCTGTCGCTGCAAGTTGCCGGCGGGGGACGTTTGCCGTAGAAATTCACATACCAATACCACAGTTGCTCATCTGAGACGCGGACTATTTCGCCGTAATCTGAGCTGGGTCGATAGTATGCATGGGACAGATTCAGGTATGGGACGACACCCGTCAGGTGCAGCTTCGTTCTCATGTAATTATAGCCTTTCTTATAGATCTCCGCAAGCACGGTTTCAAACAACTCGGAATCCGTCATCTCCCTGAACTCGCCTTTCCTGAAATTGCCCCCTTCAACGTAGTGACCATTCTCCTTCCTCAAAGTCCCTAAGCTCACAAGGAAATCGCAATACTCCGTTGCTCTTATGATGCCCTTCTTGTGATGTAAATCCGTGGGTCTCACGCGACCGTGCTCAATAACATGGGAAACGAGTTTGGTGATCGGACTCATCGCGTTTTGAACGAGGTCGATTCTCACAAGAAGGTGTTCGATGCTTCTCAGCATTGCAGATTCCGTCTTGAGGAAATCATCAAGAAAGACCCTGGGCAGTTTCCTGTCAGATTTCGTCAACTTGTCGAGTTCAAAGCCAATCTTACCTTCTCTCTCAGCGAGCTTAACGACGTCGAACTTGCGGGCGACCTGCCAATGAAGTCTTCCCTTTCCTTCACGGTCGTCAAAGATGAAGAGCGGTCGTATAGCGCACAAGGAAGCGAAGCGCACTCCCTCTCGTGTCGTCACGACTTCATCAATGAACACGTTGCGGACGTATCGTCCAAGCGACTTCGTCAACCGAGACTCGACATTCTCTCTCGGATAGCGGGAAACACTAACGAACGTCATCGGCTACTCCTCCTGTGTCCATTTATCGATTGGTCCACGTAACACCGATTCTATCCACATGAAGCTATTTGTTTCTTTCGCCTTCCAAACCTCCAGGAACCGCTGCAGGTCCATTCGACCTTGTGGTTTTGCTTTGGCCCGGCTGAGGGGCGGTATGTTTGCCAGAGGGTCATGGAACCAGATTTTATCGTCAATGGCAAGGATGAGAATGTCGTGATCTACCTCATACTCATCTCCGGCCACGATTAAAGGTGGAGGAACCTCGACCCCGTACACCTCAAAGAAATGGGGGGATACCGTGACGATGAGAGGAGACGCCACCGGGTTTCCCAACACTCTCTCCAAGTCGGTGATGTCGATCCTCGGTCCTTTGCCCTCGTGAGCACGCAACCTCTTCTTCTCGAAGTGATTGTTGAAAGCGGGCACTATGAATGGAGGATTTGGGATCATTTGCTTCTTTAGCCTTATCGTCCTGTTGATCTCCTTGATCGAGATTCTTTGGATATCCTGCCTCTGCGTTTTGTCACCAAGAGCGACAAGGGCATTATGGATACATGTTGCAATACAATTCGTCGGGTGGGGCTGGTCACGGAATTTCCTGACTATGGGAAATCTGGCGCTCAGGGCATCCACCACAGCATCTTGAGCCTTCTTAGCCACGTTTGCCTGTACTGACTTGGTCCATAAAAAGATAGCTCCTGGCAGAACGAAAAGAAAGAACGAATTGGAGGAACGGAGGCGGCAGACTCGTCTTCTGCCTTCGCATCGACAGAGCAATAGGTCCATTCAGATATGGTTCAATGAGAATCCCTTTAACCTTCCTGCCGCGCATGGATCGCAGCGACCTGCAGGCGGGCCAGACCGTCAGCTTGAAATGTCGGCGGGATTCGATTGTGGCGGGAGGAGAGAGAAGCTCTAGTGTGACGGGCCAACCGTTGCCCGCGAACGTCCTAAGTGTTCTTGGCAGGCGCGGTATACGTCCAGCAATCGCTTTCGTCATTTCCCTGTGCATGTGCTCCGTTCGTTCCATTTCTCCTGTCATGTCAGTCGCAGTCCTCAACGCAGGCTGGTGCCCCGCATTCGATGCAACCCTCTCAGAATGAGAAAAGGACCGCACACCATGCAAGCGATGAAAAGGACAACGAGAAATGCACTGCTCAAGCCATTGGAGAATCCACCTTTCATATCCAGCGGATCCCAACCATTGCCAAAGAACGCGTTAAGGATTGCAGCAAGCTCGAGTAAGGCAACCGCAATGAGGAATACGCCCGCCCAAGCGTCCAATCTGCCCTGCAACCTTTCGCCCTCCTCTCCGCTCCGTCGATGCGGTGTTTGTCCCGCTTCCCGGTCGCCTATCGAGCTAGCCATCTCAACCAAGCCTCAATACGGATCCCAGGCCCATGACAACAGAGGCTATCGCCAGCGCAAGTACAACATTGTGCAGCAGAGGGGCCAAATCCTTCAATTTTCCACTCATAGCCTTGAGCAGACCGAAGATGGAGAGTCCGAATGCCGCAAGCGTCCCGAGCACGCCGGCACCTCCGCCGATGAGCGGGGAGGTGAGGAAGAGGATTAAACCCGTTATGGAGAGAGCCAGCGCCGTAACCTTGTCCCCTATAGACAAAGGATCATCCAGTATGGTCTGCCTGGCAATCATGACCAATAATGTCGTGAGGAATCTTCCGACGGAAAGAGGCGCGCGCTCATCCCACCATATCCCCGCGGGTATGTAATCGATGACGAATTCCGGGATTGCATCGATGTTGTCAGGACTTCCGCTTGCATCATTGTTGCTCACTGGAATGGCAGCACTGAGAGTAGCTCCGAAGATCAAGCCCAAAGCGACACCTATCACAATCGGGATTATCATGCCGGCAAAGATGGTGAACGGCTTTGAGACGATATCGATTGCGAATAGCGCAAGGGCCAAGGCCCAGAAAAGCAGGAATGCCCCTCCGAGAAACAGACATCCCACGATTTCTGCAGCACGCTTGGCATCCTCTTCTCGAGTCGGATTCCCTCCGTTTATCTCAACGAAGGCGGTTTCGATTGAGTGTCGAAGACTGTTGAAGTAGCCTTCGACGGCTTGGATTATGGGGCTGAATAAGAAGGTGATCAATGCCTTGATGAGGTCAATCACCCATCTTATGAATGCGAGTATCGCCTCCACGAACGGCTTCACCACCGTGTCGTAGAAGAACTGCAGCCCCCTCCCCTCCGCTATCGCCACCGCGAAGTCTATGCACCACTTGATCACCGCCAGGGCGACGTTGGCGACGAACGTGGCAACCGCCACGACCGCGTTCCAGGCGGCCTCCAGCATGCCTGTGAATGAGTTCCACGCCGCCTCCCAGAACGACACGTCGCGGACCGGTGGCGGCGGCATCGAATGGTTCCCGCTGTTCTCGACGGTCACGTTGGGCAGGACGTTCATGACCATGGAGTCGAAGCCCATGGTGTAGACCTCCTTCGTGACGACGAGGGGGAACGACGTCACGTTCCCGGACTCGTTCCTCATGAGCTGGTCTATCCACGTCCACGCCTGCGCCAGGGTGAGGTTGGCGGCTATCAGCTGCTGTATCGTCTTGGAGTGCAATTCGAGAGGATTGCCGTTGCCCATGGCTGTGGATCCCATGAGCGGGTTCCCGGAACCGAACGTGCTCGTATCATTCAGCGATACGAAGAACTGCGACTGGAAGAAGAGGCCCCTCGGCACGACGATGCCGTTCAGCCCTCTGTCGAGGTAGTTGAGCGCGCGGATTTCTCCTTGGCTCATCGACCTGTTCCAGAGCGTGAGGTCGTCCATATAGCCATTGAATGGGGTGCCGCCAGTGCAGTAGAACAGGCATAACTGCGGTGATGATGGGTGGGACAAGCCGATCGGGTCGACGGAAAGCCCCTCGTTGGAGTGCACCTTCTCGCCGTCGACATACACATACGCGTTCATGCCGTCATAGGTGAGGGCGACGATGTGCCACTCGCCCGGTGGGAGCTTATAGCCTGTTGATACGGGCATGTATGAGACGCCCTGCCTCCCGAGACCATACATGACCGTTCCGTCGCCCCCTATGCTCAAAGAGTACATGCCATCCCCGCGCGCGATCGACTGGGTGGCGGTCCCGCCACGCCACCACAAGGATACCGCGAGCGTCAGACGGTCCACGTCCAAACCGGGCTCGCTGACCCACATGCTGGCGCCGCCCTTGAGCCCGAATGCCAGTCCCCTACGCCCCTCGATCGTCATGATGTCGTCGATCGACCCGGTGCCTCCCCCGACTCCAGCATCGTTTCCGTGACCGGACAGGTCCTTAAATTGGCGAGCATAGACATCCCGGGTCCTCGTATCCATGTCCAGGTCAAGCATCTTCTCGTTCACGGATGTGACCTCTTCCGATTTCAGAGCCCTCGCATAGAGGGCGACCTCGTCCAGACGGCCATCGAAGTAGCGACTGCGGAGCTTGCCGATCCAGATGTCGTTCTCGTTCATGTTCATGAGGAACGGCGCCGTGGCAGACGACTGCACCAAATCGCCTGCTCCGTTAATGTCCACGATGTGGACCGTGAGGCTCGTCCCATCGTAGATTCCGGCTATATGATACCACGAGCCCTGCTCCAAGTTGACAGCTTTTGTTACCTCGTGCTGGACTTGCGGACTCTCATAGACCTGGAACTTGATGCCCTTGACCGACCCGCAATAGTAGCCGATCCACCATCCGTCATCCTTCCCTACGGCCCATTCCCAGTCATCGCCGACGGAGCAACCTGAATTGTAGTCCCTGTCGGGGTTTATCCAGAACGAGACCGTCATCTCCCCGGTGAAATCCAGCTTGGGGTCATGCAGGACTTCCAGGTACTGGTTCTGACTGTTCTCAAGACGAAGTCCTTTCCCCAACCAGCCCTGGGTGACCTCGATGTCCGGACCGGAAGTCCTCTGGAGGGCCTTGTGACTATGACCTGTGATGTCTTCGAAGTACTTGTCGTTCCCTGACCCAGAGAAGCCCTGGGTGTTCCAGTATGCCTCGGCCCCGGTCGAGTCCGCCACATTCACGTTGAGGACCGCGAACCGCTGCTCGCCGACGAAGCGATGAAGTGTACTAGAGGAGCTGTTCAGGACGGTGGACCAGTCGGTGGGGGTCATCAGCAGAGTGTTGACCTTGCCGGATTTCACCGTGCGTATCTCGTAATACACATCGCCATGAGTGTTTTCCGTGCCGCTCGAGTGGCCATCCCATACGTTGTCGGTGAGGTTGAGGTGGACCACAAGCGATTTGCCCGGTCCCGGAGTGATGTCGATATCGTTGTCCGACGGCCCGTTGTCGAACGCCTTGATGACTATCGTGACATCCCTCTTGTCATCGGGGACATTCTTGGAGATGAAGTGATTCCCCCTCGGGTCAGGGTCATCCCCGTTCGAGGCGGCAGTGCGCGTGAAATCGCCGTTGATGCCCACCTCGCAGTAGTATGTCTTACTCTGATCCCAGCCGGTCATCCACAGTTCCTTCAGCCAGACTTGGACTGTCAGGTCATGCAGCGGATCGATGTCTATGGAATCTTTGAACCCGTCTCCATCCGTGTCCGTTTTCATAGGATCAGACTTGAGCGCTCGCACCTCGTATCCATCTGGTGCCCAGTCGCCATCCGTGTCGGGCTCTGTCGGGTCAGTGAACCAACCTATCTCGCCCTTGACCTCTTCTCCATCCAGCAAGAAATCCCTGTCCGCGTCTTCCTCGAGAGGCGACGTGATGTCAGACCTCGATCCCCAGACATGATACACCTTGACGCTGCCGGTCGAGCTTCCCCTGTTTATCTGCAGGCTGTGCATGCCTTTCGCCAGCGAGAGCGTGAAACCGGATAACTCCAAAGTCCAACCCGCGGTACAGTTCCTGCTCTCTTTCAATTGCCCATCCATGTAAACCTGCATCGAGACGTTTTGTCCTCCGGAGGGCGTCGCGGTAGTCTCCATGGCGATCGAGTATCTCGCAAAGGCGTCTACGGTAATGTTCATCGTCACATTCGCCTCGTAGCCGCCTGCGCTGCTGTTTGCGTAGTTGAACCAATAGAGTTCATCGTAGTCGGTGAGGCCGTCATAGTCCGTGTCCGGGGCCAGGGGGGAGGTGTGCGAGGTACATGCCTCGTACATGTCTGTAAGGCCGTCTCCGTCCGTGTCGTTGTTGGTTGCCTGCGACGTGAGCCTCGCTATGTGCCACGAGGTTATCCATTGTGAGTTCTTGATGGGCTTTCCGTAGCTTTCCGCCTTTATCGTCTTCGGACCGCTGCAGAGGGGGAACTTGATCTCGAAGTCCGCAGACCAGTCCGGATTGACGTATGTGTCGACTCGGGGAACGACTATGCCGTCCGGTCCGACTCTCAGCTCCTTAGGCTGGGAGGGCGTGCTTTCTGGATGATAATTCTTCTTTCCGGTCGAGCGGAAGACCTGCCCGACCCTCGTGTTGTTGATGAAGAAGTCGATATACGCCTCCTGTCGCCAATCGACTCCCTGCATCCAGCTCCCCCCCGCATTGCCGTAGATCATGAACAAGCCGGAGGCATATCCGGAGTAGTTGAAGCTCAGCGGAGTCGTGCCGTTCGGCAATTCCTCCTCGGGGTATGTTTGCGTCTCCCCGAGTTCGGATATATGGTCATTGTCTTGATCTGGCTCCGCCCACATGCGGTCGAGGTACAGGGCGACAGTGAAGTGAAGCACGATGTTCAATTGATCGCTACCGTAGCAGTCCCTGTAGAACGTGAGATTCGTCCTGAAAACCCCGGTGTGCCACTGTGAGTCGCCCTGAAGGTCCCCAAGTACCTGGTAGGAATTGCCGTTCCTTTGCTTCACCTGTCCGCCCGCAGTTGATGCCTTGTAAGCGAGGTAGACAATGTAATCGGAGTCAATCAAGGGAGCGTTGAGATAGACTTCCGCGTCCCTCTGCCCGTATCTGACTTGCCGCCCGTCGATAGCGGCGATTGGCCCCCACTGGCTGTTCGGATAAAGGCTCATCCCCGGCTCATGCGACCAGAGATAGTTGTCACCTGATGCACCGACCTCGTCGAACCAGCGGACGATGTGTATCGAGGCGTAGGTGAACTCGTGAATGGCGGAGGCGACGAACCTGATCCTGAGGTTCATGCCGGGAATCAAAGGATATGCATCGTAGTACGCGGTCTGGTTCGTGTTGAAGTAGTTGTCCATGCCGAACGAGACAAGAGTGGCCAGACGCAGCCAATCATGGCCGTCATACTGCTCGACATGGAGCTTCTCGATGTCGCCCTTGAATCTGAAATCGACGTTGTAGGTGGCGCTCGTGTCTGGGATGTTCATCACGAGTTCACTGCAGTTGGCGCCGTTCCTATAACCGTTCCCAGTGTCAGTCCAGCCGGTGCCCGTCAGCATGCCCGGGGAGTGGTACAAGGTGTCGTTGTCGTCGCTGCCGTGACCGACATGAGTGGCGTAGCCGTACGCGATGGCGGAGATGTTGTCGATATCTACGACATCGGAGAAGCGCATGGCCACGTTGATCCCGATCGTGCTGGGCAGGTAGTCGTAGAACAGCGTGTGCTCCAGGATGAAGTTCCATGTCCACCAGTTGCCTTTCCCGGGCATCCTGGTGACGTTGACCCAGCCCGCCCCGTTATAGAGGGAGACGTTCACGTCCTCAGAGCAATAGTATTGGAAGGTGACGAGCCAATCCGTGTACTTCTCGGGCGAGTTGCGGTAGAGGCTTAGGTAGAACGTGCTGTCGGCCACCGCCTGGCGGTACCACGGGTTGTTTGCGATGTTCCAGAAAGTGGCGGTCGACGAGGATGTCGAATGCGTGGAGCCGCCCCATCCGGTCGACGCGTCAATCGACAGGCCCGGCACTCTGCCGACCACGTCCGTGTCGCTGGCCGCGCCTACATCGAGGACGAGCCTCTCAGGAGAACCGGCGGTGGCGTTGAACGTCAGTGTGTAATAGCCCGACGAGCCCCCTTGGACGCTGATAAGGCGTACCTCGATGAACCAGAAGCCATCCATATTCGCGGTGTAGGCCAGCGACTCCTGCAGCCCGAGGCCGCGTGCCTGGGAAGACGCTTTGAGCTGCTGGTTGGGTCCGTAGAGGAAGAGGTCGAGGTCCATGTTGGCGGGCGGGACGAGACGGGCTTTGATTGTCTGGTTGCCACCCGCGCGGAGCCTGTAGAAGTCGTTGCGATCCACGACCGCTTCCTCCCGACCCTTGTGATTGCCTGGTTCCACGGGTAGGGCCATGCCAATGGTGTTCCCCGCGTCGGTCCCGCTGTCCGCGTCGTTGGGGGCATAGAGGGTGTTGAAGAAGTTGGTCAGGGAGACGTTCGTGTCATTGAGGTTGGAAAGCGACGAGGACTCGGCGCGGTAGTAATACTTAGTCTCAGGCAGCAAGCCTTGGAGGGTTACCGAGTGAGATGTGCCATTGGCGCCAGTCGCCACATGCTCCCAGATCGAGTCACGCCCGTACCTCAGCACCGTTGTGCCCTGATCGTTGCCGGTCGACCATGTGATAGTCGCGCTTGTCGTGCCTATGTTTGTCACCTGGACGTTGGAAACGAGGATTCCTTTCGTCGTGAACGTCCTGTCCAGGCCGATGGCAGTGTCGTTCCCGTTGTTCAGAGAGGTCGACTCGACCCGGAAGTGGTAGGTCATGGAGGTGTCGAGGTTGTCGATCGTCACCGAGTGCATTGTGCCGTTGGTGCTGGTTCTGTTGTCAGTGTAGTTGACCGTCTCGCCACAACGGACCACCGATGTGCCGTTGTAGTTCGTTTCCCACGAGATTATGGCGGAACTGGAGGTGGCATCGACCGTGATGTTATAGATGCTGATCGGCGGAGTGGCGAACGGGACGCCTTCCTCGGCGTCTGTGTCGTTCTCATCATCAAGGCCGACTGACCTGGCCTGGAGGTAGTAGGTCGTGGCGCTGCGAAGTTCCCATAAGGTCACGTTGTGGATGAGGCCTTGAGTGCCGTTGCTCTGGAGACCGTACAGGGTCGAATTTCCATACCTCACCTCCGAGGTGGCGTTTCTGGTTGTGTTCCAAGTCAGGGTGATGTGGTAGGCGCCAAATGCATACACAGATGATCTTGTCGTGAGGTTGAGTATCTCCAAGTGGGTGGTGAAGTCGTGGTCCGCACACGTGGCCCATAGAATCGGATCGGACTCAGCGACGGACTCTACTTGAAAGTGATATGTCTGCCGAGGATCGAGGCTGCTCAGGTCGACGAAATGATATGTGTCATTATCGCCGGTCGCAACCAGCCCATATGCATCCGTCGTGTTATACCTCACAACACTTGTCGAAGGCAAGTTCGTCTTCCATTGGATCGTGACCTCGCTTGCTGACAGGACCTCGTAGCTCACATTCTCGATTATGACCCCTGTGTAGAAACTGTCATAGGCTATGTGCATGGGAGGCGGGGGCGTCGTCTGCAGGACTGCTTGGATCCCGTAATAGTATGTCGTGTTCGCCTCGAGACCGCTGAGTGTGACATTCCATGGATTTCCGGAAGGCGCGAAAACCTGGTTGCCCATAGTCGTGTTCTTTCCCCAATTGAGCCATGTGGCGTAAGCATTCGGCGGGTTTGTCTCCCAACTGACCTTGGCGGTGGTTGAGGTGATGTCCGAGACGGTGATGTTGAACACCGGGGCATAATTCGTATATGAGAACTGAGTGTCCGGGGGCAGTGGCTCTTCACCGGAGATCGGGGAGCTGCCGCTCCTGGTTCTCCCGGAACCGGACTGGTCCGGGTCGAGCTCGCGCAGCATCAGCCTGAATGACCATGCGAGATGAGCCTGCGCCTTGGGGTCGACCAGGAGATCGTCGCTCGGTGTGCCGCCGAGACTTCCATCCATCCTAGGGAGGATGTATGTCCTGATCTTCATGGCCGCCGTCTGCTCCTCACTCTGGACGATCGACGACCGCAAATCATTGAGGAGGTCCAAGAATAGCATTCTGCTTTTCTGCTCCGGCGAAGAATATGCGGACGCCGGGAGCCTGCCCGCGTAGACTAGGACGCTGCCGATGGCCGGTCTGTGGAGGGAGAGATCGCTGTCCATGTAGACCGAAGTTCTGCCGCCCCTCCTGTCCTGCCAGAATAGATAGATGTTGTCCTGCCCATCAACCGCCATCGCTGGCCTCATGGCGTCCGCCCTGCCATATGTAATTCTCGTCGCGGGGCTGAGCGGGATGCCAAGATCCTTGAACGTCCGCCCGTAGAGCTGCCAAGGCCCTTTGAGGTCGTCCTGCCACACGACGGTCAGGACTCCGGTAGAGTTCATCATCACGGCAGGGTTCGCTGCGTTGCTCTTCATGTCGGTGACTGCGATGACCGAACCCCAGTGTACACCCATGTCCCCGCTCCTCGCAGAATAGACTCCCGCCACTCCGTCCTTCGTCTCGCTCCATGCGACGACGACTCTTCGGTTCCACGCGGTGAGGGTCATCGACTCGGGGGTGAGCGTCCCACTGGGAATCGCGACAAGATGCGCGCCCTCGACGCGCCCCGAGCTGAGGTCGATGGAGGAGTGGAGGATGGTTTCGCGGCCCTGCATCCACTCGTCCCAGATGATATGGACCATGCTGGCTTCAACGGTCGTCTTCAATGACGAGGCCGATGTGTCGAACGTGAGAAGTTCATTCGCCGGACCTTGGTCTTTCACTCCTGCCGGGACGCGCAACGTCCTGAGGTAGGTCGCGCCCTTCGCCCTATCTTCCTGCAGGAATGAGAGGATCATGTCGCCACCGTAGGACTGCAATTGAGGAGTTCGTCCAAATGTGACGATGGTGGTCTTGCCGAAGCTCGACCCGCCATCTGTGGACTGGCGGAACAGAACGGCCCTCCCGGTCTGATTCTCGACCTCGACCACCGCATCCCATGCCACGGCGACGTTCTTGCCATCCGTGGATACCGAAATGGAAGGCGCTCCGGGCTGAGAACCAACCTCAGAAATGCGCCTGTCCGAGGTGAAGGTCTCCCCTCCGTCCGTGCTCTTCTTGTTATACACGGCACCGGAACCCGTCCTAGTGTCGATCCACGCGAGGTGCACCATGCCGTTCCCGACTGCCTGAGCAGACGGGGCGATAGAGTCCCCACGGCTCAGCGTGACAGGCCTTGAAGACTCCCAATCCTCGTCCATTTCAATGCTCTGTCCGCTTGAGGGGGCCCCCGCTTTCTGCACCTGCTGGAAGGCCACTGTCAATATCACTGCCACGCAAAACACGCTCGCAAGCTTCGCTGCCAGAGAACGCATGCCCTTCTTCTCCTCCGAACGGTCACTCGGCCACCCACCGGCCGCGACAGGAGCCGCATGGCGATTGCCCTATTTAATAGCAACATGGAACTTCCCATTTCTGTCGGACAACGAAGGACGGGGGTTGTGGATGCCCTCGCTTTCCCAGCACGAGAACCTGATTCAGGAATCCAACTCGCAGCCGACGTTCGCCACGCCTCCGCCGACTCTTTCGGGCGCTTGGAGAGAAGGTGATCGTCGATTCCCTGTAGGATCGGTCAATTCGGTCGAGCAAATTCTGCGAGCGGCAACGCCTACATTTTTGCGCAGTCGTCTAGGCTAGTCGTGAAGTAGATGGAGAATCTCCAACTGATGGGACGGTCCCTGACGTGATAGATGCGCATCTCACAAACGCAACGCAGCGGCCTGTTGACCAATCAGGATGTGCAATCCAATGTGTTGATGTACTCTGTCGGTCTCCCGCCTGTCACCGCTTCTGCGGTGTACTCGTTTTCTCTACTTCCGATGGTCCTGTCCTCACACGGAGAATCGCGACAGCCAATCCAGCCAAGAGAATCGCCAAGTCAACAGCAGTGCCCACTCCAACCAGCGGCGGTATCGACAGCTGTCCGGTGAGGAAAGACACGACGCCAGTCGCCGCCTCCGCCAGCACGAAGGGCATCGACGTGAATGTGAAAGCTTTCAGGACCGCCATCTTGTCTTTCCCATCCTTCCACGGCCTCCTCCTCGAGGACCAGACTCCCGCCAATGCCAGGATGATTGCGAAGATCACCGCCACGAGGGGCTTATAGTTCACTTCCACCCGCACGCCAGGCGGCAACTCGGCGGAGACCACCTTCACCGGGTGCGTCTTCTCGATAGAGTTATTCAGGTGGTCCCATGACCTGTATGTAATGTTGTGCCATCCCTCCGCCAAGCTGAAGGGAGCGAGGTAGGCGTCCCATGAACCGCCATCAATCCTGTATTCCAGAACCGCCACGCCGCAACCCTGACCGTCATCGGCCGTGAGGTTGAACAAAGCGTCGACGGACACATTGGAATCTCCAGGCTGGATAGATGTCGACGGTGGCGTGTCGTCAACGATGAGGGAGCTGTGGCGGATGCCTTCGACGTTGCCGGCGTAGTCCTCCGAAAACCACTCGAGTACATGCTGCCCTTCTCCCTTCCCGGTCAGGTCGAACTGCCCGCTGGCGGCATAGTTGACCCACGTGCCGCCGTCAATCCGGTAAGTCGTGTCCCTGATGCCCATTCCGCTCTCGTCCATGACTTCGAAGCTGAGAGGGGTGGACGATCTGGCGTACGTGGCGGTGGATGTGTAATTGGGACGGCCTATGACGAGAGAGGTGATCGGTCCGGGAACGACGTTCACCGTCCACGCGAACACGTTGTTGGTCTCGCTCGACTCCGTGACGTTGTTGTGGTAGTCCACATTGGCGGCGACGTTGTGTGTGCCTGGAGTGGCGGGAGACCTCCATGTGGCGGTGAAGCGCGAGGACGTCTCCGAACCATCCAGCGGCGGCACCGTGAATGTCGCGAAAGGATTGGCCGGGTCGGACTCGTTGTATAACGCGAGCGTGGCGGTCGCGTTCGCGCTCTTGTCACCTTGATTGAGCACCTGAACCGACAGCTTCAGAAGCTGTGAGAGGCCGATCTTGACCGCGTTGGAAGGCAGGGGGCTTACCGGGACATAGTCTGGCTTGGTCGGCTGCACAGTCATCACGACGCATGCGCGATTGTTTGTCTCGTCCGTCTCGCGGACACTGTCCATCGGATCAACCACGACGCAGATGTTGTGGACGCCGGGGACGGTCGGCGTCCAGACCACCGACACGGCGGCTGTCCCGCCGACTGCGACGGGGGGGATTGGCTGGTCGGCACCGACTTGGGGCGAAGGAGGGAAACCATCATGATACCTGACGAATGTCGATTCAGACATGCCCTGGCCTACGTTGTGCACCGTGGCGTTCAGATAGAGCGGGAGACCTTCAAGATAGGGCGCAGGAGGGGACATGACGATGTCCGAGGTCGCCAGCGTCAGGTCCGGAAGTGGTTGAGGCGACGAGACGATAATCCAGACCTTCGGGAAGTCGATGAGGATGTGCGCGCCGCTCCAATTCGTGAAGCTCACCCTGGAATGGCCCCAAACGTTGGTCAAGACCACACCTGTGAGCGAGGAGGTGACGTTGAACTGGACCGACCAGCTGCTATTCACCTTGAGGACCGACACATTCCACTCAAGGACTGTGTTGCCAAAAGAGTCGGTGCCTGTGAATTCTGGGGGCTTGGGCGCCATTGTGGCCGGGTCCATGAAGGTGCCCGGGACGAACGCGATGTAGGCCGGCAAGGCGTCTCTCACCATCGGGTCTCCGTCGCTGACGTCGGTGTCCTCGGCCGCGTAGTCTATCGGCGGTATCACGTCCATTATGCCCTTGATTATGGCATCAGCCATCGCATCCGGCGTCCCCAGTTGCGTGAAGAACCCATGACCCGCCGCCGATGCCGCCTGGAAGGCCTTGATCATCGTGATTTTATCGCCGCACCCGATCGCGTTCGTGTGAATATTGAGGTTGTTGTACGCCCACTCGGCAACCTCGGCCAGATGCGTGTTATCATGAGCGGGAGAGTCGCCCACAAGTATCATGACCTTCGGTATGGCGCCCATCCTCCACGAGAGATGGGCGGCAAGGTCAAGGGCGACGTCTGGATCCTCGGGCTCGTCTGCTCCACCGGTCGCTGTAAGATCGGATACGGCCGACTTGAAAAGCGCGACATCGCTGGTGAGGCCCAGGTCAAGATCGATATCAGGGACATCCTTGTAACTGACAAGGCCAAAGCGTATGTCGGTGATATTCGCCACGAGGATGTTAGTTATCCCGTCGACGTCCTTCTTCACCGCATCTATCCATCCCCCCATCGAGCCCGTGTCGTCGATGACGAAGACCACGTCTGCCGCACCCGCGTCCTTCCCCGGGATCTTCATCCCCCGACCCTTCAGATCCAGGGTTATCGTCGTCTCTTCACCATAGCCCGTCCCGCGCACGTACACCTCTTTCGGGTTCGCGGAGCGGTTGATGGCAAGGTACGGATAGAAGCCGGTGACAAGGTCAACGCTGTCTCTGCCTTCCGGCTGGGCCACGGCGACAACGCGCGTCAGGACGGTGTCGTTTGATTCGGCGGTGGCTCGGGTCCCGATTCTCACCACAATCTTGACCGTTCCGCTTCCCGTGCCGGATCTCCCGAGGCTGACATCGGGCCAGGAGTCCATGTTCGTGTCCGCGAGCGGTGTCACGCCGTCGGAGGCGAAGATGCCGACGGTCCATTCCGGGGGCGGTGCATTCCAGCTGAGGTCCACCAATGCCGGCACGTCCATGAAGTTGACCACGGTGAGATTGCGTTCAACGGTATCTCCCATTCTCGCGAGGACCGTGCCAGGGGGGCCTATGCCGATGAGATGCGGGCTCGGGACGCAGTCGAACCGCCAGCCTGAAACCGACGACGAGGCATCGTCGTACCCTTCCGGCAGTCCGAAGCCCTCGGGGGCGCGGCACGCGCTCTCGCCCTGCGAGTGGGGCGCCGTCCAGCCGACCATGTCGACCAGAGCTCCCGCGGAATCGTACAGATAGAGGTTGTCTCCCGCTGCATCCAAGGCGCTGAACAGTCCTGGTGCCTGAGTCGGAGAGATCACGAGGTACCGGTTGGTCGTGTTCAGTGTCACTGCGGGGAGGGTGTAGGTCGCATCGCCAACAAGGTCGAAGCCCGTCATGTCCGCGGAACTGTCTCCCCTGTAATAGAGCTCGACGAACCGCAGGGCTGGATTGCCGGCATTGTAGAACACCTCGTTGATCACGACGCCCGAGCTCGAATCAGGGATGGACCCGCCATTCTGCATCCTGAATGTCGGCGACTTCGCCCTGGTCCAGTACTCGCGGTATGCGCCGCCGTGGTACACCCTGGCGACCGACTCAAGGGTGAGCGGGTCTGGCGCGGGCCCCCTCTGCCCGTAAGCCATCGAATCGCGAAGCACACCTGCCTGGTCGAAGAGCTGCAGAGTCCCGCCCTCGTCATCGAGAGTGACGTCTATCTGCAAGTCCGAGGAAGGATCGTCCCCCACGGTGCGGTATCCCCCCGGCGGGATCGAGCCGATTGGGCTGAGCGAGAAAGGCGAGCCATCGATGTCCAGATGCCAGCCGGTGACGTCCATGATGTACGTCATGCGATTGAAGAACTCGATGCTCTCCACGCCATCAGGTGCGTCCCGCACCTCAGTGATGAGTACCTCTCCGACCTGAAAAGTCGCGGCGTATGCGCGGAAGGAAGCCCCGTCCCTCATGTCCGACCATATGACGTAAAGGCCGAACCTCGATGAGGCTGCCCCAGGGGCGGTCTGGATCGTGGCGTCGTCCGTCAACGGGCCGTTGTTATCCGTGTCGTCCACTCTGACATCGTTGCCCGGAATCCCGTCGCCCCACGTCGCTCCGTTGTCCATTGACCACGATGCAAAGATATCGGAGTCGCCGTTCCTGCTGTCGGTCCACACAACGTAAAGGATGCTCGGGGTGGCCAGAACGGTCGAGCTGTCCGCATAGTATGAGCGGTTCGGCGAGTTGTCGCTGACCTGGACGGGGGAGGACCAGGTGACGCCCTTGTCATCCGACTGCGAGTAGACGACCGATTGGATTCCGGATGGGTCGACGAGAGTCCAGGACGCATGAAGCTTGCCCTTGTCGTCCACGGCGAGCGAAACCCAACCGAGGTTCCCCAGTCCAGAGCTAATGGAGATAATCGAGTTCCTCAGCCAAGTCGCGCCCTTGTCGCTTGATACCGCAACGAG
The DNA here is from genome assembly GCA_041489255.1 of Thermoplasmata archaeon. Classification (GTDB taxonomy): domain Archaea; phylum Thermoplasmatota; class Thermoplasmata; order RBG-16-68-12; family JAFNFQ01; genus JAFNFQ01. Next base: position 190,175 of record JBGPQV010000002.1, on the reverse strand, counting down.
CAGCTTCACTCCCGCAGTGTCTCTCTCCTCCCAGGCGACCCCGACGAGCGTGCCGCACGAAGAGATTGCTGGGTAGAAATTGACAGAGGCATCATTCGAAATAAGAGTGTCCGGCGTCCACGAGGAGCCGCCCGTGTCCGACCTGGCGAAATATATGTCCTCATTCGCGCCCCCCCCGTCCATGAAGGCAACGTACACCGTCCCGAGACCATCGACCGTGATTCGGGGGTACATGCTCGGGACGTTGAGAGGGGCGGAGTCGATCCTGTTTCTGTTCACCCAGGTCAAGCCGCCATCGGCCGACATGACGAAGTTGATGTCGGCGCTCGTCATCTCGCCCCTTTGCCAAACGATGTAGATGTTGCCGCTGTGAGCCCCCATCGAGGTGTCGACCGCGATGGAGGGGGCCACATTGTTGGATCCGGTCGAACCGTCGATTCGCGCCTTCATGGTCCAGGAGGCCCCTTCATCGAATGACTGGGCGTAGTAGATGCCCTTCTCGGTGATTGATCTGCTGTCGCTCCAGACGGCGTGGAGAATGCCATCGACGCCGACGGCCATCGAAGGGCCTCCGGCCGGAGATCCTTCGACGTTTGCCCCGCCGTTGTCCACCAGCACGTTGGGTCTGCTGAATCGGATCTGCAGAGCTGCCGCGTCCCGGGTGAGCCCAGGAGCCAAGAGTGTGGCCGACGAGAGGAGCAGGCACGCGAACGTGACGGCGCGCAGGTGACCGCCGTTTCGACCAACCCAATCGACTCGCTCCATGTGGTCGCCCCTCGTTGAGCCTCCTCCCTTGAGCATCATGAAACATCCGCGCCTCCACTGCTGATGAAAGCGTGTTTCGGTATATCACGGCCATGTCGCATATAAATAACTACTGCCGAAGGCGGTCTGCCCGAGGGCGACGACCGAGCTGCCGCCACCACAATACCGATTCCATCTCGCGGATCGTGAGACTGGCTCTGTTCAGCCGTCGGAAATAGATGGGATTGGATTTTCAGAATGGCACCACATGGCCCGAAGATGAGGACCAGCGTCACACTAATTGTCAATAATCCGAAATCGTCGAATCCGGCTGCTCTGAACACTAGTCGGAAGTCTTGCTCCCGAGGTCTGGCGTGCCAGCCCCGAACCACGAATCCGTCTTCTAGCTCGGCGGCGGCGCTTCTAGAACTGGCGCTCTCCTAGACGCCATCGGCAGCTGCAGGCTCTGGATCATCAGTCCGATGATCAGCCCGAAGAAGATGCCCGCGGGAAAGCCCGTGATGAACCTCAGCGCGTTCGTGCTCTCGTAGGAAGTCACAAGCTGGAGCCCGCCATCCAGGGCGATTGGCGCGAGGCAAATGAATGCAAGAAACAACGTGAAGAACAGAGGCCTCATGCCTTTCTCCAGGCGGCCGCGCATCCTGGCCGGCAGGAATCGGAGGATCATCCTGCTGATGGAGATGTCGGGCTTCACGACCGCCGCCATCAGGAAACCGAAGCTGAGGAACAGGAACAGGGAGGCATCCCTCGCGCAGACGGGCATCTCGTTGCCGTTGACATATATCGTCCTTGAAGCTATCTGGTGGCATTCGATGTCGCCGAGCATGTAGACCGTGCCCTGGGCTGGCGGCAAGGTCGACCACAGGTCGCCGTAGTCCAGGCGGTTCGCCCCGCCGTACAAGCCGCTGACGGTTCCAGGCGGAATGGTCATGGGGGCGAGAACCATCGAAACATTCCAGATCAGCGAGATGATAAGCATGGTCCAGAGTCCCCACTTGGCGTATATCTTAGGAAACCGCATTCTCACAGCACCGGTTGCGTCGGTGTTCAACCGACCGTGCCTACCGCCATGTCGATTCATAAGCCTTCGCCAAAATCGCGACAACGTCAAACACAGTGATTACCTCATCGGAGAAATCGCAATGCCCCCCATGTCTCGGTTGGCGCAGTGGTGGGTCGCACGGATGATAGACACGATGAAAACGGGCTCAAGTCTGTGCACTCGATCACCAAGTTCTGACCCGAAATAAGTCCTCAGAGGCGAATGTGATGTGTCCTGTGGATGGAGAACGCAGGAACCAGCTGGATAGCGGAACGCCTTGACACCGATGGAGAAGCTCTTGGATGACCGTCACGTCCCTCTATATTCTTTGAAGACGCAATCGGAGGATTTGCCGTACTTGCCAGACGCCCCGCACGGTCTTCCACGTATTCCATGGCTGCCTGAAAACAGTCAAAACCCACTTCCAGACAACTTTCTGGGGCTTCCAGACAACCTTCTGGGACCTCCAGAAGGATGTCTCGCGTTCCTAGACGACCATTTTGGGCCTTCAGAGGTCCGAATGGGGGTCCGGACGATCCGAATCACCTGCCAGACAACCTTCTGGGACCTCCAGACGACCGTCTGATGCCTCCAGACGACTGTCTGGGACTTCCAGACAACTTTCTGGCGGTCGCGGAGGGCTGTCAGAGGGGGGTAAAGGCCTTCTGGCGCTTCCAGAAAACTGTCTGGGACTCGCTTCGGACTGTCTGGCGGTTCCAGCGGACCGTCTGGAGCCGTCAGAAGACTGTCTGGCGGTTCCAGACAACTTTCTGGGACTCGCCTTGGACCGGCTGGATAAGGGATTGGACCGGCTGGAGGTGCGTTCGGGTCTTCTCGCTATCCGTCGGGACCGTTTGGACACGGGATCAGAGCGGACGGAGATTCGGTCGGGTGTTCTCGAGGTCCGCGAGGGTCGACCGAGACTGGAAGCGGATCGCTGAGACGCAGATTCCAATGAGCTGGCAGATGCTCTTCCGAATCTGCCACAATCTTGCAGAAGGACCGGTCTTGTTCGCGGCGGGAAAGAATCAACAGAGGAATCCCTCGAATGAAAAGGAAAAAGAAAAATGCCCCCCTTTGGCGGGGGGCTTAGGGAAACATGGCTTCGCAACCGCCAATGGAGACTACTGCGTCGCTTCCTGGACCGGGACAGGCAGCGGCTTCTCATCCGTCTGATCCCCCGCCTGCCTGATCTTGCTCCGGAGGCGCTGGAAGACCTTCGCCGACTCGCTGTTCTTCTCCACCGCCGCCATCATCCAGTTCGCTGATGCAAACGGTTAGGCTAAAAGGATGCTCGGGACGGTTGTGCGGGAGCTGCGCACCGAACGGCCTGACGGCAAGAAAGAGTTCCAGAGCCTGGACGAGATGGTCAGGCGGTACGACGAGGTGAAGCTTCACGAGTCACTCGACTTCGAGCACACAGAGACGCCCGCGCACGCACCCGCGAGGAAGCTGCGTCTCAAGGAGAGGACCGCATACCTGAAAAGACCAAAGGAGCGTGCAGCATGACCCCGTTCGCTGCCGAGGAATCATTCGCAGGGTTGTACACCGAAACCACGCGATTCGCCATCTCGGCACCCTTATTTCCGGAAATATGCATTCGCACGCAAGCGTTCCCGCGACGTTACCGCCGGTGACGGTCGCGACAATTGTTTGAGCTACTGTGCCACGCGGTCGTCAGCACATGTCTGTTCAGACATCATATAAGCCATATATACCCCGCAGGGATACTCGGCTTCCGTAGCGAGACGATCTGATGGCTGAGGAGGAAGAGAAGCCCAAGGAAAAACGCTTCACGAAGGAGTTCGCCGAGAAATACTCCAGGACTTCTGAGAAGGAGTCCACTCCTGAAGACGCGATCCTCGAGAAGCAAAGAAAGCTGCTCGAGAAGGACCCGAAAAACGAGAGGGTCTGGTTCGCCCGCGGGCTGCTTCTGATGGACATGGGGCGGAACGACGAGGCATTGGATTGCATGGATCGGGTGGTCGCCCTCAATTACGCCCATCCTGGCGTATGGAACGCGAGGGCGGAAGTGCTCAGGAGACTCGGACGGGACGAAGAGGCCGCCGAATCCCTCCGCAATGCCCTCGAGCATATCGGTCCGCAGGTCGATGAGAAGTTCAAGAAGAGAATGGGGCGGCCGGAAAGCGTCGAGCAATTGCTCAAGGAAGTCGGCGTGGAGAAGCCCGCCAAGGAGGAGCTGCCGCATGCGGAAGAGGAGGAGCCGACTGAGGAAGTCTCCGAGGTCCTCGAGGAGCTCGAAACGCTCGGCGCCGTCGAGGAAACCCCCGAGGAAATGACGCCTGAGGCGCGGGAGTACCGCGCGAAGATCCAAGCCTGGGCCGCTCAAGGCTTCGACGTCTCCCCCCTCGAGCATGTCCTAGATAACGAGCCCTACAAAGCGAGGACGGTGTTCTTCCAGTTCGAGCAGAACGTCGCGAAGATTGCCCTGCTGAAGGAGACTCTGGACGGCATCAAGGTTCCCGGCTTCAAGGAAGACGTGAGCCGTCTGCGCGAGGCGATGAAAGCGCCCATGAATATTTGGAGGGTCGAGGCGGACATGGGCCGATTGCTGCCCCGCGTCGAGGAGAAGGGAAAGGACCTGGCGCGCGAGGCCGCGAGGCTCGCGAAGGAGAAGGCAGAGGAGAGGGGGACGGTTCCGCCGAGGCAGGCGGCGCCCCGCACTACTGAACCGAAGGTCACGAGGCCGCCCGCGCTCAGGCCGACGGAAGGAAGGGTCAATGGCTTGGTCAACGGCCTTGCTGCCGGAGGGCGGGTCAACGGCGTCGCCGGGGCAGGACGCGTCAACGGGCTGGTCAACGGCTTGCAGGCCGCAAGGCGCGGCATGACCAACGGCCTGACAGACGGCAATGGTTTCACCAATGGTCTGGGGTCCTCGCGTTTCAGACGGGAGATGATGTACCGCAGATGGAAACTGGGCATTATTCCCGCCATCGCGGCGATTCTTCTCATAGTCACGGTATTCAGCGTCCCGATGGCCCCAAATGCCGGACCCATCGGAGGCATCGACATTGACGGCGATTCGTCAGATTGGTCGGGCGTTCCGGGTTACAGCCAAACGCAGTATGTCCCGGCAGACAACGTCAACATCACGGGCTACAGGACCATGCTGAAGGACAATGTGCTGTCGTTCCTGGTGCAGGTCGAAGGGACAGCCCTAGGCGGCACCACAAGTTTCGACTCCTTTTACGCCTTCATCGACGGCGATGGTTCGAAGACGACCGGCTACCGCCTGCACGATCTCGGCGCGGACTTCATGATCGAGGTCAGTGGCGCGAACGGCGTCGTGAACATCTCGGCGTTCTCGGCCTTCAACGACAACAATCCAGGCGGGAACGACAACTGGTCAGCGTGGTCGGGGGTCGGCAGCGTCATCGGCGCGGCATCAGGCAGGAATCTGGAGTTCCAGGTCGATGCCGGCAGACTGGCATCGCCGAGAGTCACGTTCGACCCCGCCAAGTTCGAGGTCGACATCGTTTCCGACGACAACAGGGGGACCACATCCACCACGGTCGCGAAGTCGGGCGCGTCGTTCGGCGCTCTGCTGGTCCACCAGGAAGGGGGACCTGTGACGCTGAATGGCGGGGGCGTCGAGACCCTCCTGACAGTCACATTCGAGGCCGTCGGGAGCCCGGTCCATATCAACCAGATGCAGTTCGCGAAATCCCCGAAGACGGTCATATCCGACTCACCTACGAACCTGGATGTATTCCCTTCGCAGAACGTGACGAGAGACATCAGGGTCGATACGCAGGGCACGAATGCCGGTGACTTCCTTACGCTCGAAGTCACAGGGGTCGACGCTGACAGGCCAGTGACGATACTCGGCGAATCCGCGAGGGCATATGTTGGAGCGGTGCCTGCTGGGTGGCGCATAGACGGCGTCTTCGCAGATTGGAATCCGACCTTTTTCAATATCGATCCGAATGCGGTCTGGCCGACCAACCTTGACATCCGCCGGTACGCCTCGAACAAGACTTCGACGGACGCGTTCTACTATGTCGATGTGGGCGGCTCGATCATGACAGGGACATCGGCGGTCCAGATCCGTCAGCAGAGCGCCCCATCTCAGGGCGCACCATCAGTGCCGCAGCCCCCGATGCCCAAGAGGGGGGAGGACGTATTCCGCGTCTACATCGATTCGGACTCCCAGGACGGCCAGGGGAATCCTGTCCTCGGTCTGCCCGGCGCAGACTACATGGTTGAGATCAGGGGTTTCAACGGGAAGATCACGAACAGAGCGTATTACCGATGGTCAGGCGGGCGATGGCTGCCGCAAGCAGGGGCTCCAACCGCGGAGAATGACCTGAGGCGCATGGAGATCGGCCTCAGCCTGAGCGGCATCACAGTCAACTCGATGCAGGTCGCATTCGAATCGAGCAGCTGGAGCAGGGTCGTCGACACGACCGATGTCAGCTCGGTGAGAAGCAGGACCAGGAGCGCGGACGATACGACCTATGAGACTCTGTACGGCGTCAGTTTCCCGAATGAGATGTCGCCGGGAAAGACTGTCAGATTCGTGGCGGACTCGAACTACCTCGAGTGGTCGCTCCCCGAAAGCATCAATCTCGTGGACGGTCAGAATACCTACGCTCTCTCTGGATTATCGCCCACGGCCCTGATTTCGGGGGAGGGCAGTGCTAGGTATGAAGGCGCCTATGCCATGATTGACACTGATGTAACCTATCAAATCGGTGAGACATCGTTGAAGGAGCAATTCGTCATCAATAGCCCGATCGACTCGTTGTTGTCCTTCCCAGACGGCGTGATGAGGTTCAGCTTCTTGATGAAGGTCGACCCGAGCCTGATGGTCTATCTTAACGGAAGCGGTCCGCAGGAGAAAATCACGACGTCGAAGCCGATTTCGTTCATGCGCGATCAGGCGGAGAGCTTCTCCATCCCTCCGGCCGTCGTGTGGGATTCGAACGGCAGAAGAACGGAGGTCCCGTATACATGGGATAAATCCGGACCGACGCTGTCGATCGATGTTCCGGTGAGCTACCTATTGAGTTCAACCTTCCCGGTCTATGTGGATCCGTGGGTCAACTACACGGTTAAGAACACCGGGCCCAACAGCGGTGGCTCTGAGTGGTTGGGCAACTCGGTGGCAGTTGGCGATTTCAATGGCGATGGATATGCTGACTTGCTTGCGGGAGCCTACAATAATGGGAAAAACGCCACGACCGGTGGTGCCGCATACATATATTTCGGGCCGCTCACGGCGAATAAAACGACACCCGATGTCAATATCCCCGGGCTTTACAAGAGTTTCAGACTAGGCCAAGCTGTCGCCGCTGGCAAGCTCAACAATGATGGATATTGGGATGCCGTGGTGACTCGATATTCCCCCACGTTCTTGATTTCCAGCTGCGTGTACTACGGAAGACAGACATGGCCTGCGTGGGTGTTGACTCAGGCAGATGTCACGCTGAACCATTCGACGGCTCAACCAGCCTCGAGGTTCGGTTTCTCCGTCGCCGTGGGCAATGTTGATGGCAGTTCGTACGATGATGTGATTATTGGCGCTCCCAATAATAATACCGGGGCGGGTACTGCATACGTATTCCTCAGCCCCTTCTCGTCCTCCGTAACGAATGCCAACTTCAACCTGGTGCCTCCCACGAACGTAACCGGCAATTTCGGGTACGCAATCGCCTCTGGAAGAATCGACAACGACAACAGCTATGACATAGTGGTGGGCGAGCCAGCGTTCAACAGCTATCAGGGACGCGCGAGCTATTTCAAAGGAAGCTATATGACGGGCCCGGTTTTCCATAGGCCCAACGCGAACCTGCTTGGGACGGCGACGCAGACAGAACACTTTGGCCAGTCTGTTGCGGTGGGAAACCTGAGCAACGCTGATGGCTACGAAGATGTCGCCATTGGGGCACCATATAACGGGCTTAGTAGCAGCAACAACGGAAAGGTCTATCTCTATTTGGCCACCGCGACTGGGATAACGACAGGTCAGACACCGAGTGCCGAACTGCATAACCAGAGCACCGGCGAAAGGTTCGGGGAGTCAGTCCTGATAGGGAGGTTCTTCGGAGCATCTTCTCCTCCCGCAGTGGCGGTCGGTGCCCCTGCAGCAGCTGCGGGCGGAAGCGCCCGCGGATCAGTCTATGTGTTCGACGCGCCGCTCACCTCTTCAACTCCCGCAAAGACTCAGAGCGGGAGCATGGACACCGAGGCTCTTGGCACGTGCCTTGCGGGTGGCATGTTCGCGAACGACGACTACTATCGCATCGCAATAGGAGCTCCGAAGTTCCCCGGCGGCGCTATTGTTGCAGGTCGAGTTGTCATACTCTACGTTCCAGAATATGGAGATGTCACGATCGTTGTGATGAGCGTTCTATGCATAGGTCTGGGACTTGGCTCCAGACGGAGAAAGTCCAGGCGAAAAGCAATCTAGGCATATTCCCTTGGCAGGGCAATCATGCGCATTCTTAGAGAATTGCTCATATGACGAGCGCATCCGCCTTTCCCGCTATGTCCGTGAACCTCTTGTCCAGGAGGTCCAGCGCCGTGTTCAACGCCTCGCCCGCGCTCATCGATCCGTCAGTCTCGAAATGGAAGATCATGCGGGACGGGTCGCCGTGCACATTGATGCTGCCGGGGTCGAACTTCTCCACGCAGGTCATGCAGAGAGTGCACTTCTCCTCATCCTCGACGACGACCTTCTTGTCCCTGACGTGAAGAATCTTGACCGGGCAGACCTCCACCGGCGCCTTCGCCGGGGTCATCTTCCTGTTGTCGATATCGACGACTGGATAGTACTTGTATCCGACTCCCGACGTCACCTGCCACTTCGCGTGCTCTTTCGCGGTGCCCAAGACGGCGGTTGCATAGACGAGCATCGCCTGTCCTTCTCCAAGCTTGACTATCGGGATGTTCTGGTCGATCGGCTTCAGCTTGACATCGCCGATAGGCTCCAGGTCGCCCGAAGTGACCGTGCACGGCCCCTTCTTGTTGAGCGAATAGATGATCGTGCAAGAGGGACAGCCCTCGCCGTTGCACGCCTTGCACTCGGACTTCCGCACGAAAAGCTTCAGGTCTGTGGGAAGCGGGATCAGCCCGAGGCGATGAGCGATGATCTCGTCGAAGAGAGGGGCGATGCTCTCGTATTCCTTGCCGTCCTCGCCCCTGATCGGCCCCAGGTGGAACTCGACGTCCTCGATCGCCATTTTCGGGATGTCTGCCACCAGAGCCCGTCTGATCGCGTTGGCGGTCGCCGGGTCGGTCTCCTCGATGATGAACTTCATGTACGTGGGCTTGGACTCGAGAACCTTGATCTTCATCTAGATTCTGCGCCCCCTGCGCCCTCCCTTCGGCTTCGTGCCGTCGTGCGGGACAGGCGTGACATCCTCGATGCGCCCTATCTTGAGGCCAGCTCGGGCAAGGGCCCTTATCGCGGCCTGTGCCCCGGGGCCTGGTGACTGCGACTTATTGCCGCCGGGCGCCCTGACCCTGACATGTATCGAATCGATGCCCTTCTCCTTCGCGAGGTCGGCCACTCTCTCCGCCGCCTTCATCGCCGCGTAGGGTGACGCTTGATCCCTTGCCGCCTTGACGACCATTCCGCCGGTCGCCTTTGCGATAGTCTCGGAACCGGTGAGGTCTGTGAGAGTGATTATGATGTTGTTGAACGAGGCGAAAACGTGCGCGATCCCCCACTTGCCCATGCCTACTCCTCCTTCTTAGCTGCGCTCTCTTCTCCACCCTCCGCGCCGAGGGCCTTCTCTCCCGCCGGCGCCTGCCTAACCGGATGCAGGTCGCTCGAGATAGGCGAGCGCACGTCATAGGACACGGTCGGCTCCTCTCCCCTGTTCACAAGGTAGCCGGGGACATTGACGGTCCTCCCGCCAACTGAAACGTGGCCATGGATGATGAACTGCCTGGCCTGGCGGGGCGTGAATGACAATCCTTTGACGAATGCGAGAGTCTGAAGCCTCCTGGATAGGACCGCCTCCACATCGAGTGCCAGGACATCGTCCAAGGTAGCGCCTTCGAGAGGCAACAGCCCCATCTTGCCGAGCTTGCTTATGAGCTCGTCCTTCTCCTTCTCAGCCTGTTTGTTACTGGCCCTCACGAGGGCTTGGAGGATCCTCGCCCTCTGCCTGAAATGCCTCAGGACAGACTGCGTGCGCCACAGCTCCTTCTTGTTCTTCAGACCGTACTTCTTGAGGAGCTCGTTCTCCAGCTTGATTCGTTCGGCCTCCCAAGGGCTCGACGGCCTCACGTACTTCTTCCTGGAGAACTTGGGGTCGCCCAATCACTCACTCCTTCTTCTCCTTCTTCCTGCCGCCCTCTTCCTTCGCCTTTTCCTGGGCGGCTGCGATGGCTTGCTTCTTGACGACACCGACTGTGAGTCCGGTCCGGCCGTTCGACCTCGTCCTCTGGCCGCGGACCTTCTGGCCCTGCTCGTGACGGATGCCCTTGTAGCACCTGATCTTCTTCATCAGGTTGATGTCGTCCCTGATTCTGAGGTCGACGTCGGACCCGAATGCGTGGTGGTCCTCTCCCGTCTCCCAGTCGTTCTGGCGGTTGAGGATCCAGTGGGGTGTGTATTCGGGGAGGCTCTGGAGGACCTGCTCTATCTCGGTGACCTTGGCCTCCGGCAGGTCTCCGATCTTGACGTTCCGGGGCACCTCGGCGAGGTCCGCGACGATCTCCGCGAGGCGCACGCCCATGCCCTTCACGCCCGTGAGCGCATAGACGACGGACCTGTTGCCGTCCAGGTCGGCGCCCGCAATCCGGATGATGTACCTGAAATCGGCCGAGTGTGGCTCGCTTGGCTTCGCCGGCTTTGGCCGTGCCTTTTCAGCCGCAGGAGCGGCTGGTTCAGCATGCTTCTTCCCTTTTTCCTCGGCCATCAGAGAGTCCTCTGCACTGGAGATGAGCCTAAGAACCCATTACTATTTCAACCTTGCGAGGTGGCACAGTATTCCGCAATGGAGGAGATGCCGCGTTGAGCGCGTCGCAGGATGACGCCGACAAACGCCGTCTCTCTCAGTCTCGCTTCTCTCTAATCAAGTACAGCGGGACCTTGCCGGATGAACCGCTCGTGCCTAGAAGCACCGATGCGATTTTCATGTCCTTGCCGCAGCCTGCGTAGTCGCCCTCCTCGTACTCCCTCTCCGCCCTGCTCAAGATCTCTTCTACATCGTCCGCGAAGGGCACCCCTTCTTGCTTGAGGTTCTCCAGGTTCTGTCTCATTTCGTGGAGGCTCTTCGCCAGGCCCTCGTGGACATCGACTTTCTTGCTCGCACTCTTCCTGCAGTCATCGGCCAGGTCGAGCGCCCTTAGGTACTTGCCGTCCGCCAGGGCTTTCTTTGCCCCGTTAAGCCTTTTCTCTGCTTCGGCGTCCACCATCCCCGTTCTGGACACTTCCCTCAGGGCCTGCTCCGCGCTCTCTATCGAGGCGACTGCCTTGCGGTACTGGTTGCTGACGGTCAGCGCTTCCTTCTCAGCCCTGGAAATCGCATCCCGTGCGCCGGTGACCTTCGCCGTCAGGAGCAGGCTCCTCCCGCCATCGAGCAGCTGTGTTGCCCTGCCGACCGCCACGCCCTCGGCGGTGAGGTTCTTGAGGATGCCCTGACAAGACTCCAGGCTCCTCATGCACTCCATGTAGTCCACGCGGATCCCGTTCGCCTTCTCCTCGGCCTGGGTCGCGAGAACGATTGCCTCCTCCATTTCCCCCTTCGCGATTAGTTCCGTGGACCTCTGCATCATGTCGTCCATCGGCGCCATGACGACCGTGTCCATCAGCTCCTGGGTGACCGGCCCTTCCATGTCCCTCAATGCGTCGAGCGCGAGCTGCGCGGTAAACACAGCATCCGAGGCCTCCCTCGCTTTGATGATGATTCCTCTGGCCTGCTTTGCCGCATCCTCCGCGGTCAACCTCGCATCGAGGTAATTGGGTATCCTGATGCCGTTCTCGAGCGTCCCCTGTATGATGCGTTCCTTGGCGAGGTCGAGAGCCGCTTGGGCTTCGCTCGCGTTGAGACCGAGTTCCTCGAGCTGTTTGATCTCAGACTTGAGGATGCCCATGGCCTTCCTGGCGGCACGGTATCTCTCCTCGATGATCTCGGCGAGCCTTTCCGCCTGCTCCGCGGCCTCTAGGGACTTGCGGTAATCCTTGAGCGCCAGGAGAGTCCTCGCTTCCTCGAGAAGCATCTGAGGGGTCGCGAAATCCGCCCTGGAGAGTTTCATCATCTCAAGGAGGCCCTCGGCTCTTGCGAGAGAATCCATCGCCTGAGTCTTGGCGCCCCAGAAACCGAAGTGCTTCTTCGTTGTCGCGGCCACGCTCCGCCCTTCCTGCCCCGTGCCCTACCCCGTCGATGGACGCGCCTCACTCAACCTTGGCCAAGCGAGGGGATGCGTCGATGGTAGGTGGCCTAAATGATATGAAAGTCAACGCATAAAAATGTATCGAGCCAGCAAGTATGGCCAGTCGCACGAATTCGTATTCTCTAAAAGTATAATATGGCGGGTCAATCATGCGGACCTCAATGCGGGGGTACATTGTCCTCCTAAGGCCACTGAACTGCTGCATAGCCGCCGCCGCGATATTGGTTGGAGCCATCGTTGCGGTGGGTTTCGCGGGCCTTGGCGGGAGCGCCATCCAGGTCGCCGTTGCGACAGTCGTCGGCGCCCTGTTCACCGGGGCGGGGAACGCCCTGAACGACTACTATGACCGCGAGGTCGACAAGATAAATCATCCCGCAAGGCCGATTCCATCCGGCAGAGTCTCCGCACCCGGAGCTTTGAGGTTCGCTGCCATACTGTTCGTGACCGCCCTGGCTCTCAGTATCCTGGCGGGTTGGTTGGCCCTCCTTATCGTCGTCATCGATCTGGCAGCAATGGTCTCCTATGAAGTGCGCTTCAAGAGGAAGGGGTCGAGCGGCAATGTGATCATAGGTTGGCTGGTCGCGTCGCTGTTCATCTTCGGCGGCGCAGCAGCTTACAATGGGTCCATGCAGGCTCTGTCGAGGGTCTCGTGGATGGGTCTTCTGGCCTTCCTTGCAACTCTCGGGCGGGAGATAGTGAAGGACATCGAGGATGTGGCGGGTGATGTGGACAGGAGGACCCTGCCGATGGTTATCGGAGTTGATAAGGCCGGATTCATGGCATCCGCCGCCTTCGTCTTCGGAGTGGCCTTGAGTCCATTGCCATTCGTCACGAACGTCCTAGGGGCGCCGTACCTAGCAGTCGTCACCTTGGCAGACGGCATCTTTATCTATTGTGCTTGGATTTCAACGGCAAACCCGACGCTGGCGAGCAGGGCCGCGAAGTACGGCATGGTGGCTGCCCTGTTCGCTTTCTTAGTCGGAGGCGCCTTATGAAGGTCCTCGAGAATCTTAAAGAGACACTGAGGGAGGAGAAGGTCCACATGACCCTCCTCGACCCCGACAAGCAGCCGCCGAAGGCGACCGCCTCGCTGGCGGTGCACGCCTGCAAGGCCGGGACCGATGCCATCATGATCGGCGGCTCGACGGGCGTCACCCGCCAGAAGGTCGACGCGACCATCAAGGCAATGAAGGCGAGGACGTCGGTTCCAGTGATCCTGTTCCCTTCGAGCAAGGAGGGGCTGAGCAAGTACGCGGACGCGGTCTACTTCATGAGCCTCCTCAACTCGAATGATGTGAGGATGGTGGTCGGCGAGCAAAGGCGAGCCTCCAGGACGATCAAGCGATGGGGCCTCGAGACCATATCGATGGGCTACCTCCTGGTCTGGCCAGGCATGAGGGCGGGGGAAGTTGGGAGGGCCGAGCTGATTCCGAGGGACGACCCCGACATGGCGGTCCAGTATGCGCTGGCCGCGCAGTTCCTCGGCATGGACCTCGTGTACCTCGAGGCGGGCTCCGGAGCACCTTTCCCGGTCTCGCCGAAGATGATCAGGGCGGTGAAGAAGGAGATAAGCATCCCGCTCGTGGTCGGCGGCGGTATCAGGACGTCAAAGGCCGCGAAGGCTATCGCCGCGGCGGGAGCCGACATCGTTGTGACCGGCACGATCCTCGAGGAGGCTGGCGACTTCTCCGTTCTCCGGCGCATAGTGGAGGCGGTGAAGGGGCACTGACATGGCGTCGGCGAAACCGAAGACGGCCCAGGAATATCACTCCGATGCGACGAGCGTCACATCGAGGCTCTTCTGGGCCCCGCCGCCGCGCGTGACGATAATACCCTGCATCATCCTCTTGATCGTCGGGGGGTTCCTGGTCGCAGCGCCCAGACTCGACTGGTGGATTGTGGCCTACTCGACAGCACTCTTCGGCATCCCGACGCTCTTGGCCGCCTTTCTCACGAAGCCTCTGGCAGAGTTCTTCGGGGGCAGGACATATTTCAGGCGGACCGCGCTCCTCGCGCTCGCCGGTCTTGCATTCGCGGTCGGAGTGGCAGCTGCGTCGCGGGGGATCGAGGCTATTGTGAGACTTGCGGCGCCCTCGATCTCCGGCAGTCTCTCTCCGCAGCGTCTGACTATCCTAGCGTGGGGGGTCCCCCTGTGGCTGAGGCATCTGGTGATGCTCGCTACCTCGGAGAGCAGGACGTCCAGGTCGCTGCTCCCCTCGTCGATTCAGACCCTGGCCGCGTATCTGCTCACGCCCCTCGTGATGCCGTTCACCGTCGGGGATTTGGCTTTCGCCGTGCTCGTCTTCCTATTCTTCCTCGGCAGCTCGATGCTCTTCGCAGAGCTCGCCAACAGGCCGATGAGGAGGAGCTTCGGCTACGACGGCCTCTGGCTCATGAGCCAGTTCCTGGATCACATGACCGAGAGAGGCTCGGCCTCGCAGGACAAGGTCGAGGGCTTCTTCCAGTCCATCTCGATGCCCGCGCAGGTGCACGTCGGCGCGATCGCGTTCGCCTCTGCCTCGAGGATGAAGGCGGTGATAATCGTGCCGTCTGCCCATCCCGGGCCGCTCGGCACCCTTGGCGGGAGCGACCTGCCGCGCAAGCTCGCGCACTATCTCTTCGAACTGTCGCCTGCGGTCATGGTTCCCAAGGGACCCTGCACCCACGACCAGAACATCTCGACGCTGGCGGAGTGCAGGAGGATCGGGGACAAGGTGAGGGGGCTCATCGAAGGAGCGAAGTCGCTTCACGGCGGCACGAGGTCGGCGACGGCGACCGTCGGGAAGGCCACCGCCATGGCGCAGTTCTTCGGAGAGACCGCCCTGATACTCTGCTCGCTCGCTCCGAACCCGACTGACGACATCGACTCGGCGACAGGCCACGCCGCCCGCCAAGAGGCGAAGGCCGCCGGGGCCGCCGACGCGATCTTCGTGGACGCGCATAACTGCATGGAGGTCGGCAGCGGCCTCACGCACTTCGGGAGCCGCGCGTCGCACGACATCATCGCCGCGTCAAGAAAGGCGGTGGAGTCTGCCAAGGGCCTTCGTTTCGACACGATCGGCATAGGTTACGCTTCGATGCCGTACACCGGCAATCCGGATGACGGCCTCGGCCCCTTGGGGATACAGGTGCTCGTCGTCGAGGCTGGAGGCCAAAAGACCGCCTACATCCTCTTCGACGGAAACAACATGGTCTGCGGCCTGAGAGAGGAGATCATCGCGGCCGTCAAGGGCATGGTCGACATCGCCGAGGTCCTCACCTCGGATGATCACGCGGTGAACATGACCATGGGCGGCTTCAACCCCGTCGGTGTGAAGATGGACCGGACCAGCCTCATCGATAAGGCGAAGGAATTGACCGATCTTGCGGTCCGGGACTTGTCATTCTCGCAGTCAGCAGCCGCCACGGGCCATATCGACGACCTGAGTATCTTCGGTCCTGAGTCTTCTGCAAGGTTGACCACAGGAATCAATCTCACGGTGGCCATCCTCAAGCCCGCCCTGGCCCTGAGCGTCTCACTGGCGGTGGCGCTCTCCCTGCTGGCATTGTTCCTGATCCCCTAGATCAGGCTAAGGAACCATTCATGGAACCTCGTGTCCCCGCCGAGCTCCGGATGGAACGCGGCGCCCACAAGGTTTCCCTGTCTGGCCAGCACGATCGAGTCGCCGAACCTGGCCAGATCCCTGCATTCGCCCCAGACCTTCACGATGGCGGGGGCCCTGATGAAGACCCCCTTGAACGGCCCGTCAAGTCCCTCGATGGTCAGTGGGGCCTCGAAGCTCTCCTTCTGCCGCCCGAAAGCGTTGCGGTCGACCTCCATATCCATCAGGGCAAGCAAGGTGGTCTTCGTCTTCTCAGCCTGATTCCCCGCTTCCTTCGAAAGAAGGATGCAGCCCGCGCAGGTGCCCAGTATCGGCATGCCCTCCTTTCCTCTGCGCCTGAGCGGCTCGAAGAGACCCGACTTGATCAGCAGCTTCGAAATCGTCGTGCTCTCCCCGCCGGGAATCGTGGCGGCGTCGGCCTTCTCCAGGTCCTCAGGTCGACGGAGGAGGATCACGTCGCCATGCCGACCCGATTTCTTCAACGCGAGCTTGACCGCCTCGACATGCTCGCTGACGTCTCCCTGCAGACCAACGACTCCGATGCGCATCGGCAATCAGTAGAAGGGAGTGTGAGATAAGGTTTTTCAGAAATCGCGCGGAGTCTAGGATTCGAGTATGCGGAGTTCGCGGAGGGCCTTGGCGAGCAGGTCCAGCCGCCATCCCATGCCTTCCGCCTCAGGGTCGGCCAAGACCGCGCTGAGGACGATCATACGGCCTTCCCTGAGGGAGTCGAACGGCCTTCTTCCCATGTCCAGCTCGACCGAGAACACCGCCTCGCCGAATGCCGATTTCGCGATCGCGTCTGGCGTCGTGGCGTCGAGAGCCGTGACGTCGTAGAGCCTCTCCATGAAGAAGGGGCGCGTGCGACCTTCGCCTAGGATACCAACCGCCACCCTGTCAAGGGCGTCCAGTTCTGTGTTGCCGGCGAGCGCCTCTCTATTGATTCCGACCTGATATGCCTGCAGGTCGGGTGAGACGCCGCCGAACAACGTGACGTAGCAGCGTCTCAGCGTTTCAAACGGATAGGGGACGCAGCTCTGCATGCATCTCTTGTGGCGCGTCTCTTTTCTCATCGTCTTGAACCATGATTATTGGCGTGCAAGGTATTCATGGTTGCTCCCGCGTTGTCTTCCGTGATAATCATTCTTGACACGGCTGCCATTCGCCCCAAGAATAGTTTTAAGGGTGACGATTGGTTATCATCGTATCTGGTGAAGAATAGGTTGCGGATTGGACGGTGGGGCGCGGACATTGCCGTTCTAGTCGCATTCACCATCGTGTCGAGTGCATCCTACGGCCTATGGCATATCTATTACAGACCATACACTGCGGACGAGGTTATCCTCCATGAGCACTGGAAGCTCGGTGAGGTGAGAGACGTTGAAGGGATAATCACGCAAGTCAACTACTTCAACACGACCTATGGCCGCGAGGTGTACGTGCAGCTCAACGGTCAATTCGCTTTATGTGGCAATGATTCTGGTCTAGTCCGCGGAGATATCAATAAGCAGTACGCCGTCGGAGAACGATTCAGAACGACCCTCCATTTCACGCCCCATGATTTCAACAACGTGCAAGGCGTCTGGGCAGAGGAATTCATTTGTCCGACTCCAATGGTCTTCCAGTCGATTGGAGTAGTCATGGATGCGGTCTCATATGTGATGGGGGTTTACCTCATGCCTGGGGAACGGAACGAGACGGGATGGATGTCCTATACGGTGCTCACGCGAGACGGCGATGGATACCCCATAAATCTTGTGAATGTCACATTGACCAAGGCAGTCTATGAAATCCCGGCGTATCTACAGGGCATACCATTGATCGATTCGGCTGCCCCATTGATCGATTCGGCTGCCACTTGGATCATAATCGCGGCTATCGAATATGTATCGTTGTCAGGCGGATATTGGGGCATGCCAGTCGTGGACGAGATGCAATCATTGAAGAACGGGACATCTCGGAACGGGACGATACGCTATTTCGACTTGAATGGCAACAACCTGCTCGACGACGGCGATCAGTTCAGCTTGCATCTTGACGAGATGAGCGGCCTCGGGTTTCAGACCTATCTATGGTCGTTTGGCGGCGGCATGAGAGACTGTGGCTACATTTGCGGAATCAAGTATGTCCTGAATCATGACCGTGGTCCATATCAATTGGTCATTGATGGTGACTCCAGCACATTGCACCTTCGCCACGTTGGAGATCAAATCGGACTGAATGTCACCTCGACGATTGAAGTAGTGCAGCACGGACACACCGGAGATTTCCCGCTCTCCCAGATGAATTTCACTTTTCACTCGGCGGGAAACGATACAATACTCCAGGGCCGGATGGCGGATTTGCCCGTGACTACAACTGATGGAGTCACGATAGGCTACTCTGACGTTGATGGAAACGGGATGCTCAACGCAGGCGACCGCTTCACGATCGGCGGCATCGCAAACAGGACGGGAATATCTTTCGGAATCCAGCTCAATGGAGGATGGACGATTGACGCAACATGGATTGCCGGCTATGGCCATATAATTGGCAACATTCCTCGTGTTCGTCTCACAGCCAAAGATACGCAGATGCCATTGACGATAAACGTGAGCGTGCCCTGGTGGCATCAGGAGCTCAACCTGAGCAAGCATCTCAACGTGTCCCTCCGGGAAAACTCGACCCTGGTCCTCGATAGCCGCGCCTTGGTCAACGGATCTATCTACTACTTCCCAGGCGGGAACCTGACCTTCATAGACGGCGATGCAAATGGATTCCTTTCTTCTGGCGATTATTTCATACTCCACGGGAATCCGCAGACGAACTACAAGGTCGAAATCAGCGTGCTCTGGGGCTACGCAACGTACAGTCAGGAATTCAACACAAGCTGATGACTACCGCAACGTCAGACCTCGCCAGCCCCGGCTGAATATTATGGTAGCGCATATCGGAACCATACCGACAACCTTAACTACGGCCCACGCATCCGCAAAATTCGGTGACGATTTGGCGGTAGGATTCGTGCTCATAAGCGTGGAGCCCTCCATGGAGAGAGACGTCTACCAGCGTCTCCTCAAGATCGAAGAGGTGGTGGAGCTCTACCCGCTCTTCGGCGAGTACGACCTGATCGCCAAGGTCGAGGCGGAGACCTACGACAAGATAGGCGAGATCGTGGTCTCCAAAGTCCGGGCGATAGAGGGCATCAAGGCCACGAAGACGCTCGCGAGGATGGCCTTCTGATCACTTCTTCTGGACCGCGATGACGTCCACCGCGACCAAGAGGCCCGGCGGCTCCAATCCGATTCTGGCGAGGGATCTCACGGGCGGGTTTTTCGGGAAGAACTCTCTATAGACTTCGTTCATGGCACCCGAGTCCTTCGGATTGGTCAGGTACACCGTGACCTTCACCACATCTTCCAGGGAGCTGCCCGCCTTCTCCAGCAGCATCTTCACGTTGGACAGGACCTGGCGGGTCTGCTCCTTGACATCTGAGCCGATGAACTCCTTCGACGAGCCATCGGGTTTCAGGGGGGTCTGTGCTGAGAGGAAAATGAAGCCGTTGGCGGCGACCACGTGCGAGTATGGACCGAGGGGCGTGTAGTATCCTTCGATTCTGGGGGCGCTCTTTGGAGACATCTTTGAACCTCCTTCTTTTCGGCCGACCGAATCGCCATTCATGACATAAGGCTTCGCGTTATGGAGACGCGCCATTGTGAAACTATTTAAGTTTCCTTGCCTTTGAAACGGGTCAAGCAGTCGATGAATCAGGAGGCACTCTATGAAGAAAGGCGAGGTATCATTCCGCATCGGCGGGGCGGCTGGCGACGGGGTCGCCTCGAGCGCAGAGACGTTTTCGAGGGCCTGCACGAGGAGCGGCCTCTTCGTCTCAACCTATTCGTTCTATCAGTCCATAATTCGTGGAGGGCACGTCTGGACCCAGGTTCGGGCCAGCGAGTCCCCGGTTAGCTGCCATGGCGAGGACCCCGATGTCCTGATCTGCCTGAATCAGGACACCGCTGACTTGCACGCGAAGAATGTGACGGAGGGCGGCGCGATAATCGTCGATTCGAACGCCGTGAAGGTCGAGAAGAACGAACTCAAGAAAGGCGTGACTCTCGTTGAGATCCCTCTTCTGGAATTGTCTCGTACCTACAGCACTGCGCAGATCATGAAGAACACCGTGGCCTTGGGCGCGGCCGTGGGCCTCCTGGACATGGACTTCGACATCTTCGTCAGCGTCGTCAAGAGCCAGTTCGGTGCTAAGAAGCAGGATGTGATCGACGCCAACGTCGGAGCGGCGAAGGCGGGTCACGATTTCGTCGCGAAGGGGAAAGGGAGCTTCCAGCACTCGGTCAGGTATACGAAGCAGCGGCGTATGCTCGTGACCGGCAATGAAGCCATCGCGATGGGGGCGCTCGCTTCCGGAGTGAAGTTCCACGCCCAATATCCGATGACACCATCGTCCAGCATCCTCCATTACCTTGCCGCCCACGGGCCGAAGAACGGCGTGGTGGTCAAGCAGTCGGAGGATGAGCTGGCCTCCATCAATATGGCGATTGGCGCCGGATTGGGCGGAGTCAGGGCCATGACGGCGACTTCAGGCGGCGGCTTCTCGCTGATGGTCGAAGGGCTCGGACTGGCGGGAATGCTGGAGGTCCCTGTGGTCGTAGTGCTCGCACAGCGCGGCGGGCCTTCCACCGGTCTCCCGACGAAGACCGAGCAGGGCGATCTGAACCTCGCGATGGGCGCGGGGCAGGGGGACTGGCCACGCGCGATAATCGCCCCCAGGAACCAGCAGGAATGCTTCGACACGACGGTGAAAGCGTTCAACCTGGCGGATGTCTATCAGACACCGATCATCCTGATGACGGACCTTGTGCTGAGTGAGAGCTACGGCACGGTCAGCACATTCGATTTCAACGTTCCAATCAACCGCGGAATGATCGCGGACGAATCGAAGCCCGAGGAATTCAAGAGGTACCTCGTTACCGACTCCGGAGTCTCTCCGCGCGCCTTCCCCGGCCAGAAGGGATTCGAGCACATCGCAGGCAGCGACGAGCACCTGGAGGACGGGACGCTCATCAGCGACGTCTTGGCGGGAATGCCAGATTCCCTCAAGGGAAGGGTGAAGATGCACGACAAGCGCATGAGGAAGCTCGAGGGCATCATCAAGGACACTCCCGGACCGGAGCTCTGGGGGCCGGAGAGGGCGGACCTCACCCTTGTGAGCTGGGGGGCCACTCAAGGCGCTCTTAGAGAGGCGATCTCAAGGGTGAACGCGGAGAACCGCGTAAAGGTCAACTCGCTCGAATACTGCTACGTCTTCCCGTTCCACTCGGACGAAACGAAGAAGATTCTGAAGAGCGCGAGCTCGACGATGGCGGTGGAGGGCAACCACACAGGGCAGTTCGCCCGCCTATTGAGGGCGGAGACGAGCATCGAGATGAACCATCACCTGCGCAAGTACGACGGCGAGCCTTTCGAGCCCCGCCACATCGTCTCGAAGATCAAGGAGGTGATGAAGCTTGCCTGACGAGGAGGTCTATGAGTTCAAGTCGGGTGTGAAGCCGACATGGTGCCCCGGTTGCGGGGACTACGCCGTCCTGAACGCGGTGCACAAAGCGCTGACGAACCTGAAGCTGGAGCCTTGGCGGGTGGCGATCGTCTCGGGCATCGGGTGTTCGTCGAACCTACCCCATTTCCTATCAGCATTCGGCGTGCACGGCATCCATGGGAGGGTCATGCCGATAGCGACCGGACTGAAGCTGGCGAACCCCGAGCTGACGGTCATCGGAACCGGTGGAGATGGGGACGGGTACGGCATCGGCGCCGGTCACTTCATCCACGCGATGAGGAGGAACCTCGACATCACCTACATCGTGATGGACAACCAGATCTACGGTCTCACGACCGGGCAGGCCTCTCCCACGTCCCTGAAGGAGATGAAGACGAAATCGACGCCGGAAGGAGTCATCGAGAACCCCATCAACCCGATCGCGCTCGCCCTCGCTTCTGGAGCGACTTACATATCGCGCGGATTTTCCGGGGACCCGAAAGGCCTTGCCGAGCTCATCGAGGCTGGGATCAAGCACAAGGGCTTCTCCCTTGTCGACGTGTTCTCTCCCTGCGTGACCTACAACAAATACAACACCTATGACTACTTCCGGCCGAAGGTCTACAACCTTCAGAAGGAGAACCACGACACCAAGGACATAGGGGTTGCCTGGACGAAAGCGCTGGAATGGGGCGAGAGGATACCGATCGGGATTTTCTATGTCGCCGAGGGCGTGCCCACTTACGAGGACTTGGAGCCGGCGTACAAGCAGGGGATGCCGCTGAAGCAGAAGCTCGGAATCTCAGATCCCAAAGAGATGATCGAAGAAGCGATGTGAGTGTCTCGAGAGGTCTGTCCACTCAGCTTGCGGGGCGCAGGAACTTATCGATTGACAGTGCCGCCTTCCTCCCCGCCGCCATGGCATGGACGACGGAAGCACCGCCGCCAGCGTACACCCCTGGCTGCTTCGTGCCGCCGGTCTCGGGGTCGCCCTCGATCACTCCCTTCTTGTTCACGACTATCCCTATGTCCGGTATCCCTTTGAGGCTGGGCTGCTGGCCGATCGCGAGGATGACCGTATCAACGTCGAGTACGAATTCCGAACCCGGAATCGGGACGGGCCTCCTCCTGCCGCTCTCGTCGGGTTCGCCCAGCTGCATCTTCTGGCACTTGAGGCCGGCGACTCTGTCATTCCCCAAGACATCCAGCGGTGCTGTCAGGAACATGAACTCGATGCCCTCTGCTTGCGTCTCCGCGATCTCATCGTCGCTGGCGGGCATCTCCTCGCGGCTCCTCCGGTAGACGAGGGTCACCTTCTCCGCTCCGAACCGCAGGGCGCTCCGGACGGAGTCCATTGCGACGTCGCCGCCGCCTATCACCGCCACCCTCTTCCCCATTGTTACCTTCTGGCCGGTGTTGATGCTGATAAGCATGTCGAGTGCAGTGAGCACTCCGGGAAGCTGTGTGCCTGGGATCCTGATACCCTGAGGCTCCATCGTCCCTACCGCCACGAAAACGGCGTCGTACCCGCTATTGAACAGGTCCTCGAAGTTCTTGTCGCGGCCGATTCGGACTCCGACCCTGTAGTCGATGCCGATGTTCTTCATGCGCTCCAGGTCCTTCTGGAAGGTGCCCTTCGTCAGGCGGTAACCGGGTATGCTCATGGTCATGAGCCCGCCGAGGTTCTTCGTGCCCTCGAACACTGTGATGTCATAGCCCATCTTCCCGAGGCTCCATGCCGCCATTATGCCTGACGGGCCGGCTCCGATAATGGCCACTTTCTTCCCGTTCTTGGGGACGGCATCGTAGGGTGCGGGCGTCTTGCCGAACTCCAGCGCGGCCCTCTTGAGCTGCCTGATCGCAATCGGCTCGCCTTTCTTTCCGATGGTGCAGGCCTCCTCGCAGAAGTGATAGCACACCTTGCCGAGGCACTCGGCCAGGGGATTGTCCCAGACGATCTTGGCGGCAGCCTCGTCGAAGTTCCCTTGGGCCATGAGCTTGATGTATCCGCGGGCGTCCTGGCCGATCGGGCACGCCTCGTTGCAGTAGGGTTTGCCGCACTGTATGCAGCGCTGCGCCTCGGCGATCGCCTCCTCGCGCGTATAGGGGATGATGACCTCGCCGAAGCCCTTCACCCTCTGGCTCGGCTCGACTTCCTTGACCTTGACTCTCACCGGGTTGAGGCGCGGTTTCGGCTTCGCAGCTAGAGCGGACATCGAGAGGGTTTTCCCGAGCTGGCTAGATAACGGTTGACTATATTCTGTAAGTAAGCCTGAGCCTGCTCTATGCGCTCTCGTCCGTCAGACGGTCGAGTATCTTCCCCATAATCTTCGCCCATCCTTGTCTGGATATACCATCCTCATGCACGACGCAGCTGACGTTGGCGGGGGGAGTGAGGTCGAAGTAGCGGTTGAGCGCTCTCAGGCTGCGTGGCGGTCGGGGGAGCAATTCGAATTCGTCTCTCTCCTCGGACCCCGCCCAAGTCTCCGAGCTGGACCGCCGGTCAAGCTTTATCGATTCGGCGAGCACGCAGAGGGGCTTCCCATTATCGGTGCAGGCGAGCGCAAGCGGATAGGTCCCCACCTTGTTGACCACGCCGCCATCCTTGAGGATCGCGTCGGCACCGACTACCGCCAGGTCCACGTCCTCGACGAGCGAAGGCCCCATGGCGTCTGCTACCAATGTGCATTCCACTCCCATTTCGGCCACCATCTTTGCCGTCGACCTTCCTTCAAGCCGTGGCCTGGACTCCATGATGAATAGCTTTCCGAGCCTCCCCGACTTCGCAGCGACTTGGAGGGCAAGTAGCACCGTTGAACTTCGACTGAGTGTGAGCACCACCGATTTATTGCCGAAGATAGCCTGGGAATTCATCGCGACCCTTTCACGGGAGCTTTCGATGAGTGTCCAGAGAAGTCCCAGCCGGAATGCCGATTCACCGCCGCCCGCCAGTATCCGCGCGCACATCTCCGCCGAATTGCGGATGGGGACCATTGATCGCTGGGAGTTCGAGAGGAACTTCACCGCCGCCATCATCTCCTTTTTCTCCGGCAGCGGGCGTGAGTTCGACAACCCCTCGAAGGCCTCGACAACCGCCAGTGCGAGCTCGATCGCGCCGGACTTCCTGTCAGCGGCGATCCTGTGCATCCGCGATCTAAATCTTGCGGGCAGCATCCTCCAGCCTCTGGTGGTAGACGATCAGCCCCTCGACGCTGTCCCTGATCCTCTTCTTGACGAAACCCGGCTCGTAGGCTTTGATGCGGATGCCATAGTCCCTGAACAGCTGCTCAGTCATCATTTCCTCCGAGTCCAGGCCTCTCCGTCTCCGCACGAAGTCAGCCCATTCGGCATATTGTATCTTCTGGATGGTGACGACCGCCTTCGGGCTGGTGTGCGGGCCATAGTGACTGAAGAAAAGCGCGCGCGGCTGGAGAGTGAGCATCCTGTCCAGGCTCCTGATGTTGTCTTCGAGGCTGAACGTAGGCGCTGGAGCTATCGGCATAAGGACCTCGTCCCTGGATAGATAGAGACCCGCGGCGTCCCCGGTGTAGATGCCCTTATTGTAAGTGTCGAATATCGTGAGCTCGTGCGGCGCGTGCCCGGGCGAATCGTAGAAGATAAGCTCCCGCTTGCCGAGCTCCAGCTTGTCCCCGTCCTTGACCGCCACGAGCCTCTCAGCAGGTATCGGTCTCATCGTGCCGAATTCGTTCGCGGAGGCCCCTAGTGCCGCCCGCGCACTCGCGAGCAGCCGAGTCGGATCGACAAGGTGCTTGTAGCCTCTCTCATGGACGAATACCCTGGCGTTCTTCATCTCCTGTAATAAAAAGCCCGCGCCACCGGCGTGGTCCAAGTGTATGTGCGAGACGATCAGGTTGTCTATGTCGCCGGGCGTGTGACCAAATTCCCTGACCGCCGACAGTATGCGCTCGGTATCGAAAGACGTGCCTGATTCCACCATCGTTACCTTGTCGTCCTCGATAAGGTAGATGGCGCCGAACTCTTCCGTGTTGAACATGCCCGAGTCAGTGATAAGTGTCGACTTGTCCCAGTCGAGTGGATGGAAAGACATGCTCTCCCGTGGCGGGAAGGCGGTCGGCCGCAAAAGGATTTGCAGGGCAATGCCCCGCTGCCGGCATCGGTGAACGAGCAAATCGAAGGCAAGCGGTCTGCTCGCCCGTCTCAATCATAAGTTGTCGGATTGATTCTCGACGTTCTTCCATTGAGCTACCGGACTGCGGCCATGTACGCGCCGAAGCTTCTGACGAGGAAGCCTATGCCGACAAGCAGTCCACCGAGCGTGAGGAAGATCGCTCCTATGCCTAACGAAACCTGGTCGGGGTTGGGATTGTCCTGAATGGCGAAGGTCACCGTTGTCAATGAAAACGCCAAGATTATCACACCTGTCGCAACGAGGATATTGCCGATGAGGACGAGCACATGTCCAGTCTTTGGTGGCATCCCAACCCGAGGCGGTGCCATGAACGGCTGGCTCATCATCGGAGGCCCCCAGGTCTGCCCGGGATTCTGGCCTTGATCATATGCGGCAGTCATCGGCAGCTGACTCATCTGCGGCTGTGGTGCGCTCATTTGACGCCTTCCTCTCGATTTTGAGACTGAGTGCAGTTCGGTCTATTAATACTCTACCGAGATCCGCATCTCGTTGGCAGCATTTGAAGCGACCTTCGTATTCCACATATGTCCACAATGGAATCGCGAAGTGAGCTTTATAGCGGGACGCCCTCATTGGCGGGCCGCGGCGGTAGCCAAGCTCGGCCAACGGCGCGAGGTTTAGGTCCTCGTCTCGAAGGAGTCCCCAGGTTCGAATCCTGGCCGCCGCACTCTGTCAGTGAGCCGCCGTCAGCTCGAGCTGCTTCTCGCCTTCCTTGGTGATCTTGACCAAGAATGACGCCGGGCCGGTCAACTCTATCGTCACCAGCCCGTTCTCCTTGAGTTCTTCAATCTCCGCCATCAAGGAATCGTGGTCCACGTTCTTGATGACCATCAGGAGGTCTTTCTTGGGGACGCCTATGGGGCTCCTCCTCTTTGCGAAGGACAGAATCTTCCTGCTGATCTCGCCGACTCGAACGGGTGTCTCCTTCTTCACGGCGGCTTTTGCGAGGATGCTTTCGATGACGTCCTTTACGAGCGCGTCGATGCCGTCTTCGACTCCGATGCTGCTTCTTGCGCTGACTAGATGATACGGCGTCTTGGGGAACCGTGAATTTAACCAGCCAATGTCCTCAAGATTTAATTCGCCTCCAAGTGCCAGGTCGGCTTTATTGAGGAGCACTTGGAACGGGATCTCCCCCGCAACGGATCTCACGACCTTCACCCAGGCAGGGAGAGCGCGGATCGTGTCCGACCTCGTCATGTCCGCCACCGCCAGGAAACCATGCGCGCCCCAGAACAACACTTCCTTGAAGGAGTCCCTCACCGCCGTCGCACCCATGAGGTCGAAGAAGGCCACATCAACGTCGACCACCTTGCCGCCCGCCTCGATGTTCCTTGAACTCACCGAAGACATCTTCGTGCCGGAAGAGGCCCCTGAGTCACCGCCAAAGGTGCCGAAGATATACCTCTCGAGAAGCGACGTCTTGCCCACCGACTTTTCCCCGACGATGCAAATCTTGAACTTGGTCTTGCCCGTTTTCTCCATCAAGGGTATGCAGCCCCGTTTCTACTTCATTTCAGCCTCGATGTTCTTGATGAGCGCGACGGCTTGTGTGCGAGCCTTGTGGGATCCCTCCCCCTTCGAACCGCTCCACCCCCAGTCGATCGTATTCTCGATATCGGAGAGCGAAAGGTCATTGAAGTTGCGACAGAGGATCTTGAGGTAGTCGGACAGAACCTTCTCCCCCGGTCTACCCCACGCTCCCTCGCAGACGAGTTCGATGAGGCTTATCGACTTCTGATTGAATATGTGGGCGGTAACCTTGCAGGCGTACGGGTCGAAGAACGACCCGATTCTCCCCGTGATTTGGTTGCTCTTCTTATCGACCTTCCCGACCTTCACGCCGCTCCGTCTGAGTATCTCGGACACGACGGTCATCGGCTCCTCTTCCCCCGTTCGAAACAGGCTGCAGCCGAGCACCTTGTTCACCCCTCGCTTGGTGAGGGGCATCAAGGCCGGTCACCGCCATGCCGCGGAGCGAGATGGCAGGACGCAGCTATTCCCCCGGCTGTGAAAACGACCGCCATAGCAGACCCAAGGTCAACCCACTCCTCAAGCCGGTTTCGGCGCGGATATCATCCGCGATAACGATTTGGGAAAAATCGGACATTGTCAGGTGAAAGTGGTCGAGGGAGCTTTCTCGGTCGCACTCGCCAAAGCCGATTCGCAGCGAAGGAGTCCTGCGCCCAGAGCGCCATGACTCTTGCTCAGCCGGGCGTGATTTTTATCGCCAGCACGGGGCAAGCCGTCTCGCACGCCATGCAGTCGATGCAGTCGCCTTCTCGGACGGGATCGGCCTTGTCGGTCCTGTACTTCTGCCAGTCAGGCGAGCCCTTCTCCAGGACCTTGTCGTTGCCGGTCCCCTTGTTCCCCGGGTTCAGCAGCCACTCGAAGACATCGACCGGGCACACGTCCTGGCATGCTCCGTCGGCGACGCACGTCTCGAAATCGACAGCCACATGATGGCCGTGGATGCCGAGCTTGGTCGGGTAGGGCTTGTTCTCAGCGTCCATGCGCTGCTTGCCCTCCGCCATGATCTCGTGCTCGAGGTGCTTGCCCGTGACAGGGTAGTCACCTGGCTTGTTCAGGAATTCGGCGTCTATGGGCTTCGGTTTATAGTCAACCTCTCGGACCATTCTATCCCCGGCGCACCGAAAGCGGATGAGGTATTTATTGATGCACCATCGGGCGGGAGGCGATCCCATGGCACTCGATGGCAGTCCGCTTGAGAAGGAACTATCCTCCGATGAACCGCTTTAAAGACGGACTAGCTTCATCAATTGTGCGCCGAAGTCGGTAGTCAATATTGCTTTTCTGAGACCATAACCTCGATGTCCACCCATTCGTTTCCAAATCCGAAGTGGTAGACATGAATATTGTCATCATGATTCAGATACAACGTGACCATATCGGAGTCCCCTGTCGAATTGGCGTATGTCAAGATGAAGAAATGGTGTGACACGTAGGAGTTCAGGGTTAGACTGCTGTTGCCCCAAAAGATTGGTGATTGGCTGCATTCGAGCCTGATTGGAAGGATGTCGCTGCTGGAAATCCCATCAATCAGCACATATTCATTGTTCCTTTCGACGCTGAGGTACCTGTCCGGGGAATGATCCAGAGTCACCAGAAAGTCATCCATGGTGAATCCACCGGACGAATCGACCACACGCATTCTGAGGCTGATTCCGCAACACGGCGTGCCAGGATCTGAGTAGATCGCAGCGAAGAACGACGATAGGAAAACGGCCGCTCCGAGGATTGTCACAACGGCCCTTCTCTGCCGCACCTTGCCCTTCGGTGCAGGTTCCTTCTGACCCAGCCAAAAGATTGCCAATGCCACAAGGATTATCACGAGGCAGGCAACAACAATCAGGGCAAGCAGCAATATTGTATTTGTAGGGGGGGCCATCTTCAACCTCCATTTCCACCAATGCACGGGGAGTTTATCACACTTGCCCTGACATGTCATGCATGACATCGGAGGAAATCAGATGAGCCGGAGAAAACCCCCTCTCACTTCGTAACTTCCCCGCCTTCTCGAATCTTGGTCCAGGAGTCCCGCAGGGTGGCGGTCCTGTTCAGCACCAGTCTGTCGCTCGTGGTGTCCGGGTCCACGCAGAAGTATCCCATCCGCTCGAACTGGAACCGGTCGTATGGCTTGAGGCTCCGCACGGCCGGCTCGGCCTTGCAGGCTGCAATAACGTCCTTCGATTTCGGGTTGATAAGGTCCTTGAATTCCTTGCCTTCCTGAGCGAGTGGATCCGGGACGGTGAACAGCTTGTCGTACAGGCGTACTTCCGCGTCGATTGCGTGGGCGGCAGAAACCCAGTGCAGGGTGGATTTCACCTTCCTTCCATCCGGCGCATTTCCGCCGCGCGTTTCCGGATCAACCGTGCACCTTAGTTCCGTGACTTTCCCGTTCTCCTTCACCGCCTCTTTGCAGGTGATGAAATAGGCGTAGCGCAGGCGGACCTCCCTTCCCGGGGATAGCCTGAAGTACTTTGACGGAGGGTTCTCCATGAAATCCTCCTGCTCGATGTATATGATGCGGGAGAAAGGCACTTTTCTCTTCCCCGCAGCCGGGTCCTCAGGGTTGTTCACCGCATCGAACTCCTCCGTCTTGCCCTCCGGGCAGTTCTCTATCACGACGCGGAGTGGTCTGAGAACGCCCATGTAGCGGGGCGCGGTCTTGTTCAGTTCCTCTCTGAGGCAGTGTTCCAGAAACTCGATCTCCACGACGCTGTTGACTTTGGCCACCCCGACCCTTTCGAGGAACGTGCGGATGGCGGTTGGCGGGTATCCGCGTCGTCTCAGCCCTCTCACGGTCAATAGTCGCGGGTCGTCCCAGCCATCCACGACTCCTTCTTTGACCATCTTCACAAGCAACCTCTTGCTCATCACCGTGTAGCTCATGTTGAGGCGGGCGAACTCGATCTGCTGGGGATGATAGACTCCAAGCTGGTCAAGGAACCAGTCGTACAGGAGTCGATGGTCCTCGAACTCCAACGAGCAGATCGAGTGCGTTATCTTCTCTATCGAATCCTCAAGACCATGCGCCCAGTCGTACGTGGGGTAGATGCACCATGCGTCCCCTGTGTTGTGATGCTTTGCGTGAAGTATCCTGTACATGACCGGGTCGCGCATGTTCAGGTTCGGGTGGGCCATGTCTATCTTCGCGCGGAGGACTCTCTCGCCGTCGGAGAACTCGCCTTCGCGCATGCGCTTGAAGAGGTCTAGGTTCTCTTCGATCGAGCGATTCCGATGGGGACTCTCCCGCCCCGGCGTCGTGAGCGTGCCGCGGTAGTCGTGTATCTCATCCGCCGAAAGGTCATCCACGTACGCCCTTCCCGCCTTGACCAGCTGCACTGCATAGTCGTACATCTGCTCGAAGTAGTTGGACGCGAAGTAGAGCCTGTCGCCCCAGTCCGCCCCTAGCCACTTGACGTCCTCAATTTGCGCGTGGACGTAGTCTTCCTCCTCCTTGAGGGGGTTCGTGTCGTCGAATCTGAGGTTGAAGAGCCCGCCGTACTCTTTGGCGATGCCGTAGTTGAGACAGATCGCCTTGGCGTGGCCTATGTGAAGGTAGCCGTTGGGCTCGGGCGGGAAGCGGGTGTGCACACGGCCGTTGAAGCGTCCGCTCCTGTTGTGCTCGTCGATGATCTTCCTGATGAAGTCTCGGGGCGCCTCCTCGGAATGCATTCTTCTTCACCGAATCTCGGATGGACAGGCAGCCCCGACCGGATTCGAACCGATGCCAAGAGGTCCAGAGCCTCTTATGCTGCCATTACACCACGGGGCTACGTTCCGTCAAGCCGCGTCTCCGTATAAGCATTTTCGACGGGGACTTGGCAGGTAGATGCCCAGAAACGGTCCGAGAGTGGCAGGCCGTTCTCCCTCCGGACACGGTCGCGTGGTCTATCCGACGACCTCTATCCCCTTGATTTTGCGGTACTCTTGGTCGAACGTCGCTATCTCCCGGGTCCCGTACATCCGCATGGCAACGAGATTGGAGGCATCGACGAAGCTCAGCTTCGTCTTCGAAAGGTTCACGAATTCCTTCCAGGAAGCATCGGATAAGTCTCCAGATGGGAGGACTTTGATCTCCTTCGAGTCGAGAAGTGCCTCGCCGGTCTCAACCGCGATCGTCGCTCCACACTTCCTCTTCAGCACTGTCACCGTCTCAAGAAACACAAATTCGCTTACGAGGCCGTTCGCATATTTGCCGTTCGCCAGGTCCTCGAACACCCGCATGCTCCTCTCGTGGTTCACGTCATCGGCATTCCTGAAGGCGACTATCACGCTGGTGTCAAGCAGCAGCATCCTTACTCCCCATACAGGACCTTGTCGATTTCTTCGCTGAGATGCTCGCTTCCCTTCCCGAATCTCGCCGGTTTCAGATCGAGGATGCTCCCCTTCTTGGCTTCGCTGCCTTCTGAGATCCACTTCCGCATGGCCTCGTTCATAGCGCGTCCGATGGAGATACCCATGAGGGCCGCCTTGGCCTTTGCCTGCCGGTAGAGGTCGTCGTCGAGTTCGCGGATTGTCGTGTCCATTTCCTCACTCAAGTAGTACATGTGTTACACTTGCCTTAAGCATTTCCCTCCTGAGGCATCCCTTCGGAGGGCAACCTCGACCATGGGCGGGATCTTGAAAACATGACGGAGGAGACGTATGGCCCCAAGCAGATTCGAACTGCGGTCGCGAGGCCCAGAACCTCGAAGGCTTGGCTTGCAGGTCGGAGGGCGCAAAACCCACCGCGGCGTTCTAGGCCTTTGCCGTCTCCTTCAGCCTCTCCAGGACCCATTCCTTCTTCAGCACCGCGAGGAAAGGCGCTGCGCGCGGGCCTCTTTCCTGTCCGAGGAGCACGAGATACAGATCTCTGAAGAAGCGAGGAGTCTCGACCGGCAATTTCCCGCTCGTTGTGAGCGCAACCATGGACTCTTTGATTGCATCCTCCCGCCATTCAGTCTTTACCGCCGCTCCGAGATACATCGAGAGAGCTTCCCTGTCTTTCTCGTCGAGCTGTTCGATTACTTTCGGAGTCACTTCCTGAAGGAGCATGACCTTGTTCTCGGGGGAGTAGAGCTCCACCCATTTCATAGCGTGCGTCAGCCTTCTCTCTATCCTGCCCTCCTCGAACGG
Organism: Thermoplasmata archaeon; assembly: GCA_041489255.1. GTDB lineage: Archaea > Thermoplasmatota > Thermoplasmata > RBG-16-68-12 > JAFNFQ01 > JAFNFQ01. The sequence goes on along the minus strand of JBGPQV010000002.1, from coordinate 158,046 downwards.
CGTGAGAGGCAGGGAGAGCATGCCGGTGTCCCTCAGTCGCTGGATGCACCAGCTCACCTTGTGCTCAGCCGGTGAGATCTGCGAAAGGTATGCCGCGTGGCGGTATGAGAGCTGGAACGGCATCTCCTCCATCGTCTTCTCGACGAGCGCGAGTTCGAAGCTCCGAGCCGCGACCTCCTCTTCCTCATTCTTCTTCGCGGAATGATGTGCCCTCTCGGCGGAATCGTAGAGGTCGTGATATGAGTCCACCTTGCTCAAGTCGAGGACCACCCGCCTCGAGACCGGGTTGAAGAAATAGATGTAGCGGATGACCTCCGGGTCGCCGATTTCCAGCCATTGTTTCGGAGTGAAACCGATGAAGTCGGAGGAGCCCATGTCCCCGAGATCCTTCCCTCCCCGCCCCAGCCCGACCCACTCGTAGGGGATCGGGAATGGCGCCTCCATCCCCATGATTTTCTGCGCGATTTCCTTGCAGCTGTCCCTCGACCCGCCAGGCGCGGCGTGGTCCTTCCCGAAAGGCTCGACATCGACCTTCAGGACCTTCCACAGGGCCGGCCATTCGAGTCGCCAGTTCAGCTTCCCCCTCTCGATGGGGGAGATCCCGGAGTTGCCGCACTCACACTCGTAGCGCACCCGGTGATCGGGAAGGAGCTCCAGCGTCTTCGCGCTGCCGACGCGCTGGCACTTCTCGCAATAAGCCTCAAATGGAATCCAGTCCGACGGGTAGGGTCTCCTGCTGCGGTACTTGTTCACCACCTCCCGCACGGCCTCCTTCTTGCTCACGAGCTCGATGACGAGGTCCTTCATATCCTGGCGGGAGTAGACCTCCGTCGTGCTGATCACGCTTATCCCGGGGGCGAACCTGTCCAGGTGGTCCCCGAAATCGACCCAGTAGTGCTCCACCCAGTTCCTGTGGCAGCCTTCCGGATCCGGGACATCCATCAGCCTCCGACCGATGTACTGCTCCCCTTCCCCGGCCTTGAACCTGCCCAGCTGTCCCTCCTTGCCTTTCCATTGGTCCTGCGTGTATAGTACAAGGTTCTGAGAGGCCTTCTTTCCTTTCAATCTCAATGCTCTGACTATCGCGTGGTTGAGCGCGATTTCCCCTCTTAGACGGCCTACATGCTGCAGACCGGAGACGCTCAAGCCCGCGTTGCAGAGGACCCTCTCGCGCCCGTGAAGGAACTCCTCCGCATTCCCGAGGAGCTCGTCGAACCAGTGCATCTGCACCACTAGATTGACCTGGCGCGGATGAGTGCCCGCAGGGGGACGCCGTCCAGTTCGTCCTGTCCCGTCTTGTTCACCAAGACGACCGCGAGGATCGGAGTGCCGCCGGAAGCTCGCGCGTCCGCTATCGCGCCCTTCATCGTTTCACCGGTGCTCACGACGTCATCAACGAAGATCACTTTTTTATTTTGAACCGCGGCGTAGTTGCTGGAGAAATGACCGCCCGCCTTCCCTCTCTCGCTCGGGGGCCTGTATATCGCCAGCTCGCCCCCCAGCTCCTCGGATATGCATGTGGCATAAGGTATGCCGTTGATCGCAATGCCGGCGACGCACTGCGGCTCGTTGCCGCTCTTCTCCGTCTCCTCGAGGATGATGTCGGTCATGGAGGAAGCCATCGCCGCTATCCTGTTGCCCATGACACCGATGGAGCGCCAGCCGATCTTGACGTCCTTAGGCGGCTCGCCGCCCTTCAGGCCGCGGGTCAGCAGCCAGATGATCGTGTCCTTCGAGAGGTGCAGCTCGTCTGCTATCTCGTCCTCCTTCAGGCCTTTCTTTTTGTAATCCATCGCCTTCTTCACGAGGGCGTCAATGCTCTTCATGTTCCACCGCGCCTCGTATCCTGACTTCCTCTATTAAGTTTTGCGAGAACCGGCCTAGTTCCGAGCGCTTCCCTCATGGGTTGTCATAAAGTCTAACTAGCGAAGGGCGATGCCCAGGCGGGCGGCCTTCATGAACAGGACGAAATGGCTCTTCTTGGCGGTGATACTCGTAGTGATCGCCCTCGTGGCGGTGGGACTAGCAATCTCAGGGATCTTCTCCCCGCCGGAATCGAAGCTGATCCTCGCAACGACAACCAGCACGCAGAACTCTGGCCTGCTGGACTTCATCCTTCCCGACTTCAAGTCGATGTACGGTGTCAAGGTCGACGTCGTCGCCGTCGGATCGGGCTTGGCTCTGGACTACGCAAGAAGAGGCGACGCGGACGTGGTCCTCTCGCACTCACCCTCCTTGGAAGCGCCGTTCATGGAGCAAGGGTATGGCTTGTTCAAATGGCAGGTGATGTACAATCAGTTCGCGATAGTAGGTCCGTCGAGCGACCCAGCCGGCGTCGCGACTGCCTGGAACGCCACCGCGGCGTTCGAGAAGGTCGCGGACAATTCCTCCACATCCAGATTCCTCTCGAGATCGGACAACTCCGGGACCTATGCCAAGGAGCTGCAGATATGGGGATTGGCAGGCTTGGACCCGGATCAGTTCGGCTCGTGGTATCTGAAGGTCGGCAAGGGCATGGAGGATACGCTCATCATGGCCAACGGAATGGGTGATGCCTATACGCTGACAGACGAGGGCACGTACTTCTCGATGATTCAGGCGCTGGACCTCGTCGAGCTCTTCAGGAACGATACCCTGTTCTTCAACCAATACAGCGTGATTCCGGCCAATCCCGCCAAGAACCTGAACGTCAACGTGAAGTACGCCGTAATATTCGCCGAATGGATCGTGAGCCCGGAGATGCAGGACCTAATAGCATCCCACACCGCCAATGGCCACCAGCTGTTCTTTCCCAACGCGGAGCCGTGAATGATGGAGGGCAACTCGCTTGGGCGGACTTGACATCGCTCAGGTCGTCGCGCTTTCCCTATACGTTTCGGTCACAGCGACGGTACTGACCTCGCTCGTGGCGCTGCCGTTGGGTGCTTTCCTTGCGATCAAGAGATTCCGCGGCAGCTGGCTCTTGAGGACTGGCGTCTACACACTGTTCGCGCTTCCCTCGGTGGTAGTGGGCCTGATTGTCTACTCACTGCTTTCGCGCAGTGGTCCGCTTGGCTTCCTCGATTGGATATGGACGCCGATAGGCATGGTTATCGCCGAATCGGTGCTCATCTTCCCACTTGTGACCGGGCTCACCATGTCCTCCATATCCGATGTGGACGAGAGCGTCCGGCTCACGATCAAGACCTTGGGTGCGAACAATAGGCAGCTGATGTCCAGGGTGATGCACGAGGCCAGGTTCGGCATCTTCGGGGCGGTTATGGTCGGTTTCGGGAGGGCGATTAGCGAGGTCGGCGCGGTCTGGGCGGTGGGAGGTAACATCGAGGGGTCGACGCAGGTCATCACAACGGCGATCATGCAGCACACCCAGATGGCGGATTATGGCACCTCATTCCTGTTGGCGGGAATCCTGTTGATCATCGCGTTCGCCGTGTACTTCGTCATAAGGGAGATCCAGGAGAGGGGTTGAGTTTGGGGATCGCGGTCGAGGCGGCGGGAATCTCGAAGTCATACGGCGGTTCTGCAGTTCTCTCGAAAGTGGATTTCAGGGTCGAGGCGGGCGAGATATTCGCGATAATGGGCCCGAGCGGGAGCGGCAAGAGCACGCTGCTCCGCATCCTGGACCTCCTCGAGCAGCCGGACCAGGGGGCGGTCAGATTCGGTGACCCCGGATCGTCCGTCCAGGACGGCCAGGCGCTGAGGAGGAAGATGACCATGCTCCTCCAGAGGTCAGTGATGTTCAGGGACACGGTTCTTGGGAACGTTGCCTACGGTCTACGATTGAGGGCAGTGCAGGAAAAGGAGATCCGGGACCGCGTACTCACCGCCCTCAAGAATGTTGGTCTGGAGGGGTTCGAGCGTAGGAAGGCCTTCACCCTTTCCGGCGGGGAAGCGCAGAGGGTCGCGTTCGCCCGCGCGATTGCGATCGAGCCCGAGGTTCTGTTCCTCGACGAATTCACAGCGAACCTGGACCCGTCAAATATCAAAATGCTAGAGTCTGCCCTGGCCACTTACCGCCAGAAGTCAGGATGCACGGTCGTCATGGTCTCGCACAACCCGTTCCAGGCGCAGAGGCTCGCGAAGCGCTGTCTGTTCCTGTATCAGGGAGAAGTGCTGGGCAGCGGACCGATTGACGAGGTCCGCCGCCTCGATGATGACAGGACAGCTGCGTTCTTCCGGGGCGACCTGATTTAGAATGGCTTATCCCGCCAAGAATTGCCAAACATTAAACAATGCCGTTGAGTAGGTCACTCACTCGGCAGGAGATCGAAAGCAGATGGCGAGAAGCCAAGAGATGACCGTTGTCCTTGTGATACTGGCGGTGTTCGTGGCACTCCTTCTCGCAGGCTCCGCCGGCGCGATGTTCATGTCAAACGGGATGATGGGTGGAGGCATGATGGGCGGCGGGGGAGGAAGCTTCAGCATTGGCTGGCTTGCGGTCACCCTGCTATTGGGAGTCGTCTTGGTAGCCGTGGTCTTCTTCCTGATGTCTTCCCGCCAGGATGTCCCCACGATCAATCAGGCTCCAGCCGTCGGAACGATGGCCCCAACTTATCCGGTCTCGTCCGCCGTCCCTTCAGTTCCCGAACAGGAAGCTCCGCATGTGTCCCGCAATCAAGAGGCGGCGTTCTTCAAGATGCTGGATGAAGACGAGAAGCGCCTCTACGCGCTCATCCGCGAAAGGGGCGGAGAGATGCTCCAGAAGGACATCGTGGCGTCTGGCTCGTTCTCCAAGGCGAAGGTCACGCGCCTGCTGGACAAGCTCGAGGGCAAGGAGATCGTGACCCGCGAAAGGCACGGCATGACGAACAAGATCCGCCTAAGGACAATGCCGCCAAAACCCTCAGAACCCGCCTGATTTCATCCTTCTGAAATGCATTTCACTTCGTTTCAGGTCAGTGTCATAAGCTGTTTCAGCCATAATGATGCCTGAGGCCTGCGGGTTCCGTGGGCCGAGGAGACACAACAATGAACACTGCGGTAATCGCCCTGCTTTCGGCTCTGTCCGTGGCGGGCGTCGGCACGACGGCGGTCGCCATGTCCGGGGGCCAGATGATGAGCGACCACCCGATGATGGGTGATCAGGGGAATGGCGGCGGAATGCACGATGGAAACAACGGCACATACGGTGGCGGCGGCAACCATGGCCAATGTCACTGCTGCGACGGCGACGAAGGGAATGACGCCGGGCAGGATCAGTTGGGATTAAGTCCCTGAAGCGGCATCCCGGTTGATGGCGGGAGCAGTCCCGCCTCGGGACCACGTCCTCAGGTGGACTTCATCTCTCTGAACTTCTGCTCGAAGACTTCCTTGATGAGCGCCATCGGGATCAGGCCGGCGTAGAGGAAGGTGTCGTGGAACAGCTTGTCGCTGTACTTCGGCCCTAGCTCCTTTTTCGCCTGCTGCTTCAGCTCCATGATCATGTGCTTGCCGATCAGGTAGGACAGCGGATATCCCGGGGTGTAGGTGTACCTCTTGACCTCCGAGGCCGCGGTCGCCTTGTCGAGTCCTGCCTCTTCCATGAGCATGTCGACAGCTTGATCGAATGTCATCTTGCGGCGGTGAAGGTCCACGTCAATGATGACCCTGCAGGCCCGCCAGATCAGGTCGAGCGTCTGCGAGAACCTCACCTCGGGCTCGTTGTGGAACCCATACTCGGGCATCATCTCCTCGCAGTACAGGGCCCAGCCCTCCACGGTCTCGATCGACCAAACGTATGCCCTGGCATACGACTTTCTCACGGCAGCGCAGCTGTTGTGCAGGTGGTGCCCCGGGTAACCCTCGTGGATTGCGGTTATCCAGTTCTTCGCGTAGCTGTGCTTCTTCAGCTCGCTTGAGTCCTCCTGCACGGGTGTGACCATGTAGATGCCCTGTTGAATCGTGTCAAAAGGAGCGGAGGGCATGTAGGCGGCGATCGGCATCACGTGCCTCAGGTACTCGGGCGTCTCGATTACCTTCAGCTCCTCCTTTGGCGGGAAGGTGGCCAAGTCCTTCCTCGCAACGAACTCCTTCGCTTCGTGCATCGCCTTCACCGTCATTGACAGCGCTTCTGCGAAGTCCTTCGGATGCTTCGACTGCACGAGTTCCTTGACCTCACCGACCGATGACCCCGGTCTGATCTGCTCGGCGAGGATTCCAAGATGCTTCTTCGCCGATGCGAGGTACTTCTTTCCCAGGGAGTAGATATCGTCCGCCGTCAGACCGAGTCCCCTGAGCTTGATGAGCCTGTCGAAGTTGCGTGCGCCTATTCCGATATCGTCTGTCGCCTTCGGCAGCGCATCCTCCCTCAGCCAATTCTCGTGGTCGCTCAGCGCCATTGATGCTTTCGCAGAGGAGTCGACCAATGATTCCATGTCAGAAGGCGGCAGAGCGCCCCTGGCGATTCCCTCTATCATCTTGAGCAGGCCCTGGAGCTGCGAACAGGACTCGATCCCTATCGTCGTCCAGAGCTTGACCGGTTTGGTGAGCCGCTCCCTCGCATCCCCCAGATACTTGGGCGCCGCCGCAAACCTAGATGAGATGCACCTCAGTCTCTCGGGCAGCGGCGCGAAATCCCTCTGGTACAGGAGCATTATGGAAGTGCCGAATTCTCCCGGAGCCGCCGGGTACGTCTCCGACCTGTGGAGCACCTCCTCGTCGAACAGGTTCAGCTCCACGGCGCTCAGGAGGTTGCGCCTGTCGATCTGTCTGGCGGGCGAGAGCTCCTCCGGTTTGAGGGCCTGGAGCCGCGCTTTGAACTCCTTTGTGCGGCGGATCTCCTCTTTCAATGCAGATAGCGAGGAGTCTGGCAGCATGTGGTCGTAGTCATGTATGCCCAGATACGTGCCATAGACGGGATTCCACTGCGCATACCACCGCACGATTTCCTCGGCGAGCGCATCCATTGCCTGGTCGAGCATGCACGCGGAATCGTCGGAAGGCAGTTTAACCTTGCTACTTGATGGGTACTCTGCGCCCGCTCTCGTCTCGGCGGTAGCGCCCGAAGTCCTCGCACACAGCAAGATACTCGCCATCGAAAACAGGGCCGTCGACGCAGACCAGCCTGTCGCCGAAGGCGCAAGCGTCGCAGATCCCGATGCCGCATTTCATGAATCGTTCGACGGATGCCTGGACCGGAATCCTTTTCTTCGTCGCGGCTTCGACGACCTTCTTCATCATCGCTTCGGGTCCGCAAGTGATGATTTGGTCGAACTTGTGCGACTCCAGCAATCTCTCCGCAAGAGTGCTCGCGAAGCCGTCGTACCCCTCGGAGCCATCGTCGGTGGCCACGTGGACCTCTCCGACCTTCTCTGCGCGCTTCACGAAGATGAGATCGTCCTTGGTCTTCGCTCCGAGCGCGGTGACGACCTTCTTCCCATCTTTCGCGGCGGCTTCCATAGCGGCGACCACCGAAGCCATCCCTGTACCGCCGGCAACGAAGAGGATCCTCTTACCCCTGATGTCGAAGCTGTTGCCCAACGGGCCCCGGATCCCCAGGCGATCGCCCGCCTCGAAACCCGCGAGCGCGTTCGTCGTTTCCCCTTGAGCGTGAGAAGTGAATCCTTTCAGGCCATCGATATACGAGAGCGCCATCGGCACCTCGTCGTGGCGGGGGACCCAGACCATGACGAACTGGCCGGGCTCCGCCTCGAAAGGAGCGCGGAACCGGAAGGTCTTGGTGTGGTGGCACTCGACGGCGATCTTCTCTATCTTGACGATGTGGAGATTACTCATGGGCAAGCCCGACCATTTCCCCGACAGTCTTGAATCCCTCTTTCTCCATGAACTGCTGAATCTCCTTGCAGATCAGACGGAACGCGCTGTATCCACGCGTCCTGAGAGCGGTGCCTATCTGGACTGCGCTCGCTCCCGCCATGAAATACTCCACGGCGTCCAGACCAGAGGTGACGCCGCCAACCCCGATTATCGGGATGTCCACCGCCTCGTAGAGGTCATAGACGCATCTGAGCCCGATCGGCTTGATTGCAGGGCCGCTCAATCCGCCGTACTTGTTCGAAAGAACCGGCGTTCTCAGCTCCGCGGATATGGCTATCGCTTTGACCGTGTTGATTGCGACGACGGCATCGGCACCGCCACGTTCGGCGGCCAGCCCGAGGTTAGCCACGTTCGTGACGTTCGGGGACAGCTTGGGCATCACCGGGATCCTCACAGCGTTCTTCACCGTTCGTGTGAATCCCTCGACTGCCTCGGCGCTCTGTGCGATCTCGAGACCGAGGCCCTTTGCATGCGGGCAGCTGAGGTTGAGTTCGACCGCCGCGGCACCGTGCTTCTCAAACTCCTTCGCCACGGATGCGTATTCGTGCTCATCCTTCCCGAAGGCGCTGCCCACGAGGATTACACCCGATTTCACCGCCTTCGTGATCTCAGTGCCATAATCCTCGACTCCTGGATTGGGCAGGCCCATCGCGTTAATCATGCCGTTCTCCAATTCCACGATTGTCGGATTCTTGTAGCCCGCTCGAGGATGAAGACAGATGGACTTCGACACTACTGCGCCAGCCCCGCTCTTGAAAACGCGCAGAAGGGAACCGCCAGTCTCGTCAAGTATCCCGGAGGCGAGCAGGGTCGGGTTCCGCAGACTCAGGCCCGCCAGCTTCACGGCGAGGTCTGTCATGCCGCAGCGTTAAGCGACCCTCACCTTAAATCCCTTTGTCCACATTCGGTCGCGAGCTTGATGGGTACGCCTAGGTGTTGCGATTCTCCGGGGTCTTGTACACGTGCAGTCGCAACCCCTTCCTCTCGAGATCCACGAACCCCTTCTGCGACAGTCGCCTGATATGATACAAGGCGAGCTGGCTGGAGACCCCCAGTTCTTCAGCCAGCTCTTTCACAGACCTGCCCACATCCTCCTCGACTGCCCCGAGGAGCCGCTTCTCGATCTCCCGCAGCTCTCCGCCGTTCTCGGCGGGGATGGCCGCCCCCTTGGAGTAGTACCTCCTCCTCGTGCCCTGCACCCTGGACTTGATGATGCCCTCCTTCTCGAGCTTCATCAGGTGCCAGGACAGCGTTCCGTTCTTCAGCCCGAGGTTCTGCCTGATGGAAGTATAGCACTCCCCGGGATTGCCCAGGATGAAGCCGCGGATCATCCCCCGAGTCTCCGCCTCATCCTTGTCCTTCGTCCTTCTGCCGTGCATGGGAGCGACCAAAAGAGTCAATAGAGCGACGCGCCCGATCTCGGTCCCGCCGACTGGAGCGATGATGAAAAGGATGGCGAGCAGGATGAGAAGCCACAACCAGTCGAAGCCTTCCTTGGGCACATTTTTCACAAGCACATAGAATGCGTCACTGCCGCTCAAACCCGTTGAATCATCATAGACAGTTAAGGTGACCGAATAGGTTCCCGGGTCTTGGAATGCATAATTGACGATGGCCCCTGTCAGCCGAGTGACGATAGCGCCTTGATAGTCTCTAATGGTCCAAGTGTATTGCGAGATGTTGCCCTGGGAACCGTTGCCGTAGAATGTTACCATATTCCCCACAAGCGCCTCGCCGGGTCCAACAGCCTCCGCAACGGGCGGCACTATGGTGGTGAAGTTCCAGACCGCACTCCAGGCTGAGTACTCGTATGAGTCGTACGACCTCACTTCCCAGAGATAGATGAGGCCGTTGGCCGTTATGAATGCGTTCGAATTGTTGGCGCCTACCGTGACATGAGCGATGTTGCAGGTCGGGTATGGCGGGTAGGCGGCAGAATCTATGCAGTACTCATAGGTGACCGTGTCGGGAGTGCCGGTATCCGTGTCATTCACCACGCTCCAGTAGATGATCGCGGAGCCCGGAAGGCGGGTGCTGTTCTCAGCCGGGGCGAGGGGATCCGGGACCGGGGGCGGGGTGTTGATGCAGAAGTCCAGCGGTGTGGACCAGTCGCTCCAGAGTTGCGGGGTGAGGTAATCCCGCACCTTCACTCGGAAGTAGTTGCAGGTGCCGACGCTCAGCGCAGTGCCGGAGCCGTCGGAGTTGTATTCAACCGTCGACCCTGATCCAGAGGTGTTGAGTCCCCACATCAGGGTGCCGGCAGTGTCCCGGACTTCGATGTGGAAGCCCGTCTGCAACCTGCTCATCGGGAGGAATAGCCATGAGAAGACAGGGTCACGGACGGGGTTGGTGATTGGTACGCGGTTCAAGTATCCTTCGCCCGAAGCATGGCTATCGACCTTCAGCAAGGTGGCGGTCGGTGGCACGGGCAGCCCCTCGGTCATGAACACCCACAGGTTGGCGCAATTGCTCACGGGCGCGCCCCAGCCGTCGGACACATTGAGGCACCAGAAATAGGTCGTCGACGCGTTGGTCTGGAACGGGTCTGAGTAGTTGTTCATCGTCGTTCCATTGCTCACATAAGGGGCGGTCATAGGATTCGTGTCATCGACCCACCAGGTGTAGTCCAGCGTGTCGCCCAGATCAAAATCGGTCGAGTTTGACCACGAGACGCGTTGACCACTCTCGGCTGAGGTGAACTGACCGTTGAGCGGCCATACGCGGTTGACCGCGGTCGGCAAGCAGTTTATTCGGAACCTCAGCTCGGTGACATAACTGAATAATGGTCCGCTAGCCTTCGTGATGACACCTATCCAATAGTCGGTGCCGCAGAGCAGGGGTAAGCCGCTGTAGGTCATCTCCTGGGAGGGTCCGGTCGAGCCCGTCCATGTCGTTGCGGTCGAATTCCGCATGTAAACCGTCGCTGCAACTTGAGGGTCGTCGTACCAGCCGTGATGTGTCCAATTAATTCTGAAATTCATATTGCGGAGCACATGATCGAGCGCTGGGTTGCCGATGTCCCAGTTGCACAACCCTTCGATGCAGACAGGATCCGGCGGAAGCGGCCTCGGATATTCTATTATCTCATTATCCTGGAAAAAGTCCCGCTCGCGCGAATTCGTGTCGCGGCAAGTCGCAGACCTGTTGATCTGACGGCCCACGTCTGGAGCGGTCTCATCGTTCATAATCGTGTTGCCCGGCTCCCAATCGAGTGTCCCGCCCACGGTCGCGTTGAATTCGACCCTGTCAATGACTATGTCTCTACCGCCAAAAGGAGCCTGGGGGTCGGAGGCGTTGTTCTTCCAGACGAGCTTCACAGCGTCGCCAGTCTCGACGAAGTAATCCCGCGATCCCGTGATGATGTGGTAGCGCTGGTAGGGATCGATGGTGCCGGACGGCACTTGGACGATTGGGCCGTCGTAGCTTCCTGGTATATCCTTCTGGATGTACAGCGTCGAAGCGTCTACCGGATAAGGCCCCGCATTGCAGAGCCATAGGTGGTCGTTGTAAGGGGGTAATGTGCTGTTCGTGGTGATGCTGAATATCTTGACAGATGGCGGCTGCAATCTGTCAGGCGCCGTAGTCAGATCCCCGGCCTCGGGCGGAAGACCTGTCTGCCAGGTGTGATTCTCCTTGAAGACGACCCCTTGCTTCCACGGCTGGCTCGCTCCTCCGATCTGGGTGTTGTTGCTCATGTCCCCCCAAGAGTACATGATGTCGTCACCCTCGTCCCCGCCCTCCTTTATCCACGGCGTGCCGGGGACTGTGCGGTTGCTCCTGTAGTTGCCGTAGGTGTCGACGTCGAAATATCCGTCGAAGTATCCAGGGCGGCTGTACACGGAGGTCTTATTGGAGTACTCGACGCCGTCGATGAACGTCCTTATCGGCTCACCGTCGAGAAGAACGACCCCGACCTCATCGTGCGCGGTCCCGTAGAGCTCGTACGGCTCCGGTATCCATCCCATGACGCGCGGAGATGGGAGCAGAAGCACTAGTTGCACCGCCAGGACGATGCTGACTATCTCGAGCGCTCCCGATTTCCTCAAGACAATCCCGGTGCACTCACGGTGCGCTGGATAGAAGTAAGTTGCTGTACGCGCCTTTTACGCTTATTTCAATGTATCTAGGTCGCGCGCTTTGAAGGAGGATAGGCCTTCAGACGCAGTCCTCGTCTCTCAAGGGAGACCAGCCCCCTCTGTGACAGCTTCCTCATGTGGTAGAGCGCCAGTTGACTCGACACCCCGAGTTCCTCAGCCAGCACCTTCACGGTCATCCCGGGGTCTGTCTTCACCATGTGCAGCATCCGCTTCTCGATCTCGTGCAGGTCCCCGCCGTCCTCGAAGGGCAGCGGCATGTTCGCCGGGAAGTACAGTCTCCTCGAGCCGCGGATCATTGACTTGATGAGGCTGGCCTTCTCGAGCTTCATGAGGTGCCAGGTGAGCGCGCCGTCATTCAACGAGAGGTTGCGCTTGATGTCGGTGTAGGTGTCCCCCGGATGCACGAGGATGTAACCCTTGATCATGCCGCGCAGCTCCGGGTCCTCCTTGCCCTTGTTCTTCCTCTTGTAGACGGGGACCGCGACGAGCATGAACAGGGACATCCGGCCTATCTCCGTCCCGCCCAAGATGGCGGCGGTCATCAGGGCTGCGGAGAGCATGAGCAAGGAGCCGGCGTTGTCGTTGCTCGTGACGGCGATCTCGATGCTGTCGGTCCCCGTCCTTCCGACGTCGTCGGTCACGACGAGGGTGACACTGTACCGCCCGTTCTTGGTGAAGGTGTAGTTGACGATCATCCCGACGAGCACGTCGACGATGTTGTTCTGGTTGTCCTTGACCGTCCAAACGTAGGAGTCTATGTTGCCCGTGGACTGACTGCCATCGAATGTCGTCCGTTCGCCGACCAGTATCTGGTTGTGCCCGACCGCCTTCGCGACAGGGGGATTCACGTCGGGCGGCGGCTTCGTGGAGAAGTGGATGTTCAAGGAGGCGGCCGGATTGTTGCCGGGATCGCTCACATCCCTGATGGCGGTGCTGAATGAGATCGTGTAGTCGGTCTTCGACGATAGAGGCTTGTGGGTGACAATGAGCATGTCGTTGCCCAAGCCGAGGCGTTGCCAGGCGAAGGAGAGCCCCCCGGGATTCGGCGTGATGGAGAACGCCTGCTCAGCGGTAGACCTGACGACCTCCTCCGTGAACACGACCTGGATATCATCGGTCAACTTGAAGCCAAGCCCTCCCTGGCTCGGCACGCTCGTCAGGATCGACGGCGGCGTCGAGTCAATCTTGAACGCTTGGCTCTCAGCAGCCGTCCTCAGCCCGGAGCTGTCCATCACCGTGACCTTGATTCTCGCATTGGCGGTGTCGATGAGCGGAACGGTCCAGACGAACGCTATGACGCCGGTGGTTCGAACCGCCGAGTAGGCGTTGTACGGGTAGCCGTCGAGCCCGCCGTCCTTCGAGTAGTCGACCCGGACCTGCAGCTGCGCGTCTATCTCGTCGCTCATCGACCAAATGACGGTATGATCCGAACCACCGGTCCAGTCTTTCCCTCCTAACAAGGTTTGGAGTGACACGCCTGGCGGGCAGACTGTGTGGAATATCCAGTCAGTCGGGTTCGTGAGATACCACGATGCCCTGTCGAAGAAAGTGCCGTTGATATATGCATGATAGGATGCGCATTGCTCCAGAGGCGAATCGGGTACGAAGTGGAACTCTTGCGGGAAGGGCGAGCCTGAAGGCACTATGTGCCATGTGACAGGCATCCAACCCGACGTCGCGACATCTTGGAGTCCGAAACTCGCCTTTTCGAAGTTAAGCATCGCGCTGACAGGCTCGTCGAAGAACGCGTCGACGCTCGCGTTCACCGAAACGTTCCATCCGGTCGGACCGTAGCTGGACAGAGATGGCGGCGTTGAGTCGATCGTGAACGGCCCGCTCGCGTCCCAGCCCGTCATGCTGTCGCCGTCCGTGGCGCTGATATTGACGACCGCGTCTGTGACGTCTATGGCGGGGACGTTCCAGACAAAGCTGGTCATCCCCTGAACTGGTCCGACGATCAGGCCTGAACCGGCGCTGCTCGTGTAGTTGACGATGAAGGCAATCTGGGCGAGCGGAGTCTCGTCGTCGATGGCGGTCCATGAGACTGTGTACGTCGAGCCGCCCGCGATATACTCGTCGCCGACGGGATGCTGGAGAGTCACCGATGGCGGTCCGGGGCATTTCGTCATGAAGCTCAAGTCGTAGGCCGACGACATGTTGTTGCCAGGATCGCTATCGTCCCTGAAGTAGTCGAAGGTGAACGTGTACCATGTGCAGGGGGATAACGGATTGAAGGGATCGACCTGATACATCGTCCTCGAGGCATTCCAGCTCGTATTGACAAGAATCGTCGGTCTGGTGAAGACGGCGCCGTATTGGATGTTCATCGGCTCGCTCCAATAGACCTGGATGTTCGCATCGACTGGGACGTCGATGGTCCCGTTTTGAGGACTCGTCTGCGTTACCTGTGGCGGTGTTCCATCAATCGTGAATAGCCCGCTCATTCCGCAGGCGGTGCCGCCTCCTGGCTTCGTCGCACACACCTTCACTTTTACGATACTTGAATCAATAAGGGGAACTGACCAATCGTAGGTGCCGTTTGCCCCGGTGACATTCAAGGCAATGGCAGTCCAAGAACTCCCGCCATTGCCGGAGTAGTAGAGGTCGATCGTGAGGTTGAAGAGAGGTCCTCCCTGGTCCGTGACGTTCCAAGCAATAGTCTTGAGGCAGCCGCCCGTCCAGTCCTCCCCGCCGACAGGACTCTGGAGCGCGACCCAGAACTGCGCACCGCAACCCACAGTGAAGCTGAACGGATTCGGCACGGGGCCGGGGACGAGGCTATCCCCGTTCCAATTCTGGCCGTAGACGGAGACGGTGTACATCGTGCAGTCCATGAAAGGAGTCGTGTGACCGAGAGTGAGAACCGTGTCACCCGCCGACCAACTGTGCGTGAATGGCTGAGTGGGGACGACCGAGACCGTGACGCTCGATGTATTCATCGACTCGCTGAATGTGATCACTATTGGGGCGGTAACGGGCACGTCAATCTCGCCATCAGTCGGATTTGTGGCGACGATGAAGGGTGCGTCTGTGAAGATCGTGAAGAAGTCATCGCTATAGTCAGTAGCTGTCGCGCCGCTGGAATCCATGACTTCGACCTTAACCTGCGCGTAGTCCGTGTTAGCATAAGGCACCGTCCAGGGGAATGTCTGGTTTCCGACAGGCAGGTTGATGTTCTGCGCGCCGGGGATGTCTTCCCAGCTACTCCCAGCATCGATGGAGTACTGAATCCAGACCGAAAGATCCGAGTCGAAGTCGTCGTACATCGACCATGTGATATTGTAGACGCTGCCCCCTGTCCAAGTCTCACCTCCGTTCGGACTGGTGACAGTCACGGTCGGCGGAGTGTTGTTGAAGGACAGATCCAAGGGCTGCATGAAGGGGTAGTTGTCCTGCGAATCGGAGTCTATCACATATGGCGTGTCGCCGTATCCGTCGCTTCCCGCCATGCCGGAGACGCAATCGAAACCATCGCTTCCCGAGTAGTCGGACCAGTAGTTGCCGCCGACGGAGCAGCCGTCGTCCCAGCGATCGTACATCCCGGTGTAATCGTACGCTTGGGGCACCGAATTGCCGATGAAGTTGTTGTGGTGAACCAGGAAGTTTGTGGAGTTGAACGGATCCATTATTCTGACACCATAGCCTGCGTTGTAGGAAATCTCGTTGTACGCCACGAGATTCTCAATGCCGCCACGAATCTCCAGACCATCTTGGGTATTTTGACGAATCAGGTTGTAGATGAGAGAAATCATGCGAGAGTTATTGTCATATCTGATGCCGACTCGGTTTGAGATAATCCGGTTGTGCGAGAGCGTGCAATTGTTGATCCGGTGCTCGAGTACTATTCCATCGTAGTTGTTCGCCACTTCATTGCCTTCCACGGTGAGCCAAGCGGCACCGTCCAAGTAGAGGCCCTCGCCGCCATTCCAGGTGACGTTGTTGTTTCTTATCACCGAATAATCTGAATGGACGAAGACTCCAAGTCCAAAGTTGGATGTGACGACGTTGCCCTCTATCGTCACATTTATCGAGCCGCCCGCCTCGATACCGCATGAGTTGCCGGTGATCAGGTTATCCGCAATGGTGGTATTCGTGACCGATGAGAGATACAGCCCGTAGTCATTGTCAGAAATCGTCGAGTTCTCAACACGCCCGCCAGAGACCATATACATATAGATTCCACTCCAGTATCCGCCGTGAACATAGACACCGCGAATGACGAAATATGCGTTCGTATTCTGGATCGAGATGCCATACGATGCGGATGTGTTGATCTCCCAGCCCTCGATGATGTAGGGATTGCCGGGCAGGCCGCTTCCCCCGGTGACGCCATTACTTGAATTAAAACCTGAATCACTTGTGATGACTATCGGCGTATGAAACGCATATGCAGATGCAGTCTGCGGCAAAGAAATCAGGATCAAGGCCTGTGCTGCAATGATCACTAGCCCAATCGCAATAGCGCTCGAGACTCTCAATGCAATCCCTGCGGTCCTAGCGGTGCCCCGACTAGATGTAGATTCCTGAGCGCGGTTTTACTGATATATCTTCTTTTGCTAGAGCTCCATGACCATGCGGACCAAGTCGGTGTAGGTGCCGTCTCTATGGATGGCCTTGGGAATCCTGCCCGCCTCCTTGAACCCGACCTTCTCGTACAGTCTTTTGGCGACCGTGTTCGTCTCGTAGTGATCGAGGACGAGCACCCTGAGTCCCGCCATCCTTACCTCCTCGATCAAGGTCTTCATGAGCTCCGTCCCGATTCCGATTCCTCGATACCCGGACATTGTCGCCATGCCGAGGTAACCGAGGTGGCTCATCACCCCGGTCCTCTTTTCCACCTCAGAGTTCGCGACGACCTTCCCGTCGACCTCCGCGACAGCCTCGATCAGCTCGCCTTTCTCCATTCGCGCAAGTCTCCTCCCGAGCCAATCGGCCTCCTCGCTCCTCGTCACCCTCTGCGTGCTCTCGAAACCCTCGTCTGCCAAGGAATTGATGAACTCGATCACGCCATCTAGATCCTCCCATCTGATCGACCTTATGACGACCCGCCTCCCGTCCTTCGCGATGAATATCCTCGATTGGGTGACCATGGCTCCTCACCTCTCCTTCGGCGGGTAAGCGCGGCATCCGATTTAATAATACCTTGGGCCATTCCGATGTCGCCATGAGACTCGCAGCGTTGGTCGTCGGGGTGCTGGTAGTCGGGTTCGCGGTTCAGCTCGCGCCTTCAACCAGAGGCGAGACATTCAGGCCGAACATCCGTGTCAACCTCGAGACGAATCTCGACCGGAACGTTCCGGTATTGGCGGTAGCCTGGGACGGGACAATCTACGCTGCCTGGCAGGACAAGAGCTCCGGGCATTGGCGGATAATGTTCGCTCACGCACCCGGGAGCGGCGGGACGTTCACGGGCCATGTCCAGGTCTCGGTTCCTTCCATGAATGACGCCATTCAACAATCCCCCGACATCGCGTACTGGAACGAGACGGTTTATGTCGTATGGCAGGAGAGCGCATTGATGGAGGGCGACGTGATAATGTTCACGTCGATCCCCCTGCCGAGCGGACTGCCGCATTTCGCGAGGCGGATAGCCCAGGGGCCGATGGAGGGGATATCCGCCTACGCGCCTTCCATGGCCGTCGGGCCGAATGGCACAATCTACGTTGCCTACAGCGAGAACTATAATGACATCAGGCTCGTTGCTTCCTATGATGGCGGGGACACGTGGACGAATCATAGTCTCGTGTCAACGAGCACGGTGAATACTAGGAGCGAGCAGAGAGTTGCCGTAGACCCGCGCGGCAAGGTGTACGTCACTTGGCGGGATGGGCGCAGCGACATGATCGACCGTCCGGGCGGCGTCCAGGTCGAAGACGACGACGTCTACATCGCCAACTCGACCGATGGCGGGAGGACTTTCGGACCGAACACGCCGGTGAACGACGTCATCACGGGCAAGGTGCAGAGCTCGCCCTCGATCGCGATAGACGCCAACGGGCGGCTGCACATCACCTGGAAAGATGAACGCTTCGAGCCGAACGAGGGCACGGACATCTTCTACGCGCACTCGGACGACGGAACGCACTTCAGCATGAATCTGCCGGTGAACGATTCCTCGCCGATAGTGATGGCGCCAAGCAGGACGACCCATCAGCAGCCCTGGATACAGGTCGACCCGACGGGGCAGTTCATCTATATCGCTTGGGTGGACGACAGGAGCACGAAACATACCGTGTACGTCGCAAAGTCCACGGATGGCGGGTTGACCTTCCTTCCCGCCAAAATCGCGACATCGGGTGCGAACTATTTCATCGACGATGTGTCAAGCTACAACGGAATTTTGGATCCGGGAGAAGTTGCGATACTCGACAACGGGAACGATGTCCTCGATCCAGGCATTCTCGACGGTTCCCCCGACCGCGTCATGAATCCGGGGAGGGCGAACCTCCAGCAGGACCTGACAGGAGACGACCTGAGGTACTTCGATGCGAACTTGAATGGCTCCTGGGACAGAGACGAGGACATAGTCATGAGCGGGTCGCGCGACACATACCCGGGAGTGAAGCCGAATCTCATCGCGCCGTGGGACACCACGGGATACACTCTTGCGCAGATTTCTCTCCTCTACTTTGTCGACCTCTTCTCGATGAGTGTCGGACCTGGCAAGACTCTCGCCCTTGAGGGGTTCGACACAGATGGCGCCACAACGTCGCCCTTCGACCCAGCCAAGACTGGATTGAATGCGGGGGATGTGATTTCCAGCGTCCGCCTGGAGATCACATACAGGGCGAACAGCACATACACGGGAACAGGCACCGTGAACTGGTCACTCGATCGCGGCGCGAACAACTCCTGGTTCGCTCCGTCGGACACAGGGGATGTATGGACGAACGCGAGCGTCGATCTGTACGCGCAGGGCGTGACTACGGTCCCGGATGTCCGCGACCTCAACGTCTCCTTCATGAACAATGGCGCAGGCAACGTATCGTTCAACAGAGTGGCCCTGAATGTCACCAAAGGAGCCGTCGATGTATATGATAACGCGGACACCATCGTCTACAACGGCACTTCAGCGACCCCGCTCGACTCACCTCTGGCGGCGTTTTCCTCGCTCGACAAGATCGTGTTCGTCGATGTGAACATGACCGGGCATTACATGAGGGGAGAGCCGATCATACGCACCTCAGCGATCACGGGAGCCGGAGGCAACCTTCAGCCGGTCGACGAGGTGTTGCAGAGGGCGGACGGACCGTCATGGCGGACCCTATTCAATCCGTTCCCCGTGAACGACGACCCGCCAGGGAACAGCCACTACATGCCGCGCATAATTCTCAACCCGTTCGGCTATATCACCGCGATCTGGCAGGACTGGAGGCGCCCGGGCGGACCGGACATCTACGCCGCCACGGCTCCGATAGACCCGGTTTCCGGCCCGCACGGCCCGTACATGGCCTTCTACATGGAGACGGACCAGAACAGGGCGGAACCGGGCTGGAATGTCAGCTGCAGCATCTGGGTGAGGAACATCGGGCAGATCGCCGCCAGGGCTGTAAACGTCAGCAACGTGTTCCCCGCCGGTCTCGAATTCGTCTCTTCGGATCCCGCGCCTAATTGGACAATCGGGCAGCAGCGGTGGTGGGACCTCGGTAACCTGTCTTCCCTGGGGTTCGAGAAGATCGTGATTGGAGCGAGAGTGAACGCCACCCTCCCGCTCAACACCGTCCTCAGGACGACGGGGACTTTGAGATTCACCGATCTGCTCGGCGGAGCACGCCCGGAGATGTACGCCTGGATGGACTTCATAGCCTCCGATATGATTCCGCCGTTGATCACACATACACCGCCGGGGGACATGAAGACCAGGGATACCGTGGTCATAACAGGCACGGCGACTGACGACTCCGGCGTCGCGGTGGTCAAGCTGTACGTCAAGCCGATCGGCGCATCCTACTTCAATCCTCCAATCGAACAGACTTACATTCCCGAAGGCCGGTTCTTTATCAGCTACAATGTCGGCCAGAATCCCGGAACGGTGGAGTACTACATCGAGGCGGTGGACATCTATGGGAACGTGGCGAAAGCGCCCGCCGGCGCGCCGACTGAGATGTATGAGATCCACGTGACTGGCGGCTGGGGACTCGACCTTGGCTCCATCGCGGTCATCTCCGGCGTCGTGCTGCTGGTCGGCGTGATCTTGGCGGTTGTGTTCTTCTTTGTCCTGAGGAAGAGGAAGCCGAAACAGCCCGAGGAAGAGGAGGAGCAGCCTCCGGTCGCATGAAAAGTGCGATGATAATGCGATTTACGCAACGTCTTGCCGAATCCGCGCAACATGTTCTGCAGACACCGCAACATGTTTTCGGACCCCGCTGCATGTTCCATGAAGTTCGCTACATGTTGCGTGAACCTCGCTACATGTTCCCGAATCCCCGCTACACGTTTCGCAAACCCCGCAACATGTTCTTGGACCCTGCTACATGTTCCGTGATGTCCGCTACATGTTGCGCAAATCCCGCAGAATGTTCCCGAAAATGCGGCGGATGTGGCGGGAAGCGCGCTGAGTGTCGCGTAAGTCCCGCTGAGTGTTGCGGATTGTGCGCTGCATGTTGCGTGAAGCGCGCCAAGTGTGGCGGGATATGTTCCACGTATGGCGGGGTCACTTTCACACCCGCCACCGAGAACCTTTATTGACACCCGCCATAATCCCTCGCCAGATGAAGGTCTCAGACCTCGGTCTCGATGAAAGGATTGTCTCCATCCTCTCCAAGCAGGGAATCGAGGAGCTGTACCCGCCGCAGGCCGAATCGATTGGTGCCGCTCTGGCGGGAAAGAACATTGTCTTGGCGATTCCCACCGCCGCCGGCAAGTCCCTCATCGCCTACCTTGCTGCCGTCAAGTCGGTCATGGCGGGAGGGAAGGCGCTCTACATCGTCCCGCTTAGAGCCCTCGCGTCAGAGAAGTATGATGACCTGAAGGAGTTCGACTCACTCGGGATCAAGGTGGGCATTGCCGTCGGGGACTTCGACACTCCTGACCCGACCCTGGAACGATACGACATCATCATCGCGACCTCGGAGAAGGCCGACTCCCTCCTGCGACACAAGACGAGCTGGCTGAAGAGGCTGACCACGGTCGTCGCAGACGAGGTGCATCTCATCAACGACGGCGACCGAGGGCCGACCCTCGAGGTGACCCTGGCCAAGATGAGGCAGGTCAACCCCCGCGCTCAGATCATCGCCCTGTCGGCTACCATCAGGAACTCGGACGAACTCGCCAAGTGGCTGGAGGCGGAGCATTTCAGGAGCGAGTGGCGGCCTGTCCCGTTGAAACAAGGAGTCTGCTGGAACGATAAAATCCACTTCACCGATGGCTCGTCGAGGCCGGTCCCGCCAGAGGGCGAGGAGCTCCTTGCCCTGGTATTGGACACGGTCAGAGAGGGCGGGCAGTGCCTGATTTTCGTGAACACCCGGAGATCGACGGAGGCTCTCGCCACGAGCCTGGCTTCCCGCCTGAAGCAGGCAATCGAGCCTAAGGAGCGGGAGAAACTCGCCGAGATGGCGGATGATCTCTCGAAGCGGCAGGATGAGCCGACATCGATGGTCGCGCGCCTCGCGAAGTGCGTCGAGGGCGGAGCCGCGTTCCACAACGCCGGCCTGACGAACGACCAGAGACGGATGGTGGAGACGAACTTCAAGAAAGGCAGGATTAAGTGCATCGTCGCAACCCCGACATTGGCAAGTGGAATCAACCTCCCCGCCAGAAGGGTCGTCGTGAGGGATCTCAGCAGGTTCGATGTGACCTATGGGAATGCGCCGATCCCCGTGCTCGAGATCAAGCAGATGTGCGGCCGCGCGGGGAGGCCGCGATATGACAAGTTCGGAGAGGCCATCCTCATCGCCAAGAAGGAGGAGGACATCAAGGAACTCACTGATGCGTACTTCCTGAGCAAGCCGGAGGCGATAGTCTCCAAGCTTGGGGCCGAACCTGCGCTCAGGGTGCACATCCTCGCGAGCATCGCAACCGAGCATACGAAGACGGAGCAGGAGATTTTCGATTTCATCGGCTCCACGTTCTTCGCGCACTGCGAGGACGTGGAGAACATCAGGGACAAGGTCGTGGCGGTCCTCAGCTTCCTGGAGCGCGAGGGCTTCATCACCGCCAAGGACACGCTCAGGGCGACGCTCTTCGGCAAAAGGACCTCCGACCTCTACATCGACCCCCTGTCCGCGGTGAAGATGAGGGACCACCTCAAGACCGAGCTCGAAAGCGACTTTGCACACCTGTGGGCGGCCTGCTCGACGCCTGACATGCCGAAGCTCTACCTCCGGCGGGGAGACTACCAGTGGGTCGACGAGAAGATAGTCTTCGAGGGCCTGACTTTCCCTGTGGACGACTACGACTTCATGATGGCGGAGGTCAAGACCGCCGCGCTCCTTGAGGACTGGCTGGACGAGAGGCCGGAGAACGACATCACCAAGAGGTTCGGCATCGGGCCTGGTGACATCAGGCGGATGACCGAGCAGGCCAGGTGGCTCCTCTACTCGATGCAGGAGCTAGCGCGGATATTCAACAAGGCGCGGGTCAGGCCGGTGAGCCGCCTCGTGCTGCGGGAGACGTACGGCGTGAAGGAGGAGCTGCTGCCCCTGGTGGAGCTGCGGGGCGTCGGGCGGGTGAGGGGTAGGGCGCTGTTCTCCCGAGGGTACAAGACCCTGCGGGACCTTCAGAAGGCGGAGGCGGGGGACATCGCGAGGATACCGAGCATAGGACCCGCGGTCGCCAGGAAGATCAAGGAGCAGCTCGGAGCTGGCGAGGAGGCGGTGAAGGGGCCGCTCATCGGCCAGTCCGGGCTCACGGATTTCGATTGAGCGGAGGAAGGGAGATGAAAGAAAAGGCGGGAAAGGGCAGGCACGCGCACCGGGTCGAGGAGTTCCAGAGAGAGCGGGAAAGGCTCAATGAGCTCGTGATGAGGCACGCGAGCCTGAAGATCAAGAGGTTCTACGCGCTCGACAGCGAGGCCTACCGGAAGGGGGCACTCCCCGCCAAGACGAAGGAGATGATGGGGCTCGTGGCGTCTCTGGTGCTGCGGTGCGACGATTGCATACTCTATCACCTATTTCGCTGCAGGGCGGAGGGGATTACCGAGAGGGAACTGGAGGAGCTCGTGAATGTGGGGCTGGTCGTTGGCGGGTCGATCACGATACCGCACATCAGGAGATTGTACGACGCGTGGGAAAAGATGGGGGCGAAGTGATAGACGTGGCGGGCGCGGGCATTGGCGGGGGCAGGATACCTGCCGGGAAAGCTGATGACCTGCTTTCAAAATCGAAGGCGCTTGCCGCCAAACTCGGGATAGAGATCTTGCTCATGGACGCTGACTTGATTCTCGGCAAGGTCCACATCGAGAGCGCGCTGGAGCATGCTTCTCGGGCGTTCGAGCGAGGGAGGAATGCTGCAACGACGAAGATGCTCGAGGTCATGCTCTACGCCTCGGGAGAAAGGCAGCTCTCCAGCGCGATCGAGAAAATGGGGGTCAAGGCAGCGACCACACGCGTGGCCGTCGTCGTGTCGGAACAGTCCACATTGGCGGATGTCTTCCAGTCTCTCGACATCGAAAGGGACGACGGCGTCCTCGAAGGAGATGTCTCCAAGCTCGCCAACTTCGGGATTGCCAAAGAAGAGATTGAGTGCGTCGGCAAGGAGAAGGCTTGCGATCTCGTGCTGGAGAGAGTTGCGCGTGTCGACCTTCTGAAGTGAAATCACCAGCCGGTTCGTCTCGGGGCCATACGGATTGTGATGACGGCATAGTCTTATGAGAATGTCCAACTTCCCGCACTCGGAGAGAGAGTCGATGGCAGACACCGACATCGTCGTCCGCTTCGCAGGGGAGGCGGGCGATGGAGTGATTACCCTGGGAGACACGCTGATCAAGGCATGCGTCAGGATCGGTCTGAACGTCTTCACATTCAGCTCGTACCCGACGGAGGTGCGCGGCGGGAGCGTCATGTACCAGGCGAGGATATGCTCGGGCCCCGCCCTGAGTCAGGGCGACCGGCCTGAGTTCCTGGCGGTATTCAGCAAGAAGGAGCTGGAGAACAACCAGGGAGACCTGACCCCGGATGGTGTAGTACTCGTCGATGCCGAGGCGGCCCAATTCGCGAAGGCCGCGAAGAGTGTCCTTCCCACGCCAATTTCAGAGCTGTCGCGGCGCTTCGGGGCGGATAGGAGGAACATGGCGGTCCTCGGAGTATGCGCCCGATATCTCGGCGTGAACAAGGATGTTATCCAGGGATTGCTCCAGGAACGATACGCGAAGAGGGACGAGGCCCTGAAGATGAACGTCGGAGCGTTCGAGGCGGGCTGGGACTTCTGCGGGGAGAAAGGCTGGCGGCATTCCAAGCAGATCGCGCCCGCTCTCACCGCTCCTCCAAGGATGCTTCTCTCCGGCAACGAGGCGATCTCTCTCGGGGCGATAGCCGCGGGGTGCAGGTTCTTCGCCGGGTATCCGATAACCCCGGCCTCCGAGATCCTGGAATATCTCTCTGAGACGCTCCCTCGGTTCGGCGGGAGGGTGCTGCAGGTCGAGGACGAGATGGCAGCCCTCGCAGCCGTGATAGGTGCGTCATTCACTGGGACAAAGGCGATGACGGCCACGTCCGGGCCGGGTTTCTCGCTCATGGGGGAGCTGATCGGCTACGCGAGCATGGCGGAGGTCCCCTGCGTCATCGTCGACTCGCAGCGCGTCGGGCCGAGCACTGGAATACCGACCGCGACGGAGCAATCCGACCTGCTTCTCGCGGTGCACGCGAGCCACGGGGAATCTCCGAGGATAGTGCTCGCGCCGTCCAGCGTCGAGGATTGCTTCTACATGACGATTGAAGCGTTCAACCTCGCGGAGGAGTGTCAGATGCCTGTCATCCTGCTGGCGGATCTGGCATTGTCGCACAGGATGGAGGCGGTGCCCGCCATCGAGATGGATCGGGTTCCTGTCAGAAACCGGCTTATCCCCGACGAAACCGCGCTTGGGGAGTACCGGCGATTCAAGGTCACCGAGACCGGAGTCTCGCCGATGGCCATCCCCGGCCAGAACGGGATGTACGCGGCGATGGGCATCGAGCACGACGAGAGAGGCTTCCCCTCGTACACGCCGGAGACCCGTTCGGAGATGACGGAGAAAAGGTTCCGCAAGCTCG
The DNA here is from genome assembly GCA_041489255.1 of Thermoplasmata archaeon. GTDB lineage: Archaea > Thermoplasmatota > Thermoplasmata > RBG-16-68-12 > JAFNFQ01 > JAFNFQ01. The sequence goes on along the minus strand of JBGPQV010000002.1, from coordinate 133,007 downwards.
CTCAGGTCGACGCGGACAGGTTCGTCAGGATGTTCGGAGACCCGGAGTCGCCGACGGGCTTAATCGGCTGGGGGTCGACGGAGGGTGCGCTAATGGAGGCGGTGGACAGGCTCGCGAAGGAAGGCCTGCCCGTTCACGGAATGCAGCTGAAGATGCTGTGGCCTCTGCCCGTGAATCCGATAATGAAGTTCCTCGAATGGAAGAAGAACGTATTCGTTGCGGAGCTCAATCGAACGGGGCAGTGCGCGAGACTCCTCCGTTCCGAGCTGGGCGTATCGACGAAGGCCATCGACAAGTACATCGGGCTCCCTTTCACAGCAGGGGAAATCGCAGATCATCTGAGGGGGGTGACTCGCGATGGCTGAAGGCGGATTCAGGAGCGAACTGAAGCCCGTGTGGTGCGAGGGCTGCGGCAATTTCGCCGCCCTGGACGCGCTTGCGAAGGCACTGGAGACCACGAAACCGAGACCGCAGGACGTCGTGCTCGTGGCGGGTATCGGTTGTGGGAGCAGGCTCCCCGGCTACCTGAAGTCGTTCAGGCTGCACACGGTCCACGGACGTGCGCTTCCCGCCGCGCTTGGGGCGAAGGTCGCGAATCCCGCGCTCACGGTCATCGCCGTTGGCGGTGACGGAGACGGCCTGGCGATTGGCGGCAACCATTTCCTGCACACCCTGAAGCGCAACCCGCAAATCCTCTACGTGATGACGGACAACGGGGTCTACGGGATGACGAGGGGGCAGGCGTCGCCGACGGCAGGTCCCGGCCTCACGACGAAATCCACGCCATACGGGAGCATCGAGACGCCCGTCGATCCCGCCGCTCTTGCGATAACCGTCGGAGCCACGTTCGTCGCGCGAGGATTCAGCGGCAACCCCCGCCAGCTGAGGCAGATCGTGCTCAATGCGATGATCCACAAGGGATTCTCGTTCGTACAGATCCTGAGCCCGTGCGTGACATTCCACAACACCTACCCCGAGCTCAAGCAGAACGCGAAGGAGGTCCCCGCTGAGCACGACAAGAAAGACAAGCTCGCGGCTCTCAAGCTCGCGTGGTCGGAGACTCCCTACACGGGCGTGCTCTACGACATCGAAACGCCGACACTGCATGAGTTGCTTGACTCACTGGCCGCAAAAGTGAAGAAGGCCGGGCCGGACACTGTGGAGGGTCTTCTCCAAGAGTTCGCCTAGGTCTCTTTTTCGAGTTCGGGCGGCGGTGACTTTCCTCGTCTCTTGCGCGGCACCGACAGGAGGTAGAGCAGCACGACGAAGACGACCATCAATCCAAGTCCGACCAAGGGGACCAAGGCGATGGGCCAATAGTCTCCAGCCCCGAGGAGGCCGAGGTTCGGGTTGTATGGCGGGCGGGACTCCGCGCTCCGGGGATTCGTCCCTTTCAGGTACTCATCGAGGTTCGAGTAGTCGTCGAAGTCCGAGTCTTTGCTCGCGTCGGTCGGGTCAAGCGGGTTCAGGCCGTACCTGACCTCCCAGCCGTCCGGCATGCCGTCGCCGTCGCTGTCCGGGTTGTTCGGGTCGGTCCCGTACTGGTACTCGCGCTTGTTGGACAGCCCGTCACCGTCAGCGTCCCAGTTGCCGTCTGCGGGATTCGTCGGGTCGAACCCATGGTCGTACTCCCAGCCATCCGGCATCCCGTCGGCGTCAGTGTCGGCGTTGCGGGGGTCGGTGCCTATCTGGAGCTCGACCAGGTCGCTCAGACCGTCGTTGTCGTCGTCGGAGTCGTTGAAGTCGGGATTCCCGTCGCGGTCGTAGTCGTGGATGCTGCCGTTGAATGTCTCCGAATGACTTGATGCCATGTTCACTATCCGGCTGTTGTTTGCGAAAGCGTAACCGGTCAGGCCTACCGAGACGACAGTCGTCTTCCTTATGAAAGTCGTGGCGTCATAGCTGCCGTATGTGAGCGCGATTGGCCCAGCTGCACCGCCAGCCCCTGTGAGCAGCGTGCCGACGAGGGTCGAGTCTTCGAAGAACTCGACAGTCGCTCCGGAGAGCACGAGGCCGGTGTCGAACAATCTTGTCGTCACCCAGAGATAGCTCTGGATGACGAGCAGGGACGTGTCCGTGATATCCCTCAAGATCGGTGTCGGCGGGCTCAGCTGGACGTTGCGTGCGAATATCCTCGAGGCGCCCGATGCCGAGTATTGCCGCAGGCCCGCGTCGACTATCGAGGAGTTCGAGAAGAAAACGCTCGCGCCCTGCACTGCCTGCACCGCAATGCGGTCACGAGAGCTCGAGATTGCTTCGGCGGTGACCGTCGAGGCGTCCGCCCTAATCCCGATCCGGTTGTCGCCAAATGCGGAATCGCTGATTGACACCGTTGCCCCGTTGACCAGCAATCCTGTCTGAGCCGACCCTGCGATGTTGACGTCCGAGACGAGCCCGCCGCCGCCCTGGAACCTCAATCCGTAGTTGGCCCCGGTTATCGTGACGGATGTGATGTTCATCGTGCAGCCGGCGAGGTCGATGCCGTATGCGCCTCCCGCAATCGTGAGGTCGCGTAGTGAAGACATCGAGTATTCGGCGTCTATGCTGCTCTGATTGTTGTCCGAGAATGTCACGTTGTCCACCGCAGGCGATGCGCCCTTGATCCTAATCCCTCCGGTGGAGTAGCTCAACCGGGCTTGAGATATGCGCGATGAGTTCTCGGCTGTCTCCAGGAAGGATATGACGTTCCAGTCTCCCGCAACGGGGGCGGACTCGTTCGACGTGAAGACGATGGGCTGGCCGCCGGTCCCGATCGCGGTGATCTTCCCTTGAACACGCAACGCTCCGCCAGTCGGGAATCGGATATCGGTTCCCGGAGCTATCGTCAGCTCGCCGGTCCTACCGACAACCGTCGTCAGCCCAAGCATGACCTGTCCCGGACCCCAGACCTCGGGCAGGACGTTGAAGCTCAGGCTCTCGTGAACGCTCGTGTTCGTGGTGTACGTGGCGTTGATCATCCACTGCCCGATGTGCGTCACGCGGAAGCTGCTCGGGGCCCACGCCTGGTCGTTCGGATTCACCGTCTCCTGGTTCACCATCGCCCCGCTTGGCGCGAACCACTCGAAGAGGATGTCGTCCACCTGGCTTGGCGGCGGTATTGGGGCCTCGGTAAAGTTGAGAGCTGCCCAGGCGTCCACGATGGAGTCGTTGGTGTAATCGTCTATCATCAGGAAGACATCGTTGACCTCTGCTCGGGCCGCAAGAGCGCTTTTCGGCGTCAGGAAGGTGCAGGCCCCGAGGACCAACAGGAATGCCAGCGCAATCGCCCTGCCTTGCACGGCTGTTCGATTCTCGGATGGCCTATTTATGGATTTGCGGGTCATCTGACCTCCGGTGGCCGCGAGAGGCCGACGGCAGCTCGCGGGGAACAGCGACGGCCCGGGAAAAGGCTCGTGCTTCTACTTGCAGAAGGTGTCGACCACCGTCATGGTCGTCTGGTACGTCCAGACTCCGCCGTCGTCATCAGTGATCGTCAGCGTGACCGTGTAGTCGCCCGGCGTGGCGTAGGTGTGGAACATTGTGTTCGTTGCGTACACAGGAGGTGCAGGGTCGTTCAGGCCGAGAGGCGGCGCGTAGGGCTCATACGGGCTGCCTGGCGGGTATGTGGGGTCGGGTCCCCTGATGCCGTCATACAGGTAGGTCGTGCTGTCGGTTGAGCCGTCACCCCAATCCCAATCGAACGTCAGGTCGTCGGTGCCGGGGTCGGTCGCGCTCGCCATGAACTTCATGGGCGCGCCCGCCACCAGTCCGAAGTTCAGCGGGACGAGCCAAGGTTCGACATGGTTCCAGTGGTTGCTGTCCCTGATCATCGACTGTTGCGTGTTGAAGGTGTGGTGCCACTTGCACTCGGTGCCGTCAGGGAACTTGCATATCAGCCACAGGGGGTTGCCCGCGTTGTTGTTCGGGTCCTTGCCGTTGTTCGGCTGGTCGCCCATGATCGCGTCGCCATTGTCGGGGAACGGGTCGTACGTGACCACTGCGGTATAGTTGTAAGTCCCGGCCACATCAAGAATCAGAGGCACGCAACTGTCGCCTGTGGAGGTCGGGTTCTGGTCTGGCGGGCCCGGCCAGCGTTCCACTTCTATGTCTGCAAGCAGCCTGTCGCCCCTGCCCGTGACTGGGTCGTAGTTCTCCCAGACTTTGGCCTCGGCGTTGCTCCACTTGCTCCCAGCCATCCGGATGCAGAGTTCGATTTCTAAAAGTCCGCCCTCAAACTTGCCCTCCGGCGGGAGGTTCAAGATCGTGACGGTACCATAGGCGATGTCAGCGTTCCCCTTCGAATCGGCAACGGTGAGCTTGACGGTGCTCTTGTAGTCGTCGAACCAGATGAAATTCACATACGGTCCGACCGCGTTGATGTCGTTGTCCGTGATGCCGTCGCCGTCACTGTCGACATCGACATCGAAGTCCCATTCATAGCTGACGATGTCGTCCTTGCCGTCAGGGTCGCTTGAGCATGATGCGTCCATGGTGGCGAGGTCGCCCTCATAGACGACATCGCCAGGAATAAACACGAAGCAGGCCTCTGGCGGCTGGTTGCCTTGGGTACCCCTTGAAATGAGCGTTACATCGTGGCCATTCGGCGTCTTCTCGTTCGTGTCCTTGTCCCATGCATCGAAATGAATCTCGAAGAGCGGGCTCGGGTTCGGGCCGAGGACTACCGTCACATGCAGGCGGATTGTCTCTCCGGCGAGCAGGACCTCCGGTGCATGCATGTATGCGGTCCAGATGGCGTCGTCGCCGACGTAGACCGAGTGCCTGCCGCCCCACATCTCATCGAACGGGTTCTCCAGTGTGTTGGAGAAGTCGGCGATGACGAAGCTCTGAGTCTCGACCGCAACGCTGGCCATGTCGTCTGTGGTCGTCTCGAACTCGGGGTGGTTCTCCGGCGGACCATCGACGCCCGGCCCATGTATTGCAAGGAATACTTCGAGGCTTGCGAGGTCGTCGCTCCCCCTGTTCATCACGATCAGGTCGAACTCCAGGACGGCGTTGGGCTCGTACGGACCGGGCAAGCATACAACTCCGCCGGCCTGCCAGCCGCCGCCGCGCGCCCTAGCTCCTGGATCGCAATCGAGCCAGATGTGGCCCTCGTTCCCATTCGCGGTGACTGACGGCATTGATCTGACGCCCACCTGGATGGTCATCACCAACGCGACCAGCACGGCCAGCGATCCTCTCGTCAAGCTCCTCATGTTCCTCAACCCGAAATTAGGAAGGAGTGAGGATGGCGATACTCCCCCGCCCATCGCCAGCGCTTGATAGGCCAGTGGGACCTCGTCCCCTCCTCAAACCTTCTTGATTAAGCAATCCGGCGTGCAGATATATCGGATTTGGCACGAGCATCGAACAGTTGCCCTTTTCTCGCTCAATCTGGATCGGTCACGGTGCGAACGAAAGCGTCCAGTCAGCGACTGAACCTACATAGATCCAGTAGCCCTCGCCTCCGATCATTGGATCGGTCGGTCCCATCCGTTTGAGGAAGTACGGCGCCGCGAAGGAGTCGTAGCCCTCCATCGCCCTGAAGTTGCCGCCGAGTCCCGCAACCGCGCTCGCGACGTCCCTGGACAGGGTCGACGCGTATCCGACAAGGTTCCAGCCGGCGCTCAGATGGATGGTGGCTGCGGGCAGAACCGGACCCGCCACCGTGAAGTAGACCGGGAGGGGTCCACCCGCAACATCGATCCAGAATGCTTGGTACGTTGAGAAAGTGTCGCAGTCGTTGAACTGGCGGCCTCGGGCGTAGGACAACCACGGATCTTGCAGGGCTCCGTCGTAGATTCGGACGTGGGTGAACGAGACTCCCCTGAGGACGCTCTCCAGAGAGTAGTTCGAGATCGGCACCGGTATCGAGAGAAGCTGCTCGCCGGGCGAGAGTTGCTTGGCGAACTTCACCGCCTGTGCGACGCTGCGGATCGTTCCGCCTGTGCCGTTCGTCTGTATCGAGTAATAATACGTTCTAGGATCGCCGACACCACCGCCGAGGTGAGTGAAGATCGTCGTCCCCGCAGGCACCTTGCCCAGGAAGCTGTATGAGACTGCGCTGGGGTCGTACGAGAGACCGAAGTAGATTGCATACTCGGTGACGTTCATTGCCCAGGGATCGTCGCCCATCGCCTTCTCCCAGTTCAGGACCACATCTGCCCCGAGCCCGGCGGGGATCGCCGCGGACACATAGGGAACCTTGGCGGGGACGTTGCAACCTGGCTCGTTCACGCGCAGCAGCTGGTTGAGGGTCACGGCATTCACTGCCTGCGTGTTATTATTGGGCCAGCGGATCAGGAGGTCTGCCGTCCCGTGATAGTCGCCGAACCCGAACTCCTGCACCAGGGAGTTCATCTGGGAATGACTGCCCGAGCCAGCCTCGACGTTCCTCATCTGGGTCATGCCGTTGGCCGTGGCGAGGACGCGGGCTCCGATTGCGGCGGCGTTGCTGGTGCAGCCATTCAGCTTCACCTGCAGCCACGAGTTCGTGTTCCCCTGGTTCTCGAAGAGCCGGATTGCGCGCGCGTAGGGAGACTTGTATTCAGGGTAGATCCCCCTCGTGACGAGATCCGGGAATCCGTCGTTGTTGTAGTCTGCCCAAGCGCCGGCATAGCCGTCGACCCAAACACGGACGTTTGCGGCTGTGGTGACATCGGAGAACGTACCGTCGCCATTGTTGTGATAGAGGAACGAATACGCGTAGCTGATGTTGTAGACTTGCGGTATCCAAAGGTCCTGCCATCCATCGAGGTCGTAGTCGGCCCACATCACGTTGCTGAACAGTTCGTCCCCTTTGTACGCATTGTGGATACAGGGCGCCAGCGGACTGTCGACGAGGTCAGCGGTAGTGCCGCCAACGGGTTTCAACTTGATCCCTGCGGCCTCCCTGACGTCGGTGAAGTTGTAGTTCGGCGGGCCATCGTTTCTGAATAGACGTGAATCGTCAGTGATGTAGCCGCGCATGTCGTAAGGGAGACCGGGAATAGATGTGTTCCCGACGGACTTGTGCGCCAGATTAGCGTTGAAATTGTCGATGTCTCCGTCGTTGTCGAAGTCGGCCCAGGCGGACCCGATCGTGTGCGCATACTGCCGCCCGTATGTTGCGTGCAATGTGTAATCGTAACAGAGATTGTCGGTCTGATACCAGCCGGTCGCGTTGAGGTCCTCCGCGACATCGACGAACTGACCGTTCCCCCGGTTCTTCCACAGGTAGTTGGCGGTGATGCGATAGTTGCCGATGTAGGCGTCGAGCCAGCCGTCGTTGTTGTAGTCGCCCCAGGCGACTCCGCGCCCAGGCTTCACCGGTCCCGAGTCGAGGATGCGGGCGGAACTCGTCACGTCCGTGAAGGTGCCATCGCCATCATTGTGCCAGAGCCTGTCGGGATACCCTGAGGTCATCCCGGCGTTCTCGTAGTTCGCCACATAAAGGTCTATGAAGCCGTCTCTGTCGTAGTCTCCCCAGCCCGCTGCAACGGAGGGATAGATGTCCTTGACGGTCCCCGCCGCGGCGGTGACGTTGGTGAAGGTCCCGTCGCCGTTGTTCATCCAGAGTATGTCCCAGGGAGCTTTCGTGTTTGCGTTGGTGCTCCAACCACCGCCGGGGGCGTAGAAGTCGAGCCAGCCGTCGTTGTTGTAGTCGCCCCAGACGCCGTTGTTGATCGTTGTTCCTCCGATGGCCGCTTGACTGGTCACCTCGGTGAAGTCGTAGTTCGGCGGGCCGTTGTTCCTGAGCAGCCTCTTGCCGTCGATCAGAATGTCCTCGTTCCCGTCGCGGTTGTAATCCCCCCAGGCATAGAAGCTGCCGTCGATCCCGTTGAAGCCCTTGCTCGCCGCGACGTCGATGAAGGTGGCGCCGGGGCAGGCGGTAGTGAATGTCCACGGGTTCGGGACCGAACCTGGAACGACTCCGCCGACGGTCACCGTGTACGCCGTGCAGCGCTCCAGAGGCATGGGGTGGTTCAGCGTCACCATGGTGTTCCCTGGCGCCCATGTGTAGGTCAGGCCCGGAACGACCGGCACGATCGAGAACGAGATGGCGGCCGTGTCCGCCGGGAGACTCAGCTTGACGACGATTGCGGCGGTGAGATCCACGTTCCTGTCGCCGTCGGCGGGCGAGGTCTGAACGACGCAGGTGCCCCCGCAGTCTGTCGTGAACCGCCACGTGTACTTGTGGTAGTAGCGCCTCAGCGGGGTGCCCGCCGTGTTGTTCGCCGTGACCCAGATCACATAACTGGTCGCGGGCGTCATCGGGACCGTGTGCGTAAGGTTCAGCGTCGAGGTGTCCCACCAAGAGGAATTGAGAGGAACGAATGGGGTGATGTTCCATTTCTCGCTCGTCGTGTTCATCGGCTTGTTGAAGACGACGGAGATGTTCGCGAGGACAGAGACGTTCGTCGCGTCGACTCCCGGCGAGACGGAGACGACCTCTGGCGGCACGTCCATGCTCGAGACATTCTTGGCGAAGCCGATTAACGAAGCGAGCAAGACGCCGGACACAAGCAGAGCTCTGAGGCCAGAAGCGACTCTCGTGATTTCCCCTCCCTGCGGGAATTGTGCTCGAATGCGCCTTCTGTCTATTTAAGAATATTTAGCCGGGGTTGGCGAATTCGCTCTGCCTACTGCGCCTTCTCCAGCTGGGCGTCCCACTTCCCGTCCTTGATCTCCTTGTTGATTTCCTTGGGGTTCTTGCCCTCGACCTTGACGCCCATGGAGACGCACGTCCCGATGACCTCCATGACGCGTCTCTTGAGGTCCTTGCCCTGGAGCGAGTCCTTCTTCATCTCGGCGACGCTGATCACTGACTTCATCGAGATGGTGCCCACCATGGTCTTGCCCGCCTCGCCGGAGCCCTTCTCCGCGCCCGCCTCTTTGAGTATCAGCGCGGACACGGGTGGCGTGCCTACCTCGATGGTGTACTCCTTGGTCTTCGTGTCGATGAGCAGGATGATGGGGACCTTCATCCCCTCGAAGTCCTTCGTCTTCTCGTTGATGTCCTTGCACACCTGCAGGATGTTCAGGCCGAGCGGGCCGAGCGCGGGGCCGAGCGGCGCGCCTGGAGTCGCTTTGCCGGCGTCGACTAGAACCTCTAGGCGTTCTGGCATTGTCTCAACCTTGGAGATATGCGGATGTGGCTGGGCTTGATAAGTCTTTGCACTTGGGCCTGGAAGCCATCGAGCGGGGGAACCTGATGCGTCGACCTCAGCCATGCCGATTTCGAGTTGCTACAATTTTGAAGCAACTCAAGGCTCGACCCAGACCTTCGTCATCGTGTGCGGGACCCGCAGGCCCCAGAGGAACGAGTGGAAATCCTCGGCATCCTTCTCCTTCATCATCAGCACCGACTGTCCGAGGGCTTCGACGTCGGGCCTTTCCACCAGACCGGGGTAGCGATAAACCCTCTTTCCGGCGGAGACCTTCTTCGTGACCTTCCGGCCAAACACGTACTGATAGACCAGACTGCTCTCGCCGCGCCTGTTACTCACGACATTGTAGGACACGATGATCCTGGGCATCGCGACGATTGTCGATTTCTCGTCTTCGTCACCTGTCATCAGTTGCTACAAAAATGAAGCGAAAATCAACTTCTCTGGGGGAGGTGTATGAAAGTTCCCCACTCAGGGGTCGCGATCTTGACAGCCTACTTCTGCTCCTGCTCCTTCTGCAGCACCCTGACCGCGTCCCCCCTGACGGTCACAGGTATCGGCACCATCGCCTCGAACAGCTCGACGGTGATCTCCTCCTTCGCCTCGTCTATCCTCAGCACCCTCGCCTTCTCGCCCTTGAACGGCCCGGAGATCAGCTCGACGATATCCCCCTCCATGATGCCGCTCACGATAGGCTTCGGCGCGAGGTAGATGTCCATGTCCTTGATGGCGATGATCCCTTCGTCGCCCTTCGTCTCGCCCTTCCCCCGCCCGACGACGCCGTGCGCGCGCCTGATCCCCCTGACCGCCTCTTCCAGCCTGTCGGGGTTCATGCTCTCGATGAAGAGGTAGCCCCTCAGGTTCGCAGGAGCGAGTATGCTGAACACGCCTATATCCCTGGCCTTCGCCTTGGAATACAGCGAGTCCGCCACCGCCCTCTCGTGCCCTATCGACGTCTTCACGGCCAGCACGCTCTGCCGCGCCATGAACACGCTGCTCTTGTGGTCCCTCGCCGCGGGGTCGCTCTTCGATATCGCGTTGACCACGACGTTGAGGCTGTCCCCGTACCTGGCGCCCTTGGGGCAGGTCACCGAGAGAGTCAGCTCCCTCCTCCCGCCGCTGACCAGGATGAACGACCTCGACAGGCCCTCCTCGGCCTCCCTGAACTTCTCCGCGAGGGAGTCGCGCTCCTTCGCCAAGTCCTCCGGCACCGGCTGACCCTTGTCCGTGAGCTCCTTGACCTGCCTGTCCACGAACTCCTTTCGGGTCTTGACCTCCTGGTGGTGCCTGACGTAGGTGCCTATCTCCCGGACCTTCTCCTCCACGCCCCCGAGCTTCACGGTCCACTCGGGCGGGTCCGGAGTCTCGTAGCTGTAGATCATGTCCACTTTGATCCTGACGGTGTCGTCCTCGGTGCCCGAGTTCATGACGACGACGGGGAACTCCCTCCCCACCCCCGCCGTCATGTCCATCTTCTCTTCCTTCATATCGATGGACACGCGGGCGACGACAGCCGGCCTCTCCGGCGGCTTCTCCGCGGGAGGCGGCACTTGTGGCTTCTTTGCGAAGTCGTCAAATAGTCCCATGGATCCGAACTCCTCTCACTTGAACAGGCCGCCGATCCAGTTGGGGAACGCGGTCATCATGAGATAGATGAAGAAACCGAGCGCTCCTATGAGTATCAGGCCGAGCCCAGTCACGGTCACGACCTTGGCGTACTCCTCGGTCGTGGGCTTGCGCGCCATCTTCAGGACGCGCCCGTACTTGCCCTTCCCGACCCTCTTCGCCCTCTCCTCGAAGCGCCTCTGAGTCTCCCAGCCCTTGTCCAATATTCCGCTCATCTCGATTTCCTCACCGCACGACCTCGAGCCCGGGGGCCTGAGGCGGCCTCTCGCCCCTGCCGTAGATCTGCTTGCTCTTGACACCAGTGAGGATGACGAGCGCTCTCATCCTGTGCTGCAGCGCAGGGTCCACCGCGGCTCCCCAGATGATCCTCGCGTTGGGGCTGATTCTGCTCTGGACTATCTCGGCGCACTTCTCGGCCTCCGTCACAGTCATGTCGTTGCCGCCGGTCACATTGACCAGCGCGCCGTTTGCGATGCTAATGTCCACGTCGATCAGCGGGGAGTTGATCGCGGCCTCTATCGCGTCCTCGGCCCGCCTGTCGTCCTCGCCCTCGCCGAGGCCTATCATCGCGACTCCCCCGCCCTTCATGATCGTCCTTATGTCGTTGAAGTCCAGGTTGACCAGGCCGGGCTTCGTGATGACCTCGGTGATGCCTTTGATCGCCCTCATGAGGACCTCGTCCGCCACCTTGAATGCAGCGTTGAGCGCCAGCCTCGGCACGAGCTCCAGCAGCTTGTCGTTTGGTATGGTGATGACTGTGTCCGCGAAGTTGCGCAGCTTCTCCAGCCCGTACTCGGCGTTCTCCGCGCGGATGATCCCCTCCGCCTTGAACGGGAGCGTGCAAATCGCTATGGTCAGGGCGCCCAGCTCGTGCGCGATCTGCGCCACGACAGGAGCGCCGCCCGTGCCCGTCCCGCCGCCCAGCCCGCATGTGACAAAGACCATGTCAGCACCCTGAAGCGCCTTCTTGAGCTCCTCGTCAGATTCCCTCGCCGCCTCCTCGCCGACCTGCGGCAGCGCGCCGGCCCCGAGTCCCCGCGTCACCCTTCTCCCGAAGAGGATCTTATGGGGGGAGCGGACCGTGAGGAGGTGCTGCGCGTCCGTGTTGCAGGCATACAGCTCGGCACCGACGATCCCCGCCTCCACGAGGCGGTCGATTGTGTTCGTCCCGCCGCCACCGACCCCGACGATCTTGATGTTCGTCCTGAGACTGGCGAGTATCTTCTCCAGCTCGGCGTCGTCCGCCGCGAATCCTCCGATCTGGAGCGGCTCCGAGAGAGCATGCGGTTTGTCCTCGGCCCTGATTAACGATTCTTTGATAATAGATTGCATGGAGATGCCTCCATCTGAATCACGGGCAAACCCTGGTCAGGTTTAGGTGGACGTAACCAAGGGTCTCTATAAAGCTTTTCGGAATGGTTGCTGCCCTGAGTGGCTGCGCTGGCCTGATGAGGCTGCCCCAGAACGGCCAGACTCCTATCTCACGACGTCCATGCCCATCCTTTGCGAGGTCGGCGGGATGTCCCTGCGGCCCGTGATCTGCTTGCTCTTGACCCCCGTGGCGACCAGCATCACGCGCAGCTTGTGCTCCAGCGTCGGATCGACGGTCGCGCCCCAGATTATCCTGGCGTTCGGGCTGACCTTCGTCTGGACCACCTCGGCGACGCGCTCGGCCTCCGTCACGGTCATGTCGTTCCCGCCGATCACGTTCACCAGGACTCCGTTTGCCTGGCTGATGTCCACATCGAGCAGGGGCGAGTTGATCGCCTCGTCGATCGCCTCTATCGCCCTCTCCTCCCCCATCGCCTCGCTCTCTCCCAGGCCTATCATCGCCACTCCGGCTCCCTTCATGATCGTCTTGATGTCGTTGAAGTCGAGGTTGACAAGGCCGGGCTTCGTGATGACCTCGGTGAGGCCCTTGATCGACCTCATCAGCACCTCGTCCGCGAACCTGAATGCAGCATTGAGGGGCATGCGCGGCACCAAATCGAGAAGTCTGTCGTTCGGGATCGTGATGACGGTGTCCGCGGAGTTCCTGAGGCGCTCCAGCCCCCACTCAGCGCTCTCCATGCGGAGCCTGCCTTCTCCCTTGAAGGGCATCGTTACCACGCCAATCGTCAGCGCCCCCAGGTCTCGCGCCATCTTCGAGATGTAGCCGCTGCTGCCCGTGCCGGTCCCCCCGCCGAGGCCGCACGTCACGAAGACCATGTCGGCCCCCTGGAGTGCCGCCTTGAGTTCGTCCTCCGCCTCTCTCGCAGCCTCCTCGCCTATCTGGGGAAGGGCGCCCGCACCCAGGCCCTTAGTCGTCCTGCGGCCCAGGAGTATCTTCCTCGGGACCCTGATCGCGAAGAGGTGCTGTGCGTCGGTGTTCGCGGCTATGAGCTCCGCGCCGACTATCCCCTCCTCGGTGATTCGCGCGATGGTGTTGCTCCCGCCACCGCCGACCCCGATGATCTTGATGTTCGTCCTCATCTTCGCGAGGAGGTCCTCCAGCTCGTGATCGACCCTCGAGTCCTCCGGCTGCACGACAGAAGCATCTCTAGAAAGCGTGTCTTCGATAATCGATTTCATGCGTTCACCCTGCGCGGCTGGGTATACCCATCCCAGATTACGGATGTATCGTTAGTCTGATATATAAAAGGTGAGGGAGAAACCTGTCGCATCAGCCCCGCCGCCTTCATGCGAACAGCACTCGGTCCACCGCAGCCCTGACCTCTCCCAGCCATTTCGGATCCGCGGCGACCATCACCACCCAGTCCGAAACCTCTCTAAGCTGAAGCGCCCTGCTCAGCGGGCTCGACTTCCTGAAGGGCACGAGCCTGTCTTCGTCCACGACGTCGATGTCCACCGCCGCGATCCTCGGCTCGCTCAGCAGCAGCTCCGGCGCGGGCACGTCGATCAGGACCCTGCCCTCCTCTATTCCCGCCCTGCGGCATATTGCGTCCTCCGCCTTGCGCCTCTTCCCCCTCTCCGCCAGCTCGAGGAGCGTGTCGCACTGCTCCTTCGACAGGTCGTCCCGTCCCCTGTGCCACGCGCGCTTGAACAGCTTCCTGTACTTGATGCGGAGGGCGAACTCCCTCTGCAGCCCGCCTTGGTCGACGAGCCAGTTGATCAGCTCGGCATCCACCATCTTCTGCACTTCCCTGACGGGCTTCTCCGATCGCTCGACCGCCCGTGCAATCATCTGTTCCGCGATCCTGACAGTCTTATGGAAGTAGACCGAGGAGTACATCAGCGCCCTCGCGACCAGCATCCCCTCCAGCGCGGGGAGCCCTTTCTTGTCTATGACCATCCTGCCGTCCTTGAGCATCATCGTCTGCAGCAGCCGCCTGAAGTCGAAAGCCCCGTGCGCGACTCCCGTGTAGTGCGCGTCCCTCATCAGGTAGTCCACCTGGTCCGCGTCGACCGTACTGTGGATTATCTGCGCGAGGTATCGCTTCCGATGCGACCTCGCAGGCTCGCCGAGCCCCCTGAGCCCGTGCATGACCGGCTCACCCTCGACGAGGGAGGCGACCTCGGCGGGCTTCAGTCCGTGCGCCTTCAGCACTTCAGAGATCCTCGGCACATCTGGGAATTCCTCTCTCTCCTGAGGAACGACGTTGTCCTCGTCCCCTTTGATTATCCGCTGAGTCAGCTTCATGTGGTCCAGGCTGCTCTCGTGGCTGAGCACGTGCTCGAGCGTGTGGGAGAAAGGCCCGTGGCCGACGTCGTGCAGGAGCCCCGCCGCCATGACCAGGTCCTTCTCCGCCCCGGGAAGGTCGATAGCGTCGGCGATCTGCCCCGCCACGTGCGAGACGCCTATGACGTGCTCGATCCTCGAGTGGTTCGCCCCGGGGAACACCAGGTATGTGAGGCCTAGCTGCCTGATGCTGTTCAACCTCTGAATCTCCAACGTCTCAAGGAGGTCCAAGACGATTCCCTCCAGGCGAATCGTGCCGTGAACAGTATCGTTGATCGTCTTGATCGAGGCCATGACAGGGGATTCGAGGACGGCGGCATATACGTTGCCCCTTCTCCGTATTCCCCCTGAGTCGTTCCACTCGCAGAATGATAACCACGGCGAAATGACTATCTCCTAATCAGGGCACATGGTTCGGTGCTCGTCGGCAGCCGATAATCCAAGGCGGGAATTCGATGAACATAGAGGGCATCCTCAGGGGAATGCCGATCATCACGGCAGGACTGCTGTTCTCGATGCTTGTCTTCCTGCTGCTCAAGCGCCGCGTCAACACTTGGACTGAGATTTTCTTCGAGCTCTCCATCGTCTGTCTGGGCCTTTTCGCTCTCGATGACTTCCTCTGCTACAACTCGGATGATCCGGTCCTGGTTCTGTTCGCCGCCAGACTTGGACTGAGTGAGTTGAATCTGGCAGTTCTGTTCCTTGTCTGCTTCACAATCTCGTTCCGCCGCAGTCCGAACAGAAGGTGGCTGGTGCTCTTGCCGATGAGCGTCATCGTTCTCGTGGTCACGTGGATTCCGGGCATGAGCGATGTGGTGAGGACCCCCTGGGGCTGGGGGTTCGTCTCACAGCCGGAGTCTCTTGCGATCTACGATGCGTACGCCCTCTTCTACTTCATGGCGGGCTGCGTGCACACCTACGCGGCCTCGAAGAGAATCGGTCTGAACGACAAGTCACTCGCCCGAAAGACATTATGGCTGACGCTCTCGTTCGCGATCTACGTCGGCATGGCCTTCGCGGCCGACATAGTCGTCGGGAATGAACATGCCTCGCCGTTCCCCATATTCTCGATAGCGCTCATATTGCCTGTGAGCGCGATGATGCCGCTGACATTCCCTGAAACGTGGGATCGATGGCTGAAGGCGCTGAAGAGCTATGAAGGTCGACGCTACGAGGTCATGGCGGTGAACCTTATGCGGGAGGACGGGACTCTGATCGGCTCGAAGTCGCTGTTCTCCGCGAAGAGCTTCGACTTCGAGAAGCTGTCGAAGACGTTGGCGGTGATCCAGAGCTACGTGAAGACATCCTTCCCCGCTTCTTCGAGCGATTCTCTCAGGGCGATAGACCACGGGGACACGCGCATACTCATCGAGAAGGGCAACTACGCGTTCATCGCGCTCGTTCTGAAGGGGAAGGAGAACGAATTCCTAAGGAGGCAGATGAGGGACGCGCTGGCGAGCTTCGAGTCATGGAGCGGCCCGGAGGCTCTGGCAGGTGTCGGTGCCGACGGCAACAAGAAGGGGGCGATCAAGGCGCTGGACATGTTTTTCGCAAAGGAGAGCCTGTTCTGACGGACGAGGTCGTCCTGAGATAAAAAAGGTTAACTATCGTACCGCCAATCGTTCGCGCGCTGCCCGGGTGACAGAGCGGCCAATGTGACGGACTGCAGATCCGTTTCCTGGGGGTTCAACTCCCTCCCCGGGCATGCTTCTCCGAACTGTGATAAATCGGATTCCGCAAGCTCAATCGCACGCTGTGGATTTCGACTTTCGATCAGAATGTTATCCGACGGGCTCACGCCTGTCATGGCTTCTTCGACCTACTCGCTTCTCCCCTCTCCCGATGGTTTTGTCCTCACTGTGCGGAGAATTGCGGTGACTACTCCAGCCAAGAGAATCGTCAGGTCAACAGCAGTGCCCACTCCAACCAGCGGCGGTACCGACAGCTGCCCCGTTAGGAAAGACACCATGCCGGTTGCTGCCTCCGCAATTACGAACGACATCGATGTGATCATGAAAGCCTTCACCACCGCAATCCTCTCCTTCCCGCCCTTCCACGGCCTCCTCCTCGAGGACCAGACTCCCGCCACGAGGAGGATGATCGCGAACATCACCGCCACTACCGGCTTGTAGTTCACAGTCACCTCGACCGGCGGTGTCGTCGTCCCCTCCACGGTCACCAGCAACCACCTCTCCGCTTCCGTGTTGTTCAGCATGTCGTTCGAGTAGTAGGAGATGTTGTGTTCACCTTCAGGTAGAGTGAAGCCGCCCGAGTACGTGATCCAGCTCCCGCCGTCTATCCTGTATCTGGTGACGTTCACCCCGCATCCGGAATCGGTGGCGGTGAGGGTGAAGACTGTGGCGGTAGTCGCCTGCTCCTCGCTCTGGTGGATCGTCGTGGCGGGAGGGCTGTTGTCGAGGATGATTTGGAGGCTCTTGACCGACTCGACATTCCCCAGGAGATCCTTGGATCGATAATCGATTGCGTGAGGACCGTCTGTGGCGCTGGCCAGCGTGAAATCTGAGGAGCAGACGTTCCACAGACCGCCATCAATTCTGTACTCGATCATTCCGAGACCGACGGGATTCATGCCGCCATCGATCGCCGTGAGATTGAAACCAATACCATTACCGACATACAGATCAGCGGACTGGAACTTTGGTCCATTCACCTGCAGCGAAGTGTCCGGCGGCGTGTTGTCCACGATGACAATAATCGACTTCTGTGCCTCCAGGTTCAATAGTCTATCCGAGGAGAAGAAGTCGATTGTGTGGAGTCCCTCCGTTGTCAGGTTGAAGGGGGACGAGTAGATCTTCCACGTGCCGCCGTCGACACTGTATCCCGTGTAGCTGAGGCCGACCGGCAGGAGACCGCCATCAATGGCGGGCAGGGAGATCGAGGTGGAGGAGTTCACGAAAACATTACCGTTGAGGTACTTCGGATCACCGATTAATGGCGTCGTGGTCGGCGCCGTGCCATCAACTCTGATGATGAGGGAACTGGCGTTCTCGACGTTCCCCGCATAGTCCTCGGAGAACCATTCGAGATAATGCTCCCCTTCCGAGGACAGGCTGAATGTCCCGGTGGCGGTGTAGTTGACAGGACTCCCGCCATCGATTCTGTATGTGGTGTTCCTTATCCCGAGACCGCTCTGGTCGAGGACGCTGAAATCGAGGGATGTTGTTGGCTTGACGAAGGTAGCCATGACGGAGGAAGTGTAGTTGGGAGAGCCGATGACGAGGGAGGTGATAGGACCGGTGACGACGTCAATCGTCCACGTGAACACGTTGTTGGTTTCGTTCCACTCCGTCACATTGTTCCAATATTCGACGTTCGCGGACACGAGGTAGGTGTCCGACGTGGTGGGAGATGTCCAAGTGGCGGTGAACTTGGAGGAGTTCCCGCCCGGGGCGATTGGATTGATGGTGAAAGTCTTGAATGGCGTGGCGGGAGTGGTCGAGTTGTGGAAAGCGAGCGTGGTGTCTGTCTCGGCGGTGGCGTTGCCGCCGTTGTGGACCACCAGGGACAGCGAGATTGGAGAAGAGAGGCCGATCCTGACCGGTGGGATGGGCTGTTCATTAATCGGCGCGTAATCGGGCATCGCAATGGGAGGCGTGCCGTTGTACCCCGCAACCGCCTCCGCGATCGTCTTCGCGCCTTCCTTGTTTCCTGCCACATCAGTTGCTATCGTGTGGAACTTGTAGTTCCCTTTGCCGTTTGGGAAGAGGAAAGACCATGACCACGGCGGCGAGTACCTCGTATTGAACTCTGTCCACGCGCTCCACGACGAGTTGTCAAGAGGAGCATAGGAATAGAAGAGGGTGACGTTAGCCACCCCGCTGAGGTTGTCTGTGGCGGTGGCGTCCACGCTCATCGGCGAGGTGGAGTGCCAGTAGGGCGATATCGGAAGGGCTGTAGAGACTGGCGGGGTGATGTCGTAGCCCGCGGACGCCTCCGAAGCCTCGATCTTGAGCTCCCATTCCAGTCCATCGAATGCGAGGCTGTAGAACTCGTACCTGCCTTCCCCGTCGGGCCAGCCGAACGGGAATATCCACGGAGGAGACCGGCTGAACACGTATTGGGACCACGGTCCCCAGCCCGCTCCGGCGTCAAACCGATAGTAGAGGTCGACCCGGTCTACGGAACCGTTCAGATCGGTGGCGTCCACCTGCAGGTACAGCGGTACACTGTTCCACCAATGCGGGTTCACCGGACGGACGCGGGACACAGGCAGAGGATTGTCGGGGATTCGAAGAGCGTATCTCACGTGATGCCCGTCGACTTCTAGGTAGACGATGTGAACGCGCATCATCGCGTCGACGCCTATGGCCGTGTACCCCCAACAGGGCTCCACACTCTCCTTTGCCCATGAGGTCCCGTTCTTGTACGCGTATATCAGGCTTTCCTCCAGCATGCTATGGTTCCAGTAGCTGATATGAGGCTCGTTTCTCAGGTCAAGGGCGAGAGAGCTGTGGTCGACCACGCAGCAGTCAACGGTCTCGAGGGACCACGACGTTCCATTCCACCCGGCGTACAGTATACGTGCCGTCGGCCCAATGCGCTGCGTGAATGTAACTTGTGGAAACCCCAGTGCATCCAAAGCCAACCCCCCAGGCGCCATGGTGGAAGAGGGCGCGTAGAAGATTGTGGTTATGTTCCATCCGGTGCCGTCGTAATAGGCATGCTTCATCGCACCATTCATCCAATAGCTTACATGGACTCTGTCATTTCGATCGATGGCGATTGGGCCGGCGACGGCTTCATACCCGCTCTCAATCGGGTCGGCTGCCCATAAGTTTCCGACCAAGGAAGACAGGTAGAGCGTTACATTGCTGGAATCGCCCTCAATATGGGCAATCCTGGGATACCCGCTCCGGTTCAGAGCGATGGTGACGTCCCGTCCGATCTGTTGCCCGTCGTAGACATCGCTCTTGTACCAATACGTTCCATCGGACTTGGCGAGCCAGATGTGGGTGTAATTGCGGTATGCAACGTACGGTGTGCCAGAGCTGTCCAAGGCCAGGTCATTCTGCGTTGAGGAGTTCACCGGAATGCTGCTCTCTACTGTCGAGTAGTGCCACGAGCCTCCGTCTTTAACGGCATAGATCAGCGCTGAGCTGCTATGGTATACCGTGTGAGGTCTGCCCAAAGAATCCAAGACGAACGAATTCTCACTCCGATAGTTCGTGTCTCTCGGATCGATTACTTCCGTGGCCCATGATATGGTTGCTTTTCCCATGGGCATCGCAAGCAAGATGCTTCCGAAGATGATGAGCGCGGTGCACGAAAACGCGTAAAGTTGGCGCACCGATTGGTGTATGCCTGATGATGTCAGATTGCGTTTGCCAACCAGATGACTCAAAGACACCCTCATCTTGTCATCAATCCGATGCCTCGATTTAGATGAGCTTTTTCCGTAATGAAACCGTAAACTCTCCGAGTGATAATTAGATCGGGTGCCTGACGAGTTGGCCGCACCGGTGTTGGGCGCACTCTTTGGAGGACATTGACTCACTTGGCTCACATCCGTCGATTCCTAAACGTCATGATAAGACATTAGTCTTGCTTCTTCGCGATATTCAGCATGGCCAATTTCCGAGTCGGAATGGTTGAAAGATTGCCGGCACTCCACACTATTAGACTTGGTAGCAGCTCCAATATCCGTCGCTGCCGTAGGTCTCGTCACCCCATAGATACAGTGTGCTGCTCCCCGTCGGTGTCTCGTTCATTGTGAAATCGAAGGCGATTGCACCATTCCCTCCTTGCCACATGCTGGTAGTGTGCCAGCTGCCACTATCCAACTTCCAGCGTATCACCGCGTCATACGCATTGTCCGGGGTATAGACTCCGTTTACGTAAACGCCATTGTATAAGCGACATGGGCTGTTGTCACCTACCCTGACGTAGTTCACCCATACGTCGGTGAAGCTTCCCGCCAACGCCAATCCCGTGGCAAATAGGAGAACAATTGCCACGGCTCCTAGCACACCAACCATCGCACGCACGCCTTTGTGATTTCCCTTCATTCGTTCACCTCCAGATGCGAGAGCCTTCACACATCCTCCGCGCCCTCACACTTCTGGCTATCAACCTTGATAGCGTCTGCGGGCAAGAAACCATCGTACATACATTCCGTACGGCAGCTCATGCGACGAGTTCCACCAGAAGAAAGCCTCATGATTGCACCAGATAAGCGCATCGCTCAAGATTCACAAACAAGATACGAGCCGTCGGTCGAGTCCTTCGAGGAGCACGGGACGATTCACGCCGACGACGAGATGGACAAGGAGCACCGCGAGGACTACGAGGTCATCGTAAAGAAGGGGCTGAACCCTGAATGCCCTGAGTGCGGCAACGCCCTCGTGTACGAGGAGGGCTGCGTCAAGTGTCATACGTGCGGCTATTCTGAATGCTGAGGAGGATCACTCCGGCATCGGAATCTTCTTGTGCGCTCTGAGAACAATCGCCGCCAAGCCCGCCATTAGGATGACTAGGTCGGCGCCCGAGCCGATTCCGACGACTGGCGGTACCGAGAGGTATCCCGTCACTTGGGACGCCACGCCAGTGGCGGCCTCGAGGAGAACGAAGGGCAACGAGGTGATCGCGAGCGCCTTCACCACCGCCATCCGATCCTTTCCGCCCTTCCACGGCCCCCTCTTCGATGACCACACTCCCGCCACGAGCAAGATGATTGCGAACACCAGCGCCACGACCGGCTTGTAGTTCACCGCAATCTCGACCGGCGGCTTGACTACCAGCGACCTCTCCTGCTCGACGTTGCCCAGGTTGTCGATCGAGTAGTAGTATATTGTGTGCTCCCCCTCGGCGAGGGTGAATCCACCGGTGTAGACCATCCAGCTCCCGCCGTCTATCCTGTACATCGTGACGTTCACACCGCAGCCGGAGTCCGCGGCGGTGAGGGTGAAGAACGTCTCAATCGTGGCCTGCACTTCGCTCTGGGTGATTGTCGTGGCGGGTGGAGTGTTATCCACCGTCAGCATCTTCGAGCTGACCTCCTCGAGGTTCCCCGCCCAGTCGAGCGACCGCCACTCGATCGTATGCATGCCTTCCCCCGCCAGGAATAACGTGCCAATGGCGGTGTAGTTGACAGGAGTCCCGCCATCGACCGTGTATGTGGTATTCCTGATCCCGAAACCGCTCTGGTCGGTGTACGAGAAGTCGATTGGCGTGGACGATTTCACATAAGTCACCGAGGCGGGAGAGGTGTGGCGTGGATCGCCTACGACGATGGAGGTGACAGGCCCACTGACCACGTCTATCGTCCAAGCGCAGACATTGTTCGTCTCGTTCGACTCATCCACGTCGTTCCCGTAGTCCACGTCCGCCACGACGCGGCAGGAGCAGGGCGTGGCGGGGGATGTCCATGCTGCGGAGAAGGGACCAGAGGCAGTCCCGGGCGGGACTGGCGGCACCTGGATGGTGAGGAACGGTGACGAGGGAGTCGAGTCGTTGTAGAAGGCGAGGGTGGCCGTCTCGTTCGTCTCCCCTCCGAGGTTCCTTACGCTCAGGGATAGGTTGAGGGACAAGGTGAGACCAACGACCGCTTGGGATGATGGTAGAGGACTATCAGGAACGTAATCGGGCGGCGACCTATAGCCCGCAATCGCCTCCGCCGTAGTCTTGGCGCCTTCCACGTTGCCAGCCACGTCCCGTGCGATAGTGTGGAACTTGTAGTTTCCCTCGCCGTCCGGGAAGGGGAACGGCCAGGACCACGGCTGTGATGTCTTCATCCCAAGCGAAATCCAAGGGCTCCACGTCGAGTTGTCGAGGGGAGCATGGGAGTAGAGGAGGGTGACCTCTGCCACCCCGCTCAGGCTGTCCGTGGCGGTCGCGTCGACGACGGCGGAGGGCGTGGCTTGCCAGTACGGGCGCATCGGCGTGGCCGAGGAGACGGGAGGTGTCGAGTCGTAGCCCGCGATGGCGTCGGCGGAGAGCGGCGGTGGCTCCTCGTTCCCGGCGTTGTCAGACGAGGTCGTGTGGAACTGGTAGTGCCCATCCCCCGCGGGGAACGTGAAAGACCACGTCCAGTGCTGGGAAGACAGCGTCGAGTACTGCGTCCACTGCCCCCACGTCGAGTTGTCGCCGCTCTGGCGGTACCACAGGGTGACGTTCGAGACGCCGGAGCAGGAGTCGTTTGCGATGGCCGAGACGCTCGCGGGCCCGTTATGCCAGTAGGGGCCGGGTGAGGACGCCGTGCTCTTCGGCGGGGTCAGGTCCTGGCCCGGAAGGTAGGCGTACTTGAGCTCGTTGCCTCCGGAGTAGTTGCGGGTGTAGGCGATGTGCACCCCGTCGCAGCCGTCGATGGCGATGGACAATGGTCCGGCAACGCCGTCACTGGCGTCCACGGTGGTCAACACCCAAGGACCGTTCATTTCAGCGTAATAGAGGTAATAGGGGGGAACAGGGCCAACCGTGCCTGTTGTGTACGCTATGTGAGGCCTGTCCCGCGAGTCGAGGGCTATTGCGTGGCTGTAACCCCTCCCCGCATCTATGGTCTGCGTGACCCAGCCCAACAGTCCCTTTGTCGCGTAGTCCAATCGGTCCACGTCCCACTCTCTCAAGTAGGCGATGTGCGGGTCACCGCGCGAGTCGAGAGCCAGAGAGGGGAAGTTCCCTGTATCCCCAGGATCCTTCGGAGCCGATTCAATTCGCCATATCGACCCAGTCCAAGACGCGTAGTAGAGTATCTGATAGGCTGCGTAGGCGATACGGGGTTCGTCGGTGGCGTTGAGTTTCAGCGAAGTATCCGATTCGTCATAATCGTAGAAATCGCTGTCCACGACTGTCTCTGCGCGCCATGGATTCCCATCCCTGACGGCGTACTTAAGCGAGCAATCGTCGTTGATTGGCAGATTGGTCATGTTGTAGTAGGAGATGTGGGGAATGTTGTGTGAGTCGATGGCGAGGCTGGGCATCCGTCCCACATCGCCGTATTCATCGACAACCTCGATAGTCCATATGGTGCCATTCTTGTAGGCGTATTTGAGGTCCCTCTCATCCCAGTCGTAATAAGCGATGTGCGGGGTGTCGTTCGAGTCGAGTGCCAGGGACGCCTTGTTGCCCATGATCGACCATGTGTCCACCTTCTCGAACTGCCAGGAAGAGCCTATCCAGCTCGCGTACCTGAGCTCGTTCGGCTCCGCAAGGTACACGATGTGGGGCCGCCCGGCCTTGTCAATCGCGATGGACGGTGTCCAGAAGCCCTTTGGGTCGACGACGGTCACGCTCCAGCTCGAAGGAGAAGGTTTGTCGTCAGATGCGCTGGCGGGAAACTGGGCGTAGAAGAAGGACGAGAAGGTTGTCGAGAGGAGGAACAGCACGAGAAGGGCGGCGAGACGATTCCTGCGCGGGCATGCCCGAGAAAGCCCTCTCATCTGCTTCTTCCTCCCGATGATGGTGACGCTCTTCCCCGACTATAATGACTTTGGTGCACTCACTTGTGCGTCTGCTTGTTCGCGCGGGGGTCTTGGTTCTATTGATGTTCGTGCTCATGCTCCGCCGATACCTCAGGTGCGCTGAACATCGACTCTGCCACACTCCCAGTGCGTCCGGCTTCCATGACGACCTGTCCACCGACCGCATTCATGGCGAATTGACAGACAGGACCAGCCCGATCCCCACCTGATCGCTTCTCAGAGTGACCGATCCGCCGGGGATCAGGGCGTCCGCGGACAGACGCACCTTGTCCTCGCCGCCGCCTCTCCTGAACGCGAACTCGTACGGCGCGTCCGAGCGCGTGAGCGCGATCTCCCCTGCGCCATCGCCCAACCTCAGGCTGAAGACCAGCCTCTGCCCGAGAAGGACCAACGATGTGCAACCTTGGGCCTGCCCCGCGTCCTCGGGCTTCCACGACACGATCGAGGGGACCTCCGGCTCCCGCTCGTTCTTGACCGCCTCGATGTACCTGCTGATGAAGAGGTTGTAGCCGGTCATCTCCACCGCCACCCTGTTGTAGAATTCCCTCTGGCACAGCTTGAGCTCGTGCCAGGTCTCCACCGCCCTCGCGAAGATGCCCCTGTGCTCCTGCTGGGCCTCCGTCCGGGGGTTGCTGGGATGCGTGTAGGCCTTCACGTATTCTTTCCCTTTCCACGAGGACGCTATCATGTCCTTGCCGATAGCGCCCTTGAACTTCGTGCCGAAGATGTTGTTGATCCTCATGCTCGAGTCATCTCCTTGAACCTGGTGTGGGCGGCATCCGTGGAGTGAATCGTGCGGGTGCTTTCAGGCACAGTGCTTTGTTGGAGCGGGTCATGAGCGTGGTATTTCCTTATGACCGGTGGACTTGGTGTGGAGTTGATGTTGAGTTGGTGTTGAGTTAGTAAGGACCACAAGCCCGGAGAAACCCGGGCAGGGCCAGCTCCAGACCCCGCCAAGGACCCACCGACTGTCAGCAGGGTCCTTTGCCCCCTTTGCGTTCGAAGCGTAACGGCAATCACATCCCTGACTCCGACCTCATCATATGAGCACTTCCTGGGGTAAATAGCTTTTCATCGTCCGCATCAGACCTTCGCGAATTGACCAAGAGGCACACGACTCGTCGCTCAGACCTCAGGCGAATCGCCTTACATGTCCTTCGGAGTGAGGCTTCTCCCGCCACCATAAAATGCCCGCTGCATCGTTGCGACCATTGTCGCGGAGTCCACGAAGTTTTATACAGCCCGCAATCATTCGACCGCCAGAATGCCCCTGAAGATATACAACACCCTGACCCGCCAGAAAGAAGAATTCGTCACGATCCACGGCCGTCGGGTGAACATGTTCGTCTGCGGCATCACGCCGTACGACCACGTGCACATGGGCCACGCGAAGACTTACGTCACCTTCGACATGGTCGCGCGCTACCTGAGGCACAAAGGCTACCGAGTCTTCTACGTACAGAATGTCACCGATGTCGAGGATCGTCTCATCGCCAGGATGATCGACTCTGGCCGGGACTGGCGGGACCTTGTCGCGGAGTTTATCGTCGAATACATGGCGGTGATGGAAGCCCTCAATGTCACGGCGGTGAACCATTTCGCATGGGCGACGGATTACATCCCTGAGATCATCGGGCAGATAGAGGGCCTAATCAAGAAGGGCATCGCGTATGCAGTCGACGGCGACGTCTTCTACGACGTGACCAAGTTCGACGGCTGGGGCAAGCTCTCGGGCATGATCGTGGAAGAACTGAGGCCTGGTGCACGTGTCGAGGTCGACAAGAGAAAGCGCAGCCCCGCCGACTTCGCACTTTGGAAGAGTCAGAAACCCGGCGAGCCCGCTTGGGACTCTCCCTGGGGCAAGGGCAGACCGGGCTGGCACATCGAGGACACCGCAATCACGGTGAGCATCTTCGGGCCGCAGTACGACATACATGGCGGCGCGACCGAGCTCATGTTCCCCCACCACGAGGCGGAGATCGCCCAGGCCGAGGCGCTCACCGGAGTCAAGCCGTTCGTCCGTTACTGGATGCACGGCGGCATGCTCATGGTCGGCGGGGAGGAGATGCACAAGTCGCTCGGCAACTTCTGGGCAGTGCCTGATGCGCTGAAGCTTTTCGACGGCGAGGTCCTGCGGTTCTTCTTGCTGAACGCGCACTACCGCAGCCCGATCGACTTCAGCCTCGAGGGGATGGAGGAGGCGAAGAGGAGCTATCAGAGGCTCATCGACACTTACCAGTTGCTGAGTCAGTCAGCGAAGAGAGGGTCCGACGGCCCGATGACCGCTGACGCCGTGCTCGACACGGCGGTCATCGCCGCGAAAACGAAGTTCGAGGAGGCGATGGACGACGACTTCAACACCCGCGAGGCGATCGCAGTCATCTTCACCATCGCCTCCCAGATCAACAGGAGCCTCGAGGATGGTGTGAGCAAGACCGCCGCTCAGCGCTGCCTCGGGCAAATTGACATCTTCGGCGACGTGCTCGGCCTGTTCCAGAAGGTCAGAAGGCAAGGGCTCGTCCCGACTGACGCTCTTCTCGACATCCTCGTGCAGATCAGAGAGGAGGCGCGGAAGCGCAAGGACTTCGCCGTCTCTGACCTCATTCGGGACAAGCTGAAGGAGATCGGCGTGACGCTTGAGGACGCGAAAGAGGGCGTCCGTTGGAAATTGAAATGAGACATGCCACGGGACTCTGACACGGGACGTTATCGGTCTTGAAAACAGGCGTTCCGTGAGGCTCCTGAGTATATAAATAACCACCCCCCCTTTTTGCCCCTCCTCCGATGCATCTTTTTCTCCATATACGAACGGTCGAAAACCTTTATATTCTAAGGGGTCTTATGGAAAATGATAGACGGGATGGGTCCGCAAGACTCTCAGATTGCAATTAAAGAGGCCACGAACTAGATGTCGGAAGACAGCTCCTACGACGTACAGCAGATACAGATTCTCGAAGGCCTGCAGGCCGTCCGCAAGCGCCCTGCGATGTACATAGGCAGCGTCGACGAGAGGGGCCTGCACCACCTCGTTTACGAGGTCGTGGACAACAGCATCGACGAGGCCATGGCGGGCTTCTGCAAGAACATCGAGGTCGTGCTTCATACCGATGGCAGCGTGAGCATAGCGGACGACGGCCGCGGGATCCCCGTGGACATACACCCGAAGTACGGCAAGCCGGGGGTCGAGATCGTCATGACGACGATGCACTCCGGCGGTAAGTTCGAGCACAAGGTCTACCGCGTGTCGGGCGGGCTGCACGGCGTCGGCCTGTCGGTCGTCAACTCCCTCTCCGAATGGCTCGAGGCGCGCGTGAAGCGCGGCGGGAAGGAGTACCTGCAGCGATGCGTGCGGGGGATCGTCGTCGACAAGGTCAGGGTCGTCGGGGAGGCGCAGGGCACCGGAACTTGCATACGGTTCAAACCGGACAAGGAGATATTCGAGACGACGGAGTTCGACTACGACACTCTCTCCTCGAGGCTCAGGGAGTTCGCCTTCCTCAACGCGGGCGTCAAGATATCGTTCCAGCGCGAGAAGGACGGCCGCATGGAGGTCTTCCAGTACGACGGCGGTCTAATCGAGTTCGTGAAGTACATCAACAGGGGCAAGACGCCGCTGCATCCGGATCCGATCTACTTCTCAAAGGAGACCGACCGGACTCAGGTCGAGGTCGCGATGCAGTACACCGACGGCTACACGGAGAACATACACACCTACGTCAACAACATCAACACCGCCGAGGGCGGGACTCATCTCATCGGGTTCAAGTCTGCGCTCGTCCGAGCGATGAACAACCATGCGAGGAAGATGAAGTTCCTCAAGGAGAGCGACGACGCGCTCGAGGGCGACGACGTCCGAGAAGGTCTGACGGCGATCCTGAGCATCAAGATACCCGAACCACAGTTCGAGGGGCAGACGAAGACCAAGCTGGGGAACAGCGAGGTCAAAGGCGCGGTCGACTCGATCGTCTATGAGAAGCTGAGCGAGCGTCTCATGGAGAACCCGAAGGAAGCGGAGATATGCCTGTCCAAGGCGATACTGGCTGCCCAGGCGCGCGAGGCCGCGAGGAAGGCGCGCGAGCTCACCAGGAGGAAAGGTCTGCTCAACGGCTTCAACCTTCCCGGCAAGCTGGCAGACTGCCAGGAGCGCGACCCCGCCAAGAGCGAGCTCTACATCGTCGAAGGTCCGAGCGCAGGGGGCTCCGCAAAGCTCGGCAGGAACAGGGAATTCCAGGCTATCCTCCCGTTGCGCGGCAAGATACTGAACGTCGAGAAGGCGAGGATGGACCAGATACTCAAGAACGAGGAGATCAGGGTGCTCGTCACCGCAATCGGCGCAGGCATCGACGTCGACTTCAACGTGGCCAAGACCCGCTACCACCGCGTGATCATCATGGCGGACGCGGACGTGGACGGGCAGCACATCCGGACTCTGCTCCTCACTCTCTTCTTCCGCTACATGGTGGGGCTCATCAACCAAGGCTACATCTACATCGCGCAGCCCCCTCTGTACAAGATGCGCAAGGGTAAGGAAGAGCATTATGCGTACACTGAGAGAGAAAGGGACGAAGTAGCGGCCCGGTTCGGCGGCAACCCAACGATTCAGAGGTACAAAGGCTTGGGGGAGATGAACCCGCAGGAGCTCTGGGAGACGACGATGGACCCCGACAGGAGGATGCTCAAGCAGGTCACGATCGGGGACGCCGCCGAGGCGGACAGGCTGTTCTCGATACTCATGGGAGACGCGGTCGAGCCGCGCAGGAACTACATACAGGAACACGCGAAGGAAGTAATCAACTTGGACATCTAGAGGTCTGAACTTGCCGGACGGGACGGAGCAGGCAACGCACAAGCGAGTCGTCGCGCAGCCGATCGAGGAGGAGATGAAGCGCTCCTACATCGACTACGCGATGAGCGTGATCGTCGGGAGGGCGCTGCCGGACTTGAGGGACGGATTGAAGCCCGTGCAGCGGAGGATCCTCTACGCCATGAATGACCTAAGCATGGGCGCGGGGACGCAGCATAAGAAGTGTGCGAGGGTGGTTGGAGAAATAATCGGAAAATATCACCCGCACGGGGACATGGCGGTGTACGATGCACTCGTCCGCCTGGCCCAGGACTTCTCGATGCGCAGCCTCCTCGTCGATGGTCAGGGCAACTTCGGGAGCGTTGACGGCGACCCTCCCGCCGCGATGAGGTACACCGAGTGCCGCTTGTCGCGCACCTCGGAGGAATTGCTCCAAGACATCGAGAAAGACACCGTCGACTGGGTGGACAACTTCGACGGGACACTCAAGGAGCCGACGATCCTCCCCGCCAAGTTCCCCAATCTGCTTGTGAATGGCTCGAGCGGAATCGCGGTTGGAATGGCCACAAACATCCCTCCGCATAACCTTGCCGAGGTCGTCGACGCCCTCGTCGCCCTCATCGAAAACCCGGAGGCTCAGATAGAAGACCTGTTCAATCCCGAGACGGGGCCGATCAAGGGACCCGACTTCCCGACAGGCGGCATCATCTACGGCATCCAGGGCGTGAACGAGGCGTACCGTTTCGGACGTGGCCTCATCTGCCTCAGGGCGAAGGCGCACTTCGAGGAGGCAGGACGGGACAGGGCCCGCATCGTCATAACGGAGATTCCTTACATGGTCAACAAGGCGGCGCTCGTGGAGAGCATCGCCCTCCTCGCGAAGGAGAAGAAGCTCGATGGCGTCACGGACCTCAGGGACGAGAGCGACAGGTCAGGCATGCGAGTCGTCCTCGAACTCAGGAAGGACGCGATAGAGGATGTCGTGCTGAACCAGCTCTACGCGAGGACGCAGATGGAGGCGACCTTCGGAGTCATCAACCTCGCCCTCGTGAACGGCGAGCCGAAGGTCCTGACTCTGCGTGAGACTCTCCAGTCGTACGTCGATTACAGAGAGCAGGTCGTGAGGCGAAGGACGCAGTTCGACCTCACGAAGGCCCAGCAGAGAGAGCACATAGTCGAGGGGCTCATCACCGCGGTGGATCACCTGGACGAGGTGGTCCGGCTGATCAGACGCTCGAGGGACGCCGACGAGGCAAGGTCTGGTCTGATGAACCGGTTCTTGCTGAGCGAGGAGCAGTCGAAGGCGATACTCGAACTGCGCTTGCAGAAACTGACGGGCTTGGAGGTCAAGTCGCTTCGCGACGAACAGAGCGCTCTCAAGAAGAAGATCGAGGAGCTCCATTCGATCGTCGCCTCCCGCGAGAAGATTCGCAACATCATCAAGCAGGAGCTTTTCGAACTCAAGGACAAGTACGGGGACGAGCGCCGGTCGGAGATCCAGATCGACGCCGAGGAGATGGACATCGAGGACCTCATCCCAGAGGAAGAGGTCATCGTCACAATCACCAACACGGGCTACATCAAGCGCCTCACCGTTGACACCTACCGCCAGCAGAGGCGCGGAGGGAAGGGCCGCATCGGCATGGAGACGAAGGAGGAGGACTACGTCGTCAACCTCTTCGTCGCCTCGACGCACGACTTCATCCTCTTCCTTTCCAGCAAGGGCAAGTGCTATTGGCTCAAGACGTGGAGGATACCGAGCGGCGGGACTCATGCGAAGGGCAGGCCGATAATCAACCTCCTCCCCAGGCTCGACAAGGACGAGCGGATACAGGCCATGATCCCAGTCAAGGAGTTTGACGAGAAGCGCACGATATTCTTCGTGACGAAGAAAGGGAAGATCAAGAGGACGAGGCTGAGCGCTTTCAAGAGGCCGATGATCCGCGGAATCAAGGCGATCAAGCTACTCCCCGGGGACGAGTTAATAGCCGCGCGCCTGTCAGAAGGCAACGAGGAAGTCATCCTCGCTTCCAATGGCGGATACGCGAACAGGTTCGACGTGGGTCAGGTGCGGACCATGGGGCGGACCGCTGCCGGCGTCCGGGGGATGAAGCTCAGGAGCGGCGACGCGGTCGTCGGGATGACTTTGGCCACAGACCCCGCGAAAGAGCTCCTGACGATGCTCGAGAACGGGCTCGGCAAGAGGACGCTCATCGCCGAATACAGGAAGACCAAAAGAGGCAGTCAGGGCGTCATGACAACAAAGATTACGCTGGCGAAGAGCAAGGTCGTCAGCATCGTCGAGGTCTCCCCCGAAGAGGAGCTGCTCGTCACGACCGTCGGCGGCATGGTCATCAGGATACCGGTCAAGGGGATCCGCAAGACTGGGCGGTCTGCGAAAGGCGTCCGTATCATGCGGTTGAAGGAGAAGGACCGCGTCACCGCAGTCGTGAAGATCGTAAGCGAGAAGGAAGAAGAGAAGGCGGTGGGCGAGGAGTCCGCGCCGGATCAGCAATAGGCAAGTGCCTGAGTCTCATTTCACGACGGTCTTGTAGTACGAGCAGAACCGTCTGAAGTTGCATTCGCTGCACCTCGGCCCTATTGGTCTGCATATGCTCTGCCCGAAGCGGACAAGGAGGCCGTTGAGGTCGATCCAATAATCCATCGGCACGACTCTCATGAGAGCCGCTTCGGTCTCGTCCGGCGTTTTCGTCTTCACGAGCCCCAGGCGATTGGTGATCCTATGGACGTGAGTGTCGACGGGTATCCGCGGAATGCCGAACCCGTAGACGAGGACGCAGTTGGCGGTCTTCGGCCCCACCTGAGGCAACTTGAGGAGCTCGTCGAAGACTGGCGGGACTCTCCCGCCATATTCTCTGAGGATTATTCGACTCACTTCCCTGACGCTGACCGCCTTCTGCCTGTAGAATCCCACGGGCTTTATGAGTCGAATGATCTCGGGAAGGGGTGCTCCTGTAATCGACTTCGCATCAGGGTACTTCGCGAAAAGCTGATGTGAGGCCTTGTCCGTCATCTCATCCCTTGTCCTCTGCGAGAGGATCGTGGATATGAGCACCTTGAACGGGTCCTCGGTCTCCGCGGTGATTTTGCCTAGGGCGGTGTCCGTCTGATGCTGCCTGTAGTGGAGATACCGGCGGCGAAGGTCCTCCATCAAGGAATCGAGCTGCTTCCTGTTCAAACGGTTCCTTCCTGGAAATGCTGCAGGGCTTCTCCCGCAAGATAGAGCGAGCCGGTGATGAGCAGGGGCCGATCTCTTGATGCCAGATCCAAACCCCTCCGAATCGCGGCTGGGACATCCTCGATCACCTCAGACGATATGCCCAGCTTCTTGAATGTGAGAGTCACTTCTTCCGGAGGATACGCGCGCTCGCTTTTCGGTCTCGTTGAAATAGAGTGCGCAGTCAGCGGCGCGAGCGTGTTTGCATATGACGTCAGGTCTTTGTCGGCCAGCATGCCCATCACGAGCACGACGCGTCTCCCCGGCAGGCATTCCGTAAGCGAATCGTGCAGGCACTGCGCGCCACCGGGGTTGTGAGCGCCATCGATCAGCACCGGTGGAGTCCTGCGCACCAGCTGGAACCTCGCGGGCCACCTCATCCTCGCGATGCCCACGCGCTTCGCATCATCTCCTACATTCCACCCGCGTGACTCAAGGGCGCTTGTCGCCGCCAAGGCGAGTGCAACATTCTCCACCTGGTGCGCTCCCGCCATCACGGTGGAGACCTGGATCGTCGAAGACCCGGAGTACTCGATTGTCTGTCCCGCCAGAGTCCCGCCAATGCGCCTGTAGGTCGCTTCGCGGCCAACAACGGTAAGAGGGCATCCGAGCTCCTTCGCTCTCTCCTCAATGGTTGCGAGGGCCTCTTGGTTCAACGTCACGACAGGCACGCCCGGTTTCAATATTCCCGATTTCTCCTTGGCAATCCTCCTGATCGTCCTGCCCAGGTGTTCAGTATGCTCAAGGCTCACGCGAGTGATCACGCAGGTCTCCGGGCGCACCACGTTCGTCGCGTCCATGCCGCCGCCCATCCCAACCTCGACAACCGCGAGCTTCACTTCCTTCTCCGCGAAGTATTGGAAGGCCATGGCGGTGGTTATCTCGAAGAAGGTCGGCTGCTTCGCCTTCGATTCCGCAGCCATTATGGCGGCATGCGGTTTGACGAACTCGTAGAGTCTTGCGACATCTTCATCCGGGATTTCCCGCCCGCCGACCCTGATTCTCTCATTGAAACGAATCAAGTGCGGCGATGTGTAGAGTCCGACATTGTAGCCGGCTTCCCTCAGAATAGATTCGATGAAAGCGCAGACCGAGCCCTTCCCGTTGCTTCCAGTCACATGTGCGGCGGGGAATCTGAGGTGCGGGCCTCCGATCCTATGAAGCAGCTCCGTGATGTTTGCGAGCCCGAGCTTCATCCCGAAGCGTTCCAGAGCATACAATTCCCTGAGGATTTCCTCGTGATGCATGCGGCCCGAGTCAAAGCTCGCGAAGTCCTTAAACATGTTGACTCAGCGAACTCGGCCTCTGCAGAGATCCACGATTCTCCCATTGATTGGAATCTTTTGTCAGTCGAGAACAAAGGAGTAGAGAATACCGCCGTAGGTAGCCAAATGGAACCGATATCTGCTGTGGTACTGTGTCGCATCGATGACTAACTGCGCAGACTGACGCACATAGTCCTCACTGCCCACCTTCACGTACAACACATAGTATGTCGCCCAGTTCGCTTGGGTGAGATTCGTGAGGAGCACCGAATGCATCGAGTTCGCAATCGCTCCATTCAAGTCGAATATGGTGATGGTCACCTCGCTCAGATGGATGGCTTTGTTAGTGCACGTGCTCGTCACCGTCCAATTCCCATTTGACCGCATGAGAGTAAAAGCCAGCGGCTGATACATATAGCCCCCGTCGCAGCGTCTTTCTTGCGACTCAAGGTTCAAGATAGCGTAGTGCCACGCCACCGCCACGACAAGAATCGAAACTAGCGTGACCGCGAATAGGAACATCAACAGGGTCCTAACCCGACGCGTCTTGGGGGCTGGCTTCATTGTCGCAATTTCCTGAGAGAGTCGGTCGTCTGCGTTCATCCCTTCGCCCATATCCTTCCCTTGATGACCCCTCCGCGAGATAATGCTTTTGGCATCGCAGATATCGACGGTCAGATCCTCTGCTCCTCGAGCGCCTGCAGACGCCTCTCGAGTTCCTTGTTCTTCTCATTCAGGGCCTTGACCGCCTTCTTCAACTCCTCGATGTCCTCGAGGGACTGGAAGAGGAGCGGCGTCGGGTCGGTCCCTCTGCCCGGAGGGCCAGTTTTTTCCGGCGACTCAGGGATGTTTCCCGGTCTGGGTGTCGGTATCATGGTTTTCCCGAGAGGGCATCTGTTTCTCGACGCACAATAAACTATCGGTCTTCCATCTTCGACGAGATGCCGCGTATCACCTCTGCCTGCTGTTTCCACCCGCAAGCACCTTGGTTTCAGAGGACAACTGAATGGCGATGGCTGTCATCGATGCGAGAGGTCTTTCACATTCGATTCGTCGCGATGGAAATGCGCTCCTGGGCATGCCGTATAGGCTGCTGATTGCCTTAATTTCCATCGCGCTCGTCGTTCCGGCGGTCATGAGTGGCTGGTCGTCAGTTGACTATGTCCAGACAGATCAGCGAGTTCGGGCGGAGATAGCGCGTGTGCTCACGGCGGCACAGAGGTATCTGCAGGCTGGCTCTGGCGGGGAGGAAATACATGTTGTGTTCGAAGGCGGGACTTTCACCCGCATCGAGTACGTTGTCTTTGGAGACTCGGCGGGCCATGCGTATTCCCGATTCATACGCTACAAACTCTCCGGCGGTGATGAGCAGCTCGTGACCGTGCGTAACCCATCCGTGCTCATCAGCTCAACCGATGGCGGGGGCCTGACGCTTTTCGAAGGCAGTTACTCGATGCATGTCGAATGCGTCAGCGGCATCGATGTGGTCGTATGGGTGGGATAACCGATGCTTGAATGGCTCTCGTCGAAGATGGCAGTTGCGCTGGGTGCAATGCTGCTGCTGTCGTCGGTGACCGCCTTTTTCGCGTGTCAAAGGGAAAGCATCAGGAGGATAGAGATTGGAAATGTCGCGCGCGGCATTGCAGGCTTCATAGACGCCGTTCTCGATTTGACTGGAGAGACCAAGTTCGTGGTGGCGTGCGATGGCGATGCTGCCCTGATAATCCCGAAAGAAGTTGGCGGTTCTCCATATGAAATCCATCTAAGACGTGATTCGGTAATAATCGCTCAAGAAGGCAGGACAATGGTCGCACATTGGACAGGCGAACTCCATTTTTGGCAGCATCACGATATGGCAATTGATTCTGAAGTTGCCCAAGGATTGGACGCAGATCATCTGTCCCTGGACTTGCTTTCATGCCAACGGTTTGAAATCGGAGTCGATGCAGTCCTCATAGATGGTTCGGCGCGCCTGCTTGCTTTCGCTGACCTTGCGAATTGATGGAGGCTCACGAAGGCGTCACGGTTAAATAGCGAGACCAGACTTGATTGCACAAGGGAATAAGAACCCATGATGCAGCCTTCGGAACTCGTCGCGGCGAAGCTCCTCCCAGCGATTAGAGCGCGGCTCGCCCAGATCCTCCTGAGAGACTACCACATGAAGCAGGTCGAGGTGGCGGGGCATCTGGGAATCACGCAGGCAGCAATAAGCCATTACAACACGCGCAGCAGGGCGGTCGACGAGGAGCTGCTCGGCATGTTCCCCGAGATTGAGGACGGCGTGAAGGATCTCGCCGCCAAGATCAGCAAAGGCCTTCCGAGGCCGGAGCAGATAGCCGCGATAGAGGCACTGTGCAGGGACATCACCAGGACCGAGAGGTTCTGCGCATTCCATCACCGGTATTCCCGCCTCGACTCGCAGTGTAAGATATGCTTCCCGCCATCCGATGACGCCTAGCGGGATTTCTCCTTATCTATTGACGACATCATCAGTTCTTTCATTCGCTCGATGAATCTCCCCTCATCGAATTCCCGCGCTCGCGCGATGCACTTGTCCTTCATCGCTTTGAGTCTTCCCTCATCGAGAGACTTGATCTTGCTCGCGAAAGCGTCGGCGTCGATGGGGAGTAGCCATCCCGTAGACCCATCAATAACGGTCTCGCGGTACCCGCCCTCGTCAGTCGCGAGAACAGCCTTCCCCGAAGCCATCGCCTCCACCGGGGTCATGCCGAAATCCTCGTCGACCGCGGTCGTGATGAAGCCTTTGCACTTCGCGTACAGGTCGGCCAGCCTCTTCTGATGGACGGCACCGGTCAATTGCACATTTGGCGGGATTTTCAGTTGCGACACGACCGCGCGCGCTGTCACCTCTCGCGCGATATCCCCGACAATCAGCAGCTTCTCTGCGGGCAGCCGCCTGAAGATCTCGATCTGCAGGTCTATCCTTTTCTCGGGACGAATGCGGTTCACCGACAGCCAGTAGTCGCCGACCTCGTCGAATCGGAATTTCGCTGTGGCGACCGGCGGATTGACCACGGTCGATTCCCGCCCATAGTACCTCTTGATCCTGCCCTTCACGTTCTCGCTGTTCGCCACGATCTGATCCATGTGGCCGATCGTTTCACGGTCCCACCTGCTGTGTACCGCGATCCAGGCCCTCGCCAGCAGCCTATGCGGTGGCGGGAGTTCGCTGAGATATCGCGTCTTGAGATCGTAGAACGCTCGGACCGGCGTATGGCAGTAGAAGATGTTCGGCCTGTGAGACTTGCCGGCGCATCTGCTCCAGTTCCCCGAGAAGAAGTAGAAGTCGTAATCGTCGAAGTCCGCGCCGGCAAAGCGGAGGGAGGCCTGTATCTGGCGAAGGACCGGCGTGCTGGCCAATCGACCCAGGTCAATCACCTTGACATTCCCCGCATCCGCCAGCCTTAGCACTTCGCCGTCGAAGTCTGTCGTGATCAGATCGCCGCCAAAGGCCTTGGCCAGGGAAAGGGAGACGTTCTCCCCGCCACCGAGGCTCCTCAGGAAGTCATGGAATATCGCGATGCGCAGGCAGGCACTGCTCCTTTATGCCAGAACAGACAACCGCTGATATTCTTAAGACTATTCGCAGAGAGACCGATATCTAGGCGTAGCCCCAGTTCACCCAGTATATCTGTGTGTATCCGTCGTCATAGAACCTCTGGTAAGGCAGCCCGTTGAACTTCGCTTGGGCCTGCTCGCTGAGGCCAATGGCGGGTTCCCAGGGGAACATCTGCGCTCCGGTCCTCACATCCACGTTCATGAGCACGAAGTCCACCCTCTTGGGTCCCGATGGCGAGTTCACGCCGAGCATCTCGGACTTGGCGTTGGTGAAGCTCGTGGCAAAGATGGTTTCTCTCGCGGTGTCCCATGTGGCGTTCGTCCCGCCATATCCGAAGGAGAGCATTGAGGCCTTGTGGTCGGTCGCAAGAAGACCATCGACATGGCCAGGGAGCCAATTCATCGCGACGAGCGATTTCGAGTCCGTGCCCTCGTTGTAGCCCGCCATGATATCCTGCGGAGGATATGCAACCGCCATGTTGCTCGTGATGAGAACAACCGCAATCACCACGACAACGGCACCGCCTTTCCTCCCAGCGAAAGCGAGGTCGTGGAGCAGGACGATTCCCGACCCTACCATGATTGCCACGGGAATCATCATGAAGTCGACGTGGCGGTATGGGATGAGTACCTGCTCGCCAACGATTGACCCGGCGAACAGCGAGAGTGTGAATGCCGCAAGCCAGGCGGTCGGCTTGTGCCCATCCCGCGCAAAGTCCAGTGGCCGCCTTCCTGGAGCGGCCAACGCCATCAGCAGGAGGAACGGGCTGATGTAGAGGACATCCTGAAGGTTGATCTTGATGGTTGTGCCGAGGACATTGACCACGGTGAACAAGCTCATCAGCGCGAACGCGAACGCGATCGCAAGGACGAACATAACCGCGTTCCTCCGGAGTGTCGGATATCTCGGCGAGAACCTCCACTCCGATTTCCTCCTCAGGCGGACAACAACCAGCCAGCCGAGGGCTGCGATGCCGAGAGCAGCGAAAGGCCCCCACCAGGGTACCGTCCCGAGGTCACCGAGGAGGTTCTCCCGGAACGGCGTTGCGTAGACTAACCAGAATGGAAGTGCGAGGGCGAGCAAGGCAACCAGGAACACCGCCTCGATCGCTACGCTCCTCCATCTGAAGTTGCTGGCGAGGAGGCTCCTCAGGACGAGGGCCGTGAGGACGGCGATGATCAGGAAGTAAGTCGACAGGTGGTGCGTGACGACGATCGCGGCGGCGAGCGGCAGGAGCGCCGCGAGCTTCTTCATCTCACTTTGCGACCCGACTAGCAGCGCCATCGACGCGAGAAACAGGACCGTGCCGATCGCAGACGGAATCGGGTGCGAGTTCGTGTAGATGTAAGGGAAGGCCACGGCGAGAACCCCCGCCGCCATCAGGCCAATGCGGTCGTCGCGGAACAGTCTTACCGCCACGAGGAAGACTAACAGTACCGCCACCGCATTGAGAATCGTCGGTATCAGGTTGAGGGCGGCGTTGCTGTCTACGCCCATCATGCTCCCGCCACCGACAACAAAGTAGAACCCTGGGAAGTATGGATAGGTCTTGCCCCACCCAGAATAATCAGTTCCGAGGTGACCCGTGCCTATGAGCCGGTCCGTCAATGAGTGATACTCGCCTATGTCAGAGCCCCAGTACACGAAATTGGTCAGGGGCATCAGTCTGGTGAACACTGCAATGAGTAGTATCGCAATCAGTGCAGCGGCGGTCGACCTCCGCATCGTGCGGTAGAAGAAGGTCGCTTTACTTTACCTTTCCCCCAAACTCCTTCTCCAGGTGCTGCCTTATCCGCTCCATCGCCTTCTTGATGTTGTCCTGCGAGTTCGCATAGGAGAAACGTATGTGCCTCTCCCCCTGCTCGCCGAACGCCCTGCCTGGCGTACAGATCACGCCTCCTTTGAGAATGCTCATGGCCATCTCCTCAGAGGCCATGTCATAGTCGTATGTGGGGAAGGCGTAGAACGCGCCCTTCGGCTTGAGGCAGTGGAAGCCCGGCATCTTGCCGAGTTCCTTGACCATGATCTCCCGCCTGATGCCGAACTCCTTGACCATCTTCGGCACGTAGTCCTCCGGCTCCCTCAGGCCCGCGAGGACCGCGTACTGCGTCGGCGTTGGCGGGCACGCGACCATGTAATAGTGGATCTTGGCCATCTGCTTGATCATCTCCGGCGGGGCGGTCAAGTACCCGAGCCTCCACCCGGTCATCGCGAAAACCTTGGAAAACGAATTCACGTAAACCGTGTTCTCGTACTTGCCAAGGAACGACTCGTGTGCGCCCTCGTACACGATCGCGTCGTACACCTCGTCGCTGATGACTATGAGGCCCTCCTCCTTCGCGAAGTCGGCGATGGCCTGGACGGTCTTCCTGTCGAACACGGCACCTGTCGGGTTCGCCGGGCTGTTGACGATGATCGCCTTGGTCCTGTGCGTCACGAGCGACCTCAACTCATCGATTCCTGGAATGAATCCGTTATCTTCGGCAAGCGAGTAGGTGACAGGGAC
Organism: Thermoplasmata archaeon; assembly: GCA_041489255.1. Taxonomy (GTDB): domain Archaea; phylum Thermoplasmatota; class Thermoplasmata; order RBG-16-68-12; family JAFNFQ01; genus JAFNFQ01. The sequence goes on along the minus strand of JBGPQV010000002.1, from coordinate 93,744 downwards.
CCCGCCAGCGAGCCTGACCTGCGGTCCGAAGAGGACGAAACCGGGATCCGGTATGAGGACCTCATCCCCGTTGTCTATGAGGGTCTGCATCGTCACGCACAGCGCCTCTGTCGCGCCTGTGGTTATCAGCACTGTGTCAGGCTTGACGTCGGCGAACCTGGCCAGTCGCTCCGCGACCGCCTGTCGAAGTTCAGGTATCCCCCCCGTCGGCCCGTATTTGTTCATGCCGCTGTCGATGGCCTTCTTGAGCGCCTCGATGACCTTCGGCGGGGGCTGCAGGTCCGGCTCTCCCAGCCCGAGGTTTATTGCGCCCGGCGGTGCGGACTCGAACATCTTCCGTATGCCAGATACCTCGACGTGGCCGGCTCTAGACGCGAACATCATTCCATGAATCGAGGCGATGGACAATAACCCTTCGGGACATGTGGTAGCACGTCACATTGCCACGGCCTCTACCCGGAGCCCTTTCCACCCTCGTGCCATCACAGGAAATCGTCGATCTTGAGGCCCTTGACCTTCTCGTTGGTGAACAGCGAGGCGATAGCCTCCTCGGCCAAGTCGAGGCGCTGCCGCAGGTAATTCGAGACGCCATACTGCTCCGCGATGCGCTTCGAGACCTCGAGATATTTCTTGACGGAGCTCTTGTGCACGGTGAGCATGAGATTCCCGCCGCACTCGTGTCCCTTGTTTGTGAGGACGGTACATTGCCCCTTAAGCGGCATCCTCCTAAACTTCGCGTTGCACTTGGTGCACCGAACCTGCTGGCTGGAGAAAGCCTTGAGGTTGCCTATCAGGTCAGGGAGGAAGTGGTGGACGACGATCCTCGTGACGACATCGGGCACATCCACCGCCCTGATCTTCGACGCGAGGTTGAGTTGCGCCTCGAGTTTCTCCACCATGCCGCCCTCGCCATAGGCAGAGGTGAGAGGGGCATCGGCGATGCTCGTGACGTCATGAGTGAAGCTGAAGCCTTCGTATTGCAGCACGCTGCCGATCCTCTTGCCCGCGATGTCCATCATTGTCTCGAGTTTCCTCGGCTCCGCGTGCTTCATCGTGGCCTGGAAGAATTCCAACGGGTATCGCGACCTCAAGTCGATGTTGTGAGCTTCCTTGTCAATCTCGTTCGGGTCGATGTGAGTCGAGAGGACCAGAGGCGCGTCCATCAAACCCCCCCTTTTCTCAGGAAGGAACGCCCTGCTGAAATTGATCAGGCAGTCGAGCAGGAGGATCACGGAGTCCTCGTCGCCGTCGCAGTTCCTCCGCTTCGCGGCGTGGAAATAGGGATGCGCCAGGCAGGCCTTGGCGGGAGTGAAGCCTATGATCCGTGCGAGGACGCCTCCAGACGTGTGCGGCGCGAGGCCGACTGCCATCTGCCCCACGAGGTCCTCCGGCCCAGCGGCGTCATAGAACGTAGGGAGACCGTAGAGCTTCTCGAGCAGATCGTCGATGAAATGGGAGACTCGCACGAGATACTCCCCGCAGTCGCGAGAGACGATTATGTCGTGGACGCGCAGTTCGACGAGCTGTCCCTCGTCCACGATTGGCTGGCCCTGGATGTCCCTCTCGTATCCCAGCTTCTTCGCCGCCTCTGGCGTCATGTCGGCGTCCGAGAGCCTGAAGTGAGTGAGGGGCAGGTTCGTCATGTCGAACCTGGTTGTGCCGTCCTTGAACACGAAGACCTCGTGTTTGGCGCGAAGGAGACCTTTCTCGAGCGGTTCCGGAGTCTTGGTCTTTGAGATCATGCCCTGGACGCATTTCACGTCCATGTTCTTCCCTCTCAGCCCCGTCCTCGCAGCGGCCTCTTCGTAGACCTCCCTGAGCGGTATCTTCTGAGGGGATCTCGCGTCCCTGAGCACAGTGTGGCCGCCGCACGGGCACTTCGGGAGGAACCACCTCTTGCCGCACGTCCTGCAGATCCTCAGCCCGACCTCCAGCTCGACGACATCGTTTGCCAAGGCCTCCCTCAAGAGCCTCTGCTGCCCTCCCTCCCTGCCGATCGGGAAGAGGGCGTGCGGGGCGGGTTTCATCTTGCGCGGCGCCGCCTTCTCCGGTCTGCCCATGCGTGCGCCGATCCTCGTGGGGCCTCTGGCCCTCACCTCGATTCCCGCCAACGCGGAGACCAGGGCGAGGCTATCATTCGCCTGCGAGTCTCGCACCCTCTCGAGCTTCCCGCCGCGATCCTCGAGCCCGAGGCAGAGGACGAGCGGAGGCCCGTAGGTGTCAATGACGATATTCCCGTCATTCAGTCGATGGAGTGCGCCGAGCACGCAGAGCATGTCTTTGAATCTCTGGTCGTTCGGAAGCCTGAGCACCTCGCCATCAACATGACCATTCTTCTCGACGAAGTCGCGCAACGAAAGAATCTCGTTCGCGGTCAGGTCATGCCAGAACAGGTTGTACCGCGGATGCAGCGGAAATTTGTGCTTCCTGCTCAAGTTCAAGGCATCCTGGAATGGCAGTTCGCCCAAGTCATCGGGCGGCTTGACCGCGGCATGCACCATCTCCTCGTGATACCAATCGAGTCCGAACGCACCTGGCATGAGGACGTGGTTATTCTCCAGGAACTCGCCGAAGGGTATGAGTATCTCGCCGAGGTCGACGATGGTCTTGATGGATTCCCGCGCCTCCTCCACCTCGTCAAGCGAGCTGAGCGTCACGAGACTCTCGTCCTTGAGCAGGACGATTGGCGGCTCGATGGTGTCGCAGGGCGTCGCGGCAGCGGCTTTCCCGGGTCGCTCCGTCTTTATCTGAGTCCCGACGGCGATGAAGTTGTCGAGCACCGCCATTGCGGCGGGATGGATTGCGACAGCCGCCAATCCGGTCGCTCTCGTCCTTCCGTACCTCAGCCTGAAGCCGCCGGCGCGGCTCGGGTGACAGAGCACCGGTCTCCCCGCCAGAATATTCTGAATGAACTTGTCGCTGGCCTCCACGACGATATCCTCGTCCTGGCGGTCCGAAGTCTCCTCGGTCTTCCCCTTGATGTAATTGTCGATGAACTCCCAGCCGTCTATCTTCAGCCGTTTCACATGCTTCTGGATCTTCGGAGCCTTGAGGCACAAGCCGTCGGAGATGACGAGACACATCCCGCCGCGCAGGCGGTTCGTCTCCACGCGCGGCAGATCCCTGTGCCCGGAGATCTCCATCTCCTCCGTCGCTTCGCCGTTGATACTCACGGGGCAGTTGCTCGCCATGAGCTCGATCTCCTCTGCCGTCGGATTGTACTGGAGGTGCTGAACCTGCTTGTAGAGCGGTATCTCTTCCTTGAGGCGGTCCACCTCCTGTTGCGTCGGCTGATATCTTCCTATGCCCAGTTCTCTTCTTACGACGTCCGCTATGAGGACGCTAAGCGCTTGGGCAGTGCCTCCCGCGGAGCGTATCGGACCTGCGTAGAGGAGGTCGACATATGATGTCCCGTCCCTGTTCTTCTTGATCTTGACATCGGCGAGACCCTCGAGCGGGGCGACAAGGATGCCTTCCGTGAGTATCGCCAGCCCGACGCGGACGGCCCTCTCGACGGCCTTCTCCTTGGAGCCGTTGCCGCGCCTCGCGACATCCTTGGCGACCATGATGGATACCGTCTCCCTGTCATGCTTCTTGCTGTGCTCCCGGATGATGTCGGCGACGTCATCGACGCCATAATCCTTGAGGAGCCTCTCCACGCGGGACGCGAGGTCCTTCGTCTGAGGCGTCTCTATGTCCAGCTCCGGGTCGAACCCCTTCGCCCTCGCGAGCCTTCCGACTTCGTAGCAGCGGTCCGCCTCCTTCTGGAGACTGGCGAAGTACGCCTCGATGTCGCTGCTGCAAACCCAGTTGGCCATACCATCCCTTCTAAAATTGAGGAGCGGCGGGGAATGCGCGACATGCACTAAAGCCTTGCGTGATACTGCGTCGAAGCAGGTTAATGACCATGTTGCGTGATGACCGCATTCGACGACGATGAGGACGATCACGCCAGACAGATTCGAGATGGAGGTTCTTCGCGCAAGGGATCCGGTGATAGTAATGTTCGACGCGAGCTGGTGCCCTTTCTGCCGCGCGTTCAGGCCGATAATGGAGCGACACCAGGATGAATTCCCATGGTCGATCACTGCGGTGCTCCTCGATGACATGGACGATTCCCTGTGGGACATCTACTCCATCGACGTCGTCCCGACGTTGGCGGTCTTCGAATCGGGTCGGCCCGTTTTCAAGTTGGACGGCATCCTCGGAGTTGGTCTCGGCGAGAAGGATATCGAGCGCCTCCGGGAATACGTCAGACGTGGAGCGGCGTCCAAGAGCTGATGGCGAGCGATTTCCTCTCTTCCCCGCCACATTCCATCCAACTTCTGCTGGATCTTGCCGCGACTCGACTTGGTCGCGAACGAGATTCCCGCGGGAAAAGTGATATATAGCGAGGGCCGGATAATTCAGCCGTGCGCAAGATTAAGAGTGGGATTTTCGGCCTCAATCCTCTCTTGGACGGCGGCTTCAACGAGAACAGCACGACGGTCGTCATCGGTTCGTCCGGGGCCGGAAAGACCACCTGCGCGACTCAGTTCATCAGGCGCGGGCTCCAGGAAGGGCAGGAGGGCATCTTCGTCTCCCTCGACGAGAACAAGGAGCAGATAATCCGCGAGGCCATCGAGATGGGCTGGTCGGACATCCTGGACTATCTCGAGGACGGGCTGCTCGTGTTCATCGACGCGTCCGGGCGGGAGTTCAGCAACTTCATCCGCAAGGAGCTTCCCGCATTCGTGGCGGACTGGAAAGGCGCCAACACGAGGATTGCCGTCGACCCTCTCACTCCTGTGCTCTGGTCGACCAAGGACCAGTATGAGCAGAGGGACCTCATAGGTTTCATGTTGAAGGAGACCCGCAGGGTCGGAACAGTCCTGTGCACGCTCGAGGAGCACGGCCCGGGCGAGCTGACCGGCCCTGAGACCATCATACCGATGTACCTCGCGGATTGTGTCATACACCTCAAGTACAAGGCGGCAGAGGGAAGTGTGATACGATTGCTGAAGATCATCAAGGCCCGTTCGACGAAGCACAGCGAACTCTCGCATCCTTACAAGATCATGAAAGGCCTCGGGCTGATAGTCGACTCGAACGCCTACAAGCGCGAGTTGACGACGAAGATACCGTCGCAGATTAGAGATGTGCTGCAGCAGAAGAAACCTCTCCCCAAGGGGATCCAAGAGAGCGTGCAAAAGGCTCTCGAGGGTCTCAGCGACGAGGATTTCAAGACGCTGAAGGCTGAGCACCTTATAGAAAGCATTCTGGCGGAGTACTCAGAGGGATAGGATGCTCAAAGGGATTGGCAAGGCGCTGCAAGACGCCCTTGACGGGAAAGAGAAAGCGGAGTCTCCCGCTCCCGCCACGTCACCGCTCCTCAACGCTCACAGGCGCCGGATTCTGGAATATCTCAGTCTAAGACCCTTCACGACAGGCGGCAAGATTGCGAGCGACCTAAAGATGTCGTCCAGCTCGGTCGTCTGGCATCTGCGGAGTCTCGTCTCCGGAGGATATGTGGTTCACCGCCATGACGAAAAGGTCTACTACCCCAAGGACTTCGTTGACCCGGCGGATGCGGATCTTTTCATCACCCTTCGTACCTCGAAAAGGCGTGATGCCCTGAGGAGTATCGTAGAGTCGCCAGGCATCTCCAAGGTCGAGTTGTCTGGGGCGATGAACGCGAGCAGGCAGACCGCCAGCAAGGTCGCGTCAGAACTAGAGAAGCTCGGTCTCGTCACGGTCGCGATAGATGGAAGGTTCACGAGATTGTATCCGACCAATGTGCTCAAGGACAAGCAGGAAAAGCAGCATCTGAGGGCGAGGGCATATGTCGAGCGGATTTTGACGCGCCTCGAGGACGAAAGGCAGTCGCCGCAGGTCCTCAGACGGACGGAAACGGAGCTCCAGCTCAGGATTGGGAAAGGGAGGGGAAAAGGGGTGTTGTCAATCCCCCTGGATCCCTACGGTACCCTTGTAAATTGACAATATAATGTTCTAGCAAGGTAAAATGCGCTTCCACATTTGCCCTATGCGCTTCCACACATGGCTTGAATACCGGCGATAATCGTATCCTCAGATGGATGAGCTGTACGAAGAGTGGCTACTGACGACCTGCGACCTCGACCGCGAGAAGGCGGCGAGAGTCCGCGCAAGGTACCCGCGGATCGATGACCTTGCGGATGCCACTCCGGAGGCGATCGCGGAATCATGCGTGCTCTCCCTGGAGGAGGCAACCGCGGTGAGGGCGAAGGCCTCCGAGTCGATCTCCATAGGCGACCGATGGTATTCCAATAAGGCGGAGCTGTTCATTTGCCCTGTCTGCGGCGCATTCGCCAGTGCAGACTCGGAGATCTGTCCTCAATGCGGCACGGAGTTCGAAGAGGAGGAAGACGGGGCGCCTGCTCCAGCGGCGGAGCCCGCCAAGGGAGTCTCCGAGCAGCCGGCGCTCTATATCTGCTCCAATTGCGGCGCATTCCTGTCCAAGGATGCCGAGAGTTGTTCCACATGCCATCAGGTGATCGAAGAGGCTGAGGCGGTGGAGGAGGAGCTCCCCAGGGAAGTCGTCACACAGGTTGAGAAGGAGGAGGTCAAGGTCTGCCCCCATTGTGGCGCCTTCCTCGCTCCCGGGGCAGAGAGGTGCGGCATATGCGGTTATTCATCCGCCGAGGAAACCGTTCTTGGGGAAATCCCGGCCCCAGAGATCAAGGAAAGCAAAGGCGTTTCCCAAGACTTCCTCGCCCGCTGGCAGAGGGTCGCCGAGAAGACTCCGACAAGAGCGGACCAGCTCGGCGAGGAGTTGAGACACTACGAAGAACTGCTGGAAGTTGACCCGAAGCTCGAAAGGGCTTGGGTACTGAAGTCGCACGTTCTCCGTGAGCTCGGGCGGCCCAAGGAGGCGGTGCAATGCCTCGAGAGGGCAGCGAAGATCAATCCCGCCAGGGATGAGGAGTACAGACTGCAGGTCCTGAACCTGGCCGAGACCCTGGCCGACTCGTCCTTGATACCGCCACGATGGTCGGCGATGGCGCCGCCGGAGAAACCTGCCACGGAGATATCGGCAATCCAGAAAGCGCTCAGCTACTACGAGCGCCTCCTTCGATCGGATTCGAGGCTCGATGTCGCGTGGGAGACGAGGGCGGAGCTCTTGCAGAGGCTTGGCAGGAACGAGGAGGCTGACACATCGAGGGCGCGCGCCAAAGACGTCCGCCGCATGAAGATGGAGGGCGAGCGGAAAGCTCTCGAAGGTCTGAGGACGGTCGGCGTTCCCCGCGCAAAAGGGACGCCGAGGGAAGGGCGCGTCAACGGGCTGGTCAACGGGATCGGGAGAACCAACGGCCTTGTCAACGGGCTAGGCCGAACCAATGGCTTGGTTAACGGCATTGGCCGGACGAACGGCTTGGTCAACGGTCTCGGAAGGACGAACGGTCTTGTGAACGGCATCGGGAGGACCAACGGCCTGGTCAACGGCTTGGGGAGAGTGTACGGCCTCGTCAACGGCATAGGTCATGTGAACGGCCTAGTGAATGGGAACGGCTTCACCAACGGAAGGCGCGGAAGGTTCCAGCCGATCTACCGTGCGGAACGAGGCTGGTTCAGGTCCGCAGGCGTAGTCGCTGCCGTAATCGCGATTCTCCTCCTCGCGCCGTTGATAGCAACTCTCATCCCAAGCGGGCCTCAGACGACGATCCTGAGAGTCGATGGCAGCTTCTCAGACTGGGCAGGAATCCCGACGCATGACGACGCGGTCGGGGACACAAGGGGAGCCAATGTCTCCTACCGCTCTGACCTGGATATCGTATCAACAAAGGTCTCCTCGCAAGATGGGCAGCTCGCCGTATATGTCGAGGTCGACGGAGTCATGTTCGACACACCGAGTGCTCCCGCCGCACCGGACCTCATTGATTATATCATAATCATGGTGGACGCGGACGGGCGACCGTCCACAGGATATTCGATAGGCGGCATAGGTGCCGATATGGACGTTCTGATCAGCGGCTATGATGGAAAGATGGCGGGTTCGAGAGTCTCGGAATGGACTTCGGGGCTTGGCGGGGGTCAGAACAATCTCTCTGCGTTCTCGCACAGAAATGCGATCGCGGCAGCGACTTCAGGAAGCATGCTCGAGTTCATGATGCCGTTGGCCGAACCAAGCGAGGCCCACATCATCGTTCTAACCGCGAACACGACCGGAGTGATCGACATCGCGGATGACGTCGCATGTGTGGCATATTCCACGCTCGCAGTGACCCAGAGGACTCTCGTGAGCGACATCATGACGGTTGACGATCAAGCTTTCCTCTATGTGCGCCTGCGGGCCGAGGCAGGTTCGAGCACAATCCATGCCGTCAACGTCACCAAGCAGGGTTCGATGCCCGACCAGTCCGTGGTGCTGAGCCTTCATCTTGACGACAACGATGGGACGTACGAGCCTGCTGACACGCTGCTCAACACATCCTCGTTCATCTCTGGAATCGGCAGTCTCGGAGTCGACCTGACGATTAGAGAGGGGGAGAGCGTCTCGCTCTTCGTGGTTGCGCACCTCTCAGCTGCCCCGGATGCGAGCTCGCTGACGCTCAAGGTTTCTGCCATATCCACAAATTCACTCGTGGATCTCAAGGACTCGATTATCTCGGGGACCTACTACCGCCAAGCGCCCAAGGTGACCATCGATGGGGTGTTTGGGGATTGGGACGCGGCGAAGGTTCAAAGGGACGGACTATGGGATGTGCGCTCCTCCGGAGGCCTGGAATCGATCAACACGAACGTCGACATCGCGGAGGTCGGGCTGAATGTCACTGCCGATTTCGCTTTCTACATGAAGGTTCAGGGTCGGATGCTTGGTGGTGAGGACCTACCCAATCTCAGAGAAAGGCCGATTCCAGCGCAATTCACGGATGCAGATGGGGACACGGTGCCCGACTCAATAGATTCTCTTCCGGATGACTTCAACAACGACGGAACCCCTGACAGTCAATCGAATGGCGATGTTGATGCGGACGGCGTTCTCGATTATCCCGCAGGCTCGGACTTCTGGCTCAACGCGACGATCCCTAGCTATTTCCCAGCTCCCTACGCAGGGAGGATTGTGTCGCGATACGTGGGGCCTTTCTCCTACAACGTCCCCACCGGCATGGACACGGCATTTGCGTACGTCGACGCGGACAACAGCACTGCGACAGGTCTCTATACGGAGATCGAAGGCCAGGTCTATGGTGTCGACTATGCGCTCGTGGCGAATGGGCGCCAGGGGCAGCTCAACAATGCGAGCCTTTTCAGGTACCGCCCGAACGCGAATGTGCCGTTCGAATGGATGGGAAATGTCGCGGCTGCCATCGACTCTGGCAGGTTGGAGATGGCGGCGAATGCCACCGTGTTCGGCCTCGTGCCAGGTTTCAGGGTCATCGTCTACATGACCGACTGGTTGCGCGACACCGACTCAGTCTCACCTCTCCTCACGAGGGGAGGGAGATACGGCGTGCGATCCCCTGCTGGCGACAACGTTGTCATCAACGAGATATATCCTCAAAAAGGAGCCGCGTGGGTGGAACTCGCGAACCCCACATCCTCTCCGGTCGCTCTCAGTGGGTGGAGACTGCAGATCATCAAAGGGAACAAGTACATCACAATCTACACATTCACGACGGAGATTATCGGATCGTGGTTGAGCGGCGCCGAGTATCTCTCGGTCAATATTCCCTCAGGCGACCTCCCGGGTTCCAACGGCAACATTATCCTCAGGGATTCAGCCAACACGATTGTCGATGCGACTACATATCCCTCGATCAGCACGACGCAGACTTGGGCCCGATTCAAAGCGGCGAGCGACGGCAAACCAGTCGACACGGATGCGAATTCAGATTGGTATGTGTCCAGCATTCCGACCAGAGGTGGGCCCAACGACAGATATCGCCCAATCATCAGGGTCGTGAAAACGCTGAATGTGCTGATCGCTGGTCCGGGCGACTACGTCCAATACACCGTCTATTACAACAACACGGGCGATGCAGTGTCGAGAGCGGTGTGGATCAACGACACACTCCCTGCCGGAGTCACCTTCTACTCCAGCAGCGTCCCTCCATTTTCCTGGAGCGGGAACACCTACAGATGGAGATTCGCCAATGTTCCTGCTGGAGCTCCAAGGTCGTTCACGATTATCGCTCAGGTGAACGGAAATGCCCAGGATAGCACCCTCCAAGTGAACACGGTCTTCGGCAACTACACGGATCAGCTTGGCAGATGGATGGAGCGCAGCGTTTCGTGGGCGAACTTCACGTGCCGGAGGCCGACAATCAAGGTTGAGAAAACTGCATCGCCATCTGTGACGGTCCCTGGTGCGATCGTCACCTACACAATCTACTTCAACAACACGGGCAGCGCCAACGCCCTGAGGGTGTGGATCAACGACACGCTGCCGACCGACGTGACGTATCTCGGAGCGAGCGTCGCTCCTTCTTCGTGGAGCGGCCAGACGTACCGTTGGATTTTCGCGAACGTGGGTCCGGGCGCGCACAGCTTCACGATCACGGTGCAGATCAAGAACCCTGCACAGAACTCGATACTGGTGAACTGGGTGTTCCTGAACTACACCTCGCAGAGTGGGTATAAATTGTCGGAGAGCAAGGCGTCGGCAACCGTGATCATCCCTGAATTCCAGGACGTGATCATCCCGATCGCGATACCCATGTTCATCTTCGCGGGCCAGAGGTTCCTCAGCAGAAAGAGAAAGAAGCGCGAGGCAGTGGCCGACAGCGTTCCACCGACAAACGGCCGTTAAAGCGGTACGTTTCGTCACCTACCACAAGGGTAGGCGGCTAGCGTACCTAGGTCGCTTGCCGGAGGCCCCTTACGGGGATAGGCTTCCCGTGTGCTCGCGCACCACAGTACAGCGGAGAACGTGGACGGGCTTAACTTCCGGGTTCGGAAAGAGACCGGGTGTATCACCGCCGCTTTGACCGTCGTACCACTGCTGTCGGGAAGTAGAACATCGGCCCTATAAAAGGCTTCTTTTTCCGGAATCCCGCTCATTCACCGCCCGAACAGCAGCGTCAGGCCTAAGCTGAAGTTGCCCACAAGGAAGGCCGCGGCAAACCCGAAGGTCATGGGCACGAGGAATGGAATCTGCGGCGTCACCCACACGCGGTCGAAGCCTTTCTCTCGTAGCCTCGCGATCTGTTCATTCCGGTCCTCCCTCTTCCGAGGCAGAAGGATCCTGAGATGCTTGCCGTTCTCCACCCTGTCCATCAGCCAGACGAACTTGGGCACTTTGTCGATGCCGACTCGGTAGCCGAAAAGTGCTTGGATTCCCTTGGCGTCTCCACGTAATGCATTGAATACCAGGAAGAACAGCGGTAGGAACACAAGCAGGAGCGCAGCGTCAAGGAGGGCGACGAGCGCGAAAGGAAACATCAGATCGACGGCATGCTGGATGGTCGGGGAGAGACTAACGAGCGGTAGTCCGGGTCCAATGCTCGGATAGATTGGCACGAGGATGGCAATCGACATGAACGCCTTTGCATCCGCCCCGCCGCGAAGCAACCCGAACTGGTAAAACACGTGAGCGAGGACGAGCATTATGGGCATGCTCAGGTGGCCCCAGAACGCATTGGAATCGCTGCCGCTCGTGCTCCAGAAATGATACGCGAGGAACGCCAAGAGCAGGCCTGCAACTGCGTAGACGATGAGTCTGATGGGTCTCAATCTGAATCCTTCCTCGGTCCACATCTCCTCCCCGAAGAAGACGCCGAAGAAGATAATCGCAGTCGGGACAAGGAGTAGCTGATGTTCCCAGGAGGCTCCCCCTTGGACGAGTTCGACCTCGAGCAAAACCAGGGCCAAGACGCCCATCACGATCCAGACCTCATCGGGAACGCGGCGCGTTTTCAAGTCTCGGCATGAGGCGAAGCCGAGGAAAGCCAGACCGGTGAGGACGCGGAAAGCCGCGAAGCCATCCACGCGGTTGCATTCGAGGGGCGTTATATAACGATTGGCCGACCAGTCCGGTCGGTGATTGGCCGCGTCGCGATTCACGGAAGAGAACCACTGCAAAATTGCTAAGTACTCGGAGGTCATTCGAGTACCGAATCCGATGCAGGGAGTGGACGCGGCATGAATGAAACCGAAATGACCGCCCTTGTCTCGCTTGAAGCACGGAGGCCGACGAATTGACCGAAACGCAACTGATGAAGTCGAAGATATGCTTGGTTGGAGAGCATGCGGTCGGCAAGACATCGCTGATCCGCAGATACGTTCTGGATGAGTTCGATGACAGGTATATCACGACCCTCGGTGCGAAGGTCTCCAAGAAAGAGTTCGAGATGTCCATGGAGGGCGAATCTCCAGTGTCCATGGACATGACCATTTGGGACATAATGGGCTCGAAAGGGTTCAGGGAGCTGCTCCGCGAGGCATACTTTCACGGGGCCCAGGGGATACTGGCCGTCTGCGATGTGACGCGCGAGGAGACTCTCGGGGACCTGGATGGATGGGTGGAGTCGGTTTTCAGGACTGTCGGCGAGATACCCGTGGTGTTCGCCATAAACAAGATGGACCTGAAGAACAAGGCGGCATTCGGCGAGGAGGAGGTCAAACAGGCGACGGAGGCGTTCGACGCCCCGTATTTCTTCACCTCCGCCAAGAAAGGCGAGAACGTCGAGGAGGCATTCCAGGCTCTGTCCAAGGCTCTCTTTGAGAAGACCTCCGGCAAGAAAGCGACCGTCAAGTGACCTCAAGCCCGAGATTCCTCGCGAGCTTGTAAGCTTCAAGAAACTCCGATTCCGATATCCTCTGATCGATGCCAGGGATTCCTGGCGCTTTGTATTCAGGACGGTACTGGTCCATGACATTCACGATCACCTTGCTCGTATCGAGGTTGCCGGCGATCCATTCCAGGACGGGGCGGGAGCAGCAGTCTACGTGGCCCGGCATGACCAGATGGCGCAGCACGATCTCCGCGTGCTCGTTCGCGAGCACATGATTGCGTGTCACGATTTCCCAGTAATAGTGGATTCTGGAATATTTCTTCGAGCAATCGCCCGGCCCCCATTTGAAATCGGCCAGGTAGACATCGGCGACTCCGTGAAGAAGAGCCATGGCCTCTTCAGTCATGTACATGTTGCTGTTCCATATCTGCGGGGTCGGCTCCTTGGCCATCGTCAAAACATCGAGGATGAACGGCAGGTTTGGCGTCGGTTCGCCGCCCACCCAGTTGATGTTCTTCACATCGCCGAAGTGCTCGTCGATGTCTCGTGCCACGGCGCCCGCCTGAAGAGTCGTCCCCGTCTCGCGCTGACTAATGTCCCAGTTCTGGCAGAAGAGGCACTCGAAAGTGCAGCCCGAGAAGAATATCGTGTATGAGGGGATCAGGTCGGGCTCCTCGCCCATGTGCACGAAGCGATTCGATATCCTCGGCTTGTCGACACCGCAGTAGCCGGTCTTCCCCGCCAGTCTATCCACCTTGCACCGCCTTTCGCAGAGCCTGCACGGCTTCAGAAGTCTCCGCGCGAGCTCGGCCTTCAACTGCAGCAACGACACAGGGCCGTCGCCGCGCAGTCCGGCATCGAGCCTCTTCATCCCCTCGCGATGACACCGCCATAGCGTCGGTTCGTCTGCGGAGAGGTCGATTCGCAGTCCGGTCTCTGCGCAGCGCAGGAATCCCGGAAGTCGCCGCCCACGGAGGATTGAATGGTAGCCAGGGAGGGAAACCGCGGGCTTGTTCACGCCCGTGGAATGCCAAGGCCGTCTAGAAAAACATTCGGTAGGCACATGGCGGCACCTTATTTGGAGCGGGGGCACTGCCGACTCCGCTCGTCGAGCCTCCACTCAGTGATGGTGCTTTTCCTGGTACCTGCTCAGCGCCTGGTCAACGTAGTGCTGCAACCTGACTTCCTGCTGCTCGCTCCTGGTCTTCGCTGGTTCGACCTGCCTCTTCGTGTGCTTCTTCTCGGCATCCTTGGAGCTGGTTGAGACCTTCTCCTTGCTCAGCTCTTCGTCTGCCTTGGCAACCGGTGCAGCGTGTGCCGCAGCCACATTCGATGCTGGTATCTTCTTCATCGTCGCCAATTCCACTGGTTCTTTTCGTCTGGATCTGATCATCTCGCCATCCTCCTGAGCGTGATGGAATATCGGTTGAGTGATTGAGACACTGGCGCCCGAGCGTCCCCCTGACGCCGCGACCTCGTGCCGAGCCTGCTCGGCCATGACGCCGCCGATGTACGCGAACACGATTGTAACCATGTACCCGTTCGAGCCCATGGACAATGTCGTGCGCATCGCGATGACGAACGAGGCGATGTACTGCACCACGAAGTCGACATATGGAGTGAGTGCTGGGACCCTGCTTGAGACGGACTGCACGATCGAGGCAGGCAGTGCACCGAAGAAGTCAGCCCCAAGCCCGATGTAGCCATGCTCGACCGCGTACGCCGCACCGAAGATCACCGCCATGGGGATGACCGCCGCGATGACGCCTTTCCATGGAGCACCGGTCCTCCTCCCGCCAACGTAACCCGCGATCATCTGGCCGACGGTCGGGAGCCACCACAGCAGCACTGAAAGGATCAGGATGTATCGAACGCCAGACCAGAAAGAGAAAGCCGCTTTGTGACGGTGAAAGAAGCCAAGCTCATGGTCTTGGACATCTATCCTGTAGACTCCTTGGTTGACCAAGCTTTTCGTCGCTTGGTCCCGAGGAGCCCTGCCGGACTTTCGGCGTAGGCCCATGTCCCATCCCTTTATGCGTACGTCCGACCTTTGTCGGACAATTTGAGCATGCTTGTCAGCCTATTTATAACTTGGGACGGTGGGTCGAGGGGCTTGACAAACCGATCTAGGCGCGTTCGCGGGGCGGTTCAGAACATGTAGGGAGAGGTCACGAGATTCTCCAATCCCCTCTCCTCGAGGCGTTCCGCGTGGATGGAGGTCTCGTAGTACCTTACTGCCTTTCCCTTGTTGTTCACGAACGCGAGGACGGGCCTGATCAAGCCGAGTGATTCCAGGTAGCGGACCTTCTCCCAGCATCTCGTTATCGGGATGTCGGTCAATTTGCTGATCTGCGGCGGCGTCTTGGGGGACTTCATGGCGAGGAGGAGTATCCTCCTGCAGTCCTCATCAAGCTCGCCTTGTTTTCTGAGTAACGTATCAGATAGTATTCGCATCAGCTAGCATCAAGGGACTTGTCGTGCCTATCGGCCATGATTATCACCGCGGGTAGCACAGAGTGGCTTACTGAGTGGAATTCGACCCGGACACATGGCCTCGCCCACAACGACTATACACCGCCAACGTTCTTACCGGTCGGTCCGGAGAGAGACAGGCGATCACAATGGATTTCTCGCCAAGCAAGAACCAGGAGCAGGTCAAGAGGAAAGCGAGGAGGTTCGTCGAGGAGCACGTCCTGTCCGAGGCGGACAAGTGGGACAAGACGAACAAGTTCCCCATGGACGCGTGGCGGGAGCTTGCCAAGGCAGGCCTCACAGGCATCCCGATTCCCCGCAAGCACGGCGGCGGCGGGCACGACGTCGTCAGCTATGTGCTCGCGGTCGAGGAGATATCGAAAGGCTCCGCGGCTTTTGGCGTGACCCTGGCGGTGCATACCTCGCTCGTGAGCCAGCCTCTCCTCTGGTTCGGGAACGAACAGCAGAAGATGCATTACCTCAGGCCTCTGGCCCAGGGCAAACAGTTCGGTTCCTTCTGTCTAACCGAGCCCGTGGCGGGAAGCGACGTTGCCTCCATGGAATCCAAGGCGACGTTGAAGGGAGACCACTACATCATCAAGGGCCGCAAATACTTCATCATGAACGCGCCGCTCGCGAGCACGTATCTCGTTTTCGCCATGACTGATAGGTCGATGGCTCACCGGGGGATATCGTGCTTCGTGGTCGAGCGGGACATGCCTGGTGTGAAGATTGGCAAGATCTTCGACAAGATGGGCATCAGGTCCTCGCTCGCGTCCGAGGTCATCTTCGACGACGTGCGCGTTCCTGCCGAGAGCATGCTCGGCCGGGCAGGGGACGGGTTCAAGATTGCGATGGAGGCGCTCGATTGCGGTCGTATCAGCATCGCCGCCCAGGCTTGCGGCATCGCCCAGGCATCGCTCGACGCTGCGATACAGTACTCGAAGACCAGGGTGCAGTTCGGCAGGCCGATCGCGGACCAGCAAGCCCTCAGATGGATGATCGCGGACATGGCCACAGACATCGAAGCCGCCAGACTTCTGACCCATAAGGCCGCGCGGATCACGGACATCGGAAAGCGGCACACGAAGGAGGCTGCGATGGCGAAACTGTTCGCGGCGTCGACCGCGGTGGAAGCAGCTCGCAAGGCGCTGCAGATCCACGGCGGCTATGGATACATGACCGATCTGCCTCTTGAGCGGTACTATAGGGACGCGAAAATAACAGAGATTTATGAGGGGACGTCGGAAATACAGCGGCTGGTCATCTCGAACGACCTACTCTGAGGTGCAGGCATGACGCTGAAGTCAAAGGAGCAATACATCGAGAGCATTGGGAAGATGAAGACCGAGGCGTACATGCTCGGCAAGCGCATCCCCGATGTGACGAAGAACGGTTTCACCCGCCTCGCGCTCGAGGGCATCGGCCAGATCTACGATCTCTCCAGAGACCAGAGGAACGCGGAGATGCTCACGAGGGGTGAGGGTAGCGGGAGGTTCAACGTCTATTGCTCGATACACCGATCGCGCGAGGATCTGGTCAACCGCGTGCGGGTTGCCCGCCTCGTCTGCCAGAAGACCGGGGTGTGTACTGGAAGCAGGTGCTGCGGCTGGGATGCGTTGAACGCCCTCTGGCACACCACCTTTGAGATGGACTCCCGTCTCGGGACTGACTATCATAAGAGACTGGCGAAGTACGCTTCGATGGTGCAGGGCAAGGACCTCGCGTGCGCGGGCGCGCTGACAGACCCGAAAGGGAACCGCGCGCTGAAACCGAGGCAGCAGCCCGACAAGGACGTCTACCTGCGCGTAGTCGAGGAGGACAGGAAGGGAATCGTCGTCCGCGGTGCCAAGTCGATGATCGGCGGTGCTGTGGGCTCACACGAGATCATCGTGCAGCCGGGAACCGGTTTCTCCGAGGACGAGAGAGACCACGCT
Source organism: Thermoplasmata archaeon (assembly GCA_041489255.1). Taxonomy (GTDB): domain Archaea; phylum Thermoplasmatota; class Thermoplasmata; order RBG-16-68-12; family JAFNFQ01; genus JAFNFQ01. Next base: position 76,643 of record JBGPQV010000002.1, on the reverse strand, counting down.
GTCGCCTTTGCGGTGCCGCTCAACTCGGAGGGCGTGGTCCAGGTGGTCAACGCCCAGCCTGGCGGGGAGGCGAAGCTCAAGGACAGCTTCGACAAGGGCAATGTCCGCTTCGGATCCTCAGAGGCGCTCGTCATCTTCAACGATGTGTTCGTCCCAAAGGAGCGCGTCTTCATGTGCGGCGAGAACGACTACGCCGCAGAGGTCGTCTCGAGGTTCGTCCTGCTGCACCGCATGGTGCTCGGCGGATGCTTGGCGGGATGCGGTGATGTGCTCACCGGAGCCGCCGCACTCCTCGCGGAATATAACGGTTTGTCGAGGCAGATGCAGGACCGGCTGACCGAGATGACCTATCTCTCTGAGGCATTATATGCGCAGGCAATCGGCGCAGCGTACGAGGGAAAGGCATCTCCATCGGGCGCATGGTTCCCCGATCAGCTTCTCGCGAACGTCACGAAGACCAGCGTCACCCGCCTTCCATATGAGGTGCAGAGGCTCGCCGAGGATATCGGTGGCGGGATGATCTCCGCGATGCCTTCAGAGCTCGACCTGAAGAGTCCGAAGATCGGTCCGCTCGTTGAGAAGTACTACCGGGGGACTCACGGAGTGACTGCAGAAAAGAAGCTCCGTGTGGCAAAGCTCGTTGAGAGCATGGTGGCCGGGCCCGGGCGGCTCGGGGCATTATGCCTGCACGGCGGCGGTTCTCCCGCGGCCGCTCAGATGACGATCAGACAACTTTCCGAGCTCGAGAGCAAGAAGGAGCTAGCGAGGAAGCTGGCGGGCATCGAGCATTGACGATCACATCGCCCCTCGATGGGCATTTTGAAATACCGCTCACACATAGTCGGCTTGATGCGCATAGGTTTCCTGGTGAACCCGATAGCCGGGATTGGCGGGAGAGTCGGGCTGAAGGGTTCAGACAACGTCGAGGAGGAAGCGCGGCGTCGGGGAGCCAAGTCGGTTTCTCCTGACCGCGCGAAGGAAGCTCTGACCAAGCTCGTCTCGCAGCTCGGCAGCTCGGTGAAGGATGTGCAATTCCTCACATGCTCGGGAGTCATGGGGGAATCGGAGTTGCTCCGAGCGGGAGTTACTCAGAGCGGCATCGAGATTGTTCACCGCCCGCCAAAGCACACATCGGCGAAAGACACGGAGGCCGCCGCGAAGGCATTTGCAGAGAGGGGAGTGGATGTGATTCTCTTCTGCGGCGGGGACGGAACCGCAAGAGACATCGTGAAGGTGGTCGGTAAGAACGTCCCTGTGGTAGGCATCCCGGCAGGAGTGAAGATGCACTCCGGTGTCTTCTGCACGCGGCCGGAGAATGTCGCTTTCCTGCTCCAGGGTTTCATCAACGGTCGCATCGGACCGGGAGAAGCGGAGATTCTCGACCTCGACGAGGAGAAGTATCGGAAAGGCAAATGGGTCGTCCGCCTCTTCGGCACCGCCACGACATTGCAGGAGCCGAACCTCGTTCAGGCGGGCAAGATGATGGTCGCGGAAGTTGCTGATGAGGCGATCAAAGACGAGATGGGGGAGTACCTCTCTGAACTGATCGAGAAGGAGCCTAAGGCGCTTTTCATTCTGGGCCCAGGTTCGACGATTTCCAGAATCAGCAAGAGCCTCAAGATCGACAAGACGCTCTTGGGAATAGACGCGGTCGTCGATGGCAAGCAGGTAGGAAAGGATCTCGACGAGCGGAGCCTGCTCGGGCTTCTCGACAAGCATGAACCCGCCTATCTCGCCGTGAGCCCGATCGGTGCTCAGGGCTTCATCCTGGGGCGGGGCAACCTGCAGCTGAGCCCGAAGGTGGTGCGAAGGATCGGGATTTCCAACATCATTGTATTCGCGACGCCATCGAAGCTTCAGGTGACGCCGACCCTCCGCGTGGACACGGGCGATGCGAAGCTCGACTCGGAGTTCGCCAAGAAAGAGTATCTACGGGTAATAGTCGGCTATAGAACGATGAGGATGCATCCCCTACAGGTTTAAGTAGAACTTGAGTTTCCCTCCTTTCACCACTCCGAGGAGGACTGGCATGGCCGATAAGATGATGAAGGCAGCCGTCAAAGAGAAGTCTGCGCCGAAGAGCACGGTCGTCAAGAAGGTGCCGATCCCGAAGCCCCTTCCTGACGAGATTCTGATGAGGACGCGAATATCGTCGATCTGCGGCACCGACGTCCACATATATGACTGGGACGCGTGGTCGCAGAAGAGGATCAAGACGCCCTTGATTCAAGGTCACGAGTTCGCAGGCGAGGTCGAAGCAGTCGGCTCCACCGTGACCGAGTTCAAGAAGGGCGACTATGTCTCCGCAGAAGGCCACATAGCCTGCGGATACTGCTATCAGTGCAGGAGCGGCAACGCTCACGTCTGCAGGACAGTCAGCATCCTTGGAATCGACCGACCGGGCGCGTTCGCCGAGTACATGACGATTCCCGCAAAGAATGTGCTCAAGAATGATGCGGATCTGCCCCTTGAGTACGCGACGATCCAAGACCCGCTGGGCAACGCTGTCTACACAGTTGACAGCGGCGATGTCGTCGGAAAAAAGGTAGCGGTTTTCGGCCTCGGTCCGATTGGCTTGATGGCGGTGGCGATATGCAAGCACATAGGCGCCTCAAAGGTCTACGCCGTCGGCAGGAAGAACCAGTACAGGATGGATCTCGCGCGCAAGCTTGGGGCGGATATGGTCTTGAAGTCCGGGGAGGACCCGGTTGAGCTAATTCTTGACGACACGGGCGGCGAGGGAGTGCAGGAGAGCCTCGAGTTCAGCGGCAACCACGACGCGCTGATCCAGGCGTTCAAGGCCACGATGCCGTCCGGCGGCGTGCACATCCTGGGCATCTACCCGGGTCCTCTGACCTTCGACATCAACGAATTGGTGACCAAGGGTCTGAGGGTGTTCGGCATCCATGGACGGCGCATGTTCCAGACGTGGCAGCGCATGGGCGGCCTGCTCAAGAGCGGGCTCAACCTCAAGCCGATTCTAACGCACAGCTTCAAGCTCGACGACTACGTCGAGGCGATGGAAGTCATGAGGTCTGGGAACTGCGGCAAGGTCGCGTTCCCGATGGAATGAGGAGGAGAGAGAATGCAGAGAGACGCAACAGGATTCCTGAAGGTTGAATACGACGATTTGGTGCAGAAGGGATTTGACTGGAAGTTGAGGACGCTGCAGGGGCCGTCGGCGCCACACTCGATTGTGGACGGCAAAGAGGTCATCATGCTGTGCTCGAACAACTACCTGAATCTCAGCAACCACCCCAAGATCAAGAGGGCGGCGAAGGAAGCGGTCAAGACGCACGGCGCCGGAAGCGGCTCGGTGAGGCCGATTGCGGGGAACATGGACCTGCACATCGAGCTCGAGAAGCGCATCGCGAAGTTCAAGAAGACCGAGGCAGCGCTGTACTACATGAGCGGCTTCGCCGCGAATCAGGGCCTTATCCCACAGCTGGCGGGAGAGGGCGACATCATAATCTCCGACGAGCTCAACCACGGCAGCATCATTGATGGCGTCAGGCTGACAAAGGCCGAGAGGGGCATCTACAAGCACTGTGACATGGCCGACCTGGAGCGGGTCCTCAAGGAGGCGGACAAGAAGTACCGCCGCATCCTCGTCATAAGCGATGGCGTTTTCAGCATGGATGGCGATGTCGCCCCAGCCGATCAAATTGTGAAGCTGACCAACGAGGTCGGTGCGATGACCTACATCGATGATGCGCACGGCGAAGGCGTGCTCGGTGAGGGCGGACGCGGCTGCGGCAGCCACTTCCACATCGAGGGCAAGATCACAGTCGAGATGGGCACTTTCTCCAAGGCGTTCGGCGTCGTTGGCGGCTATGTCTCCGGAAGCAACGACCTGAGGAGCTTCGCACTCAACAAGAGCAGATCATGGCTGCTGAGCGGCTCGCATCCGCCAGCCACCACGGCGGCGTGCATCGCAGCGATAGATGTCCTCGAGACGGAGCCCCGCCACGTGAAGAAGCTGTGGAGCAACACGAAGTACTGGAAGAAGCAGCTGAGATCGGCGGGCTTCGACATCGGCAACAGCGTCACGCCGATCACCCCCGTGATGTGCGGCGAGAGCCACAAGGCGAAGGCCCTCAGCGAGAAGCTATGGGAGGCGGGCGTGTTCGCGCTCCCGATCGTGTTCCCCATGGTCGCGAGGGACAAGGCCCGGATCAGGACCATGGTGAACGCCGGCTTGAAGCGCGAGGACCTGGACAAGGCGCTCGACGCGTTCGTGAATGGCGGCAAGCAGGTCGGCATCATCTGAGCGATGAGCTAGGGCGTTGGAGCATCGACACTTGCAGGCGGAGCCCTGCCGGTCGAGACCAAGCAGGAAAGAGAGAATCGCCGGACTAAAGAGGGCCTCCCTGACATCTGTGGTGAGCGCCATCGACAGACCCTGAAAAACCAGTCGCCTGGCTCATTGTTCTCGTCCGCGATGTCCCCGAATCTCTCAAGATTGTAGCGTAGAACCTTGACGGCTTCGTCCAATAATTTGATTTGATGCACCTCCATAGGGGAGTCGGGATGGGAATTGGTTCTTACGAACAGGCAGGTCTACGAGAGGGCGTCCAGTGATGAGGAGAACCTCTTCATCGGGATCGCCATAGACATCGTGTGGAAGGCCAAGAAGCCGCCCGGGTGGACGAGGCGGGAAAATAGGGGTCGTCCAAAGAAGAGAGGAAGAGGCAGACCAGAGGAGTTCCATTGGAGGGCGGCAGCTGTCGTCCTGATACTCATGAACTACCTAGGCCTTGAGTACAGGGACACGGCCTCCCACCTGAATGCAAGGCCTGAACTCCTCAGTCATCTCGACCTGAAGAGGGCCCCGAAGAAGTCGAACGTACACAGGGCCCATCAGAGGATCAGCGAGTCCTGGCTGAGGGAGTTGAACGACAAGGTCACCTCCCAGTTCAAAAAAGGGGTCGACCGCCAAAGAAACACGTAGCAACAGACAGCTCAGGCGTCGAGGAGAGGAGGAGAAGCGAGTACTACCTCTTCCGCCTCCACAAGAAGGTCAGGAAGAAGGAGTTCAGGAAGCTGCACCTGGCGAGCGAGTGCAGGCAGCCTGACAAGCCAATCTACTCCTGGGAGCTGACATCCGCCCTGAGGGGAGACTCCCCTCAGCTGATCCCCATGCTTGAGAGGATCGAGGGCGAGCTTGGAGACGTGTGCGGAGACAAGGCGTACGCCTCCAGGGACAACGCCCAGTACGTGGAGGACAGGGGAGGAACGCCCTTCTTCATGCCCAAGGAAAACGCCACCACGCTGTCGAAAGGTCATCCCGGATGGCGCCGGATGGTCCTCCACAAGAAGAAGCGCCCCGAGTCATTCGACAAGAGGTACCACAAGAGGTCAAACGGAGAGGCTGTCAACTCTTCATTCAAGAGGAAGCTTGGCGCTTACCTGAGGAGCAGGAAGTGGTGGAACCAGAGGCGGGAGACAGCGCTGAAGGTGATAGCGTACAACATCCGTCTCCTCATCAGGTTCCGCATCAGGAACGGCATCAACCAAGGAGGTTGTTAATTATTGGACGAAGCCAACCTTGACAAAAGACTTATATAGTCTGGAATAAATTGTTTCTGGGGGAATATCGGGCTAGTACGTTAGAGTGCATCCCATCCCTTCTGACAAACCTAGCCCTCCCTCTTTTTATTGCCCTCCATCTTTCGAGAGCCACATCTCTCCCTGTTACCGACGCGATCAAGATCACGGCATCATGCCGAAGCAATAAACGCAGAACTTGGAATTCGCTGGAATCATTGCACCGCAATGAGGGCAGTTGACGCTCCCGCCGGACGAGTATGTGCCGCCTGCAAAGATGGGGCTGATAAGGGGTATCGGATAGGTAGAGGGCCGCTTCTGGCAGGGCGAAACAGCAGGGCTTGCCGGCTGGCCGTGTGGCCAACCGCCCTCTGGCTGAACGGCGGTGGTCTTTGGCGGCTCCGGGCCCTTGGCGCGCCTGGCCCTATCTCTCTTCGTGACGAGGAAGAAGATGAGTGCCAACGTGCCGATGATGACGACCACGACCAATATCAGGATCAATACCGGGCCTGACCCAGCGTCGACCTGTATCGTGAAGTCGAGAATCACCGTGTCGTTTCCTTGGTTTTCCCACAGCAGCAGGTATGTGTCGTCTGCCGATATGGAAAGCGTGGAGGAGTTGGCGGTCCCTTCCGATGAATAGAGAATAGTTGCGGCGTCCAAAGAGCGGCTAATCGAGAAGACGACGTCGGATGAGGCATGCCATTCCCATCTCAGGGTGCTGCCGGACGTGGCGTCTTTCTTCTCGACATGGATTCCGCCGGGCGCAATGGACGCCTCGGTGGCGGCGGCCGGAGGCGCGATGCCTACGGCGAGAAACAGGAAGACCGCCAGTATGACGATCAGGTGTAATGATCGCGAGTGATCCGTCTTCCCGCCACGGTTTGCCATGTCTCCACCTGCTTCATCTCCGGACCCAGCCGCCTCGCGGCCAGCTTCCGGCATCTCAGAGTCCACCGCCTACTTGACAATTTGCCTCGCGGGCACCTCCCTCAGGGAGTTCATTCCGCACCTTGAAATATGATGCGGTCGTTGGCATTCGCGTGGTCCTGGAATCTCTGGGCAGCTCCCTGCGCAACGTCCTAAGACGCATAGCGGGCGCCTCGCACATCGACGAGAGCCTCATCAAGGAGGTGGTCAGGGACATCCAGAGGGCGCTTTTGCAGGCAGACGTCAACGTGAACCTCACCCTGAAGATCACCAAGGGGGTGCAGAGGCGAGCGCTGGAGGAGAAGCCGCCTGCAGGGATGAGCCCGAGGGAACACGTCATCCGCATAATTTACGAGGAACTCGTCAAGGTTCTTGGAAAGCCAAAGGATTTTCCGCTCGCCCGCCAGCGAATCCTGTTCGTAGGTCTCTATGGCCAGGGCAAGACGACGACGATCGCCAAGCTCGCCAGGTTCTTCCAGAAACGCGGTCTGTCGGTCGCCCTCGTCGCCTGCGACACTCACCGCCCCGCGGCCTATGACCAGTTGAGGCAGCTCGGCGACAGCATCAGCGTGCCGGTCCTCGGCGACCCGCAGGAGAAGGATGCGAGGAAGGTCGCGAAACAGGGCGTGAAGCAGTTCGAGAGCATCGATGTGGTCATCTTCGACTCATCAGGCCGTCACTCGCTCGAGACGGAACTTATCGAGGAGATCAAGGACCTGGCAGGCATCATCAAGCCCGAAGAGATCATCCTCGTCATGGACGCCACCACAGGACAGCAGGCGGGGCCCCAGGCGAAGGCGTTCCACGAAGCCGTCGGGGTCACGTCGGTCGTCCTCACCAAACTCGATGGCTCCGCGAAGGGCGGCGGGGCGCTCAGCGCCGTGGCGGAGACTCTAGCTCCAATAGTCTTCGTCGGAGTCGGAGAGAAGATAGACGATTTCGAGAAGTTCGACCCGCCAAGGTTCATCTCCCGCATGCTCGGCATGGGCGACCTGCAGTCCCTCTTGGAGAAGGCGCAGGAGGCCATGGACCAGGAGAAGGCGGAGGAGACCGCCAAGAAGATCCTCTCGGGCAAGTTCACTCTGAGGGAGATGTACGACCAGATGGAGATGCTCACGAAGATGGGCTCGCTGAGGAAGATATTCAGCATGCTCCCCGGGATGCCCGGGAAGATGTCAGACGAGGAGCTCGACGCGACTCAGGAGAGGCTGCGCGTCTTCAGGATCATCATGGATAGCATGACGGACGCTGAGATGGACAACCCGCGCGAAATCAAGTCCTCTCACGTCATGCGCATCGCGCGGGGGAGCGGCACGTCTCCGCGCCAGGTCAAGGAGCTCCTCAAGCAGTACAACATGGCGCGAAAGGCGGTGAAGGGGTTCGCCAGCGACAGGAAGATGCGCAGGCATCTCATGAAGCAGATGAAGGCCGGCGGGTTGGACGTGGGCGAATAGGCCTCCGTAGTCTACATAGATTGCGTTGGAAATGCATATGAACGGCCAATCTCTACTAGCACCCGAGTGAACGAGGCCAAAGCCCGGATGGGGCTAGGGGGGACGGACTGGCGGCGGTCTCTTCTCGACGTTTTCTCAAGAAGAGGAGTGAGAGGCACAGGTTACGGGCTGGTAGTGGGCTTCTTCATTTTCCTGGTGCTGCTCCCGACCCTCTTCGTCCTCTCCTACCTTTTCACGGGCTGGAACGACATACAGACGGTGGTCCTCACCGACCCCGCCAAGATGGATATAATCTGGAACGCGATCGGTCTCTCGTTCGGCGTTGCCTTCTTCGTGACCTTCCTGGACCTGATATTCGGACTGCCCCTCGCTTGGTTCATCGTGCGGCGGAAGTTCAGAGGGAAGGCGCTTCTCAACACGATAATCGATTCACCGCTCGCTGTCCCCACCGCGGGACTCGGCATCTCAGTCGTCCTTTTCTGGGGCGTGATCCCGAACCTTGTCAACAGGCCCGTGGGGGCGTGGTCTCTGTTCGGAGGGACAAGCTCGCCATTCTGGATACTTGTCCTCCTTCATCTCACGACGACCTTCCCCTACATGGTCCGGTCACTCGCCGCAATACTGGACGAGATTGACCTGGAGTATGAGACAGCCGCGCGGATAAGCGGGGCGAGCAAGCTCACCGCAGCACGGACCATAACCCTGCCGATGTTCCGCTCCGGGCTGGCCACCGGTGCCGTCCTGTGTCTGGCGAAGGCCCTCTCCGAGACCGGCGGGGTGATGGCGGCGCTCACACTGATTTCCGGTGGGGTTCTGAACGAGAATTCCGGCCTCAATGGTACAGCGCTCATCGGCGTCTGGAAGGGCTCATACGATGCTGGTGGATCCGCTCTGCTGCCGGCCCTGACATTCGTGAGCGTTCTCATGATCCTCTTCTCGCTGCTCCTCTTGATCCTCGTTAAGGTGCTCACACTCAAGTTCCACATACCATGGAAGAAGGTCTGGCCGAGCACGGAAGCAAGGCTCAGCAAAGGCGCAGCTCCTCGAATAAGGGACGGAGCGACTTTCTTCTTCCTCGCGATAATGGTGCTCGTACCCTCATTCTTCATCGCCGCCTACATGGCAACATCCTCGCCGACCCAAGGAGTGGATTGGGGGACGTTCACGAATGGGCTATTGCTCTCGTTCGGCATCGCCGCGGCGGCGACTGCCGTCGACCTGCTGCTGGGGATTCCGATGGCGGTCCTCATAACGAGGGGCAAAGTCAAACGGCTTGGCGGCGTCCTCGACATACTGGTCAATATCCCCTACATAGTTCCCAGCGCCGCCCTCGGACTCTCTCTCGGATTCTTCTACAGAAACATGGGGATTCGCGGTTTCGACATACTCCTCGTCACCCTCGCTCATGTCGCGTTCACATTCCCGTTCGTCGTGAGGAACGTCGTCGGCGGGATGGAGGGGCTGGACCGCGGCTACGAGGACACCGCGAGGTCCTTGGGTGCGAGGCCGTTCCAAGCTTTCAGGAAGATAGTCTTCCCTCTAATCAAGCCCTCGATTCTGGCGGGAGCGATCATGGCCTTCACGCGCAGCATAGGCGAGACCGGTGCTACAATTTCCGTTTCCGGCAATGTCCAGACAGCTCCGGTGCTGATTGTGAACTACACAAAGCAGGATCCCTCGACGAACCAACCTAAGGACCTGTACACCGCAGGACTGCTGATAGCCGTGCTGAGCATCGTCACCTTCGTGGCGATTCTCTTGATGAGGTTCGTCACGCACAGGAGGCGGAAGAATGCCTGACATCCTCTTGCGCGGCATCGCGAAGCGTTTCGACGGGCGGATTGCGATAGACCATATCGACCTCGAAATCAAGAACGGCGAATACATGGCGATACTCGGCCCCACCGGTGCCGGGAAAACAACCCTGCTGCGGATGATCGCTGGCCTGACGCAGCCGGACGAAGGCGATGTCCTGATCGGAGGAAGGGACGTGACGAAACTGCCGCCGGAAGAGAGAGGACTGACCTACATGTCCCAAACCTATTCGTTGTTCCCTCACCTTTCCATGTGGGAAAACGTCAGGTTTAGCCCGGAAGTGAAGGGCTTGCCGCCCACTGACACTGACAGGCTCGCCCGGGAGATGCTCCTGCTCGTCAACCTCCTCGACAGGCGCGATGCGTTTCCGAGGGAACTGAGTGGCGGGATGCAGCAAAGGACCGCGCTCGCCAGGGCGCTCGCTGCCGGCACTAACGTGCTTCTCCTCGACGAGCCTCTGAGGGCATTGGACGCTCGTCTCAGGATAGCGCTGCGTCTCAGCATAAGGAAGCTGTGCAAGGACTTGGGCATCACGGCGCTGCACGTGACCCATGACCAAGAAGAGGCGCTGCTCGTCGCTGACCGCGTTGCGATTCTCCGCCACGGCAAGATCGAACAACTCGGGCTCTCCCGCCAAGTCTATGATGATCCTTCTGGACCATTCGTGGCGCAGTTTCTGGGTGAGGCTGATTTCTTCCTTGGCGAGGTTGACGAAGTGACACCGGAGAGAACCTTGCTGCACTCGAAGACCCGACATTGGGAGGCGAGGCCTTCCAAGCTGCACCCGGGCCAGGACGCGTGCTTGGCGGTGAAGTCGGAGAACGTGAGGGTGCTCAAAGATGGGGAGGACGCGGTCAACACATTCGAGGCAGAGGTTACCCGGCGGCTTTTCCTCGGCAAGTTCATAGGGCTCGAGATGACGAGCGCAGAGACCACGCTGCCCGTCAAGGTGCGGCTCAGGGCGGAAGAGGGGGAACAAATCAAGGAAGGGAGCAAGGTCCGATTGGCGGTTGAGCCGCGCAATTTCATGGTCTTCCCGATACCGCCAGGTGGTCTCGCCAAGGAACTGGAGGTGGAATGATGCCCACCGTCGAGCTGCGCAAGGTCTCGATGAGGTTCGGCAAGGTCACCGCCGCAGAGGATGTCAGCCTTACGATCAAGGACGGCGAGTACCTGGCCATACTAGGGCCGAGCGGCTGCGGCAAGACCACCCTCGCGAAGATGGTGAGCGGCATCTGGGAACCGACCGAGGGCGATGTCTATATAGACGGAAGGCGCGTCAACGGGATTCCTCCGGAGGAACGTCGCGTCGGTTACGTTTTTCAGAACATAGTCCTCTTCCCCCACCTGACCGTATGGGACAACGCTGCATATTCGCCCAGAGTGAAAGGACTCGACGAGACGCAACAGAAGAAGATAAGTCACGAGACCCTCGAACTTGTCGAGATGCTTAACGAATCCGACAAATTCCCCTCCGAGCTCAGCGGCGGCGCGCAGCAGAAGGTCGGGCTCGCCAGGGCTCTCGCAACCAGGGCGGGGCTCCTCATCCTCGACGAGCCTTTGTCCGCGCTCGATGCGAGGGTCCGCATGGAACTGCGCTACACGCTGAGGAAGCTGGTGAAGAACCTTGGTCTGACCGCCATCCACGTGACCCACGACCAGGAGGAGGCCATGTCCGTTGCGGACAGGATAGTGATCATGAGGAAAGGGAAGGTCGTGGAGGACGGCCCGCCATCTGAGCTGTACCACAACCCCAAGCAGCTCTTCACAGCGAACTTCCTGGGCGAGAGCAACTTCCTCGAGGGCGTCGTCGACAGGACGATAGACTCCTGGGCAGTGATCGAGCTGAGGAACGAGCAGTTTCTCAGGGTGCGGGGCGACGGCCTCAGGCGGGGGCAGGCGGTCGTCGTCTCGATCCGTCCCGAGCACCTCACACTCGCGAAGGTGGCTGCGGCCCCGATGCTGACCGGCAAGGTGCAGGATGTTCACTTCGCCGGGGCATACGTGAGGTACGAGGTAGCGGTGAGGACCGGCGACGCGATGATCGTGGACGCTATGGCTGATGAAGCAAGATTTAATACAGGAGAGGATGTGATTGTCCTGTTCGACCTGGAGCATGTCAGAGTCTACCCGCGACCTTACGCAGGACTGCAGGAGGCATTGAAACTTGAGTGAGCGACCATTGCTGGACTGGCTGGAGAGAAGGAAGGAATCGAGCGTCATCGTGAAGGCGAGGCAGCACGTCGGGAAGGTGCTGGACACGGCGGTGGACCTCGACAGGGCGCTGGGCTTCATGCTCAGCGGCCGCAAGGACGAGATTCCGGAGGCGCTCAAGCGGGTGGAGTTCGACGAGAAGGCGGCGGACAACATCGAGGTCTCGATTTTCGAGGAGCTGTCGCGGGGCGACATGGATCCGAAGGAGAGGGAGGACCTGATGCGCTTGGTCAGGCGCATAGACGACATCGCGGACTGGTACAAGGTTGCGGCGAGGAACCTCGAGCTCATCGTGGAGACGGGCGAGGAGGTCCCTGAAGTCCTCTGGGGCGCCCTGAAGGAGATGACGAAGAACTCGGTGGACTGCTGCAGGTTCTTGAAGGTTACCATCGATGCTCTGGGAAAGAATAGGGAAGAAGCGATGAGGGCGCGGGCAGAGGCGGACAGGTACGAGCATATCGTCGACGACCTCTACTTCGGCGTCAAGAAGATGATGCTCAAGGAGGTCGTGGACGCCAAGGCCGTCGTGGTCCTGAACGACCTCTTGGTCGGGATCGAGAACGCGACGGACTCGATCAAGGCTTCCGCTGATCAGGCATACATCCTAGTGATGGGGTCCAGGTAGAGATCAGTCGCTCTCTATCCTCGGCGCGAGCAGGTACTTGACCTTGCCCTTGCCGCCGCCGATCTGGAACTCGATCTTGACAGGGTAGTCGTTGCCCAGGTACATGGTCACGCTCGGGGCCGTGGTTATCGCCTTTATCATGTTGGCGAAGTAGTCCAGCGGGAACATCGAGCGGACCTGCTCCTTGCTATCCAGCTCGTCCAGTAGGTCCTTGCCGAGCTTCAGGTCGACAGAATCCGTGTCCCCCTCGCCCTGCATCGCGAATCCCTCCGGCGACACGGTGAGCGCGATGTGGTCGGAGACGTTCTCGGAGGCCCTTATGCCCTGGCGCAGCTCCTCGACCCTGATGGTCAGCTTGGCGGGAAGGTTGAGGTTGGGCACCTTGGTGTCCGACATGCCCGCGGTATCCACGAGGGCCATGCGCCTCGTGATGTTGCCGACGTGCAGGATGAGCTTGTTCTTGTCCTCGTCGTACTTCAGGTCGATGACATCGCCCGTCCTCGCGAGCCTAAGCACTTCCTTGACCTTGTCCAGGTCTAGGCCGAGCTCCTGATCGTCGGCATTATAGCTCTCGAACGCCGCGCGCTCCAGGCTCAGATCGACCATCGCCACGTGCGCAGGGTCGACTGCCCTGACTGATATGCCTTCCTTGTTGGCGTTGATCTTCGTCTCGTCGACTAGGGTCGAGAGGACATCCACGAGCTCTTTCAATACTTCGGCCTTAACTTTGGCCTCAAACATCAGGCTCCCCCTTGCGGTCGGCACCAAATCACCAGTCCGATTATAAACCTATTTGTGGACCTCACACGCTCTGGCTGCTACGGCCTGATGGAGGGCTCAGTATTCCCGCCACGTGTGGCTGCACTTGGCGCAACGGTAGATCCTGGTCGTCGGCTCGTCAGCCGCGCGTGTCTGCCTCATTACCCAGAAGGCCTCGCCGTGGCCGCACTTTGGACAGTCCGCGCTGGTCTTCGGCAGTGTGCTCGTTATCTGCTCCAGCACGAGAGTCTCCATCGGCTTTATCTTCGATGGGTTGGTGACCTTCGTGACGTTGTTGTCCCCGTCGTTTATGTCACGATTGAACCCGCAGGCCGCGTTGCCGCAGACCATCTTGCCGTTCCTCGGGAACATCAGGGATTGGCACTTCGGGCAGAACATGTCGGTTAGCCGAAGTAGTAGTGCCGATGATATGAACTTTTCCAGAAGGCTGGATGAAGCGTGGCAGCACTAGACCTCGATCTCATCGACCTGGACGAGGACTCCCGGCGGACCATAATCCTTGGTGGCGGTAAGAGAGACAACCTGCGAATCATCCGTTATGATGACATGGGTGACGGCGTCCAGAACGGCCCTGACGAGCTTGTCCAGATCCGGCCTCTTCGCCGGGTAGATCCACTTCTTCTTCGGCGCGGACTTCGGCCGCGGGAGGCGGAAGCTGAGGGTCATCGCCACGGGGCCGTCGATCGGTGCAGAGACGCGCCTCTGCGCCTCGCCGGCGACCAGCTGCCGCCAGCTGCCGAGCCCCTTCGATGTCGAGGTGATGATTGGTCTTCCCTTGACGACGAAAGCCCTCATGGACCCTTGGGGGACCGGCAGCCCTGAGACGTCGAACCTGATCGTCCGCTTCACCTTCATCAGAAAATCCGGCGCGGGCTCGAGTTCCTCCTCGCTCTCGACTTTGTGATGCTTCATGAGGTCTTCACCGGCGACTGCTTCGTTCTGCGAGGGCATAGAGCGTCCTTCCATATCAATCTCTAGCTCGGAGGACGCTATTGAATGTAACCGGCGGATGAATATGCGGGGGACGCAACCTGCGTCCTCAGGTTAGCTTGAGGATCTCCATGGCCTTCTTTGCGTCGCTCACATTGAAGGCGATTTCCGTCTTTCCGTCCTTGGTGGCGAGGATGTAGACTGACTCGACGTTGACTCCCGCCCTCGCAAGTCTCTTCGCGATCTTCGCGAGCTCCCCTGGTCTGTCGAGCAGCTCGATGTTGATGACATCGCAGAGCTTGAATTCGAGGCCAGCGTTCTTCAGTGCCCTTTCCGTCGTCGCGACATCGTTCGTGACTATCCGGAAGAAGGGGCGCTCGTTGCTCACTTCGCTGGCGATCGCCCTGATGTTGACCGGTCCGGCCGCGAGAGCTTCCGTGACCCGAGCCAACTCTCCTGGCTTGTTCTGAACAAAAACCTTGAATTCTTTCGTGTCAATCCCCTGAGTCCAGATTCCGGGCGTCGTTCTTAATACTTGCCTTTAGGCATAATCCGTGTTTCCGGGTCGGGGAGACGGCGATTCGGTGGATTCTGCGAAGCCAGAGATTCTTGCTTCAGCAACATCGCATGCAAAGTTTAATACTAGTCCGCTGCATAGTTTCGGGTACAAGGGACAATTCACGGAAGAGACCCTAGATGATTGACCAACCATCAGAGGCCGTTCCACTGCCGCCAGTCGAGGAATGGATACGGAAACTTGAGTTCAAGAGCACGGCCGAGGTCAAGATACCCGAGAGGCTCGTCGACCAGGTCATAGGTCAGGAGCCGGCCGTGATGGTCATCCGCAAGGCCGCCGAGCAGAAGCGGCACGTCATGCTCATAGGCGAGCCGGGCACGGGCAAATCGATGCTCGCGCGCTCGATGACAGAGCTCGTGCCCAAGGATGAGCTGCAGGACATCCTCGTCTATCACAACCCGGAGGACTCTAACGAGCCCAAGATCCGTGTCGTCCCTGCGAGCAAGGGTCGGGAGATAGTCAACGCCCAGAAAGCCGAGGCGATGCAGCGCAAGGAGCAGAGGGCCTCGATGATCATGACGATCATGTTCTTCATCGTCGCCCTTTCCATACTCTTCTCCTTCGACTGGAGCTACTCGCCACCCAAGTTCAATCCCATGATCATGTTCTTCGGTTTCATCCTGGCGGTGGTCATCTACGCGATGACCAAGTACAGCGGGCGGCGGGAGGAGAGCATCAACGTCCCTAAGCTCCTGGTCAGCCACAACTTCGACGACATGCCGCCGTTCATCGACGCCACCGGCAGCCATGCCGGCGCCCTGTTGGGGGACGTCAAGCACGACCCGTTCCAGTCAGGCGGCCTGGAGACCCCCGCCCACGATAGGGTGGAGGCGGGCGCGATACACAAGGCGCACAAGGGCGTGCTGTTCGTCGACGAGATCAACATTCTGCGGATTGAGAGCCAGCAGAGCCTCCTGACCGCCATGCAGGAGAAGGAGTTCTCGATCGTCGGCCAGAGCGAGAGGTCGTCAGGCGCGATGGTCAAGACGGAGGCGGTTCCCTGCGATTTCATCCTCGTGGCGGCGGGCAACCTCGACGCCTTGCAGGGGATGCACCCCGCGCTGAGGTCGAGGATACGCGGCTATGGTTACGAGATTTACATGAAGGCCACGATGCAGGACACGGACCCCAACCGCATGAAGCTGGTCAGGTTCGTGGCGCAGGAGGTCACCAAGGACAAGAAGATCCCGCACTTCGACATGACCGGGGTCATGGAGATCCTGAGGGAGGCGCAGCGCCGCGCCGGCCGCAGGGGCCAGCTGACTCTCAGGCTCAGGGAGCTCGGCGGCCTGATCCGCGTGGCGGGCGACATTGCCCAGGAAGAGAGCGCGCCGCTGGTCACCGCGGAGCACGTGATGTCGGGGAAGAAGATAGCACGCTCCCTCGAGCAGCAGGTCGCGGACAGGATGATAGAGAAGGGCAAGGAATACAAGACGTTCGTGACCGAGGGCGCGATAGTCGGCGTGGTCAACGGCCTCGCCGTCCTAGCGGGGGACAGCAGCATGGCAGAGTTCTCCGGTGTAGTCCTGCAGATTGCCGCAGAAGTGACGCCGGCTCAGACGCGACACGGCGGCAAGATAGTCGCGACGGGCAGGCTCGGCGAGATCGCCAAGGAGGCGGTAGAGAACGTCTCGGCCCTCATCAAGAAGTACACTGGTGAGGACATCAGCAACCATGACATCCATGTTCAGTTCGTAGGCAGCCGCGAGGGCACGGAAGGAGACTCCGCGAGCATCTCGGTGGCAACCGCGGTCATCTCCGCAATGGAAGGTGTCGAGGTCGACCAGAGCACGGCGATGACCGGAAGCCTGAGCGTCAGGGGCCAAGTGCTCCCTGTTGGGGGGGTCACCGCCAAGATAGAGGCCGCCGCCGAGATGGGCATCAAGAAGGTCATCATACCCAAGGCGAACCTGAGGGATGTGCTTATTGACGACAAGTACGTCGGCAAGATCGAGATAGTCCCCGTGGAGACGCTCAACGAGGTCCTGCAGAACGCGCTGGTGGTAGGGCCGAAGAAGGAGAGCCTACTGAAGAAGCTGTCTGCGCTCGTTCCGAAGGCGGGCGGGCTGATCGAGGCCCCCCCGGTGGACAGGGCGGTCCCGCATTAGGTGAGCAGCCTTGCTAGACGAGGCGGGGGGAGTTGACTTCGAAACCTTCCCGTGCTATGAGTTCAACGTGACTCTCAGGCCATTGATGGATGATGGCACGTGCGAGCACTGCAGGAAGTGGCTCACGGTCGACTGCGAGATCATAGACGATTTCATCGGCGAGGAGGATTATGATGACGACGCCTAGGGCGCTTTTCATCGGCAGGTTCCAGCCGTTCCACAACGGCCACCTCGTCATGGTGAAGCGCATACTGAAGAAGCACTCGGAGATCATCATCGGCATAGGCAGCGCGCAGTACAGCCACACCAACGAGAACCCGTTCACGGCAGGCGAGAGGTACGAGATGATCAAGAGGACCCTCGACGCCGCGGGCATACACGACTATCACATCGTCCCTATCCCTGATACGCACGTGCACTCGGTCTGGGTGGGTCACGTGCTCTCCCTGGTCCCCAAGTTCGACGTGGTCTACACCAACAGCCCTCTCGTCGTCAGGCTGTTCAGGGAAAAGGGGTTCAAGGTCTACGAGTTGCCTCTGGAGAAGAGAGGCATGTACTCCGGGACCGAGGTCCGGCACAGGATATACGATGGAGCGGACTGGCAGGCGCTCGTGCCCGAGACGGTGGCAGACTACATCAAGGAGATAGACGGCATCGCGCGCATCAGGGAGACCTTCAACTACTCCACGCCCTATGGCACGCGAGAGGAAGGGGACGATCACTAGCACAGCGCGACGAATGCTAACAGCGCGACTGCCGAGGGCAGTGAGACGCAAAGGTTAGCCAGAGGATCGTCGCGTCTCTTTGAGGATTCTCGCGGTTCACCTTCTCCGGGTGTTTTCATGCGAGTGAGATGTTCAGCAAGGAATACCGCTGCAGCCGCAACTGGAATTATCATTAGCAGGGCGGGGTTCGGCCCGCCGAGCAGTCCGACTCCAGGAAGGGCGATGCACATCCCGGCACCTGTCTTCCAACGACCCTCGATCGCGAAGTCGGTGAGGACTATTGCGGCAATGCCCGTCGCGAACAGCGCATACGAGATGACCTGCCAGCCCAGCGGGGCCGACACTGAGGCGAAGAATGCCATGGCCAGAAGGCATCGAGAGAACTGATTGACCATGGCATCCCAGTGCAGATGCGGCGGTGATGGATTTCTAGGTTCCGCCTGGATGTAGCTTGACCGTCAGAATGCGAGCAGCAGGATGGCGGGCAGGATCAACGAGCCCATCAGGTGCACTCGCCTCACGCCGATGATTGGCGGCAGCACCCCTATTGCGGTGGCGGCTCCCGCGACGAACAAGCCGAGCACGCCAGTGAGCATCAGGATCATCAGGAGGAGGAAGACCACGACCGCCCTCACTAGCTTTCCGTATCTCACCTTGCCGCATTTCCTCGCGAACAGACGGGCGACCGCCTTTGCCGTCACATACCCGAACACCGCGGAAAGAAGGCACGCGACAAGCAGCAGAGACATCGCGAGCGGCACTGAGGAAATCGGTTCCCAGGGCGAGAGTCCTCCCGCCAGTAGCGAGCCGATTGTGGCGGTTGCCCCGCTCCGCCCTTTGAATATCACGAAGAGAGCGACCAACGTGAAAACGGTCGATGAGGCGTTGGCGGCTCCGATGGAAACGAGGAACTCCCTGTCGTTGTCTCGCTTCTCGCGACCATCCGGCTCCCCGCCAGCGAGGTACCTCGCGATCACGGTGGCGGAGGCTCCGCTCACCCCGGGGAACCACGAAACGGCAGAACCGGCTATCGTTCCGCAGGCGACGGCCCTCCCGTGTCGCCAGGGTTCCATCTTCGCCGATAACTCGAGCTGCTGATCCGGAATCGTCTCCCTCGATGCACCGCTCATGACCATGGTGGACAGGCCGAACAACCCGGAGAAGAGGGGGAAGAGCATCATGGACTGGTTCGTGCTCGACAGGAACGGGATCGGGAACCAGTTTGCCGCCTGGATCCCCGGCGAGCAGAGGAGCACCCAGCCGAGTGCCCCGGAGAGGAGGAAGAGGAGCACGGCCCAGGACCGCTGCTCGTTTGCGGTGGCGGTCCTCGTGACCGGCAGGGCGATGCCTTGGACGCTGACCCAGACGTCGTCCTTCTCCCAATCGTCCTCGGTCTCGACGACGACCTTCTCCCTGCCCCTTACCAGCAGCATCCCGCCATTCCAGAAACTCGCCACCTTGCCCTCGATTGTCACATCGTCTCCCGCCGCGAACTCGGGCCAAGGCTCCACCTTGTGCTCTCCGTCAGACTCAGCGAGAAGCTGGACCCCGCCGACCTCATGTGCTTTGATCATCATCCGACCGGTCGCCTTGCGCCGCTCGCTTTCGCTGTAGATGAGCAAGGTGACGACGAGGGTGAGCACTCCCGCCATCACAGGCCTCAGCTTATCGTAAGCGTTGACCGGCGAGCCCATGAGCAGCCGCAGCGGCAGGATGAGTGCGAGTGATGCGACGAAGCCCCAGAGGCAACCGCGGGCGGTCAAGAGAACCGCCTCATATCCTCTGCCCCGGAGGAGCATTCTGTGACCGGGGAGGACCGACAGGGCAGTATCTTCGTCGGGGGCTCCAAGGAAGACCGACGGGACGAAGCTCACGAACGTATGACTGACGGCGATCGCGCGAATCAAGGTGGAAAGAAGCAGCATGATATCGCTGCAGGACGGGGAAGCCCAGCCGAACAGGAGAAGAACAGCTGAAGAGAGGGCAGACTGACCCATGAAGATCAGAAGGGCCACGTTGTTGACGTGCATCCCCGGAACGAGTCCGGTCCCGACCCCAATCATTGCGCCCAGAAGTGTGAATAGCAAGGTGGCAAGAAGCAGAGTGAGCGGGTCCACGCGGTTCGACTGCGGCGGGATGTCAAGGTCTTGGCGGACGCTGTTAGCCGCAAGAGAGGCTACGGCATCGCCGGATCCGAATCAATCAGCTTTGATCAATCGCCTATGCTCCACCATCATGCAGCGATCTTGGATAACGATCTTGCCCGCCATGCTCGCCTTCTCAGCCGCCTCCGCGTTGCTGATGCCAAGCTGCATCCAGATGACCTTCGCCTTGGTCTTCAGCGCCTCGTCCACGATCGGCGGCACGGCCTCCGAAGGCCTGAATATCTGCACGATGTCGAAGTCAAAAGGGATCTCTGAAAGGCTCTTGTAAGCTTTCATGCCGGCGATTTCCGTGGCGCTGGGATTCACCGGAATGATTTCGTAGCCCACATTCTTCAGATACAGGGGGATTCTTTGGGCGTCCTTTTCTGGGTCCTTAGACATGCCCACGACGGCGATTCTCTTGTACCTGCCCAATGTTGCCTTCAGTTCTTTGTCATCCAACCGGACGCCTCCTCCGGGGAGAGAAGCAACAGCCTGAAATAACCTTTTCATCCTCGTGCGCATTCGCAGCTGGCGAGACAAGCGAAGGTGCTAGATGGACGGTCGACTCGACCCCGGTCAATATGCATTCGAGACTAGAGGGACTATTATCGCCTACTACATTCGCGGTCAGGGCCCGCCATGCTTCGTCTCTCCATATCCCTGGGGCCTGAACAGCGAGCCGATCAGGTCTTTCCTCAGGCCATTGGAGAGGAACCTGACGATGATTTACCACGATCCGCCGGGAACCGGACGGTCGGCCCCGCCAATGCAGGAAGACGACCTCGGTCTGGAGCGGGTCGTGTCAGACCTATTTTCGTTGCAGACGAGGCTCGAAATCGACCAGTCAGTGTTCCTCGGACACTCCGGGGGATCTGCCTGCGCGCTCACATACTCCCTTCGCTACCCCGAGAGGGTCAGCGACCTCGTGCTCATCGGATCAGGTGCAAAGCTGCCTGACATCATGAAAACGCACGGTGTCGGAGAAGCTCTCGCCGCCTCGCTCCGTGATAGGAATGAAGAGAGCTTCAGGCGGTTCCTCGCGGTATTCCTCGGACCTGAGATCCGCACGCGGCGGGGCAGGCTGGCGATGGGCAAGGCAATGAAATCGTCGCTCCAGTTCAGCATCGATAGGGCGGCGTTCAACTTCTCCGAGATGAGGGCTTGGGATGTGCGGGGGGAGCTGGGCAATCTGGCGGCAAGGACCCTGATTCTGGCGGGGAAGCACGATAAGGCGACACCGCCAAAACTTGCAAGGGACCTTCACAGGAGGATCAAAGGGTCTAAGCTCATCGTGTTCGACAAGAGCGGGCATTTCCCGTTCCTCGATGAGCCGGAGAAGTTCAATCGTGCGGTGCTCGGATTCCTCAGATGAGGCCAAGGGCAAACCCGCCGCATTGGATTCCGGTCGCGTCCCTTCCAAAGGTTCTATACTGTTCCCACCCATCAGCCGCCGGGCCAGAGTGCAATGGCGGCCGGAGAGATTCCTAGGCAGACACAGCAGACACAACAGCAGAAGCCCCCACAGCCCCTCGGCCTGCCGTCAGGCAGCGTTCGCGCGGTCATCGCGCTGATGCTGTGCGGCACTCTCTGGTACCAGGTTCTCAAGGGCGAGGCGATAGAGGACATCCTCGTGGAGAGCGCCCTGCTCGTCGTGGGGTTCTATTTCGGTGTCCGCAGCGGCATGGGCCCGCCAATCGCGCCCGCGACGACGGAGGGGACGAGGCAGCCACTATTCCTCCCCCGTGGCTCGATCAGATTCGTCCTGCTCTTGGGTTTCTTCGGAGTGATTGCTTACATGCGGTACCGGGGCCGCGGGATCCCCGAAGCGTTCACGCTGATTCTGGAGGTCCTCGCGAGCTACATCATCGGCTACATCGCGTCGGCTATTGTCGCGCGCCGGCAGAAGGCGGGGAAGAAGCCGAACAGGGCTATCGCGATATTCAGGAACGCGAACGCGGTTGCCGCGATGCTTCTCGTCGGCTACCTGTGCGGTACGCTCCTCTTCAGCTGGCCCAGGTTCTACCCCGAATACACAAAGAATGCACTAGCATGGATTGTCGCGTACTACTTCGGATCGAGACTGGCGGCGTAATCGGAAGAGGCTTCAGTGATTACCCAGGTTTTCCGTGGGCATTTCCTCCTCTTTCTCGCTCTCTTTCGTCGGCTCTTTGACTCGACGCGAGCGGAGTCTTGCCCAAACGAGGTATGCCACGCCGAGAGCCACCGCCGCAATCAAGATGCCGATTCCGACGACGGCATAGAGGCCAGAGTCTTCGACGTCGACTCGGATGGTCACCGAGGCGGCGTTGCCCGCCGCATCGAACGCCCTCACGGTCAATGTGTACGTTCCAGGCTTCTCGAACCTGTGGTTCGCGGCGGACCCGGTCGCGTTCGTTCCGTCGCCGAAATCCCACGAGATTGCGTGCACTCCGACATTGTCGGTGGTTCCGGAAGCGTCGAAGCTCAGCGAGTCTCCCGCGCTAATCTTGCGTGTGGTGGTTCCCCCGTCGATCAAGATGAGTGGCGGGGTGATGTCGCGCACTGTCACCGCTGAAGCGGCGGTCGCGTTGTTGCCAGCGAGATCGCGCACGTCTAAAGTGACACCCACGAGCCCGGGGTTCCAGACGGTGAGGATCGCGATTGGCCCCCAAGCGACAGGGATGCCGTTGATGCTCCATGTGAAGTTCACGACCGCGACGTTGTCTGATGAGCCCGACCCGTTGGCAATGAACGCCGTGTCCTCATCGACTGATGCTGGCACGGAGATTCTTGCGACTGGTGGTGTTGTGTCGGTTACGAGGACAAACGTGCTTGCCACTCCGGTCAGCGATGCCGCGTCGCGAACGGTCAGCGTGGCATCATACCGCCCGGGGTCAGCGAAGATCCTGAAGACCACGGCGCCGTAGAGCACTATTCCGTCGCTGAAGTCCCAAGTAAAGTTCACTATGCCCACGTTGTCCCAGCTGCCCGCGCTGTCGAACCTCGCGAGGCGGTCCTCTTCAATTTCAAATGGGTCGTTGACGACTGCCGTTGGCGGATATGGGTCGGAGACGCTCAGCGTCACGGCGTTCGTCACCGTCCAGAGACCGCCCGAGTCAACCGCGGACAGTTTGTAGGACAGCGATGCCGTCGTGTTTGGGACAGTGATCGTGGATTGGTATAGTCCTCCCGCCAATATCATTGTCAGATTCGTGTGGCCGCCTGTCCCGTACCAGTATTCCACATGGACCGAGCCGACCGCCAGGTTGTCAGTGACTGATGCGGCGAACGTGAATGGCGAGTGAGTCACAGGGATTCCCGAGGTTATATCGATAATGACAGGTGCTGTCGTGTCAACTATCCGCACCGTCGTCTTCTGCGTCGTCGCGTTCCTTCCCCCAGTGTTCGTGGCCTCGACGTACAGGTGCAGCGGGCCAATCGCGCTCTGACTGGGGATCGTCACAGACCATGTCCCGTTCGTGGGGCTGCCCATGACGAGACTCATCGGGACCGACTGGTAACTCGGACTGCCCGGGGGCTGATACCACGCCTCCACCGACACGATATCGTAATTCGAAGATAGATTGGCAGTGACGTCGAAAGGCGTGTTCACCTCGGCGCTTGGGGGTGCAGCGTGACTCACTGCGATTCCAGCCCCGCTTCCCGCCCACATCAATGCGTTGTACATGATCTGATAGTCGTCTTCAGTCGTGATGATCGCGTCGCCCACATCCACGAACGGCGAGAAGTAGACGTTCAGGCCGTTTGTCACCACGGCCGAGGAGCGCACAGGCAACGATATCCCGGCATATGTCCCAGTCGTCAGATCATCCGCGTCCCAGGAAAGGTCGTTGGACGGCGAGGTGCCGATGGGTAAACCGGGAGTGTATGGGACGGTCACGTTCCTGAACAGTGGATTCGACGGACTTATGGGTGTGACCGGTGCGACCGAATAGTACGTAAACGGCAAACTGTCCGAAATGCCCCAGAGTCGCGCCAAAGGCGCGTTGCCAGGTGTCGTCGACGAGATGGTGCAGGTGCCGACGAGGCCTCGGTCACCCTGGAGGTACTGCTCGATTGCGGCGATTTCTTGAGTGGTGTATTCCCTCATGCCGCACGAGATGTCGAGGACATTGGCTTTCGTGGAGACGATATCCGCATAGGTGAAACCTGACCCCGCGAGAGTGGTTGTGTCCACCGTGATCGGGACAGGACCAAAGGAGGGCCAATTCAATTGAAGATAGTCCCAGAAGTAAGGATTCTGCGTGCCCATGGAGTCGATGACCGCGACCTTGATCGGAGGAGCCGAGGTCACCAGGACGGTCACCGAGCGCGCATTGTTGGACAACACGGTCTCTCCAGGCGCGGGCGACACCTCGACGGTCAAGCTGTGCGTCGTCTCCGTCGATGCTGTCCACTGGAAGCTCACATCGGTTGACTTCCCAGCGTCGATGGACGGAATCATCTGAGAATCGACCGGGGCTCCATCGACCGTGAAGTTGACCAATACGTTCACCTCCGCCGACGCACCGTGATTCACAACTGTGGCGTTCACCTGAACGATTGCGCCGGGAGGAGCGAAGGCTGGTGCCGTGACGCCCACGACAGCGAGGTCTACCCCTATCCCAAATCCAAACCACTGGATGATGCGGTACATCAGCTGGGTGCCTGCCAGGGAATCCGCAAGGTAGCTGGCCTCGTACGGGAATGCGAAGAAAACGACGCGGTAAGTGCCCGCGTCCGCCTTGACCGCAACATTCGTGCCCAGGGGTTCTTCGAATATCCCGGTCGCGATCAGATCTGGATCAAGGCTCTGTGCGCTTATGGACTGCGGGTAACTGAGGGCCATGTCGGGGAAATCTCCCGATATCGGGTCCCCGGGAACGCCCTGCACCGAGGTGAGCGGGTTGATGAGCGGCGAAGAACTTGCCACATGGAGATACCTCTGGGTGAATAAGGAGACGCCTCTCCAGAGGTAGCCTTCGCTCGACAGGAATAGGCTGCCACCGCCATCCAGGTAGGACGCCAGCGCGCTCTCATCGCTTGCTGTCAATGTATCGAAGCCGTCTGCCCCCGTGGTCCAGATTACGATTCGATAGTCCTTCATCAGATTGAAAGGCGCGGGACCCTGCGACACTTCAAAAGCGAAGCCGTTGGCGCTTAACGCGTCGGAAAATGAGACGTCGAGGTTGTCCGGTTCGTCGTCGACAAGGAGGATCGGAGGCAGGGGCTCGGTCGTCAGAGCGTGGTGCAGGCCGCCATTGTCATCTCGCGCCCGATTGCCTGCCAGGTCCGTCGCGACGACATCGAAGAAGTAAGTTGTGTTCGGCTTGAGATTGACCAGGTCGACGCTGTGCGAGACCGCGAAGGAAAGCGACTCCGAGATGTTGCCGAGGGAAGTCGTATCGCCGTATTCCACGAGGCCCTTGGTATCCTCGCTCGTCGTGAATGTCACGGTCGCTGTGCGAGTCCTCACGTTCGTGGCGATATTGGAAATCGTTGGGGCGACGGTATCGACCCATGCCACGTCGTAATACATGGTGTACGTCACATTCAACAGGTCTCCGTGAAGAACCTGCAGAACCCCGTCTGTCACGGGTGCGCCGAGCTGAAGCCCGATTGTCCCGATGAACAGGCTTGAGTTGAGTCCGACCTCAGTGAGCGTGAGGCTCTCGCCGAGCGGCTCAGTGTCAGATCTCACGACGGCGTTGACCGATTCGCGGACGAGAGGATCCGCGTTCAGGCTTGCGCCCGCCAGCGACACATTCGCGTTCGATGGCGCCGTGTAGAAGTCGCGGTTAAATGAAATCGACGGCGTAGGCGGAGCTTCCAGGCTCGCCCTGGCGAAGAGCGCGAAATCCTGGTCGATTGCGGGAGTCAAAGGCACTCCATCCTCGGGCACGTTGATTGCCAAGACCCTCACGGTGTAGAGGCCGACTTCCGGATTCTGGATGTAGACGCTCTCGACGTTGTTGAGTCTATCTCCTCCCGTGATCGAGTCTATCGACCGTCCATTCACCAGCATGTTTCCCCAAAACGTGCGGCCGGTTGGGTCGGTGACGACAAGGTCCAGGTCATTGACGAGAGTCGGCGACGAGAACCCCGCCGCCGGGGCGTCCGTGTAGGCCATGGTGATCCGAAGCGGTACCGCGGACGACATCACTGTCAGTTGGTGAACCGAGTCTTGACCGGTCTGGAGAGAATTCGTCTGGTCGTCCGCATACTCGTCCGGCCTGCCCAACCCCAGGAGGGATACGAGGTCCATCCTGCCCCAGCCCTCGTCGGTGTTCGGGATCGGCAGGGAGGCGCCGGCGCCAGTCATATCATGCGCGGTGTTGATCAAAGCCGCCTTGGTCATTGCTGGACTCGGGAGGACGCCGTATAAGCCTCGATAGTATTGCTGGAAAATCGCAGCCCCGCCAGCCACATGCGGCGTGGCCATGCTCGTCCCCGAGCAAGCTTCGTGCAGCGAGTCAAGAGGACCACCGCACATGCCCTGCGCCAGGAAGCTGGAGAGGGCTGACGCGACATATGTCCCCGGCGCTGCGATATCGGGCTTGAATCGGCCGTCCGCGACGGGGCCGCGGCTGCTGAAATCCGCGATATCCTCCGGGTTGTCGGCCTCGCTGCCGAACGCTGGGCGGTAGTTCTCGCTCGCCGCGACGGTGAGCACATTCTTCGCCACGGCGGGTGACGCGAGCGTGTACGGACTCGGGCCCGAGTTCGCTGCCGCGAATACATGAAGGAGTGGTTGTCCACCCGGAGTGAACAAGTCCGCGTCTCTCGTCAATGCATCGTACTCAGCCGCCTGCCAGTCATAGACTCCGTATGTCATGCTGCCCCAGCTATTAGAGCTGACAGATGCTCCGTTTCGGACTGCGTTCTCTGCAATTACATGGTCGGCCGGGGCCATCCAATATCCTTGGTCATCTGAGATTCTTTCCATGACGATTGAGGCGTTCGGGGCAATGCCCATTCCGTAGAGGTAGCCGTCCAAATCGCGCCCGTTGGAGGCTCCGGTTCCCGCGACGATGCCGGACACATGCGTGCCATGGCCGTACCCGTCCTCGGCGACACCGTCGCTCGGATCTGTCTCTCCGAAGTCGATCAAGGCGGCGATCTGCCCTCTGAGGTCGGGGTGCATCGTGGTAAGGTTGCCCGTGTCAACGCCGGTGTCGGCTATCGCCACGATGATTCCGGATCCCGTGTAGCCGAGTGAATGGATGTAGGCTCCATCGCCATCCCAGGGCATCCCAGGAGTGAAGTTGCCGCCGAGAATCTCGTCGGAAATCTCGTCGAAGAACTTAGGCGTGGGCGCGGGCTCCACCCAGACCATGGACGGTTCCTGCGTGATGGCTTCCAGGGTTGCCCGATCGGCCCATGTCTCGGCAAAAGCCAACGATTCCCGTTCCCAATAGACCTGTGGCCTGAGCCCGTGGCGGGACATCACATCGATGGGATCGGCGAAGCCCGAGGCTTTCAACAGCACGAAACGGACGCGTTGTGGCGATTCGTCCAAGATCAGCCGCGGGTCGATTCTTGCCGAAGACTCATAGGCGAAGAGTCTAGGTTCGAGGGGAAGAGCGGTGAGTGCTCCTCCAAGATCGCGAGAGGAAACGACAAGATACGCATAATTAGGAATGTAAGCCAGCGTCATCATTCCATTCTCCTCGAGCGCGCGGCGCCATTCCTGTTTCGGCGGTGCTGGGAACTGGATGACGACAAGTCCCGGTGACGGCGGCAGTTGGCCGGTGTCGATGCGGGGGAGCGAGCCGACGACAGACTCGATACCGAGATAGTCCGGATCCGGAAGGAGGAAGTATGGCGCGTTGATCGAGTCGAGCCGCGCGATTTCCTCCTCGCCGACTTGATAGACAGAATATCCGCCATAGTCGCTTAGGGGTGCCGTGCTCAGCCGCGCGAATCGCGCAAGGCCAGATTCCAGCCCGACGAGCCCCAGCTGCGTTCCGTGCAAGGATTCCACAGGCTTCGCAGCCGCCATGGCGGTCGGGATTGCACTCACAATCAAGAAGCACACAATCGCGTAGACAAGTGTCCGCAAGCCGATCCTCTCCTGTCATCCCAAGTGAACATCGCGCGAGTATGAGTAAGTTGCGTAGGCATTGACGACCGTCTCAAGACTCTACCTGTTCTTGGCCATTCTGACGACGACCGTCAGCAATCCTAAGATGAGTATGGCCAGATCGACCGCCGTTCCGACGCCGATGATTGGCGGTATCGCAAGTTCCCCTGTGAATTGGGAGGCTATGCCCGTCGCAGTTTCTCCCAACACGAAGGGCAATGACAGCCCGACGAATGCCTTCGCGATTGCGGTCTTGTTTTTCCCGCCATTCCACGGTCTGCGTCTCGACGACCACAATCCGACCACCGCCAATATGATGGCGAATGCGGCCGCGACGTAAGGCTTGAAGTTCGTTTCCTTGGTCGCAGTCAGCAGGCGCGCATGGACATGCAGAAGCTTGTCCGATTCTCGGTTGCCCAGCCAGTCGACGGAACGGAAGGTGAAGTTGTGCTCTCCTTCGGGGACGGTGAACCCGCCTGAGAAGACGGTCCAATTGCCGCCATCCACTTTGTACTCGGTGAATCCGACTCCGCAGCCATCATCGAAGGCATCCAGTGCGAAAACAGTATCTGTGGTCGCATCTTCCGAGGATGGGGTAATCGAGGTCGAAGGCGGGGTCTCGTCGAGGAAGTAGATCCCCGCAGTCGACTGAGTGTTCGCGAGCAGGTCGGACGACCTATAATCCACGGTCTTGACGCCATCGATTCCCTGGAGGGTGAAGTCAATGGTGTAAGCCTTCCATTGACCGTCGTCGATGCGGTACTCGATGCGGTCCAAGCCAACCGGAAGCATGCCGCTATCTGTGCAACTAAGATTGAATTGCGTGGTCGAGTCGACGTACGTGGGAGCGCTCAGGTACTGCGGAATCCCGACACGGAGTATGCAGCTCGGCGGCGTGTTGTCTACTCTGAGCATGGCGCTGCGCGTGATTTCGATGTTTCCAGCATTGTCCTCCGAGTACCACTCGATTGTATGCTCACCTTCGGTGTCAATCGTGAACTGCCCGCCAGTTGGATAGTTGTCCCATCCGCCGCCATCGATGCGGTACATCGTTGACCTTATGCCGGACCCGCCCGGATCGGCCACCGCGAACTCCAGCGGCGTTGAGGATGTCACATATGGAACCGCAAGGGTGTAGTTGGGCGTCCCAACCGTGAGTGACGTGATCGGACCGCGAACCACATCGATCGTCCACTCGCAGGTATTGTTGTCTTCGTCCCATTCAGTCAGATTCGCATCGAAGTCGACGTCAGCGATGATCCTGTACATCCCTGGCGTGGGCGGGGAAACCCAGGTGGCGGTGAACCTGACCGAGTCGGTCGAGGGCTCGAGCGGAGGCACGACGAATGTCGCGAATGGCGGGGTAACCCCATCGTGGAACGCAAGGATAGCGTTGTCTGCGGCGGGGGCGTCGCCCCGGTTCTCGACTATGACTGAGAGCTGTACCGGAAGAGAGAGTCCGACGGTGATGGGACTTGGAGGCAGGGGCTGGACTGGCACATATTCTGGTCTGATGTTCGCTTTCACCTGGATGCTTGTGCATCCGACGTTGTTGTCCTCTTGCGATTCATCGACCGCATCGGGCAGATCGGCGTACGCGCACATGCTGTGGCTTCCGGGCGGCATCGCAGTCCAGGTAAAGGAGGGAAAAACCTGGGCGTGCCCTATCAAGTCGGCTACCAACTTGACGCCGACGTCCTCTCCGACGTCTAGCATTTGGTCGCCATCGCCATCATCGAAGAGGTTGAGGTCGAATGTCCCGGATGCCGTGTCTCCGAAGTTCGAAACAGTCACGTTCACCCATGAGAGTGCGCCCTCAATCAAGGGAGGCGCGGGCTCCACATTCACCATCGAGATCCTCAGGTCGGGCTTGCTCCTGACTCCCGCCTGCGTGCTGGCTCGGTTGTTGCCTTCGCTCAGCTCCGCTACGACGTCATTTGGATCGACGACGACCCAGAGCGTATGCACGCCGCGGCCCGACGCATCCCAGAGCACCGAGACGGTCCCGGAGCCTCCCGCGGCAAGAGGTCCCAGGGGCTGGTCGACCCCGATTTGCCCCGCAGGCGGTGTGCCGTCATGGAACCTTGCGACCGTGGCGGTAGATGGCAGAATCCCGATGTTCCTGACTATTGCGTCGATCCGGACCTGCGTGCCTTCGATGAATGGCGGCGGGATCGAGAACGAGATGTCTCCGGATTGGACGGCGAGGTCAGGATTTGCCGCAAGGATCTCGATTTGCGCGCACGCCTGATTGTTGTCCTCGTGCAGTTCGGCAATCATGTTGTTGGGATCGGCGACGGCGCAGATAGAGTGAGTTCCGACGGAAGTTGAAGTCCACGTTACGCTCGCTGAACCCGAGTCGAAGTACATTATGAACGGGATGATTTGGTCGGTCCCTATCTGTGGGGATGGCGGCAGGCCGTCATGGAACCTGACTCCCACCGCCGTTGCGTTTCTACCTCCGATGTTCCGAACGACGGCTCTGATGTCGACAGGCGTCCCCACGACCACGCTGCCAGGCGGGGTGAGGATGACATCGTTCGGTGTTATCAGGAGGTCCGGCGGATCGGTCACGATTGATGGGATAAGCTTGAACACGAAAGCGTCAGTCTCGTTGTCCAAAGTCCTGTCGAAGGCGTCCGGCGTGGTGGGGAAGTCTGAGGAATTGGTTACGCCCGTCACATAAGCGATTCCGGAGATGTCGACCACGATTGAGGTTCCCTTATCGATATCGCTGCTGCCCCCTAGGAAGGTGGAATACAGCAGACCTGTCCCCGTCGCATTTATCTTCGTCATGAACCCCTCGCGGTCGCTGAACACCGTATCGAAGGCGTCCTTTGTCGTCGTGAAATCGCCCGAGTACGTCTGCCCAGTGACGTATGCGTTCCCGAGGGAGTCCAGGTCGATCGATGTCACCGTGTCCGTGTCGCTGTTCCCGCCGATGAACGTGGAGTAGACGAGGGAAGACATCGTGGGATTCATCTTGGCGACGAAGCCCTCCCTGCCGATGTAGACGGTCCGGAATGCTCCAGGAGTCGTGGGGAAGTCAAAGGATTTCGTGGTCCCACTCACGTAGACGTTCCTGGCGGCGTCGATCCCGACCGAGATCTCCCATTCACGATCGCTGCCGCCGAGGAGGGTCGAGTAATCGAGCTTCGCTCCGTTGGCATCGAACCTCACGACGAATGCGTCCGCATAGCCGTTCGCGGTGGCGTCGTACGCGCTGGGTGTCGTTGGGAAGTTCGCAGAATCGGTCCACCCCGCCACGTACGCGTTGCCGGTCGGGTCCACCTTGATCGATGTTCCGACATCATAACCGTCCCCTCCGAGAAACGACGAGTAGACGAGCCCGCTGCCCGCTTGGTTGAACTTGGTCACGAAAGCGTCGGCATCGGCGTCTAGGCCGTTGTAGGTCGTGTCGTAGGCTCCGAACGTCGTCG
The DNA here is from genome assembly GCA_041489255.1 of Thermoplasmata archaeon. GTDB lineage: Archaea > Thermoplasmatota > Thermoplasmata > RBG-16-68-12 > JAFNFQ01 > JAFNFQ01. Next base: position 45,289 of record JBGPQV010000002.1, on the reverse strand, counting down.
GGAAGTTGGTGCCGTTCGTCTCGCCGGTCACGTATGCGAAGCCCGAGGAGTCCACCGTCACGGCCCAAGGCCATTCGTATCGATCGCGGCCAATGAAGGTCGAATACACTAACGCGTTGCCCTGAGGGCCGAGCTTGGTGAGGAATCCCTCCCAGAAGACGATCGAGCAGCACCAACACTGACCCGTCCGCAGGGTGTAGGCGTCCAAGGTCCTGTCGAAAGCGCCGGCGGTCGTGGGGTATGCGTTCGTCCCCGGTTGCAGCCCCGAGGACAATGTCGTCCCTGTCAGGTATGCGTTGCCCGCCGAATCGATCGCGATTGATGCAGGATAGTCCAAGCCGTCCCCGCCCATATACGTCGCGTACACGAGTGCGCTGCCCTCAGGGTTCAGCTTCGCGACGAAGGTCTGGTGGGGGTCGACGCACCACTCACCTTGCGGACAGTAGCATGGTGGGCTGCAGTCGGGCTGTGCGAATCTGGGCGCCCCTCTAATCCAGAATGTCGTGTTGAAGGCGCCTGCCGTGACCGGGAAATCCGTCGAACAGGTTCCACCATAGACGAAGGCATTTCCCGCGGCGTCCACCGCTATCGACATCGCTTCGTCGCCCTGCCCCATCGTGCAATACCAGTCGTCGTCGTGACCGCCGATGAAGGTGGAGTATACAAGCGGATCGATGACGAGCGACTGGGACAAATCCCGTCCCGGGCAATCGAACCCAAAGGAGCCATCTCCCCGATCGGCGAAGCTGCAAGCCACCTCGCGGCCGTCCGCCTGATATGAGTAAGGCTTCGAGTCGCGTGTACTGCCGACGGCGGTCCTCGCCGTGATTCCATCGGTCGAGTCCCTAGTCGCCTGCACACCATCGTAAGAGAACCTGATTAGATGCGCATCAGCATGTGCGCCGATCAAGAACTCGTACTTCACGCCACCCGCAGTCGCATGGTAGACGAGGTCAATGCCCTCCCAGAGTTCCCTATATACCACGCTCCTGTAGTTCGGCACATCGGTTTGCCACCTTGCCGGGTCATTCCCGAAGAAGTAGTTGCTGCGGAACGAGAGTTCGTTGACGCCGCTGGGGGAAGCGAGGTTGGCGCCTTCGAAGCGGATCATGTAAGCCGATGAATCGACCCTGACCCGCCCCCCGAGGCGCTCATCAACCTTCGTCGCTTCAGACAGGACGAACATCACTCCATCGGTCCTGAAGGCGACCGAGGGATTGCCCTGCCGGTAGAAGAGGACGCCATCCTCGACCTGCCCCCTATTCTCCGTGAAGTAGTCGCTCGCCGAGCGCATGGTATCCAGGATGCGCTGGTTCGACGGAGGTTCTGCGAGGTCTTCTTTAACTTCACCGCCAGAGCTAAGGTCGGCAACAACGGGAAGCACGAGCGAGAATATGATGAGGAATGAGGCTGTCCACCTCTCCCAGAATCTAGCCCGTCTGAGCGAGACAAGCGCCGCTCTCATGCACACACCCCATTCTCATCGCAGGTATCGTCCATCGATATATATCATTGTTTTCCAACGCCGTGTTAAAATCCTGCATTCGAGTCTCGGACAGGGAACTGCGATGCTTCCGTAGAGATACTTTCCGGAGCGCGGTTTTACAGATATTTCAACGTGACGTGTCTGCTGCCTCGGACTACCGTTGAATGGTCCGCTAAGCAATGAGTCGGACTTCGTCCTCTGCAAAGCTTAATTGCCGATGGCGGTTAAGTCGAGGGAGATGCTGGAAAGGGCAAAGGAAATCGCCGCCGTGATCATGCGTGCGCCCGAGGTGCACATCTATTCGCACATCGATGCGGATGGAATCTGCGGGGCTGCCGTAGCCGCCGAGACCCTGTCACGTGCCGGTATCGAACACCGAGTCGAGTTCCTCAAGAAGATGGACGATGCGGCGATACAATTGATCAAGGATTCAAACCCGCCGCTCGCGTGGTTCGTCGATTTCGGAGCGGGCCAGCTGGGTTCGATGAAAGGGCTCAACGTCGTGATCACGGATCACCACATCCCATCCCGGCCTCAACCTCCGAAGCAGTCACGGGGAGACCTCTTTGCGTTCGCGAAGCCGCAGGACGACGTCCCCATGCTTAATCCCCACGACTTCGGGATGGGTTCCGATGACGCGAGCGGAGCCTCTGTCACGTACGCTGTCTCCAGGGAGATAGACTCAAAGAACATCGATCTTGCCGCCATTGCAGTCGTCGGGGCGGTGGCGGACGTGCAGGAGGCGCAGTTCAGGCGCCTGAAGGGTTTCAACTGCGAGGTCATCAAGGACGGCGAAATGGCGGGAGTCCTGAAAGCTTCCACGGACCTAAGGCTCTTCGGGCGGGAGACGAGGCCGCTGCACAAGTTCCTCCAATATGCGACAGACCCTGCGATTCCCCGCCTCTCTGGCAACGAGGAGGCCTGCATCGCTTTCCTCCTGGAGATAGGCATCGACCTGAAGGTCGACGAGGAGTGGCGGTCTTGGTCGAGCCTCGATGGCGGGGAGAAGAGGCGCGTGGTGACCGAGCTCGTGACGCACATGCTTCAGCGCGGCTGCGGTCACAAGGAGGTAGAGCGTCTCATCGGCGAGGTGTACACGCTCCTGCGCGAGGAGGTGGGCACCCCGTTGCGGGACGCGAAGGAGTTCGGGACTCTGCTGAACGCCTGCGGGCGGTACGACGAGGCGGAGGTCGGGCTGATGGTGTGCCGTGGCGACAGGGACGAGTACTACAAGAAGGCCATTGGGCTCCTGCAGAATCACCGCGAGACGATCGTTAGCTCCCTCGACTTCGTGGACGGAATAGGAATCTCGCAGATGGGCTCGATACAGTACTTCCATGGGGAGGACAAGATCAAGGACACGGTGGTCGGCGTCACGGCGGGCATGCTTCTCAGCTCCGGCGCAGCCAATAAGGAGATGCCAATAATCGCGTTCGCGCAGGCGGAGGACGGAATCAAAGTCTCGGCAAGAGCCTCGAAGGCGCTTGAGGCGAAGGGGTTAGATCTCTCTGTGGTGATGAGGCAGGCTGCAAAGATGCTTGGCGGGGAAGGGGGCGGACACATGTCAGCGGCGGGGGCTACAATACCGCCAGGAACCGAGGAGGAGTTCCTCAGAATTGTGGAGAGGCTCGTGAGGGCGCAAATTGGTGAAGGATGAGGACGGCGACAGCGCTGTCAAGCTGAGTGTTCTAGGTATCGTCTCTATTGTCTGACTCGCCGAATAGGAACCTCACCATCCGGCGAATCGGAGTCTGTATGTTCTTGTCATCATAGAGTTCAGCACAGAACAGGAATCCAATAAGGAGCAGGTTAGTGCCTAGCAGAAAAGAGCACAGGACAAAGAGCATGGGATCCATCGGCGCGAGCGTGCTCACATACACGGCAGGAAATGCGTACGCTAACAGAGTGTAAACAGAAAGGAGCGGCTTGACTCTCTTCCACAAGGAGCCGCGGAATAGGGCTCTGACCACACTGCCGACTCTCTTGCGTTCGAGATTCACGGTCAACGCAAAGATGGTCATACTCACTGTCAACAGGAAAGCTGGGTCCAGGTAGGACACGAGGAGTGTGGGCGCCTTCCAATCCGTCAGCGGGTAGAACGGCATCCTGACAGTCGTGTGAGTGAGGTAATCAAGAAGAAGATGCATCGAATAGCCCGCGACGGAGACGTAGAAGTATCTAAGCGAGAAGACTGCGATAGGCAGCAGAATGAGCAAGGCGAAGACGGAGTGCAAGTATAGGTTCAGAATCGAAGTGCTGTCAGCCGCGCTTCTCTGTCCCGTAAGGAGATTGGCGAAGAAAGTCAGAATCAACAGCATATCGGGAAGCAATGTGGTGACCATTCCCACCCACAGTCTCTTGGCGCCGACCCTTCTCCCCAGCAGGTAGAACGATGCGACATGCGAAATTGGATCCATGAGGATTATTCATGGAAAGTCGTCGGCGGTTTATAATTTGCTCCACAGCCCTTTCATGGGACTTCCAAGCGCCTTCTCATGACGCTCTTTCATGAATGTCGCAGTGAAACGCGGCGGGTCTTTGCGTCCGGCCGCCTGCGTCCGCATGTCGTTCTTCAGGGAGGCGAAGTACTCCAGGTCCTCGTCTTTCACCGCTCTCAGTCATGCCAGTTCACCTGAGAGCGTGTCCATCAAGCACCCGCCATCTTGGAGTGTTTCGAGAGGTACTCCTCTCTAATCATGTCCATGACGATGGTGTCATAGACCTTCCCGCCGACAATCGCGCTCTCTCTAAGCCGCGCGCTGGCCTTGAAACCCAGCTTCTGCGCGAGGCCGATCATGCGCACTCTATCGGAGAGCGTCCAGAGCGAGGCCACATGGATCCCGCGCTCCTCGAACAGGAACCTCAGGATGAGCTCCATCGCCTCCCTCGCGTGACCCTTCCCCCAGGACTCGACACAGGTGATGACACCTATAGTCGCTCCGAGCCTCGGCGGCGTCTCCTCGTAGTTGATGTAGCCGACGAGCTTGCCATCTTTGGTCTCGATACCCCAGACTCCTCGATTCGGCTTGTCGTAGTCCTTCTCGACCCTCTCCTTGACCATCTTCGGGGTGTAGCAGGGCGGCAGCCTCTGGTTCCATCCCTGGGTCCTCAAGTCGTTCCTCAGGCCCGCCAGGAACTCGAAGTCCTCGTCGCGTAGCGGCCTCAGCTTCACGAGGCTTCCTGAGAGGTTGTCCATCAGTCACCCGCCTTCTTTGTCTGGTCCGCCAGGTACTCGTCGCGGAGTATGTCGAAGAAGAGTCGGTCGAAGAACTTGCCGTCGATGAAGCCAGAACGCCTGCTCGCGCCGGCTCTCTTGAAGCCGAGGGACTCCGCGAACGTAATCCCGACGGGATTCCATTCCGGGGTGCTGCATCCGATGACGTGCGCGATGCTGTTGTTGAACGCGGCCTCGAGGAGGAGCCTGGCGGCCTCGGCGCCGTATCCCTTCCTTCGGCACTGCGGCCAGATGATGATGTTGATGAAAGGGCACCACGGGTCCCAGCTCGCGGCGAAGCAGCCGAGTCCCACGAACTCGTTGTTCCTCGACCAGACGCCGAAAAGCGCCGTGCGCTCCTCTTTCTGCATCTCCTCGAACTTGGCCTTGATCTGAGTCTGGTTCAGAGGGACCCAGGGGAACTCCAGGTCCATGAAGTCGGAGAGCTCCAGCCTCAGCTCACGGTTGTGGTGTTTGTGGATTTCCGCCAGCTGCACATCCTCGATCGAACGAAGCTCGACGAGTTCGGATGATAGACCCTTCACCTGCATTCAGTCCCGGCCCCCATTTTCTTCATCCCGCCAACGGCGCGGTGCATAATCAAAGTTGCGGGGAACAGCAGAAATGCGAAATACTCGACTTCGGTGCTTCGCGAAATCGAAGCCACGAGGCGGCTCCAGCCCTCAGTACGTCTCCACAGCTACGTCCGGTATTCCATAGAATGACGAGTCTCTGGTGACGAGGATCCGTCTGTTCAGCTTCGCCGTCGCCGCGATCAGCAGGTCGATTGTGCCGACGTCGTTCCCTCTTTTGAGGAGTTCCGCGCCCATCCGACCCGCCTCGGCGGCGACCTCGTCATCGACCACCAGTACATCCAAGCTCGCCATGAGTTCAAGGGTCTCATGCAGCTCCTTCCCTCCCTTGAAGTAGGCACCTCGCAGCACTTCGGTCAGCACCGGGGCCGGGACGCTCAGCCTCTCTCCGACCGCGTCCATTGCCCTCGCTTTCTCTGCCGCCGCGGGAAGGCCTTTGAGGAGATCTATCAGGAACGAGGTGTCGAGACATCGCATGGACTATCCCCAAAGTTTCATGAGTCCGGCGGCCCGCTCGCGGTCGAGCTCTCGACCTTTCCGGACGGCCTCCTCGATCCTCTTGAGGTCATCCTTGGGCATCTTGCCCCATATCCCGATGAAGTCGGACAGGGGTCGACGCTTGCGAGCGAGGCGCTTCACCACGTCGCTAAAGCTCTCGTCCTTGTCTTTTTGAGCGCTCAGGAGCTCGTAGGCCTCCCTGTCCAATGCCACGGTCTTGGTGTCCATGTAACCACTGTATGTAGATAGTGTGTACGTCATATATAGATTTCTCCCCGGTACCGCGGAAGCCTCCGTTTGGCGCCGCGATTCATGCGGGGATCTGAGTCAATCGCACGCTCATCGGGCTGGGATCCTCTAATCGCCATTCCACGAGTCGTGCGGGAAATCTGGCGGAGAGGATCAGGGTCTCCGACTCCGACATCGAGCAACTGAGCGCGTCCATGGGATGCTCGTGGCTGAAGACCAGCGCGAAGACCGGAGCGAACGTGGAGAACGCCTTCAGCCTTCTCGCGAACGAGATATCCGAAGGATTCCGAATCACTGAGACAGCTCGCAAACCCCGCGCAGCTTTCTGTCTGCTGCAATCAGATCACGCAATCCTACATCCGCAATTGATTCTCTCATCTGATAATTGACCGGGATAACCACCTGATTCCTGTTATATAGAATGAGAAGGAGTCTTTCTGGAGAATCGCCCAGTCTGGGGAAGACATCCTCTGGGCACGGGCAGGAGATGCATCCGATGAATCGCGACATCGCCGGAACGCTGGCAGTCAGCATCATGATTACTCTAACAGCGGCAATAACCGCTCAGAACCCGGGCAGGGTCGCCGCGGATCCGTTCATCACGAACAACCCCGACGGCACGTCGGACGCCGTCTGGAACTTCACCAATCCGTCTGACTACACCTTCACGAACACCGAAATCGTCGACGGGAATGTGACCCTCGAGCGCCAGCCGACCTTCTGGTGGAATAGCACAACAATAGCTGATTTTTCTGGAGCGGAAAGCACGAACAATGTTACGGTAACCCGATGGCCCGGGGATGTGGCGTTGAGCGCGAGCGCGGCACCACTCGCCCAGCTGACGATCCAGCCGGGTCTGGGAGGCGAGGACACATACCTCGATTGGAACAGCCGGTCCGTTAACTACGGCCCGTCGACGACCATAATCGAGAACGGTGGGGCACACCCAATCCTCCGGTTCAACCTTTCGGCAATCCCCGCGAGCATTGTAATTGATTCGGCGATACTGAGCCTCTATCAGAATTCAGGCGAAGGGAATCCCGTGACCTCCAACGCACATTACGTCACGACGCGTTGGGACGAGAACCAAGCGAACTGGGACAACCGCCTCACAGGGGTTCCTTGGACGACCGGTGGTGGCGATTTCGGCTTGCGCACCGCGGAGAGCAAGGTCGTCGACAATACCCTTGGATGGAAGTCTTGGAATGTCACCCAAATGGTGGACCTCTGGCATCGGGGTCGGCTGAACAACCTCGGGTTGATTCTCGAGGGGCCGAATCCCGGGCCAAACTGCAACAAAGTATTCTACTCATCTGAATACGCAGTCAACCCCGATCTGCGTCCGAAGCTCGACATCTGGTACAGGGCGATCGGAGTGGCAGGTGAGTATGTCTCCAAGATAAGCGGCCCAGGATCCCCGGCCCTCTGGAAGAACATTTCTTGGAATCCCCAGGTCAAGGATCTCCTTTCAGACGAGTTTGACGGCTCATCCCTGGATCCGAAATGGATCTGGACGAACCCGCCAGCCACCTATGATGTGGGGGTGACCAGGCCGGGGAGCTTGCACTTGGTGTCGGGCATTGGTGTCGACTTCGCCGACGAAATATTCACGGGCGAGATCCTGTCGCAGGACCTCGCAGGCGATTTCACCGCAACGATGAAGTACAATGTCAATCCGACGGTGGACGGTCAGGAGGCAGGCCTCATGGTCTTGGTCGACAGCCGCAACTGGTACAGCATCGGGAAGGACAATGTTGGCGGTGTGCGGACATGGCGCGCGCGCTCGACGGATGACGGTGTGACGACGGGCCGCGTGAACGTCGGCAGCGGGAATCCAGTCCCTGCGTGGGTGCGGATTGAGCGCTCGGGAGACAAGTTCACCGCTTCAACCAGTACTAACGGCGTGTCATGGACGGTGCGGGACGTCTACACCCCGGCATCTCCGTATTCAATGGGATTGCGGGTTGCGCTCTATGCAGCTGACGGAATGTCTGGATCGGCGCTGACGGTCGATGTCGATTACATGCGCTTCACCCTGCCCGACGATGCGAGAATCACGGTCCAGACGCGAATCGGCGACACGACACCGGTAGACCCGACATGGTCCGGTTGGTCCTCGCCGTATCCGACACCAGCCACCTCGCCGATGTCGGGTGGATCGCGGTATGTCCAATACCGTCTGAGCTTCTCTGTCGGGACACCGGGTCATGTCCCGGCCATCGGGAACGTCAACATCTCTTGGTTCTTCTACCCGTTGCAGGGAACGATCGAGACAGCCGACCTCGCACCCGCAAGCTTCGCCGGATGGGGGAACTTCACCGTCGTGGACAATCCGAATGGCCAGACGATCTCATATGAATATTCCCTCGACTCCGGAGGGAGCTGGACCCCCGTCGCTCCTCCTTCCAACATGCAGTCGGTCAGCATCGCCACCGGCAAGATTCGGTTCCGTGCGAGTCTTTCGACGATAGATGTCCTTGTCTCACCATCTCTGAGCGAGATGAGGCTCACGTACACGCAGAAGATTGACCACTTCTATGTGGGTGTCCCCCAATCCACTGTGGCGGGAGCAGCTTTCTCAGTCACCGTGACCGCCAAGGACCCGATGAACGCGACTATCGTCTCTTGGACCGGTTTGGTCTCGCTTGCCGCCGTCCTCCAGGATGGAGTGACGCCTGGCAGCGGAATACTGGGCGGAACGTCGCTCCCGATAGTGGCAGGAGGCACCGGAACGTTGACGGGGGAGTCATACACCAAGGCGGAAACAATTCGAATCTTAGTCTTTTCAGGCACCACAACGGGATTGAGCGACGACATGATGGTCTCGCCCGGACCGGTGGGCCGAGTGTCAATCGCTCCCGACAATGTCACCGTCCAGGCCTTCGCATCCCAGATATTCACTGCTGAGGCATACGACGCTCTTGACAACCTCGTCCCAGGCATCAATTTCACTTGGGCTGTCTTCGGTGGCGTGGGGAGTCTCAACGTTTCGTGGGGGCAAATCGTCCTTTTCGCCGCGAATCCGCCGGCCGCGAACGGCACCTTGCAGGCGTCGTTCAACGCAATCAATGGGACGGCAGAGATTCACGTCACCCTCGGCACACCCCCGTGGATAACAATCAGCAATCCAGTCCCTGGGGGGGTTTTGACCGGCGTCGCGCCGATCAACTACCGCAATAGCCCGGACGCGGTCTCGGTCAGGTTCGAGTATAATGATGGGATGCTATGGAAGCTCATCGGCGTCACCTCTGCGCTCGTCGGCACCTATTACTGGGACACCTCCGGATTGAGCTTCACGAACGGCATCCTACTCGCCACGGTGACGAACAGCCTCACCGCAACGAACATGACGGTCGTCACCCCGATCGAGGTGGACAACACTCCGCCCGCAATCACGATCAGGAATGTAGTCGACAACCAGATTGGGAACGGGACGCTCACAATCGTCTACACCACCGTCCCTGATGTCGTGCGCGTGGACTTCACATACTTTGATGGCGTCTGGCATGCCATCGGCTCGGAGTCCATCATCGACGGCTCATATCTCTGGATCCCGGGTTCGCCGATAAACGGTGTTACGTTGCGCGCCGTGGCCGTCGACCATGTCGGCCTCACGGGCTGGGACTCGGTGCAGGGCGTGGGCAACTACGTCGCAGGGCCTGCGCCGCCTTCAATCGCCCCAATCCCCGACCTCTACGTCCATGTCGCTTCCACCTACCGCCTCAATCTCACATTCTACCTGACTGATCCGGACACGCCTCTCGCGGCGCTCTCGATATGGGATTCGGATCCTGCGAGTGTCGTCGTGAATCCTGGCGCTTTCCCGTCCTTGGATGTGACATACTCCACCATCGGCACGTACACAGTCACGCTCTGGGCGTCCGATGGCGCAGACACAGCGTGGGCTTTGATCAGGATAATCTCATCCGATCAGAGTCCGCCAGTCCTCGTCGCTCCCCTCCCGACGGTCACGTTCGATGAAGACACGGTCGCTTTCGATGGGTTCAGCACGCCGGCCACGACGTTCTTCAACGACCCCGACGGAGACATGCTCTCGTTCCAGGTCCTGGACGCAGTCAACGTATTCTCGAGGGTGGATGCCGACAGCAAGGTCGATTTCTGGGCGAGCCTGCACTGGCACGGCCTGGAGATCCTGCGATTGAGGGCAATGGACCCGACCGGTGGGTTCGCAGAGGGCGCGTTCCTAGTTGTGGTCCGCGACGTGAACCACCCGCCTGCCCTCGTGACGTCATTCCCGCCGGTGTCCTTCGACGAGAACTCGATCGCGTTCGACGCCCTTGGCGGGAGCGCGAGTGCCTTCTTCAATGATCCCGATGGAGACCCGTTGACCATCACTATGTCGGGCGGCGTCAATGTCTTCTCCCGCATCAATCCGGACGGGACAGTCGATGTCTGGGGGGCGACCAACTGGTCAGGATTGGAGACACTGACTGTGCGGGCGACCGACCCCTTCGGCGATTTCGCGGAGGGGCCGTTCGTGGTCACGGTCATCCCCGTGAATTACCAGCCAATCCAGATCTTGGAATTGCCAAACGTCATTTTCGACGAGGACACGGTCGCACTCGATGTGTTCAACGGCCCCATATCCGCGTATTTCTATGACAGGGATGGGGGCGAGCTAGACTATGCGATCTATGGAGAGACCAATGTATATTGGCGGGTCAATGCGGACTTGACCATAGACGTGTGGGCCAGAACCCACTGGTGGGGACAGGAGATTCCGCGCGTCGTTGCCACCGACGTCAACGGGAGCTGGGCGGAGGCTCCTTTCCTCGTCACGGTACGCCATGTGAACCACGCTCCGATCCTCGTTGTTGGGTTCCCGTCGGTCTCATTCTACGAGAACTCCGTCGGAACGAATGTCTTCAGCGGGGATGTCTCAATCCACTTCTTCGACATCGACGGAGATCTTGTGACATACTCGATCCTGGGCGGCGTCCAGATGAGCTCCCGTATCAACCCGAACGGGACGGTGGACCTTTGGGCGCCGATGTACTGGTTCGGTTCGGAGACGATGAGCGTCCGGGCGACGGATCCATCGGGCCTCTATGTGGAAAGCACGTTCCTCGTCACGGTCCGCTTCGTGGATCAGCCGCCAATCTTGGCACCGATTCCAGACATCAGAATCGATGATGGTGCGACATTCACGCTCAACCTCACCCCGTACATCTCCGATATCGACACGCCGATTTTCCGCATTACCGCAGCGACAGACACCCAGTACGTCACCGCCAACGGAACGACCCTCACGGTTGCCTACCCGGCTGGCCAAGGCGAGACAGCATTCACCGTCACCATCTCCGACAGTGTGTGGACCGCATCGCAGCATGTGCGGGTCTCCTTTATTCAGCCATGGTGGAAGGACATCTATGTGGTCTCGGGCATCCCGTTCATCTTCCTCCTGGGGCTCCTGCTTGCGGCGGTGGTTCTAGTCAGGCGCAAGCGCTGGAAGCCCGCCAAGGCCTTCGTGCTGGACGGCCGGCTGCAGCCGATAAGGGAATTCACACTCGACCAGCGCTGCGACGTGACCTACGATGAGGTCGTCGAGGCAGGGGTGCTGGACGCGATTGATGAGCCTGTTAGGGTCCGGGAATATCGCGCGCAGACGCTTTGGGGCAATTCCCTCGCCATGGTCCTTCTCGCACGCGGGTCGATCTCACAGGAGCAGATCAAATTCGCCACGGACATGCTCGTGAACATCCATGACAGGTCGGAAGACGCCGTCGTTGTGCGTCTCAAGACGGCAGTGAGTGAAATAAAAGAAAAGCAGATGGACCTGAGCGCGCGTTCGAAGGCGTTCGCGGGCACGCTCGATGCGACGAACACAGCGCTGTCCAGGCTCGCCGCCGAGACGGCTGCGATGCAGAAGCAGCGCTCCGAGCTCGACAGTCGGGAAGCACTACTGAAGGAAAAGGAGGCGGCGCTGGCGGAGGACGCGGGGAAGCTGCAGCAGGCGCGCGAGATGTTCGAAACCAGACGGAAGGAGTTCGAGGAAATCGCGATCCGCTTCGAGAAGGAGTCTAAGCGTAGATTGGACGACCTCAAAGCGCAAGAGAAGCCTGCTGAAGGCGATCATCATCAGCCCGAGACGAGACGAAAGGGCTCGAAGCGATAGGAAAAGGACGCGTCTTGAGAGTCGCAGCATAGTCGTTCGAGGAGCCATGGCCGGGGAATCACGACACGCCAGGATTACCGCCGCCATCACGCAAGCACTCGACGGGTTGCCCGATGGGCCACATCCGGTCGTTTATGTGGGGTAACGGACATATCGAAACTGCTCAGATTACTATTTAGGTGCGCGCGTTGCTGCACTGTCAATGACCTCGCCATGGGTGGGTCCAGGGAGTTGAAGAGATGCGCAAGTGCGTCGAGTCGGTTATGCTGGCGGTCGTGTTGCTGGGAATGACGGTCGGATTCTTGGTCGCGCTCCCCGAGCGCGTTCGTGCGGATCCGACTGTCGATTACGTCATGGTAGTGGATGCGCCTGGCGGCGCTGGCTCTTGGGTGGCAAGCCGAGACTACACCTTTGGAGACAATGACACCTTCTGGGCTGCGGGTTACAACGCATCGTCCGGCTGGGTTCAGGACGTTCCCGTCTACTGGCAGTTTACGGAGAGCGGCCTCGCGAGGGGAAACCAAGTCATCCGGGTCAACCACACATATGGGTCAAGCGCGAAGATATACACCAACGGATACGGCATCGCGCATGTCCGCGCATATTATCACATTACCCCTGGTAACCTCACGACCACGAACGACACGGGTCCGCTGCGGGTCTCGGTCGACAACGTCGACAGCGTGATCGTGCGCTCGGAACAGGGCGGGGCGGGAACATGGGTCGGACCGGCGACGTACCAGAGCGGGGACAAGGACAAATTCTACGCTGCCGCCTACGATTCCGGCGGCAATTTCCTCGACGACATCGTGTCGAACTGGACATCGACGAACCTTTCCGTGGGATATCTCTACTCGTCACCCTCAGGCAGGATCGGCGGCTGTGAGGGCAGCGGGACGACCGTCTCATGCTATCCCCTAATCAACTTCTACGCGAGCGCGATAGGTCACACCTACGTGAATGCGACGCCCGTCGGCACATCCGTCACCAACATGACTGGGAAGCTGACGGTGACCGGGGTCGGCGTCGATTACATCCAGATTCGGGATGCGCCGAATGGTCACGGTCAGGTGCGCGGTAACTTCACCTACTATGAGCGGGAACAGGACACGTTCTATGCCGCTTCCTACAACTTCACCATTGGGTACCGGGGAGAAGTGACTGGTGATTGGACCACAAACGACAGCGCCGTGTGCAAGGTCAAAGGCTATTCAGGGAACAACGCCCACGGCAGCTCGGTCCAGCTTCTCCTGGTAGGTGTGGGGAACTGCACCGTCACGGTAAACGCGACAACGATTTCCGGGGTCATCTCGAACACAACCGGAACGCTGACGGTCCTCCCACGGACGACTCTCACGGTCGACGCCAATGGCGGGAAGGACTACACAACGATCCAAGCGGCGGTGGATGCCGCTGGCGATGGCTACACGATTGAAGTGTACCCCGCAATCTACTACGAGAACGTCGTCGTCAACAAGGAGATTGAGATCGTCGGGACTGACCGCACAGGGGTCATCCTCGATGGCGGCGGCAGCGGCACTGCCCTGTACCTCGGCACGGATCGAATCGTCATCCACAACTTCACAATCCTCAACGCGGAGTATGGCATTTTCAACGACCAGACCAATAACACGCGTATCTACCACATGACAATCAAGGACTACACCATCGGCCTGAACAACAGCTATACCCTGAACGCCTGGGTCGCGTACAACCTCATCAGGGACGGAGAGATAGGCGTGGTGGCCTACAAGGCGTACGACGACGCGATCAGGTATAACGAGATAGCCTACAACACCGCATATGGCGGGAAGGGCTACAACGCGCACCTCCGCAACTGCTTCAACTGGAACAGCCTCCACAACAACGGGATCGGCTATTACTACGACCCGACGACGGAACTGCCGCCGATGGAGTTCAACGGGAACGTGTTGATCGACAACGACATCGGCGTCAAGGTCGAGAGCTCGTCGGCGATCACAGTCACCGGCAACTCCATCTCCGGCGGTTCAGAGGGCGTGCAGCTCCTGTACTCCTCCTCCGAGGTCAGCTTCAACACGATCAGCGGAGTGCTCACAGGCATACGGTTCCACGAGTCGAGCTCGAACATCACCTACAACACGATAGTTGCGGTGGCGGCGGGCATCGTCGGCGATACGGGTTCACCCCGCATCGAGGGCAACGACATCACGGTGACCTCGGGCAATGCGATGGACCTGGACAACCTCGATGGGGCAGTCATCCAGGGGAACAACGTCCATGGCGGGACGATCGCGATATCGAACTCGCACGTGGCGGTACTCTCGGTGCTGAACTCGAATGTCATCCTGACGGACACGACGGTCGATAGCCTAACACTGGACGCGTCCTCGATAGTCGAGTTCCGACATACGGTGCGAGTGCAGGCGGTTGATTCGAACGGCGAAGACATCGGCGGGGCAACAGTGACCGTGCACGACGCGCAGGGCAACCTCGCGTTCTCAGGCACGACTGGGTCAGACGGGTTCACGCCACCATTCGCGTTGACCACGGGGACTCAGACCTCTGTCTCGTTCATGGACCACAATCCGTTCTCCATAAAGGTCTCATCTGGTGACATGCAGGGAGCCCTCGCGACCTCCGTTGACGCGTCGAGGGACATCGTCGTGACCGTGTCTGGCGGTGCAGGTCCCTGGATTATCGCGATCGTCGCGATGTTGATGCTCGCAGCCGCGTTCCTGGCGGGGGCGCTCTCGATAGAGCGCTCGAAGTACGCCCTGTTCCTGTTCTTCCTGCCGCTCTACACGCGCCTCAACCACGACAAGACGCTCGAGAACTACAACCGCGGTCGGGTGTTCCAGTACATCGACCTCAACCCGGGGACTCACTACAACGCCATACTCGCGGCGCTCAGCATCAACAACGGCGCCCTGGTGTACCACCTGGATGTCCTCCAGAGGGAGGGCATGGTGACCTCGCGGCAGGAGGGGATGTACCGCCGGTTCTACCCCGCGGACATGCAGCCGCCCCCAATAATGGAGAATGGCACGACGGAGTCGCAGCTGCGCGTGCTGAAGGCGATCCAGGAGATGCCGGGGATCACGCAGAAGGAACTCTCGAAGTTCCTTGGCTTGAAGCAGTCGACGCTCGCGTACCAGATCGACAGGCTCACCGCGATGGGCTACGTAACAGCGGAGAAGCAGGGACGGGCCATCCACTACACCTCAAAGCATGGCGGGAACTAGGTTCTGGGATTCAGACGAGGGGGCTGATCGCCGCGTGGATACAAGGCTCTCCGCGCGGCTTCCCGCCATGCGTATACCGGCCCGCGAGATCCATCGGGATCGCCCGTGCACTCACCGCCAGCACACGAACACGGGTCTTCTCCCCTTCTTTCTCGAGACGGAGAAGTCCCAATGAATCTCACACCTCAGCCCTGAGGCGCGGACGGCGCCCTTGATTTCCGCCAGACTGTACATGCGTAAGACATGACGGTCAAGCACGACGCTTGCCCCCTTCGCCTGAGGAGTCCGTCCGTGCTTCCTGACAATCCAGTAGATGTCTCCGATGGTCAGGCGTCCACGATCCCGCCATGTGTAGAGGATGGAAGTGTCCTTATCCAGCAGGTCGCCGGTCCATTGCTCACCGCCTTTGCGTTTCCTTACAGGCCCATCGAATACTATGATACCGCCATCCGAAAGGTGCCTCTCGAAGTTGCTGAGGGTCCTCACTAAGTCCGCCATCCTCGTGTTGTAGTTGATCGAGGTGAACATGCAGAGGATCACATCAAACCGCCGCGGCAGGCGGAACGACTTCATGTCGCCACGGCGGAACGTGGCCTTGGGCACCTTCCTGCGCGCGATCCGAAGCATCCCTCCGTTCATGTCGACGCCAACGACACGGAAACCCTTTCCCGCGAGCAGAGCAGCGTGGCGGCCTGTCTCGCAGGCGACGTCGAGGATTGCTTTACCTCTGACGTTATGCTCTCTCATCGCCGCCAGAATGAACTTCGCTTCCTTTGCCGTGTCCTTGTATGAGTAGATTCTGTCGTAGTGCTTGGCGAACTCCGCATACATCGCCTCGCGTTTGGCGGTTGGCACAACATGCACATGCAATCGGGCGAGCTAAGTACGTTCCGGTGGATCATGAGTCGGCGGTGGCGGGAATGCGATTTCACTGACCGTCCATCAGGCGATTCTCGAACGCACCCCGCATTCCAGACGATGCCGCTAGGCGGGAGCGAGGAACTCAGCAGTCCATGGCGGCTGCGCCGGGTCGTCATCCTGGAGCATCTGCTTCCACTCGTCGTCCGTGAGCCTCGTGAAGCCGCCCAAGGCGAACTCGTAGTAGCCGTAGATCGGACCCACCGCCAGATGCCAGGTTCCGTTCGGCGATTGATACGCCACGGTGACACTCCTGAATGTGCCGAGTGCAACGTGCAGAACCCTCGGCGGCTCGTAGAGCCAGCCTCCATCCGTCGCCACGTCCGCGACGATCCTGGAATCCTTCGTCCTCTCGGTGACATTCGCCTCTCCCAGGATGTCCGGCAGCCAGCCGAAGTTCGTGATCGGACCGCCGCAACCCTCCTGCTCCGAGTTGACGAAGATGCTGCGGACGAAATCCACGTCCTCCTCCGAGAGCTCGATTCCATCTAGTTCCTTCTGCGCGATTTCGGCGAGGCGGTAGTTGATCGCGGCGAATTCCCCGAACACCGTGTGGAACCGTGCGGCGGGGTCCGTGCTGACGTTGAAGTGCGTTTCGAGAATCCACTGTATCTCCTCGTCCAGCCAGGCGATGCGTTTGAAGAAGTTCGGATAGGGCTCGACGTATCCATCCGGCGTACTGCAGGTCCCTCCTGGCGAATAGGGCTGCTTCGCATAGAGGATGGTGTCATGCTTGAGCTCTGTCCAGGATCCGAGGGCCGTGTTCACCTTCTCGCTCGCCCAAGCACGTGTCGTCGCGAACGCCGGCGCGCCTTGCGGCGGCGGGTCCAAGACCTCCCGGTAGCTACTGAGTTGGCGGGAGTACGCCGTGCGGTTCCAGAACTCATCGCTCTTGTTGCTCACCGCGGACCACTGCTGGCGGAGCTGTGTCTCATAATTGTACTTGGTCAACTCCCCCGATAGAAGGTCGAAGGCGCGTGACGATCCGAGGGCCGCCGCAACGTCAAGCCCGGAAGGCAGACCTCGTCGACGTTCCTCATAGATGTCAACGCGATCGAACATCACGTTCTGGATGATCTCCGAGTCGATCACGTAGCGCTGGCCCATGAACTGGTATATCTTCGAAAACTCGTACAGCGGATTGTTCCCCTCAGGGTCGATATCAACGTAGACGACGGCTGACAGAATCCTTTGCCGATAGTATGCATCACTCGCGAACTCCTCCTTCAGCGCCAAAACATTGCCGGGATCAGCCAACAGCGAGACGTTGAATGCCCCTAGCCTATTCAGGAACGCCCTCTTGATGTCCAGGTGGTTCAGGCTGTCCGACTCGCCGACGAGACGGGCGGTGGCGTTGTAGACCCTCGTCCACAGACCGAGCCCCTGAGGGGAGCCATCGAGGATTGCGGCGATGATGGACGCAGGTACGATACCATCCGTCTCATTGAGATCATAGGAAGCCCGCCCGTACCACATCATCGCCCGGAAGTACCGCTTCAGGAACTCAGTGCGGTCATAGTGGCCTCTGGGCGTGTACTGCGTCCAGTCGGTTTCGAGTGAATCGGGTTCGGCTTCGACCGCCGCCATGATCTTGGCGACTATTCCCTGCACGCGGTCGGCGGCGTCGGCGGGGACCACCGCACTCGTATTGAGGAGGATATTCGGCACCGCAAAGAAGACAACCGCATTTGTGGCGGCGTCCTTGAGAGAATCGGGAAGAACCGATCGCAGCCACGCAGCCTCCCCGAGGAGACCGACGCTCATGTTCTCGACCATCGGACGTAGGCTCGCGTTCTCAAGGTCCTGGAGCATCTGGTCGAACAGGAGGTGCTGGACGGTGAGGATTGTGTCCGTGGTTATGAGCACGGGCAGGTCGTTCATCCAGTAGTATCGGTAGACCATGTCTATCTCGTGTTCCCCGGGCGAAGGGAGAGCGACGAAGCCGTTCTCCTGAAGGAGACTCAACGCCTCAGGAGACATGCGGAAAGCACGCGACATCAAGTCGTAGTACGCCGCGCTCTCCGTCGGCACGTTCAGGTTACCGCCATATTGGGGCCCCTGCTTGAAGGCGTCCCAGAGGTTCCAGGAGTCAACGCCGGAATTCGCGTCGAGCAAAGGCGGCCATGCGGGGGCGAGGGGGACAGACTCGCTTTCGGGTCGGTCGACAGGTGGCTCCTCCTTGGACGGAAGATTCGCGATGCGCCCAAACGGAAACAGAGAAGTCACCATCAGGATGCATATGACCAAGCTCACGATTGATGCGGCGACGGGCGTCAAGGCGAGATAGTGCCTCCTCCGGCTCCGCCCCGCATTCTGTTCACTCTTATCGATCATCATTGACCCACCACAGCACCAGCCTTCATTCCGGGTGCGCGGACCGGATTGTGTTTCCCGCCTATTAAGCAAATCGTTGACATGTCGTACACCGCCTCGGACCCGCACCACCGTTCTGAGGCAATGAATGTTCCTGGGTACTTACCACTTCATGCCCATTGACGGGAGCGGGTCTCTCAACCGACACTGTGGCGGCCAGAATATCGCGAGCGGCTCAGACGCGGCAATACTGAGGATCCGGCCATACACTCTTCGCAGCCACCATTCACAAGCCCTCCCCGCAGCGGCTGGTCAATATAGGCTTGGGGATCGAGCTTCGTAAAAAAGAAAAAGGCAGAGGCCCCGCTAGGGGTCTCCGCGTTCTATCCCTCTCTCGACAATCGGGCATCGGGCACCGTCATCGTCCATGATTATCGTCGAGCCCGTCGCTGTGACCAAATCCCTGTCCTGGAGGAATACCCATCCTCCCGCCTCAAACTCCGCGACGCTACCGTAGTTCATATCGTCGAAGAATCCACAGCTTCCCCCCGCCGCAGCCGCCCAATCGACCTCGGATATCGTTATCCAGCCTGGCCGCAGCTGGGCCGCCACCAGCGAGGTCACCGGGTACTCTCCATCATAGACTTTGACGGTCACTCCGTCAAGTGTCAGGTGGAGCGCAGTACCCCGTCCCATCATGCCGAGCGTGGGCCAGCTAGTGTCCCCGCTGTCCCATGAGCCGAAGAGCTCGGTGTAGAGCTTCTGCGACAAATCGAGGTTGTATATCGCGAGGAAGAGGACTCCGTAATAGCCGTCGGTGCCCCACACGTAGACGTAATCTGTGGTGCGCGCCTGCATCACAAGCGAGTTGTAGCTCCTCCCGATCCAGCGCTGGCTCGTGCTGAAGAACCAGTCACCGCCGCACGGCCCCTCCGGCACGGATCCGCAGTCGACCAACTCGTAGTCCTCGCCGAAGACGATCACGGCCCTAGTGTCCCTCAGAGTGTAAAGGCTGACAGTGACCTCGACGACCTGTCCTGGCTGGACCACGAACGTCTTGTCCTGCGGGCTGACGAACTGCCCGTTCCTTATCGAGAATGCAAGGGCACCGTCGAAGAAGACATCGAGCTCGGGTACCGTCTCGATGCCCCTGCTCTGGTCGGGCATGTAGGTCCACGTCACCTCGGCGCAGAAAGTCTCCATTACCGACCTCACGTCCAGCCAGAAGAAGGAGAACCGCGTGCCCTCGGTGAGGTCGACCTTTGCGGTGACATCCGTCCCGTCTTGGCTATAGTCCATCTTCACCTCTTTGTGGAATTTCGCCTGGCTGCCGCCCTTGTCAGTGTTGAAAATCCCAGGGTATCCCTTGATGTTCAGAGTCTTCAGCGCGTAGGGATCCCCGTTGGCGGTAGGCGTCGCCCCGTTTGCTCCGGAGAAGGCTGCATCTCCTCCCCCGTTCGTTCCGTCGATCCCTCCCTGCATCACCGTCTGTCCCACAGCGAGGCCAGAAATGGCGATGGCGCACAAGATTGCCACGACCGCTGTTTTGGCGTTCATGGTTGGAGAATCAGAAAGGCAGAATGAAGGGTGAGGCAGAGTATTCGGTCGCGAGTTCATATACCCCTGGCCTCCCGCCATCTCCGACCGGATTCGCGTCCGAAGAATCGGAGGAGGCTTCAATAGCCCATCTCAGATTCCGATGTGAGGAGCACGCATGAAGCGCAAACAGATGCAGACCGACGACCCCGCCGGACTCCCCGACAAGGGGAAATACGAACTTGTGAGGCATTTCCTCGTGGAGCACCCTGAGGCAGCATGGGGGGACGAGAAGCGTCCGGATGGCGTGGGCCCGGGCCCGGACTGTGCGTCTGACGCTTGCCCGCTGAGGATTATGGCGGACAGGACGGACGCGAGGGAGCAGACGATCAGGATGGTCAAGGACGTCGTCATACTCATCCTCGAGACGAGGGACGCGATGGGCCTCTTCACCTCTGAGAGGCCCGAGACGCTGGAGAGAGACCTGAATCTGTGCCGGAGATGGCTGATATCGCGCGTCTGGCATGACGTGACCCAGAAGGAGAGGATCTGGCTCTCGGACGGCAACTTCAGGCTCGGGGTGGCAGTGCTCAACGCCTTGATCGAGAAGGACGGCCCGCACACTGTGTCAGACCTCGTAGCGAAAGTCGGCAAGAAGATACCGACAGTCCACGAGGCGCTCGTGGACTGGTGGACTTACGAGTACCGCATCATCCACGACAAAGCGCTGCCTTTTGAGCGCGAGTGGCGAGATGGCCACGTTGTCTCCTACAGCTACAATCCCGAGTTCGAGCTCGTCCGCAAGGGGGCGCAGAGGATTCCCGTGCCCGCGCAGTTGCATCCGTTGATTTTCCTTACGCGTAACATGTGGATCGGCAGCCAGCTCGCATCGACGCTGCTCGGCGTTCTATCGCGGGGATCTCTCCGCTTCATGCCAGAGTGGCCCGAAGAAATGTCCACGATTTCAGACCACAGGGCGATTATCGTGTCCTATGACGCATATTTCGCCAGGAAGCAGCCGTGGTCCACTGAATTCGCGAAGATGTGGCTTGCGCACGAGGAGGCGCCGCCGGAGGGCACCATCGGGCTGCTGCAGGAGTTCGTGGAGGAAGGGGGCAGGATCCTCGGCCTCCACGATGGCGGCATGGCTCTTGCGGCGAGGCTCGCGGGGCATGGCGTGAAGGCGCTGAAGCTCGACTCAGGCAGGGAGATCGAGGTCAGGGAGCTTCCGGATGGACCGGTGAGGAGGCTCGGGATTGCGAGGAACAATTATGCGAGCGTCATGCACGGCGGCAAGGCGGCGGGCGGCGAGGGTGTCGGGCAGATGCAGGTATGGTGCGGACTCGTCACGACCGATATCGACCGCGAACGGCTGAACAACGACAGGACGCCGATTGTGGGCTTCAGCCAACGCGTGGGAAAAGGATCCGTCACGGGATGGACGTTCTTGGCCGGCGGCTTCGGCGGCAAGACAGACCTCTCGCAGACAGATGACTGTCACACGATGATGCGCAAGGTCATCGCCCGCTTCTTCGGCTGAACTGACCACGGATTTCTCGTAGGGGTCTTCACATTGCCGCCGCGAGTCTGAATTCATGCTCTTGGCCTTTGGGCGAATTCACGGGAAAGCTAACTCTCGGAATCCGCTCGCCATCGTCAAACGTCAGCCTCCAGCCGCGCTGTAGACATCCACCGCCAACTGGGAAAGCGATTCTATGGAGGAAGCCGTTCGTGTTTCCCCTCTCATATGGACCCTTTTGGGTGAATGTGTCGGTCGGACCATGTGTGGCCAGCCGAGAATCGTGAATCACTAGCATGCTACTCGGCGCGAAGATACATCCGCTGTAATATTGGAAATACATCCATCGCTGATGCTGAGTCTGTCCCCCGGAGGAGGATGAAGGCGCCGGTGGCGCCCGACCTCTGCAGGGTGGCAGGATAAGTGAAACAGAATGGTGACTGAGATAGGAGTAATCGCCTTCGTGAAGATGGTGATCGAGCTATTCGTAAATGAACGAAATGCCCTAATGGGCGCCGGCCTGAACGTGGAACTTATGCTGACGACGATGAAGAGCCTGCTGGAGCAGGCCGCGGCATCGGAGCAGCACCAAGAATCCGCGAAAAGGCAGAGCAAGCTTGCGACGGAGTCGTGGCTGGCTGTGAAGAGGAACGCGTACGTGTCCACGTCCGGTTACCTCGACATGGCCATCGCGGCGGTGAAAAAGGACAGCAGCACGGCCGCGAACTTCAGGCGGATACGGAGCAGGATGCACAGGCCGCAGGCAGAGGAGGGCGAGAAGCCGATCGTGACACCGGTGAAAGCTTAGGCGGATCGACCTCCGAGATGGAAGTGACATCAAGGCCCCCTCGCGGGGGCCACTTTTTCTTTTTTCTCTTTAAATCCAGGTCCCTTCCAAAGAGCATTATGAGGAACAGCGTTCCGGGTGCATGTCGTGCGCGCTATGCGACATTTTTTTCGAACCATGGAACATGTTTCGCGATTCTCGCAACATGTGACGCAAGCCTCGCGACATGTTTCTGAAACCCTGCGACATGTTCGCGGAGTCCATTACATGTTCCGCAGTCCCCGCGACATGTTACAGAGCCTCCGCAACATGTTTCATGATGTCCGCAACATGTTTTGCGGTTCCCGCAACATGCCTTGGTGA
Organism: Thermoplasmata archaeon; assembly: GCA_041489255.1. Lineage (GTDB taxonomy): Archaea > Thermoplasmatota > Thermoplasmata > RBG-16-68-12 > JAFNFQ01 > JAFNFQ01. Next base: position 22,453 of record JBGPQV010000002.1, on the reverse strand, counting down.
CCTCGCAACATGTTTTCGAAACCCCGCGACGTGTTAACGGAGTCTCACACAAGTTCCGCAGTTCCCGCAACGTGTTTTGCGATTCCCGCGACATGTTTCGGAAACCCTGCAACACGTGATGCGACCTTCGCTGCATGTCGCGTAAATCCTGCCAAATGCCTTCGAAAATCCGACCGATGTGACGAAGTGGGCGCCCTTTATCTCATATGAAGTAAACAGTCAAGCTCACCGTGTCGCATTCGCTACCGCACTGTCTTCTTCATGGCGTGTCTCTCAGCTATGCGCAATGAATAGTTAAGAAGTGAATAGGTTCTGGGGAGGAGATAGATATTCAGTCCGAGAGTCAAACCGGAAATCACCCCGAGTCCTGCAGAAAAAAATACATCCATGACAGTCTTTCCGGAATAGAGGTATTTTATCATCGCTCCCAGATCAGCCAGCTGCGACGGCATCAGTCCCGACACGCTGAGTGCCACAACGATGAGGAAAGAGGCTGACAAGGCAATCTTACCGACGTCAAACCAGATCTTGCGCCATAGTGCCTTCGCCAGCTTTCCCTCGATTCTTCTCTTGTCCACATCCCCAAGGCATCGCCATGCCTCTATGACATTCATGAGTCCGCCCCCTTCGGATACCGCAAGCGGTCGTCTGGTATGTTAAGATTCCTCTGCGCCATCATTTCGCGATGACGATGCAAGGATTCACCCTGCTCGCTGGCTCTCCCACCTTCAGCCAGAAGCTCCTCGGCCGCCGCCTGAGCGTGCGTTCGATACTCAAATAGGAGAGGAGGTTACCGCCACGGATCACGAGCTCGAACCGCCTGCTCACGACAGGGTCCCGCTCGGCCTCTCGGGTCACGGCGGCCCTGTGCGCGCGGTTCGGGTAGTTGAAGATCAGGTAACCGCCAGGGTCGACCATGGAGTAGAGCTGCCTGATGGCCCGCCTCGGGTCCTCGACGTAGTGGAGGGTGGCGATGCACAGGACGATGGAGAACTGCCTCCTGACCGCCATGGCGGGGAGCTTTGCGCAATGGAAATTAAGGTTGTCAAGTCCCAGCTTTTCCGCCTTCTGGCGGTTCATCCTGAGTATGGTCCTCGAGCTGTCATAGCCGTGGAACTCGCAGCGGGGCATTCTGCGCGCGAGGTCGAAAAGGGTCGTGGCGGGCCCGCATCCGACATCGGCGATCGAATTGGCGGTGATTTCTCTGGATTCGATGTAGCGCTCAATGCGCTTGGCCATGCGCTTTCCGGCTTGGACCTGATTGCGCGGCAGCGGGTGTTTCTCGTAGAATGAATCCCAGTCCCAATCCCCGCAGCCCGCGTAGCACACAGACATCCGATTCCTTGTGTAATATTAAGCTTGTATGGCCATATGGACGATCACTGCGAAGCATCCCTCTGAACTTCACGGAAAAACGAAATGCGCGCTATTTATCATCGTTCTGCAGGAAGAAGAGTCTGTAGAACTTCACCACGATCGCGAGTACCTGAAGTCCAGCGGCAATCAGTGCTCCCCACGACCCGTATTCAGCGAAGAAGTCAGGATGGTCCAACGCCCACTGGACCAGTTGCTCCAAAATCACGTGCCCCATCGCACGCACGGCTTGGTTGAAGTCCTCCGTGCCTGACTCGCTACCCATTGAAGCGAGTATGCTTTCTATCTGGTCAGGATGAGCCACGCTGTCATAGATCTGATACCAGACGGTGATATCATCCTCATCCCAAGTGGTACTGCCGTCATCGTTGCCAGACACGACGCCATCGCTGTCATCACCCCACCAAGCGTGATTGTTTAACGAGTAGTTCACATCGAGGGCAGTGCCGATCCCGCTCACATCGAGCTTGTCATCAAACATGAAGTCCCTGTCGAACCAGGTGCTCCGGAAGTACACGGTGTCCACGTTGTCCGCGACATTGAAAACGGCGGTGAAATCCGCGGGGACATCGGCTGCATTTGTGTCATACAAGATGACGCTGCTTGTGAGATCGGCTTCATCATTCATTGAAATCATGAAGTAGACATCTCCCTCGGTGCCAATGTCGATCGGGTCTTCCACCTTGAAGCGAGTGTATTGGAAGACCACGATTGTGTCCACGGCAGGATCGATGTCGAGGCCGTCGATGACTGAGTCTACATCCGTGTCAGGATCCCTTGGATCTGACCGCTTTGAATATTCCTGTGCGTTGACTAGCTGGTCGTTGTCCTCATCCCTCGTACCATCCGCGGCGTATTTCGGATTCAGATTGTTAGAAGTCTCCCAGGTGTCGGGCATGGAGTCATTGTCATCGTCCGGGTCAGAATTGTCCCCGATGCCGTCATCGTCGAAGTCCGAGGTCTCATTGGGGTCGTTTGGGAAGGCGTCAGCATTATCCCCGACCCCATCCTTGTCTGTATCCCGCGACTCACTCGTGTCGTTCGGAAACGCATCTTGATTGTCCGGGACGCCGTCGCCATCCCCATCGTGCATGAAGATGTACCAACCTGCGAACCCCGCCAAGACGACCACAATAATCGCAGCGACTGCAAGCACTCCTTTCCCCATTCCTGCCACCTCTGGAGGTGATGCTCCCTATAGATATAAAAACAATTCGAGGGTGCGGGGATGACAAGACCACGATGCTGCCGCCCGAAGGGCGATCGGCGGGATTCCCGCCATTGCTGCCTCCTCAATAATCATGCGCTTGGACGTCTCTTGATGAATATTCGGGAATCTGGAATCAGCTCAGCAATCACACATGCGAAAACCCATTCATTCCGACATAGAGCACATCGACGATGATTTCACTTGATGGTGGCGTTCAGATTGGGTAAAAAAGACTCGAAAATGCCTTTATGACCGAGTATCCGCCACGAAGGTTCAAGCTCCCCTAGGGCTTGTGCCGTGGCGATACCGTGGCGACAATCGAGATACAGAACATAGTCGCGTCTGGGCGGATAGCGGATTCCCTGGACCTCAAGGCGCTGGCCCTCTCCATGAACGACGATCACGTGACCTACAAGCCCGAGCAGTTCCCCGGGCTGGTCTACAGGATGAGGAAGCCCAAGGTGGCCATCCTCCTCTTCAGCACAGGCAAGGTCGTGTGCACTGGCGGGAAGAGCGTGGAGCAGGCCAGGGAGGCGGTGAAGAATGTCGCCAAGACTGCTGCGGCCGCTGGCGCGAAGGTCAGGGACAAGCTGGATGTCGAGATCCAGAACATAGTGGCGACGGCGGACCTGAAGATTTCCTTTGACCTGAGCATGATCGCGACGGCGCTCCTGTCGGAGGGCGTCGAGTACGAGCCCGAGCAGTTCCCCGGGCTGGTCTACAGGCTCAAGGAGCCCAAGGCGGTCATCCTCGTTTTCCAGAGCGGGAAGGTCGTGTGCACTGGGACGAGGACGCTGGAGGACGCCGCCCTGGCGGTCGACAGGTTCCTCGATGCCGTCAAGGGCATCTATTGAACCGTCGAATGCACGAAAACAAGTCTTTGCCCGGCTCCCCGTCGAGATTTGCGGTTCCGTGGGCTTCCTGGGCGTTATTCGCGTTGATACGTCACGGAGTGGTCGAAGCGCAGGTCCATTCTCCATGGGCTTCCGGCCCGCCCCTCAGCCTGCACAGGACGAAGTGCGAGAAGCATCGCGGACACTTGACACGCCGCCTGACTCCAGCACTCTCCCGACGTCGCCAGAGTCGATGATGCGCTGTCATCGGTGACTATCAGGCTTGACAATCCTCTCTGGCTAGGCGGGCGGCTCCTCGATCGCACCGTTGACATGCGAGTAGCGTGGCTTCCGCTTCTCCAGGAAAGCGCTCATGCCCTCCTTCTGGTCTGGCGTGTCGAACATGAGCGCCCATTCCTGCATCTCCTCTTCTAGGCCCTTGTGGAGAGGCATCTCCTGAGTCATGTTGATTGCCCTCTTCGCCGCCATCAAGGCGGCCCTGCTTTTCGAAGCGAGGACTCTCGCGAGCTCCATCGCGGCTGAATCGAGCTGTCCATTCGGGACGATCTGGTGTACGAGGCCCAGCTCGAGCGCCTCTCTGGCCATGACCTTCCTCCCCGTGAGTATCAGGTCCTTCGCCCTGGGAAGGCCGACTATCCTGGCGAGCCGCTGGCTCCCGCCCCATCCGGGGAATATGCCTATGTCGATCTCCGGCTGGGCCAGCACGACGTCCTCGGACGCGATGCGGAAGTCGCACGCCGAGGCTATCTCCACGCCGCCGCCCATCACGTACCCGTTCAGTGCAGCTATCGTCGGCGGGAGCTCGGTCTCGATCTTGCGAGCGACGAGATGCCCCAAGGCGGAGAAGCCTCTCGCGGTTTGCGGCTTCAGCTGTCTCATCTCGGTGATATCCGCTCCTGCGGTGAAAGCCTTCTGGGAACTGCTCCTGAGCACGACTGCCCTCGTGTCCTCGTCCCCGGCGATGATGGACAGCGCCTCGCTAATCTCGTTGAGGATGGCTGAACTGAGGACGTTGAGCCGCTCTGGCCTGTTGAGCGTCAGGCGGGCGACGCCGTCGGTCCTTTCGAGGAGAATGGACGTCCACCTCTCATCCATCGGTTCACCTTTTCGAGCTGGGCGTCTTCGAATGATCGAGGAACCACTTGGCCACCTTGGGCCAGAGGTCCTTGTGTGACCCGCTGCCAACCGAGAGGCCTATGTGGCCGGTCGGGAATGAGAAGGTCGTCTTGTCTTTTGACGGCGCTACTTTGAGCAGCCCGAGGGTCGATGATGGCGGGACGATGTGGTCCTTCTCCGCCACGATCGCGAGCATGGGCATGGTCAGTTTGTCCACGCTCGCCTTGCGGCTGTTGACTCTCAGCTGGTTCTTCACGAACAGGTTCCTCTGGTAGCCGTCGCGGATCAGGTCGATGTAGAACGCTCCCGCCACGGGTATCCCGTCGGAGAGCCACTTCTCCATGCGGAAGAACATGTCCACGAACTCTTTGTCCTCAATGTTTTCCGCGAGGCCCATGTACTTGATGACCGTGTTGCCGATTGGGTCGAGCATCGTGAAGCCACTGTTGAGGAACTCGGTCGGTGCGTTCCCGAAAGCCTCGACAACCAATTCCGGGTTGAAATACTCCGCTTTTGTCCAGAGGTGCAACATGCCTTCTTCAATCCCGAAATCAAGCGGCGAGGCCATCAGCGCGATATTCCTCACCTTCTCCGGGTGGAGTGACGCGTAGACCGAGGCGAGGTAACCGCCGATGCAGTAGCCGAGCACCGAGATGGACTTCTGTCCGGACCTCTCCATGATGACGTCGAAGCAATCGTCCATGTACCTTTCGACATAGTCTTCGAGCCCCAGGAACCTGTCCCCGTCCGTCGGCTTCCCCCAGTCGATCATGTAGACGTCGAGTCCACGCCCGAGCAGCGTCTGCACGACGCTCCTGTCCTGCTGGAGGTCGAGGATGTAGGGGCGGTTAATCAGAGCGTAAACGAGAAGCACGGGCACGGGCGCCTTCTTTTGCGGCCCTCCGGTGTAGTGCAGGAGCCTCATTTTGTCCTTCTTGTAGGCGACCTCGCACTCGGAAGTCCCGACATCCGCGGCTGGCGGATTGGCCAGGAGCTTCATCCCTGCAGCCGCCTGTCTGTACCGCTTTTCCACGAGCATATCGAGGCTGTTCTCCCAGCGCGACAATGCCGAATCATTGGTGGCCATCGATTCACCTTCCTAACGTCGCCTCTCCCGCCTTCCGCGTGCGCCTCCATTCTCGAGAGACTTGACCAGGTAGTCGACCCTCTTGCTCAGGTTGTACAGCTCTTCATGAATCTCGTCGATGTCCGCCTTCGAGGGGATGCGCATTGCTTTCAGGGTGCCGTCCATAGCTTCGTTCCATGCTTTCACGCCCTCCAGCAACCCTCGAACCGAGCTGCCCGACCGCGCAGCGAATGACTCGGTCAGGAAGACCCTCTTCAACATCTGATTGTAGTTGGCGAGCAGGTTCTTGGGCAGGCCCTCCTGGATCGCCAGGGGGTTCTCGCTCGTCTGCATCATGGCGGCAGACCGCGATAGCTCGTCGAAGATCTTCGCCCAGTGCTCCGCCACTAACGGGGCCATCTCCTTGGCGGCCTCGCCGACGTCCGTCCCTTCCTTTGTGTTGAGTCTCCTCCAGAGATCCAACTGGGACTCCATTATCTCCCGGAGGGGCGAGGCTGGCTGCGGCTCCTCCGGCTTCCCATGCGGCTTCGCTCGGGTTGCACCCGTTCGCTTCGCTGCCATATCACAACTCCGGTCTGTGTTTCCGAGGGTGACGCAGCGATTCTAGCGTTTCGTGTCCCTGAGCCTCTTCTCAATATCCTGCAGCCTGCCCTGCATGTCGTCGAGCTGCTTCCTCGCCGTTTCGGCCGCGGTCTGCCACCACTGCCCGAGGCTCTTCAGCGCATCGTTCTGCTGATCGAAGAACCGTATGTAGAGCTGCTGGTATCCCGTGCCGTCGTTGTCGGCGATATTCACTATCTCACGCTCGACCTTGGAGTAGTAGTCGTTCCAGGTCTTCTGGAGCTTGTTCATGTCCTCGCTCGTCCCGTTCACGACGGACACCACAGAGCCTCCGATTTCCTTGGAGAACTTCTGCCAGAGCCCCGCGAGACTGGCGTAGTCTGTGCCCTCACCGGCATCTGAGACAAGCTTCTGCATGCGGTTGCTGAAGTCGAGCCACGTCCTGGTCAGCTCGTCGGCCTCCGCCCACTCCTGCCCCATCGCGGCCTCCATGTGCGTCCTGACGGATGTACCGAACCCCTGCCAGGCGTCGTAGAGATCATCGAGGTTGCGCGGCTCCTCCGGCTTCGAGAGGATCCCCTGCGCCTCGTCTCTCATCTTCTGGGTGTACTTGTCCAGGTTCTTGGCGATGCTGCCGTATCCCTGCATGCCCTCTGTCATGGCCTTCTGCAGCCTTGGGCCCATCTTGTTGGCGTAGTTCCTCCAGACGTCATAGAATTCCCTGACGCCCTCGTTCGTTCTGTCCTTGCTCAGGCGGCTGCCGACCTCCGCCGATAGCTTGTTCCATCGCCCGAAGAAGTCGTCGTACATGTCATGCTGCTTCTTCAGGTTCTGGCTCACCTGTTCTTCTATGTCCTGGCTCATGTTCGACCAGGCCTGGAAGAACCGGCTGTAGTTCTCGGGCAGTCTCTGCGCATTCTCTTTGTCTTGAGCTGGGGCCTTTCTGCCACCTACGCTCCCTTTTATTGTCTGTTTCTTTGTTGTCATGTTATGCCTCTTTCACTCGAAATCCTGATGATTCGTGAGTGATCGTCATAGATATTGGCCCCCGTTCACGTTCAGAACGTGGCCGGTGATGTACGAGGCGTCCTCGGAAGCGAGGAAGGAGACGGCCTTGGCCACCTCCTCCGGATTCCCGAACCGCCTCATCGGTATCTGCTCGAGGATTCTCGCCCTTATGTTCTCGGGGACTCCCGCCAGCATCGAGGTCTCGATGAACCCCGGCGCGACGGCGTTGACTGTGACGCGCTTCGACGCTAGCTCCTTCGCGAGCGCCTTCGTCATCCCTATGATCCCCGCCTTGCTCGCGGCGTAGTTGACCTGGCCGATGTTCCCCATCTGGCCCACGATGCTCGTGATGTTGATGATCCTGCCCTGCCTCGACTTGAGGAGGTCGTCCAGGAAGACCTTCGTGCAGTTGAAAACCCCGGCGAGGTTCACAGAGAGCACGCGGTTCCAGTCTTCGGGTTCCATCTTCATGAAGACCCTGTCGAGGTTGATGCCCGCGTTGTTGACGAGGATGTCAATAGGTCCGAGGTATTTGTCCAGGCTCGCCTTCATCGCCTGGACCTGAGAATAATCGGAGATGTCGGCGGGGTAGGTCCATGTGTTCTTCCCCATGCCCTCGATCGCGACCCCGACGAGGTCCGCCTCATCGTCCGCGCGGGTGTAGTTGATTGCGATGTCCGCGCCTTCCGCGGCCAGCTCAAACGCTATCTCCCTGCCGATTCCCCTTGACGCCCCAGTAACGAGTGCCTTCAGACCCTCGAGCTTCCCGTGCGGCCTCTGACGCACTAAGAGTGCCGATCTAGATATTTCCATCTCTGGTGATATAAGTGGCATTTGTTGCATCGAAATCCCGCTCTAATCCAAAGTATTTGAAGTACTTGAAGTAATTACACAATACGCTGGTCGTATTTAAGTTTATTGTGTCCGCTGGCTCCGTATGATAATGTAATTTGAAGCATTTCTATTCGATTTCCGGATTGGAATTGGCTGCCGGACAAGTAGCTCTGCGACCGGGCATCCAGCCTTGGAGAGAATCGCGTGATCAGGAACGCCATATCATGAACTGTCTAGCAAGCTCGGGCCCGTCTGTGCTGATTCATCATCCTGCTCTCGCAACTCCGCCGCTTCATCTTCCCCGTTCTCAGGGCGCCCATTCAGACAGTCCTCTCGTTGATGGCATCCCTCTTCCATGTCCACGGCTCTCCGGTCGCCGTCCGTGCGCTCAATGTTTCGGTTTGTCTTTTCGCGAATATTTCCTTCGTGCTCGTTGGCGCTGCTTCCGTGCCTGTCGACGGCGTTCCAGCCCTACTCCCGCCCGCGGATTCATGTCCACGTCATGCACATCGTCCCTACTAAAGGCTTCTTGCGGTGGACCGTGCTTGTGGACGGCAGATTGAACTATAAACCCGCAGCCATATGCCGAATACTCTCATGACGTCGGTTTCAAACCCGAAGAAGCTCGATGAAGCCTGGTCCCTGCAGTACGAGATGTTGGCCGAGCAGTTCGCCGCCCTGGTGCCGCCGGGCGATGGCCCCCTCGTCGAGATCGGATGCGGGAGCGGACAGCTGACGGTTCCCCTGGCGAGGCTCGTCGGCGGCCGCGGTCTGATCGGCGTCGACAGATACGCAGGTCCGTATGTGGACAGTCGCGAGAAACTCCTGACCGCCGTTGCCCGCCATGGGTTGGAAGGCAGCGTCCGAGTCATCATCGCCTATGGTCTGAAGTGGCTGTCTGACCAACGGGATGGCCAATACGAGGCGGTGATATCGAGCGAATTCCTCCCCGAGCTCAGCTCCTACGAGGTCGAGGCCTTCTTCTCCGACTGCTACCGGGTCTTGAAGCCCGGCGGTGTCACGATCCACTCGTTCCTCTCGCCCAAACCGAGGAACCCGAGGCAGAAGTTGGTCATCGACGCCGACTCGGATACGCGATGGACCAGATTTCCGCCCAAGGAGTGGTTCTCGCCGCCGCCAAGGTTGGCGGCAGCTCAACTCAGGAAGGCGGGATTCAGGGAGCCTCAGACCATCGCCCTGAAGAGTGGACTGACTGTCCGGGCGGCTGCTGCTCGAGCGCTGTTGTTGCGCTGGGGTGTCAGGGAGGGCTTCTGGGATTTTCATGAGCAGAAATTGACGACGGGCGGTCTGGAGATCCCCGACTGGATAGTAATAATAGGACGAAGAGCGTCTCGAAAGGTGGGAACGGCTCGGTAGAAACGCGAGTAGTCGATGCAGCCCATCATGCATCCACAGTTTCTCTGGGCCGGTTTGATTTCAGTCACTATGCAGCTGCGGCTTGCCCTCACTGCGCCACCGTCCACTGGAGAACTCGCATGCCTGACACGGACTACCGCGTCTCTCTTTTCACCGCCAGAGCCCTCGAGCGGAGGAAGTGCGTCACATGCGGCCCGTTCTTTTGATCACTCGGTGAGTTAGACCATGCTGCGTGGAACGCGTTCAGCCGGTCTTAGCGGGAAAAAGAGTTAAGTTCTCAAGGGGTCTTGAACCTCCAAGGAGAAGCATGGATGAGGGGCTTCAAGGCGGCAAGCTTGGTACTGATCCTGCTCATGCTCTCCTCCGTCTCGTTTGCAGAGACCAACAACGAGGATTCAGGTACTTCTGATTCTCAGAAATCGCATAACGAGGCCACCGATTTTGGCGGCCCGACCAGGGGTGAACTACGAACTCCGTTCGCATTCGACTTGCTGCACTATGACATCAATGTCACCGTTCAACCTGCCTTGAATTACCTGCACGGCATTTCGATCATCACGGTCAACATCACAGACTGCGCCCAGGACCTGGCGTTCGATCTGGGCCTGACTCCATCGAACGTTTCACTATTCAACGGGACGGCATTGAGCTACGATTATGACTTTGACATCGCTGGGGATTACCATCTGCTCGTGCACCCGGATGGGCATCTCATCAATCAGAGCACGGTGGGATTGGTGGTCAAGTACAGCGGCACTGTGACGAACGGGAATGTCGACCACATCGGAAATGAAGGATCTTGGGTCCAGCGAGGAGAATTCTGGTATCCGAAAGTCCACAGAGGAGACCAAAATGCATCATACGACAGATTCACCGCGGATATCAACATCACCGTGCCTATAGGGCGCGTTGTTGTCTCCAATGGCGAATTGGTTGGGACTCGCACGCCATCTCCAGGCAATCTGACATTTCATTGGCGCACTTCAGACCCTGCCAAGGAATTGAGTTTCGCAGAAGGAGCCTTCAACAAGACGGCAGTGATGCACAATGGCATCAGCGTCGAGGTGTACCTCTTCCCCCAGCACGATCACCTGAAGTGGAGCTACCTTGACGAAATGAATAGGACGCTGGATTTCTATGAATCAGTGTTTTCTTCCTATCCCTATCCTAAGTTGGCATTGGTTGAAATCCCCTCGGAATTCGCTTACGGGGCCGCCTGCCTTCAATCGTTCATCGTAATGCAGACCAATGTCTTCAATGACTTTAATCCAGCCGATGGTCCTCTCACGCATGAAATATCCCATAACTGGTGGGGACACACCGTTGTTGGCCTCGGGGATGGGAGTCATTGGCTGCACGAAGGCTTCGCTTCTTACTCGGCGGATCTTTACGGTGAATATCAGTACCAGAATCGAAGCAGGTTGGAGCTGCAGAAGAAGACATATTATCAGAGAGATTACAGGCCTGTCGAGAGTTCGTCGGTCGCCGGAGGGTTCAGCCCATACAATAAGGGTCCATGGATTCTCCATATGCTGCGCTACGTCTTGGGAAACGCCACATTCTTCCAGGTAATGAATCGCTTTGCGACACAAAATGCCTTTTCCGTGGGAGTAGTGATTGCGGATTTCGAGAGGGCTTCTGAAGATGTCTCGGGACGGAACTTAAGTTGGTTCTTCCAGGAGTGGCTCTACGGAACCGGGCATTTGGGAGTTGAGGTCACAAACGCGAGATGTCTTCAACAACGTGATGGCACTTTCCTCACGGAGATCAAGATTCGTCGGAGTGAAGATGTCGTCATGCCCATTGACGTGAGCTTTACCACCGTCAACGGGCGCAAGGTGGTGCTGGAGAAATATGTCAACCTGACCTCGACAGACATGACGATTTCGTTTTCATCTGGTGCCCAAACCACGAACGTGACATTCGATCCATATGGGTGGTTGCTTGCTAGCTTTGCTGTGGCGAACATCACCTTCGTTCCGTATCAGCGCCCTCTTGTCGAAGAACCATTGTTCTGGATTTCGGCGGTCGCCGTCGCACTCCTCATAATTGCAGTTGTTGTGCTGGTGAAGAGAAGAAAAGGACGTAAAGGAACGTCACATCAGCGCTAGTTGGTAGGAGATATGGCCTGGCGGGTGTGCCTTGTCATGAGTCCTCTGGTCCGTCGCTTTCGAGCAGAATCCATTACCACTTACCTTTATTACACCGCCATTCATTCGAGAACCCGCATGCCCGACAAGGATTACCGGGTCGCGCTTTTCAAGGAGAAGGACTTCGAGCGCAGGAAGTGCCCCAAGTGCATCCCTTGACTAGCGCTCCTCCTCCGGTGAGATGTCGGGCGCCAAGGCCATCATGGTCACGGCAGCCAACGACGGATCGCCTCGCTGGTCGTCAGGACGTCGACGAGGCCGGCTTTCCTGATCTTGTCGAAGTCGCGGTCGTTTGACACGAACACGGCGCCGGTCTGGAGGCAGGTGGCTGCATGAAGGCAGTCGGCGAGCGAGCTTGGCGGGAAGTACGGGGAGCACGCAACGATGAACCTCTCCTCGACCCTGACTATCGACATCTTCTCGAGCATGGCGGTGGCGAGAGTCGCCGCTGTGGCGGAAGGGAACTGCTCAGCGTAGCGGAGGAGCTCCAGCGCAAGAATGTCGCTTCCTACAAGGCTGAACCCTTCGTCCTCCAACAAGTGGATTATCAGGCGGAATGTCTCTGTCTCCTTGAGCGGTTTCTTCACCGCGGATACACACACATTCGTGTCGAGGAGGACCAATTGCGGGTCGGTCACAGCGACTGACCCCTATGCCCTAGAGCGCTTTCGGCGGAGTGCGGGATACGACGACAAGGCGAGCCGCTCTACCTCTGCCTTGACCTTCGCGATAATCGGTTCGAGGTCCACGCCTTTGAGTTCCTCGTGAACCTGCCTCGCCAGCTCGTCGGGGTCCAGCCTCTGGAGCCACATGATGCCGTTGCGACCCTTCACCAGGAGGAACTTAGCGCCAGGGCGGATTTTCTGCGAGTCCCTGGTCTCCTTCGGTATGACTATGCGCCCAGCCTTGTCGATCGAGACTACGGTTGCCATGGTTCCATGGTATCTATGGCATCCGGGGTATTTAGTGGCATTGGAGCCATGATTCTGACTTGATGGACACCGCGCAGGCCATGGCCACAGTCAGTGAGTTGTCAATCGGCATCACTCACCTTCATTACACTGCCGTCCATTCGAGAACCCACATGACCGACAAGGACTATCGCGTCTCACTTTTCAAGGAGAAAGCCTTCCAGCGGATGAGGCGCACCAAGTGCTACACAAGGTTCTGGCCTTTGAGCGAGCGAATGACCTGTAACTATGAAATACCAATCCAGCGATTGATGAAGCAAGATGCATAAGATGCCTGCATTTGATCGCTCGGAAAGATCTAGATCGGTCTCTTTGAAACTATTGCGCGTCAAGAGAGAAAACGCTCTCGTGGTTTTTACGCTCGTCGTCACATTTCCTCTGGTCTTCTACGGTTCTCTATACTATTCGTTCTATCCACTGGTCGCCTACTTCGCTGTCTTCATTGTCTTGATACCGATCGGCGTCCTTCAGGACCTCAGACTGAGGAAATCCCTCATCGGTCTCTGGTTCGATATGGAATTGCTCAACCCATTCCCAATGGCGGCAATCGGGCTTCTTGGTGGAGTGTTGTCGATTCCCTTGTTTTATTGGCTGATACCGCCAACAGGCCTGACTGCTGAAGCATCAACTGAGATCGAGATTGGTATCATTCTCCTTCTTGCCATGTTCCCCGTCGTCTACATATTCCATAGACTCAGGAAACGAAGATACGGAGGCATGCTCGTGCGCTTCGTTCACAGTGGCAGGGACGATGTAGTGACCGCCATTCGATCCGCGCTCGACTCCGCAGGAGAGAAGTACGTGTGGCGGGAAGCTCGGACAATGATTGTTGCGGACGCGTTCCCTACAGTCACTTTCGACTATGAGTCGAAACGGATAGATGTAGAGGCGGAGCTGCCCAACGAGATCAGGCTTCTTAAGAAGGTCAGCTCAGGCATAGCCCGTTATTTACCTTCAAAGGCCGATAGGGCAATCGACGAAGCGTTGGATTCCTTAGAGAAGACACCATCCTCTGTGTGGCGATTCCGCCTTCCCCGCAGGATTTAGATAAGGGGCTTTCGACCGTTTGCGACTGCCGAAGATTCTTGGTATTTCGATAATACCGTTTTCGCGGAGAATGAGTCACCACTTACCTTTATTACGCCGCCATCCATTCGCAATCCCGCATGTCCGACAAGGACTATCGCGTCTCACTTTTCAAGGAGAAGGACTTCGAGCGCAGGAAGTGCCCAAAGTGCAGCACTTGGTTCTGGACGCTCGGCGATCATCGGACGTGCGGCGAGACCCCATGTCAGGAGTACGACTTCATCGGCCACCCGCCAACCGCCAGGCGATTCACCCTCCGAGAGATGAGAGAGGCCTTCCTCACCTTCCTGGAGAAGAACGGGCACAAGCGCATCCCCCGCTACCCCATAGTCGCGCGCTGGCGCGACGACGTGTTCTTCACGCAGGCGAGCATCTACCCGTTCCAGCCCTGGGTCGTCTCCGGGGTCGAGAAGCCTCCCGCCAACCCCCTCGCGATCAGCCAGCCCTGCGTCCGCTTCAACGACATTCACAACGTCGGCAGGACCGGCCAGCACTTCACCATGTTCGAGATGATGGCGCACCACGCCTTCAACTACCCCAAGAAGAAGGTCTACTTCAAGGACAGGACAGTGGAGCTCTGTCACGAGTTCATGACCTCCCGCCTCAAAGTCGACGCGAAGGCCCTCACCTACAAGGAGGCGTGGTGGAGTGGCGGGGGCAATTCAGGGCCATGCTTCGAGGTCATTCTTGGCGGTGCCGAGGCAGCCACGCTCGTCTTCATGATGAACAAGGAGGTCGACGGGAAGAACGTCCCTATGGGCATCCAGGTCGTCGACACAGGTTACGGTCTCGAGAGACTCACATGGATCTCGCAGGGAACGCCTTCAGCCTACGAGGCGGTCTTCGGCGAAGTGCTCTCTAGCCTCAAGGAATCCTCGGGCGTGAGCGCCGAGGAGAAGGTACTGCAGGAGTACAGCAGGGTGGCGGGGCTCACCAAGGTCGAGACCGCCAGGGACATCCGCGAGATCCGACTGGAGGTCGCGAAGAGGATCGGCATAGCCTATCAGGACCTGCTGGAGGCGATCATGCCTCTCGAGAACCTCTACGTCCTCTGCGACCACACCAGGGCGCTCATGTTCCTCCTGGCCGACGGCGTCGTGCCCTCGAACGTGAGAGAGGGATATTTCGCGCGCCTCCTCATACGGCGGGCGATAAGGGCGATCGAGACTCTCGACCTCGAGCAGACACTGGACGAGATCATCGCCATGCAGCTCGACATGTTCAGGAACGACTTCCCCGAGCTCGAGGAGAACAGGGAGAGCATGGCGCGCATCGTCAAGATCGAGGAGGAGCGGTACAGCGATACCCTCGCCAAGGGCATGGCCATCGTCACGAGGCTGGAGGAGAAGGTGAAGGCCGAGGGCGGCAAGATCGGCATCGACCAGCTCGTCGAGCTCTACGACTCCCACGGCCTCAACCCCGAGATGGTCTCCGAGTTCGCGAAGGAGAAGATCGAGATCCCCGACGACTTCTATGGGCGGGTTGCGGCGAGGCACGAGAAGCCTGAGGTCGAGGAGGAGATCAAGCGCGAATTGCCGACGGGTCTTCCCGCCACGAAGCTCCGCGTCTACGAGGACGAGCAGAAGCGCGAGTTCACCGCCAAAGTCGTGGCGATCAAGGGGAACATCGTCGTCCTTGACCAGACATACTTCTACCCCGAGGGCGGCGGGCAGGAGCCGGACCATGGCACGATCGGCTGGAACCGAGTCGTCGACGTGCAGAGGTCTGGCGGCTCGGTTCTGCATTTCACTGAAGGGAAGCTCAAGGTGAAGAAGGGGCAGAAGGTCGAGTGTGAGATCGATTGGAAGAGGCGGGTGAACCTCATGAGGAACCACACCGCCACACACCTGGTCTTGGCGGTTGCCAGGGAGATCCTGGGGAAGCACGTCTGGCAGGCGGGGGCGCACAAGTCAGAGACCGAGGGCCGCCTCGACATCACCCACTACGACAACCTCAAGCCCGAAGAGAAAGAGAGGATCGAGAGGCGGGTTAACGAGATCATCCTCGCAGACATCCCCCTGAAGAAGAGCTTCATTCCGCGGGAGGAAGCCGAGCGGAGGTTCGGCTTCAGGCTGTATCAGGGGGGCGCGGTCCCGGGTGAAATGGTCAGGGTCGTGCAGATCCCCGGGCTGGACGTCGAGGCGTGCGGCGGGACTCACTGCGACAGGACCGGCCAGGTCGGCACCTTCAAGATGCTGAGGACGAAGAGGATACAGGACGGGGTCCTCCGGCTCGAGTATGCGGCGGGAAGACCCGCCGTCGATGAGATGCTCAAGGAGTCGTCGATGAGGGCGGAGATAGCCGAGATCCTCGGCACGACGATCGAGCAGATGTCAGAATCGGTGAAGCACCTATCCAGCGAGCGCAAGGAGTTGAGGAAGGAAGTCGAGAGGCTGAAGCGGGAGAAGATGACTATCCTCGCGCAGGGCACCGACAAGAGGACGGGTGCACCGCAAGGCATCGAGGCGGGTGGTGTCTGGGTCTTCACTCACGTGGTCTCCGGCGGGATGAGCGAACTCGTCTCACTCGCGGGGGAGCTGCTCGGCGGCGGCAAGGCGGTTGCGATACTTGGCGCTGAGGGAGAGACGGCGAGCATCGCGGTGGGCAGATCAGAAGGCGTGAATCTGGATTGCAGGGAGATCATCGGCGAGGGTGTCGCCCTGATCGGCGGGAAAGGCGGGGGGAAGCCCGACTTCGCGCAGGGCGGCGGGCCCAACATTGCGGGAGTGAAGGCGGCTGTGGAGAAGATGAAGGAGGCGGCCCTTTCGAAACTGAGGGCGGGTGCGAACTGAGATGGCCCGCGGCACCCTGAGGATGAGATTCAAGGAATACAGCGAGATCACCAAGGTCGGGCCGATACTCCGACGCTACTTCATCATCGGCGCGTTCGACGGTGCCCTCACGGTCTTGGGCATCATACTGGGGGCAATCGTGGCGGGGGCGGGAGAGGAGCACAGGAGCCTCGTGCTCGCGATGAGCTTCAGCGCGGCGATCGCGCTCTCGATATCGAGCTTGGTCGGAGCCTACGAGGCGGAGAGGGTCGAGAGGAAGATCAACCAGACCACCCTTGAGCACGCGATGCTTGCGGAGCTGGGCGAGACCCACAGGGACGCCTTCGCCTTCGCCTCGCTGGCGAGCGCGGCAGTCCATGGCGTCGCCCCGCTCATCGCCTCCCTGGTCCCCGTTGTACCGTTCTTGTTCATGTCGTTCGTGGACGCAGTGTGGATATCCATCATAATCACGCTCTCTTTCCTGTTCGCGATGGGCGCGTATATGGGGCGCATGGCGAAGGAGCACGCGATATTCTCCGGGCTGCGTTTCGCGGCCGCCGGTCTGGTCACCGCCATAATCCTTTGGCTATTGGGCGCGACCCGATGAAGCCACATTTTAATACCTCGGCAGGCTAGGATTGAACGAGATGTTGAGTCCCGAAAAAGAGATAGAGGACCTGAAGTCGACAGTCGCCAGATACTTCCCGGTCTACGAGGTCCGGGTCAGGCCCGAGGTGCTGACGTTCTTCGTCCACGTCGAGCCGGCGACGCTCGACAACAGCTTCGATGAGATGAGGAGGCAGCTGATCCCCCGCGGCTACGTACCCTTCATCACGAGGGACAAGGGCGAGCACATCGTCCTGATACACCGGAAGCCGCCGGCGAAGTTCGTCGGATCACAAGTGAATGTCGTCATGCTCGCCCTCACGGTCATCACCACGGTCATCGCGGGCGCGATGCTCTGGGGGGCGTACGACGACATCGACATGTTCGACATCAGGAGCATCGCCTTCGGCGCGCTCTTCTTCGCCTTCCCGCTCATGCTCATCCTCGGCATCCACGAGATGGGGCACTTCATCACCGCCAAGAAGTACCAGGTCGCGGCGTCTCTGCCATTCTTCGTCCCCTCCATACCGCCGCTCGGGACCTTCGGCGCGGTCATAAGCATGCGGGACCCGATACCTAGCAGGAAGGCCCTGCTGGACATAGGGATATCCGGCCCGCTCTACGGCCTCGCCGTGGCCATCCCGGTCACGCTCATCGGACTCTTCCTCATCTCACGCGACCCCAGGACGGCGGTGGTCGTCGGCGGAGACGCTGTCGCCCTGCCTTCGTACCTCTACGAGTTCCTCGTGATGTTCTTCCCGCTCCCCGCAGACGCCCGGATCCACCCGACAGCGTTCGCCGGCTGGGTCGGGCTCTTCGTCACCGCATTGAACCTCCTCCCCGCGGGGCAGCTTGACGGCGGTCACGTTGCCCGTGCCGTCCTCGGCGACCGCGCGAAGTACCTGAGCTACTTCACAATCCTCACCATGCTTCTCCTCGGCCTCTTCGTCTATGAGAGCTGGCTCATCATCGCGCTCTTCATCATGTTCTTGGGAGCGAGGCACCCGCCCCCGCTCAACGACATCACGAAGCTCGGCCTCAAGCGCAAGGCGGTAGGGGTCGTTGCCGTCGTGGTCTTCCTCGCGGCCTTCGTGCCCAGACCTCTCGTCATCGTGCCGGAGAACCCGGACTTTGCCTTTGAGGCACCAACGCCTTTCACCGTCAACGTGACGTCGGGCACGAACACCACCGCCAACTTCACGATCGCGAACACCGGCAACACCTACGCGTACATCACCGTCAAATTGCGTTCCGCCGACATAGTGAACCTGCGTAACGCCAATCTCACCGTCATGTTTCTAAACTACACGGGCTCCGGATTCAACGAGACCGTGAACTCCGACAACTTCACCGTTCTCTTGACACTCGACCAGTCGGTGAACGTCACCTTCTCTGTGAACTCCAGCGGCTCCAACCATGTCGAGTTCGTGCTCCCAGTGAGAGGCGACATGGAGTTCGGCCCGACGAAGGAGCTCGAGGTCAGCATCAGCGTGACCTAGAGAAGACCGTGAAGTGCCTAGTCAACGATCCATGGACGCGGACCGGATATGTCTCCTCGAGCTTCAGATCCGGCCCCGCCATAGTCGCGTGCCTTTCCTCCGGGAGGCAGATGGCCAGGTGCGCTCCGGGCTTGAGCAGCTGCCCGAACGCCTCGAAAGCTCTCGGGTAGAGCGACTCGATCGACTCACTCCTCGTGCTCGACGACCGACCGTATGGCGGGTCTGTCGCTATCGCGTCGACCTTCTCGACGAGCGAGGGCAGCCTCCCCACGTCCGCCATGATCAGACGTCCGGTCTGATTGAAGTGACTCAAGGTCTTCCGCGAGCCCGCAATCATCTCGCCGTCGATGTCGGATCCGACGATCTCAGCGCCGACTAGCGACGCCTCCAGGAGAATCCCTCCCGTCCCGCAGAACGGGTCGAGCAGCCTCCCGCCATATGAGACCCTGCTCAGGTTCACGAGCGCGCGGGCGAGGCGGGGATGGAGCATGACGGGCTTTTTGAAGGGCCTATTGGCGGGGCGCCTCCTCTCGAACTCCGTGCGGTTCACCTTGCACAGGACCCTGGAAAGGTGCCACTTCTTGCCTTCGTGCACCCTGAATGTGACCTCGGGTTGCCCTAGATCGACCTTTCCGGTCCCCGCGAGCGCCTTGCCAATCTTCTCCTCAACCGATTTTCTCACGGAACCGCCGCGGGCGGGCGCCCTCACCATGAACCTCGCTCCCGCCAAGTCGAGCTTCTCCGAAGCCGCCAGGATGTCCTCGAAAGCTCCCGCCGCAATCTCCTCGTTGACGAAGTGACTCAACGCGAGCCTCTCCGCCACGAGCTCCGGCTTCGCTTCGGCTGCGAACGTCATCAGCGCGCCGTCGACCTCGACGTCCGTCGCACGCGCCTTCAGCGCCTCGAAGCAGGCTGCCGCCTCGGCGCTAGGGAGGGTCGGATGCTCCCCGGAAAGCTCGATCAGCCAACGCATCGTGACACCTAATCGAGGGAGGTATCTTGATACTAACGAGGGGATTAGAGAGCCGAGGACGGAACCGATTGCCGATGATTGTCGAGGGGAAACCCGCGCTAAGCAAGGCTTATATATCACGCTCGCTCATATGTTTCTGCTCTCCAAAGCAAGGGCAATGCACCATAGAAATGATGGCATCCCTGTTTTAGCTTGGGAGACTTCACGTGCACCCGGGTCGCCGCGAGACGATTGCGGGGAAGGGTAGAGAACACTGGAGGGGACTCCTAAAGTCTCCGATGCACAGCGTTCGTTGATACCACTCATATGTAGCCTGGACGTGTGCTAAGCCGACAGGTCAGCGGCTAACTCCACTGTTTGGGGAATGGCTCGGCTCGGGCGCCGATGAAGGTCGTGCCAAGCCGCGATAGGCGCCGGGTATGCGCATGGAACATTTGATCCGGCGACTACCGAATGAGACTTCTTGCCCTTCGGGGCATTGGGTAACCAAAGGGAACCCCCGGGATTGAAGCATCCTAGTACGGGGAGGAAAAGAAATCAATCGAGATACCCATAGTAAAGGCGATCGAACTGGGTACAGGGCAAACCGAATCCCCTCATGAAAGTGAGGGGAGATGTGGTGTTTGGACCCCGGTACTCCCTACCGCGTGAACTCAAAGTCCACTGGAACGTGGCTCCGTAGAGGGTGAAAGACCCGTAGAGGTAAGCGCGGACGGAGATTCGGGGTATCCAGAGTAGCGTGCGTTGGATATCGCGCGTGAATTTGGGAGGCATAAACTTCCAACCCTAAATACGTCCCGAGACCGATAGCGCAGTAGTAGCGTGAGTGAAAGCTGAAAAGTACCCCTGACGGGAGGTGCAAAGTGCCTGAAACCAAACAGTTACATACATGTAAGGCGGGAAAGCGAAGAAACCCGAAAGGGTGGAGCGCCGTCTTGCTATCCGTTGTGAATAACGGGCCAGAGAGTTCTGATCAGTGGCGAGGTTAACCCCTTCACGGGGGGAGCCGTAGCGAAAGCAACAGGTCCGCAACGCCGCAAGGCGCGAGGGACGTCGTGTGCTCGCGAGGAGTCACTGGTGCGAAACCCGAAGCCGGTCGATCTATGCCTGGGTAGGTTGAAGCCCCCCGAAAGGGGGGTGGAGGACCGAACCAATGTTGATGTGCAAATCACTTGGATGACCTGGGCATAGGGGTGAAAGGCCAATCTAGGCCGGGGATAGCTGGTTCCTCTCGCAACCAGTCGCAGCTGGACCTCCGACGAGGCAGACTATGGGGTAGAGCTACTGATTGGGCATTTAGGCGGAGAAATCCGTCGGTGCCCTGTCAAACTCCGAACCTGTGGTCACCGTAGACTCGGGGAGTCGGGCACCCGGGGTAAGCTTGGTGTCCGAAAGGGAGACCGCCCAGCCTGTGGTTAAGGTCCCCAAGTACCGACTAAGTGCAATATGGAAGGGAGTTCGCTGTCTCAGACAGCTGGGAGGTGGGCTTAGAAGCAGCCACCCTTCAAAGATAGCGTAACAGCTCACCAGCCGAGACAACGGGCCCTGAAAATGGACGGGGCTAAGTCGGTCACCGATACCATGGAACACCGCAAGGTGATTTTGTAGAGAGGCGCCGTGCGCGATGAGAAGTCTGGCCGTGAGGTCAGGTGGATCGCGTTCGGATGAGGATTCTGGTAGGAGTAGCAGCAAAGCACGGTGAGAATCCGTGCCGCCGAAAGGGCCAGGGTTCCTCGGCAATGTTCGTCAGCCGAGGGTTAGTCGATCCTAAGCGCATCCTTAACCGAGATGCACGAAAGGGAAGCTGGTTAATATTCCAGCACCTAGCAAGCCCCTGCCCACTGTCGTAAGCATCTAGGTAGTCCGAGTGCTCTAGCCAGGGCATTCAAGCGCCTAAACCCGTGGAGGCCGTAATGGCGAGAAGCGGGCGAATGCGCGAGTAGGGGGACGAATGTCCCCTTCGGCTTATCCTTGGTGCCAGTGAAAGCTTCAGTGGGGTCAGCTTGTTAGTTCGTACCTAGAACTGACACAGGTGCCCCTGGGTGAGAAGCCCAAGGCGTGTCGGCAATAATCTAGGCGAGGGAATTCGGCAAATTAGCCCCGTAACTTCGGAATAAGGGGTGCCAGCCTCGCGAGAGGCTGGTCGCAGTGACCAAGGAGCTCCGACTGTTTACTAAAAACATAGGTGGCCGCCAGATCGAAAGGTTTTGTATGGCCGCTGAAGCCTGCCCAGTGCTGGTATCTGAAAGCCTCTTTCAAGGGGACGAAGGACCGGTAAACGGCGGGGGTAACTATGACCCTCTTAAGGTAGCGTAATACCTTGTCGCTTAATTGGCGACTTGCATGAAGGCCCAACGAGAGCTCTACTGTCCCCGCCTAGAAGCCGGTGAAACTGATGTACTGGTGCACAGTCCAGTATCTTCCACCCGAAAGCGAAGACCCCGTGGAGCTTTACTGCAGCCTGTCGCTGCCGTATGATTTTGAATGTGTAGTGTAGGCGGGACTCGTTACCAGGGCCTGTCGCTAGGCAGGTTCCGAGAGAACAATGAAACACCGCCCTTTTGGGGTCGTACGGCTTACCTCTTCGGAGGGACAACGGTAGGTGGGCAGTTTGGGTGGGGCGCCACGCCCTCAAAAAGATAACAAGGGCGCCCAAAGGTTGGCTTAGGTGGGTCAGAAATCCACTGTTAACTGTAAGGGGAAAAGCCAGCCTGACGTGGACTTGCCCAACGAGAGTCCACGACACGAAAGTGGGGCCTAGCGAACCAATGAACCTCATTTATGGGGGTCATTGATATCAGAAAAGTTACCCCGGGGATAACTGAGTTGTCGTCGGCTAGAGTTCCTATCGACCCGACGGCTTGCTACTTCGACGTCGGCTCTTCCTATCCTGGCGGTGCATGAGCTGCCAAGGGTGGGGTTGTTCGCCCATTAAAAGGGATCGTGAGCTGGGTTTAGACCGTCGTGAGACAGGTT
>JBGPQV010000001.1:0-388098 GCA_041489255.1 Thermoplasmata archaeon | reverse complement strand
GACGCCACCGCCAGCGACAACCTCAGCGGTGTGGCGAACGTCACCCTCTTCTATTCTTACGCCCCCCTCGACAACTCGTCGTGGAGCGCGTGGACGGCGTTCGGCACGAGGTACTCGCCGCCGTGGTCCTGGTCTTTCCCCTTCCCCGACGGCAAGGGGAACTACAGGTTCCACACGATAGCAACTGACGTGGCGGGGAACGTGGAAGGCGCGAAGACGATCGCGGAGGCGGTGGCGGGGTACAACGGCACAGCTCCAGTCACGATGCCTGACTACTCGCCAATCAACGAGCAGCCAGTCCCGCCAATCAGGGTCGGCTTCTCCTCCCAAGTCTCCCTCTCGCTCGCGGTTCACAGCGGGGGCAACGCCACCGCCGCGACGGACACAGTCCTGGCGTTCTACAACTCGACCGCTCCTGCCACGCCATTCAGGACCTTTACGGTGAGTCCGATTGTCCCTGGCGGTAACTCCTCTAGGTTCACCGCCACGTGGATCTCTCCCGCCATCCCGGGCACTTACCGCGTGTCCACTGACATCGACTACTGGAACAACGTGACGGAGTGGAACGAGGAGAACAATGTGTTCACATGGACGGTAAACGTCGTCACGGGGCCGATCACCTCCTTGATCATCGGCTATCCCAACTACACCTCCCCCGCCATGACCACATACGTCAAATCGACCACCCCCCTCTCCCTCTCCGTCCTCGACCAGAGCGGTCTCGGGATCAGGAACACCACGTACACGATCGATGGCGGGAACCCGGTCAACTACACCGCCACGGGCACCTTCTTCCTGGCGGGGGAAGGAGTGCACAAGATAGAGTGGCAATCTCTCGACTGGGCGGGGAACCTGGAAGACTCTAACACGATGAACCTGACCGTTGACGACACTCCACCCGCCACGACTATCCACAAGGGCGAAGAGCAGGCGACAACCGCCACCGTCTTCACCCTCACCGCCACCGACTCGGGATGCGGGGTGAACGTCACCAGGTACAGGATCGATGGCGGGAGCTGGGCGGCCTACTCTGGTGGCTTCACTCTGTCAGAAGGGGAGCACAACATCACCTACTACTCCAACGACATGCTGAACAACACTGAGGGGGAAAAGCGGTTCGTAGTAACTGTGCAGGGGACGACGACACCGCCAGAGACAACTGTGAACTATAAACCGATAGTTGCTCTCTTATTCGCGACTATCCTGCTCGTGGCGGGAGTCTGGTCTTCAAAGAGGAGGCCGTGGAAGGGCGGGAAGGACAGGATGGCGGTGGCGAAGGCGTTCACGATCACCTCCCTGCCGTTCATTCTCCTCGAGACCGCCACAGGAATCGTCTCGTTCATGACAGGATTGTTGTCGATACCGCCAGTCGTTGACTTGGGGACGGGAGTCGATGTGGTCATCCTCGTCGCAGGCCTGACGGTCGCCATCTTCAGGATGCGCGTGAAGGCTCCTATGCCTGAATGAGCCCCTCAACTAGTCGGGGTTCAGCCCCTCCTTGACAATGACTTCGTAGTCCTCGCGGTGCTCCTTGTCCATCTCGTCGTCCGCGTGTATCGAGCCGTGCTCCTCGAAGGACTCGACGGGCGGCGTCTATCTTGCCGACCAATCATGAGTGGAAAGAATCTCGGCATGATTGTGGAGACTATTTCCTGATGGAATTCGTCTTGGGGGCGGGTGTACGGAATGTAAGTACGATGGTTTCTTGCCTGCAGACGCTATCAGGATTGATAGCCGGAAGTGCGAGGGCGCGGAGGATGTGTGAAGGCTCTCGCGTCTGGAGGTGATAATATGAGAACACGAATCTTATGGACTGTGGGCTTGGTAAGCTTGATCGTGTTGACGATGCCCTTGGCGGCCGCATTGACGACGGCTCCCGCGGCGGATGGATATACCCATGTCACGGATAGCGACTGCATGCCTTACATTACCTATCCCCACGAAGTGTCTGTAACGCTGGGGAGCAGCCCCGACACTTTACGCGTGCCGATGGATATAAAATGGTTCGACGAGCGGGCTGGGAGTTCGCCCCAGATCAAGCACCATTTCCAGATGAGTACGATATACGGGGGAAACCCATACTCAGGCTCCAGAGATAAGTACACCACGGGGGGGATGAACGGGCCCCAAACGGACAGCTTCTACATTGATGTGCCTGGCGTCACGCGCTCCTCTTCCATGTGGGTCATCTACTCCGTCTCGGTCTCCTACACGCAATCCGGAACGGTCCTCTGCTCCGTGGACAACTCAGGCGAGTGGCCCCCCTACACATTCTACTTCGTCTGATCCAAATACAGGGAATAATGCTTCGCGATGGTTTCGCATTACGCGAATTCTATGGGAGCGGACCGGTCGGGACAGATGACGAATCCAATCAAAACGCGAGCCAAGGCCAGCCATCTGGCTTCACCGCGCCTCCCGACATACTCTGACTCGAGGGAGCGCTAGGTGGTGCGAAGATGCACAGCCTCCTAGGGGCGTCGCAGAAAGTTTTATCGGCCTCCGACCCTCTTCTTGTTCGGAGGTGAAGGATATTGTCACGAACAGGGGTGGCCGTCGCGCTCCTGACCACCCTCGTGATCTTGGCTGCATCCCTCCCTGCCGTGGATTTTTCCTCGCCGGCAGTCTCAAGGCCCTCCTCTCCAAGCCCGATTCAGCCGACGGGGACGCGGGTGGGCGGCCCGATTTCCGGGATCGTGACGTGGACCCCGGCGGGCAACCCGTACTGGATCGAGGGTTCGGTCGACGTCACCGCGGGATCGACACTCTACATCGACGCGGGGGTCCAGGTTCTGTTCAACCGGTCCTCCACCCTCGTGGTGATTGGCAGCCTGGAGGCAATCGGGACCGCTGCGGCTCCTGTCACTTTCTCCCCGAACGCCACGAAACCAGGTCCCAGCGACAATGTCTACATCACGGTTTCGGGGTCCTTCTTGGCCCGCGACGCGACGATTGAAGAGGGAAAAATCTTGGCAGATGGGGCCGATGACTTCGTGCTGGAGCGAGTTCACCTCGCCGAGGCCGAAGAGATATGGTTGAATGACGTCCACACGGTGTCCATCACGAGCAACGAAATCGTGAACATTTCCGGGGCTGGAATCCAGGAGATGGGCAGTTCCTCCCTCGACATTTCCTACAATGTGCTCCGGTCGCGACCAGGGACGTTCAACGCCGACGCGATTAGCACGCAAGCCAATGACGCCCAGATCTTCGGGAACGTGATTGAAGGAAGATTTTCGCAATGTATTCTCGTTGAGGGCGACCGCACGTCCGTAATCGGCAACGAGGCGCGCGACTGCTCCTGGGGCGTCCTGGTGAGTGGCTTCTCTCCATCTCAACCTATCTCCGATGTCTTGGTGGCGGGGAACCGGATCCGGAGAGTCGAAGGCGGTCAGGCAGGAATCGGCGTCATCCTCGCCCGGAATGCAACCGTCAGGGACAACGAGGTTTCCGGCAACGGGGGATCGGGATTCGTGCTGGACACTGTGGAGTATGCGAATGTGACCGGCAACACGATTGTCAGCAACGCCATCGGCATCTATCTATCCTTTTCGTCGAACGTCACCTTGAGCGACAACACGCTCCGCTCGAACGGCCTGGGGGCATGGGTCCGTGACACGGGGGGGCCTAACTATGTGTACCATAATTGGTTCGTCGGCAATGTTGTGCAAGCTGAGGATGACTTCCTCCGCACCGTGTGGGACGACGGCTACCCGAGCGGCGGCAACCACTGGTCCGACTACGCGGGCGACGACATTCTCCAAGGTCCCATGCAGGACATACCGGGCGCGGACGGGATCGGGGACACGCCCCGCCCAGTTGGACCGAAAGGGGTCGACCGCTATCCGTTCTACACGGTGCCCGCCCCCGGCGTCCCGCGGAACCTGACCGCGCAGTCCGCTGGACCTGACGTGATTATCACCTGGAAGCCCGCGAGGCTCGCGGACTCATACCTGCTGTACGAGGCGGACACCCCAACGGGCTTCGACTTCTCCGCGCCCGCAGTTTCCCTCGGGAACGTGATGACATGGACGGACGCGGGCGCCGCCCTCAACGTGGGTTCACGGTACTACGTGCTCCGTGCGCGGAACGCGACGTGGAACAGGGCGGGTGCGACGAGCAACACGGCGGGAAAGTGGACCCAAGCGTTCACAGGCGGGACGGCGACGCTCTCCCTCCCGCTGTATCCGTACCCGTGGATAGACTACGCGCAGCCCGGATGGGTCGACACGGTAGGCGAGTTCGTCGCCGCGACAGGTGCGTCCTCATTCGCCTACATGGAGGCGGGTGCATGGCGGTTCGTGCCCGGCACCGGCGACCCCGCCCGCGCTCTCAAAGTCGGCGAGGGGTACGTCGGGACGTTCACCGCCCCGGCGACGTCCACGTTCACGGGCCTCCCCGGTGCGATGATCGACTACGCGGGGTGGCCTCCCTATGCGCTCTCTGGCTTCGACCCGGACACGACCGCGCGGACAATCGCTGCCACGGCGTCCGGGGCCGACGTCGTCGTGACGTGGAGCGAGATCCCGGGCTTCGGTCTCCCCAACGAGACGTACGAGGTGTACGTCGCGTCAACGCCGTCGGGGCTGCGCGGTGACCCGTGGACTGACAGTAAGCTCCTCGCGACGGTCCCCGCGAAGGGAACGGGAACCGCGTCCGTCGTCCATGCCGGCGCGCTCCTATCAGGCACCCAGTGGTTCTACTTCGTCGTTCCCGTGCAGGACTCATACTGGCGGGGACCGAGCACGTACAGCGTCGGCGTCTCCGCGATCTCATTGGGACCCGGGTATCGCGCCCTCGGATTACCCCTCCGTCCTTATGCCAGTGGGATATACGTGACGCCTGACATCTCCTCCCTCTTGGCCCCGAACATCACTGGGGTCTTGTGGTACGACATCGCTCGCGGGGACTGGGTCCCTCACGCCGCTTGGATGCCTCCTGGGATGTACGACACAGGTCTAACCATGGTCATGGCTATTCAAGTCTCAGCATCGACTCCGACCATGGTCGTGTTCACCGGGGTCTAACGGATGACGGGCTGGCGCGTGTTCGCTATCGTGGCATCTCTTTTGCTTCTGCCTGCGACTCTGATCCCACCGTCAGCTCACGCTGCTGCCGACGACATGAACCTCACAGGCCTTGTCCACCTGAGCGACGGCACGCCCCTCGGCAACACGCAGTGGGCGAACAACACTTCTTTTGCAATCTACGTAAATCATGACAACGACTGGAGCAGTGCTTGGCGGTACCCGCCATGGCCACAGTGGTACACGACGTCGATGGGAGCGTACAGCGTCGTACTGCCCGCCACCGAGAAGGACAGGAATTGGAGCAACGGGGACTGGTACCGAGTGCAGGTGGACGCGGGCAACATCCTCGGCACGCCTTGGCTGCTGATCAATGCGACGAGCAACGGGACGGGGGATCCAGGGGAGTTCACCCCATTCGGCACGCAGAACAACAGCATCGCCTGGAGCATCCTTGACAACTGGCAGAGGTGGGATATAGTCATTACTGATGTCGACCTCGTCCCGAACGCGGTGGCGTTCGCCGGGACCGAGTTCGGCGGGCCCTACGCTCCAGGCGCGACCCTGGGCCCTGTGACCGTGCAGGCGGGCGGCACCTATACGGTTTCCGCCAATGTCTCGAACTTCGGGTTCACAGGTGCCACCGTCCCCACGACGGTCTCGTTCTACGACTCCAGCGCGTCGGTGTCGCTTGGCCTCTTCAACGTCCCGAGCGTGCCCCCTCGCTCGAGCCGCCCGGCTGGCTGGCGGCTCAACGTGACATGGACCGCACCTCCCGTGGCGGGTGACAAGTACCTCGACGTCACAGTGGACAACTATGCCAACGTGACTGAGTCGAGGAAGGACAACAACGTCGTGAGGATCGTCGCGAGGGTCACCGTCCCCGGGCTGCCCGACTACGTCCCGTTCAATCCCCTTCCTCCGTCTCCGATCCACACGGGCCTGGGCATGACGGTGAGGTTGAGCGCGCAGGTGAGAAACCAGGGAGCGGCGAACCCCTCGAAGTGGACCACTGTCTCGTTCTACAATGAGACGACGCCATCCTCCCCCTTCAACAGTAGTACCGTGCCGCCACTCGGCGCGGGTGAGACCAGTGCAGCGTATGATGCGGACTGGGTCGCGCCGTACTCGCCGCAGTCCGCAACTGTGGCGGTTGCGGTGGACTCGCTCTCCGATCTCTCTGAGTCGAACGAGGACAACAACATCTACGTATGGAACATCGACGTGACAATCGGACCAATCACGTCCATTGTCGTCGGCTCTCCAAACTGCACCTCCCCCGCCACGGTGACCTTCGTCAAGTCAACCACGCCACTTGACTTCTCCGTCCTCGACCAGAGCGGTCTCGGGATAAGGAACACCACGTACACGGTCGATGGCGGGAGTCCTGTCAACTACACCGCCACGGGCACGTTCTTCCTGGCAGGGGAAGGAGTGCACAAGATAGAGTGGCAATCTCTCGACTGGGCGGGGAACATGGAAGACTCTAACACGATGAACCTGACCGTGGACGACACTCCTCCCGCCACGACTATCCACAAGAGCGAGGAGCAGGCGACAACCGCCACAGCGTTCACCCTCACCGCCACAGACCCGGGATGCGGAGTGAACGTCACCAGGTACAGGATCGATGGCGGGAGCTGGATCACATACTCTGGCGGCTTCACGCTCCCCGAGGGAGAGCACAACATCTCCTATCTCTCCAACGACATGCTGAACAATACAGAAAGGGAGAGGTGGCTCGTTGTGACCGTTGAGGGGACGACGACACCGCCCGAGGTGGCGGTGAACTACAAGCCGATAGTGGCCCTCATCTTCGCGACTGTCCTGCTCGTGGCGGGAGTCTGGTCTTCGAGGAGGAAGCCGTGGAAGGGCGGGAAGGACAGGATGGCGGTGGCGAAGGCGTTTATCCTCACCCCGATGCCGTTCGTCGCTGCAGAGGCGGTAACTGGAGTCATCTCGTTCCTCACGGGGGAACTGCGCATTCCTCCCGTGGTCGGAGTCGGCATGGCGGTGGACTGTGCGATCCTAATTCTAGGTCTGGTTGTTCTTGTTACAAGGGCGATGAAGAAGAAGACTGGAACCGAGGAAGCCTCCGCAAGATAGGCCCCAGCGGGAAGACGATCAAGGCGAAGCTGTACATCGGGTGCGGAATCTCCCGCTTCGCGGTCGC
Source organism: Thermoplasmata archaeon (assembly GCA_041489255.1). GTDB lineage: Archaea > Thermoplasmatota > Thermoplasmata > RBG-16-68-12 > JAFNFQ01 > JAFNFQ01. The sequence goes on along the minus strand of JBGPQV010000001.1, from coordinate 380,898 downwards.
ATCCTTCTTGGCAGCGTTCACAAATCTGATAACATCGGATTGTTCTCCCTATGGGCGGGCGGACATCCCCCGGTCGGACCTCGCTTATCCTCAGGCTTGCCGTCTTTCAGGCACATCTGTGAGAAACTATTAAGAGGCCACCGGGGGAATATCTATCCTCCCCCTCATCGGGTGGAGGTTTACGGGCACATGAGTCTGTCTCAGACGGAGATCATAGGCTTCTCGGCCGACGTCATCACCCTCCTTGAGACTGAGAAGGAGAAGCTCAAGAAGCTAGGCATCGACGCGGACAAGTTGATCAGGGAGCTGAAGGAGCTGCATGAAACCGCTGTGAGTTCGAACGCCGAGCAGGAGTCCTTGAAGGTCGCTGCGAAGGAGGCGACGAAGAAGACCGTGAAGCTGACCCGTGGCCTTCAGGTCAAGGCGTCGGGCGACCTGGACATAGTGATCGGGGCTTACGGGAAGAACAGCACCGACTCGAAGATTATCAGGAGGATCCGGAGCAAGATCAAGCGGCGGGAGAAGCAGGCTGCCGCGGCAAAGGACTAGACTCTTGCGAGGGCTCAGTGAGCTGGCGGACATCTGATTTGGCGCAGCGACGTCTTGATTTTCAGTCATCCACGGATACGCCAGATTGAGGCCATTTTGAATGCATGTTCCGAGCGGTGGGATGGACATCGAGCCGACTGTCACGGATGTTCGGTCAATCGGCATGAATGTTGTGCGCATTCGCACGACTATTGAGCGCATTCGCTCAGCTCCTGTGCGCATTGGCATAGCTCTTGAGCGCATTCGCCGAGGAGCTGTGCGCATCGGCACGGCTATTGTGCGCATTTTCCCAGCTTCTACGCGCATTGGCATGACTCTTGAGCGAATTGGCCGAAGAGCTGTGCGCGTTCGCACGACTCCTATGCGCATTTGCCGAGACATTGAGCGCATTCGCCGAGAAGCCGTGCGCATTGGCATGAGACCTGTGCGCATGCGCCGAGAAGCTGTGCACGTCGTTCGAAAGCCTGTTCCGGCTGTGGACATGGACGCGAAGGCCACAAACATGTCAGATCCACAGGTCTGCCACTCAGTTCTGGTTCGTAACCAGGTCATTCGATAGCCCTCAGAACATAAGCGGGTCGCTGAGAAGCCCGTTCATCTGCTCTCAATGGTCGGGAGGGCGGGACGGGACTCTGAGCCGGCTGAAGAAGAAAGGGCACACCATCGTCGTCTCAAGACGCCATGGCTCCTACTTCTCCTTCGGGAATCGTCAAGAGCCCCTCCTTCGGTAGGCGATCTCGCGGCTACCATATTCATAGACTTCCCCCGCCAAAGGTCACGCAATCCTCCTGTTATACCTACTTGGGTATAACAATGGAACTGGGATGCGGGCTCGCGACGAAGATCGTGCACGGCGGGCGGTGTTGGGGCGAGCTGAGCGACATCAAGGGACGCCCTTTGCGCTGATACCTGGCCAGCCCGGTCAGCAAGCCGAAGGTTATATCGGGGAACGGGGCATGTTGTCCGTGCCGGTGGCGTTCCGGTCGGAAAGACTAGGAAGGTAGGGCGTTGAAGGAAGAAGCCGAGGCATGGATGCGGAGGGCGAAGAGGGACGCGATGATTTCTCGCTACAACTTCCAAGGGAAGATATACGACGCCGCAGCGTTCTACGCGCAGCAGGCTGCCGAAAAGGCCCTGAAGGCGCTGTCCATAGAGACGAATGGGACGTTCAGGAGGAGCCACGACCTCGTCGAGCTCGCCGCTGAGGTCGAGGCGCCATCCGAGGTACTGAAGATGTGCGCGATCGTCAGCCCTGCATACACGGGGACGAGATATCCGGACATGCCGGAGCTGGGGACGAGAGAGGACGTGAGGAACGTGGTGAAGGCCTCCAGGGAGGTGGTGAAATGGGTAAGCTCCCGGCTAAAGTGATGCGGCGTGTGAGGGCCTTCAAGAACGAGGCCTCCCGACTTGTCCCGATAGACCGGCTCATAGTGTTCGGTTCATACGCGCGAGGCGACAGCAGGCCCGACAGCGACGTCGACATGATCATAGTCAGCAGGACCTTCGCCGGCATGGGCTTCCTCAAGAGATCCGTGGGGCTGAGGCTGCTCTGGAGGAGAGGAATCCCAGTCGACATGATATGCCTGACGCCGGAGGAGTTCGAGAAGAACAGAAGGAGGATATCCCTCGTCAGCGTGGCTGTCGAGGAAGGAGTAGAGGCCTAGGCGGCGCGGGGACGCCAGCTCCCCTGAGGTCAGGCTTGGAGGAACAGATGAGGCGGGATGACGAGGATACGGCCAGGACTGCCGTCGAACGATATCTATGCGGGATTGAGTCACCAGACAGGTTCAGCGGCTACGGCTGGCGGACTACTCTCACCCTCCTCTCGCCTCTCGCCACCGCCGAGACGGACTCCCGCCATTCCTTCAAGATGATTGTCTGCCCCGCCTGCGGGTCGGTTCGCGAGGATGGCGGCGTCTGCATCTCCCGCCACGGAGGCATGACCTCGTTTATCTTCGACACTCCCGCCACAATCATGGGCAACGACAACCCCCTCGAGCTGCAACGCCACATGAACCGCCGGAGCCTTCAAATATCAATGTTAACCTTACTTAACATATGATGAACCTGCAAGAGCGACGCCTGAGCATGGGCTTCAACCAGGCGGAACTCGCAGCCGCCGCGGGCATCAGCAGGACTGCCCTGAGCCTGATGGAGACAGGCCGCCTCCGGCCATCCAGCGAGACCCGGGACGCGCTCGATCGTGCCCTCGACCCCTTCACGACCTTGACCAGGTTGATCCACGCGGGTGGGCCGCTGGCTGCCGCCGGGCTTCTCCGGGAGACGGCGCGCGAGACAGGTCTCGCCTACGCTCTGACCCTCGACGTGGCGGCGTGGCTCCTCACCAGGTACCAGTCCCCCGCGACCGCCTGGGCCTATGTCAAGCCGCTGGAGGAGTGGGAATCGGCCCTTAGAGGGCACGAAGTGAGGAGAGCGGGGCGTGGCGAGAGGGCGACCCTGATCCTGCTGCGCGCACCGGACGAGACCCTGGCGGACACGCACACCGTGGAAGGCTACACCCTCGTGGGACACCGCCGGCTGGTCGAGGACTGCGTGCGTCTCGGCGGCAGGCACGGGCTCGACGGCGCTCGGATCTACATCGAGTTCCAGGAGGCCCGCGCGCCGGGGCTGCGCATCGACGCGGACTGCATGCTCAAGGTCTTCGAGGAGGTAGTCGCGCGGACGTGAACGCGGTCGTGAGGGACATCGCCGTGCGCCTGGGGAACAGGGTGATGTTCATCGGCGGTGTCGCCGTGGAGTGCTACGCTCCGTATCGCAGCACTCACGACATCGACCTCGTCGTCCGGGAGAGGGACTTCCCCGAGCTGCGCTCCTGCCTCCTCGGGATGGGCTTCTCCCATTCCAGGTCTCCGCACCTGGTGAAGCACGCGTTCAAGGGGCGAGACGTGGGCGAGGTGGACGTCTACACGCGGTCAGTCGGTGAGGTGCAGATCGACGAGGAGATGTTCCGCCGGGGCAGGGAGCTCTCCTACGGAGGGACCAGGGTCTTCGCGGCGTCCCTTGAGGACCTCCTCCGCCTCAAGCTGGCCGCAGGGAGGGAAATGGACCTGTCCGATGTGGCGGTGCTCCTCCACGAACGAGGCAACGAGCTCGACCTGAACCGGCTGAGAGAGCTCGCGGGCATCGAGACGCTGCGGCTCGCGGCGCCGGCGATCCCGGACCTGCTGCCCGAGGAGTACGGATGGCAGGCGCGTCAGCGGCTGAAGGCATGGCTCCGTGAAAGAGACCTCATCGTGCCCGCCCGTTCAAGGCGTCAAGTCGCCGACAAGAGATGAGGATACGACTTCATCTCGCAACCGCAATCCAGGACCGAAGACAGGATGCATGGGAGGAACATGACGGCGAGAATCTACCGCCAAACCAGTGGCGGCAGGTTCACCGGCTGCGGCTGGCCCGCCACGATCGACAACTCCTCCATCAATAGGCATTCTTCAAGCCACCACATTCATAGACCTCCCCCGTCAAACACCTTGTCCACCTCCTGTTATACCTACTTAGGGATAACAATGGAACTGGGATGCGGGCTCGCGACGAAGGTCGTGCACGGCGGGCGGTACCTCTATTTCTGGCGATACGAGAGGTCGAACGGCACCAGCAAGAAGGTGGAGAGATACGTCGGTCGCGTCGGATCTACGGAGACGGGCGAGAAGGCGGTTAGGATGCTGCTGGAGCACGCGATCGATGCGAAGGCCGAGGTTGACCTGCGCCTCACGAGATACAGGAGGGCGTTGGAACGGATGAGGCGGTTCTGAGCCGGAGAGACCGCGGCGGCAAGATCCGCAGCCTCCTCGTTATACCTACTTAGGTATAACAACGGGACGGGCGACCGTCGAAGCCCCATGGTGATATCCACAACCCCGGTCGGTATCCCTACTTAGGGATAACACGAGGACGAGGGGCTGCGTCGTGGCCTCTTCACCGCCATGGTTTATTCAACTCTCCTCCCGAAGTGATGGCGGCAGCAACTGCTAAATCCCCGCGAGCCGTTCCTTTGGCGGTCCCTTGAACTCCTCGAATGACAGGAACGAAAGCCCGATCTGGTATGCCGTGGAAGACTTCTGGGTTATCCAGAAACGGTATTCTGCGGGTCGTTTGCTTTTCGGGCTTCTTCTCGGGTCAGGATCCCTCACATTGTTCTCGATTGCCTTCCACCTGAGCCCATCAGAATCTGCAGTAATGATATCGCTTGGCCTGATTTCCGGCGGTCTTGCGTACTTCCTCAACGAAGTCACTTGGCGTAGCGATGCCCCTCTAAGGATCGGCCTTTCGAACGATGGCCTGCACTACGAGACCGCGAAACAACGGGGCTATGTCTCGTTCGCGGACATCACGCGGATGCGGCAGCGGCGAGAGGCAGCATTTGGGCTGAGAATACAAACGAAGAATAAGCGCGAGGTCTTCCTATCTGTTGGTGTGGGCGTAGAGAGCGCTGCTGGAAGGGCACTTCAGGAGAGGTTCGCCAAATGGTGTTTAAGAGTGAATGGTTCGTCGCCGAATTCGTCGTCGCCATTTCCTTATGGAAGATGGCTCGTCTTGATTACTCCTTGACTATGTCACGTGGTGATTCTACATGAAAACGGCTGATTGAGTCGGCTGCGCCATCGACGACCTCACGCTATGGAACAGGATTCTCGGTCATGGAGCGATACGTGCGAAGTGCTCATCTTAATGATCGGGCCACCAGGTGCCGTTTAGCCCCACTCTTTCAAGCTCGCAGTGGAAAAGACGCCCCGCGCCCCTGTCAAAACCAGTCGTCAGTCTGAGCCGATCACCGAGGACCTCCTCTACAAGTTGAACATTCTCTCCGCGGATGTGCAACGATTCTCCATAGACATGGTCCGGTTCGATTTCCGCGAGGTTGGCGGCAATCCCCGCCAGGTCCTCCCCGATGTCCGGCCTGAGACGGTTGGCGGGGAAAACCGGTGCGATGATGACCCCGACCCTGAGCCCCGCCCGCTTCGCATCCGCCAGCATCTTCATCCTTCTCTCCGGCGGCGGGACTCTCGGCTCTATCTTCCGAGACAGTTCGCGGCTCATCGTCGCGATCGAGACCTGCAGGCGGACCTGGCCGTCGTACTCCGCGATCATGTCGAAATCCTTCGCCGCCAGCGTGGACCTCGTCTGGATGCACAGCCTGACGCCGGCCGGCAGTGCGTGCTCCAGGATCTCCCTCGCGGCATCCGCCAAGACCGGCAGGTAGGGGTCGTGCGTCGAGGACATCATGACCTCCTTCCCCCGCCAGCGCTCCCACGGGGTCTTCTCTATCGCGCTCTGGAGGTTGTAGGGTGCCAGGAAGTAGTCGCCCCACCGCCTCTTTGTCTGCTTGCCATAGCGGCCCCCGAACCTCTTGTGGATCGCGTCCACGTAGCAGAAGGGGCAGCCGTGAGTGCAGCCTACCGCGAAGTTCAGGCACCAGCCCTCGCTGAGATTCTTCCCGATACCGCCGCGCCGCTTGCTAGTGAGCTTCGACGGCCTGATTAGCGGGACAGTCGCTTTGTAGGAACCTCCCGCCACGCCGGAAGGGAGACTCATCTTTCCCGACTTTCCACCGAGAAGGGCGCGAGTAATCGCTATCGTCTCCGCTTTAGGTATGCAATCATCTATCTTGAAATATTTGAGATATCGTGAAGAGATCGCCATCACTGGTTCGAAATCACCCCACATTGAACTTCCTATTTGCAGAGGAGGTGTGAATGTACTATCCGATTGAGTGGGCGCACTCCTTTCATGGCCGTTCGCCTCTCATTGCATATGACCGTCCAAGCAATCAATTGGGCAACGTCGGAGGTTCGTACTTGTGCTCCGGCGGGAGGTCCTTGGGAACCGCCTTCTTCCCTCTGAGCATCGAGGGGATGATCGCCACGGCGTTCAGGACCGCCATCCAGACGTAGGCGGTGCTTATCCCTGCGGCGAACAGGGCCCTCTCCGACCCGGGAATGACGACGTTCGCGGATGAGATGACGGATGTTATGACCTGATACGGCACGGCGATGGTCATCAGGAGGACGGCGAGGCTGACGCTGATCACGTTGCCCGTCTGGAAGAAGGTCGCCCTGACGGCGGACGCTATGCCCCTCCTGTCCTCGGGGACCGAGCCCATGATCGAGCTCATGTTCGGGGATGCGAAGAAGCCGATCCCCGCGCCGAACACCATCATGTACACGGCCATGAGCGCGTAGGGGGTGTTCGCATCGGCGGTGGAGAAGAGGAAGAGGGAGACGCTCCCGAGGGCGAGGCCGGTGGTCGTGAATGGCATGTGCCCGTACTTGTCGGAGAGCTTCCCGCTGATGGGCCCCGTCAGGAGGAAGGCGATGTCGATAGGTATGATCCTGATCCCCGCATCGAGCGGCGCCAGCCCGACGACCAGCTGGAAGTACAGGCTGAGGAGCAGCAGGACCGCCCCCCAGGCGATCGAGTTGATCAGCTGCGCGGTGACGCCGCCGGCGAACTCCTTTATCCTCATCAGCTTGAGGTCCAGCAGAGGATGCTGTATCCTCCTCTCGTGGGCGATGAAGATGACGAGGCTGGCGACGCTCAGCCCGATAAGCAGGTAGACGAGGCCCTCCGCGCTTATGCCGTACGCGCCGTAGGTGAGGGCGAGGAGGAAGCTCACTATGAACACCGTGAAGGCGAGGAACCCGGTCCAGTCGATCGGGGCCCCTCTCTCCACGCGCGCGATCTCCTTGAGCCTGCGGTGCGCCCAGACGGTCCCGAAGATGCCGATCGGGACGTTGATGTAGAACAGCGCCCGCCAGTCGAGGTAGGAGAGGATGATGCCGCTCACGGTCAGTCCCGCCATCGCCCCGAATCGGAAGGCGATCTGGTTGATGCCCATGGCGAACCCCAGGTTCTTGCTCGGGGTCGCGTCGGCGATCAGCGAGGCGCTGTTCGTGATGAGCATCGCCCCGCCGAGCCCCTGGAGGCCCCTGAAGGCGATGACCTGCATGGGGCTCGTGCTCAGGCCTGTGAGGAGCGAGCCGAGGGTGAAGACGACGAAGCCCGCAGTGTAGATCTTCACCCTGCCGACGATGTCGGTTATCCTGCCGATGAGGAGCAGGGCGACGGTGCTGCCGAGGATGTACGCCTGAGTGAACCAAATCGCCTGCTCGGCGTCCGCGTGGAGGGCGGTGGCGACTTGGGGGAGGCCGATGATGATTATCCTGGTGTCGAGGCCCGCCATCAGGACCCCGACCGTGGTCACCGTGAGGACTGTCCAGCTGTATTTCAATCTGCTGTCACGACCTTCCGTCCCTTGGGCCTGAGGTGTGCGCCTTGTTGTGCGGTGGCGCCGCATCTTGGCGGCGGAAACGCCTAAACCGGACGTGCTTCATGAGATTTCCGTTATCGGCGGCGGGTCGGTCGGGCACCGCCGTTGCGGGTCCTCGCGGAGGCAATGACAGAGCGGAATCCATGTCTCGAGTCGAGAAGCTGACGAGGAACGAGTCGGCGATTCCCACGAGCTACCCGCTCGATGTCCTTAATATGCTGAATGCATCATAAGAATCCGAGGACATGAAGGACCGATGTAGACTCGCCAAGGAATTCGCCAGCCGACTCAAAGCGAAGTACGGCGAGCGCATCCAGAATGTGATCCTCTTCGGTTCCGTTGCCCGGGGAGATTACGGGGAGGAATCGGACATCGACGTCCTTGTCGTGACTCAGGACACCTCCTGGATGTTCCGCGTGTCCTTGGCCCAGGAGGCTATCGACGTGCTGATGCGTGAAGGGGTGTACATTTCCGCGAAGCCAATTGCCCTCGAGGACTTCGACCGGACCGGAGAGACCATCTTCGGCCGGAGCGTGCGGCGGGAGGGCCTGATCCTTGCCTGAGGCAGACATCTGGATGTCTCGGGCCCGGTGCAAAGCGCACCGGGGCTCAATCGATTTTTTTGACGACATCTTTCCCAACGAAGGGTTTGAGCGCACTCTTCATCGGATTCATCCTACGGACGTGACTCTTTCCGTGACTGCAAGCTTGCAGACTTGGAGACATTCAACCACTATGTTCCTGCCGAAGGTGGCCACTCTTGGCAAGCGTTTCTGCCTCTTTCCGCAGGTACAAGACAGCTTTGTGATCTGAAAGCGAACGAATCGTCAGGACGAGTTGGTCTAGGAAATCATCGACGAATCTAGCAACAGTCGTGAAAAACATGTCGCGAGTAAGCGTTAGGACTCCAAGTTTCCGTTCTCGCTCAGAGTAGTCCACGTATTCCAGCAAACTGATTTCGACCGTTGCTCCGCGGGCCTTCATCGCAAGCTCGAGAGATGTCCCATGGAGAACTATCTGAGATGCAGCGGAGCGCGTTCGTCTAAGTTGCTTGCAAGTGGCGATCAGTTCATCCATCACCGCGCTGACCACTACGTGATCGACCCGGAGCGTACCCTGATGTGGAGCGTAGTGGCTTGTCTCTGCGTCGGTGGTCCAGCTCATCTTCATATTCAAGCTACCTTCAAAGCTCTCCCAAGCAAGCTTCTCTCGCGCCGTTGACCTAGCCTCAGCGAGGTATTTCGAATCAAGAAGGAGCCCGAGCCAGGGATTACTCATTTCACAGTCTGTAGGTTTCACCGCAGATACCTCATGATTCTTGTGAGCCTAATTGGCCATGCATTGATTATATTATTGCCCACTATGACCACAGTAACGCACTTCCGTGCACCACATTTTCAGATTCACATGACCACCGCAACGCTTTAGACGGCATCTGGCCTTGCGCACGCGATGCCCTGGGCGATATTCCTGGACCTCTACCGCGTCCTCGCGGACCCGGGACTGATGGAGCAGCACTACCGGCGGCGGTATGCGGAGATACTCAGCCGCGACTTCGGCGTTCCTGTCGCCAAGGGAAAGCAGATCCACGATGAGACATACGCGTGGTACACCGCCGAAGGGGCGAGGCTCGACTCTCTTCAGGGCGACATGAGGGACGGGGACGAATGGGTCAGGGCGGTGCAGAGGATGGAGATGGACCACCTCCGCATGGCGTTCGAGATGGCGGGCCTGCCGCTACCGCCGAACCTGAACACCTACTGGATGAAACTGGAAGCCGAGATTGTCTCGGGGATCGATGCTTTGTACTCCGATGTCAAGCCCGCAATCGGCGAGCTCAAGGCGGACGGCCACAGCATCTTCCTCTCGACCAATGCGACGCGCTCGAACGGCGAGTTCGCGCTCGTGGGCGGCGGCATCAGGGAGATGTTCGATGGCCTCGTCTTCCTGGAGAACGCGAAGGCGAAGAAGGACAGGCCTCACTACTGGAGGCGCGCCTTCGGCATCACGAATATCAAACCCGCCGAGGCGGTGGTCGTCGACGACATCCCCGCCTACCTCGCACCTGTATCGACGATGGGCGCGCGGTGCTTCCAGATGATCCGCCCCGAGCATTCTAATCCGGAAAAAGGGCGATGGCCCATCATCGCCTCGCTTGCGGAACTTCCCGCCGCGTTGAAGAAGCTCTGAGGGAGACTCAACCGCCGACCGACTGCTCGAGGATCTCAGCGATGTCCTTCCGCTTCAGCTTGCCCTCGATGTCCATGACCTTCGCGGCGTCGTCGAACATGATCGTGCAGTAGGGGCACGCGGTCGCCACTGTCTCCGCCTTCGCGGCGAGGACCTGTTCAGTCCTCTCTACACTGACCTTCTTCCCGACCGTCTCCTCCATCCACAGCCGCCCGCCACCACCGCCGCAGCAGAGCGAAGTCTCCTTGGACCTCTCCATCTCGACGACGCTGAGGCCCGGTATGGACGCAAGGATGTCGCGAGGCTCCTGGAACACATCGTTGTACCGCCCAAGGTAGCAGGCGTCGTGATATGTGACGACCTCGCTGACCTCCCTGCTCGGCTTCAGCCTGCCCTCCCTGACCAGCCTCGCGAGGAACTGACTATGGTGCACGACCTCGTACTTCCCGCCAAAGTCCGGGAACTCGTGCTTGAGCGAGTTGAAGCAGTGCGGGCACATCGTGATGATCTTCTTGACGGCGTATTTGTTCAGCGTCTCGATGTTCTGCTTGATCATCGTCTGCGCCAGGTACTCGTTGCCCATGCGCCTCGCGGGGTCGCCCGTGCACTTCTCCTCCGGACCGAGGATGCCGAAGCTGACCCCGGCCTTCTTCATGAGCCGCGCGGTTGACTGAGCGATCTTCTTCCCGTGCTCGTCGAAGCTCCCCACGCATCCCACCCAGAAGAGGTACTGCACGTTCGCGTCATCCGCCAACGTCTTGATATCGAGGCCTTCCGCCCATTTCCCCCGCTGGTCCCACCCTATCCCCCAGGGGTTGTAGTTCTGCTCGACATTGCGCAAGACGTCCATCACCTGGGTCGGCATCTTCCCGTCCATCAGGACCAGGTGCCGGCGCATCTCGATGATCTTCGGCACGTGCTCGTTCAGCACGGGGCACTCGTAGACGCACGCGTAACATGTCGTGCACTCCCAGATCTGCTCCTCCGAGTGCACTGTCTGGAACATGTCGGGGAGCCCCTCCGTCTTTCCCGCCAGGATCGCGGGCCCCTGATCGACGAGGGTGTCCCTCATGTGGATGATCAGATGCATCGGGTCCAACGGCTTCCCCGTCCTGTTCGCGGGGCAGTTGTCCGTGCAGCGCCCGCACTCCGTGCACGCGAACCCGTCGAGCAGCTGCCGCATGCTCAATTGCTCGACGCGATGCACGCCGAAGACCTCGGTCTTCTCGAGGTCTATCGGCTTGATTTCACCTTTCGGTTTCAGGTTGACCCAGAACGAGTTGAACGGCGCGAACAGGATGTGGGAGTGCTTGGTGTACAGGACGTATGCGAGGAACGTGTAGAGGCAGAGGACGTGCGCGGTCCAGGAGATCCACCAGAGCAGCTCTGGGTCCACGTTGATGATCGAGATGCTCGCGAGGGCCCCGGAGATGGGCTTCCACTGAGGATCCGCAGCGATGCCCAGAGCGTGCTCGGCGACATTGTAGAACAGGACGGTCAGCACGATGCCCATGATGAAAATGAGGACGACCGTGGCGGCGCGGAACCCCTCGTGCATGAGCTTCTTCGGTCGCACGACATACCTGCGGTAGAAGGCCATCAGCACGCCGAGGAACCCGAGACTCGCGATGCCCTCCTCCGCGAAGTACAGCGGTCCGCGGATGAACTCGGGCACGGGCAGCTGCCACCCTGGCGCATAGCCCTGCGCCGTGATCTCGACGATGCTCGCCCCCAGGAAGACGAACGCCCAGAAGATGAACCCGTGCAGCAGTCCCACAGCCACCTCCTTGTGGTAGACCTTCTTCTGGAAGATCCCGAGAGTGATGAGCGCGACGAGTCGTCGGCCGAAGTGGTCCCACCGCTTCTCCTTCGCTTTTCCCACACGCAGGAGGCGGATGATCCGGTAGAGGCGGTGCAGGAAGAGGCCGATGCACACCGCCAGAAAGACCGTCAGCACATACGGGAGCCAGGCTGGATGGGACATGTTTCAGCCTCGGGGCATCGGAATCTTTGGCGGTATAATAAGGTCACCCCGGTCGTCCTCGAGCTAGCCGCTGACGAGGGACTTGAACATCGTGAGGATGTTGCCCGGCTTCTCCTTGAGGCGCCTGGTGAAGTAGGCGAGCCACCTCGGCCCGTAGGGGACGTACTCGTTCACCCTGTACCCCTTGCCCGCCAGCTCCGCCGCTAGCTTCTCCCGCACGCCCTGGAGCATCTGGAACTCGAACTTCTTGTTGTGCTTCTTGCCCAGCTCCAGGCTCTCGTCGATCATGTCGATGTCGTGCGTGGCGACGGCGAAGTTGTCGCACTCCTCGAAGAGATACCTGAGTATCTTGCTGAAGTTCACAGTGGTATCGGACCTCTTCGGGTAGCTGATGGCGGGGTCCTCCCTGTAAGCGCCCTTGGTGAGCCTGGCCATCCCGCCCTCCTTCATCAGCCGCCTGACGTCCGCTTCTGTCCTCTTGAGGTTCGTCTGCACCGCCAGGCCGACCCTCGGGTACAGCTTCAGGCAGTGCTCGTAGATGCGGATCGTCGCGTCCGTGTACTTCGAGCTCTCCATGTCCATCCAGAGATAGTTGCCGGTCTCCTTCACCTTGGCGAGGATCGTCTCTATGTTCTTCCTGCAGCATTCCTCGTCGATCATCAGCCCGCACTGAGAGAGCTTGATCGATACGCTCGCGTCGAGCCCCCTGTCGGTGATCGCTTTTATCAGCTCGAGGTACTCCGCCACGGTCTCCTCGATCGACTTGCGGTCCTCGTAGTGCTCGCCGAGGATGTTGAGTATCGCGCCTATCTTGAGCTTGTTCAGTTCCGCCGCGCGCTTGAGGGCGTCCTCCATGTGGATGCCGGCGACCCATCTGCTCGCGAGGCGGATTAGGAGACCCACGCTCGGAGGCAAAGTGCACGCCGATAAAACGTTTTGTGGCGGGAGATATTGTCGCGGAATTACGCAATATTCTGGCGGGAGAAGGTCGTCATGGAGGTCGAGTGACGGATGGCATAAATGATTCTGCAGGCATTGCGAACGATGTCGATCGAAGCCGATTTGGACACCGCAGAGGTCCGGTGTTCCTAAATATCAGAGAAATCATAGTAGCTGTCGTCTATGGCATCTGGCTGCAGTGGACTGGGGTGGAGCCTAGCCGAATCTATGGGGTGAAGGATTTGAACGGAGTAACAAATATGAGGATCTTGAGGCCATCTCGCAAGAAGCCGCAGCGGGGAGATGTCTTTGTTCTGCAACTTCCGGACAATGACTACCGGTTTGGCCGTGTCATCAGTACGACAGCGTCAATCGGGCCAATGAAGAATGTGATTCTTGTCTACATATTCAAAACACACTCCAAGAAACCAGAATTGCCAAGTCGCGACGTCTTATCGTCGAACAACCTGCTTTTACCGCCAATCATGACGAATCTGCTGCCATGGAGTAAAGGCTACTTCATGACCATCGATCATCTGCCGTTTATGAAAGGGGAGACGCTGGCCCCGCATTGTTTCCTGTGGGAATGGAAAGACAAAACGCATTTCAAGAGATACTTCGATGAGTCCAACAACGAATTGCCTGGTCCCACTGGACCAGTAGGAATCCACGGCCTGCATAGCTACCGAACGATAGACGACGAGATATCCAAATCCTTGAATCTGCTTCTTGCCCAAGATGAATTTGCATCACCCGCGATTAATCGAGAGCGCAACGATTCGACCCCGCGGCGAATTCGGATCATCCCAAGTGGAGACAATGAATTGAAACGCCTCTTGCGCTTAGAGGACGAATTGATGGATGCAGGCGTTGTCTGGGACGCTGGCTACTCGACCGAAGAATCTGGGCGAATCTGGCAAGTCAACACTGGGAAAGGCATGTCCTGGGAGGACCTCCTCCGAAAACTGGAGAAGGAGGGTCTTCGCACAGAAACGGATTGATGTGTTCGCTAGACATTACTTCTCGGTTTGAAAATGCTGAACATGCCCACGTTCCCATGATTCTGGCATTTCAGCTCGACGCCATTCTCCGTCCATGATTCTCTTGTTCGCGAGTCTTGTCTATGTGTCTTCTAGCACTCTAATCCTCATGCTCGGCCGTGTCCCCTGAGGGATGCTCGTGAATGTGCAGGTGGGCGTGCTTGTCGCCGCTCACCAGGGTCTTCGTTATTTGGTCGACCGCTTCTTCGATCTCCAGTGGCAGCTCCTCGTACGGATAGCCGAGGCTGTCGAGGACCTGGAAGAGGTGCGTTATCGCGGGGACGCTGAGGTTCGCTCGATCCAGGAGGGCGCGGTCAGAGAGTATCTGCCTGAAGTCGCCCTCAGCGAGCTTGTGCCCGTGGAGGACGACCGCGCGATCCGTCATCATCACCGCCGCCTCGACATCGTGCGTCGCGACGACTATCGTCTTGTCGAGGCCGTTGACCGTCCTGATCAACTCTACTCGCGATCCAGGGTCGAGGCCCCCCGTCGGTTCGTCGAGCAGGAGGACGTCAGGATCGAGCGCGAGCACGCCCGCGATCGCGACTCTCTTCTTCTGCCCGTAGCTCAGCCGGTGAGGAACCCTGTCCCTGAGGTTCGCGATGCCCGCCACGTTCAGCGCCTTTTCGACCCTCCGTTCGATCTCCCCGCCGTCCAGCTTCATGTTCAGCGGCCCGAACGCCACGTCGTCCCAGACCCTCGGCAGGAAGATCTGGTCGTCGGGGTCCTGGAACAGGATGCCGAGCCGCCGCCTGAGTTCATCCGCGTTTCGCTTCGTCAGCTGCTCTCCGAAAATCTCGACTGTGCCGCTGAACGGGAAATGGAACCCCATCAGGAGTTCGAGCAGCGTCGACTTCCCCGCCCCGTTCGGGCCGAGGATGGCGACGCGGTCCCCCTGACGAATGGCCAGGTCCAAACCCTCCAGGGCGGTCGTGCCGTCGTCGTACCTGTAGCCGAGGCCGCGCGTCACAACCGCATCCATTGAACGAACCCCCAGTTCACGAGCAAGAGGAACACGGAGAAGATGGACACCGCAATGACCAGCCCGCCATCCGGCATCCTCATCCTGAGCTTCGCACCGGTCACCGCCTCGCCAGAGTAGCCGCGCGCTCTCATCGCCCTGTTGATCCTCGCCGCACGCCTGTACGCCTTGACGAGGATCATTCCGGCAGTCGTGGAGATTGTCTGGAGCACCCGCCTGTCTAGGAGATTGCGCCCGTGACCTCCTCCCCTGCTCTCGCGAGCCTTGGTCATCCGCTTCGCCTCATCCCCGAAGAGGAACAGGTATCGGTAAGTCAGCGCGAGCATGGCGACGAAGGACTTCGGCAGGCCGAGGCGTCTCATCCCGCCGGCGAGGTCCGCGCTTGCGGTGGTGAGGACCATCACGAGCAGGACGATGGTCGCCGAGAACACGCGGAGTAGCATCGCAACAAACGCTTCGATTCCCCGGAAGAAGTAGACGGGAAGTGCGATCATGAGGACGAGCAGCGCGACCAGCATCATCTGGCGGGAGATGGCCCTCAGCCTGAGCCCGCTCAGCCCGAGGACGAACAGCGAGGTGAGCAACGCGAGGATGAGAGGCCAGACATGGGTCATCAGCGACACCGCGACCGCGAAGATCAAGGCGGAGACCAGCTTCGCCCTCGGGTCTAGGCGGTAGAACCTGCTCCGGGACGCGAACTCGTCTGGCGATGTCGGGGTCGTGAGGTGAGCCGACGACGCGATCCAAATGAGATTACTCATGTCGCATCCTCCTCTTCCTCACGACCAAGAACAGCGCGTAGAACACGGCGAAAACGAGGACCATGCCGAGGATGCCGAAAACCAGGCTCTCCAGATAGCTCCCGCCATACGAGAACGGCGCGTTGTATGTCGAGCCTCCCTGATTGTTGTTCCCCTCCTCTATCGTCCGCTCAAGAGAGTCATTCTTCCCGTAGCTGAACACGTAATAGAGCGGGAGGAGGATTGCGAAAACAACCGCAATCGCGGCGAGGTAGGCCGCAGGCCCGCGCTTCATTGAGCAACCTCCTCGTTCCCTACCTTCGTAATCTCCGGCGCGACCTGTGAGATGAAGGCCCAGATCCCGACGGTGATGATGCCCTCCGCGACGCCTATCACCGCGTTGTATCCCAGCATGGCGGGAAGCGCGATGAACGGCGTGATTCCATAGGTGCCGCCCGAAATCAGGAAGCTGGCGGAGAGCTCGATGGCGGTGGCGAAGGCGGCTAGGAACACCGACAGCCACGAAGCGGCGAAGATTGAGGCCTTCAGGTTCCGCTTGGATGCAGCGTAGACAAGCATTGAAACGAGCGGCGCGACAACCGCCATGTTGAGCAGGTTCAGCCCGAGTGCGGTGATGCCCCCGTCACCGAAGAAGAGAGACTGGATGACGATGACCACGGTCAGCACCGCCATTGCAGCCGCCGGTCCGACGAGGACCACCGCCAGCGCCGCCCCAATCAGGTGCCCCGACGTGCCTCCCGCCACGGGGAAGTTCAGCATCTGCGCGACGAAGATCCCCGCCGCAAGGACGGCCATGAACGGCATGCGGTCCTCGTCGGTCTCTCTCCCGAGTCTCCGGAAGACGATGAACAGGATCGGCACCGCAACGACGAATCCGATGACCCAGACCACAGGGTCCATGAGCCCATCGGGAATGTGCACTGTGCTCCCCTTCTGCGTCTTCCACCGCAATGCCGGCGGTATTACGATTCGCAGAATCGTGCTATCCTAATAAACCCTTCCTTCATGCATTAGAGGGAGCCATGACAGGCCGGACCCGCCGCGCCTGTCCCTAGGCGGCGCCAATCGTGCACAAAACGTATTTCTACGGACACGCGACTCCCGGGGGAGGTGACATCATGCCGGTAGCCAGGGTCGGGATTTCCATTGAGCCGGAGCTTCTCGAGGAGCTGGACAGGATCACAAGGGACGGCGGGTACTCGAACAGGTCGCAGGCCCTCCGCGACCTCATCCGGAGCGCCCTGTCTGACCGCGCCTGGCAGTCCTCGTCGGGCAGCGTCCTGGCGGCGGTGACGATATTCTACGACAGCGCGAGCAGCTTCGCCACGCGGCGGATACTCGAGATGCAGCACGACTTCTACAAGGACATCAGGTCCTCCACCCACTTCCACATCTCCGAGACGCGGTGCCTCGAGGTGCTCGTCGTCTCCGGCAAGGCGGCCAGGGTCGACTCGCTCGTCAAGGCCCTGAAGAGCGTGAAAGGGGTCCTGCACGCCGATGTCATCCTCATCTCGCGGATGCCCCGGTGACGACATTCGGCAATTGCGAGGGTTAATGGCGGTCCCTTGACTATTCACACATGATGAACTTCCCGGAGTTCCTGAAGAACGCCAAGAGCCTGGCAGACATATTCGAAGTCGTGAAGAGGGCTGTCGAGCATGACGTCGGCTACACGAGGGGCGGCCTGATGTTGGCCCTCGCCGACCTCGGCAATCACCCGCAGGGCTTCATAGGAGCATTCTTCCCGATAGGCACCAACATCATCGTCATGAACAAGGTGCCCCTCGCCAGGATCAAGGAGACACAGCCCGAACTGTATCCCTACTATGCTTTCCACGTATTGCTGCATGAGTACCTCCACAGCCTGGGGTTCATCAACGAGTCACAGTGCAGGAACAAGGTTCTCCAGATCAGCATCAGCCTCTTCGGCGAGGAGCATGTAGTCACGCAGATTGCCAGGGGCTTCGAGAAGTTCTTCCCCAACCTCGTCTACCCGGACGTGGCCTGGCAGCCGCAGGAGCTCAACCTCGAGCTGGTCCAAGGCTTCGACAGGGGGAACGCCAGCTACATCGCCTGAGCGGGCTTTCGCAAACGTTTATCACGGGCCGAACGGTTCTTGCGCTCCGGACAGAGGATGTCTCAACCGCCATCGGGAAAACCACCCGCAATAGCGATCCCCCCGGAACCCACAATCAAGTTCAGGCCGGTGAGCGCGTGGGCCACGGTCAGAGAAGTGGAGAACCTGACCGACACAATCTCTTTCGTCCGCCTCAAGATCGATGGCGGGGTCTTCGACTTCCAACCGGGGCAGTTCGTCTCCGTGATGGTCGACAAGGAAGGCAAGAGCGTCTCGCGTCCGTACAGCATCGCCTCACCGCCGGAGCAGAAGGACTACCTGGAGCTGTGCATCAGGAAGGTGCCTGACGGCTTCATGTCAAACTACCTCGCCGACCTCGAGCCTGGCGCGCAGGTGAGGATGAGAGGTCCGCTCGGGCGCTTCGTCCTCCTCGAGCCGGTGGCGAACGATGTCGCGTTCATCTCGACCGGAACCGGGGTCGCGCCTTTCATCTCGATGCTGGGGCACATCTACCGCCAGGACTCGGACATCGATCCGGCCAGGCACTTCTGGCTCTTCCAGGGCGTGAGGTACGTCAAGGAGATGGTGTACATCGACTACCTCGAGAAGCTCGCGAGGGACCACCCGAACTTCCACCTTGTCTATGTCATCAGCAGACCGGAGACGCCGGAATGGAAAGGGCGCGTCGGGCACGTCCAGCAATTCCTCAGGGACGAGATCAAGGAACCGGGGGGCACGCACGCCTACATCTGCGGCTTGAGGCACATGCTGGAGGAGACCAAGCCCATGTGCGAGGAGATGGGCTTCGGCATGGTAAGATTCGAGAAGTGGGATTGAGTCCATCATTCAAAACAGCTTTTTATGCGAGCGTTGCATCTCCCGCACGCCACATCTCTTCATGAATTGCTCCCAGGTGATGGTGGGAGCATCCCGAGTGGCGAAGGCATGAGAACATGGAATACCTGCGAGTAGAGAAGGGGAAGAGGGCTGTGAGAGGCTTCCCGCTTGAGGGGAAGCTGAAGAAGATCAGCGACAGGCAGCTGCAGGAGCACAGGGACACGCTGTACAAGGGCTACGTCAACAAGATCAACGAGATCGACGACAAGCTGAGCAAGGTCGAGGCCGCGGGGAACGGCACCTACAGCGACTACCGAGAGCTGAAGATCGAGGAGATATTCGCGACGAACGGCGTCTCGCTGCACGAGGGCTACTTCGAGAACCTCGGCGGCGCCGGGGGGCAGCCGACGGGGAAGATCGCCGAGCTCATCAACAGGGACTTCGGCTCGTTCGACAACTTCGTGAAGGACCTGAAGGCCGCCGGGACATCGGCGCGCGGCTGGGTCGTCACCGCCTACAACTTCCTGGACGGCAGGCTGCACAACTACGTCTGCGATAGGCACGACATCGGCGGCGTCTGGTGGGCTTGGCCGCTACTCATAATGGACGTCTACGAGCACGCATATTTCATCGACTACGGGGTGAAGCGGGCGGACTACCTCCAGGCGTTCACGGACAACATCGACTGGGCGGCGGTGAACAGGCGGATAGACGACCTGAAGAAGTTGCCGTCTCAGCTTCCGTGAACAAGGGACTGGCTGAACGGCTGTCAAACGCCGCTGTCAGGCTGCGACCGCAATCACGCACCGTTTTCGAGCACCAGTCACGCTGACCAGTCGAGAAAAGGAGATGATTGTGCACCGCTCCTTCACGCCTGCCGCGAAAGTGTCTTAACGTGACTTCCATTTGGACCTCCGGTGACGATGATGAAGCTCGAGGTGAAGGTCGGGGACATTGCGGAATGGCGGGACGAGGCCGTCGTGGTCAACCTGTTCAAGGGAGTGAAGCGGCCCGGCGGGGCGACCGGTGCGGTGGATAAGGCGACGGGCAGGGCGATTTCAAAGCTTATCGAATCGGGCGACTTCCAGGGAAAATTCAAGGAGGTGGCGGTGCTTCCTGCCACGGGCGAGCTCCCTGCGAAACGTGTCATGATCGTCGGGCTCGGCGAGAGGGAGAAGTTCAAGCTCGACCGCATCAGGGAAGTCTCGGGCAAGGTCGCGCTGCAGGCAAGGGAGATCGGCCTGAGGAGCTTCTCCACGATTGTGCACGGTGCAGGCATCGGCGGGCTCGACATCCGTGAGTCAACGGAAGCAACGGCTGAGGGGGCATTGCTCGCGCTCTACCGGTACACGCGCTACAAGACGAGCGATGAAGGGAAGAAAGACCCCGACGTCATGACTATGGTCACGACGGAGACGGCCCGCGTCGGCGTCATGCAGAGGGCCGTCGAGAGCGGCGTCATCGTCGCATCGGCGGGCAACATGGTCCGCGACTTGGTGAACATGCCGAGCAACGACAAGCCGCCGCAGAAGCTCGCGGAGTTCGCTTCGAAGGTGGCGAAGAATTCGGGGTTCAAGTGCAAGGTCTTCGACGAGAGGCAGATGGCAGACATGGAGATGGGCGGAGTCTTGGCGGTGGGCAAAGGGAGTGAGGAGCCGCCAAGATTCCTCGTGCTCGAGTACAAGGGGGCCAGGCGGGGAAAGCCGATCGTCCTCGTCGGCAAGGGGATAACGTTCGATACCGGCGGGATATCCCTGAAGCCGCAGGAGGGTCCGCTTGGGCCGATATGGGAGATGAGGCACGACATGGCGGGAATGGCCACGGTCCTCGCGACCATCAGTGCCGCCGCGCGGCTGAAGCTGCCCCTCGACATCATCGCCCTCGCGCCTCTTGCTGAAAACATGCCTTCCGGCCGTGCGCAGAGGCCGGGGGACGTCCTGCAGATGTATGGCGGGAAGACGGTCGAGGTGCTGAGCACCGACGCTGAGGGCCGCCTCATCCTCGCCGACGCCTTGGTCTTCGCTGAGACGCTGAAGCCGCAGGCCATCGTCGACGTGGCCACGCTCACCGGGACGGCCGTCTATGCCCTGGGCAAGAGGGTGACGCCCGTCATGGGGAACGACTCGAAGCTCGTCCGCCGGCTCGTCAAAGCGGGCTTGGACACGGGCGAGCGCGTCTGGGAACTGCCGATGTTCGACGAATACGCGGAGCAGATCAAAAGCGACCTCGCAGACCTGAAGAACACTGGCGGGAAGAGCGCAGGCTGCATCACGGCGGGGATGTTCCTCAGGCAGTTCGTCGGGGCAACTCCATGGGCGCACTTGGACATCGCGGGCACGGTCTGGGTGCATGGCGGGCCGGAGAGCATCGACAAGACATACATGCCCAAAGGGCCGAGCGGAATCCCCGCAAGACTCCTGATCAGGATGCTCAGGGACTGGGGCAAGTCAGCCTAGATTCGCGATTGGTTTATTGGCCAGAGACGCGTGCCCATGTCCGTGCAGCAGGCCAGGACCGTGTCCAAGACGCTGGATGACTTCCACGGATACCGCGAGGTGGACGAGCTCATCGGGCATCACAGGGAGAAGAAAGACGCCATCCGCTGTCGGCTCGACGAATTCAGGGAGGTCGGCGAGGAATCAGATGAGAAGATATTCACGGAGCTGTGCTTCTGCCTGCTCACTCCCCAGTCCAAGGCGAGGATCTGCGACAAGGCGATAGGCAGGCTCCTGGAGAGCGGGGCGATCTGGAAAGGGGATTCGACCGAGGTCCTGCGACATCTCGAGGGCGTCAGATTCCCGGAGGGCAAGGCGCGGTGGATAGTCGCCGCGAGAGAGGAGTTCTTCCGTGACGGCAGGTGGACTCTGAAGGAGAGGATGGAGGGGTTCAAGAATCCCTTCGAGGCCCGCGAGTGGCTCGTGCGGAACATCCTCGGCCTGGGCTACAAGGAGGCGGGGCACTTCCTCAGGAACGTCGGGAAGGGCGAACAGCTCGCGATCCTGGACCGCCACATAGTCAAGAACCTCCACCGCCACGGGATCATCGACAAAGTGCCAGAGACACTGACCAAGAAGGAATACCTCAGGATAGAGGCGCTGATGAAGGAGTTCTCCTCAAGGGTGGGCATACCCTTGGCTGACCTCGACCTGCTGTTCTGGTCGCGGGAGACCGGGGAGATATTCAAGTAGAGGAGAACCCGGCCAAACTCGTCATCCCACACCGCACATCGTCCGTGCTACTCGATAGCAAGTTATTTAGCGGTGGACATCACATAATAATGGTTTGGAAGATTTGGCAACAGTCCAGACTGATATGACGGTGAAGGATCTCCAGGCGGAGATAGACACGATGCTGCGCAGGCGCGAGCCTGTGCTTTTGCGCAGACTACGTCGCATCGCGATCACGGATGCGAACATACGCCGGCTGTTCGGCGTGTCGATGGAGGAGCTGTTCAACATACTGGCCGAGAAGCTCGGATACGAAATCAAGTCCTAAAACTCAGACTGATGAATCTATTAACTGCTTGAACCCTTTCGGGCGTCGTGCATCGATTTCTGGTGCTAGGCCACGAGGCCCACACGTCCCCGGATTTCTCACTCGATGATGTCCCCGGCACCTCTGGCAGGATCGACGTGCTCGCTCGCTGCGCCGCTTCGGCCTTCCTCCTCTCTCATGGCATCCGCATGGATGTCGAGTTGTACCTCGTGCTCTGCGGCCCCTCGAGACCGCCGAGGACGATCCGGATGGTGGGGGCTGAGCTGAGGCACCTCAATCCCGACGAGAGGAGCACCGCTGCGCTCTTCCTCCGGGCCCTGCAGATCGAGTCGATTGCCGAGTCAATGAGCACCCCGGGGATCTATGTCTCGGGCATGGGGTTCGCGAAGCTGCTGGAGACTCTTGGCGGGCCGTTTGTCCTTCTCAAGGAAGATGGAGAGGACATGAGGAATCACCGTGTTCCCAGAGACGCGATCTTCGTGCTCTCGGACCATCTCGACTTCAACGAGGAGGAAGAGAAGGCGCTCATGGCCCATGACCCGGCAGTCCTCAGCCTCGGGCCGCGGTCCCTGCATTCGAACCAGTGCATCACTATCGTGCACAACGAGCTCGACCGCAGAGAAGCGGAGATGTGAGGCTCGCTCAGGCCATCGACTTCAGAGCGGTGTCGAAGTTCTCCAGTCCTGTCACAAGGTCCTCGGTCTTCCGCCCGAAGCCCAGTCGGAACCGCCCCTTGACCCCGAAGAAAGAGCCCGAGGCCATGATGGTGCTGTAGTCCTTCAGCAGGACAGCCGCGAGGCGATCAACATCGGCGTCCACCTTGGGGAAGGCGACGTTGCCGACGCCGGGGTCGTTCCAGTGCACCCTGTCGTTCCGGTTCAGCCAGTCCTCGACGACGGGCCTGTTGCGCTTGATGATGCTCCTTGCTCTCTCGATGAACCTGTCCTTTTCCTTCAGGACCGCCAGGGCGATGCGGTCGCTGATCCCGGAGGGGCAGACGGTGTTGTACTCGGTCACGTTCTTGATGCTGTCCAGGGCCTTTCCCCTGGCCAGTATCCAGCCGATCTTGAGCCCGCCCATGCCATACACCTTGGACATCGTGTTCGTCACGACCATCCGGTCTCCGAACTGCACGGCGGTCGGAGGCTTCTTCTCGAAGGCGAGCTCCCTGAACGTCTCGTCGCAGAGGACGTGGAAATCCTTCCGCTCGGCCATCTCGGAGATCCCCGCGAGCTGCCCCTTTGTGATGATGGAGCTGGCGGGGTTGTTGATGTTCGTCATGATCACGAGGCGGGTCTTCTTGGTGACCGCCTTCTCCAGTGCCTTCAGGTCCAAGACGAAATCGTCCTCGGGGCGGAGCATGAGCTCCTTTACCTTTGCGCCGAGCCCCTTAGGCAGGTCCCTCAGCGGCGGGTAGTTCGGCATGACCGCGATAGCCTCGTTGCCAGGCTTCAGCAGGGCCATGCAGACATCCAGGTTCGCCTCGCTGCAGCTCGCCGTCACGATGGCGCTGTCAGGTTCGACTCCGTGCTGGCCCGCGAGGAGCTGCCTGAGCTCCGGGCGGCCGTTGACGAAGTTTTCGGCGATGTTCAGGTCCTCGAGTTTGATCTTGACCTCGTCGAAGGTGGCGGGGAGCATGTCGCTGAGAGAGATGTTGTACCTGGCGGCGTGGTTGTCGATGAACCAGTGCAATAGGTCGAAAGCAGGAAATTGCATGATGGCGGGCATGCGCGAGCCCACCATAATCCTGACGCTTTCGCGCCTCCTGCGGGGGATTTCTTGTTCAATTGGGCAAAATGGACGAGGCTCTTGACTCGTTTCGAGGGAGCAGACTGAAAGCATTGCTCTACAGACTGTCCGGCCTCATTGTCAAAATGTTGCAGCCCGAGCCTTGCGCGTGAGGGAATTCTTATATCATCATCCAATGTAGCGGCCTCGAACCAGAGGAGGAGCCACCTTGACGCGCTTCAACATCGCGACCGAACAGGACATCCTGAGGGGGAAGACGAGCGACATCTACTTCCAGAGGACCCTGGAGATTTTGAAGAAGGAGAAGAGGGACAGGGTGAGCGTGCTCGGCGAGGTCACCACTCACAGCCTCCCAGACGGATGGGCGTGGGGTGTGCTGTCCGGTGTGGAGGAAGCGGTCAGGCTGCTGGAGGGCAAACCTGTCGACCTATGGTCGATACCCGAGGGGAGCCTTTTCACCCCGAAGACCGCCAGCGGAATCCCGACGCCGGTGATGACGGTCGAAGGGCCATATGGCGGGTTCGGCCTGTTCGAGACCCCGATGCTCGGCCTCCTGTGCCAGGCGAGTGGAATCACGACCAAAGCGGCGAGGGTCCGAAAGCTGGCGGGCGACAAGAGGATCATCAGCTTCGGCGTCAGGCGCATGCACCCTGGGGTCGCGCCGATGATCGAGCGCTCGGTCTACATCGGAGGGCTCGATGACGTTACGACACCCTTGGGAGCGGAGCGACTTGGCCTCTCGCCTGTCGGCACGATGCCCCACGCCCTCACGATCGTCATGGGCGGGCCGAAAGAGGCGTTCGAGGCGATGCATAGACACCTGGAGAAGAAAATACCGCGAATCGCTCTTGTGGACACCTACTACGACGAGAAGATCGAGGCGAACATCGCGGCGGAGGTGATCCCGGATCTGGCGGGGGTGAGGATCGACACGCACTCGACGCGCAGGGGGAATCTCGCTTCGATAGTCAGGGAGGTGCGCTGGGAGCTGGACATCCGCGGGCACAAGGACGCGAAGCTCTACGTGAGCGGCGGCATCTCCGAGGAGAAGATACCCGAACTGCTCGAGGCGGGCGTGGATGGCTTCGGCATCGGCACGACCCTGTCGAACGCGCCGACGATCGACTTTGCCTTCGATATCGTTGAGATGGAGGGCAAGCCTGTGGCGAAGCGTGGGAAGTTCGGCGGGCGCAAGCACCTGATGCGCTGCGTGGAGCACGGCTGCTACGAGGTCGATGTCCGCGAGTGCCCCGGATGCAAAGGCGAGGTGAAGCCCGCCATGGTCCAGTACCTGAGGAAGGGCAGGCTCGTGAGGAAGCTTCCCGCCGTCAAGGAAATCAGGAAGCGAGTCCTGGACGAGATGAAGTACGCTCACTTCGCCTTGTGAGCCGCCGGAAGCCTTTTGCGATTACTCGTTCATCGCTCGACGACATGGATCCTCCCGCCACGAAGGCCTCGGTACTGAGAACCTACGAGGAAATCGCCGAGGACGTGGAGGAGAGGAGGAAGACTCCGTGGACCGACGTCATCGATTTCGAGAAGACACTGCCCCGGGATCGGACGGTCCTTGAGCTTGGATGCGGCTCCGGCAGGAACGCCGTTCATTTCGCCATGGCGGGGCACAGGGTGACCGCCATCGACTTCGCGCGGGGGATGCTCGGGCGGGCAGCGATGAGCGCGAAAGAGAATTCCGTGGCGGGTTATGTGAATCTGATCCAAGCAGACGTCACCGCACCGCCAATCAAGGATTCGTCGGTGGACGTTTGCCTCTACATTGCGGCGCTGCATCACCTGCCAACCCGCCAGGAGCGCATTAGAAGTCTGGAGCAGATACGGCGGTGCCTCAGACCCGGCGGCAAGGCATTTGTCAGCGTCTGGGCGTTCGAGCAGAGGCGGTTCCAGAGGATCCTCGAGAGGCACAAGCTGAAGAAGGAAGGGTTCGGGGACGTCCTGATCGCGATAAAGTCTAAGGAAGGTCAGGCAATCAGGCGGTTCTACCACCTCTTCGTCGAGGGCGAGCTCGAGCATCTGATTGCCGAGGCGGGCCTCGAAATCGGGCAACATTTCAAGTCCCATGACAACTATTTCGTCGTGGCGGTGAATCTCTATGGGAATCGTTGAGTTCTTCGGCGACATCTGGAACTCGCTTACCTCGAACGTCCTCTGCATGTTCTCCGCCTTGGCTGTCGGGCTCCTCCTCATGGTGGGCTTCTACGTCTGGTGGATACACAAGGTGCGCAGCGAGAATGCTTGGTCCCATCAGCCCCTCATCTACAAGAAGGGGAAGTACTAACTAGAAACCTTCATAACCGCCAGCAGGATTTGCGGCGCGGTGCTTCGATGACCAAGGTTCCGGACGACTTGCATTACACCAAGGATCACGAGTGGGTGAGGATCGAGGGGAAGAAGGCCATTGTTGGGATAACGGATCACGCTCAGCACGAGTTGACCGACATCGTCTTCGTCGAATTGCCGAAGGCCGGAAAAGCCCTGAAGTCCGGGGATGTGCTCGGAGTGGTCGAATCGGTGAAGTCGGCGTCGGAGATCTACGCACCTGTCTCGGGGAAAGTGGTCGAAGTCAATGACGGACTGCTCGATTCGCCCGAGGTCGTCAACAAGGATCCTTATGGCAAGGGCTGGATTGCGAAGGTAGAGATGACAGATCCCGGCGAAGCGAAAAGCCTGCTGAGCGCATCGGATTATAAGAAGCAAATCGGCGAGTAGCCGCGTCGGCCGCTCTTCCAGTCGTCTTCCGATTCTCCTGTGTTCCTCCCGCCAATCGCTCGCGGATTCATTCAGAAGTCGACAGAATCCGTAACTTTAATGAGGCGAAGCAGGAATCATGATCCACGGGGTTGAACTTGGCTCAAGACTCGAGGAGCGGACTATTCGTAGGCGCCTTGATTGGCAGCGGGGCAGGTTTCATGCTGCTGATTCTGACAGATTTCGGCGGCTGGTACAATTACAACTACTATGCAGGCTATCAGGAATGGGGCTACATCGGTGTAAGTAATCCGGTCACTCTTGCGATTATGATTGCACTTGGACTGCCGTTCGTGTACACCGCGGCGATATCACTTAAGGGCGCCATGAATCCGAACTCGCTTGCGCCGAGGGTTGTCTCTCTCGCGTTCTATCTCTCCGTCATTGAGCTCGTCTTGGTTATCGTCGGTGCCATGATCTTCGTGGCTGCAGTCTCAGGCTCGGATGACTGGTGGTTCGGCGCAGGATTCTACGGGCCGGCGATAGGAGGAATCCTCACAGTTGTGTGTTTATTCGCAGCAAGGAAAATGTACAGGGGTGTCCTACTTCCGCCACCTCAGCACCCCCAATACGCGTCTGCCGGTGCCATGCAATACCAAGGATATCAGCCGCCTATGCATACACCGCAGCCGCAGGTGGGCTATCAGACTGGAGGCCCGCAGAGCCCCTCTCAGCCGGTCTACCAGCCGACAGCAGCACAGGGCCCGCCGCCTTACCCGGCGATGGGTCAACAAGGTCCGCAGCCCCAAATACAAAGCCCGCCACAATCCCCCGCTGGCGCGAAGTTCTGCCGCCGGTGTGGTGCCCAAGCCGTGGATGGTCCCTTCTGCCCTAGATGCGGCTTCCCCATTCAATAGGCTTCATCGCGCATGACGTTGGATCTTGGCAGCTCACTCCTCCGCACCGCCCTGCACGACACGGGCATTATGGCGATGTTCAGGATTCAGATGAAGTGATTTCCTAGAAAGGAATCTTGATGAGAGTCCGCACGAGAGAGGAAAACGTCACGAGAACACTGGTGCGTTCACGCGAACGCTAGCTTTCGAAACCTGAAGATTGGCGTCACCACAAGGAATATCTAAGCAGGCCATCATCGGCCGCCGGGCACGTCGGCTAGTTTGGACTAGGCTTGGGGCCTTCGGAGCCTCCGACAGGGGTTCGAATCCCCTCGTGCCCGCTATCAGTTGTCGCACGCGATTGCGCGATATTTATATGCCCAGCGCCGTTCGCAATGCCAGCAAACGATCAGGTGTTGAAAACATGAGGAAGCTCGCATCGATTCTCGGTGTTGCCGTGCTAGTTCTCGGATCGTTCGTAATCCTCGCGCCCGTGGCGAAGGCGCAAGGTAATTCCCCAACGTGGTCGATTGGCGACTACTGGGAATATAGCGGCTCCGTCGACATCTCCGGCGCCATGTACTCGGTGATAGTCCGTCTGCAGGTGGCGGACAAATTCACCCTGGCCATCGACACATCCGAGTACGAGTCATTCAATTGCACGGTGACCATCGCAGTATCGAGCGGGGGAACGTCTTTCACCTTGACCAGCTACATCTACCTCAAGACATCGAACCTCGCCATGGTGAAGACATATCAATCGTTCATGGGGTTCACAACAGTGGACACCTACAACCCGCCACAGGAGACCTTCCAGTTCCCGCTGAGCAACGGACAGACGTGGTCATCCACCAGCACGCGCAACACGACTTCCGGCGGCAGCCATGTGACAAGCACCCTCACGAACGATTTCTCGGTCTCCGGTCCAACGAGCGTCACCGTTCCTGCCGGCACGTTCAACACGTTCACGGTCACCCAGACACCGCGCGGCGGCGGGTCCCCCGGGAGAATCTACTACTCGGACTCGATTGGCTACGCTGCGAAATTGAACGGCTCGGTCATGGGCCTATCATTGACCATGGGAATGGACCTCGACCTGAAATCCTTCAAATACCAGAACGCGTCGATGGGATCGCTGCTCATCATCCTCATGATTGTCATCGTGCTCGTCGTTGTAATAGTCGCCGTCTTGTTCGCGGTCATGAGATCCCGACAGAGGCGGAAGGGTGTGTATGTGCAGCCTCCTTACTCGGCTTACGGCCAGCCGCCGCCAGGACCGTATCAACCTCCCCAGGGGCCCTATCGGCCGCCGACGCAGCCATAGTCATTCGAGCGTTCTGGGCATCGACAGGGGAATGGCGACAACGCCGTCTGCGGATCACCTACTGCATTAGACGACTCGCCCAGCCAACCTTCAGATAGCCAAGCTGCGATAGACATCGAGGAGAAGGCCTGGGTGCAAGCCAGTGAATACAAGGTGGCGCCCGAGCCATCCCTCAATACAGTAATCAGGCAACCTTCATAACCGGTGGCGCTTTCTCCGAATCGTCCGGGGGCAAAGAATGTCAGAAGCAGTCATCATCAGTGCATGCCGCACGCCGATTGGCAGGTATGGGAAATCGTTAATGGGGTTTTCATCTACGCA
Source organism: Thermoplasmata archaeon (assembly GCA_041489255.1). GTDB lineage: Archaea > Thermoplasmatota > Thermoplasmata > RBG-16-68-12 > JAFNFQ01 > JAFNFQ01. Next base: position 351,760 of record JBGPQV010000001.1, on the reverse strand, counting down.
GCTAGGCGCCATCGCGATAAAGGAAGCGGTTGCCCGGGCGCGAGTGAACCCGGTCGAGATCGACGAGGTCATCATGGGCAACGTCGTGACCGCCGGTCTGGGTCAGGCCCCGGCACGCCAGGCGGCCCTGGCCGGTGGGATACCTGACTCGGTCCCCGCCTTCACCGTCAACAAGGTCTGCGCCTCTGGCTTGAAGGCTGTCGGTGTCGCAGCCGACGCGATTAAGGCCGGCAGTGCGGAGACAATCGTTGCGGGAGGAATGGAGAGCATGAGCAACGCCCCCTACGTGGTCCGCGAACTGCGCTGGGGCTCGAAGATGAACGACGTCAAGCTGGTCGACGCGATGGTGTACGACGGTCTGTGGGACGTCTACAGCAATTTCCACATGGGCATGACAGGCGAGATTGTCGCAGACAGGTACAACGTCACCCGCGAGGACATGGACCGTTTCTCCTACGAGAGCCACATGAAGGCCAACAGGGCGACACAGGACGGCAAGTTCAAGGCGGAGATCGTCCCGGTCGAACTGAAGGCAGAGAAGAGGATGTTCGAGCAGGACGAGGGCATCAGGTCCGACTCGACGGTCGAGAAGCTGGCGAAGCTGCCGGCCGCGTTCAAGAAGGACGGCAAGGTCACGGCGGGGAACGCCTCGCAGCTGAGCGATGGCGGTGCCGCCACTGTCGTCATGTCCTCCGAGGCGGCAATGAAGAAAGGTTTCAAACCGCTCGCTCGCATAGTCGATTACGTGAGCGCCGGCGTCAAGCCGGAATGGGTCATGGAGGCCCCGATACCCGCGGTGCGGAAGCTCCTGAAGAAGACAGGCCTCGAGGTCAAGGACATCGACCTCTGGGAGCACAACGAGGCCTTCTCCTCCGCCAGCGTGGCGGTGATGAAGGAGCTGGGGATCCCGCGGGAGAGGTTCAACGTGAATGGCGGGGCGGTTGCCCTCGGTCACCCGATCGGCTGCTCGGGAGCGCGGATACTCGCGACCCTGATATACGCCATGAAGGACAGGAACGCGAGGAGAGGCGTCGTCACCATCTGCCTTGGCGGCGGCAATGCCATGGCGATGCTCATCGAGAACATGTGACGGCCGGGCCGATCTGACCGCGGACACGGGGAGGGTGTGCCAGGCCGGGTTCTCGACCCGAGATCTTGCCGCCAACCGCCAGGCCGCCGGACGGAAGCCCTGAAATAACCCGCCGCTTTTCCGTCCGCCGGTGATGTTCTTGGAGATCAGGAAAGTCGGAGTAATCGGCGCTGGAACGATGGGGGCGGGGATCGCTCAGGTCCTCGCGCAGAGCGGACACAGCGTGGCGATGAGGGACATCGAGGACAGGTTCGTGCAGAAAGGCCTCGCCACGATAGAGAAGAGCCTCTCGAGAGGAGTCGAGAAAGGGAAGATGACCGCCGAGGAGAAGGCGGCTGTGCAGTCGCGGGTGAAGGGCACGACAGAATGGAAGGACCTGGCCGACTGCGACCTAATCATCGAGGCGGTGTTCGAGAGCCCCGAGGTGAAGAAGGAGGCATTCCGTGAGCTCGCGAAGCTGTGCAGGCCCGACGTCATATTCGCCTCGAACACGTCTTCCATTTCGATAACCGAGCTCGCCGCCGCAACGGACCGCCCGCAGAAGTTCGTGGGCATGCACTTCTTCAACCCCGTGCCCCTGATGAAGCTGGTCGAGGTCATCCGCGGGCTGCAGACGAGCGACGAGACGGTCAAGGTGGTTTTCGACCTCTCCGCGAAGCTCGGCAAGACCCCGGTGGAGGTCCAGGACTTCCCAGGTTTCGCCGCCAACAGGATCCTCATGCCGTTCATCAACGAGGCCATCTTCTGCCTCCAGGAAGGGGTGGCCACGAAGGAGGCGATCGACACGGTCGCCAAGCTCGGTTTCAACCACCCGATGGGGCCGCTGGAGCTGGCGGACCTGATAGGACTCGACATCTGCCTGGACATCATGACCGTCCTGCAAAACGGCCTCGGAGACCCCAAGTACAGGCCGTGCCCGCTGCTGCGCAAGATGGTCAAGGCCGGGCGGCTCGGAAGGAAGACCGGCCGGGGCTTCTACGACTACAAGTGATCACTGACCGCTGTCCGGCCTCTCGACCTCGGCGACCTCGCCCTTCCACTGCTCGAATGTCGTGGGCTGCACTTTCCTCCGCTTGCGTGACAGCAGGATGAGGAGGAGCAGCACGATCACAACGGCTATGATGATGCCAGTCGCCGCTACAAAGAGCACGTTGCTCTGTCCGACCTGAGTCTTGTGCAATCTAACAGTGCCGAGGTCCTGCAGCGCCCCCTGTCCGACGCCTTTGGAATCGCTGCTCGAGTCATAGCCGTCCTTCATGACATTGAGGACGTATATCCCCTGTTCGATGTTCCTGAATGTGAAATTCCCGTCCCCGTCTGTCAGCGTCTGCGTCCCGTCGAGCGTGACCGTCGCGTTGGATATCGGGCTGCCATTAGCATCATCGACCACCCTGCCGTGAACGTCCCCCCGCCAGTTCTCAGTCGTGAATGTCCACACGAAGTCCGAAAACATTTGATTCCCCACGAGGTCAGATGCCGTGTTATCGATGGTGACCGTGTAGGCTGTTCCATAAAAGAGGCCAGGATCCAGAGTGAAGCTGACGGTCTTATTGTCGGGCCAACTTGGATTAAAGGCGCCCCTGCCATCTGTGATCTGTATCGCATGCTCGACCGAGAACTTGTTCATGGCCTCGCTGAAGGTGATGACGACTGCGGTGGCCTTGGGGACCCCCGTGGCATCAGGGGCCGGACTGACCGTCTGCACCGTAGGCGGGGTCGTGTCGCTGACCTGTGCGGTCGTGAACTGCCACACATAATCGTCCGCAGGACGACCGTCTGGAACGCCGTTCGAATTCCCGTCGAGTGGGTTGTTGCCGAGGCCGTGAGCGGTCGCGTTTGCCCGAACATTATACGTAATCTCCGTTCGATATGGCTTGTTCGGCGCGAACGTGAATGTTGAGTTATTTTGGCTCCACGACGAGGTGCCATCGGTCTTGTTAAAGAAGGTCAGGCGGTCGTCGTTGTAGGAGAAGGAGTCTTCCACGGACGTAGTGTCCATAGACTCGCTGAAGCTGACCACAATCGGCGCGTCGAGTGGCACATTGTCTTGTGAGCGGCTCGGGGATGTCTGGAGTACCTTCGGATATGTGCAGATTGTCGTGAAGTTGTAAGGCATCGGGAAAGAGCCGTTGTCCAGCAGTTGCCCGAACATGTCCTTACCTGTAATTGAATAGCTGTAGTCCGTGCAGGGGAGGAACTTCACATCATGGGTGAGGTTCAGGGTGGTGTTGTCGATATTCCAGGAGGACGCGAGGGTCAATGTCCTGTTGAGGGTCCACGTGACCGTTGCGTTGTTCATCGTCGTGCTGAAGTCGATGCGGATTGGTGCATCGAGGGCGGCATCAACCTGCTGAGGAGAGATGCCAGTTATCACCGGCGGACAGCCGGTGGTCGTGAACTGCCAAGGGTTCGGCACCGGCCCGGGGTCGAGGCCCGGAGCACCGATGGTCACGCGGTAGACGGTGCATTGGGCGAACGGATTCGCATGGGTCAGGGTCAGGATTGTGAAACCGCTGTTCCAGATCGGGGCGAAGGTCATTACGGGGAGGATGTTCACCGTGATCGTTGCGCCGTCCATCCTCTCGCTGAAGGTGACAGTTATTGGCTTGGTGAGGCCGACATTCTCCTCGCCGTCTCTGGGATCGGTACTCAGAATGCAGCGGCCGCACCCCGTCATGAACGTCCAGATGAACGGGTCGCCGCCGGTGCCGTCGTGGTCGCCGTCCAGCGGATTTCCCGCCAAGTCATTGCCATTGACCGTCACAGTGTACCACGTGCTCGGAGTGTATGATACGGCGTGACTGAAAATCACCGACTGCTGTGTCATGTCCCACGATGGCGTCAAGGCGATTAATGGCATTATTCCGACGTTCACGGAGAGTTGGTTCATCGGCTCGCTGAAGTTGACGTAGATATTGGCGCTCAGCGGCACGTTGGCCATCCCGTTGGCCGGGTAGTGGGAGGCCACCCAGGGCGGTTCGGTATCTTGGGCTTTGACGAAGTTGGCGGGGACGAGCAGGAAGGACGCAGTCAGCAGCAAAGCGACAACAATCGAGAGTCTCAGCTTTGTAGGCATTTGGACCACCCCGCCGTCTAGGGGACATTGAACTCAGCGGTCTGGGCGTATTTAAATTGCGTTGTAAGTCCATCTAATCCAGCAAGTCACGCGACCAGCCGAAAACCGTCTCCAAAGCATTAAGTCGGTCGTTGCGACTCCACGCGCGGTCACGTGGACGCGGTCCAAGCGCTGATTCTAGGCATCGTGCAAGGTCTGACTGAGTGGCTGCCCGTGAGCAGCTCAGGGCATCTGGTGATCCTGCAGGAGGTCTGGGGACTCGACGTGCCCGTCATGTTTGACGTGCTGCTTCACGTGGCGACGGCTCTGGTCGTCCTGGTGTTCCTGAGAAAGGAAGTCGCCGAGATATTCAAATCTCTTGCGAGGTTCATGAGACGATGGCGGGCGGGAGAGAAGCCATCAGTCGTCCTCAAGGAGGAAGATGGCGCGATGACCGCTTGGCTCATCGTCATCGGGACGATACCGACCGCTCTGATAGGCTTCGTTCTCTGGCGGTGGACCAAGCCTCTATTCCATTCGCTAACGGTCGTTGCAATCGGGCTGATCATCACCGGGGTCGTGCTCTCCCTGACCTACGCTGTCCGCAAGAGAGACAGGAAACCGTTGGGCACAGCTGGTGCGTTGGCGGTCGGTGCGGTCCAGGGCATCGCTCTCATTCCAGGAATCTCGCGCTCGGGCACGACCATATCCACCGGCCTCATGCTCGGAGCGGAAAGAGTCCGGGTGGCGAAATATTCCTTCTTGCTTGCTGTCCCCGCAATACTCGGAGCCGCCATGGCGGGATTTCTCGATGCCGGTTCGGGAAGTCTCAACGTCGACGCGCTCAGCTTGACTATCGCTCTCGTTTCCGCCGCCATTTCCGCTTTTTTCGCTTTGAGATTGCTGTTCGCGATCATTTCGAGGGCGAGGTTCTACGCTTTCGCACCTTACTGCCTCGCGGTCGGAATTGCGCTATTGATTTGGATTGTCCTTTGAGAGTCCTGCGGCGTTTCCAAGAAGAAGAGATAAAACACGGGGACCCGGGGGAGGGGGAGGGAATCGAGGAGGTGGGCGACCTTGGAGGTTGACTCAAGGTCACATTAGCCCCGGATCCCGTATGACCCCATTGCATCTCCCTGCCGTAAGTGGTTTTCGTGTTGATTATCAGGACGGATAATATCCGATGCTGGCTATTTAAAGCTCAGAAATTTCCTTTTTAAAGCCCAGCTTAAACCTATCGGAGTCCTGCCCGGTGTATTCCGGCGTGCAGAATCGCGGCGGGAATGACGCCGGGAATCATGCGGTCGAGACCGCGACCGTGAGGGTCCAATGGTCTGGTGAATCGAAGTCGAGGTGGTTGATACCACGAAAAGCTTTTGACTGCGAAGCCGCCTCCGCGCCGCAGAGGGATTAAACTGGGTCTGTTGAGGTACTCAGTCACGAGTTTCGTTAGGAGCCGTCGCAGGACGCTCTCCTCCGTGATCGGCGTCGTCCTGGCGATCACCTTCGTCTCTGGTACGTTCATCGCGATCGATTCATCCGCACGGTCATCGTTCGAAGCCTTGCTCTACAATCCGTGGGGAGACTATGGCATAACCGCCTTCCAAGGGAACTGGACAGATATCCGTGACGCCGCGCTGGCGGTCCCCGGTGTTACCGACGTTGTCGTCTATCGACAGATTGGCGGTTTGACGATCTGGAAGGAAAACGATTCTTCGCGTTTCGACGTCTCCTTCTACGGAATAGATTCGAGCGATCCTCCTTCGATTCCGCGCGACGCGACAATCATCGGCTCCCTCGAACTCCCTCGCGGCAATGTGGCCCTGGGGTCAGAGGCGGCGAGTATCCTCGATGTCAGAATCGGGGGTGTGGTTACCTATGAATACTCGGAATTCGACATGATTAATGGGACTTTTCGGTCGCGTCTGCTAAATCTTACTGTTGCAGCAATCGTGACTCCCGCTCAGTCCAGCTATTACGGCGGCAACTGGAACTACTGGATTTATTCATTCGTGAACATCAACGACATCGATTGGGTCGGGGAGCAGCTGGGAATGCCAGCTTCCTATATGGACTTGACACAAGGCGAGGTCTGGATCGACCATGCCCGTTTCCTCGATCCGTACGATTTGGCTGGCACAGAGCGCAACCTCGCCAGAATCGGTAGGCAGCTGGAGGCCGCATTGGCACCGTATGCAGGATACGTTCAGGATAACCTGTCGGGCTCAATCTCGCTTTTCAGCATGACGTTAACGATCCAGCGGCTCGTCTTCCTTGCTCTTTCGCTGCCTGTCATCCTTCTCGGCCTCTACCTCGGAATCATAGGGGCAGAGTTGGGGCACGCCGAACGTAGGCGGGAGCTCGCGGTGCTCAAGACCAGAGGAGCGAGGGAGAGACAGATCATCGGCGTGTTGATCATGGATGCCATTCTGGGAGGAGTTCTCGCCACCGCAATCGGCATCCCACTCGGCTTGGTCTTCAGCCGTTTCATCGTAGGATACGTGAATCCCTCCGCCTCGGGTCTAACGGCCCGCTACAATGACATCGTGTTGTCGCTGGACACGATAGTTTCTGTCTTGATCTTGAGCATAGTCCTCATGGCGGGTATCAGCTATCGCTCCGCGAAGAGGACAGCGAATCTCCCCATAGTGGAGACTCTGAAGTATTACGCGCCCGGTGAGACCAAGATTCATTACAAACCGAGCACGGACATCATCCTCGTCGCACTCTCGGTGTTCACCTATGGGGTAGTGATATGGAGCAGGTCTGCGCCCGCTGACTTCATGTTGTTCCTCATCGGAATGATATTCACAGTCCTCCTGCCGTTCGCCCCGATCTTCCTAATTGTTGGCACGACCCGTCTATTAACGCGCGCAACCGGGCAGGTGTATGAGTGGACGGCTCGCGTGTGCAAACCCGTCGCGAAGAATCTTTATTACATAATCAGCCGCAATCTTTCGAGGAACCCAAGGAGGTCTGCCAACATCGCGCTCATAATCGCCCTTGGTCTCGGGTTCGGCATTTTCGTCTTCGCCACCCTCGGGTCCCAGCAGGCCTATCAAGAGAGCCAAGTCCGTGCATCGATCGGGGCCGACATGTCGATCTCTCCCCCGTCATCGGATGAGACGTTCAGATCGAACCTAACCTCGCTCCCGCAGGTCGCGGCGGTGACGAAGTTCGAGTTTGCGGAAATAGTCGCAGAATATGGATACACCCGGGTCTGCGTGCTCGAAGCAGATTCCTACTTCGCGGTGACCCAGCCAGAGCCATGGTATTTCGAGAGCCTCGATTCACAGGGAGCTAAGGCGGTGCTCAAGACGGAGGGGCAGGTGCTCGTCTCGCGGAGTTACTTGGATGCCAATTACCTGGCTGTCGGGGACAGGATAGCTCTGGACCAGACCCTTTTCAACGGCACAGATTCGATTACGCGGAAAATTAACGTGACGATTGGCGGGGTCGTCAAGACTCTGCCTGGCATAGTCATCGGGCAGTACTACGTGCCCGCCATGATCTATGTGAGCAATGTCACGGTTCGTGAGTTGTTCGAGTCACCGCTGGACTACGAAATCCCTTTCGATACGACATACCTCGTCGACTTGAAGCAAGGCGCGGACTGGCGCGCCGCGAAAGCGGATGTGCAGGCATTGGGGGCTTCGGGGATTCGTGTGTACCAGGAGGAGCTGGAGCAGGCGACGTCGGGCCCGCTGTTCTCGTCCCTCTTCGGCTTCATTTACGTGGAGATCGCCTACATCATCGTGATACTCACCGTAGGGATCGGCCTCATCATCTATGCAGCAACGATCGAGCGCGATGTCGAGTTCGCCGCGATAACCGCAAGGGGCTCGACCGGCTGGCAGACCGCGGGGCTGCTTGTGGGGGAGGCGCTCTCGATCATGCTGATAGGCCTATTGGTGGGATTGAGCATCGGCCTCGTCTCGTCATACCTGACCTCGCTGGCGTTCTTCGGCGGGTCGATCGGCGGCGTCCAGTCGCTCGTTCCCTACCCATTCCGCATCCCGGTGGAGACGCTGTATCTCCTTGTCCTCGCGCCCACAGCGATGCTGCTCACCGTGTTCTTGGTTTCTTGGCGGGTCGCCAAGATGGACATTGCCAGGGTGCTCAAGCTCAGAGGTGGATGACATGCCTCGCATCATGACGAAGGACCTCATCAAGGTCTACAAAATGGGAAAGTCGGAAGTGATCGCCCTCAGGGGTCTCGACATGGATATCGAGAATGGAGAGCTGGTGGCGGTGCAGGGGCCCTCCGGGTGCGGGAAGACGACATTGCTGAATCTGATCGGCGGCATAGACAGGCCGACCGCCGGTCGGCTTGAGGTCGACGGGGTAAACCTGCCAGATTTAAGCGATGCGGATCTGGTCCGCCACCGTCGCGACGCAGTCGGCTTCGTGTTTCAGTTCTTCAACCTGGTGCCGACCCTGAGCGCCGAGGAGAATATCCAGCTCCCGATGCGCCTCGCGGGGTTGGATGGCGGGAAGCGCGAGAGCCGCACCGGTGAACTCCTCTCGCTCGTGGACATGAAGAAGCGCGCGAATCACCGCCCCGACGAGCTCAGTGGCGGGGAACAGCAACGCATAGCAATCGCCGTGGCGCTGGCCAACGACCCGCCATTAATACTCGCCGACGAGCCAACCGGCGAGCTCGACACGAAGACGGGACAAGAAGTCTTGGATCTGATGAGGCGCCTTAATCAGGAGCTCAAGAAGACGCTGGTGGTCGTGACGCATGACCAGAGAGTCGCGCACATAGCCCATAGGGTCCTCCAGATCGAGGACGGGAAGATAACGGGCGAGACAAAGTCTGGGTAGGGCGGTCCCTCGTCATCAATGTCAACCTCACCTGTGATTCGAACTGTCATTGGGCTCGCAAGTCATCCTTCGAGGCCACTTGTGGCCGTATCGAGGCGGTTGTCCGAGGTCAATACTTCATGCAACCGCCGTGATATTGAAACGCGCGCAGTCCCGGGGCCATACCGCATCCTTTAAGTCGCTCTCTACCTTCTTGCAATTCCAGATGCCAGAGAAGATATTCATCGGTATCGCGTGGCCGTATTCCTCAGGACCGAGGCACATCGGCCATATGGCCGGAGCCCAACTGCCAGCGGACATATTCGCGAGATATCACCGCATGAAGGGCGACGAAGTCCTGATGGTCAGCGGCAGCGATCAGCACGGCACGCCGACGACGCTCCGCGCGGAGCAAGAGGGCAAGACCCCAGCCGAGGTCGCGGAGAGGTTCCACCAGCTGCACTCGAGCAACTTCGAGAAGCTAGGCATATCGTGCGACCTCTACTGGAAAACCTCGGAGCAGAACCACAAGAAGGTCGTCCAGGACATCTTCCTCAAGCTGTACAGGGACGCGAAGATATTCGAGAAAACGATGGAGTCGCCCTACTGCCCCAAGTGCGATCGATTCCTGCCAGACAGGTACGTCGAGGGCACTTGCCCCAACTGCAGGTTCGACAAGGCGAGGGGGGACCAGTGCGACAACTGCGGGCACATCCTCGACCCCTTCGACCTGGAGAGCCCGAGGTGCAAGATATGCGGGACCACGCCGGTCAAGCGTGAGACCAACCACTTCTTCTTCCGCCTCAGTGGTTTCGAGCAGAGGCTGCGCGACTACCTCAAGGACAAGAGCTACTGGCGGCAGCACGTCCTCGCGTTCACCATGGGCTACATGAGGGAGGGGCTGCTGGACAGGGCGGTCACCAGGGACATCGAATGGGGTGTGGAGATACCTCTGCTTGGCTACGAGACCAAGCGGATCTACGTCTGGTTCGAGGCGGTGATAGGCTATCTTTCCACCAGCATCGAATGGGCGAGGAGGAGAGGTGAACCTGAGAAGTGGAAGGACTGGTGGTACGACCCGAAAGCCAAGCACTACTACTTCGTCGGCAAGGATAACATACCGTTCCACACGATCATTTGGCCGTCCATCCTCATGGGTTACGACGAGAAGCTGGACCTGCCGTACGATGTCCCCGCCAACCAGTTCCTGAACACCGGCGGGGCGAAGATGTCGTCAGGGCGGGGGGTCGGCGTGTGGTTGCCGGAGCTCCTTGAGAGGTACGATCCCGACGCGCTCAGGTACTATGCGACCGCGACGATGCCGGAGATGAGGGACGCGGAATTCACTTTCGAGGATCTTGCGGCGAAGAACAACTCGGAGCTCCTGGCGGTCTACGGCAACTTCGTGCACCGCGCGCTGACGTTCGCGTCGAAGAACTTCGACGGCGCCGTGCCGGCGGCGGGCTTCCCCGACGGCGCGGACAAGGCGATGATCAGGAACATCGAGGAGCAATGGAAGAAGGTCGGGCAGAACCTGGATTTCGTCCACTTCAAGGACGCACTGAGGGAAGCGATCCAACTCGCCCGCCTGGGCAACCAGTACTTCGACCAGAAGGCGCCCTGGGACTCGGTGAGGACGGACAAGGCCGCCTGCGGGACCGCCATCCACGTCGCGGTGAGGACGAGCAGGGCGCTCGCGGTGATCATGGCGCCTTTCCTGCCTTTCTCATCGCAGAGGCTCTGGAACATGCTCGGGTACGACTCGAACGTGAGCGAGCAGAGATGGACCGAGGCGCTCGAGGACATTCCGGCGGGCCAGAAGCTCCGCGTAGGCAAGCCCCTCTTCAGCAAGATTGAGGAGGTGCAGGTTGCATCCGGAGGGGAGGCTGACCTGTTCGACATCAGGGTCGGTCGGATAGTCGACGTGAAAGACCATCCGCGCGGGGACAAGCTGTATGTGCTGCAGGTCGACCTCGGGGACGAGAAAAGACAGCTCGTGGCGGGGATCAGGCAGAACTACAAGAAAGAGGAGATCGCGGGGAAGCGCATCGCGGTACTGTGCAACCTCCAGCCCGCCAAGTTGCGGGGGATAGAGTCCAATGGCATGCTCCTGGCAGCGGAGGGCCCCGCCGATGTCGCCATACTTATCCCGCCAGGCGACGTCCCTCTCGGGAGCCAGTTGCTCGGGAAGAAGGGCGCCTCGATGATTGGCTTCGAAGATTTCCAGAAGTTCAAGTTCGCTGTGGGAGCGGAGCACAGGGCGTACTTCCACGGGAGCGCGGGGAAGCTCAGGGTGCCCCTGATGGCGGGAGGGAAGCACGTGCTCGCCGACAAAGGCATCCAAGAAGGCGCGGCGGTAAGATAGGATGCGGCTGGACCTTCACACCCACTCGCGCCACTCCCCCGACTCAAGGCTCGACCCGAGGGACATCGTCAGGCAGGCGAGGTCGCTCGGCCTCGACGGCATCGCCCTCACCGACCACAACGCGATTGCGGGAGTGAAGGACGCGAGGGAGTTCGCGAAGGAGTTCGAGGGGTTCGTTGTCCTCGGGGCGATCGAGGTCTCGACGACGGAGGGGCACATCCTCGGCTATGGCGTGAAGGAGCTGATCCCGAGGGACCTGACGCCCCAGGAGACCGTCGAGCGGATCGCGGCTCAGGGCGGCGTGGCGGTGGCGGCGCATCCCTACAGGTTCTGGTCCGGGCTCGGGGAGAGAGTCACCTTGGACACCCCATTCGCGGTTTACGAGGTCCAGAATGCGAGGACGTCGAGGCGGGGGAACGGGCGGGCGACTGACCTGGCCGCGCAGGCCGGGAAAGGCCGGACCGGCGGGAGCGACGGACATTTCATCGACGAGATCGGTAGGGCGGTGACCGTGCTGGAAGAGAGGCTCCAGAAGGAGGACGACATCCTCCAATCTCTGGCGGGCAGGCGCACCGATGTTGCGGGAGTGAACAGGGGCCTGAGGGCGACAATGAGGTACGTGCCCAAATCGGTTGTGGAGTGGATGGGCAGAGGGTTCAGAAGGATCTGAGGCTCGCCCGCCGACTAGAGGTACTCCTCCATCTTCTTGGAGAAGACTGCGACTTCCCTCACGACCATCTCTAGATTCGCGTCTTTCTTGAGTCGCAGGACGAAGAGCGCCTTGGGGCCATCGTTGATTATGGCCATCTTGCTGTTGCCGAGGTTCAGCACCACCGACCCCAATTCGTCCCTCAGTTCCGAGGTCGCTGTCTCGGCGGCACCCAGGAGGATCGCGAACATCGCGACGAAAGTCTCCGGATGCGCGCCCTCGGGCACCTTGCCGGCTATGTGCATCCCGCTCCTCGACACGAGGACCGCGTTCGTGATGCCGTCGACCTGTTCGAGCTCGTTCAGAATCTGTTCGAGGGCGGCTATGTCTGCCATATATCCAGCGGTGTAAGCGATGGGCCGGTGATAAGCTTTTTGACGGAAACTGCGGGAGTCACCTTTCCCGCCATGTCGACTGCAAAACGCTTATCGTCCGAATCCCGCATCCCGGCCGCATGGAACTGAAGGCGGTCCTTTCGGCGATCGACGGCTACCGCGATGAGATGGTCCAGACACTCGTCGAGTTTTGCAGGATTCCGGCCCTCGACCCCGGCTCTGGCGGGGAGGGGGAGCTCAAGAAGACGGAGTGGCTGCAGCGCAAGCTTCTCCTCTACGGGTTCGGGGTGGAGAGGTGCGACGCGAAGGACGAAAGGGTACCGTCTGGAATCAGGCCGAACCTCATCGTCCGCAGGGGCGAGGGCAAGCAGCGCCTCTGGATACTCTCACACGTCGACGTGGTTCCGCCTGGCAACCTCAAGGAATGGCCCCATGACCCTTTCGATCCCGTGGTCAAGGACGGAAAGATCTACGGGCGGGGGGTGGAGGACAACGGCCAGGCATGTGTGGCGTCGCTGTTCGCGCTCAAGGCCCTGAAGGACTGCATGATCGAGCCGCCGAGGCCGGTTGCGGTCGCCTGGGTGGCCGACGAGGAGACCGGCAGCTACTACGGCGCGCAGCATATAATCCGAGAAGGGATGGTGAAGAAGGGCGACTGGCTGGTCTGCCCCGACTGGGGCACCGCCAAGGGCGCCGAGATCGAGGTGGCGGAGAAGAACATCCTCTGGCTGAAGTTCACGATCCACGGGAAGCAGGAACACGGTTCGAGGCCGGATAAAGGCATCAACGCTCACAGGGCGGGCGCGGACCTCATCGGACGCCTCGACAAGGCGCTGCATCAGAGGTTCGGCGGGAAGGACTCGATATTCGTCCCGCCAGTCTCCACGTTCGAGCCTACGAAGAAGGAATCGAACGTGCCGAACGTGAACACGATCCCCGGCGAGGACGTGTTCTTCTTCGATTGCCGCATCCTGCCCCGCTACAGGAACAACGACGTCCTGGCCACGGTCCGCCAGCAGGTCAACGCGGTCAAGAAGGCTCACAAGGTGAAGGTCGACCTGGGCATCGTCCAGAATGAGTCGAGCCCCCCGACATCGGTGAACTCGCCGCTCGTGGCGGCACTGGGGAAGGCGCTCAGGACGGTCAGGAAGGTCGAGCCGAAGGTGGTCGGCATCGGCGGCGGGACCGTGGCAGCCTACTTCAGGCGGGCGGGTGCGGACTCGGTGGTGTGGGCGACGGGCGACGAGACCGCGCACTCGACGAAGGAGCACGTCAAGATCGACAACCTCGTGGCGGACGCAAAGGTGTTCGCGGCGATGATGCTCGCAGACTGATCAGTGCGCCTCTTCCATCAGGCCTTCTCGGACGACAACGACGCTCAAGCTGTCCAGCAGCACGAGGGTCTTGCACTTGACGCACTGCACTCCCGTGAAGAAGCTCATGTCCTCGGGGCGGTTCATCTCTATCCGCCAGGACTTGCAGTAGGGGCACTGGAAGCTGAGCCTGACCGCCTTGTCCTTCATCCTCTCAATGGGGTACTTGTCGATGAGCTTCATCTTCAGCCCCCTTGAGGACGTAGATTTGGGTCTTCCTTCCCCGGCGTATCACCGAGACGTGGCCATGCTCTGCCAGGATCGCGATGTGATAGTTGATTGTCGGGGGCGTGAGGTTGAGCGAGCCAGCGAGCTCCTTCTGCGACACGCCAGGCTGGTTCCTGCACAGGGCGAGGATGCTCTTCTGTATCTCGTTCATACGGAAGTAGCCGTCCTCGGGCACGCGCATTGCCCAGGGGTAGAACCTGCGGTAGAGGCCGAACCTCTTGCTCTGGACGAAGTGCTCTCTCTCGAGCGTCCTGAGGTGGTGCGCGAGCGAGCCGTTCGTTATGTCCAGCGCCTGCTTGATTGCGTTGTAGTGCTCCCCCGGGTTCGCCATGACGTAGCCGAAGATCTGACCGCGGATGAAGTGGTCGAGGACCTTCTCCCGCTTGATCTTGCTGTAGAGGGGAAGGAGCATGAGGAGGAAGCCGTACTTGGCGTTCTCGTTCACCGCCAAGATCGAAGAGATGAGGAGGATGGCGCCCAGTATTGCCATGAGTACAATCATCCCGTTGGTGTCGTTCGGGAGAGGTATGCCAAGTGGGCCGGAGGGCGGCTCGTTGGGCTTTTGGACGACGGTTATGGTGAAGGTCTGTGGGGCTGACTTGGCGCCGTAGTTGTCGGTTGCTTGTATCGTGATCGTGAAGTCGCCTGTGACAGACGGCCGCCATCGCACCAGCCCGGAGTTGACATCGAGGGACAGACCGGGCGGCGTGACGCCGAGCGTGGTGAACGTATGCGAGTCGCTATAGCCGGGAACGGCGGATGGGTCGTATATCACAGGCAGGTAATCGTACTCCCCCCCAAGGGTGACCTGCGCCGGCGGCGTGCTGGTGATCACGGGGACACCGTTGACCATGACCTCGAACTGACTCACGGCGGCTTGATGTCCCGGATAAAGGTCGTTCGCCGACACATTGAATCTCATGACCCCGGTCCAGCCTTGAGTCACGACCGTGAAGTCCAGATACGTCCCGTCCCGGCTCGCAACTATATCCGGCGACGATTGCGAAATCGAATAGATGATAGGTCCATGGTCATCCATGAAGTAGTCTGACAGGTTGATCAGACTGTCTCCCGACCCTCCTTGGTTGAAACGAGGACAGTCGTCGGGACACGCTCCCGGTATCCACTTCTGGACTTCGGCATCCTGCTGCAGGAAGAAGGAAACCGAGTCGGGTGACCTGAGCGCGATATCCTCCAATCCATCATCGTTGAAGTCCCCGTGGCCAATCTTCTCGTTCTTGCCGGAGGCGTTCGTACCGCTGAGTAGGAATTCGAATGTGCCGTCGAACGTCCCGCTCGGATTCCGGTAATAGACGGCGACATCTCCTCTCGAATAGAGGACCACCGCCATGTCGTTCGCTCCGTCTGCGTTGAAGTCGCCGAAGGTCAGCTGGTCGGTGAAATCCGTTGCAGTCCTTCTGAATCTCTCGGTGAAATTCCATGCCAGCGGGGGGTCAACCCGCTCAAGGATGACGATTGTCCCGGTGGACTTCGAGCTGTTTGACACAACCATGGCGATGTCTGGCCTGGAATCCCCGAGAACGTCTGCGACCACGATCGACACATTGCCTGTCTGGCTGCCCGGAACCGGGTAGGCTCTGCAGTTGATCTCATCGCAGTCGACTATGCCGCTGGGTGTCCCGAATAGGATCTTGACCTCGTTCGGATTGGCGAGCGCAAGGTCGTCAAACGCGTCATCGTTCACATCATCGGCCATTATCCTGGTGTAGCCTGATGAATTTGTGATTGTCTTGTCGGCGGATGTTGGGTAATAGGGGGGAGCGCCGATGGCGTTGTAGACTGTGGCCCTGTCGGGATATAGTACAGCGATATCCTTCCCTGCGGCGGTTCCTCTCAGAGCGCCTGCTGCGATGTCAATCGCGCCGGGAGCTCGAATCATGGCAGTCGCGTCGCGCACAAACCGGAACCCCGTCAGAGGCTGTATGTAGACGCACACCGTGGCCCACACGAGAGGACCGACGCTACAAATCGTGGTGGGCTGCTCTGTCAGGATGACAACATCGAGGCGATTGTCATTGTTTAGGTCATCTACGATCATCCGCAGATGCCGTGGAACCTTGACTACCGCATCCGGGACATTCCCATATCCATTCAAGGTAGGGTTGTAGAGCCATACGGTGAATGTCCCGTTCCCGTCAGGCGCGGCGCGATTCGACAGCACGATGTCCTTGTGGCCATCGCCGTTGACATCGACCACCGCCATATCCCCAAAGCCGGCACTGGCGAAGTATCCGTCTCGAGTCGTGGTTTGGGGGAAGGCCCGGGCGCTCGGCGCGTCGAGGAGGGTAGAGACGGCAATGGCAACGAGCAGGACGGCGAGTAGGGGAACCGCTCCTCTGACGCCGTCTCTCTGTCGACCACCTGTGTGCCTCAGGGCCTTCTCCCCTTTAAGAGTCAGCGGGCGGGCGGCAAGCCGTTCTCCCATGGCTAGAAAGGTACTCGCCCGTCCAGCTTTCCTGTCTGTATACTAATGGTCTCCGAGGGCTTATAGTTTGTATGGTAAAGTCTTCGAATTGAGACGCCGATTGCCTACGCCGGCACCGATACTCCGCTCAGTTTCATCACGGTTTCCGCGCATTTCGCCGCTTCGTCGTACTCGCCCATCTTCGCGAGCACGTAGCCCTTGTTGACCCAGGCCCCCCTGTACTTTGAGTCGATCTGGATCGCCAGCTCGTAGCACTTGAGGGCCTCCGTGTACCTGCCGAGGCGGGCGAGGGTGTTGCCCTTGTTGTTCCAGGCGACCTCGTAGCGGGGGTTGACTCTCAGAGCCGCGTTGAAGGCCTTGAGCGCTCCCCTATAGTCGTTCATGCGCGAGAGCGCGTTGCCCTTGTTGACCCAGGCGACCTCGTTGTTGGGGTTGATTCTGAGGGCCTCGTCGATCGCCTTGAGCGCCTCCTCGTATCGGCCCATGACGACCAGGGCCGCGCCCTTGCTGTACCAGGGCGTCGCGACGCTGTCCTCCCCGCTCCTCCTTGCGATCTCGATGGCCTTGTCGTAGTCCTCGACAGACTTGGTGAAGTCCCGTCTCCTGAAGTCCTCCTCGCCCTGGCGGAGGTTCACCTCAATGCTGCGATGCGACCGGCGAACCTCGATCGCAATCGCCACGCCAGTGAACACGAGCACGGCGGAGGAGACCCAGAGCACTGAGCTGACGAGGTCCCCGCCAAGATTAACGGACAGCGAGTATGCGGGGGTCAGGGTCATCGCGACTACGGAGCCGCCGGACCACGCGCCGAGCCACCCGAACCTGCCCCGCCTCCGCAGGACCGTCGGCATGAAGAGGGCCATTCCCGCCACGGTCAACGCAAGGTCGGCGTAGGAGGGAACGGGGACACCGCCGTACCAGTGCAGGGGCACCGAGAGGAGCACGAAGGTTCCAAGGAGGGGAAGCAAGGAGCGGGAAATCGCTCTCCTGATGTCCGCTACAAGAAGGGCCGTGGCGCCGAGCGCGGCCCCGCTGGCCGCACCGAAGAAGATGAACAGCGCCCATTCGAGGGCCGCGCTGCCGGTCTTCGATGCGAAGTACTGCAGTGACAAGGCGACGGCAGTCGCGTAGAGCATGAACTCGGCGGCGGCGAGTATGCCGCGTGATTCCATCACGGCCCTGGATGCCGCAGGGGCCCGCACGAGCTTCGAGTAGGACGGCTTGAGCAGTTTCACCTTGGGGAGGGACTTGACCTCGACCTCCAGCTCCTCAAGCGCCGCCTCCGCTTTGATCTCCTCCTCTGGCGGTTTCTCAGGCTCCGGCGCCTTGTAAGGGGCTATAAGCTCCTCAATTTCCTCCATCGAGGGCTTCCTGGCCGTTGGTGGGGGGGCTTCCTTTGGCTTGGGGCCGCCCTTCCCCGCGGGCAGCGCTGACAGGTGCTCGAGGAACTGGTCTATCTCCTCCATGCCCTCTTCGTCTTTCTCCTCCTTCGAGCAGAACGGGCAGATGCCTGTCTCGGGGTCGAGTGTCCCGCCGCACTTGGGGCAGGCTTTCGCCTCGATTTCCATTGCCTTGCTCGCTATCAGGGCCGTCGCCGAAAGGTTCTGGCCGCAGACCTCGCACTCTTTCTGCCCCTCGAGGACGGTGACGCCGCACGACGGGCACATGTAGGTCGAGCCGAGGCTGACGCCCTTGGGCTCGGCCACCGGCTTGCCGCAGGCGGGACACATGGCGGCGTCGACATGTATCGGCTCGCCGCAATGCGGGCATGGCCTCTCCTCCCGCACGAGGAAGTCCTCTATCTCCATCGCGTCCCCGCCGAACTCGGCGCCGCAGCGCTGGCACTTCTCGTCCTTCTCGTGGACGAAGGCACCGCAGGAGGGGCACAGGAAGAGCTTGGGCTCCTGCGAGAGCACCTCGTCGAGGTCCTTTCCCCTGAGCTCCTGGGGCTTCCTGTAGCCCAGGTTGTAGAGGCGCTGCGCCTTCTGGGCGTCGACCATCAGCCCGTCCATCAGGGCGGTAAGGCTTTCCCTGGTCTGCTTCGGCACCGAGGCCCCGCAGTTCTTGCACTTGGCAGCTTCGGGGTCAAGGGGTTCCCCGCACAGCGGACAGGGCACTTGGTAGGGGTTCTTCTTGGGCAATCGGGTCACCTGTCGCACTCGGGCGCTCGCGTCGTTCTCTTCAAAGGACACTCCCTCACTTAAGTCTAACCCCCTTGGTCTCAGAACGTTTAACTACGCAGGCCTGAATCGATGCACGCTCATGGCGGACCAGCTGCTGTTCCTCGCTTCGTTCGCAATCGGCATCGTCCCGGCGCTCGTCCTGATGTGGTTGGGCCTGAGGAGGTACACGTATCCCCGCATCGAGAAGGCACTTTTCGACGACAGGCGGATATTCTTCTCACTGGCGGTCGGCTTGGTGATGGGCACGTTGTCGAGCTTGATCTCGCTCAACCTGCCGCGGTTCGACTTCGCGTCAATCCTGATCGCGCTCGCGGCGATCGCGATGTTCGAGGAGACATTCAAGTTGGTGTACCTGAACAGGAAGGGCTACAGGCAGAACTTCTCGTCGACCTTCTACGGGTTCGCCTTAGGGCTCGGAATTGCCGCGACAGTCGTGCTCTCCTTCGGCTTGGGAAACCCGAACCTGACGACCGACCCATTCACCTTCACCCTGCTGGTTCTATTCTCGATCGGCTTCGCGGCGATGGAGGCGACGACAGGGGCGCTGATAGGTTACGGCTGCTCGAAGGGACTTCCGTGGTCGTACCTGCTCAGGGCTCTGTTCGCGAGGCTGGTCTACACGATTCCGGCGGTGCCTTTCCTCCTTTCCTCGGGCCCCGAATGGCTGATCTACCTATCCATATTCGCCTCGCTCGGTGTCGGCCTGTTATTGTACTTCTTCGCGTGCTCAATCACATTCCAGGAGACGTTGCCGCCTGAGTTCAGGCGCAGGGCGCGCAAGGAGCGCAGGGCGCGCGCGAGGAAGGACTAGACAGCCTTGTAACGGTCCGGGCTCGGCTGGTAGATGAATCTGGTCTCGATGAGTTCCTCGAGGCGCTTTTCAGGACTCGATATGCCGAGGCTGACGAGCACCACCGCGAAATCCCTCGCGGAGAAGGTGCCCAGTTCCCGCGACAGTCCCACCGCAACAGCCCTGACCTTCGCATCTCTGTTGCCCGCTTTTTCGGCGGCGTCGGCGACTCGACCGTGGGCTCCTCTTCCCTTTCTTGGTGGCTGCGCGGCTTTCTCGTATTCCTCGCGTCCACCGCGCAATCTCGCACTCTCGAGGCCCACGGCCTTCGCGAGCTGCCTTGCATCAGCGGTGCGGGACTTGATCTTGGCGGTGGTGAGTTTGATAATTTGCCCGCACTGACAGAGAGTTGTCTTCTGCCCGATGCGCACGCCCTTGGCTCTCTTGCACTTCGAACAGACAACGACGCCGTACAAGGGCGCCACCGCACTAGATCAGGAACACCAGGGCGGCCAGGCAGGCGCCGTAGTGGTCCATTGGGATGCTGACCTCCTCGATCTTGTAGTTCAGGCTCTTGAAGCGCACCCCGCGGAGCTTCGCCATCTCCCCCATCTTCCATTCGAGGACTTCCTTCAGCGCCTCCTTCGTCCCGTGTATATGGCCTTCCGCGACGTAACCGCCGAGCCCGTCCTGCCTGAAGCCGTAGGCTATCCCCGCCGCTATCATCTCCCCTTCCCCGCCGCGCTGCTGCGCGAGGACGCAATGGGTGATCGCGCCCATCGGCAGTTCCCTGTACCTCACCTGCATGACGCCGATTGGCAGGACGCTCGAGACCGACACGAGGTTCTGCTCGCCCATGCCGGCATTCAGGAGGGCTTCGTCAAAAGCATTGAGGTCCGAGATCTTGCTCACGGCTTTGCCCGACGTCACGAAGAATTTTCTAGGGAGGGGCAGCATTCTTGGTCTTCACGGGGGCATCCAGTTGGCAAACTTAAGACTTTGCACGTTGGGCGAGCTCCCTCTTCATCGAGTATGCGTCCTCGCCCCAAGAGTAGTAATGCGCGAGCAGGCCGGCATTTTCATAGCCCAGCTTCTTATAAAAATCGATGGCCCCGACGTTGCTCGTGCTGACCTCGAGCTTCATCACGCTCGCCTTGTTCTCAATCGCCCATTCCTCCGCCACCGCCATCAGCGCTTTCCCTATCCCCTGCATGCGGACTGCGGGGTGCACCGCAAGGGACAGCACGCGGCAGACGTTGCCCTCCGCCAGGAGCATCAGGGTCCCCCGGGTCTTCTCGTCCCTGTCGATGAACGTGGCGGCATGGGGATTGTGGAGGATCCAGAGGATGTGCTCTCTCTTGAAACGCCTCTCTCTGAAGCATATCGTCTCGAGGAGGTAGAGTTCCTCGACGTCGTCGGTATTCGCTCTGCGGATCACTGCTGGCGGTGAATGATGAATCATATTTCATGCTTTGTTCCGCGCGGCGATCTACTGACTCTTGGCATCGGCAGAAGGTGCGAGAGTCGCGGGCAATCTCTCTCAGGTTCAATCCGTATCAGTTATCTTGCGCGGCAAGAAATGCGGAAGCAGGGTGCAGTCGTCCAAGACAGCGCGTGCAAGATAGCGTTATCTAGTCTGCCGATTATCTTCCGCCGCGATGTTGACGGTCAAGGAGATACTGAAGGGCGGCCACGTCGGCGAGGACGTGGAGATCCGCGGCTGGATATTCCGCACGAGGACCGTTGGCGGGAAGATATTCGTGGTGGTCAGGGACGGCACGGGCGTCATTCAGACCGCGATCACGAAGGGAAGCCTGTCAGAGAACGAGTTCGCCGATGCCGAGAAGGCGCTCATCGAGTCGTCCGTCATCGTGCGGGGGAAGGTGACCGAGGACACGCGCGCGCCCGGAGGATGCGAGTTGCGAGTCGCGGATTTCAAGGTCGAGCAGTTTGCGGAGAAGTTCCCGATACAGCAGGACCTCTCGGAGGAGTTCCTCCTCGACGTGAGGCACCTCTGGATACGCTCGCAGAGGATGGCGGCGATTTTCCGAGTGAGACATACGGTATTCGGGGCGGTGCACGAGTACTTCCGGGACGGGGGTTACTTCGAGGCGCACCCGCCGATGATCACGCCGGCGGGTAGCGAGGGCGGCTCGACGTTGTTCGAGCTGGAGTACTTTGGGCGGAAGGCCTACCTGACGCAGTCTTGGCAGCTGTACGCGGAGGCGCTGGTGGAGAGCCTTGGAAAGATATACTATGTCGGTCCTTCGTTCAGGGCGGAGAAGTCGCGCACTACCAGGCACCTCACGGAGTACTGGCACTGCGAGATGGAGGAGGCATGGGCGGGGATGGAGGACGTGATCAAGCACGCGGAAGGCGTGATCTCGCACGCATGTCAGCGCGTCGTGAAGGAGAACACCGACGACCTTCGATTACTAGCGGTCGATCCTGCGGACATCGCGCAGGTGAAGGCGCCTTTCAAGCACATGAGGTACAACGAGGCGTTGAAGATCCTGGAGACGGCGGGGATGAGTCTCGAATGGGGGCAGGACCTCAGGACGCTCGAGGAGAGGGAGCTCACGAAGGACACGAAGGTTCCGATAGTCGTGACGCATTATCCGAAGGTGTCGCAGGCATTCTACAAGGCGAGGGACAAGGACGATCCGGAGGTCGTGCTCGCGTTCGACGTCATCGCGCCGACGGTCGGCGAACTGGTAGGCGGGTCGGAGAGGGAACAGGACATCAAGGTCCTGGAGCAGAACCTGAAGGATCAGGGAGAGGACCTGGGCAGGTATCAGTGGTACCTGGACACCAGGCGGTTCGGATCGGTGCAGCACAGCGGGTTCGGCATGGGGATGGAGAGGCTCATACAGTTCATCTGCAGGCTGGAGCACATCAGGGACGCGATACCGTTCCCGAGGACTCCCGCAAGGTTCGCGCCATAACATGGCAGGCAGGTCCATCCCTTGGTTTGACCACATGCCAATGCGCTTATCTCTTGCTGACATCAGGCGTTTTTCCGAAGAATGAATCGAATTCCACAGGAAGATACCCGAAAGGTCGCAGGTTCATGTTCGGAAGAGCCCCTTGTCGTGAATCAAAATTGACATCCGCAACTTTCGTCTCCATGTCGTATTCTCCCAATGCGGCATCCAAGAAGATGAAAGCAAGCTCTATGAATCGCTGATCATCTTTTCTGAAGTCATCGATGTAGATGTCAAGGCTCACTTTTCCTGGTGAGCCGGGTCTCATCATATAGGATATATTCTCCGCCTTCAGGCTCAAGTCGCCAATCTGGAGGGTGAGGTCAAGCGCCTTGCGAGGGCGAAAAGCTACAACCTTCCAACCCTCGATTCGTGGCGCGGCTGCGACCATCTTCTCAACTGTTGGAAACAAATTCCGGTTGCCGTCTGCACTAATGATTATCTCACGTCCCCACTCATGGATCCCCATCTCCCATACGAGCCCGGCTTCTACTCCTTCAAGTTCCTCTGTCAGTTCGTCAAATAATGGACCTTCGAAATCTTCCGATTCTAGAAGCGCGCGGGAATTCTGGGCGAACCATGTCCAGAACCTTTCTTCGGGCGGAGTACGGCTCATCAGTCTCTTGAACAGTGAAATCGCCTGCATCCGGGAATTGGCAATTGGTTTATAAACTGGTTTCTGCGGAGAAGACAAGGATAATGGGAAGCCGGTCAATAATAATCTTGTCTTGTGGGAATCCAGCAACGGGCATTGAAGAGTGAGCGGGGCTACTTCCTCTCCAATGGTCCCAGTATCCTGTCCGAGATGATTATCTTCTGTATCTCGTTTGTTCCCTCGTACAGCCCGAGTATCCTCGCGTCCCTGAAGTACCTCTCGACCTCGAAGTCGCCGCTGAATCCGTAACCGCCGTGGATCTGGATCGCACGGTCCGTGACGCGCTGCGCCATCTGCGCTCCGAACAGCTTCGCCATGCTCACCGCCAGCGTGTTGTCCTCGCCGAGGTCCTTCTGCTGCGCAGCCCTGAGGACGAGGAACCTCGCGGCGTCTATGTCCACGGCGCTCTCGGCGATCATCTCCTTGATCAGCTGCCACGCCCCAATCTGCCGCCCGAAAGTCTTCCTCTCCTTGGAGTACTTCACCGCTGCCTCGAATGCCGCCCTGGCGAGTCCCACTGCGCCCGCCGCCACGCCTAGCCTGCCCTGGTTGAGGACGTACATCGCCTGGTTCCAGCCATCACCCTCCTTTCCAATCAGGTGATCGGCAGGTATCTTGCAGTCGTCGAAGGCGAGGTCAGCCGTGGGCGATGCCCTTAGCCCGAGCTTCGTCTTCGTCTCTGTTTTGGGGACGGAGAACCCTGGTGTGCCCTTTTCCATCAAGAACGAGCAGATGCCATCGTACTTCTGTGTGCCCGGCAGCCTCGCGAACACGATGACGTAGTCCGCCACGCCGCCGTCGGAGATGAACCGCTTCGCGCCATTCAGGATGTAGTGGTTGCCCTCCTTCCTTGCCGTGGTCTGCTGGTTCGCCGCGTCGCTCCCCGCGTTCGGCTCGGTCAGGGCCCATGCCCCGTGCTTGATGCCCTTCGCGAGAGGAACCACCCATTTCTGCTTCTGCTCCTCGGTCGCGAACTGCAGCAGGTGAGACTGCGCGAGCGAGATGTGAACTGACATCGTGGTCCTGAGCGACGAGGAGCCCCGCGCCACCTCCTCGATCAAGAGCATGAACGAGACATAGTCCATGCCTGCTCCGCCGTATTCGATAGGTGTCGGCGCGCCCATGAAGCCCAGTTCCGCCATCTTGTCCGTTATCGAGCGAGGGATCTCGCCCTTCTCTTCCCAATCCCGCGCGTGAGGCATGACCTCCTTATCGACGAAGTCACGCGCCATCTCTCGCACCATCTGCTGCTCCGGAGTCAAACGGAAGTCCATGATACCACCGAATGACGATTGGGCGATTCCAGATAAACCTTTAGCCCACCGCGGGTCTTCCTCATCGATGATTCGCTGGGTTTTCTTCGACCTTGGCGGGACCCTGCTGGATGACCTGCCTTTCCACGACTACATCTATGGCACGATGCTGACCATGTTCGCTGAGCGCGGTTACAACGTGACGATGGACGAGTTCGTCAACATGCGCAATCTTCTCGTGAAGAAGCGCGTCCCTGTCCTCAAATCCCTGATCGAGCACTTTACAGGAAAAGAAGGCCTCGTCAACCCTCTGATGAAGGAACTGATGAGCCGTATCGAGGGCAAGGGGCCGGAGCTGCAGTCGCCGTTCCTCGAGTCGCAACAGGTCATAGAGAAGGTGAGAGCGCGGCACGAGCTAGGTGTAATCGCGAATCAGGAGGCAGGAATCCACGACCTCTTGAACAAGGTCGGGTGGAATCGTATGTTCGACGTCATCATCATCTCGGACGAGGTCCAGCTCTGGAAACCCGATGCCAGGATTTTCAAGATGGCCCTGGACAAGGCTGGCTGCAAGCCGTCCGAGGCGGCGATGGTCGGAGACAGGATCGACAATGACGTCACTCCCGCCAAACGCCTTGGGATGAAGACGGTGAGGTTCAAGTGGGGGATTTTCGGGCCTCAGGAAGCTACGTCGGAGGAGGAGAAACCGGACTTGGAGATACTGTCACTGTCTGATCTCCCAGAGGCTCTTGAGCGCCTCTAGACAAGGTTTTTGAACGCACGCTATCTCACGGTTAACGTGGCTGTGCTTTCGGATGGCGACATCTCTCACGCCGTCAAGGTCGGTGAACTCAAGATCGACCCATACAGCGACAGCCGTCTCACGCCCAACGGCTACGACCTCGGGATTGCGGAAATCCTCATCCCGGGACAGAACTCCAAGGTCACTCAGGGCACCGTCAAGATCCCGCCGATGACCCGCTTCATCGTGAGCACGGAGGAGGTGGTCGACCTCGGCGCGATGCTGACCGCCCAGCTCTGGCTCAGGACAAGTTGGATCAGGAAGGGAGTCATCGCGTCCTTCGGCAAGGTCGACTCTGGTTTCCGGGGCACGCTAACCCTCCCCGCCCTGAACTCCTCCTCCGAGCCTCTGGAGCTCGAGATAGGGAAGACCTTCGCGCAGATTGTGTTCGAGAGACTCGAGTCGAAGCCGATGAAGCTGTACGCCGAGAGGTCCGGCAACTACCAGGACCAGAGGGGCATCACGCTCGGGAAACCCTGAGGTCGAAGGCGAAGTGCCTCTGGGCGGGAGAGTAGGTTTTCACTTCTTTGGTGACGATGAGTTCAACACCGACTCCATGCCGCTTTGCTTCCTCGATCAGCCATTCCTTTCTGTCTTCCAGTTCGACGAATTCGACGATTTCGTAGTAGTGCAGCATCCCGCCAACCTTCACAGACCTGAGTGCATCGATGTAGAAATCACGCGCTGACTGCGGCAGATCGAGGATGAGCCTATCGACCTTGCCTATCTTCTTCAGAGCCTCTCTGGCGTCGCTCAGGATCGCCTTGACCTTCTCCGCTCTGTTCACCCGCACATTCTCCTCGAGCAGCTCGAAGGCGGCCGGGTTGCTGTCGACGGCATAGACTATCGATGGTTTGCTTTTCCTTGCGATCATTATGGCATAAGGTCCGACGCCTGTGAACAGGTCGAGCACTACCTCGCCAGGTTTGCCCTGCTCTGTGACCCTCACACGCTCACTCGCGAGTCTTGGAGAAAAATAGGCCTTCGAGACGTCGACTGAATACGAGAGGCCGTGCTCGCGGTGGACAGTCCTCGTCCTGTTCTCTCCCGCCAAGTGACGCAGCCTGCGGATCCTGTACTCCCCGCCAACGCCCTCGTCCGCGAAGACGCAGAGCACACTCTTGTAGGCCTTGAGGATGGCATCTCCAACCGCCCCGCCATAGTCTCGCAACTCATCGGGCATTCGGACGAGCGCGATGTCGCCGATGATGTCGAGCGACGTCGGCAAAAGTGACTTGAGATCCTCGGGGACGTCGACCACCTCGCTGTAATGCGAGATTGGTTTGAACGCCTCGGAGAATTCTTTCTCCTCGAAGCGGAACTCAGAGTCGAACCGCTCCCTGACGGGAAACAGGATGAAGTCGCCCTCTCTGAGAACAGTCAGGTGTTTCTCCAAGAGCCCTCGTTCAAGTAGGCTGCGCCTGACCTCCTCGGCTCTGCGTTTCGGCACGACCAGGCATTGTCTGCGCACGGGTGGCAATTGATTCTCTTCGGCTAAGAACTTGGCGGCGGTTCTCAGGTGTCATCTCCCGCGCCGCCAGCCTCCGCCGACCAGGCCAAAGCTTTAGGGGCGTGCGACCTTATCCAGCCCCATGGCCACGGTCACCAAGCTGGACAACGGTCTCAAGGTGATTCTGAAGCAGATACCCGGGGCGACGGCGGTCAGCGTCTGGATCGGGTATCACATAGGCTCCAGGAACGAGCGCCCCGGCATGACAGGTTCGACTCACTGGGTCGAGCACATGCTGTTCAAGGGCGGGGGGAAGCTCAAGAAGGGCGACATAGACCTCCTCATCGGCCGCCTTGGCGGGAAGTTAAACGCCTTTACCGACACAGACTTCACCGCGTACTTCGAGACCGTGCCCGCCGACGCGGTCGACACTGCTCTCTTCATCGAGGCGGAAAGGATGCGCAACGCCGCGTTCGAGCAGAAGGAGTTCGAGTCGGAGAGGACCGTCGTCATCTCCGAGAGGGAGGGCGCCGAGAACATGCCGGAGTTCGTCGCGGAGGAGGAGCTCTGGAGCAACGCCTTCCACATCCACCCGTACCACTGGCTCCCCATAGGCTGGAAGCAGGACCTGCAGCGCCTCGACAGGGACACGATGTACCGCCACTACCTCAGGTACTATGCGCCGAACAACGCGGCGATGGTGGTGGTCGGCGGCTTCGATGAAGCGGCGACAATGGAGAAGATCCGCGCGAGGTTCGGCGGGTTCAAGCCGGAGCAGCCGCCGGAGCCGATGAACCTGAAGGAGCCGCCCCAGATGGGCGAGAGGCGGTCGGTAATCAGGAAACCAGGCAGCCTGGACCACATCTTCGCCGGGTGGCACATTCCCGAGTTCTCCCATGACGACACGCCGAAGCTGGCGATGCTTTCGGCAGTCCTCGCCGGTTGGCGGGGGTACCACCCATTCGCCGCAATCGGATGGCAGCCGAGGAGCAACAGGCTGTACAAGGCGCTCGTCGAGGCGAAGCTCGCCATCGATGTGACGTGCAGGGCGGAGGTCAAGATCGACCCGGGCCTTCTCGTCTCTCACGTTGCGGTAAGGAGCGGAGTCCCTCCGGAGAAAGCAGAGAGAGTGCTGTTCAACGAGATCGAGAAGATCAAGCAGAAGCCGCCAGCGAAGGTCGAGCTCGATGTCGCGAGGACGCAGATACGCGCGTGGAGCGGGTTCGAGAACGACGGCGTGACCTACCAGGGGATGATCACGACATTCTTCGAGATGGCGGGAGGGTTCGAGAAGTACGATCACACAATCTCGGCGGTCGACAGGGTGACGGCCAAGGACATCCAGGATGTCGCTCGAAAGTACCTGACTGACAACAACAGGACTGTAGTCCACTTCCTGGCCGAGGAGGTGAAGGCATGAGCCTCCAACCGCAGAGGATCGTCTTGGACAACGGCATCGCGGTCCTGTATCACCCGATGCCCGCCAATCCGTTCGTGGCGTTCCACGGATGCCTGTGGGCGGGCACCGCGAGCGAGGATAAGAGGGGCGTCGCGGAGTTCACCGCCAGGCTCCTGCTCGGCGGGACGAAGACGAGAAAGTCGAGCAAGCTAGCCGAGGACATCGAGAGGCTCGGGGCCACGCTGGAGTTCAGGAACGCCGAGGAAGCTGTCCACTTTGGCGGGAAATGCCCGCGCGAGACCGCTCCGAAAGTATTCGGCATCATGGTGGACTGCCTGTCCAATCCCTCCTTCCCGCAATCCGAGGTGGAGAAGGAGCACGGGGAAATTCTGGACGAGATCAAGATGGACATGGACGACACCGCCAGGCGCGCGGCGAAGGAGCTCATGGCCTCGCTGTATCCGAACCATCTCTACGGCAAAGACCCGCGCGGCGAGGTAACCGATGTGAAGCGCATCAAGAGAAGCGACCTCGTCTCGCATCACAAGGCCAGCTACGGTCCGAAGGGCATGATTGTCGTGATGTCAGGAGATGTCGACAGGGAGTTGGTTGAGACGAAGATCTCACCGGTGCTCTCGAAGTTCGAAGGAGAAGGCGAGAGACCGAAGCTGCCCATCCCCGCCCCCGCCAAGAAAGTCACGAAGACAGTCCCGATGCCGCACAAGTCCCAGGCGGACATCGCCGTAGGGCTGAGGGCGATCCCCCGCAATCACAAGGACTTCCACGCATTGAACATGGCCAACCTACTCTTCGGGCGGATAGGGATGTACGGCCGCCTCGGCAAGAACCTCAGGGACACGCAGGGCCTCGCTTACTACTCCTTCAGCACGCTCGACCCTAGGCTCGTGGCGGGACACTGGGCCATCGCCATGGGCGTGAACCCCGAGAACCTGCAGAAGGCCGTCGACGGCATCAGGCTCGAGATGGACAGGCTTCACAAGGAGCCGCTGACAGACCAGGAGATATCAGACGGCAAGGACAACCAGATCGGCTCGCTCAAGGTCTCGCTCGAGAGAAACGCGGAGATGGCGGGGGAGCTGTTCCGCATGGAGTACTTCGGCCTTGGGCTCGACTACCTCAAGAGGTTCCCGGAGATGATCCGCAGCCTGACCGCCGAGCAGATTCACGAGGCGGCGGAGAAGTACATCCGCATAGAGGACTGCTCTCTGGCGGTCGCGGGGCCGGTGGGGCGATATCAGGAGAAGAAGCTGCAGCTGTCATAGAGTTACATGAGTGGTCTTCTGATTCTCCAATTGACACCGAAGCCATTTCCCAGTCAACCGGAATCGAGTGCTCAGGAAGGTGGAATCATTTCCTTCTAAGGCAGACATTGAGGTGCCTAGCTCCGAAGCCCGGCGCATAATCGAATTTCTCCACGTCCAATCCCGCCTCGCCGACGACCTGGAACAATTCATCTTTGCTGTACTGGTATACGTGACCTCCTGTGAGCGGCAGCCCCTTCTTTGGATAGGGGATGTCTCTCCAGCTCGAATGGCTTCCCCTTATCTTGCCCCATTGCGCCGCATCCGGCGTGCTCAGGTAGAATCTTCCTTTATCCGTCATGTGGTCGTGAATCTTCTGCAGCGTCGGCACTGGGTTGAAGTTGAGGTGCTCCAGCACCTCGGTGAATGTGATCAGGTCGAACTTGAGATCCCACGGGAACGGGTCCAATTCGATGTTGTTCACCGCGAATGACATGTCGTTCTTCTTTGTGAGAGATTCTATCTGCTCGCTGGTCATCATGTCGAGGCAATAGACCTCGCAATCGAACAGGCGCTTGCATAAAAGGGCGAGAGTGCCGTAGGCACAGCCTATGTCCAGACTTCGTTCGATATGTGCGCTCGTTCGACCCTCGTATATCCACCTCGGTATGCTCAGCCAGAAAGAGATCTCCTGTCCCCTGTATTGGTTCAGGTAGTACGGAACCGCCCCGCACCGGGCGACCTCCTCCTGACACTCCAGCAGTCTATTCATCCACGGTTCGCCAAGGTAGCTCTTCATCGTCTCCATGGAGGCTCTCTTGCGGATCATCCTGGAGGCGATCCTGAGGGCCCTCGCCATGCTCGAATCCTCGCCGCCGCGTCGTATCACTTTGTCGAAAAGGTCCAGGGTGACGTCTCCAGCCGTCTGCCTGAACCCCGTCTTACTCATCACCCGCACGACCCTCCGATGATGTCACAGGCGCGGTCATTCGAGGTCCCGTCATCTTGCTCCAGGTCATGAAACGCGGACGCGATGATAAAAACCTTCCCGCGCCAGTCTCAACCGAGGAACAATCTCTCGTGACCGCATTGCCCGCGCTTCGCGTCCGGAGAGGTCCTGGACATTCCTCAGAGCCTCGACGCGAGCTGCCTCATGACCTTCGACTGCCCGGTCGCGAGCGGCTTGCCGTGACCTACGATGATCGCCTCGAAGTCGAGCTGTGCCAGCCTCTTGATGCTCTCCCTGTGCATCCTCGGGTCGATGTTGTAGGCGTCGTCCATCGGGCCGATCGTGCCCTCCTCGGTCTGGCACGCGTCGCCGGCGATCAAGAGCTTGCGCCTCTCGTCGAGGAGCGAGACGCTGCCGGGCGTGTGACCCGGCGTGTGAAGGACGAGCATCTCCTCGAACCTCTGTTTGTCCTCGAGAAGAATGTCGATATCGGCGGGCTTGTGCCTCTGGATTCCTGGCGGCCCCGGGTAGGGCTTCTTGCGCGAAATGTAGTCAGCCTCGATGCGATGAGATGCAACCTTTGCACCAGACTTCTCCCTGATCACCGCCAAGCCGCCCACGTGGTCCGGGTGGGTGTGAGTGATGATGATTGTTGAAATGTCGGTTGGCTTGCGCCTGATGCGGTCGAGGTAGCCCAGCACATCCTTCGCACCGCCATCGGCACCCGTGTCGACGAGGATGAGCCTGTCATCGACCAACAGAGCGCAGTTCGCATACGTCTCGATCACGTGGACTCCCTTCAAGAGCTCCATGGCGTGTCCCCTCTGCCCCCGCAGTGTGCCGCGAGGCCTTAGATGTTTCCCGCCATCGGGGGGACATTCGAAACCTTTAAAGCGGCATTTCAGTATCGTTCAATATGGTCTCGAAGGGGGACATCCGCAAGTTCCTCGAGGATTATCGCGACCCCGTCGTGGCCACTGTCTGTTCTCATTCCAGCCTCCAGATTTTCCATGGCGCCAGACAAGAGGGCTTCCGCACGCTGGGCATAGCCATAGGCAAGCAGCCGAAGTTCTACGACGCATTCCCCCTCGCGAAGCCCGATGATTTCCTGATCGTGAAGAGCTACGGCGAGATCCTCGACAGGGCGGAGGAGCTCAGGGGGAAGAGCGTGGTGGCGGTGCCGCACGGTTCCTTCGTCGAGTACATGGGCGCACAGAACTTCGCGAAGCTCGAGCTGCCCACGTTCGGCAACCGCGACGTCCTCGCCTGGGAGTCGGACAGGGAGATGCAGCGCAATTGGCTCGCCTCCGCGGGCGTCGACATGCCCGCCAAGATCGACAAGCCGGAGAAGATAGACCGCCCGGTCCTTGTCAAGTACCACGGGGCGAAGGGCGGCCGCGGCAGCTTCATCGCGAAGAACTACGAGGACTTCAGGCACGGGATCAAGGTCGGCCAGCCCTACACGATCCAGGAGTACATCGTCGGCACCAGGTACTACATGCACTTCTTCTACTCCCCGATAGTCGAGAAGGGCTATCGGCTGAGCAAGGGCTCCCTCGAGTTCCTCGGCATAGACCGCCGCGACGAGTCGAACATCGACGAGATGTACAAGCTCGGCGCGCAGGAGGGGCTGAGGGACATGGGCTTCTACCCCTCGTTCGTCGTCACGGGCAACATGCCCGTCGTGCTTCGCGAGTCTCTCCTGCCGAGGGCGTTCGAGCTCGGCGACAAGGTCGTGGAGAGATCCCTCGAGCTGTTCGGCGGGATGATAGGCCCGTTCTGCCTCGAGTCGATCGTGAACGACAAGCTCGAGTTCAAGGTGTTCGAGATAAGCACGCGGATCGTCGCGGGGACGAACCTGTTCATCTCAGGCAGCCCCTACTCCGACCTCATCGAGCCGGGCATGTCGACCGGGCGGAGGATCGCCCGCGAGATCAAGCTCGCGAGGAAGGCGGGGAGACTCATGGACATCCTGAGCTAGGATTGCGTATGCTCACCCTCGTCCTCGCCGATTCTGAACTGGAGCTTGTCCCGCCGGAGATACAAGGTCATCCCGCCATCAGGAGCTACGCGAGGAAGCGAGGCAAGTCTCCCGCCAAGGTGCTGCTGGACTCGAGCTACCACCATGCCGCCATGAACAGACTCGAGCAGGGAGAGCGGCGGGGCAGGCCCGACATAGTGCACTTTTTCATGCTGCTCTGCCTCGACTCGATCCTGAATTCAGAGGGCCGGTTGAAGACGATTGTGCATACGCGCAACAACGAGATGATCACGATCGCGCCGGAGACCCGGATTCCGAAGAACTACACGAGGTTCGTCGGGCTGATGGAGGAGTTGTTCGCGGCGGGGCGGGTGCCGACCGAGGGCTCCCCGTTGTTGACGTTGGAAAGCGGGAAAGACTTGAAGGCGGTGTTGGAAGAGGCCGGCGGGAAGGCGGTCGCCCTAGATTCCGCCGGCAAGAAAGTCGACTTGCAGGATTTCCTTGGCAAGAAGAAAGGCGACCTGACGATGATTATCGGCGGCTTCCCGCATGGGGCGTTCAACAGCCCTGTGAAAGACCTCTGCAAGGAAATTATCTCCATCCACGAAAGTCCTCTGAAGGTCTGGACCGTGGCGGCGGAAGTCTTAGTCTCTTATAGACAAGGCGCATCTGGCAAACGGTAGATTCACTCATCTCCCTCCCCTCTCCCGCCTTTTGTAGTCAGTGAACGCTGGTCAGCAGGGGAGAAAAAGTGGCGCTAGTTGCAGAGACAATCGCCCTTCAGGAGCAGGCGCTTCCCGCCAGGCGCACGCTGCAGACATCGCTGGGCGTCCTTGACTCGATCATTGGCGGCTTCGAGGCGGGGAAGGTTAGCCTCGTGGACAGCGGCAGCGACTTCGTCTTCCACATGACATCCGTGCTCTGCGTCCGCCACATCTTCGATACTGGCGGCAGCGTCGTTTTCGTCGATGGCGGGAACAGCGTTGACCCGTACGGCATGGCGTCGCTCGCGAAGAGGTTCGGGATGAGCCGCCTCTACGTGCTGCCGAGGATACACGTCGCCAGGGCCTTCACCACGTACCAGATGGCTACCCTCATCCTCGACGTCGTCGAGAAGAAGATCGAGGAGACGGGGGCGGGCCTTCTCGTCCTCGCCTGCCTCCCGGACCTGTTCCTCGACGAGGACGTCGACTACGACGAGGCGCATCAGCTCTTCATGCGGTCTCTCAGGAAGATCAGGGAGGTCACGGAGAAGCACGAGACCGTCACCCTCGTGACGAACGCGGGCCTCTCGAAGATGAACAGGCGCAGGAAGCTGCGGAAGGTCCTCTACGAGTCGGTCGACAGTGTCGTAAGGCTGCAGCACCACCCTCGTGGCATCGAGGTCACCGTGCCGGACAAAGGAATCCGGGAGCTGTTCAGGCCAGTGCCGCCGAACCAGGCGACCATAGACGACTTCGCCGACCAGCAGGTGAGGATTGCAGATGTGGTTCTGGACGTGGAACTGAGCGAGGTGAAGGAGAACACTGGTTACCAGCGCGTCCCGTGGTGAGCCCTAGAAAGCAATGCTATCGATCCGCGGAGCCCCGACGAAGAGGAGCACGAGGTGCCCATGCGATTGCATAAGGACCGAGTGTATGTCCTGCCGGTTCGCGCTGTGGGCGATTACCCGCACCCGCGTCGGTCTCTTCCTCGCATCCGCATCCAAGACCTCCGCGAGGACCCATTGCGCGGGGTAAAGGCGGTTCAGGTAGGCTGTGGATATTCCGTCCAGCATCGGGCCGTTAGATATTGTACCCGCCAATCTCTCTATCACGCGGACGTAGCATCGCGCCGAGATTCGCGGTCGCGCGACTATGTCAGCAAGAGAACCGCCACCTGCAGGATGAGCCAGGTTCCGAGGATGACGAGGGTGGCCAGCGAGAAGAGCAGGACAACATGATACGCCTTCTCGATTCTCCTCTTCGCGAAGTCGAGCGCCCAAGGGAAGCTCACGGTCCATATGATGATGCCGCAGAAGAAACCCGCCACAATCGCGAGGCCGACGCTCTGGATGAACGCGAGTCCCGCCGTCAACCACCAAAGTATCTGATATGGATTGGTCAGGCCGATTGCGAGGCCAGAGAAGTAGGAATGCGTCGGTCGGACCTCCTGCAGCTGGTCCATCGGAGGCCTCCTCCATTCCCTGCTCGCGTTGTACGCGAAGAAGAACATGACGCACGCACCTGTGCCGTAGATCGCGACCAAGGTATTCTCATCTGGCTGCACGGCCCTGCCGACGAGGTAGGTGATCGCGAGAAACATCGCATCAGCAGTCATCGCACCGAAGCCCACGAGCGTGCCGGCCCACCAGCGCTTCCTCGTCACCGCGTGAGTGGCGATCATCGCGTTGGCGGGTCCCGGGGGAGCCGCTATCGACAGACCAAGGAGCACTCCCACGCCGAACAAGGCAAGGACATCGAGCATCAGCACACCGCCGCAGGACAGCCTCGGCGACAGGGAAACGTCCTGCGTCTTATTGACTTGCCGCCCGAACCTCTCTATCGGTCAGGTTCAAGTACGAGGCATTGCAGGGCAAGATCAGAAAAAAGGCCAAGGCACGCGAGTCTCTACGCCCCGCGATGCCTTGGTTCATCCTCCAACGGGGCCTTTCATTCGAATCCTCCCTACCACCCCGTGACCGCCACGCCGCGGAGCCCCCATCTATCGATGTTCGAGAGGGCCCGCCACTTCAGAGGCCAGGGAACGCAGACGAGGGTCTCTCCCTCCTTCTGCGCCGTGCGAATCCTGTCCCTTGTCTCCGTAGCGTCTATGTCCTCGCCGGCAAGCGCGAACACCCTGACGAGGCGCAGACCCTTGGCCGCGATCAGGTCAGGCGGTCGCGGTCCCCGACTCCTCGGGACGCTGACGACCAGCGACACCGTGAAGCCTTCCTTTGTCAGGTAGGCGCAGCATCTTTCCAGAACGTCGTTGCGACCCGAAGACTGCTCACACCCCTCTGTCGGCGGGAGGAATCGACACGTCTCCATGAACCGAATGTTCGTCTCGCGACATTTAAGGACTATGTGCACATGTCCATTTTGTGGCCCGGCGAGTGAAGACTGCGGAGAGGTGTCTCCTCTGCCTCCTCGACCGGGTACACGTGGAGACAGACAGTCCAGCAGCGGAGGAACTGACCCAGGATCGCATCGCGGATGTGATTCGCGACAGGCGGGAGCACGTTTCGCGCGCGATGAAGAACCTCCGTCTGAAAGGACTGGTCAGGACTGTGAAGATCCGAGCCGGAGGCAGGACGAGAAAGGTCACAGCGTATTTCCTGACCGATGACGGGGCGCGCCGGGCGAGAGAGGTCCGGAAGCATGTTGAGGAAATGTGGGTCGTCGTGAGGGATTTCTCCGGCCGTGAGAGCAAGATGCGATTGTACGAGGTCGCAGCCCTCCTCCCGCAACGGCCGCGCTTCTCCGACTTGTCATTCAGCGTTGAGGCGGGTCGCCTCGACCTTGCCTCTTTCCTTGAGTTGCAGTCGCGGATCAGCAGAGGCAAGGTCTTCGATGTGCGGGGGGCGATATCGGTGCCGAACTTCCGCGGCCGCGAGGAAGTGCTGTCCCGGCTTGACGGGTTCATTGAGGATGATCAGAGCCGTGCGTTCCTTCTCCTCGGCCTCCCAGGAATCGGGAAGACGGCTGTCGCATCCCGCTGGATCATGGGGCTTCAGGGTCGCATCCATATTCTATGGCGGCGGATACTGCCGGAATCGACGGCAAACGATCTCATCAGGGATTTCGCCCTTCTTCTGCACGCTGTCGGCCAGCCCGCCCTCTTGAACAATCTTCAACGCACAGGGGGCTCGAGTTCAGATGAATCCATCGGGATTCTGCGGAGGGACATGGCGGGATTCCAGGGGCTGATTGTTCTCGACGATGCTCATGCGGCAAAGAAGGACGTGGAGAGGCTTCTGCAGACTCTCACACAGGCAGGGCCTCGGGGAAGCGGCGCGAAGCTGCTGTTGATCTCGCGAAAAGACCCCCCGTTCCTCAGGGCGGAGGGCGTGGTTCGGGGGCTAATCTGGGAGGAGAAGCTGGATGATCTCCCATTGGATAAAGCCGGAGAGGTCCTGGCCGTCATGGGCGTGGAGGAAGGCAGGCGGGCCAATATACTGAGGAAATGCGGCGGGCATCCGCTGTCCCTCGAGCTCGCCGCAACTGGTAGGCTCCCCCTAGAGTCTATCCACCTCAGGTCTACCGACTGGCTCGGGCAGGATGTCCTGCCTCAGCTGCACCAGAAGGCCAGAGACGCGCTCGCCTTCGCATCGGTCTACGGCGAGCCTATTCCCAGGAGCCTCCTCGGGGCTCACTCCAACGAATTGCTGCGCTTGTGCCTCGTCAGAGAGATGGAGGACGGGCGTCTGGATGTCCACGATCTCGTGAAGACCGCCGTCATCGAAAACCTGCCACCTGAGAGGCTGGCAGAGCTGCACAGGAAGGCAGGAGAGATACTCGCGGAATCCATCGGCTCGCGCGAAACAATCTCTGCACTGCGCCACATGCTCGCGGGCGGGGTCAAACGTGAAGCGATGAGTTTGGCGGTGGAGAGGGGAGAGGAGATAGTGGATGGTGGGCTGGCAGAATCTTTCCTTCCGCTTCTGGACCAGCTCATCCGCCTGCGGAGCAATAAACAGGTCGAGTCACGTCTGTGGCTGGTTAAAGGCCACGCGATGTTCGCGCTGGGGCGTTTCGCCCAAGCAGCGAGAGCGTACGGAAATTCCCAAAAAGGGGGAGGCCGCCAGACCGTGGCGGAGGCGCTCCTCGGTCAGGGAAAGGCAGAGCTGGAGCGAGGTTCCCGTCTCGCCCAGCCCCTGCTGCTGAAGGTCAGACGGCGTCTCGAAGGTCTCGGGGCCCTGCGCCTCCTCGCGGAAACCTATTACTGGATCGGGGGCACGTACGAGGACACAAGGCAGCTCGACAAAGCCAGGGACTGTTTCGAAAAAGGTCGGGCTATCGCGTTCGATGTCGGAGACAGGCGATGGGAGGGGCTATGCGTGTACGGGATCGGCCGCGTTCGGTCCATGCAGAAGGACTTCATCGGGGCGGTCGAAGAGGAGAAGGAAGCGCTCCGCCTGCTGGAGCGGGAAGGTCGCAGGCTCGATATCGCGAAGGTTTGCGCGGGCCTGGGGGGCAACCTCTACGAGCTGAAGCAGTACGAGGAGGCCGAGCGGTACCTAATCAAAGCGACTTCAGAGGCGCGCGCGACCGGCGCCGGCGTGGTCCTTACCGCATGCCTCTACAATTTATCCAGCGTCATGTCTGACTTGGGCCGACAGAGAGAGTTGTTGCCTCTGCTCGAGGAAGCTCTGGAGCTGAACGAAGGCCGCGAGAACTACGCGGGGGCATCGCGATGCGCGGCGATACTCGCGAAGGAGACATGGACCCTCGGTCTTGAGGATCTCGGCGAGTCCCACATGAGGCGGTCCGACTCATTGCTCCGACATGTGACTGAGCCCGCTTCCCGCGCAATTGTGTTCGAATATCAAGCCCTTGCCTGTTCGACAGCGGGGAAAATGGAGAGGGCCCGCCAGCTCCTGGTTATAGCCCTGGATGAGGCCAGGAAGGCGAGCTTCAAAGAGATGGAGGCTGATCTCGCTGCGAAGCTCGCCAAGCTCTCCTAACCGGTCGTGCAGAAAGCCGGTCCTGACATCGCGGAAGAGTTGCCGTCATCATAGACCGCGGTCACCCTGAACTCATAGGCGATCCCAGACGACAGCTGCGTGGCGATGTACAATGTAGATGTCACCGGCACGGGGTTAGCCTTAATGTACGGCGTCTCCCCTGCCGCCCTCTTGTACACGTCGTAGCCTACGGGACTCCCTCCTCCTGGAGCCTCCCAGGAGACGTCCGCGGAAGTGAGAGCGCAGGATGCCGTGACCGATCTAGGTTCCACATGTCCGTTGCTCCCCGCGGCGAATGGCGTTCCACCCACTAGCACACACAACACCAGCCCTATGGGCACTTTCAGGTTCATATTGGACCTGAACGGTTCTTCTGGGCTGAACTGGAATTGAATGCATTGTGCACATGTCCGATTTTGAATCGAACTATCGCATTGAAAAGAGGAATAGAAGCAGAGGCTTATTCCCGCCAGGCGATACCACCGGCGTGAAAAATGTCTTGGTGAACGGGCTGAGGGCAGCCTACGAGGTCGGTGGCGAAGGGCCCGACGTTCTTCTCATCCATGGGTGGATGGCTTCGAAGAGGTACTGGCACGAAGCGAACCAGAGAATTCCAGAGTTCCGAATCTGGGCGTTGGATCTCTACGGCTTCGGCGATTCCGAAAAGCCCGCCGAAGGGTACACGCTCGACGGTTATTCGAAGTTCGTGAAAGGATTCCTGGACGCGGTCGGCGTCAAGAAGGCGGCAATCGTGGGCCATTCTATGGGAGGAGCAGTGGCGGCGTTCACCGCCATCTCCGCGCCTCAGAGGTTCTGGGCATTGGGCTTAGTTGACGCGGCCTTGGCGGGAATCACAAAGACGCCACCGCCATGGTCGGCCGAACCTGTCATGAGGATGTTCATGCGCCTCGCTGACACTTCGAGAAGCCTCGGACAGATGACGATCACGGGCATGTTCGGAGTCGGCGGGCCGGAGGGTCGCATCATCTTGGAGGAGGCGAGGAAAGCTGACGTTCGAGCCGCCTCGCTGTGCGGTGAAATGATGTCGAGGCCGACAGACTGGAGCGGGTTGAGGGGGTTGAAGGTTCCCGCCATCATGGTGTATGGAGCGGATGACTTTCTCGTGGACCGGGGCATGGACGGAGAGATCGGCTTCCTGATGCCGAGGATCGCCTCCAGCTACATCGAGGACTGTGGTCACTTACCAATGCTGGAGAAGCCTGATGAGTTCTACGGGATTGTGGATTCTTTTCTTGAGGAAAGTAGGCCGTGATTCTCGCCACGGTGAGAGCGGATTCTAGGCGGATTCTCTATCTGAGGAACATTCGTTGCCTTCCTTCTTCACTTTTACTCCCGTCTCCCCCCAAAACCCTTCAGCCCTCGCAGTGTGATTGTTCCCTAGGTGTCATCATGGGCCGCACAGTTCCTACATACCGCCTGCATCTCGAGTCGATACTGGATCGCTGGACGGACTACCGCCGCGCGCTGAGGGAGAAGGACAGGGAGCTGTTCGACCGCATGCTGGAGAAGGCGAGGATGCACTCATCAGCCGCCAGCTTCTGCGCGCACCTGGACCCGGTCGAACTTGCGATGCTATCGATTCTCCTAGAGCTGCAGAGGGAGATCGAGGAGATCAAGAAGCAGGAGAGAGAGTCGATTGATGTCATCAAGACGCCTTGACACTTTCACAGCCCTCCCTGCCGCGTCACTCTAAGACCCGCAGAGTCGCTCCTCTTCTCGCAGCTGGCCGGGGGATTCATGCAAGGTTGGATAATCGACTCCTATCCGAACTACGACGGCGATTCGATTGTCGTCTGGCTCTGGACCGAGCATGGCGCGCGGAGAATCGAGGACTCCCGCTTCCGCCCCTCGTTCTTCATGAGCGCACCGCCAAGCGAACTCCAGTCCTACCGCCAACGCCTCGAGATCCTTGATGAGATCGGTGAGGTGCGAGAGACGAGACGCCGCCTCAACCTCGGAGACGAGGAACCCTCGCCCGTCCTCGAGATATTCCCCCGCCACTACCGCGATCTGAACGACCTCGCAAAGACGATCGACAGCAACGGCGGCTACTACGACCACCGCCTCTACAATATCGACCTGCGCTTCTCGCAGAGGTACTTCCTGCACCACGACGTCTTCCCGCTCGGTCTGGTCGATTACTCTCACGGTGTCTGGCGGATGCAGGAGGAGCAGTTCGCCCTCGAGTACAGGCTGCCGCCGCTCCGGGCTGCCCTGCTCGACATCGCGGTGGACGCCCCGATGGGCATCCCCCGCCTGCAGGACAAGCTCCTCGGCGCCCGCCTCTGCGAGATCGACATCGGCGGGAGCGAGGGTGAGATCCTCGAGAAGCTGAACTCCGCCCTGCGCGACCTCGACCCCGACGTCATACTGACCGATGGCGGGGACAGCTTCCTGATGCCCTACCTCGCGAAGAGGTCCGAGGCGCTTGGCATCGGACTGCAGCTCGGGCGGGAACCTCAGAGGCTTGACGAGAAGAAGGGCAGGAGCTACTTCACCTACGGCAGGATCGTCTACAAGCCGGGTCAGTACCTGCTCAAGGGCAGGCTGCACATCGACCGAGGTCACTTCGCGTACAGGGAGAGCGAGATGGCGGGGCTCGGCGAGCTCTCCCGCCTCTCCACCATAGTTCCTCAGGAGCAGGCGAGGCTCACCCCGGGCACGGCCTTCACCGCGATGCAGATCAACAGGGCGACCAGGGACGGAGTCCTGGTGATGTGGAAGAAGAACCTGCCCGAGTTTTTCAAGGACGCCGAGCAGCTGATCCGCGCGGACCGTGGCGGGTTCATCCTGGAACCGGAGGTAGGCGTCCACGAGAACATCGTGGAGCTGGACTACGCCTCCCTGTATCCGAACATCATGGTGAAGTTCAACCTCTCCATGGAGACGCTCAATTGCGGGTGTTGCGCGGATGGCGGGGGGCAGCCTGTGCCGGGATTGGGCTACCACAGTTGCGTGAAGAGGTTGGGTCTGGTGCCGCGGGTCCTCAGGCCTTTGATCGACCGGAAGAGGTACTACAAGAAACTGAAGAGGGAGCCGGGGCCGAAGCAGGAGATCTACAGGGAACGAGACACGATTCTCAAATGGACTTTAGTCACATCATTTGGATTTCAAGGTTTTAGAAACGCGCGTTTCGGCCGAATCGAGTGTCACGAGTCGATCAACGCTCACGCGCGTGACCTCCTCGTCCGCAGCATGGAGATTGCCGAGCAGCACGGTTACGAGGTCGTGCACGGCATAGTCGACTCTCTCTGGCTTCGTCCGAAGCCGAACGCGAGCGGCATCGACAAGCTCGTCGAGCATATCAACGGCGCCATCGGCATCCCGATAGACCTGGAGGGCGTCTACAAGTGGGTCGTGTTCCTGCCCTGCAAGACCACGGGCGTCGGCGCCCTGAACCGCTACTACGGCCTCTTCCAGAACGGGGAGATGAAGCTCCGGGGCATCGAGCTCAGGAAGCACGACACCTCCCCCTTCGTGAACGAGGCGCAGAAGGCGATGCTGGACGAGCTGAGCCACGCGAACAACGCGAAGGAGTTCGTCGAGAGGCTGCCGAGGGCGGTCGCGGTACTCCAGACGTTCGCTCAGCGTCTCAAGGACGGGAAGGTGCCCCTCCAGGACCTCGTCCTCACGAAGGCGGTGACACGCCAGCTCGACGAGTACACCGTGATGACCAGCTCGGTGGCGGCGTTGAAGCAGATGAAGAGCCGGGGATACCCGATCGAACCTGGGGAGTACATCAGGTTTGTGATCACCGACGGGCAGAGCAAGAACTCCGAGAAGAAGGTGAAAGTCGCCGATTTCATCCAGGGAGACGAGAAGCCAGACGTGAACGAGTACCTCAAGCTGCTGTGCCGCGCTGGCGAGACGCTGCTCCTGCCGCTCGGTTACACCGAAGACAGGTTGCTGGAGATATGCAGGAGCGGTCCGCCGCCATCTGACCCCACTCCCGCAGAAAACCCACATTTAAAGGAAATCTCTCGGAGGAGCGGTCCCGGCTACATGCCCACCCGCCACTGACGAGCTGAGTGTGGCCGTCTGAGAATGGCCCGCTCACTCTTTATATATCCCCTGCATTTCATTAAAATCCCGTGGACTTCGCGGCAATACTGCTTGCGTTCTTCTCCTCCCTTGTGATAGTACTCGTGACGATGCCGCCTCTCATCAGGAAGATGAGGGAAGGCGGGATGGTCGGCCACGACGTGAACAAGAGGGGCCGCCCCGGGGTCGCGGAGCTCGGCGGGATTGCGGCATTGTTCGCGTTTTCAATCTCCCTCTCTCTCGTCGTCGGGTTCAAGAAGCTTGAGGGCGAGGGAGCCTACATAGAGCCGGCCTATCTCGCGGCGCTGAGCGTGTTCTTCATCGCCTCGATGGTCGGCCTCATAGACGACATCAGCAACATCAGGCAGAGGATCAAGGCTGTGGCGGTCGTGTTCGCCGCCCTACCCCTGTTGCTCGTTCACGTCCCGCCGGCCGCGATAGGCTTTCCGTTCGGCCAGATTCTGAGCTTTGAGAGTTCACGGTTGCTCTTCCTGACCTACTGGCTCATACTCGTGCCCATAGGCGTCACAGGCATGGCGAACGCGATGAATATGTCCGCAGGCTACAACGGCCTCGAGAGCGGTCAGGTGCTGGTCGTCTCCCTCGGGCTATTCATCATAAGCATGATTCAAGGCACGTCTGAGGTCGCCATTATCGTGTTCATCGCCATTGCGGGTTGCGCCTTGGGACTCTTCTATTTCAACAAGCTCCCCGCCAAGGTTTTTGTGGGTGATATCGGGACACTCGGCTTGGGCGCAGCCATGGCAGCCGGCGTTGTCATGGGCCACATCGAGTTCTGCGCGGTGATCGCGATAATCCCCGCTTTCTACGAGCTGTTCGCGACGCTCTATTTTGGCGGGATAAAGAAGGAGAACCGGAGAGAAGCCTGTCACAATCCAGTGATCAACGAAGACGGCACGCTGAGCCCGCCGAAGGGAGCGGAGAAGTACACCCTCGCCTACTACATCCTGAGCAAGAGGCCAATGAAGGAGGGAAAACTGGTCGCCGTGATACTCGCGCTCTACGCCACCAGCAGCGCGGTGGCGATTGTTCTGAGCGTGGCTTGAGGGAGGAAGGGATGGGAAGGACGAAGTCGAAAACGGGGCGGCAGAGGGTCAGGCGTGCATTCGTGCTCCCGAGCCGCTATGGTTTTTCATCGAGGAAGTTCATGGGAAATCTTGAGAGGATGGTGGCGCTGCTGAAGAAGCAC
This sequence comes from Thermoplasmata archaeon, assembly GCA_041489255.1. Classification (GTDB taxonomy): domain Archaea; phylum Thermoplasmatota; class Thermoplasmata; order RBG-16-68-12; family JAFNFQ01; genus JAFNFQ01. The sequence continues at coordinate 308,708 of JBGPQV010000001.1, read as the reverse complement.
GAGGTCGTGGGGACATTTCCAATCACCGCTACAGTGCTCGAGCGACATCCTGAGCTGGCGAACATACTCGAAGGGATGGAAATAGCTGTTCACGGCCTCAGACACAGGGATTTCTCGCACCTTGAGACGGACCGCCAAATCGAGTTGATGAAGGATGCCATTGAGACGTTTCGCTCATTGAAGATCGATGTGGCGGGTTTCAGGGCCCCGTATCTGCGTTGGAGCGAATCCATGCTTGACGCCGTGGCGGGAACAGGACTCCTCTATGACAGCAGCAAGCCCGCCGGATGGAGCTGTGGGAGTGAATTCGACTCATTTACAGGCATGAAGGAGGCGCTAGGATCTTACGGGATCAGCAAAACGGGATTCTGTCTCCCAGTTGTGCGGGGCAAAATGGTGGAGATGCCGGTCGCCATCCCCGATGACGAGATACTCGTAGATCGGCTCAGCTTGATTGATGGCGGGAGATTCGCTCGGGCGCTTGCCGCCATGATGAATTCCGCGATTCAGTCCGGAGGACATCTCGTGCTCCAGCTGCATCCGGAGAGGTTCGATTTCTTTGAGACTGCACTTGACGACGTCCTGAAACACGCAGCGGACAGGAAGGCGTGGGTGGCACCGCTGATGATAGTCGGGAAGTGGTGGCTGGAGAAACCCTCTGAGGGAGCGCGTTGGCCTGGTGGCGCCACCTGCGCTCTCACGATTTCAGGAGACATTGATGCCGTGACCCTTGGCGACTTTCTGGCGAGGAGGTTCGGAAGGTGATCCGCTGGGAGTCCTGAAGACTGTGGAAGCGAAGAGATGGAGAGCTTTCCTTGAGGGCGTTTCAGATGCGAACGTCTTCCAGACTCCAGAGATGAACGAAGTTTTCGCTGCGACAAAGAACACCGAACCGATGGTCGTCGCATCTGAGCGGAATGGTGAGATAGACAGTCTTGTGCTTGCATGCATCATCAAGGAAGGCAGCGGATTGAAAGGTTCACTCAGCTCGAGAGCGATTGTGACGGGCGGACCGTTGTCCACGAACGGTGACATTGCGGAGTTGATGGAGGCATTCGACCGGGAGGTTGCCAAGAGGTCGCTGTACGCTCAAATCAGGAACCTCAGGGACATGTCATCCTCCCGTTTAATCCTCACAGGAATCGGCTACCAGTTCGAGGAGCACCTCAACTACGTACACGACCTCACTAGGTCGCCATCCGAAATCTGGGCGGGATTCTCGGAGGGCAGATGCAAGGGAATCAAAAAGGCTGAGACGGGAGGGATGAAGCTAGTCGATGGCGGTAGAGCGGATATCGATAGGTTCTATGACCTGGTTTCTGAGACCTATGAGGGCGTCGGCGTCCCGCTGGCCGATAAATCGCTCTTCACGAGCGCATGGCGGTTCATGTCACCCGGCGGAATGGCGCATCTGTTCCTGGCAGTCCATCAAAAACAGATATTGGCGGGTAGGATGGTTCTCGCTTACAACGGCATGCTGCACGATTGGTATGCGGGAAGCGCGTCAGCCGCGAAGGGGCAGAACGTGAACGAGTTCCTCGTTTGGGCAATCATGAAGTGGGGCAGCGAGAATGGATTCAGGCTCTTCGACTTCGGCGGGGCAGGGAAACCCGGCGAGAAGTACGGACCCGGCGAGTTCAAAAGGCGATTTGGCGGGGCAATGACCAACTATGGGCGGTTCCAGAAGATCTACCACCCGGTGAAGCACCTAATTGGCCGCAAGGGATACGAGGTGCTCAGGAGGCTGGGCTAGTGGCTGCGGCTCAGGCGATAAACGGGATCGATTTGAAGCGAATCGCCGCCACTGATGAGCGGTCTCTGGAGGAAATCACCAAGTTTGCAGAGTCGCACAGCTGTCCCTCGCCATTCCAGTCGGGGGCCATGTTCAAGGTCTACTCGAAGACGAAACAATGCAGACCCCTGGGCTTCATCGCGAAGAATGACCAAGGAGGAATTCTGGGCTCGCTTGTCGCGACCACATTCATGGATGCCGGCGTCTTGGTGGGCAAGGTGGTCAACCATGTTTCATGTCGCGGCGGTCCACTTTTCGCCTCCACTGGGGTTGGCGCCATTGTGGGTAAGTTGCTCATCTCGAAGCTCCTGGATGCCGCCGGGGAGAAGAGTCTCTACACTCGTTTCTATCCGATGTTTGATCAGCCGGACCAGTTGTCTCTCTTCACCTCCGCGGGGTTCTCCCGCGAAGACTGGCTGAACTACTTCGTCGATCTGACCATCGGAAAGGAAGCGCTCCGGGAGAAGATGAGCAAGCACAGGCGAAAGGGCATCCGCAGGGCGGAGAACCTCGGTCTGGAAGTTGTGGACGCGTCCTCCACGGGCGACATCGACACGCTCTACGGTTTGCTTACAGAGTCACACAATCAAGCAAGGATACCTTTGCAGGACAGGTCGATGTTCGAGGCGATGCAGCGCATACTCGTCCCAAATAACATGGCGAAAATGATGATGGCCTTTCGTGGTGAGACGCCTATTGCAGCCAGGGTGGCCCTCACTTTCTCAGGTGTCATCTACGATTGGTATGCGGGATCGGTTCCGGAAGCTGAAGAGGTCAATGCAAACGAGTTTCTCGTATGGCGGTTGATGACCTGGGGGCACGAATCCGGCTACAGCCTCCTCGACTTCGGCGGTGCAGGCCTGCCCGAGGAGGAGTATGGCCCCAGGGAGTTTAAACGCAGGTTCGGGGGGCAGCTTGTGAATTTGGGGCGGTACACTATCATCCACAAACCCAAGATGTTAAAGCTGATACAGAACTTGCACAAAGTCAGAAGGCGGATTTGATTGCGCTTCATGTTCGTGATGGGGCATCCCGCTCATGTTCACCTCTTCAGGAACGCGCTAGCTGGTCTGCGAAAGCGAGGGCACGAGGTATCCGTGGCGGCGGTCAAGAAGGAGACCACGATTGCCCTCCTTAACTGCTATAAAATACCATGCGAGGTGTTCGGCGTCGACCGCAAGATTCTCACCAGCAAAGTCCTGGACATCCTCCCGAGAGACCTCAACCTGCTGAAGTTTGCGGCACGCGTCGAACCAGAAATCATAGTGAGCACGGGCTCGCCATATGCAGCCCAGGTCAGCAAGGTGCTCGGCATTCCTCATGTAGCATTCGGAGACACGGAGATCGCCGGCGTAATCACCAAGATGATGCTTCCTTTCACAGATGCCATTTGCACACCATCGTGTTTCTCACTCGACCTAGGACCGAAGCAGATTAAATACAACGGATACAAGGAAATTGCTTATCTGCACCCAAACTACTTCCGACCCGATCCCTCAGTGCTAGACGAGCTCGGGGTGAAGCCAGGGGCCGTTTACTCAGTGGTCCGCCTAGCGTCCTGGACAAGCAGTCACGATGTTGGCGAGCAAGGGTTCGGCTTCACATCCACCAAACAAGTGATGGACTTCTTGAAGTTCCTCGAGGGTTGGGGTCGTGTATTCCTTACGACTGAGAGACCACTCCCTAAGGAGTTCGACCCCTACGCTAATAGGCTTCCCTTGCACAGAGTACATGATCTGCTGAACTACGCGAATCTCTACATCGGTGAGGGTGCCACCATGGCCTCAGAGGCGGGAGTCCTCGGCACCCCGTGGATCTTCGTATCCGAAGCGGGCCGAGGCTATCTCACCGACCAGCAGGACAATTATGCACTCGGTTTCCACGTGAAGTCGGAGGGAGATGCGAGGAAGAAGGCGGAAGAGATACTCTCAAAAAAGGACGTCAAGAACGAATGGGCGGAAAAGAGAAGGAATATGCTCCACGACAAAATTGACGTCACTGCCTTCATCATCAATTTCTTGGAGCGATGGCCCGAGAGCTTCAAAGAGGAGAAGAGGCGGGCATCGGGAAAATGACCACGAATGTAGCCTTAATCTCAGGCATAGACCCATCGAGGGAGGCGGCCAGCGGCGTCTTCGCGTACACCATTGGACTTGCAAAAGCCCTTGCCAAGAACGGAGTCCAGGTGAAGCTTGTAGGCATCGGGAGTCCTGGGAATCTGCAGTCCTTTGGCGTGGACTTCTTGGCGGTCCAGGATCACCCGACAACGAGTCTTGATTTCGTTCTCAGTATTGTGAAGGCCGTTCCATCAATACAACTCTCCGAGGACACGGTAATCCACGCCCAGAGACCGGACAATCTCGCGCCCTTCTGCATTTCGCATCTGAGGAATCCAAAGGTTGTGACCCTCCATGGAGCGCACTCGGACATGGTGCGGATAAACAAGGGCGATGTGGTTGGTCAGATATACGACCAGATCGAGTCTTTCTCCCTCAAGCGGGCTCACAGAATAATCTGCGTTTCAAAGGCGAATCTTGCCCATTTCCAGGAGAAGTATCCTTCCTTGTCAAGGAAGATGCGCCTCGCGTATGCAGGCCTCGACCTTGATGTTCTCAAGCCTAGGCACAAGGCCGAAGCGAAAGCAATGCTCGACATCCGTGGAGATGTCCAAGTCATCCTCTACGCGGGACGTCTTGACAAGGAGAAGAAGATCGACTTGATTCTGAGGGCATTCAAGGAGGTTGAGGCAAGAAACGAGCGAGCTCTTCTGATGATTGTTGGCGAGGGGACGGACGAGGGCAACCTGAGAGACCTCGCCACCAGCCTTTCTCTAGGAAGGGTGGAATGGAGACCCACAGCGGCGAAGCAAGAGCTCAGCCTTCTGCTCAGCGCGGCGGAAGCCACGGTCATCGCGTCAGAAGAAGAGGGCCTCCCCACAATAGCGATGGAATCGCTGGCATGCGGCACCCTAGTCGTTTCGACACCGGTAGGAATCATCCCGGAGATAATCAAGGATGGAGTGAATGGGTACGTCGTCAACGACATAAGTGCGCTCTCTGAAATCATGGAGAAAGCTTTAGCTACCTCCTCCTCACTGTCGAGAAACTGCGCAGAATCGGTAAAACGATTCTCATGGGAGTCCGTGGCGAAAGAAGTAATGGCGGTCTACGATGAGGCTTCCTCGGAAAGCTAACTACTGCATCCTGTTGGCTCTCGTGTTCATCACGATAGTCTTTCGGTTCCCCATCGGGGTCAACCACGAGATGGGCTCGGACACGACATATGTGCACACGATGGCGAACTCGATAGTCCAGGACGGCTATGCGAAGTGGATACTGCACCCTAGCTCCTACTTCGGACTCTACGCCCTCTCATATCCCAGCGCCGCACCATTCTTGCTATCGAACGTGTTCCTCGTCACGGACGTTTCCATCGAGGGAGCCGTTTTCCTGCTCGGGCAGATTCTCGCCATTGTCGGCGTCATCTCCACATACATCATGTCGAAGCTGATCAGAGACGACGACATCTTCGCGCACTCCATAGCTCTGCTTTTCACGCTGGCGCCGTTCTACATTAAGGACACCACGTGGGTCGCATCGAGCAGGGGCCTCGTTGTCGCCCTGCTGCCCTTCTTCTTCCTCTTGCTGGTCAAACACATGAAGACCAGGGATATCCGCTACCTCATCCTGTCGCTGGCGGTTTTCCTGTTGCTCGGGTCGTTGCACAGGATGGGTCTTCTCGTCATACTCATCTTCATCGCGTACATTCTCGCCCTGCCTTTGCACCTCGTCACACAGAGACTCAGGTTCTCTCTTACCAAGCTCGAAAAGCCGATGAGATTCGCACTCGTCTTCTTGGCGATTGCTGCCTTCCTATCGATTTTCTACATCCAATTCCAGTTCCCCGGTATATCGGGTGCTAACGTAGTTGAGCAGTACGAGTCAGGGTTGTTTCTATCCGGCACAAGCTTCCCCGTACTCCTAACCAACATGGCCGTGAGCTTCGTAGGGCGGGTTGGACTTCTCCTCCCCCTGGCCCCCATCGGCCTCATCGCCTATGCATGGAAGAGACCCAAAGAGTCCGTCGACAAGTTCTTTCTGCTGGTCGTTTTCATCTTCCTGCCGTTGCTCTCGCTTCGCGACTACATCATCGAGTTCACCATACCTATCTTCGCGCTTTTGGTCGTGACCGGTGCCATCAGCCTGACCATGATGCTGAGGAAGCGCAGACAGCTTGGCGCCGTCTTCTTGGCTAGCCTGCTGGTTGCGTCGGTGTTTTTCTCTTGGGAGACGAAGGATCGCTGGAGAGACCTCTACGTCACAGACACACCGATCCCTGACGACGTTTACGATGCGGGACTCTACATTCTCCACAGGGAGTGGGGCACAGTCGCGACGAATGCCGGTCTCACCGGTGGAAGGCTGGCAGCGATATCGGGACTGCCAAACCTGCCGCTCGGCGGAGCCTCTACTCACTGGGTCAGTTCGCAGCAGCTTATGTGGGATTATGTGAATGGCGCCGATTTGGAGGTTCGATTGATCAACTTAACGAGCATATCGTTCGATACGGACCAGATATACGTTCCGCTACGCGTTCCCAACGCCGAATTTCAGTGGGAACTCATTTTCGTCTATGGGAATCCGACTGAGTCAGTCTCGTTGATGAACTATTATCATGTCCACTTCGTGGCCTCGGATAACTCCATCTTCCCTTACTATACTTCTTACGGCTACATCAGGATTTCATGCTTGCTGGGCGGTGATGGCCTGCCCGCGGGCGACCCACACAAGACGTGTGTGGCAGCTGAAAATGTATTGCCCAACACCAGGTATGTCGTCTTTTCAAATTCCGGTGTGACACTTTGGCTGGCCAGAGGCGGTCCGCCTGACAGTTAGGTATTGCCCGATTGTCTGTGATGAGGGTTCTCTCCCTGCTCACGACACTCAGAATCCGATCGAGGGATGGACATCAATCAAGGTGCGGCTAGAGCAGAATGGTGGTACGGCAGCATGAGTGAAGAAAAACCAACTATCGTCATCGTGACGAACTACTACATACCTACTGTCGGCGGCATCTCCACCTATGTGCGGAGCCTGTCCCAAGTCCTGGCGGGGCGAGGCTACGATGTTCGCGTGATTTCATTCCCCGCTTGGTTGTCAAAGAGGGAGGATGCGATTTCGAATAGATGGATCCACAGGGCTGTCCATGAACTCGCCGTGGCCGTTTTCATCCTCGCGGTCTTGGGAAAAATCCTGAGGCTCAGGCTTGCAGGGAGACGCGTGATAGTCCATTCCCAGAGCGCTAGCTTCTGTCTGGAAGCTGGGGTTTTGACGAGACTTTTCGGCGCTCGAGTCGCGCACACATTCCATTCACCAATAGAGAAACGCACGATCAGACTCAGCAGCTTCATACCCTTCGCGAACGCGTTGGTTTGTGTTTCGGAAGAACATAGGGCGCGATATATCGAGACGTGCGGCATAAGTCCCGATACCGCGGTCATACCAGGTGGAGTCGATTGCGAGATTTTCCATCCGGTCTCCCTTGAAGAAAAGAAGAAAGCAATGCAGGAACTGGCGGAGTCCTCCGCAGTCGAGACGCTGTCAGGCCCCGTGATACTCTTCGTGGGAAGGGTGATCAAGGAAAAGGGAGCCGGAGTGTTGCTAGAGGCGGTGGGCAAGGTGAATGCCGAATTCCCCAACGCCGCGTTCATCGTCATCGGACCACTCGACCAATCAAGGAGTCAGAGGGAGTTCGTGGAAGACCTGAAGCGCCAGATTGGCCAGGGGATACGCTATCATCTGGTCGGAGCATTAAGTCAATATCAGCTCAGGCGGGCCTACCAAGCGAGCGACATGTTCATCTGTCCGGTATTGTGGGAAGAGGCCTCATCGTTGGTCGTGGTGGAGGCAATGGCCTCCGGCCTCCCGGTCATAGCATCCAGGATTGGCGGCTTGAAATCGCGGGTCGTCGAGGGGATCAGCGGACGGCTTGTTGAACCGGGCGATTCTGGCCAATTGGCTGAGGCGATTCTGAATTATCTAAGGCATCCTGAAAAGGCAAGCGAGGCAGGGAAGAAGTCGCGGGAGCTGGCGGTCGCGAAATATTCGGTTGAAACGATGACCAGCGCCTATGAAGAAATCTATCAGAGAGTCGCGACGGCGTGATGGGACGCGAATCTTGCGCCTTATCCCCCGGCGACCAATCGGGCTATCCTCTCGGCCGCGTGTCCGTCACCAAAGGCCATCGCGGGCTTCCCTTTCGGTTCGAATTTCCTGACTGCTCTGAGTATCTCTTTCTTCCGCGCTCCCACCAGTAGGTTCCAGCCCGTTTCAACGGTTTCAGGCCACTCGGTCTCCTCCCTCAAAGTGATGCAGGGGATCCCGAAGAAATACGCTTCCTTCTGCACGCCGCCGCTATCGGTAATCACCTTCTCGGCATTGGTCAGCAAGCAGATAAACGTCAGATAATCGACGGGCTTGATCCTTGCAACGTTGCCTCCGGAACGATGGAAGAAGATATGGCTCGCCCTAATCGCCTTTGCCGTTCGGGGATGCACAGGAAAGACGACAGGTCTGCCGCACTCCTGAAGCGCCTCGATGATCGCCTCAAGGTTGCTTCGATTGTCGGTGTTCGCAGGTCTGTGCACTGTCGCGAGCAGGTAGCCCTTGGATCTCAGACCCATTTTCTTGAGTATTTCCTTGGTCTTGGAACTATTCGCAGAGCGCATCGCAAGGTCATACATCACATCCCCCACGAGGTGCACACCCTTCTCAATGCCTTCGCGCCTGAGGTTCTCCACCGCAATTTTGGTCGGGGCAAAAAGCAATGTGGAGATGTGGTCGACGATTATCCTATTGATCTCCTCCGGCATTGTGCGGTTATTGGACCTGAGACCGGCTTCGACGTGTCCGACCGGGATGTGGAGTTTCGCAGCTGCGAGGGCGCCGGCCAAGGTCGAGTTCGTGTCGCCATAGACCAGCACAGAGTCCGGCTTCTCTTTGTCCAAGACTTCCTCGACACCTGCAAGCATCAGACCGGTCTGCTGGCCGTGGCTTCCCGAACCCACGCCGAGGTCGTAGTCGGGCTCCGGCAAGTGCAGCGACTCGAAGAACACCTTGCTCATCTCTTCGTCATAGTGCTGGCCGGTGTGGATGAGTATCTCCTTCGCACGCCGCCTGATCTCGGGAGAGAGTGCCGCGGCCTTGACGAACTGGGGTCTGGTGCCGACGACTGAAGCGACCTTCACATATCGGGGGATTTGAGGGCTGACTATTAAATCATCGCCGAGAACGCTGGCGCTACGCCGTCCTAGCGCTCGCCTTGGACGATTGGGAGCAGGACATCCCTGTAGACCATCTGTGCAATCGCTTTTCTGTCGAAGGTGGTGGCCGCTTTCCTTGCCTTCTCAGCCATCGATCGCTGCATGTCCTCGTCATCAAGGACTTTTTCAAGGCTTTCGGCCAATTTCCCTGGTTCGGACTCGTAAATCCCCGCCTGTGTCGATTGCCAGAGCCGCCTGAGCTCGCAGTCAGAGGGAGGCCCGAAACATGCTAACGGCAGTCCTGCGGCCATGTACTCATAGGTCTTGGCTCCGATTGCGACCCCCATCTCCGGCTCACTGGAGAAGGAGATGAGACCAACCCTCGCCCGGGCGAGGGCTGCCGGGACTTCCGCATGGGGAATTGGCGGGAGGAATTCGATATTTCGCGCAATGCCGAGGCCGTTTACGACTGACATCAGATGCCTCGTGTATTCCGTATCTCCCCAGCCGATGTAGCGAATCGTTGTCGATGACCTCTTCTCGATTAACAGTGACAGAGCTTTGAAGACTTGCTCCAGGTTGCGGTATGTGGAAGGGGAGCCGAGGAAAACAATGTCGACGTCAGCTGCACCCCGCACGTTGAAGATCTCGAGGTCGGCGCCGTTGGGCGCCACTACTATCTTGCTGCGCGGTAGGGAATGATCTTGGACAAGCTGGTCGCCGAGCATCGAGGTGACGACGAGCACTTTCCTCGCGCCCCAGCAGCACTGCCCTTCTATCCTCCTCTTGAGGAAGTTGTTCAGAAGCCCCGGGTGATTGATCGAAAGCAAGAGCCATGTGTCCCTCACATCGAAGACGATCGGGATTCTCAGGCGCCTGCAGGCCAGATGCCCCTCGAACGCAAGGAACGGAGATGGTGTCGTCGTCAAGACGACATCGGGCTTTATCGCCTCGGTCATCGCCTCCATTCTCTTGACGGCGCCCGGGAAGCCGGGCAAGGATTGCAGGAAGCCTCGTCTCTCCCTGAGGCTGTCGTAACTGAGCACGCGGCTGACAGAGACGCCGGGGTATGCCGCGCCCCGAGGCATCCTTTCGGATTCAGGGATTATGACATGGACCTCCGCTCCCTCCCTCACGAAGTATTTCGCGAAGGCCATCGCCCTCACCGCCGCGGCGTTCTTCTCAGGGAAGAAATACGGGCACAGCATCAGGATTCTCAAGGAATATGCTCCTTCCGGAACCGGCGACAGCCGCCAAATGCATGGCCCGCAGGATTCACGAATCTCCTTGAAGCGAATCGAGATATTTAAGCTGAATCGAGGTCGTCACGGGAAAGGAAGTTTGATTACTCGCGAGCCATTTCACCGGCACAATGTCGGTTTTCATCCACCGTTCCGCAGAGGTGTCGAATGACGCGAAGATCGGAGATGGCACGAAGGTCTGGAACGAGGTGCAGATTCGTGAGAAGGCGAAGGTCGGTAGGAACTGTCACTTGGGCAAATCTGTCTACATCGATGTGCGTGTTGTCGTTGGGGACAACTGCAAGATACAGAACTTCGCAACGCTTTACAACGGGCTGACGGTCGGCAATGACGTGTTCATCGGCCCGCATGTCTGCTTCACCAACGATCCATACCCTCGGGCGGTATCGTCGGATTGGAAGATTGTAGCAACCAAGGTCAAGGACGGTGCCTCGATCGGGGCGAACGCCACGATACTGTGCGGCGTGACAATAGGCAAGAACGCCATGGTCGGTGCGGGGGCCGTCGTGACGGATGATGTGCCAGACCACATGCTCGTTGTCGGCAATCCCGCCAGATTCGCAGGCTATGTCTGCACCTGCGGTCGCGTTCTCGATAAGTCGTTCTGGTGCTCTCATTGCAGGAAGAAGCTGCCCGTCAGGGCTTCCGCCCGGAGTCGGAGGAAGTAGTCCCCTCGAGCCGCGCTATCACTCTCACATGACTGCCTCTTGGCCCGAGAACAGGCATTGCCCGCAATGCCTTGCCCTTCGCCGTTATCACTCTCAATGTGAACTTGGACAGGGATGAGCGTCGACGGTGTAGAAGCTCGGGCGCAAACTCGACCACCCGACTCTCGACATCGAACCCCTCACTCCGAAGTAGGTCCTCGATCTCTTCGTACGTCGAGCCAGGCTTCTGTTAATCTGCAGGATTTACCATGTGCCGAACATAGTGACACTTCTGAGGCTCAGCAAGTTGCGATGACCCAGAAAGGCAAGCTTGAAATCGCCAGAGGGGTTTGCAGCGGATATGATTCCTACCGGCAGACCGTCGTTCGGTGCGGAGGAACTGAACGCGATCAAGGAAGTCTTGGAGAGCGGCATGGTGGTCCAGGGACCGAAGGTCGCGGCATTCGAGAAGGCCTTCGCCGAGTACATCGGAGTGAAGAACGCCGTGGCGGTGAACTCGGGGACGGCCGCGCTGCACGTCGCCCTCATCGCGATAGGCGTCAAGCCGGGGAAGGAGGTCGTGGTACCGCCGCTCACTTTCTTCGCAACCGCCTCGACGGTCCTGATGTGCGGCGGTCGTCCGACTTTCGCTGATGTGGAGAAAGACCTGTACACGATGGACCCAAGAGACGCGAAGAAAGCCCTGAGTCCAAAGACGAAGGTGATGATCCCTGTCCACCTATACGGACAGGCGGCGGACATGGATCCGCTGCTCGAGCTCGCGCGGGAGAAAGGAGTGGTGGTTCTGGAGGACGCGGCGCAGGCTCATGGCGCGGTGTACAAAGGGAGGAAGGCGGGGTCCATGGGTGACGCCGCATGTTTCAGCTTCTACGCGACGAAGACGATGACCACCGCCGAGGGGGGCATGGTCGTCACGAACGACGATGAGATTGCCCGGAAGTGCCGCCTCCTCAGAGACCACGGCCAGGAATCCAAGTACGAGCACGTCATACTCGGCTACAACTACAGGATGACCGAGGTCGCGGCGGCATTGGGGCTTGTCCAGTTGAAGAGGCTGGACAATTTCATTACCCGCAGGAGGCAGAACGCGGCGATTCTGACGAACGGGCTGACCGGCATCGGGTCGGTCACGCCGCCGATGGAGGGTCCTGACCGTCTCCACACATACTACCAGTACATCCTCAGGTTGGAGCAGGATTTCCCCTGCAGCAGAGAGGATCTCATCGGGAAACTCGGGGCCGAAGGGATAGCGTCGAAACCGAGCTATCCGGTCCCACTCTACCGCCAGAAAGCCCTGAAGGGAATGGTCAGGGCCCGCAAGTGCAAGGTCGCAGAGGAAGTTCTGCCGAGACTGCTTGAGCTCCCCGTCCACCCGCTCGTCCCGCGGAACGGCTTGGAGACCGCGGTCGCGGTGATCAGGTCGACGGCAGGTCAATGAGAAGCGCTTTCATCAGATGAAAGGCAAAAGCACATTTACCGAGCCGGTTCTGACAAACGTGCTAGGTGGCCAAGTGGCGAAGGATCCTGTCTGCGGAATGTACGTCGACGAGTCCACATCACACCTGAAGGCGGTGGTGCGGGGCAGGACGTACTACTTCTGCGCCGAGTCATGCATGGAGGCGTTCCTCGCGCCTGAGAAGGAGCTGAGGAAGCTGAAGGTCATGGTCGCGGTCAGCTTCGCCCTCGCGATCCCCACCGAGATATTCTCCTGGGTCACGTTTCTCCCGATGGACCTGAACAACTACCTGCTCTTCGCCCTCGCGACGCCGGTGCAGTTCGTCATCGGATGGCGGTTCTACAGGGGCACATGGGACGCGCTGAGGAACCGCAGCGCCAATATGGATGTCCTCATCGCCATGGGCACGACGGCGGCTTGGGTCTACAGCACCATGGTGACCTTCGCCGGCAACCTCATACCAGAGGCACAGAGGGCGGTCTACTTCGACGCTTCCGCGCTGATAGTCGCGTTGATACTCCTAGGCAAGCTGTTCGAGGAGATCGCGAGGGGCAAGGCATCGGACGCGCTCAGGAAGCTCATGGACCTGCAGCCCAAGACCGCCAAGGTGATCAGGGAAGGCCGCGAGGTCGAGGTGCCAGTGGAGCAGGTCGAGGTCGACGAGGTCGTGGTCATCAGGCCGGGTGAGAAAATCCCCGTCGATGGGATCGTGCTGGAGGGCCAATCGTCCGTCGACGAGTCCATGGTCACGGGCGAGAGCATGCCGGTGGAGAAGGCCCCCGGCGCTGAGGTGTTCGGCGCGACGGGGAACAAGGTGGGGATGCTGAAGGTCAAAGCGACGAAGGTCGGATTCGACTCAACACTATCTCAGATCATCAAGCTGGTAGAGGACGCCCAGATGTCCCGCACGCCGATTCAAAGGCTTGCGGACAGGGTCGCCTCATATTTCGTTCCGACGGTCGTGGCGGTCTCGCTGCTATCGTTCGCCGTATGGTATCTCGTGCTCAGGGAGACGTTCCCGTTCTCCCTGTCGATCATGGTGGCGGTGCTGATAATCGCCTGCCCCTGCGCGCTGGGCCTCGCGACCCCGATAGCGATAGTCGTGGGAACGGGGAAGGGAGCGGAGAACGGGTTGCTGATCAAGGGCGGAGAGTACCTCGAGAGATCGATGAAGCTCACCACCGTTGTCTTCGACAAGACAGGCACGCTGACCAAAGGCAAGCCATCAGTGACAGACATCGTGCCGATCGGGCAGATGGATCCAAAGGAAGTGCTGAGGCTCGCCGCGGGCGCGGAGAAGGGGTCCGAGCATCCGATTGGCAGGGCGATCGTAGTGAAGGCGGAGGAAGGCGGCATCGGGATCCCTGAACTAACCGGATTCGAAGCTGTGCCGGGCCAGGGGATCAAGGCGAAGGTGGAAGGGCATGACATCCTCCTGGGGAATCGCGCTTTGATGTCGAATGGCGGCTTGGGAGTGGATGCCGCCGAGGAGTCGCTCAAGAGGCTTGAGCAGGATGGAAAGACCGGAATGATCCTGGCGGTGGACGGGAAGCTGGCGGGGATAATCGCGGTCGCTGACACCCTCAAGGACAACTCGGTTGCGGCGGTGAAAGCGCTCAGGAAGATGGGCGTGAAGGTCGTGATGTTGACCGGAGACAACAGGAGGACCGCGGATGCGATTGGAAAGCAGCTCGGCCTCGACAGCGTGATTGCAGAGGTCTTCCCCGGAGAGAAGGCTCAGAAGATCAAGGACCTGCAGCAGAAGGGCGAGGTCGTCGCGATGGTCGGCGACGGCATCAACGACGCTCCCGCGATAGCCCAATCGGACGTGGGGATTGCTGTGGGCAGCGGCACCGACATCGCGATGGAAGCTGGCGGCATCATTCTCATCAAGGACGACCTCAGGGACGTCGTGGCATCGATTCAGTTGAGCAGGAAGACCATCGGCAAGGTGAAGCAGAACCTGTTCTGGGCGTTCTTCTACAACGTCGCATTGATCCCCGTGGCGGCGGGGGCCCTCGCATTCGCTGGCATCATCCTCAACCCGATTCTGGCGGGTGCTGCGATGGGGTTCAGCTCCGTGACCGTGGTTGGTAACACTCTTCTGTTGAGAAGATTCCGGCCCGAGATGGGCTGAGGAGGTGAATCGATGGAAAAGGATCCGATTTGTGGCATGATGGTCGACCCTAAGTTCGCGGCGGGCAGTTCCACTTACATGGGCAAGACGTACTACTTCTGCAACCCCGGCTGCAAGGCGAAGTTCGACAAGAACCCCGCCAAGTTCGCGAAGTAAGCTCACGTCTGGAGCGACTCCTCGATGGCAGCGGCCACGGCCATCCCGGCTTCATCTCCGATTACTCGAAGATGGAGGATAGGGTGTCAGGGCAATCCGCCGTGTCTTCTCGGTTGTCTTTCGAGATCTCCTGATCTCTCTTGTCCCCACTCTGAACCGTTTCTTCAGCCGGTTGCATGATCTCCGGTTCCCGTCTGTTTCTCACCGCCTCAATGTACTGTCTTATGAAGAGGTTGTACCCAGTCATCCTGACAGCGGCTTTGTTGTACAACTCCCGCTGGCGGGGATCGAGTGCGTGCCATGTCTCAACCGCCTTGGCGAATAGCGCCCTGTGCTGCAGCTGTTGCTCGGTCTTCGGGTCCATGGGGACCTTGTACTCGCGCATGTAGCGGATCCCCATCCATGAAGACGCGACCATGTCCTTCCCTATCGTCCCGCTGTACCTATTCCCAAATATGTTTCTGAGTCTCATCGATATTCCTTCTGCCCCCGCGAAAGGGCGCTATGATTGTTGGCGTGGACCGTACAAATAAGGTAGGCGGGGATGTAGCAAGAGACCAAAGCACGAGATGTGTCAGGGGGAGGACAGCGTGGAGTATGCCGCTTGATGAGCATCCGTAAGGGGGATGTAAGGATGATGTAAGGCCTTCCCTCCCCGCTAAACCACAAATTGGCGGTGGCTCAACCTCGGAAATCGCGGCGGCAACGAACCGTGTCACATAAGCGATGCCCGACCATGCCGAATTCAACGAATCTACGCTCTTTGCACTGAGCTTCGTCCCGGTCGGAACACCGTGAGTCCTTGGACGGCTAGACCTACCACGAGAATCGCGAGATCCACGGCGGTGCCTGGTCCGACCGACGGCGGTATCGACAGCTGCCCGGTGAGGTAAGACACCACACCGGTTGCCACCTCCGCGAGCACGAACGGCATCGACATGAGCATGAACGCCTTCGCCACCGCCATCCTGTCCTTCCCGCCCTTCTGGGGCCTCCTTCCCGAGTATCAACTTGAACCTCGACAGAGTCCCCTCGTCCTTCCTCGCATACTTTTATTGGGCAGCCGGAGATACCGGAGCGTTTCCCATGAGAGTCGGCGTCATAGGCGTAGGGTCGATGGGCCAGAACCACGCGAGGGTGCTGTCGGAGATGGCGCGTCTCGTCGGGGTGGCCGACACGAACGTCAAGATCGGAGCGGCGGTCTCGGACAAGTTCAGCGTCAGCTACTTCATAAACTACAAGGACCTGCTGAAGGAGAAACTCGACGCTGTTGTCATTGCGGCACCGACGAACTTGCACTATGAAATGGCCAATGCCGCCTTGGCGGCTGGCCTGCATGTCCTGGTCGAGAAGCCGATCTGCTCCAACTTGCGCCAGGCGGAGAAGCTGGTGGAGACCGCGGAGGACCTCGGTCTGGTGCTCGCCGTAGGTCACATTGAGCGGCACAACCCCGTCGTGCGTTTCGCGAAGAAGGCGCTGCAGGCAAACGAGTACGGGCAGCTCATCACCGCTTCGACGAGGCGAGTGAGTTCCCTGCCCGCAAGAGTGAGGGACGTCGGCGTGATCATGGACTTGGGCATACACGACATGGACGTCCTCCGCTATCTGATAGGGAGGCCGGTCAAGTCCGTCTACACGCTAGGCGGCAGGGAGATGCATGAGAAGTTCGAGGATCATGCGAACATCCTGATGAGCTTCGAGAATGGCGTCACCGGTTTCGTCGAAGTCAACTGGCTGACCCCGATGAAGGTGCGCAAGCTGTCGCTCACCTGTTTGAAGACCTTCGTCGAGATGGACTACACGACTCAGTCTGTCACGATATCATCCTCGACGCTGATGAAATACGACCCATTCAACCTCTACCAGGTTCCATTCGAGTACGACATACGACACGTCTCCCTCCAGAAGAAGGAACCCTTGAAGCTGGAGCTTGAAGACTTCTTCGACGCAATCAAGAAGAAGTGCAAGCCCTTGGCAACAGGCAGAGATGCGATGGAGACATTGCGCGTGGCCGAGGCCGCCCTGCGTTCTCAAAGACAGGGCAAGGTCGTGAAGCTGGACTAGTAGTCGCCCTTCCCGAGGCCCCTGTAGACGAACCTTCTGCCGCCAAGCCCCTGTGGGAAGACGTTCCTGCCGTCCACGATGACCCTGCGCCTCATCTTCCGCCCTATCTTGGCGAGGTCCATCTTGCGGTATGCCCTGTGGCCCGTGACTATCACGAGGGCGTCGGCCTTCCGAACCGCCTTGTTGAGGTCACGGATAATGTGATAACCGCGCTGTGAAGGCGCGTACGGGTCGTGGATGACGACTTCCGCGCCCTTCCGTCTCAGCTCGCGAATCACCTTGACCGATGGAGTGTTCCTCGTGTCTTCGGTCTCCTCCCTGTAGGAGAAACCGAGGACCGCAATCCTCGCTCCCTTGATGCGCCTTCCCGCCTCCCTCAACCCCTCCTCTGCCAGCTGGGCGAGGCGTTCGGGCATGAACTCGTTGATCTCCCTCGCGGCTGGTATGATGGAGACCTTCCCCTGAGACGTGCTGGACACTAGGAGCCACGGGTCCTTGGGGATGCACGGGCCACCAACGCCCGCCCCTGGGAGTAGCATATTCCTGAAAGGGCATGTGTTGACCAACTCCCTGACCTCATAGGCATTCGCCCCGAGGTCCTCGCACACGAGGGCTATCTCGTTGGCGAAACCTATCTGCACATCCCAGTAGGCGTTCTCTGCCGCCTTCACTATCTCCGACGTGACCCAGTTCGTCGGGTGCAATTTGCCCCTGGTGATTGTCGAGTAGAGCTTGATGGCGGCCTTCAAACTTCCGGGGTCATTCGCGCCTATCACACGATCGACGGTGCGGAGGTTGCTCAAGAGTTTCCCCGCGGTCACCCGCTCCGGCGCGTGCACCAGATAGAAGTCCCTGCCGACCTTCATCCCGGACCTGTGCTGCAGGGTCGGCTTGATAATCTTCTCCATCGTGCCTGGCGAGAGTGTCGATTCCACGGAGACCAAGGTCTTCTCGCGAAGGTTCGCCCCGAGGCTCCTCAGCGCGGCCTTCAGCGGCCTGTAGTTCGCGTCCTTCGTCTTGTCGTTGATTGGCGTCTCGACCGACACGATGACGGCTTTGGCCGTCCTGCACTCCCCGTAATCCATTGAGGCCCTGAGCCTCTTCTTCTGGACGTTGAGCTTGATGAGATCGTCGAGGCCGGGCTCCTTGCCGCCGATGGGTCCCTTGCCCTTGTTCAGGAGCTCGACCTTCTTGGGCAAGATGTCAATGCCCACGACCTTGTTGCCAGCGTCGGCCAGGGCGGCGGCAACCGGCACGCCGACATAGCCCATGCCGATGACTGCTACCTTCATTTCGCATTCGAATACTGGCAGAGGCTAATAAAGTCTGTGAATCGGCTCATGGAGGAAAGCGTGATGCTGGAGATGCGGAGCCGCGGTTTCGTTAAATAGGCTCCCGCGATTCGAGGCTCGTGGACATCGTAGCTACGGTCGCAGTCGTGTTGATCATAGGCGCCTTCGTCTACGCATTCGTGCGCAAAGCGCCTCTCAGCCTGACGATAACGATCGCAGCAATCACGATTTACGCGCTGCTTGCGGCGACCTCCAGGTTCTGGGGTGATCCAAGCTGGTCCGGAGGATATGCTCAACTGGTCTTGGTGACCGGGACATGGAAACTGGATGTGATCCCTTCGTTCTTCACGACGATGTTCGTGCACCAGAACCTGCTCCACTTGGGCTTCAATATGGCTGCGCTCATCTTCATAGGGGCGGCCCTGGAGGACCGCATCGGGACGCCGGCGTTCGCGCTGATTTTCATCGTCGGAGGATTGATCGGCAGCCTCACTTTCTATTTCATACACTATGGCGAAGTCGTCTTCGTCTTGGGCGCGTCCGGAGCGATATCGGCAGAACTCGGAGCCTATGCAAGACTCTATCCTCGGGAGAAGGTGACCCTGTTCTTCCCCGGAATGATGATGCCCGCCATCCCTGTGTTCTGGTTGGCCATCGGATTCATCCTGCTTTCGAGCCTGCTCATATACATCATCCCCGGGGTCGCGTTCGAGGCGCACATCGGTGGGGTAATCGCGGGATTCTTCATGGCGCCAGCCGTGACCAGACTCAGCAAAAAGAAGGCAGGCCGGGCTACCATAAACCTCGACAAGCTCGAACCTCTCGCCACGACAGCAGAGCTGAAGGAAATGCTGGCCAAGATGAAGGCAGAGAAGATACCAGAGGTCCGCGAGGCGTGGGTTGAGACTTTTCTCGAACATGCTCGGTGCCCTCGTTGCGGTAAACGCCTCTGGGAATGGATGGGAAAAGCAATTTCCGAATGCGGTTGGAAGCTTCGTCTCCGGTAACCTTTTTGCCGGTCTCCCGTATGGCGGTTCGTGGCCACTCCAAGCGCCGTCATGGCGAACTGCGAGAATTGCGGCGAGGTGCTGCACAGGGTGATCAAGGGAAAGCTGTCTGGCCGACGGGATATTGTCTTCCAGGGAGTCGTGAAGTGCCAAACATGTGGCAGGATATCCGACATCACCATCAGGGAGCCCAAGGCGTTGAAAATCCCCGTGATTGTCAGCTGGATGAAGGATTCTCAGAGGATCGAGACGGAGTTTGGCCCGGACGTCCTGCTGAGAGTCGGTGACCTTTTGGAACTCTCTTCGGGTAAGGCTGAAGTGACCGCGATAGAGTCGGAAGGGCGGCGCATCCCAGAGTGCACTGCCCGCCACATCGACACGGTCTGGGCGAAGCGCGCGGATATGGTCAGAATTAAAGTAACCTTGGTGAAGGCTGGAAGGGGCTCACCGAAGGAGATTTTCGTCGCTCCGGAAAGAGAGTTCTGCGTTGGTGACATCATCGAGGTAGGGCGGGTTAGGGCACTCATCCAGCATATCAGGGTCGAACAGAAGACGCTCCACAGAGGATGCGCTCTCGCCTCGGCGATCAAGAGGATTTACGCGAAGGCCGGCAGGCCGATTAGGACTAGTGGGTCTTCCGCCTGAAAAGGAAAACGGCCGCAGCCACGCACAGGGACATGGACATGAGCACCGCAACCACCAAGAGCGGGTCGAGGCCGATCTTCTCGATAGTCAGCGAACCTGATTGAGAGTCAAGCCGGACGAGCATTTCGGCGTAGTCCACGCCTTCCGCCACCGCGAAGCCTTTCTCGGAGCTCCCGAGGAAGTCCTTCACATCATCGAACCGGATGAGCGCTTGGCCGTCTACCTTCACTGCCGTGCTGTCCTTCAGGGGCGCGTACAAGTCATTGGAAAGGTCGACGATGACGACGGGAGAGGCCCCGAGCCCTGAGAATGAGAACGACGCGCGGTCAGATGCGACCGAGTCCACGGTCATGATGGCCGTGCTTCTGAACGCCGTTAGGTCGGAATCGACGGTTGGACCGACCGTCCTCACGTCCAACTCGGCATCGAGGTTCCCCGATGCGAGCAGATTGCCGAGGCTGCCCGAGGGTCCCTGGACGCGGAACGTCAAGATGTCTCCCGGCTGCAAACCCACCATCACATTGTCCACCGACTTCTCTATTGCGCGTCCTTCGGTGACGGCCATGTCAGCGAGCATCTCGGAGTCGCCTATTATCGCGCTGCTGCCGAACGACACGGCCCCAATCCCTGAATCCAAGGAGAATATCACATTGCTGGGTTGCGAGGCCCTGTAGATCAGGGTGGCATGCGCGCTGTCGTGAGTCTCGATGGATGCCCTGCCTCCCATGATCGAGACAGTCCTGCCATGCTCGTCAGGCTCCGAGGTCTCGAACGATCCGGCCTGAATTAGAGTGAAGACGATGTGCTTGCCCCCGCCATCCGTGGCGACGCCGTAGTCCCGCATGGTGATCGCGTCGTTCGGGAAATAGCGGTACTCGATGCTGTCGGTCGTCACGTCGCAGTAGTTGCCGGCACAACTGACGGAGCCGAGGGCTCCGCCTGAGGGAACCAGGAGGGCGAGCACGACCGCCAGTGCCAGTATCGCTACGACGCGCTTCATGTTGTCCGCGCCCCTCCAGCTTTTCAAAAAAAGAATGGAGGAGGCTTTTCCCCCTCACGGAGGAAATCTATTATGTGGGCAGATAATAGACGAAGCCTCTGGTCACTTCGAAGCCGCGGTCTAGATATATGGGATTTGGTACAATGGTCGAACACAGGACGCAGATAGGCTAATGAGCGCCTCCGGCGTGCATGTCGCAAAAAGAGGACAGTGAGGAAGAGTGAGGGTCGGCATAATCTCCAACACACTCTACAAGCAGGGCAAGGGGACCGGGCAGAGCCGGTACCTGAGCAACATCCTCACCTACCTCCGCGACATCGACAAGGAAAACGATTACATCCTTTTTCACAGGGATCCCTCGCCCAACCAGTTCTACGAGATGTACGAGCATGTGGAGTATGGGCGGTATTCCTCGAAAATCCCACTTCCTTTCTTCATTTCGTGGGAGGTGGCCTTCGCCAAGGCCCTGCAGCGCAATCATGTGGACATGATCTTCGAGCCCGCCTGCGTCGGCTTGCCGCTGCTGTCATGGCCACCGCGAAATGTCGTCACGCTGATGGACGTGATGGCGAACCTGTTTCCCAGGAAGTTCGCCTTGAAGGGAGTGACAGAGTTCAGGACGAGGCTCCCCGCCGTGCTCTGGAAGACCGACGCGATCATATCGCCGTCGGAGAACAGCAGCAGGGACATACAGCGGGTGTTCCGCTCGGCAAGGGGAAAGGTGAAGGTGGTCCCCCTCGGCTTGACGCCGGACTTCGGACGGCGGGGGCAGAGCGAGGTCGAGGCGGTCACGGCGAAGTTCGGAATACGGAAACCGTACGTGCTCATGCATGCCGTCCACCGTTGGAACAAGAACACCTTCGGGGCAGCTGAGGTCTTCCACCGTGCATGCGGACTTGCGGGTTCGAAAGAGCATCAGCTCGTGTTCTCAGGCGGCATGCTGCCCAGCTTCGAGGCCGAGTTGCGCGCATTGGTGTCGCGACTTGGCATCGCCGACAGGACAGTGATCACGGGCTTCGTGGACGATGCGTCTGTCCCGGCGTTGATCTCCGGGACGACAGCATTCCTTTATCCGGCATTCTACGAGGGATTCGGCTTTCCCGTCCTCGAGGCAATGACTTGCGGGGCTCCTATCGTTGCGTCGTCCATATCGACCACCATGGAGGTGCTCGGTGAAGCCGGACTGACAGCTCCTGCAAATGATTCCGAAACCCTCGCGAAGCATCTCGCGGCGGTGATGTCCGACGACTCGCTCGCGGCGCAACTCGGATTGAGGGCGCTCGAGAAGTCAAAGGATTTCACCGCCGAGCGGATGACCAGAGGCACAGTCGAGGTTTTCAGAGAAGTCCTTGGCGGGCCAGTGAGATGGCGCGCGTAGTGGGGATTCTGCGGATTCTCCCGCCAAGCTTCTTCGGCCGATTCTCCCCCCCCTAAGTCTTTTATGCTGCGACCCTGATTCAGCCTCGTGATTCTGGAAATCTTCCTCGCGGGGTGCATAGTCGGATTCTCGCTCCTTCTGTTCGCGACTTCTCTGGCGTCGTATTTCCGCCTGCGTCACGCCAGGTTCGCATACGTTGCAATAGCTTTCCTGATGTTCCTCGTCATGGGCAATGTCGCTCTAATCGGGGAGCTGAAGGGCAGCTCATTCGCATCTTGGGAGATACTCGCGCTCGACCTGATTATTCTGCTGTTCATGTACCTGGCAGTGGCAAAGAGATGACGCATGGGCACGAAGGACGCCCTCGAGCTCGAGACGAGGCGGCGGATCTACCGCAAGATATCTTCCGTCCCCGGGATGTACTTCAGGGAGATCCAGAGGGCGGCGGGTCTTGAGGTTGGCGAGGCGGAGTATCACCTCTCTTATCTGGAGAAAGCGGGATTGGTCTCTGTCCAGCTCGAGGGGAACAGAAAGAGGTATTTCGCCAGAGGCGCCTTCGATGAGAGAGAGCGGCGTTTGCTGGTGCTCCTGAGACAGGAGGCTCCTCGGCGGATAGCGATAGAGATCCTGCTCGCGGGCAAGCGCACGTTCCAGGAGCTGCTCGAATCGTTCGGCAAGGCGAAGTCCACGCTCTCGTTTCATCTCTCGAAATTCTCCCAGACGGGCATCCTCGCGGTGGAGCACGTCGGCAGGGAAAGAGTCTACAGCCTCAACGATCCCGAAAGGATCGCGAAGGCCCTCATCTCATATCGAGCGACGTTCCTGGACGAGGCAGTGGATAGATTCGCGGAGGCCTGGCTGGAGCTGAGGCCGTAGTCCGCGATAGTCTCATATGCGACGGTTGCCTTCGTCATCTGGATGATCACGATCATCGGCGTGGGCCACGTTTTCGACATCGGCGGGCAGGTCAGGCAGGTCGTCGTCAGCCGCCAGCCGACCGTGGTCGGGGTCGAGCTTGATCAGGAGAGGTATCACGCCCTCAATAACCGCCACGGGCGGGAGGACACTGGTGTTCTCTACCGCCTTCTCTCGCACTTCCAGAGGAGGATAGCGCACGAATATGGGGTCGAGGTGGGCGACGAGATGCTGGCGGCGACCAAAGCCGCCGGCGAGGTCGGGGCCGACATCGCGTTCCTGGACATGGACTCAGGAATGGTCCTCTCCCGTCTCTGGGGATCGATGACGTTCGAGGAGAAGGTGAAGCTCTTCGTCTCCACAATTGCGGCGCTCTTTGTTGGGAAAAAGCAGGTGGAGAGGGAGCTCAAGAGGTTCGACGAGGATCGCACATCCTACCTTGACGAGTTCGCCAGCCAGTTCCCCTCGGTTAAGAAGATACTCATAGACGACAGGGACAAGTACATCGCGCAGGGAGTGCGACAGTTGGCCTCGAAGTACGAGCGGGTGGTGGCGGTGGTTGGCGAAGGCCACGTAGACGGGATGTTGCAGCAGCTGGCGGACCTCGGGCCGGAGGTGGTCAGGCTGAAGGAATTGAGGGCGACGACTCCGGATTCGAATGCCTCGTTTTCGTTCACCATCGCTCCCAGGCGAAGTTGATAGGGACCTGCCTGCCCGGACATACAGACTGTTCATTACAAGGGTTTATAGGGGGTAGTATCACTGGACTTTATCGGCCCGGATGAGTTCGGTCAAATCTAGTCTCATTGTCGCTGTGACCCTGATACTCGTAGTCGTCCTGATAGTCGTGGCGATAACGGTCATGTCGCCCCAGACCTCGATTGCTCCCGATTTTAGCATCAAGAGTGTCGACGAACCTCCCGTCGATATCACCCTCAGTCAGTATAGGAACAATCACGTCGTTCTCCTCGACTTCATGTACATCGCCTGCCCGGGCTGCGCAATAGTGGCTAACAACCTGAAGGACATCGTCCCATCCTTTGTCGGCGATCTCCAGGTGATAAGCATCGATGTCTTGTTATTCGACACGGAGAGTGATTTGAGGGCTTACAGGGACGATCAGAATATAACCTGGCTGGTCGCCAAGGACACCGACTCCCTTAACACGAAGTATTCTGTAGGCCAAGAACTCCCGAAGGTCGTTATTGTTGACAAGGGCGGCGGCATCACTTGGGTATTTAATCCGACGGGCGGCTTTGATCCCACGGCACAGAAGGAGGAAATGCGAAAACAGATATCCGCCGCGATTTCCGGCACGGGAGGGTCGGCGGCAGTGGCACAGGTGAGCGTGTACTCGCTGGCGATACTCGCTGCTGTCGGGTCCTTCTTCTCCCCCTGCTCCTTCCCCCTGCTCCCAGGCTACATGGCATACTATCTCGGGATCGATGCAGGCTCGAAGCAGAAACCGTCCACACGCACCGCGGCCGGAAGGGGTTTCCTTGCGGCACTCGGGATGATTGTGGTTTATGGCATAATCGCGGTCATCGTATTCGCCATCGGCTATTCCGCCGCTGCCTTCGTGGGTTCCCTCGGCCTCTACGTCGGCGTGATTCTGATAATCCTCGGTGCCCTAACGCTGACCCCGCTCCAGTATCACAAGCTAATCGAGCCGTTCCGCAAGCTCAGGCAGCGTATCCTCCCGAGCAAGGAAGGAAAGGAAATGGGAATCGGCCCCAAGATGTTCGTGTATGGGGTGGGCTACGGTGCTGCAGGCTTCGCGTGTGTCGCTCCGCCTTTTATAGCCGCCATACTGAACGCATCGATCTACGGCAACATCATGTTCGGGGTGCTCGTTCTCGTCATCTACTCCGCGATTGTCATCGCCCTCATGATCGCCATAACGGTCCTCCTGAGCGAAGCAGGACAAGCGGCGGTCAAGAAGATGAACCGCTATGTCAACGTGATCAAGAAAATCAGCGGGATAGCCTTGATAATCGCAGGGGTCTATCTGATCTGGTTCTGGTACGTGTCCCAGCCGTCGTAATCACCGCGAGGATTTTTCCGCATCATTTCCCTGATATTTCCGAGTGAGCCAGCGTTCCTTCGAGATTCCTTCGAGTTCAAGCAGCGCAATCTTGTGATCCAGTGATCCGGTGAACCCTCCGAGGCCGTTGGCTCCAACGACCCTGTGACAAGGCACGATTATGCAGATCCGGTTGTTCGCCATGGTCGAGCCCACGGCCCTGTATGCCCGCGGCTTGCCGGCAGCCTCGGCGACCTGTCCGTAGCTGCGGATTTCTCCATGCGGTATCCTCCGCGCCGTCTTCAAGACGTGCTTCCGGAACTCGGTATATCCTGAGTAATCCACCTTGTACCGGTCGAATGACACTTTCTCGCCCGCCAGATACCTCCTCATGTCCCCTGCGAGCCCTGTACGCGGGGTGTTCCCCGTCGGGCGCGCGCCGGAGATGCCGACCTGGAAGACTGCCCCGTCCCTCTCAACAACGGTCACGCTTCCGCCACGGAACGGCAGAGAGAACCTTGTTTCGGTCATGCATGACGACATGCATGTCCGATTTATCTCGCTTCCGAACGCGGTCAGCGGAGGATTACCCTTGCGTCCACGACCTTGCAGCCCTTACCGTCAGGCAGCACGATCAAGGGATTGATGTCTATCTCCTCGATGCCCTCCTGCTCCCCGACCAGCTGGGATAGCCTGAGTATCGCGTCCTGCAAGGAGGCCTCGTCCATGGCTGGGCCACCGCGCGCCCCCTTCAGCAGCGGGTAGGTCTTTATCGACTGGATCATGCGTTTCGCGTCCATGTCCGTGGTCGGCGCGAGCGCGAAGCTCACGTCCTTGAGGTACTCCACGAATATCCCTCCGAGGCCGAATGCGAGCAGGTGTCCGAAGTGCTTGTAGGACTTCATGCCAAGGATGCATTCCATTCCTCCCTTGACCATCTCCTGCACGAGGAACCCGTCAGTCTCGACGCCCTGCGAGGTGAATCTCCCGCACATCTCGTTCAAGGTCGCCTTGAGTGCCCTTTCGCTCTTGATGTTCACCGCCACAGCTTTGAACTCGGTCTTGTGGATTAGTTTCGGCCCGACCGCCTTCACGACGACAGGATAGCCGATGCTCTTCGCGCACTTCAGCGCGTCCTCCTTGTTCTTCGCGAACAGGCTCTTGGCCACATCGAACCCGTAGTCCTTGAAGAGGTCCAAGGCTTCCTTCTCCCTGACACGTTGCCCGCCGGTGTCCCTGGCCGACTTGATGATCTTGGCCGCTGCGCTCTTCTGGACCTTGAAGCTCTTGAACGAACCCTCGTCGCGCTTGAGGTACTCCGTATAGCGCGTCATCGTCGCGAGGGCCGTCGCGGCGCTCTCCGGAAAAAGGAAGGCCGGGATGCCGTTCGTCACAAGCTCGACGAACCCAGGGGATTCCTCATTTTTCGTGAGGAAGCAGCAAAGCACCGGCTTGCTGTGTTTCTTCGCGGTCTGCCAGATCGCCTGAGCCACGGGTATCTCCTCATGGGGCAGCGGCGGGACGAATATCGCAAGCGCGGAATCCACGCCATCGTCCCGGAGCACCGCGTCGAGTGCGTGTCCGTAGCTGTCCGGATTCCCGTGCGCGGTCAGGTCGACCGGATTCGACACTATCGCTTCGTCAACAACATGTTTCCTGATTTCATCGAGCGTATCCTGTCTCAGATGTGCAATCTCCATGCCCATGCTCACCAGCACGTCTGTTGCCATGATGCCAGGTCCTCCGGCGTCAGTCACGAGCGCAACGCGCTTGCCCTTGGGCAGGCGCTGGTGAGAAAACGCCATGGCCATGTCGAAGAGCTCCTCGATTGTATCCACACGGATCACGCCGCATTGATGGAACAGCGCGTCCACGGCCACGTCGCTTCCCGCCAATGAGGCCGTATGGCTCAAGGCGGCTTTAGCGCCCGCTTCCGTCTTCCCGGACTTGACGGCGATTACCGGTTTCTTCTTCGTCAGCCTCCGTGCGATTTTCAGGAAGTTGCCGGGATTTCCAACATTCTCGATGTACATCAGAATGATCTTGGTGTTGGGATCCTGCTGCCAGTACTCCAGCAAGTCATTGCCAGACACATCGGCTTTGTTGCCTAGGCTGACGAACTGGTTGATGCCCAGCCTCAGCGTGGTCGCATGGTCGAGAATGCCCACACCGAGCGCGCCGCTCTGGGACATGAAGGAGATGTGTCCTGGCAGGGGCGGCGTCGGAGCGAATGTGGCATCCATCTGGATATCCTTGTGCGTGTTGATGATGCCCATGCAGTTCGGTCCGATCATCGCCATGCCGTGCTTCCTGACGACAGCCCTGAGCTGCCTCTCCAGCGTCTCTCCCTTCCCGCCGGTCTCCTTGAAACCGGCGGTGATGACGACAGCGCCCCTGACCCCTTTCTTGCCGCACTCTTCCATCACCTCCAGCACGTGCGCCGCGGGCACGACGATGATGGCCAGATCGACCGGTCCCGGCACCTCAGAGATGCTCGGGTAGCACTTGACGGAGTGAACGGACTCGGCATTCGGATTGATCGGAAACAGAGTGCCTTGATACTCGTTCACGACGAGGTTGTGCATGATCGCGTAGCCCACTTTCTCCTTGTGGCGGGATGCCCCGATGACAGCGATTGCACGAGGAAAGAACACTGGCTCGAGTCGGTGCTTCATGAAGCGGAGGAGGGCATGCGCATTCATTAAACCTCGCCTTGCCGCCTCCCTTCGAACGGGATGTGGTGCACCAACTTTTATTACGCCGCTCGATGTTGCGCCCCTCATCCCGGTGCACGCAGCATGCGGGGAATATCGAATTTCGCTGAGCAACTGTGTTGCTCTGTCTTATCAAAGGAGGTCAAGGGAATGAAGACAGCGGTCGGTGGAAGAAGTGGGGCAATCGTCGTCGCAGCGTTGGTCTTGATATCGTCGCTCGCGGTCTTGGTCTCGGTGCCACGGGTCTCGGCATCAAGAACCGTCACCGCCACGGCGACGGCAAGCCAGAGCGAGAAGAATCAGGTGTCGCCGTTCACCAGCCTAAGCGGCCTCTATCCTGACACGTCATACTTGAACAAGATCTCCGTGAGCCTCAAGGACATGATCATGCAAAATCCGGAGCAGGTGGTCAGGGTCACAGTCTACACAACGGACCCTGCGGCACTCGGCAGAACGCTGAGGGCGATGGGCGTGGATACCCCGGTTGGCAAGGCGCCCTCAAAAAGCACGGGCCTCCGACCCGTGATCGTCGACATGCCTGCAGTCATCGCAGCCAAGATAGCCTATCTCGACAGCGTCGGTGGGGTATCGTTGTTCGTGGTCCCGCAGCCACTGGAGATACTCAATCCGGAATCGGAGAATGGACGTCAGGAGAGTCCAGACAGTGCGGCCGAACCCGGCGTGAACACAATAAGAGCGGCCCAGGGCCACCATGTGACGGACGCCTGGGCGAGAGGCTTCACGGGCTCTGACGTCAGGGTCGCAATCTTGGATTCGGGCGTCGACTTCGCCAATCCTGACCTGTTGGGTACGTGGGCCATTGAGGAGAACACCTC
Organism: Thermoplasmata archaeon; assembly: GCA_041489255.1. GTDB lineage: Archaea > Thermoplasmatota > Thermoplasmata > RBG-16-68-12 > JAFNFQ01 > JAFNFQ01. Next base: position 280,102 of record JBGPQV010000001.1, on the reverse strand, counting down.
CTCGCCCTACTATCTCTGGCCGATTGCGTTCGATCCGTTCTCGATGTACGTTTACCTCTATTTCGGCGGGGCTTCATACCCTGCGGCCCCCTCGTGGTACGTCGACACGAGTTTCAATGCCACGGCTGATGTCAACGGTCTCCTGCCACTCTTCAATGATAGGAACTACAACGTCACCAGCGTCCCGAGCGCGAGCGGTTGGTACCATCTCGGCGTACACCCGGCGCCGACGCTGGCGGCGAGGTTCGGCAGCCACAGCCCAGGCGTCCTTCTGACAGACAGCGCGGTTCCATTCGTCTACGATACAATCTACGTCGACCTCAACGACGATGACAACTTCCTTAACGACAAACCCGTGGACATCTTCAGCCCAATCTCCTACGCTGACTACAGGGACGCGAGCACCGGCGGCTATGACGAATCCTCCTGGGATTGGGGCGACGGAATGCCCGACGTTTCTGGCGGTCTAATCTATTTCATCGCGAACGGCGTCAATCCCATTCCGTACTCGGACGTTGTGGCGGACCGTTACGGACTGATTAATACGATACCTGGCAACGGGAATTTGACTGCATTCATGATTGGTGATGCATATGCAGCGGGAGGAGACCACGGCACCATGTGTTCCTCCGCTGTGGTGGCGCAGAATGTGACAGGAAGGGTGCAGGGCTTCGCGCCCGACGCCAGGATAGTCGCCGTTGGTGACATCTACTTCGGAGGTTTCTGGACGGACATCTACCCGTTCGCCGCTGAGGGATACGACGGAGTCCCGGGGACTGGCGACGAGGCGATGGTAAGCAGCTCAAGCTACGGTACCTCTAATGTCGACAATGACGGCTGGGATTACGAGTCGCGCTTCATCGACTTGCTGACTTCGTACTACGACGGCACGACCTACGTTGCATCGACGGGAAATGGCGGCTATGGGTTCGGGACTGTGACTCCGCCGGGCGGCAGTAAATCGGTGATATCGGTGGGTGCATCGACCAGCTACTACAGTGGGGCGAAGACGACCTGGGAGAACGGGCCTATGTGGACCTTCGGCGATGTCCAGCCGTGGTCCAACCGGGGACCGAGTTCTCTGGGCAACGTCGATCCCGACGTGGTGACTGTGGGCGCATGGGCGTCGGGCGACAACGCCATCAATACCGTATCCGCAGGCCAGAGCAACGGCACGAATTCCTGGAGCATCTGGGGAGGAACGAGCTTGTCCTCACCCGCGACTGCCGGCATTGTTGCGTTGATCTATGACGCCTACGAACAAGGCGCGTCCGTGTATCCCACGAACACCATGGTCAAGGAGTTCCTGATGAACGGCGCGGATAACATCAACTATGATCCGCTCGTCATGGGTGCCGGGCTCACGAACGCGGAACGTTCGACGATGCTTGCCAATGGACTCTATGGGGTGCGTGCTTCACCATCATCTTGGACGCCTGGCGGCTACAGAGGCACTGACTACCCCTCTTTCGCGCATGTGATGAGCGCAGGAGACACGACATGGAAAGATTTCCAGCTCACGAACCGAGGGGGTTCGGCTCAGCAGTGGTCGATCTCGGATGCCGTCCTCAGGAAGGCGGGAGAACGGACGTTTGACATCTGGTCGAACAACTCGGATGAAAGCAGTCCCAGCAGCAATAGGCCCGACTACCTGTGGAACGTCAGCGCGATGCTCTCGGCTTATCCGACCACCAAATTCGTACGGGGGATTGCGTACACCGACTTCGCATCGTTCGACCCAGAGTACGATTACACCATGAACAGCGCTTACAGGGCGCTGTTCTACGATTGGAAGGACCTCAATGGCAACGGCCTTTATTGGGACGATTTGAACGGCAACGGTGTGGTGAACTCGGGCGAGCTCGACAACGTTGGCGGGCAGGTAGAATACATGAGGTTCACCTATGCATACGGATTTTCGAACGTCCAGAACGCATTCGTGCACGATCCGTTCACGAGGGTCGACGATGCTCTACTGTTCGGCGTTATCCACAGATACCGGGATCCGGCGATTCCGAGCACGAGGGTTCACGTCGTCCTGGAGTTCTATGAGCTTGCTGATTCGGCGTGGATCACGGAAGACAAGGCGACCGTGACGCTCGGTGCCGGAGCGACGCAGACGCTCAGAGTGACGGTGAGTGTGCCGCCAACGGCCGCGGTGGGCGTCTACAGCGCGATGGTGATCCTCAAGGATACCGGTTCGAACGAGACGGTCATACCGATCGTGATAAACGTCGCCGGGAACAGTCAGGACATAACCTTCCAGGAGGACACCAGCAACACGAGCTACTATGACAATGGCCGCATGTATGGCGGCCAGGACTGGTCATGGCGACCGGAAGCGGGGGATTGGCGGTTCTATTTCATGGACGTGCCGGACAGCACGCCGATCACGGGCGGCACCCGTTTCCTCATACACACGAAATGGAACAACTATCCGACCGACATAGACACGCTATTATTCGGTCCTACCCCGGACGACTTCTCGAATGCGATGCCTTCCCTTTTCGGACCATACGCACTTTCCCAAGTCGGCGGCAGCCCGAACATGAACATAGGAGCGGGCACTTGGTTATTCAATACGGCGACAGGCGGTCCGGAGGAATGGGTCTCAGGGCCTGCCGCGAATGGTCTGCACGAGATTGCCCTGCACAACGTCCTCTACGCGGGCGAAGGGCCTTCGGAAGTGTTCTCGGGAGCGACGGGTTTCGTGAACGTCAATCCATTCCCGTGGACCGAACAGCTGTCGCAGAGCTCGGGCGTGAAGACGTTCGACTTCATGTCGACGATGGATATGCCCGACGGGATGGAGGTCAGGGCCTACGGGGTCTCCGAGCCGACAACGTATGTCTATCCAATCACCCAGGATGAACGGGTCAGCTTCCTTGTCGACTCTGTTCACGCGGGACTGATGGACATCACATTGACTTCGGCGTTCCCCATCGATCTCGACCTTTACGTGTATTACGAGCTGCCGGGCGGCGGCGAAGTGCCCGTCGGTTCCTCGACCTCGCCGACAGCCAACGAGAGGGTGAAGCTGACGCTGCCAGACGACGGGACGTACAGAATCGAGGTGCACGGATTCACCGTGCCGATGCCGGGTGCGACTTTCGACCTGACGGTCGACCTGAGAGCGGGACTGGATCTGGATCCGGCGAACGTGCCCTCTGGTCCAATCGTCGCCAACACGCCTTACACTTTCGATATCGACTACGATATCCCCGATGTCGAAGGTGATTACTATGGCGTCATCTTCATCGGGCCAATGGGGGCGCCGACGACCATCGAGATGCCGGTGCTGCTCATGGCGCGCGATACGACACCGCCTACGATAACCCTGAACTCACCCTCGGCAGGAATCGACTACAGGACATCCGACGTCCCGATAATCGACGTCTCCTTCGATGACGTTCGGGGAGCGTTCTACTCGGGCGTCGACATGAACAGCATACTCCTGACCTTGGACGGGCGCGATGTGACCTCGTCTGCGAGAATCGTGGCCGGAGAATTGTGGTGGAACCTGACCTTCCTGCTGAGCGAGGGACAGCATACGGTGGACATCCAGATGTACGACCTCGCCACCACGCCGAACCTCGCTTCACTAATGTTCACGTTCGGTGTGGACAATTCGGCACCCATCATAGTCCTCACGTCTCCTGCGGTCAGCATCACGAATCAGCCTGCGGTGAACGTGGTCGGTTACACGGAGTCGACCATCGCCACGGTGCTGATCAATGGAGTGCCGACAGCGACCACGAATGGTGCGTTCAGCAGTTCGACGAACCTTGTCGAGGGGCCGAACACCATTCAGATAGAGGCGACAGACTTGGTCGGCAATACCGCCTTGCTCCATAAGGACATCGAACTCGACACCCAACCTCCAGCACTCACGGTCACCTCCCCCACTGCAGGTTCCTACATCAAAGAGAGGACGGTGGTGGTGGCGGGCACGACCGAACGAGGGGCGTCGGTCGTGATTGAGGGCATCAACGCTGCGGTGAACAATGTCGGTGATTTTGCGGTCACTATTGCATTGAAAGAAGGCAGCAATTCAATCCGGGTAGTGGCGACAGATCCCGCTAGTAACGCCCATGTCGAGATCATCGGCGTCACCGTGGACACGGTATCGCCAGCCGTGACGATCACGTCTCCAACAGGAGCGTACACCAACAATCCGGCCTTAACTGTCTCCGGTCAGACCGAGCCTTCTGCCACTGTGGCCGTCAACTCAGCACCGGTTGCGGTGGCGGGCGACGGCAGCTTCACGACGACGGTGGGCCTGGGAAGCGACGGAGGGAAGAACATCTGGGTCAATGCGACAGACGTCGCAGGGAACATGGCGGCGGTGCTCAAGACCATCACACTCGACACGGTCGCGCCGACACTGGCGATTGCGATGCCCGCGCCGTTGTACCAGACGACAGTCCCATCGGTGGAGGTCAGGGGAACGACCGAGCCCAGCGCAACGATCACAGTCAACGGACAGATGGCTATGGTGGACTCGACAGGAGGCTTCGATACAATCGTGGCCCTCTTGGTTGACGGAGTCAATACGATTTATATCACGGCGACCGACCAGGCCGGCAACACGAACCAGCAGACGCGAGACGTGACCTACATCGCGCCTGATATCGCCGGCTTGCAGAATCAAATCACGTTGCTGCTCGGCATGATTAATGACCTCAACAACCAAATCGATAACCTGGACAACCAGATCGCAGACATGAATGACACGATCAACCAGCAGAGTCAGGATATCACCAATGTCAACAATCAGCTGACCACGATCCAGGGCAGGCTCGACGCGCTCAACCAGACGTCGGGCGACATCAGGACGCTCAAGTCAGACCTGGACGGCCTGGGCAACGTGCTGATGATGGGGATGGTGTTGCTGATCGTGATGCTGTTCGTCGGTCTCATCGGGATGTACTTCGCGATAAGCCGCAAGATTCGCGCTCTCCAGGGTCCTCAGGAGGACTTGGGCGAAATCGAGGAAGAGGAGGAGTTGCAGCCGGAGAAGCAGCAGCCGAAACAGATGCCCAAGGAAGAGAAGAGAGCGGAGAAGAAGGTGGAGATCGAAGAGGCGGAGACCGAGGAGGAAGACGAAATCTAAGGCCCTCCTTTCAGGCCGGTCTTCGAACAGCCTTAATACCGACTCCGTCCATCATCCAGCCGTGACGCTCCCAGTACGCGTGGCGCTGGTCACGGGGGCAGCGAAAGGCATAGGAAGGGCCATAGCCCTGACCCTAGCAGAGAAAGGGACGGACATCGCCGTCAACTATCTGCACAGTCAGGCAGAGGCGTTGGAGGTTGTCAAGGAAATCGAATCGAAGGGCCGCAAGGCTCTGGCCATCAAGGCAGACGTGACGAGAGAGGTGGAGGTCGCCGAGCTCGTGGACAAGGTTCATACTCACTTTGGCCGACTCGACATCTTGGTCAACAACGTTGGCGATTGGATTACAAAGGATGTGGAGGCGATGTCGCTCGGTGAATGGCGGAGGGTCTTGGACACGAGCGTCACCGCCGCGTTCCTGTGCTCCAGGCAGGTGTTGCCGATCATGAAGAAGCAAAAGTGGGGAAGGATAGTGAATCTCGCCGCCGCGGGCGCATACAGGGCGCACGGGGCGTCCGGCATGTCCGCGTTCTATGCCGCGAAGGCGGGAGTCGTCGCGTTCACCAAGTCGCTCGCCCGAGAGGTCGGGAGGAGCGGGATCACGGTCAACGCGGTCGCTCCCGGCGTCGTCGCGGACAAGGAGAGGACCGTCAAGGAGGCACTCGAGGTCAAAGACAAAGAGACCTCGGTCGGCAGGCCGGGGACTTCGTGGGACATCGCCGCCGCCGTGGCTTTCCTCGTCTCCGATGAGGCGGGTTTCGTCACCGGTGACGTCATCAACGTAACGGGTGGATGGCTCATCTGAGGGGCTAAGGCTTTAGATGTTGGGGGACATGGCGCGTCGATGGCCAGCCCTGTCCTTGTCTATGATGACAAGTACCTAAAATACAATTTCGGGGAAGGGCATGCAATGAGGGAGGAGCGGCTCCTCCTCACGAAGATGCTCATGCAGGATTACGGGCTCATAGGGCCGAAGGGCGCGGTCGAAATGAAACCCAGCCTCGCCGAATACGAAGACCTGATCGCCGTGCACGACAGAGGCTACCTAGAGGTTCTCGAGCACTTGAGCGAGCACCCGGACGGCCAATCGTTCTCACACGGTCTGGGCATCTCGGACAATCCGGTGTTCGCAGGGATGTTCGAGGCGGCAAGCCTCCATGTCGGCGGGACCATGCTCGCCTGCGATGCGGTCGCGAAAGGGGAGACGGAAAAGGCCATGAACCTAGGTGGCGGGTTCCACCATGCCATGCCTGCGAGAGCGTCCGGGTTTTGTCTCCTGAATGATATTGCCGTTGGCATAAAGCGGTTGCTCGGAAAATATGGCCTGAGCAGGGTGATGTACGTCGACATAGATGTTCATCATGCAGACGGTGTGCAATCGATATTCATCGACGATCCCCGAGTCCTGAAAGTCTCAATCCACGAGGACGGTCACTATTTATTCCCAGGGACAGGCGACATCGATGAGATCGGCACGGGTGACGGGGAGGGCTACACCGTGAACGTCCCGTTGCCCCCATACTCGGGAGACGCGAGCTATCTGCATGCCTTCAAAGAAATCGTCATCCCTTTGGCAGAGGCGTTCAAGCCAGAGGTGTTGTTCACCCAGCTCGGCGCTGACGCGCACTTCGCCGACCCGCTGGCCCACCTGAACCTGACCACGCGGGCTTACGAGGAGATCGGCAGGGACTTCGACGAGATTTCGAGGAGATATGGCGGCGGGCGATGGGTGGCGGTGACTGGCGGCGGTTATGATATCATGATCTGCCCGAGGATATGGGCTCTCTTCTTCGCCAGGATGCTCGGGAAGGAGCTGGCAAACGACCTGCCGATCGAATGGATGGAGTACTGCAAGATCACATACGCGATCGCCCCGAAAGGCGGGACGCTGAGGGATTCCGAGGAAACACAGGATGGCGGCGCTGTGTCGAGTGCGGTGAAGAAGGTCGTCGACGGCGTCAAGAGGAAAGCGTTCAAGTATCACGGGCTGTCATGATTCCTGAGCCGTCTGACCGTGATTAAATTCGTCATTGTTTATAATTTTCAACACTCCATTGATTAGGTGACTCTTCTTGCACTCTCCAGATTACTGAATCCCATAATCTCGTCGCAAGGTTCATAACCCCAGTTCAGACATAATTAGGTTCCAGGCGTTCTGGATTTGGCCATCTTCAGCACGAAGATGGCAGTCTGAGCGCCAGGACGCCCTTGACATATTTCGCGGCGGTGGTCATCCGATGCCGGAAACCAAGCAAAAGGATCAGGAATCGCTCGACGAAATGAAGGAAGAGTACGAGGAGAAGCTCGACCGACTCAAGCGGCAGTACGAGAGGGATCTGCAGGCCTTCCGCTATGAGGTGGATGAGAGGGAGTATAGGCTCAAGGCCTATGAGGAGAAATTCAACAAGATCAAGCAGCCGCCTCTGCTATATGCCTACGTCGTCAGGAAGGAAGGACCGGATCTCGACGCGAGCCAGGTCGTGGTCGCGAGGTCGATGGAGCTCCTGAAGGTCAGCACAGGCCTCGTCGACAAGTCGACGCTGAACATAGGGCAGTACGTCTGGGTTCATCCGCAGACATACGCGATTGTCGAGAGCAGCAACGCCAGAAATGAAGGAGTGATTGCGAAGGTCGCTGACATCCTCGAAGGCAAGCTTGTGATCACTGTCGAAGGCGACATGGAGAAGAGGTTGGTCTCCGCCGAGAAGGAGATCATCGGGAAGCTGAAGCCCGGGTTCCAGATATCTGTCCTCCCGCCGACCATGGAGCTGATCGAGGTCCTCCCGAATCTTGAAGTGAAGAACCTGCTGCTGGGTGAGAAGCCGAATGTCCACTATGCGCAGATTGGCGGACTGGGGGAGGCTATCGAGAGGATCAGGGATGTGACGATTCTCCCGTTCAAGGAGCAGAAGCTGTTCAAGAAGATCAACCTGGAGGCGCCCCGGGGCATACTGCTTCACGGTCCGCCTGGATGCGGGAAGACCCTCATGGTGAAGGCCGTCGCGACCGAGAACGACATGACATTCTTCAACGTCAGCATCGCCGACGTGCTGAGCAAGTGGGTGGGGGAAAGCGAGCGGCTCATCAAGGAGATATTCCGCCAAGCACACGAGAGACGGCCAAGCATCGTCTTCTTCGATGAGATCGAGGCGGTCTTCACCGTGAGGGGCTACATGGACACCTCAGGTGTGCACAAGAACATAATCGCGCAGATACTCAGCGAGATGGACGGCCTGCTGGAGCTTCACGACGTATTCGTGATAGGCGCGACCAACAGGGCCGATCTCTTGGATCCGGCACTCCTTAGGCCCGGTCGGTTCGACGAGATAATCGAGATACCCAGGCCAAGCAGGAAGATGGCCGAGGAGATCCTCTCAATCTACTTGGCAGGCGATCTTCCGGTCGAAGCGGGCATCGTCAGGGAGCAAGGCGACCACGAGAAGGCGATCCGGTACCTGAGGAATGCAGTGCTTGATGAGTTCTACGGAGAGAGCAAGTGGGTCAGGGTGAAAACCGATCCGGACGCCAAGGAAGCGATCAAGACCGTCAAGAGGAAGGACATAGTCTCCGGAGCAATCATCGCCGCCGTCGTGAAGACCGCCAAGAAGAATTACGTCAAGAGGATTCTCAACCTCAAGAAGGCCGAGCGGGAAAAGGAGGGGCTGAACCTGAACGACTTCCAGCAGGCGATTGAGGAAGAGTCGAAGGAGCACGCGATAACCGATGTCTACCTCTACGAGAAGAGGCAGAGGGAGATATTCAAGAGCGCCGGCGGAGACCCGATGGTAGGATAAGGATGAGAAAGAGGATCCAGGGGACAGAACTCGAGTACACGATGTACTCGAAGAAGCTTGCCTCCAAGGGGTTCGACCCTCATACCCTCGCGCTCGAGCTGTTGAGCGAGAGCGACCTTCAGCTGGCGGGGGAGTTCATCACCAACGGCTCTCGCTGCTACTACGACGTCGGTCACTTCGAGCTGAGCACCTGCGAGGTGAGCAACCCATTCGACATGCTCCTGTGGGAGAAGGCGGGCGAGAAGGTGATCGATTGGCTGAGGCGGGTGACGGAGGAGAAGTACCTCTCAAGCGGGGAGAGGATCTGGGCGTTCAAGAACAACACGTCACCCGAGGGAGTCAGCTACGGGAGCCATGAGAACTACATCGTCGACAGGTCCGTGGACTTCCCTGAGAAGTTCGTGAAGGAGCTAGTGCCGCACTTCAGCACCAGGTTCATCTACACGGGGGCGGGAGACATCCTCGACGGGAAGTATGTCCTATCGCCGATGATATATTTGACGAGCGCAGTCGTCAGCGGCGAGACCATGCACAACACCGGGCTCATCAACACGCGCGACGAGCCACACTCGGACCGCTCGAGCTGGCGCAGGCTGCACGTCATCTGCGGCGATGCGCTGATGAACGAGGTGGCGATCCTGCTGCGGCACTTCACCACCACCGCCATACTGCAGCTCATGGAGATGGACGAACTCGGCGACGCTCCCCGCCTCAAGTCGCCGGTCGAGGACATGTGGGAGAACGTCGAGAAGACGAACCCGGAAGCCTGGAAGGTTCACCTCAATAGCGGCAAGAAGGTCTCGCCTGTGGAGATCCAGAGATATTACCTGGCGAAGATAGAGAACATCGTGGAGGATGATCGAGAGAAGCGCGCGTTGAAAATCCTCGAGGAAGTCCTCGATGGCATCGAGGGCAGGAAATCGAAAGAACTCGCCAGGCGGGTCGAATGGCTGGACAGGTACTTCGCCATCCAGGAGGCCAAGGAGAGCAAGAGCGGACCCGATGTCGAGATGATGGCCTGCAAGCAGTACTCGGAGGTCGGAGCTGAGAGAGGCATCTTCTACAAGAGGCAGTCGAAAGGGCTCGTGGATAGACTGCTGAAGGACGGCGACATCGCCAAGGCGATCAAGGAGCCGCCAAGCGACACCAGGGCCGCGCTGAGGCGGGAAATCTGCGACAGGTTCAATATCGAGTCCATCGATTGGTCCACTGTGATGGTCGGCGACGGCGACCGCCGCCGCATAGACCTACCCGACCCCTACGCTCACAGATGGGAGGATATACATGGAACAGCAGGTTGAGCAGGCGCCGCGCAAGAAGAAGAAGCAGGACAAGAAGCTGGAGTTCGAGGCGGGCAAGGTATTCAGCCCGGGCAAGGCGAAGGAAGAGGACCTGGACCTCGACCTCGACTCGGCGCGGTACAAGGCGCAGAAGGGCCAGGGCGGGGACAGACGAACCTGAGGTCAGTTGGCGCGAGCGACACGCGGGCCGATGCACGCGGGCCCGCTATCGGGTGTTCGTGGGGTCCCAGGCGGTGCGATAATCCTCTCCGAGAGAATCGAGCATCTTCATGTCGGCGGATGAGATCTCGAAGTCGAACACCTGACCGTTCTCCAGGATCCTTTCCGGTCTGCTGGACTTGGGTATCACGACGACGTTGTGCTGCAACGCCCATCGGATGAGAATCTGGGCGGCGGTCTTGTGATACTTTGCCGCGAAGGGTCTCAGCTTCGGGTCGCCTAGTCTCGCTCCCTTCGTCAACGGGCTGTAGGCCTCAAGCTGTATGTTGTGATCTTGACAGGAGTCCATGAGTTCCTCCTGAAAGAGGAATGGGCTGAACTCGACCTGGTTGACCGCCGGCACTACTGAGGAGTCCCTCAAGAGTCCCCGGAGATGGTCGACGGTGTAGTTGCTGACCCCGATTGCCCGGCACTTCCCCTCTTCCAGGAGTCTCACCAAAGCCCGCCAACTGTCTCCCCTCAGAGGCGCCACAGGCCAATGTATCAGGTAGAGATCGACATAGTCAAACCCGAGTTCGTGCAGGCTCCTGTTGAAAGCCTTGATCGCAGGCTCGAAGCCGTGGTCCGTGTTCCAGAGCTTGGTTGTCACGAACACCTCTTCGCGGAGAATCTCGCTCTCCCCGACGGCGATGCCGACGTCTCTCTCGTTCGCGTAGAGCTTGGCGGTGTCGATGAGGCGATAGCCAACGCCCAGAGCAGACTTGACGGCGCGTTGTGTCTCGATACCCTGCGCCATCTGCCAGACGCCCAATCCCAGCATCGGCATCTCGACGCCGTTGTTGAGCTTCACCCTGGATTGTAGTGTCAGTTGCATGGCGGTGATGAATCACGCGTCCGGGCTATTTGAAGTTGCAGAGCTGTGGCGTCTAACCTCTCGCTTTCTTTTTCGTAACCGCGAAACCTGCTAGGATCATCACCGTGGCGAAGATGCTGAGTGCGACCAAGTCTTTCCAGATCTCTGCAGGTCCCCACCCCCTTATCACGATTGACCTGAGCCCCTCGGCCGCGTAAGTGAGAGGTATTACTGAAGATAATGGTCTGATGAACGTCGGCATCGCCTCGACAGGCCAGAAAATGCCGCCAAGGAGGATGAAAGGCACGAACACCAGCGGGACGAGTTGGATTGCCTGGAACTCGTTGCGAGCCACCGTCGAGAGGAGGGTGCCGAGGCCTTGCACGCCTATGGCGTAGAGAACGACGAATCCGAGGGCGAGCAGGACGCTGCCCTGAATCGTCATGTTGAACAGAAGGATAGCCGAACCGAGGAGGAGACACGATTGGATGAGACTTATGAGACTGAAGGCGATCATATACCCGAGGACGACCTCGTACGGACGTGTGGGCGACGCGAAGATTCTCTCCATGGTTCCGTTAGTCCTCTCGCGGACTATGGAGACGATTGTGAGCATGATCGTGATGATGGTGATGACGAAAGACATAATCCCGGGCGCGAAGAAGTCGACGAACTTCGCGTTAGCACCGTAGACGAAGCTCGTCTGGATGACGCCTGAGAAAGAGAGGTTGACGGGGAGTTGCGCCATCATCGAGCTGAACGCATCCTGCATCTTGCGCTGGATGAGCGAGCCCACCTGGGTGTTGCTGTTGTCTACGAGGGTCGCCATGTGTGCTTGATCAGTCGGCATGCTCCGAACTTGGGTGAGGTTCAGGTGATAGAGGGTTCCGCCGAAAATGATCGTTGCCTGATTGGTGATTTGGAAACCTTTGGTGATGAAGTGCTGCGTGAAGTTGCCTGGAATGTATAACCCACCCCAGGCGTGTCCGTCCGAGATCATTTGCCTGACGGATTCCAGACTATCAGTGCTGGTCTTTGCGAATGTGTCGCTGTCTATGGAATCGGCCATGCTTCGGCCAAGATTGAGCGGCAGGGTGACAACAGGTCCCTCAAGCGTTGGAAAAGATGCACTCCCGACATCCTCATTTGCGATTGCCAACTGCAGGTCATGGGGTTCCCCGGCGAACGCGTAGCCGAAGAGGACCATCACGAGGATTGGGGTGACGACTATCATCCCTACCGTGCGTCTATCGTTTTTTATCTGTCTTAAGATGTTGATGGTAATCACGATGGCGCGGTTCATCTCGCATCCCTCCTCGAGAAGACAAGAAATGCATCCTCGAGGGACTCGCATCCGGCAGACTCCCGCAACTCCTTCGGCGTGCCCTCAGCGATCAGTCGTCCTTCCCTGATGAGCCCGACACGGTCACATCGCGCCGCCTCGTCCATGTAGTGGGTGGTGATGAGGGCGGTGACGCTCCCCTCCTTGAGCTTCCTGAGGTACTGCCAGAACGAGAATCGCAGCTCTGGGTCCACGCCTACGGTCGGCTCATCAAGAAAAAGGAGTTTGGGGCCGTGAATCATCGCGCACACGAGGGAGAGGCGGTGTTTCATGCCGCCGCTCAGCGTCGATACGAGGGAATCTTCTCTGCCTTCTAGCGCAACCATGCGCAGAAGTCCTTTCTCGCGCGCCTCCAGCCTTTTCCCGCTGAGGCCATAGAGACGTCCGAAGAAGTCAATGTTCTGCTTCACTTTGAGGTCAGGGTAGATTGCGAGGTCCTGGGGCATGTAGCCGATCAGCGGTCTGATTAAGCTGCTGCCTGGTGGGCTTCCCAGGACTTGTGCCTCACCGCCGTCGGGCCTCAGAAGTCCGCAAAGGATTCTGACAGTCGTCGTCTTGCCAGAGCCGTTGGGGCCTATGAGCCCGTATATCTCGCCCTCGCTGACCGTGAGGTCGAGGTCCTTGACGGCGTTAATCTTCCCGTAGGCCTTCCTCAGTCTCTTGGTGACGACAGCGTCGGGCACAGAATCACCGATGGCGGTTAAGATTGCCGGGCTATTATTGCTCTTGTGTCGGCAACGAGAGCAGGTAGATTGTGGGTAAAAACCATTATATTCCCGCCACTCCCTAGGAGCCATCGATGAGGAAGGTCCGGACCGGCGTTTACGGTCTCAATGCCCTCATGGACGGCGGCATCAACGAGCACACCACCACGGTCGTCATAGGATCGCCTGGCGCCGGCAAAACCACCTTCGCGACCCAGTTCCTCCGCCGGGGTCTCCTTGACAACGACGATGCGGTTTTCATCACCCTCGACGAGGCCCCGAGCGAGATCGTCAAGAACTCCAAGCTCATGGGCTGGGAGGACATCGACTCGTACATCTCCGACGGCTCGCTCATCTTCGTCGACGCCGGGGGGAAGCAGTTCTCGCATTTCATCCAGAAGGAGCTCGCGGAGTTCGTCGACGAGTGGGAGGGGCACAACGCGCGCATAGCGATCGACCCCCTCACGCCTGTGCTCTGGTCCGTCAAGGAGAAATACGAGCAGAGAGAGCTTGTCTCATACTTCCTCCGCGAGACCAGGAAGATAGGAACCGTCCTCTGCACTCTGGAGGAGCATGGCAGCGTCGGCGACCTCTCCGCCCCGGACCTGGTCATTCCGATGTACCTCGCGGACAATTTGATCCACCTCAGATACGCGAGCCTCGAATCGCCTGAGAGGAGGGAGCTCAAGATTATCAAGTGCAGGTCCAGCAAGCACAGCAGGTACTGGCACCCCTACAGCATCATGAAAGGGGTCGGGGTGTACGTGAGGAAGGTAGAGGAGCTCACGAGGCGGCGGGGCGTGGCGCAAGCTGGGAAGATAGTGAAGGAGAAGGCGCTGTCCCTCGACAAGGACAGACTCTCCAAGCTATCGCCAACGGCAAAGGACAATTTTATGAAGACGATCGACGCGCTTTCCGAGCAGGATCTAGTCGATGTCGATCCGGACGAGTTGCTAGACTTGATACTCGAGGAATACTCGGTGGAAGAGAAGGAGCATGCCTAGGCTCGGTGAGGCTCTCAAGGCGATGGTCGGCGAGGGAGCGGAGACCTTTCAGGTTAAGGGCAGGTCCGAGAGCATTCTCATGAGCCCTACCCGCCAGAGGATTTTCGAGCACCTCTGTCATCGTCCCGCCTCGAGGTTAAGGCCAATCGCGCGCAGTCTCGGCATGAATGCGACGGTCGTACAGTTCCACCTGAGAAAGATGACCCAACATGAGTACTTGGCGGCTGGGGACGTTGGCGGGAGCAGCGTCTACTATCCCTCGGACCTGAGGCCGATGGAAGAGGACATCCCAGTTCTGGCGATGCTGGCGGAAGATTCCGGGCGAGAGATCCTGAAGATGATCGTCGAGAAACCCGGCCTGACCCCGGCAGAGCTCGCGCCGGAGATCGGACGCAGCGTTGCGGCTGTGAGGAAGCTTTCACTCCAGATGGAGTCACGGGGTCTCGTGGCGGTGATTGTCGATGGCAGGCACAACCGCCTGTTCCCCGGCGAGGGTCTGCCGAGATTCGAGAGGAAGACCCGTCAAATGCTGCGGGGGATGAAGAGCAGGCTGATGAGGCGGCTGGCGAGGGATAGGCTGAGCCCAGAGGTGGAACTGGATGCGAGGCGGGAGAACACGATAATTCTGCAGGTCGGCGGGAAGCACTACCGCCTCAGGCTGCCTTCCGACACCCTGATGCCTTGGCTCTCGCTTCGATGAGGCGAGGAAAAGTCTAAGACGCCACCGCCATTCTTGCGCTTCGGCGGGGGTAGCCAAGCCTGGCCAACGGCACAGGACTTAAAATCCTGTCTCGCAGGAGTTCATGGGTTCAAAGGTCCTCGAGGCCCGCCTCAGGACTGGAATTCCCATCCCCCGCACTCTATTTCCTTCCCGGCTTGACCGTGTAGACGTCGATGCTCGCGATGGAGTCGACAAACTTGTCCGCATTCTTCTTGCTCAGTTTCAGCGGCTGGATTGCCTCGTTCGCGGCGGGAGTGCTCAGAGCCACATGGACCGGGAATCTCGTCTCCTTCAAGAGACGCACCTTCCTGAATCCTGCCTTCTCGATGACCTTGAGGTAGTCGTCCTTGATCATCGCCCCGGCCACGCAACCCACGTACGCAGCCACCGAGTTCTTAATCTCCTCGGGGAGTTCTTTCAACAGGACCAGATCGGAGACGATGACTCTACCGCCCGGCCTCAGCACCCTGAAAGCCTCCTCGAAAACCCGCTTTTTGTTGGGTGCGAGATTGATGACGCAGTTGGAGATGATGACATCGACGGAACTGTCGGCGACGGGGAGGTTCTCTATTTCGCCAAGTCTGAATTCGACGTTCTTGTAGCCTCCTTTCTCGGCGTTCTTCCTGGCCTTCTCAATCATCTCCGGGGTCATGTCGATGCCAATCACTTTCCCCTTGCTGCCGACTTTGTCAGCGGCAAGGAAGCAGTCGAACCCGCCGCCTGATCCGAGGTCCAGGACCACCTCGCCCTTGGCCAGAGTCGCGATGGCGGTCGGGTTGCCGCAACCGAGGCCCATGTTTGCGTCCTCCGGCGCTGCCGCAAGCTCCTCGGCGGTGTAGCCTATGGCTTTGCTCGTC
The DNA here is from genome assembly GCA_041489255.1 of Thermoplasmata archaeon. Lineage (GTDB taxonomy): Archaea > Thermoplasmatota > Thermoplasmata > RBG-16-68-12 > JAFNFQ01 > JAFNFQ01. Next base: position 264,254 of record JBGPQV010000001.1, on the reverse strand, counting down.
TCCATCACCGCCTCCTGCATGTCGGAGGGACCGCAGCAGCGTCCGGCGTTTCTCGCGACTTTCGCGTAGCTCTGCCTCACCACTCTTTTGATCTCATCTTCCTTCATCTTGGCCGCCAAATGATCACTTCTCCGTTATATCCTTCATGATAGGACCCAGCATGTCCGCGACCATCTTCGTCAGGCCGTCTGCCTTGATCATGACTATGCAGCAGACCTCCCCGCCCTTCTCCCAGCTCACAACCGCCATCTTGTCTCCCGCCTTCACCTTCGCCTTGTCGCGCAGTTCCTTGGGGAGCACAAGTTGTCCTCTATCGTCTATGCCGACTATTGACTCCACCTTGCAGCATCCGGTTTCCTCAGTTTGGTTCCGCTGCGGTGACTTGCGCAATCTGGTCTTGGTCATTCAGACGCCTCTGGAGAGCATGGATTTCCATTGATTTAAATCCTTCTGATAAATCAGAATATGCTGATAAACCTGAATACCCCGCCAGATGATTGCGCCAATGAGCCAGGCTGAACAGGGGTGATGGAATGTCTGGAGTGCGATCAAGAGAATGGAATCGCTATGGGTTCGTCTTGCGTCCCGAGACGGATTTCAACAGATCCTCTGTTCTTTCTTTATGGCGTCTCTCGTCCTCGAGAATCGCAATGAGCATCTCCCGGAGTTTCGGCTGGTCAGCCAGCCTGTCAATCAGATTGGAGTAGTCTTCTATCGCTTGTTCTTCGCTCTCGATTATTTGTATCAGGGTCTCCTTGACTGTGGACTTTCTTTCGAATGGCGCTATCTGCCAGGTTGATTTTCCGCCGAGGCTGGCGATTTTATCCGCAAGCATCTCCGCATGATGCATTTCGTCCTCTGCCAGGCTGGAGATCAGAGCGGCGGTCTTCACATTCCTAGCCATCAAGGGCAGCTTCCGCAACTCAATATACAGCAATATGGCGCCATATTCCTTGGTGAGGTTCTCGTTGAAAGCCTCGATGATTTCCGTGAGTTTCATCCATGCCCTCTATGGACATGACCTGCAAGAGCTAGAAAAACCTTGCCGGGACCCGTGCAAGCGCTCGGCGCTCTCAAAGCGACAACAATATAGTCAACCGAGGCATCGACTCAGCGAATTCCCAATCGTCGATTCAGGAGTGGTGCATGCACCCGCTCTACCGCGAGTTCGTATCATTGTTGGACCAAGAGGACAAGGAAAAATGCGTGAATTTCGTGATCTCCAGACTCTCTAAGGGGGAACTGGATGTAGTCACGCTCTACGATGAGATTCTGGCTCCCGCTTTGAACAACATCGCCTGCACCTTCGAGGACACGGATAAATGTGTCTGGAAGGAGCATGTGAAGAGCGCGATCGTCAGGACGATTATCGAGTGCTGCTACCCCTACGTCATCCGTGAACGCGATGGGAAGTATGGCGGGAAGAAGGGGGAGAAAGTCCTCGTTGTCTGCCCGGTTGAGGAGTTTCACGAGCTCGGGGCGAAAATGGTCACGGACTTCTTCACTCTCTGCGGGTACGATGCAACATTTGTGGGCGCCAACACGCCGGGGATGAACATCGTCGCTGCCGTTGCTGACGCCAAACCGAAGTACCTGGCCATCAGCGTGTCAAACTACTACAACATCGTGGCGGCCGAGAAGGCCATCGCGAGAATCAAGGAAGCTGGTCACCGCGACGTGAAGATTATCGTTGGCGGGAACGCCTTCCGCAAGAACCCCGATGAGTACAGGCGCATAGGCGCCGACATGCTCCTGCAGACGTTCAATGACATCAGGAACCTGAGAGGAGGCGGGAACAAATGATTTCGCTGAAGATTGCCCTCCGATTTCTGAGGTCGAGCAGGGGCCAGACGATTCTGATCATTACGGGAATCGCCGTGGGAGTTGCCGTTCAGGTCTTCGTGGGCTCCCTCATAGGAAGTCTCCAAACGAGCCTAGTTGATTCGACGGTCGGCAGGTCATCGCAGGTGACAGTCGTCCCCGCAGACAGCAGCCCGACCATTCACGGATGGGATGCGATGGTCACGAGGATCCGGGGGGTTGACGCGGTGAAAACAGTCTCCGTCGCTGCCGATTCCGCGGCTTTCATTGACAAAACAGGCAGGACAGCATCAGTCGTCGTGAGGGGCTTCAACTTCGAGGACGCCAACGGCATCTACCGGCTGGATGAAGCTCTCTACGAAGGCTCATTTCCCCAGACGTCGATGGGGGTCTTAGTTGGAAAGGAACTCAAGAATGACCTGAATCTCCAGCTATCTGACACGTTCGACGTGATTACCGCCAATGCGAGCAGGTTCGCGGTGACAATCACCGGATTCTACGACCTGAAGGTCGCGTCAATCAACCGCGCATGGATTCTCACGAACTTGCCCACGGCGCAGAGCATCTTCGGCTTCGGGAACAATGTCACCTCCATAGAGATTCAGGTGAAAGACATCTTCAAGGCCGACAAGGCCGCGGTGGACATCGAAGCCGCAATCTCCGACAGCTCGGTGAAGGTTCTCGACTGGAAGACGCAGAACCAGCAACTCCTGAGCGGGCTCCAGGGCCAGAGCATCTCCAGCTACATGATCCAGCTCTTCGTCCTCGTCTCGGTAGTCATCGCCATCGCGAGCGTCCTCGCAATCAAGGTGGTCCAGAAGTCCCGCCAGCTGGGAATACTCAAGGCCATGGGCATCACGGACAGAGCCGCGAGCATGGTTTTCCTCTTTGAGGGACTATTCCTTGGAATCGGCGGGGCGATCGGGGGTGTGCTCCTCGGCCTCTTCCTGCTTTACGGCTTCTCGATTGGAACCGCCAATCCGGACGGCTCATCGCTGATTACGATTCATATCGATTATGCGTTCATCGCGGCCTCGGGGATTGTTGCGATATTGGCGGCGATTTTCGCGGCTGTGCTCCCCGCGCGTCGATCATCCAGGCTCAGTCCAATCGAGGTGATCCGAAGTGGCTGACATCATCGAGCTGAGGCATGTGGACAAGGTCTACACCAATGGCGACATCAAGACGCAGGTGCTTTTCGACGTCAACCTCGCGTTCGAGGAGGGTTCGTTCAACTCGATAATCGGTCAATCGGGGAGCGGGAAGTCCACGTTGATGAATATAATCGGCTCGCTCGACAGGCCGACGAAGGGCGAGGTCGTCGTCGACGGCAGGACAACCGCCAAGATGAAGAAGAACGAGTTGGCGAGGTTGAGGAACCAGACGATAGGTTTCGTCTTCCAGTTCCATTACCTGTTGCCAGAGTTCACCGCTTATGAGAACGTGCTGATGCCATACTGGATCAACGACACCAGGCCTCCCGACAAAGTACGCTTGAGGGCTGAGAAACTGCTGGACCTGGTCGGTCTGTCCAAAGTCAAGAACAACCCCGCCACGAAGATGTCGGGAGGTCAGCAGCAGAGGACCGCGATAGCCAGGTCACTGATCAACAACCCGAAGATAATCCTCGCAGACGAGCCGACCGGGAACTTGGACTCCGAATCCTCGGAGAACGTGTACAAGCTCTTCAGGGACATCAACAAGAGGCTGGGCACGACCTTCGTGATAGTCACGCACAACCGAAGGATTGCTGAAGAGACGGACAGGATCGTGGAGATCCGCGATGGCAGGTTATTCGCTGACATCAGGAGATAGAGACTCCCTGCCATGCTTGTCAAAGACTGTCAATTCGCTTAGACCTTGAGGCAGACAACTGCCTCCATGAGATGACGTCCCCAGCACAGCCAAATTCGGCGGTTCTATATAGGAGATAAGGTTCGGACAGATGGGATTCGGCATGACCGACAAGAAAGCTGACTTGGCCGGGCCAGGCATTGGGAACTACGAGGAGCTGGAGAAGATACTTCCGAACGACTACGAGCCGCTTCTGACACCCAAAGAGACGATGCTGGCTCTTTTCGAGGCGAAGAGTTTCATCGAGAAGACGATGTGTAAGGAGCTGAACCTTTACATGGTCCAGGTCCCCCTCATCGTCGACGTCGAGAGCGGAGTCAATGACCTCCTGGACCGCGACGGATCGCGAACGCCAGTCCAGTTCCACATAAACAACGACTACAACAAGCACCCGGTCGACGCGCAGGTTGTCCAAGCGGCGACGAAGTGGAAGCGCATGGCACTGAAGCAGTTCGGGTGCAAGCCGGGCGAGGGGATACTCACGGACATGAAGGCGGTGCGCAAGGACTACTTCCTGGACCACGACCACAGCGCCTATGTGGATCAGTGGGACTGGGAGAAGGCGATCACAGCCGAGGACAGGAGCCTTGACTACCTGACCAAAACGGTGGAGAAGATCTGGAAGGCCATCAAGGGCGCCGAGACCCAAATCCAGAAGAAGTTCCCGCAGCTGAAGTCGAAGAAGTGGCCGGACCTTCCGGAGAAGCTCAAGTTCATCCACGCCGAGGAAATCCTGGACATGTTCCCCGATCTGCCGCGCAAACAGAGGGAGACAGCGATCCTCCAGAAGTACCCGGGCGTCTTCATATACGGCATCGGGTGGACTCTGAAGGACGGCTATCCGCACGAGATGAGGGCGGCCGACTACGACGACTGGGTGACCGAGACCAAGTCCAAGGACGGCAAGCCGATGCACGGCCTCAACGGCGACATCCTCGTCTGGAACCAGGTGACCAAGCGCAGGCACGAGCTCATGTCCGGTGGCATCCGGGTGACGCCCCAGACCCTGAAACAGCAGCTCGCGCTCACTAACCAGATGCATTTCCTGAACTACCCGTACCACAAGGCGATCATGAACGGCGAAATCCCGCTCAGCGTAGGGTCCGGGATAGGCCAGTCGCGCACGTACATGGCCATCCTCAAGAAGGCTCACCTCGGCGAGGTCAGCGTCACAGTCTGGCCGAAGATACTCAAGGACATGTGCGCGAAGCGGAAGATAGTCGTCCTGGAGTAGGGCGAGCCTAGATTGTCACTGGATAGCGGGGCCATCTGAGAACCATCTCCAGCTTGGGCCTCGCATCGCTTTCTTGTATTCGACCGTCATTACCCCCTGAAGGCGCGATGACAGTGGCGAATATCGCGCAGAGTGTAGTCAGGGAGTGCCTCCGTCTGAAGGAGGACGAGCCGGTAATCATAACAACGTATCCGCACACCATGGACCTGGCGGACCAGCTCGCGATCGAGTGCTACAAGGTCGGGGCGGATCCGTTTATCCAGCTGGAGACGGACGAGTGGTTCTACGGGCAGTTCAAGCACCTGACCATCGAGCAGCTCAGGAAGACCTCGAAGCACTGCCTCGGTCTGAACGACTATGTGACGGCCTACATCAGCCTTGGGGGACCGAAGGACCCGGCGCCGATGAAGAAGATCCCCAAAGAAAGGTTCGCGGCGATGTTCCAGGGCGAGCAGGGGCACTACGAGGCGGCGCTGCAGAAGAAGACAAGCAGGTCCGTCCACCTTGCGTTGGGCCAGGTCACGCTGGAGAGGGCCAAGACGTACGGGTTCTCCTTTGCCGCCTGGAAGAAGAATGTCACTGACGCGCTATCGGTGAAGTATGCGGAACTGCAGAAGAAGGGGAAGTACCTGGCGGGCTATCTGTCCGGAACGGGTGACGCGCACCTGACCGCTCCGAACGGCACCGACCTTGCCTTCCGTCTCGACTCGCGGCGGGTTCACATCTACGACGGGATAATCGACGACGAAGACATTGCGAAGGACTCCAGGTTCGCGAACCTGCCGGCCGGGGAGGTCGCCACGACTGTGGACGAGACCAGCGCGAACGGCAGAGTGATCTTCGACGTGGCGACGCCTCAGGTGGGGCTGCTGATACAGGGGATGTCATGGACATTCAAGGACGGACATCTCGTTGAGTTCGCGGCGAGGAAGAATGTGGAGGCGACGAAGGCATTCTATGACGTCGCGACTGGCGGGAAGGATTTGCTCAGCTCGATTGGAATAGGCATCAATCCCAAGGCGAAGCCATCTTTCCTGCATGCCTATCTGGCCGCAGGGACCATCTCCGTTGGCATCGGCGAGAACCGGGAGCTTGGCGGGAAGGTCCAGAGTGACTACGAGTTCGGCGGGACCCTGAGCAATGCCACACTCGACGTGGAGGGCAAGAGGATAGTGGAGAAGGGCAAGATCATCGCGTAGAGTGACTGCCCGGCTCAAAGCCGAGTCGACCCGTATCCTCCAGCGGAGGCCTCGGTCGGCTAGATGGATATCGCGGATGAGAATGATGAGGGGAGGTTTATCTCATCCCCCCGCGCTCGCCAAGGCCAGGACACGATATAGTGCAAATACCATCGCTATTCAGGGCGAAGCTCTGCATGGTTGGCGACTCCGGGGTGGGCAAGACCTCCCTCATCCGCCGCTATGTGCTTGACCAATTCGGCGACGAGTACATTTCAACCATGGGAACGAAGGTCACGAAGAAGCGAATGGTACTCGATGTCTCTGGGGGCGGGAAGGTCGATTTCCTGATGACTCTATGGGACATCATGGGAGAGAAGGACCTCATCGGGGTGATCAAAGAGTCGTACTTCAACGGAGCGAGCGGGGTGGTGGCCGTCTGCGACTTGACGAGGGAGGAGACGCTGGAGTCCTTGGCCACATGGATAAAAGCCGCGGGGAATGTGGTGGGGAAAGTGCCCGTGATGGTCGCCGCGAACAAGCTCGACCTCATCCCGCCGAACAGCATCAAAAGGCTCTCGGACAAGCTCGCGCGCTTCGCCGGGGAGCACGATGCAGACGAGGTGCTCACCAGCGCGAAGACGGGCGAGAACGTCGATATTGCCTTCAAGACGCTCGGACTCAGAATAATCGAGGAGACGCTGGGAAAGAAGACAATTGAGGATCTGACCGAAGCGGTATCGAAGGTCTGAGATCCCGAGCAATGACCGGTGAGCATCGCCGTCCGAGTCGAACTCACTCCAGTAAACCTTTAAGTAGTGCACGGGCTTCTCATCCACGAGAACATGATTAAGCCGCTTTCTTTGCTTAATCAGCACATAAACACCAGCATCCTGGTGGAGCTGAAAGGAGGGCGTGGCTACAGGGGGATTCTAGAAGGTTTCGATCCGCACATGAACCTTGTCCTGAGGAACGCCGAGGAGTTGATGGACAACGAGACCATGAGGAAGGTCGAGCTTGCCGTCGTCCGAGGCGACAACGTTATCTATATCAGCCCCTGAGGTCGGCCTAGATGACCAAAGGCACAGCTTCTCTCGGAAAGATGGGCGTCAAGAAGACGCACATTCGATGCAGGCGCTGCGGCAGGCACAGCTATCACGTCAAGAAAGGTTACTGCGCGTCCTGCGGATATGGGAGATCGAAGAAACTGCGGAGTTTCAGCTGGGCCAAGAGGCACTAGGATGAGAAGTGGCGGAGAAAACGGGTACAAGGAACTCAAGCCCCGGGACAAGTGCGGCGTGATTGGGGCCGTGGGGAACTCCCCGGTCGCGACTGACATCTACTACGCCTTGAGGATTGTCCAGCACAGGGGCCAGGAGAGCGCCGGCATCGCCGTTTTCGATGGCGAGATCAAGGTCAAGAAGGGAATGGGGCTCGCCCATGAGGTGTTTTCGAAGGAGGATCTGCAGGACCTTGGCGGGACCGCAGGCATGGGCCACGTCAGGTACAGCACGACGGGATCGAGCGCCATAGAGAACGCGCAGCCGATAAGTTGCACCACCGAGTACGGCGGGATCGCGCTCGCGCACAACGGCGACATAGTCAACTCTGATGCGCTCAGAAAGGAGTTGCAGAAGAGGGGCTGGGCGTTCATGACTTCGAGCGACTCGGAGGTCATCGTTCGTCTTCTCGCGAACGAGATCGCCTCGACGGGGGACGTCATCCGCGCCCTCCGCGAATTCACGAAGAAGCTGGTCGGCTCGTACAGCCTGGTGATCATGATCGGGGAACGCGTCTTCGGGTTGCGCGACCCGTTGGCGGTGAGACCGCTGTGCATAGGCCGGGGGAACGGCTTGAGGATGATTGCGTCTGAGAGCGTCGTGTTCGACACACTCGGGATGAGGTTCCTGAGAGACGTGAAGCCAGGGGAAATCGTGGAGTTGACGAAAGAGGGGTTCGAGAGCTGGCGCCTTCCGCATCCGACCCATACCGCCCACTGCATGTTCGAGTGGCTCTACTTTGCCCGTCCGGACAGCCTCGTCGATGGCAGGCTGGTCTATGACGCGCGCGTCAAGGTCGGGGAGCAGCTGGCGAAGGAGCATCCGGTGAAGGCCGACATAGTCATGCCGGTGCCTGAATCGGGGAGGGCGCAGGCGCAGGGCTACAGCAGGGCCTCCGACCTGCCGCTTGTCGAGGGCCTCATCAAGAACAGGTACATCGAGCGGACGTTCATCATGCCGGATCAATCGGAGAGGGAAATCGGGGTGCTGCTCAAGCTGAACCCCGTGCGCTCCGCAATCAAGGGCAAGAGGGTTGTCCTGGTGGATGACAGCATCGTCAGAGGCACCACGATTCGCAAGATCGTGCAGATCATCAGGGAAGCCGGGGCGAAGGAGATCCATCTGAGGATCGGTTGCCCGCCAATCAAGGCACCATGCTACCTCGGCATCGACATGAAGACGAGGGACCAGTTCATTGCGAACAAGAAGACGGTGCCTGAAATTACCAAGTACATCACCGCCGACACGCTCGGTTACATCTCCATTCAGGGAATGATAAGGTCGTTGCGGCAGGCGCGGGAGGACTTGTGCCTCGGCTGTTTGACCGGGGAATATCCCGTGAAGATTCCCGGCGAGAGGGTCAGGCTCGAGAAGCCGCTGGAGGAGTTCGCGGAGGAGCCGCCCAAACTCGCCAGACCGCGGAAGAAGACCTCGAAGAAACGTATTTAAGGACTGGTATGATAGGAACCGCCCGCGGGCCGGTAGATCAGCTGGAAGATCGCTATCTTGGCATGGTAGAGGCCGTGGGTTCAAATCCCACCCGGTCCACTATCGTTCTGGCGGTCAAGTAATCCTTATGAGCCTAACGCCTTACAGAGTGCATGGAACAACCCAAGACATTCGAACAGCTGGGCTTGGACCCAATCCTGCTTCGAGCCATTCAAGCCCTTGGCTATGAGTCTCCGACGCCGATCCAACGCGAAGGGATTCCGGTCTTGCTTGCGGGGCGAGATGTGATCGGGACTGCGCAGACAGGTTCCGGGAAGACGGCTGCCTTTCTTCTGCCGATCCTCCAGCGACTCCACCGCCAGCCACCTGGAAAGACCCGCGTGCTCGTCCTTACACCGACGCGCGAGCTCGCAGCGCAGATCGATAAGGCGCTGCATGACCTTGGTCGAGGAGGGAAGGTCCGAGGGAAGGCTGTCTATGGCGGTGTTGGAATGGGTCCACAGCAAGATGCGCTTCGCGGCGGGGTCGACGTCGTCGTCGCCACGCCCGGGCGGCTCCTCGACCACATGGAGCGCCGCAATGTGGACTTCCGGAACCTTCAGGTTCTCGTCCTCGACGAGGCTGATCGGATGCTCGATATGGGCTTTCTCCCAGACGTTCGGCGCATCATTGGTGCGCTCCCGAAGGACCGCCAGACCCTGCTGTTCTCCGCGACGATGTCCCCCGAGGTCGAAGGACTTGCTCGGAGCATCCTCCGGAATCCAGTCCGCATCTCGGTCTCCCCGCCTCATCGCCCGCCCACCACGATCCGCCACGAGTCGTATCCGGTGCCACAGCATCTGAAGACTCAACTGCTGGTGCGCCTGCTCGGTCGGGAGGACATGTTGTCCGTTCTCGTTTTCGTCAGGACGAAGCGCCGCGCGGATCGCGTCTCGCGTCAAGTCGAGCAGGCAGGCTTCGCCGTGGCGAGGATCCACGGGGATCGGAGTCAGAGCCAGCGGGAGGCGGCGCTCGGCGGGTTCCGGGATGGCCGCCACCAGGTGCTCATCGCGACTGACGTGGCGGCTCGCGGCATCGACGTACTCGGCATCACGCACGTAATCAACTACGACGTCCCCACGGTGGCAATTGACTACGTGCACCGAGTCGGGCGCACGGCCCGGGCGGATGCTGAGGGCGAGGCGATGACTCTAATCGCGCCGGAGGAGGAGAATGACTTCCGGGGAATCGAACAGATACTCGGGCAGTCCATCCCGCGGATCACCTTCCCGGACTTCAATTACCGGGCTGAACCGCCGCCGCGGGCGAGGGGCGGTGGGCGGGGAGGGCCAGGGCCGGGATACCACGGGCGTGGGCGTGAAAGGGGCGGGGGCCAGCACAGAGGAAGATGGCGGGGCGGTCGCTAACGCTGCTGGAGCAGGTTTCGTCTCCCTCCACTCCCACGTTCAATCCCTTACCCCCCCGACCAGCCGCCATCCTTTCGATTCATCCCAAAAAGCCAACTACCGCCATTGCGTAGGATACACCATGGCCATTGAAACCGCCACTCTCGCCGGTGGCTGCTTCTGGTGTCTCCAGCCGATTTTCCAGGAGCTGAAGGGCGTGCAAAGTGTCGAGTGCGGCTACTCGGGGGGCCGTGTCCCGGACCCCGGCTACGAGCAGGTCTGTACCGGCACGACCGGGCACGCGGAAGCCGTGCAGATAGTCTTCGACCCCGCCACGATTTCGTTCGAGGATTTGCTCCGCGTCTTCTTCAAAGTCCACGATTCCACGACCCTGAACCGCCAAGGTGCTGACTTGGGACCCCAATATCGATCGGCAATATTCTATCATTCCGCTGATCAAATGAAAGTGGTGAAGAGCCTGATTGCCGAGCTGAGCAATGATGGCCTTTGGAGCCGCCCGATAGTCACGGAGGTGGTGCCCTCCGCAGCTTTCTATCGCGCCGAGGATTATCACCAGGACTACTTCAGGAAGAATCCATACGGTGGTTACTGCATCGCGGTGATTTCCCCCAAGGTGAGGAAGTTCCGCAAGGAGTTCCGAGAGAGACTGAAGGAATGATCGCGCTGGCCAACCCCCTATCCTCACTGGACACTATCCCCATGAGGAACGAGTCCGAGATGGGCACGGACATGTTCATAAGCCCGGCCCCGCCTCGGAAACAGCATCGTTCGTCATGCGGCTTCAAGACATCGCGAGCAGCCGTAACATAGGCGACGGAATCCAGAGTATCGCCTACGTGCCGAATCTCAATGTCATTTCGGCCACGAACAGCCATCTGACTATCTTCAGCGCCACCGTCGTCATCCAGACCGTGAAACCGTCCGTCAAGCAGTCAGAATGGGGATGGTACAGGACATTGAAAGCGCTGAGAGATTCGTTCCACCCCTCCCGCAAGAAGGGTTTAAACGTGACGGGGGGGATACGCGGTCGATGGGCCTGAAGGGCGGCACGGTGTTCAAGGATCTGGGGAAGCTATCGTTCGACTACCTCCCTGAGAAGATGCCGCACAGGGAGAAGCAGATGCAGAGACTCTTCCAGCTGTTCCGCCCGCTCCTCGAGGCGAATGTTCCGAGCAATGCGTTCGTCCATGGCGCCGTCGGTACGGGGAAGACGCACCTTTCCAGGCGGTTCTGTCTCGAGTTGATCAAGAAAGCTCAGGAGGGCGACAGGGCTCTCGACAGCGTGCTCGTCAACTGCCGCCAGAGAATGGGCGACGACGCGGTACTGCTGGCCATCCTCAAGAGCTACGACGAGAGATTCCCCGACAGGGGCTTCTCGATCTCGGAGAAGCTCAATGTGCTGAGGACCTGGCTGGAGAAGAGGAAAACGAACATCGTAATCATCCTCGACGAGGTCGACGCCCTCCTGAAGAAGAGCGGCTCCAACCTCATCTACACTTTCTCGCGGTTCGGGGAGGAGCATTCCGGCGGGCGGGGTCACATCTCGCTCATCCTCATCTCGCAGAAGACCGACGCGCTGGACCACCTCGATAAGGCGGCCTTGAGCACATTCAGGAGGACGAGCGTGGTCGAGTTCGGCAAGTACGCTCGCGAGGAGCTCAGGGACATAATCCAGATCAGGGCGGAACTGGCGATCCACCCCGGCTGCGTCGGCGGAGACGTCCTCGACCTTATCTCCGACATCGCCTCGGAGTTCGGTGACGCGAGGTACGCCATCGAGATACTCTGGAACGCTGGTCTGTTGGCAGATGAGGAGTCTTTGGAGGAGATCGCGGCGGAGCACGTCCGGGGGGCCAAGGCCTCGGTGCACCCTACGGGAATGGAAGAGAGGTTGAAGGCGCTGGACAAATCGAAGGCCATAGTCCTCCTGGCGGTTGCACGCAAGATCAGGAGGAAGGCCTATATATCCACGGGCGCGGCGGAGGAGGCCTACGCCCTGGTCTGCGAGGAGTACGGGGAGATGCAGAGAGGGCACACGCAGTACTGGAAGTACCTCAGAGACCTCGACGCACTCGGCTTGATTGACGCGAAGATATCGGGGGAGGGGGTCGTCGGCAAGACCACCCTGATATCCCTGCCCGAAATTCCCGCCAAGACCCTCGAGGGGATGCTGGTGGAGATACTGGGCAGCAGGAAATCAAAGACCGCCAAGTGATAATCAGGTCAAAACCCTTAAGCCGCGACGGTGGATGGATTCACCAGAGAAGGGCAGGATGCGCCCAGAGAAGGGGTATCAGTGAGTCCTGAAATCGTTCCTTTCGAGGCGGGTCCGCCGCTGGAGCTGTCCAGGGGCGTCTGTCACCTCGTCAAGGAGAAGAAGCCGGATTTCTCGTTCTACCTATTCGGCTCGCTCGTCAAGACTGGGCTCCCCGCGCTCTGCGTCACCCGCCAGTATCCCGACAGGGTGAGGCGCGAGCACAGCCTGAGGGACATAAGGGTCATCTGGCTCAGCCACACGCCCGGGGACGACTACCACAATCCGACCGCGCTCGGGGTGCTCACGAAGGCGATCTGCAAGTTCATCGAGGAATCCGGAGGCGAGGCCGTCGTCCTGATAGACGGGCTCGAGTACATCATGGTCAACAACGGCTTCCTCCAGACGCTGATGTTCGTCGAACAGGTCAACGAGTTCGTCATGCAGAGGAAGGCGATAGTGATCCTGCCGGTCAGCCCGGAGGCCTTGGAGGAGAAGGAACTCGCCCTGCTTGAGAGGAACCTCGAGGTGGTCGAGGCCCCGACAATAAAGATGGACATGGAGACTAAGCAGGTCAGCAAGCTACTTGACACCTATGAGGGTAAGTAACCCCTCGCCGGTCTCATACAGCGGGTTGCTTCGTGGATAGCAGAAAGCTCCTCGCGCTGTCGCTGGCGGCAAGCATGCTGAGCACACTCGCCCTCTATGCCTATGCTTGGACGGTGAACCCCAGGACTGTGAACATCGGGGAGATAGGGTCTGATGACGTGGGGTCGTTCGTCCGGACCCAAGGGCACGTGAGGGAGATCTCTGCGGTTGGTGGCGGTGGTCTGCAGATCGAACTCGTGGACTACTCGGACTTCGCCGCCATAACGGTCTTTCTCCCGGGAAAAATCGCCAGATCCATCGAGTTCATGGAGAGAATCGTCCCGGGTGCGAAACTGAGGGTAGCGGGGGAAGTTCAGGAGTTTGGCGGGGAGGTGGAAATCGCGGTATCGGATGCGTCGATGGTGCAGCTCCTGGCGGGAGCTGAGGAGAACCGATTGGGGCTGGACACGTTGGCATCGAATCCGGAGATGTTCGATGGTATGCAGGTCCTTGTCGGCGGCGAGGTCGCCGAGATCGCGAGCGCGGTGGATTGGGACAAGACACTCATACACTCTGATGGGGACTCGTTCTGGGTCGATGATCAGGGGAGGAAAGGGGCACGAGGGAACGTGGATGTATTCGGTCTGCTGCTCTACAACGAGGAGCGAAGGCGGTTCGAGATTAAGGTGGCGGGCGAGAATGACGCGATTGCACCGCACCCTGCTGACATTCCGGAATCCTACGCGGTCGTCACAATCCACGACCTGGCGGTAACGCCGGATGCATGGGCTGGAAGGTACATTGCAGTGCTCGGGGTGGAGACTTTGGCGGGGGAAATCATCGGCACCTCGTTCACCCTCGCCGATGCGGCTGGCGGCGAGAGATACTACATCTCGTGCATGATCTTCGGCTGGGACTGGTCGACGGACAAGCGCGGGATGGCGGGAGGAGTGGCGGCGGAGTTCCTCGGGACATGGGTCTACTATTCTCGAGAGGCGCAGTGGCAGGTCACTTCCGACGAATTCACGCTTCGGCTTTGACTTTCAGCTGGCGGTCGACGATGTCGTCCACGAGGGAGATGAACTTCTCCTCCTTGCCCTTTGGGATCGTCGCGCCGGAGGCTATGTTGTGCCCACCGCCTTGACCGCCTACTTCTGCGGCGGCCTCGTTCATCGCCGACGAGAGGTCGAGCCCCCGGGCGACGAGCTGCCTGTTCCCCCTCGACGAGACCTTCGTCGTCTTCTCGAGCACGGAGAAGCCCAGCGACGGCATCTCGCCGTTGAAGTAGTACTGCATCCCGATGCCGGCCACTGCTCCCGCCAGGGTCGGTTCGGGGCAGTAGAAGAACTGGACGCGCTTCTTCGTGAACATCCCTTTCTCGAGCTCGTGCAGGTAGCCTATGATCTGCCTGAAATAGTCGTCCCGCAGGACTTCGGCTTCCCTCAGCGCTCCGCCGTCTCCAAGGGCGAGGGAGACGCCGAGCCCTTCCCGCCCGAGCCTCGAGCAGCTGTTTATCAATGCGCTCATCTCCTCTGCGTAGATTCCCCTGTCAGGAATCCAGTACTTCTCTTCCACCAGCGTCCTCATCGCCTCGGGCTGGGCCCCCTGCTTTAACATGCGGATTGCGAGCATCGAGGTCAGGGTTCTCCTCTCTTTGGCGGGGAGCTTCCGCGGGGAGACTTCTGGATCCAGGCCAAGGGACTTGATGAAATCCACGCAGGCCTCGCGCCTGCCCGTGAGCCCGACCATATAGGGGCTCAGCGAGCATGACAAGGCGTCGGCGAGAGGCATATCGCGAAGTGAGAGCATTCTTTCCTTTACGAGGACCTTGCGCGCCTCGGCCTCCTTGAAGAGTCCGGCGTTCAGTCCGATGAAGCCGTCGACGTGCTGCCTGTCCCCTATCGCTCCCGCCATGGCGATCCCTGCGAGGTCCCAGTTCGCCTCGTCAACAATCAAGGAGAAGATCCAAGCCATGCTGGCGCCGCACACCTCGCGCACTCCGTCGATGCCGGCAAGGTGAGGGTTCACATGGACGACCTTCTCAGAATCGCCGTGAGGCTTGTGATGATCGAGAACAATCGTCCCGCCATCGAGCCTCTCGAGCATGTCGAGCTGCCCGCTGCCCATGTCCGCGACTATCGTCAGGTCGTTCCCCTCCTCCCTGAACTTGGAGAGGAGCTCCTCGTCCAGCACTGAGCTGAGTGTGATGTGGAACTCCTTGCCCTTCCTTATCAGGGTCTTCGCGATCGTCGCGGCGGCGGCCGCACCGTCTGGATCATAGTGACAAAGGATCCTCGCGCGGCGGGACCGTTCGAGCAACTGCGCGCCCTGCTGTATCCTAGAAAGGAGCGGCGCCGGGACGATGTCCGAGAGCTTCGACGTGCTCCACCCCCGCCTTACTTTGCCCCGATCTCGGCCAGCATGACCTTGTAGTCCCAATCCTGCGGAATCACTCCTTCGCGCTTGTAGTAGCGCGAGAGGCGGCGTATCCTGCTCTCGACCAGCCCGAGGGAGCGCTTGTTGGAGAGATCGGCCGGGTTCGCTTTGATGTGCGTCTGGAGATGCACCGCCTTTTTCATGAGCGACGTGACATCCTCGGGGATGTCGATCTTCACGCCCTTCTCCTTCATGATCTTCACGACGGTCTTCCCTGTCGCGAGGCGCACGTCCGGCACGCCGTAGGAGTCCCTCAGCTTCAGGCCTATCTGCGCCGAGGCCAGACCGGTCCCTGACAGCTTGACTATGAGGCTCTCTATCTCGTCCTTCTTGAGCTGGACCCAGGCGGGGCTCTCCTTGACCTGAGGCCTCCTGCTGCCCGACTTGCCCTTCCTCTTCGCATACAATCTGGCCATGTTCCGCCTCGGGGGAGGATGACGATAACTGCGCCGTTATTTAAGCTTGCCCCGAAGGCTTTTGGACGACGACCGCCGCGTGGTCTTTCTGAAATGGGTCGAGCCGGACGGTGCCGAGGAGGCTGAGCCCAGCCGCGGAGAGATCCTTTGACACTTGGCGATAAATGTCTGCGGGCTGCGCCGCCACGTCGATGCTCCTCGCCTTGACCATGAGGAACCCGAGCCCCCCGGGGCCCAGGAAGGAGACATTCTTCAAGAAGATCGGGACCTGGTCTCTCTGTGCTACGTCCTGGTAGACCACCTCGACCAAGCCGAAGAGGCTCTTGTAAGCATCCGGTCGGTCCGCGTCGCCGAGGAATGGCATCATATTCGGCCTCCTTACCGCCACGTCGAGCAGCTTGCGGAAGACCCTCGAGGATATCTCGATGCAGTACAGCCTCCCTTCCATACAGATGTCAGAGAGGTGGCTCGCCGTGGTCCCGCTGGCGGCACCGAGATAGAGCACTTCCGTGTCCTCCTTGAAAGGCCATTCAGGGCAACCCCTCTGCAGAAGCGCCGCGAGCTTGCTCCTGTAGGGATCCCAACGCCTGTACTCCTTCCCGCCGCAGGTCAGGAGTTTCTCGCCGTAGACCTTGACTCCCGCCGTGAGATTCCGCGTGAAGAAGTCCCGCCCGTCGGAGAACACGCCGTCGTAGTGGGTGGGCTTGAGTTCGACCACGCCGCGGGAACGCCCTGTCCGCTCTTAATGACTCCTCAGCCCGCATGGTCCCGGACGGCTACAGATTAATAGGCGTTAGCCGATAAGAGCGCGAATGGGCGAGGAGGACCTCCGCGACGAGATCAGGGAGCTGAGGGCGCAGATCGCCCAGCTCTCCGAGGCGCTGGAGATGGCAGTCAGGCCATATCAGAAGGTGCTCGGCCAGCTGGAGGAGCTTCAGGGGGTCGCGAAGCGGTACTTCGGGCTCCTGGAACTCTATCAAAGGTACGGAGAGATATCGCCCGAGGTTGTCATCCCCGGTCTGAAGAATCCGATATCCCAGGAGATCGTGAAGATACTGTTCGACAAGGGAGATAGGAACATATCCCAGATAGCCGAGCAGATGAGGCAGAGGAGGGGCTCCGCCTCGAGGCGCATCGTCAGGGAACGCCTCGACAAGCTGGTGGAGAACGGGGTCGTGACGGTGTCGACCGACAGCAAGCAGAGGCGGTTCAACATCTCTGACGAGGTCGTGCAAAAGTGGTCACAGTTGCTCGGTCTCCAGAAGTATGAGGGTCAACCTAGTGGTAATCAAGGCAAAAAGGAAGGTGAATGAAAATGTCAGAAGAGAAGCATGACGCGGAAGAAGTGAAGGAGATCCTCGAGGTCGTTTCCCAGAAGATCCCCGCGCTCCTGAACGCACTGACCGACGTGCTCTACGGCAAGGAGTCCGCCGCCAAGTACGGACAGGCAATCGCTGGCTTCTATAAGTCCCTGAAGGACAGCGGGATGACAGACCAGCAGGCCTATGAGCTGACGAAGACGTACATGTCTTCGCTGGACTTGGCGGGTATCATAGGCAAGGCGGTTAGCGGCGGCGGGAAGCACGAGCACGGGGACGAGGACGATGACATCGGACGAGAGATCGAAGAGAAGCTCAAGCAGCGAATCCGGAGCAAGGTCGACGAGGAGAAGTAGCGGCGATATCGTCGAGATCGTCGCTTTCATCCCAGTCCTCGTGCTCAAGGCAGGCCTGGCCCTCCTCCGAATGAAGGCGAGGCGCAAGAAGGGCGTCAGGGTCTTCAGGAGACAGCTGAAGCACTCCGGCCTCTCGAAGGAGCAGATAAAAGGCCTCGTGGCGGACTACGAACAGATAGGGAGGCTCAGGAGCTACCTGCCCGGGGACCTTCGCGGGTTCCGCTTCATGAGGAGCTGACGCGCGGTCTTCCTGATTTCCGCCGCGACGGATTTGTTGAAACCGGGCAGCGTTGAGATGTCGGCGAGCGGAGCTTCGACAATAGCCTTGGGCGATGTGTATCCCGCCTTGGCCAGCGCCCTGGCCCTGCTCGGTCCCACGCCTCTGATGTGCATCAGCCGCCTGCTGCCCTTGTCGATCATGGCTTTCGTGCGAGAGCCGATCTTGCCCCTTGTCCTCGCGAGTCCTGCCACCGCCATCGCATTCTTCGGATCGAGTGCGAGGGTCTTCTCGTAGCAGTGCTCCGCTTCCCGCCACCGGTTCATCTTCTCCATCACTGCGGCGAGGATCAGCCAGGTCTGCGGGTGCTCCTTGATCTTGATCGCCCTGCGCAGCGATTCCCGTGCTTCGGTGCAGTTGCCGAGCCTCAACTCGACGAGGCCCAGGTTGTTGAGCGCTTCGGCGTGATTCGGATCGATCACCAGGGCGGTGCGGAGGGCGTTTGATGCTTCGTTCAGTTTACATTGACTTATGAGGACCGCGCCTAGGTTGCTCCAAGCCGTAGCATAGTCGGGCTCAACATCCGTCGCTTGGCGCAGGGCTGCCTCCGACGCGACCAGCTGGCCGTCCAAGGCCCTCAGCACCCCGAGCCACTCCCAGCCGTGCTCCAGATCTCCCCTGTACTCCAGTGCCCGGGAGAGCAGATCCATGGCCTCATTCTTGCGTTCCTCGGAGACATGCTTCGAGATTTCCCGCCAAAGTGAAGGGAGTTCGTCGGTGGGGAACTCGGTCGCGTTTCCATCCCCCCAGGCCCGCTTGGCGGCCTCGGAGAGGCACCTCTCCCCTGCATGTCTCTCTCCGCCCGCCATCAACGCCTTTCCCAGCCCGAGCCAGTCGTCGGGGCAGTCCTTGTCCATCGACTGTTGCCAGATGCTCAGGGCCTCCGTCGGGTAGCCGAGATGGAGGAGGACCACGGCGATTCCTTGAGGAGGAATCTGAAGTTGATCGGCGACAGGAGTCTCCGCTCCCTTCCTTTGCTCCGACACTCCGTCGGGCAGTCTCCTCTCCGCTTCCTCCATGGTCGCCTTGAGCTTGCGAGTCCTTTCGAGGGCCTCTTCCAGTCCTTCGAGATTCGAGTCGAGTTCCCTCGCTCTCTCGAGCGATTGCAGCGCGAGAGGCACTTCCCTGAGCTCGGCGTGGGCGAGCCCCTTCAGCATCCAGAGCCATCCTTCCTCTTTCACCGCGAGCATCTGTTCCGCCGCGCGCACAGCCTCGCTGTAACGCCCGAGGCGGATCAGCAGCAGGCAGCGGTTCCTCAGGACATCGTCGTGATGAGGTTCGAATGTCAGCGCCCAATCGAAAGCCTCCAGAGCATCCTCAAGCCGTCCGAGCCTGAGCAGTACGGCGCCCTTGTTGTTGAGCGCCGCCACATTGTCCGGCCTGCGATCGGCGGCCTGCGTGAAGCAATCCAGGGCGGCCTCCAGTTTCCCGAGGGAATGCAGCGCCACGCCCTTGTTCAAAAGAGCGCCATCAGCTCTCGAGTTGAAACGCAGGAAGCAGTCGCACGCCTCGATCTCCTGCTTGTACATCCCCAGTTCGTGGAGCACCTCGATGAGACCGGTCCAAGCATCCCTGTTGCTGAAATCGATATCGAGTGACCTGCGGTAGGAATCGACCGCTCCGCGGAGATTCCCGCTGCGCCTCAGGGCCATCGCCAGGCCGAGCCACGCCTCGACGTATAGCGGCTTGAGTTCCGTGGACATCCGGAAGAAGCCCATGGCGTCCTTCCAGCGTTCCAAGCGCATGGCTTTGTGGCCGGCTTCCATGGCCTCTTCGAGCCTGACGACGCTGGGGAGGCTACTGCCTGTCTCGCTCATTTTGCAGCCTCCTCCTTTGCGCAGGCCTCGCGGCCATGTCTCGCGTCTTCCCTGTTCGGGTCGATTCTGAGGGCACGGTCGTATGCCTCCGCCGCCTCCTCGAACCGCCCCATCTTGCGGAGGACCAGGCCCTTGCCGCACCAGGCGTCGGCATCGTTCTCATCCGTCGCGAGGGCCTCCGAGTAGCTCTTGAGAGCCTCCTCGAGGTCCCCCGCATCGAGGGCCATGTCCGCCAGTCTCCTCAGTATCTGCGACTCGCTGATTCCCTTCGAGTCCTTCAGGACGGCCTTCAGGATCTCGTCGGAATCCTCCCTGATGATGACTCTGCGCGGCTCGTGACCGCCCTTTCGAGCGCCGCGCTCGACGACCTTCTTGATTTCCTTGAGCGATTCGCTCTCGGGCTCGAGCTCCTCCGCTTTCGCCATCGCGGCGTTGGCCTGCTCGGTCTCCTCTCTGGCCAGATGCACCAAGGCCTTGCCCGCCCAGGCGTCTGCCCTTTCAGGTCCGAATTCGATTGCCTTCTGGTAGCAGTCCAAGGCCTCAGACGGTTTTCCCTGCTTGAGCAGCAACTCGCCCTTGCCGATCCATGGGTCGGCGTAGTTCCAGTCCAGAGCGATCGCCCTGTTGAAGAGTTGCAGTGCCGCTCCCCACCTCCCCCTGCGGTTGAGCATCGAGCCTTTCCTGTAGAGGGCGCGCGGGTTCTGAGGGTCCCTGCCGAGGGCCCGGGTATACATCTTGTCCGCCATGTCGCAGTCGCCGAGCTTCACCAGGCAGTCTCCCAGTCCGAGGTGCGCCTTCACGTTCCCCGGGTCCGCCTCCAGGATCGCGTTGTAGAGCAGGACCGCGTCCCTTTCCATCCCTCGTGCAGCGACTTGCTCCGCCTTCGCGAGAACGATCTCGACCTTCTCGTGGTCAACCTCGATGAGGCTGCGGAGGGCCCGTATCCCTTCCTCGATCCTGCTCGCTTCGAAGAGGAGGTCTGCCTTCTCCTGCCACGCGACCGCATTGTTCTTGTTGATCTCGAGCACGCGCGAGTAGGCTTGGAGCGCTCCCTCGCGGTCATTGATCATCCCGAGCACCTCTGCCTTGTTGAACCAGAGGTTCTCGCTCTCGGGGGATTTCCTCAGCATGAAATCGTAGCATTGGAGCGCCCCGTGGTAGTCGCCTACCTCAAGGAGCGCCTGAGCCCTGGTGGCGAGGTCCTCGTCCTCGTCTGACCAGCTTGGGTGCAGTGCGGCGTACAGCTCTCTGGACTTCGCCTCGCCGAGCTCCCCGACCGCCATGAGGTCGTCGAGTGTCGCGGACTTGAGCGATTCCAGGTCCTGGTAGTTCGCGCGCAGAACTTGGAGGTCTTTCCTCTCCAGCTCTGGGACGGACATCAGGAACTCGGTCAGGTCAAGGCGGCGCCTCTGCCTAGCCGTTTCCGCCTCCCTCGAGCTCAGATCCTTCTCCTTCTCCGTGAGTTCTCTCGCCCGTGACTGCAAGGTGGCCGCCT
Organism: Thermoplasmata archaeon; assembly: GCA_041489255.1. GTDB lineage: Archaea > Thermoplasmatota > Thermoplasmata > RBG-16-68-12 > JAFNFQ01 > JAFNFQ01. The sequence goes on along the minus strand of JBGPQV010000001.1, from coordinate 243,074 downwards.
GGGCGGTCACGAGGACCTCGCGCTCCTCCAGCGCGGACCTCTCGACCTGGAGCACGTTCTGAATCTCGTCCCTCTGCCTCCCCATCTGCGCCTTGAGCATGGACAGCCTCTGGATCTCCGCTTGAAGCTGCTCGAGCTCGGCGGCCGCGGTGACGATTTCGGGAACTGGCGGGGTCTGGGGGTGCCGCTCTTCCGGCTCAGGGGGCACGTCCGCTGGCGGCGGCGGTTCCAACGGCGGTATCTCCGGCTCGGGGGAATCTGGAGGCTCTGGCGGCAAGGGTTCGGGCTCGTCGGGGGGCGGTGAAGGAAGCTCAATCACCCCCCGCGCCTCCTCCAGTCGCTCGATGACCGGCTGTGTGATCGAGACCGCCGAGGCGACCGCCTGTGCGAACACTGGCGGCGCCTGACTCTTGAGGTTCGCCTCGACTTGCGGGAGATAAGGGACCTCGGCAAGGCGCTTCTTCAACGCCTGAAGTCTGGATTCGAGTTTCCCCGGGTTCAGGGGCCTCTGCGAGAAATGGAACAGGATATCATGGAGAAGTTCGGCGTCGCCCAGCGTCAGCTTGTCTGGAGCGCCGCCATTGAAGCCCATGTGTTTCAGGATGAACTCGGCCGCCGCCTCGGACTTCCAGTCTAGGGGCGGTTCGTCGAAAGCCAATAGCGGCTTCTTCGGGTCGAGGGTCGCCATGAGCCTCCCGCCCTTTCCCAACAGCTCGACCACCGATGTCCCCCGTTCCACCTTTGGATCGAAGAGGAGGGGTCTGTGCGCCGCGAGGAATGAAAGGCACCTGCTGCACAGAGGCGCCTGGGATATAGCCCCGCAGCGAAGGCACTGGGGCTGGAGCATGTCCGAATCTAGCGCGGGCGAGGCTATTAGATAGCACCGCGCTGGTTATCACCGCCGAAAAAGAGCTGGCGGGAGGGGTCGGCGGATTCCACCAACTGTCTAATATCCTCCATTGCCTGGTGGCAATCATGCGAGTGAGGATAAGGGAAGGCAAGGCTGCCGACCGCGAGGCTTTCTGGAAGGCGACTCTGGAGACGGCATGGCGGGACATACCTGAGGATGAGAGGGCAGGGATGGACAGGCGGGAGTTCGAGAGCCACTTCAGACAGGCCGCCGGCCCCTACCTGGACGACCCCAGAAACAGTCTATTCATCGCGGAAGATGAGAGGGGAACATCCGCGGGGCACATTCTCCTCGGGCAGACGATGCCGTTCTATTCGTCTAGGCCGTACGGGTTCATCTTCGACATCTACGTGGCTGAATGGGCGAGGCGGCAGGGCGTTGGCAGGCAGCTGATAGAGTTCGCGTTCAAGTGGTTCCAGGAGCAGGGACTGGAGAAGGTCAAGCTCGAGGTCGCTGATGGCAATGAAAGCGCGAGACCCCTCTACCTGAAGATGGGTTTCAAAATGGAAAGGCACGTGATGGGCAGGTCGCTCATGGCGGCGGGACCATGACGCTGACCCTGATCATCTCGCCCTCTCCCTCCGTGTAGGTGCCGTACAGCACCTCTGCGATCGGCGCGCGGAGCGAGACGTTGTGCAAGACATCCTTGACGATGTCCTCGTCGACCTTCGAGCCGCTGATGAAGACCATCGCCTGCCTTGCCCTTTCCGCATCGAACTTCATCCAGGGCGACGCGAACGCGTCTATCACGGACTCGAATGACCTGTGAGGGCCTTTCGCCTCGCCGATCCCGAGCCTGAGCTCGCGACACCCTGCGAAGAACTCACGCATGAGGCGGATGTCGCTCTTCGTGATCAGCTTCGACATCGCCTCCAGGGGCTTGACCATTATCTGCCCCATGATCGCGAATGCCCTCATGATCGGTATCTCCGGCGCGATTTCCAGGAGCTCGTCGTTGGTGAAGGCGAGGACCCCGGGGCACCTCTTGCGCAATCTGTCGAGGCTTTCCTGGCTCGCCATTCTCCTCCTGAGCCCCTCCGCCTTGAAGGGCTGGGTCACGATCCCCCACACCGGGATGTTGTGGATGCGGGCTACGCGCGCGACAGCGTTCGCCCCGTCTCCACCCGTGTTCCCGCCAAGACCGGCCACGACGACGACCATGTCGAACCCGATGAGTTCGCGCGCAATCAGCCTCTCGGCATCGGTCTCAAGTCCGCGGGCGACCGAGTCGTCCAGCGTTGCGATCGTCTTGAGCTCGTCTTCTGAGATGAGGACGCGGTGCTTGATGCCAAGGAGAGACGGGTGAGGGACGTCGTTGAGGCCGATGATCTCCAGACCCGGAGTGGCGGGGAGATGATGGACCGTGTTGCATCCCGCACCGCCGCAGCCGACGACGGCAATCCTGGGTCTCTCTTCTCCTTGACCGAGCTGCTGGGTTCTCTGCACCGCGAGGACATTGAAAGAGGCGTGAATAAACGTTCCTCACGTATGTGAGAGCGTTCAGCTCGTGATGGTGACCGTGTTCATCACTACAGGAGTATACGGCTTGTCGTTCGAGTCCACGCTCACCTGTCCAATCGCGTCGACGACTGACTGCCCGCTGATGACCTTTCCGAAGACGACGAAGCGATAGGTGTAGCTGTCCAGACTCGGGTTGTCCTTCAGGTTCACGAAGAACTGGCTGGTAGCTGTGTTCGCGCCTTGGGGCGAGTTCGGATCCCCCGAGCGGGCCATTGCGACCGTGTACTTGACGTTCGTCAGCCCTGTGTTCTCCCAATCAACGGTCTGCCCCGAATTTCCCGTGCCGTCACCGTTTGGGTCCCCGCCCTGTATGACGAAGTCGGCCACGACCCTGTGGAAGATCAGGCCGTTGTAGAAGCCCGCCTGTGCCAGGCGTATGAAGTTCCCGGCGGTCCGCGGAGCTTTATCCTCGTAGAGTTCAATCGTGAATGTGCCCATGCTCGTGGCGATTGCCGCCCTGCGATTGCTGGACGGCGGCGGGTTGTTGCTCGGGTTGCTAGGTGTCTGCGTCAAGATGGCGTACGCTCCCAGGCTCGAGAGGGCCATGAGGGCTGCAAGGGCGATGGCGGGCCAGGGGCTTACCTTGCGCTGATCTTTGACTCTCGGGCGGGTCGGCCTTGCCGTCTGCTCCGGAGTCTTCTCCTTCGCCACGGCCGCCTTCTTGTGCACTTTGTCGATGTGCCCCTTGAGGTTCTCCTTGCGGACCTTCGCCCCGCATTCGGGGCATACGGCCATGGTCTTCTGCTGAGCCATGTGAGCTGGATATTATTCTCAGGGGGCTTTAAGCCTGATGCTCTTCGAACGACCCCGGCTGTCGGGGAAGGTTTTTGACGGAGAGTGCGCTCTAAGTCGCGACATGTACGACGTCCTCATCATCGGCTCCGGTCCCGCAGGTCTCACAGCCGCAATCTATGCCTGCCGAGCGAATCTTAAAGTCCTCTGCATCGCAGGCGGCCCCACGGTCGACGACAGCTACCGCCTCCCCGGCGGGCAGCTCATGCTCACGACCACGGTGGAGAACTTCCCTGGATTCCCCGACGGGATCATGGGGCCCAACCTGATGACCCTCATGAGGAAGCAGGCGGAGAAGTTCGGGACGGAGTTCGTCGACGACAACGTGACCACCGTCGACTTTTCAGGCAGACCGCTGAAGGTCTTCATCGGCGATGCCGCTTACGAGGGGAAAGCTGTCATAGTCGCCACCGGAGCGAAGGCGAAGTGGCTCGGGCTTACGAGCGAGAAGAGGTTGCGGGGCAAGGGCGTCTCGGCCTGCGCGACGTGCGACGGGTTCCTGTTCAAGGACAAGGAGGTCGTCGTCATCGGCGGCGGGGATGTCGCGATGGAGGACTCGATCTACCTGACGAACATGTGCATGAAGGTGACCGTGATCCACCGGCGGGACAAGCTCAGGGCCAGCCCGATCATGCAGAAGAGGGCGATGAAGAACCCGAAGATCCACTGGATGTGGGACACGGTTATCGAGGAGATCCTGGGCTCGACGAAGGTGGAGGGCATCCGACTGAAGAACGTCAAGACGGGGAATGTGACCGAGTTGAAAGCTGACGGGGTGTTCCTGTCGATTGGCCACGACCCGGACACCGCCTTCTTGAAGGGGCATGTCGAGATGGATGAAAAGGGCTACGTCGTCAAGAAGGAGAACACGATGACCAGCGTCCCCGGGGTGTTCACGGCGGGGGACGTGCACGACCACAGGTACAGGCAGGCGGTCACCGCCGCAGGATACGGCTGCCAGGCGGCGGTCGACGCGCAGAGGTATGTCGAGAACCTCGAATGATCCTATCGGGCCTTCAGGGACGCGTGTCCTTCGTAGCTGCGCGATCCGCACGGGCATTCAGGGAGGCGCTCGCCGTCTTTGTCAATCTTCAAATCGACTCCGCATCCCGCGCATCGGAACCTGCCCGCGCGGACTCTCTCCCCTGTCTGGTAGAAGGCCATTCTGCTCTCCCAACCGCTATGTGCGAAGGGGCACATCAATCTTGTTAAGGACCAATCCTCCCATTGGGCACTGGGTCGAACTGAGCCAGGATGAGGCTGACACTGCCGCGGCCATATGGCGAATGTTTATACGGCACCATTTGTTAGGTATACCAAAATCCCTGAAGACAAGGGAGTGATGACATGGACCAATACGAAAAGACACTAGATGACGTGAAGAAGACATTCGGATTTGTGCCAGGATTCATGAAAGCCCTGCCCAAGGACGTTCTTGTCGCGGAGTGGCCGTTGTTCAGGAAGTATTCGATCGAGGAATCGGACATCCCGCCCAAGTACCGGGAGCTGATCGGGCTCGCAGTCGCCGCAAACATCAAGTGCCCCTATTGCCAGCTGTTTCACATGGGGGCGGCCAAGATGAACGGCGCGACAGAGAAGGAACTCGCGGAGGTCGCCACGCTCGCAGGCTGGACTTCGTTCTGGAGCGCGATGATCCACGCGCAGGACTACGACTATGCCACCTTCAAGAATGAATTCGAGCGGATGGGCGCGTATCTCCAGAAGACCGCCGGGAAGCAGTAGCCAAGCTGAAGCAGTCAACGCATGGAGCGCCCGCCAGGAGCCCCTTGCGGGAAGACGACACATAGGTACCAGCGGAGCTTCCACGCGATCGCCAGCGACCAGATGGCGATGAGCAGGACGGCGACCGTTTCCGCAAGGGATTCCATTCCGTAGAGAGCCACGAAGCCGATGCCAATCATCATGATCGTGGCGGTGAACTGGCCGCTCCACGGACCCATGGTGGCGGAGCGGAACAGCGGGTATGACAGCAGGGTCATCGATATCAGCATGAGAGAGAAGAATGATATCGAGACGATCCAATGCGTCTCGCCCGCGTTCTCGGTGAAAACGCCGACTCCCATGAGGAAGACTCCCGCCAGAGCTAGGAACATCGAGCCTGCAATCCCGAGGCGAGAAGGACGGAGAACGAGCGCCAATGTGACCGCAAACGGGATTGAGAGCATTCCCGCCATGATCGCACCGGCGTTGAAGAACGAGGCACCCGCCCCAACGCCGAGATCGCTGACCCACTGACCTCCGAAGCTGTAGCGGGGGGTCGCCGCAATCGCCGTGGCCCAGGCCACGAGAAATATCGATGATCCCGCGAGCCCGCACCAGCTGCCCGCCCGCCGCCAGTCGAACACGGCAAGAAGAGGGCAATCATCCTCTTAATGGCTTTTGAAAATGAGGCTCATTCATCTTCCATGGGCGGGACAACTTTAACTAGTCCAGAGAGGTTTGATAATATAAGGCAAGAGAAATGGTCACGGTCGAGATAAAATACTGCGTCCCCTGCAAGTACCTGCCCCTCGCGATGAAGCACACCGAGCAGCTCCTTACCGAGTTCGGCGAGGATATCACGGCGGTGAAACTGGTACCGGGCGACCAGGGCGTCTACGACATCAAGGTCGGCGGGAAGCTGGTCTACTCGAGCACGAAGGCGAGAAGGTTCCCGGACTACGAGGTGCTGCAGGCGGCGGTGAAGAAGGCGCTCAGGTCTACGGCTTGAGCACGATCTTCCCGAAGTGCTGTCCTTTTTCCATGGCCTCTTGAGCTCTCGCCGCATCTTTCAGGGCGAACGTCTTGTCTATGACGGGCTTGACCTTCCCGGCCTCGACCCATTTCAAACCCCTGATCATCTCCGCCTTGTTGCCCTCGTGAGAGCCGAGAAGGGACAGTTGCTTGTTGAAGAGGAAGCGCAGGTCTGTCTTCGCCTCGAAGCCGGTGGTGTTGCCGCAGATCACCAGGCGACCGCCCCAGGCCATGGAGGCTATCGACCTCTCCCAGGTCGCTTGGCCGGTGTGCTCGAAGACGACCTCCACGCCTTTCTTGTTCGTGAGCTTCTTCACTTCAGCCGCGACATCCTGCGTGTTGTAGTTGATCACTTCGTCCGCTCCGAGTGCCTTCGCCTTGCTGCACTTCTCGTCAGTTCCCGCCACCGCGATCACTCGAGCGCCGATGATCTTCGCTACCTGGATGCCGACGTGGCCTATGCCGCTTGAGGATCCCCAAAGGAGCAGGTCCTCTCCCGCCTTCAGCTGCGCTCTCGTGACGAGCATGTGATAGGCGGTGAGCAGGACTAGCGGTATCGCGGCGGCCTCTTCCCAGCTGAGGTTTGGCGGTACCGGGATGACGTTCACCTCGGGTAGCCTCGCAAGCTCCGCATACCCGCCATCGTAGGGTTCGGTCTGGAAGCCCCAGATCTTGAGCTGGCGGCAGAAATACTCCTGTCCGGACGTGCACCACTCGCATGTGCGGCAGCTGAGCACGGGATGAGAGAGGACCTTCTGGCCGACCTGGATGCCGGTCGCGGCACTCCCGACCTCGATGACCTCGCCGGAGACGTCGCTGCCTGAGATGTGCGGGAGGTCGAACTTCATTCCCGGAAGTCCCTTCCTCGCCCAGATGTCGTTGTGGTTGCAGCTCGCCGCCTTGACGCGGACGAGGACGTCCTTCGGACCGACCTTGGGGTCTGGGGCTTCTTCATACTGGAGGACCTCAGGCCCGCCATGCCTGTGGAAAACGACAGCCTTCATCTGAATACCCGCGCTTGCATCCGCAGTCGCGCTAAAGGCTTTTTGGGCGAGGTGCCGCCCATGGAGGGAAACGCCCTGTTCGTATGGGCGCTTGTTCGACCTTTGTTCGTCAGTTGTTCGTACCATGTTCGTTCCACGCTCGTACCACGCTCGTACCACGCTCGTACCACGCTCGTACCATCTTCGTCAAACGCTCGAATCGAAGGGCTAGACAACAGTGGTGCAACCGGATTCGGCGTCACGAACGCGTAAAAACAGAACGCCACGCAGATTTCAGTCAGGTCGCTGGTGGGCAGGAGCCAAGGCAGCGATAGCTAAGCTGAACAGTACATCGTCTGCGACGACAGCCCCAGCAGTCAATGGACCATGAGCTCTTTCAGCTTGTCCGTGGACATGTCTGTGGCGGATTGCCCGTCGGGGACCTCGTGCTTCAGCGTCGCGGGAGGCTATGACTACTACGTTTCGCCATTCAGGGAGGGGGATTCCAGCGTCAGCAGGGACAGGACCGGAGGCATTGTGCAAGTCGTCGCGATATCGCACGAATACAGCCGCAGATTGCCGCCGGATGCGACGACGGCTATGTGTACTTCTACACGATAATCGTGACGCCCTGAGTGAGAAGATTGACACGCGCTGCGGCGGAGAAGTGATGCACACGCACCAGCCAGCCCAGAGGTAGCCCGATGGGCCGCTCCGTTAGATATAAGAAGGATTACAACGCCGCTCAACACAGCATAAATACTCGTCGCGGCCAATGGGGTATGGGACCTAGATTGATCAAGTGGAGGTCAACCGGGCATGGGCGGAGACGAGCATCGAGCGCAGTCCTCATTGGAATGCTTGTTCTCCTAGGGTTCGCTTCGATTCTTGACTTGGGCGCAGGCGGCACGCAATTGAATCGCTCCGCGGCAGGTCATCCTCATGCCGCGAAGCTCGATTCACGCTCGGATGCGAACCCGTCCGTCGAGATGGATTCGGATTGGACGATTGGTCCGGGCCAGGTGGAGCAGAGGTCCAACGAGACCATCGTCCTGAAGGGCAACCTAACGGTCCAGGGTGGCGGCAGTCTCGCCCTTGACAATGTGACGTTGATGATCAATTCGACCATTGACGGGCAGTACGGGATACTCGTTTATGCTGATGGGCGACTCTTGGTCAAGAGTTCGACAATCACGGCGTATGACAAGACGACTACCACCGTTCACACGGGTCCTGTCCCGCCCATGCAGTACACCGTGTACGGCCTGAGGTACCACTTCGACATCCTGGGGAGCGGCAAGATCCCTATGTACTGAGATTCCTCAGAGGACCGCCAGGTACTTCTTCAGCTCCCAGTCCGTCACCTGCGTCCTGTACTCCTCGCACTCCTGCCTCTTGAGATACAGGTAGTTGGTCCAGACGTGCGCCCCCAGCGTCTCCCGCATCAGGTCGCTCTTCTCCAGCTCGTCCAGCGCCTCCTCCAAGTCGGCGGGAAGGCTGCCTATGGAGAGTTTCTTCCTTTCAAGAGCCCCGAGGGCGTAGATGTTGGTCTCCACCGGGCTCGGCGGCTCTACCTGCTTGTACATCCCCCTCAACCCCGCCGCGAGCATCACCGCATACTGCAGGTAAGGGTTGCCGCTGGGATCGGGATTCCTCACCTCCAGGCGGGTGCTCATCCCTCTGCCCGCCGGGACTCGTATCAGCGCCGACCTGTTCTTGTTCGCCCAGCTGATGTAGACCGGCGCCTCGTACCCGGGCACCAGTCGCTTGTAACTGTTCACCCAGGAGGCGAGCACGGCACAGTTCTCCCTTGCGAACATCAGCAGGCCCCCGATGTACCACATGCACTTGTCGCTGAGCTCCCACTTCGCCGTAGGCTCGTAGAATATGTTCTCGCCCTCAGGCGTCATGAGGCTCTGATGCACGTGCATCCCGCTGCCGTTCACCCCGAATATCGGCTTCGGCATGAAGCTCGCGTGCAGACCCTGCTCCAGCGCCACCGTCTTGATGGCGTGTTTCAGGGTCAGCACCCTGTCCGCCGAGGATAACGCATCGGTGTACCGCAGGTCTATCTCGTGCTGGCCCGGCGCTACCTCGTGATGCCCTGCCTCCGCATCGAACCCCATCTCGTTGAAGTACAGGATCGTCTTCTTCCTCACGACCTCGCCCTTGTCCAGGGGCAGCTGCTCGAAGTATCGACCCGAATCGCAGGGGATGCTCGTCACCTGGCCCCCGCCGTCCATCTTGAAGAGGAAGAACTCGTACTCGGGACCGGTGTAGCAGATGTATCCCAGTTCCCTCGCCTTCTTCATGGTCTGTTCGAGGATGTACCGGGGGTCGCCGCTGAACCTCTTGCCGCTCGAGTCGTACACGTTGCAGACCATCGCGGCCGTCTTGAGGTCGCCGGATATCCACGGATAGATTTTGAACGTCGTGGGGTCCGGCCGCACGCGCATGTCGCTCTCCTCTATTTCAGCGTAGCCGGTGACAGAGGAGCCATCGAAAACTACGCCATTCTCCATGGCACTCTCGATCTTGGTCGTGGGGATTGTGACCGTCTTGACGAATCCCAGCAAATCCATGAACTGCATCTGGACGAAGTTGACCTTCTCCTTCTTAACGGCCTCAAGCACTCTGTTTGTTGGACTGTCATCAGCCATAACAGAACCCCCGGGGGACGCGACGGCATCGCGATGACCGGTAATAAAGTTGCTCAGTCTCGGCAGAATCGCTGACGAATATCTAAGGCGCCGAGAACCCCGGTATCTCGATCACAGGGACCTTCCTTCTCCTCACCGGCTTTCCCGATTTCCCGTCCCCGCCAGAAAGCACCCCGTCAAGGACGAACGGCAGAAGCCTGGGCGACGCTTCCGGTTCGATCAAGACCCGCACGTCGCCCGCGGCCGAACTCACCGCCATAAGCCCGACTCCCTCGCGCTCGAACAGGTGCCGGGATCTCATCGCGGGAAACACGTGGTCGAGGGGCATGGCGACGAGCGCGTAGTGCGCGCCGAGCTGGTAGGACATCGCCTGCTTGAGGGCCTCCCGCCAGTTTCGAATCTTGAGTTCCACCGCCACGATCTCCTTGCCCACCGCGAGGATGTCCACCCACCTTCCCGCAACCTTCGCCTCGCGGTAGACACGGTAGCCCAAGGACCGGAAGTGCGCCAAGACGGGGCGGCACATGAGCTCCTCTGTCCAGTACATCCGAGCCCATGAACTCCAAGGCTGGTATTAGCCTCGCCCGAGGGAGAGGTGAAACTGATTGCCAAGAGCCGATCGCTTGCCAGCTACCTGCCCTTTATCGCCTCGTCTTCCTCTTCTTTCAAGATCTCTTCGACGGTCTTGCGCTTCTTGACCTCTTCGGGCATGCTGGCCCCGGTGGAAGGCGATATCCCCCTCATCTCCTCCTTGATGTATCTCATCTCCTCCCTGATCTCCTCGGGGTTCGGCAAGGGGCCGAGAACCTGGTCAATCCTGCCCAGGGCCTTCTCCAATGAAGGGAGATCCGATATCCCCCTTTCCGGGACTCTCGCCGTCGCTGCGCCGAGATAGGAGCTGATGCCCTCGATCATCTTGCTGATTTCGAACGGGAAGATTATCTTGGTCGCCTGCCCACGGGACATTTCCTTCACGGTGTCCATGCTCAGGACCGAGAGCGCCTTCGTGTCGAGAGCAGCCGCGCCAAGCGCGAGTATGCGCAGCTTCTGCGCCTCTCCTTGCCCTTCCAGGATGATCGAAAGCCTCTGTCCGTCGGACTCGAGTATCTTCGCCTGCCGAAGACCCTCGGCCTGCAAGATGCGGGATCTCTTCTGCCCTTCCGCCACGAGTATGGCAGACCTCTTCTCACCGTCAGCTCGGAGGATCGCTGCTCTCCTCTGCCTCTCTGCAGATGTCTGCTCCTCCATCGCGGCCTTGACCGGGCCCACCGGGTCGACTTCCCTTATCTCGACGGCGTCCACCTTCACGCCCCATTTATCAGTCGCCTCGTCGAGCACGTCCCTGAGCCTCAGGTTGATCCTGTCTCGGTTGTACAGAACCTCGTCCAGCTCCATGTCACCGATGATCGACCTGAGCGTGGTCTGCGCGAGTGCTAAAGTTGCGATATGGTAGTCCGTGACTTCGAAGAACGACTTCTTGGGGTCTATGACCTTGATGTAGATGACCGCGTCGACGTTCGTCGGCGAGTTATCCTTGGTGATGACTTCCTGGCGGGGAACATCGAGCACCTGCGTCCTCAGGTCTATTCTCCTCACCTCGGAAATCATCGGCGGGACGAAGTTCATGCCGGGATTGAGCACCCTGCGGAAGCTCCCCAGGACTATGAGCAGTCCCTGCTGATACGGCTGGACTATCTTCATCGAGCTCGCCAGCAGTATCATGACGGCGATCAGGATCAGGATGAACAGCCCGACCACGATCCCGATTTCCACCTGCGCCGTCAGCCCGAACATGTCCAGCGACATCAGACCGAGAGTTCCGAGCATGATCGTTGCGCCAATCTCCCTCTTGCCCGACCTCACATCGTTTTCCTTCATTTCGACCCTCCTCCTTTCCCTGTGTCCGGGGTTGTCAGCCGCCGGACGATGACATGCACACCCTCGCTCCCGATCACCAAGACCCGCTCCCCCACGGGTATGATTTCGTCGGAGGTCGCGCTCCAGCTCTCGTTCTCGATCCTCACCTTGCCCCTCAAGGAATGCGGTCTCACCAAGGCGGTGACGATACCCTGGCGGCTAATCAGGCTCTCTCCGACCGTGGTCGTCGGCGGTGATGGCGGGGAGAACCGCGAGTAGAACCACATCGTGAAGAGCGTTATCGGGATGCCGATGAGCATGGCCAGTATTGGGCTCCAGACCGAGAACAGGAAACCTTCCACAAACATGCCGAGCAGACCAATGACGATTAGCACCGTGGCCGGGACCGCCATGAAGAAGCCGGGAGAGGCCGCCTCAATAACGAGCATTATCACTCCGATGACTAGGAACACGAGTCCAAGGGTGAATTCCGCTACCATCAGTCCTCTCTGCTCCCGTATAGCTTCGGTGATATATCATTTATTGGGGCGCTCGCCCAAGTCCGGGCGAAAAATGCTGAAACGGGAGCTTGCGGTTCACTCTGGCTTTACCGTCATCACGACGACGTCCTTGACCGACTTCATGCCCGTGAAGGGCAGGATTATGCGACCCTGGGCGTCGGTCTTGTAGAGCTTCGTCTCGACCTCCTCTGCGGGAATGACCAGCACGTCCTGGATCTTGCCAGACCTCGTGTCGACCATGAGGTTCTCGATCATGCCAAGAATCTGGCCATCCTGCGTCATAACGGTCTTGCCGCGGAGCTCGCTGACAAACTTTTTCATCCCATCGCCTCCTGGCTTTCTTTGAGCCAGTAACACGCCAGACGTATTTTAGCTCTGCGATGGCGGGGCCCGGTTACCTATAGTACCCCATGCTGATCTCTTCGCGCTCCTTCTTGGAGATGCCTTTCTCCATCTCCTGCCCCATCCTCTCGTAGACCCTCGCCGTCTCCTCGTCCATCGAAGGGTGCACGCTCTTCTTGGCCTCCTCGAAGTGCTTCATGGAGACCTTCTTGGCCTTCCTGTTCTCCCTCAGGGCGGACAAGGCCGCCTCGCGGCACAGCCCCTCGATGTCTGCGCCGGTGTAGCCCTCAATCTCCTTGGCCAACTCGCTGATCGAGACGTCGCCGTCCAGAGGCATGCTCTTCGTGTGGACCTTGAGTATCTCCAGACGGGTCCTCTCGTCGGGCACAGGGACCAGAATCAGCTTGTCGAACCGGCCCGCCCTCAGCAGCGCCGGATCCACCATGTCCGGTCTGTTCGTGGCGGCGATCACCAGCACGCCCTCCCTGCTCTCCAAGCCGTCCATGGACGTGAGCAGCTGGTTGACCACCCGCTCCGTGACACCCGAGTCGCCTTCCCCCCCGCCGCGCCTGTGTGCTATCGCGTCAATCTCGTCGAGGAAGACTATGCAGGGCGCCACCTGCCTCGCCTTCTTGAAGATCATGCGCACCGCCTTCTCGCTCTCCCCCACCCACTTGCTCATGACCTCGGGACCCTTGATGCTGATGAAGTTCGACTCCGATTCCGTCGCGACCGCCTTGGCGATCAGCGTCTTGCCGGTCCCCGGGGCGCCGTAGAGCAGTATACCCCTCGGCGGGGTTATGCCCATGCGCTTGAACGACTCGGGGTCCTTGAGCGGCATCTCGACCGCCTCTTTCAACTTCGCTTTCAGGTCCTCCAGACCGCCGACGTCATCCCAGGTGGTGTGCGGTATCTCCACGAGGACCTCCCTCATAGCGCTCGGCTCGACCTCCTTCAGCGCTTCCTTGAAATCGCCCGGGGTCACCCGCATCTTTTCCAGTATCTCGGACGGTATCGGCTTGTCCAAGTCTATCTCGGGGAGATAGCGCCGCAACGTCCTCATAGCCGCCTCCCGCGCCAGCGCGGCCATATCCGCCCCGACGAAGCCGTGGGTGACGTTCGCCAGCTCTGTGAGGAGGTTCTCCCTGTCCTCCTCGTTGCCTTCTATCGGCATGCCTCGCGAATGGATCTGCAGTATCTCCTTCCTGCCTATGCGGTCCGGGACGCCTATCTCGATTTCCCGGTCGAACCGTCCCCCGCGCCTCAGAGCCGGGTCGATTGCTTCCTCGCGGTTGGTCGCTGCGATGACTATGACCTGCCCGCGGTCGGACAGCCCGTCCATGAGCGTCAGCAGTTGGGCGACGACCCGCCTCTCCACCTCTCCCGTGACCTCTTCCCTCCTCGGGGCAATGCTGTCCAGCTCGTCGATGAACAGCACGCTCGGCGCGTTCTTCTGCGCCTCGTCGAACTTCTCCCTGAGCCTCTCTTCGCTCTGCCCGTAGTACTTGCTCATTATCTCCGGGCCCTGTATGGAATAGAAATTCGCACCCGCCTCATTCGCTACCGCCTTCGCGATCAGCGTCTTGCCGGTGCCCGGCGGTCCGTAGAGCAGGACTCCCTTTGGCGGGTTGATACCGAGGCGTTCGAACAGCTCCGCGTGTTTCAGCGGCAGCTCGATCATCTCGCGGACCTTGAGCAACTCCTCCTTCAGCCCGCCTATGTCCTCGTAGGTGATGGCGGTGGTGAGCACCTCCCCCTCCCTCACGGGTTCCTCCTTCATCTCGATGATTGTCTCGTCGTTGATCTGGACGACGCCCTTAGGCGTGGTCTTCACGACCATGAACGGCAGTGCACCGCCCATCAGCGCTATGCCGGGCACTATGACGACGTCCCCCTTCATGAGCGGCCTCTTCAGCAGCCCGCGCTTGGCGAAGTTCTCTATTCCCTGGCCGAACGAGATCCTGTGGCCCTCGGAGATTATCGGCGCAATCGTGACGCGCTCGGCCGTCAGAACCTCGGCCTTCTTCGCCTCGACCCTGTCACCGATGGAGCAGCCGACGTTTCTCCTCACCAAGCCGTCTATCCTGATGATGCCCTTCCCTTCGTCTTCCTGCATGACCCTGAAGATCTTGGCGGACGTGCTTTTCTTGCCGATGATCTCGACGATCTCACCGACATCGAGTCCCAGGGCCATCCTGGTCTTCGTGTCCACTCGCGCCCTGCCAAGTCCCACGTCGGACTGTGGCGCCTCCGCAACCTTGAGAACGACCTTTTCGGTCACGGCTTGAATTCAAGTCAAACGAACTATATGAGTCTTAGGATACCTTTAGCTGACTTTGAAAACTGCTAGCGCTCCTTCCTGCGACGGTGGACCGAGATGGCCTCTGCCAGGGTCATCTCCCCTCTGGCAACCGACCTGGCAAGGCTCTGGGATATAGTCATCTCCCCCTCGCTCTTCAGGCGGCTCCTTCTCTGTATCTCCTTCAGCTCCCCCTCGGTCGGTCGGATGTCATAGTGCCTTGCGGCCCTCACTCCCGGGGTGAAGGCGATCCGGATTGCCGCATCCGCATCCGGGTGTTCTGTGCGCCTGGTCGTTCCCTTCTCGTCGACGATGTCGACCCTGAGATCGTTTTCCGCCAAGGTGTTGATGATCCTGTTGCGGTTCGTCGCGTCCCCGTGACCGATTCTGATAGTGCACATGTCAGCCGGGAAGTTGCTGATCGCCGAGACAACGGCGGGTGCGACCGCCTCCGGGGAATTGACGCTCCGTGCGTCCAGAACCTCCCCGTCCCCGATCACCGCCAGCCCGGGCTCGCTCCCAGGGTCGATGCCTATAATGACCTCCTTCCACCCGGTCTTCCCTCTCAGCAACTGCAGGGCTCTCATCACTGAATCTTCGATGTCCCCGCACTCGGCCTTGTGAGGGAAGCGGATCCGCGGCGATTCGGCGACGGAAGTGAGTATCGCCCCGACGTTGGAAGGTATTCGCTCGGAGAATGAAAGGCTCACGAACGGTATGTCCCTCGCCTTCAGCGTTGCGACCAGGTCATGATAGAGGCGGAAGTCCTCCGTCAGGATGCCAAGGACCTTCTTCATGCTCACAGAGTGAAGCGCGCTCTGCTTAGATATGGTTAGCGCCCAGTTGAGTTTCAAGTTTCGAGAGGCAAACAACAATTTTTATTAAGCCGCGAGGCCATTATTGGCGTTGAGGATGCATTCGACGCAACACGGCGACGTGGCCGCAAACAGTTCGGAACCGGGACTAGGGAAGATCATCCTCAAGGATGTTCTTGTGATTGCGATTGCGAGCGGGGCAATCATTGCCTTCTACTTCTTGGTGAAGGCGTTCTCGATCATTGCGAACCTCCCGTGAGCGCTACTTCGATTTCCCGAAAAACCGAGGCTTGGTAGACGCTGAACCTTCCAGTTCGTCGAGTCTTTCCAGTAGGCCTCGTTCTTCGGAGGAGAGTCTCACTGGAGTCTTCACCGTCACGCGGACGTATTCGTCCCCTCTGCCCCGCCCGCCGAGGGCGGGCATGCCCTTCCCCCGGAGCTTAAAAACTGTGTGACTCTGGGTCCCCGCAGGGACGGTGAGCATCGCCGTCCCTTCGAGCGTGGGGACCTCTATCTCCGCACCGAGCGCGGCTTGGCTGTATGTGATTGGGACCTCCACGATCACGTCGTTCCCGTCGCGCTCGAACCTCTTGTCCTCCGCAAGGTGGACAACGATGTAGAGGTCGCCTGGCGCGACACCTCTGACTCCAGGCTCGCCCTTGCCCTGCAGCCTCAACTTGAGACCCTCGTAGGCGCCCGGCGGGATGCTCACGGAGATTGTCGATATCTTCTCGATCTCCCCAAGTCCCGAGCAGGCCGCGCACCTCTTGTCGGGCCACTGACCCCGACCGCGGCAGCGTGGACAGGTGGTGATCGTGACGAACTGGCTGTAACCCCTCCGCTGGCTCCTGCTTATCTGACCGCGCCCGCCGCACTCCGGGCAGACGGTCATCTTCCCACCCTCCGCACCGCTCCCGCCGCACTTGTCGCACGCGACGCGCATCGGCAGTTGGATTGTCTTCTTGACCCCATCGAGCGCCTCCTTCAGCGGAATCTCGATGTCATACCTCAGGTCGGCGCCTCTCGACGGTCCAGCCTTCGCGCGCGACATGAAAAGCTGGTCGAACAGGCTTCCACTGAAGCCGCCACCTCCGAAGAAGTCGGCGAAAATGTCCTCGATGTCATTGAAGTGTGTGAACCGTGACCAGTCGAAGCCCTCGCCGCCCCACTGCCTCTGGACCCCGGAGAAGCCGTACTGGTCGTAGAGCAGCTTCTTCTGATCATCCATCAGGACCTCGTACGCTTCGGAGAGTTCCTTGAACTTCTCCTCGGCCTGGGGATTGTCCTTGTTCAGGTCGGGGTGGTGCTTCTTGGCGGCCTTCCGGTATGCGCTCTTGATCTCATCCTTGGAGGCCTCGCGGGTGACCCCGAGCACCTCGTAGTAGTCACGTTTCGCCATGCACTCAGCGCATCCGATCTGGCGTTCCCGCCGTCTAGTCTTTCACATCCTTGAAGTCAGCGTCCACGACATTGTCGTCGCCCGGCTTTGACCCTTTCGCCTCGCCTGAAGGCGGTGGAGTCGACTGGCTCGACTGCGCCTTCTGGTATATCTCGACCCCGATCTTCTGCGCTTCCTGGTTCAAGGCCTCGAGGCTCTTCTTGATCTGCGCTATGTCGCTGGTCTGGAGCGCCTTCTTCAGATCCTCGACCTTCGCCTGGACGCCCGCCTTCGTCGCCTCGCTTATCTGGTCGCCCATCTCCTTGAGCATCTTCTCTGTCGTGTACACCGCCTGGTCCGCCTGGTTCCTTATCTCCGCGGCCTCCTTCCGTTTCCTGTCATCCTCGGAGTACTTGTCGGCGTCCTTGACCATGCGGTCGATCTCGTTTTCGCCGAGCCTCTTCGTGGCGGTGATCATCATCTTCTGCTCCTTGCCGGTTCCGAGGTCCTTTGCGGAGACGTTGATGATCCCGTTCGCGTCGATATCGAATGTCACCTCGATCTGGGGTACGTTCCTCGGGGCAGGCGGAACGCCGACGAGGTGGAACTTGCCGAGGGAGACATTGTCGCCCGACATCGGCCTCTCACCCTGCAGCACGTGGACCTCGACTGTGGTCTGCCCGTCCGCCGCGGTCGTGAACACCTGACTCTTGCGCGTTGGTATCGTCGTGTTCCTCTCTATCAGCTTGGTGAAGACGCCGCCCAAGGTCTCGACTCCAAGGCTCAGCGGGGTCACGTCGAGCAGGAGGATGTCCTTCACCTCGCCGCTCAGCACCGCTCCTTGAATCCCAGCTCCGAGAGCGACGCATTGCATCGGATCGACGCCCCGCTCTGCCTTCCTTCCGATCACACTCTCGAATCTCTCGCGGACAACCGGCATGCGCGTCGGTCCTCCAACGAGGATTATGTGGTTCACGTCGTTGTAGCTCCATTTCGCGTCCTTGAAGGCCTGTTCGATCGGGGCCCTGCACCGTGAGAGCACCGGCTCGATGATCTCTTCGAGCTTCGCCCTTGTGAGGGCCATCTCGAGGTGCACCGGTTTTCCGTCCTTCTGGGTGATGAAAGGAAGGTTGAGGGTCGTGTTGAGCGTACTGGAAAGCTCGATCTTCGCCTTCTCGGCGGCGTCCCTGAGGCGTTGCATGGCTTGACGGTCGCCGGTGATGTCCGCCCCTTCCTTCTTCCTGAACTCGGAGGATATCCAGTCGACCAGCTTGTTGTCCATGTCCATGCCGCCGAGCTGCGTATCTCCGCTGGTGGAGACGACCTCGAAAACGCCCTCGCCCATCTCCATGAGGGTGACATCGAACGTCCCGCCGCCAAGGTCCAGGACGCATATCTTGCCCTCGCCCTTCTTGTCCAGGCCATAGGCCAAAGCCGCTGCCGTTGGCTCGTTCACCAGCCTCAAGACCTCCAGTCCCGCAATCTTGCCCGCGTCCTTGGTGGCCTGACGCTGGTTGTCGTTGAAGTAAGCGGGGACGGTTATGACCGCCTGGTTCACAGGCTCCCCGAGGAATGCCTCGGCGTCGGTCTTGATCTTCCTCAATATCATCGCGCTGATCTCTTGAGGAGTGTATGTCTTCCCCTCGATGTTGACCGTGTAGTCGGTCCCCATCTTCCTCTTGATTTGCATGACGGTGCGCTCGGGGTTCATGACGGCTTGGCGCTTGGCGGGTTCGCCCACCAGCACCTGCCCGTCCTTCGTGAAAGCCACGAAGGAGGGGAACATCTTGCCGCCGTACGTGCTGCCCTCAGCGCTCGGTATGATCTTCGGCACTCCGGCCTCCATGTATCCGGCTTCCGAATTCGTCGTTCCCAGGTCTATTCCGATTATCTTAGGCATTCTTCTCACCTTCGTTCTTGACAACGATCACAAGAGATGGTCTCAATACCTTCATGTTGCATCTATATCCCTTGCGGATGACTTCCTTGATCGTCCCGTGCTCCATATCTTTCTCGTTCACGAACTCGACCGCGTCGTGGATGAACGGGTCGAACTTCTGGCTCTTGGCGGGAATCTCAACCAGGCCGCTCTCCTCCAGGATCTTCAGGAGCTTGGCATGCAGCAGTCTCAGCCCGGAATCACCTTCCCCGGCGATCTCGACAGCCTTGTCGAAGTCATCCAATATCGGGAGGAGTGACCTCAGGAGCCCCTCCTGCGCGTTCGCGACGATGTCCTGTCTCTCCCTCAGCGCCCTCTTCTGATAATTTTCGAATTCCGCTTGAAGGTACATCATCCGAGAAAGGAGTTCCTCGTTCCTCCGCAGCAATACGACCTTCTCGTCAGGCTGCGGCGGAGCTTCCGGCTTCGCCTCTGCCCCTTGCTCCGTCGCTGCAACAGGCTGGCTAGCATCCTCTGGAGCTTCCGCCTGCTCTGGGGTTTCCTTGTCCGCTTTCGACTCTTTCTTCCCCGGCATCTCGGCATCGTCTCCTGGAGATTGCCAACGCCCGCGGTCGCTTGCGCAGTGTGGTAGGTGCCCCGCCTGCGTTGGCATGGCGGGGCTTATTTCGCTAGGCTGGTGAATGCTCCTCTGTGCCTAGAACTCGTCGCTCTCTCCGCCGCCTTCCCCGCCGCCCGCGCCGCCGGGCGCACCGGGCCTGCCGCCGGATTTGGCCGCGATGACGTCGTCGATGCGGAGTATCATGACTGCCGCGTCAGTTGCGGAGCTGATCGCCTGCGTTCCGACTCGTATGGGTTCGATGACCTTGTTCTTCTTCATGTCGGTTATCTTGCCGGTGAACACGTCGACTCCCGCTGTCTTGCCGCCCTTCTTGTGCTCCTTGCGCAGTTCGATCAGGGTGTCGATCGGGTCCAGGCCCGCATTCTCGGCGAGGGTCCTCGGGATTACCTCGATTGCGTCCGCGAAGGCCTCGATCGCTATCTGCTCGCGCCCGCCAACAGTCGAGGCGAAGTCTCTGAGTCCGAACGCAATCTCCGTCGCTGCCGCACCGCCACCGTAGATGACCTTCCCGTCCTCGATTGTGACAGCGGCCACAGACACGGCGTCCTCGAGGGATCTCTCGACCTCGTCGACCACGTGCTCGGTCCCGCCGCGAATCATTATTGAGACCGCCTTTGGGTTCTTGCAACCGGTGACGAACGTCATCTCGTCGTCGCCGATCTTCTTCTCGAACACGAGCTTGGCGTTTCCGAGGTCGTCCCTAGTGAGTTCGTCCAGCTTCGTGGCGATCTTCCCGCCAGTCGCCTTCGCCAGCTTCTCCATGTCGCTCTTCTTGACCCTCCTGACCGCGTAGATGCCTTCCTTGGAGAGGTAGTGCTGCGCGAGGTCGTCTATCCCCTTCTGGCAGAACAAGACCGTCGCACCGGACTTCTTGACCCTGTCGACCATGCCCTTGAGCATGTTCTCCTCTTCCGAGAGGAACGCCTGCAGCTGGCTCGGATCCGTAATCTCGATTTTCGCGTCGATCTCAGTCTTCTTGACCTCGAGGGCTGCGTCAACCAGCGCGATCCGGGCGTTGTCGATCTGGCTTGGCATGCCGGGGTGGACTCTTTCCTTGTCGACGATTATCCCCTCGACGAGCTCGGTGTCAGCAATCGAACCGCCCTGCTTCTTGACGATTTGGATGTTGTCCTCATCGACGAAGTAGCGACCGCTTGCCAGCTCCTCCGCGACCGTGGTCACCGCCTTGACGGCGATGTCCGCGAGGTGCTCCTTCTGCCCGCTCGCGCTCTTGCTCTGCATGGCGGTGATCGCCACGTCCCTAAGGACGTTGGTGTCCTTGATAGTCACTTTCGTGGAGATCCTCTCTAGGACTTCGCGGGCCTTCCCGGCTGCCTGCCTGTAGCCGCTCGCGATCACGGTCGGGTGGATGTTCTGCTCGATGAGGTCTTCCGCCTTCTTGAGCAGCTCTCCCGCCAAAATCACCGCGGTTGTCGTTCCGTCTCCCGCCTCGGCGTCCTGCGTCTTCGCGACCTCGACCAGCATCTTGGCGGCGGGATGCTCTATGTCCATCTCCTTCAGAATGGTCACGCCGTCGTTGGTGATGACGACGTCACCAAGGCTGTCGACGAGCATCTTGTCCATTCCGCGCGGGCCAAGCGTCGAGCGGACAGCATCGGCAACCGCCTTCGCGGCCGCTATGTTGTTGAATTGCGCTCCCTTTCCCCGTTCCCTCTTCGTTCCTTCCTTTAAGATCAATATCGGTGTGCCACCTTGAGTCATCATTTCTTATTCCTCCTTTGCGTGAAATGCATTTGAGGTACCGTGTCCTATGTCAAGACTTCTATATAAACGTTCCCATGCATGCCAAGGCCATTTCCAGAGGACAGTGAGTGAATCAAAAATGCCTGACTACATCCGCTCCCGCATACGCTTATATCCAGCCGACCCTCTGGCATGCCGGATGAAGAATCTCCTGATGCGTCTTGCAGACAGGGTGCAGGATGCAGTCGCCGACTTCAAAGGAGACTACCATGTGAAGGTCGGCACCGGGGCTTACGGTCTGCCCACCTCCGCCATAGACCGGGCTGCCGAGGCTGCCGTCCTTGCTGAGCTGGAAAAACGAGAGGAGAAGCTGAACGTCCTTAGCGAGGAGGCGGGATTTATCGACAGGGGCGGAGACCTCACGCTCGTCCTCGATCCGGTTGATGGGACGCACAACGCCGAAAGGGGCGTGCCATTCTACTCGACATCGATGGCCATCGGCAAGGGTTCGATGACAGGCGCGACGCACGGCTTGGTCAGGGACCTCGTTTCCGGCAGGAATTATTACGCTTCGAAAGGTGAAGGGGCGTTCCTCGATGGTAAACGGATTCATGTGAGGAAGCTTGACGAGCATGACACACTCTTCACCGTCTACATCGGCATGAACGCGCATGAGAACGCGTATCGCGTGGCGAGCAAGGGGAGGCGGGCGAGAAGCCTCGGAGCGGCCTCGCTGGACATGTGCATGGTCGCGAGCGGGGCGGCGGACCTCTATTATATGAACAGCAATGCCAAACGTGCGGAGCTTAGGGTTGTGGACATAGCCGCGAGCGCGCTCATACTCCGCGAGGCGGGAGGGGAGGTTGTCGACTTGGATCGCAAGAGGCTCGACATGCCCTTCGACACGAAAACGACATCAAACTCAATAGCCTACGGTGACGCAAGGGTTCTGGAGCTGATTCCATGAGGTTCGGCATAACCGCCAACCCGGAGCACAAGCACGCCTTGGACGCGACGCGCCAGGTCGTCCGCCTGCTGAAAGGGAAGCACGAGGTCTTCCTGGAGGACGATGTCGCAAAGGCACTCAAGCTGCATGGCGGGCCGCTCGAGAAGATCAAAGCCGATTTCATTCTGGCCATAGGTGGCGATGGAACGGTGCTGAGGGCCCTGCAGAGAACCAACGAGAAGGTGCTCGGAATTAACACGGGCTCCGTTGGGTTCCTTGCCGAGGGAGATCGCGAGTCCCTGGATATTCTAATCAAGAGGCTCCTCAGGGGAGACTATCATGTCGAGAACCGCCTGAAGTTGAAAGTCACCGTCGATGGCAGGCGCATGTACGATTGCGTGAACGAGGCGGTCGTGCACACCGCCCAGGTCGCCAAGATACGTCACTACGAGATTGCGGTCGACGGTGCCGTCGCGGAACAGGTCAGGGCGGACGGGGTCATCGTCGCGACGCCGACAGGGAGCACCTCGTACGCGATGAGCGTCGGCGGGCCGATCCTCGATCCTCGCGTGAAAGCATTCGTTGTTGCGGCGATCGCTCCGTTCAAGCCCTCGTTCCATCCTTTCGTCGTGCCGCCGGACAGCAAAATCCAAGTCACATTCGTGAGGCCACGGCCGGGGCTCCTCGTGCTTGACGGCCAAGCAGAGATGCCCTTGAAGGGCGAGGAGAAGGTCGTCATCACCGGCTCCGAGAAAGCAGGCAGGCTCGTCCGCTTCGGGGACAACTTCTACCGCCGCATCCAGGAGAAACTCGCAAACCCGTGATCGCATGCCGTTCAACAAGCCTGTCCGCGCGATCCGACGCAAGGTGCTGAGGATGATCCTTGAAGCGTCGAGAGACATGTACCCAAGGGAGTTCGGCGCGATACTCAGGGCGGAGGATGGCGTGATTACCGAGATACTCTTGGTTCCCGGAACCGTTTCCGGCAACCGCCACGCAATATTCCAGCTCCACATGCTGCCTGCCGACTTCACCGTGGTCGGCACGGTTCATTCGCATCCTTCCGGGAATTTCCATCCTTCGGACGAAGACCTCGCACTTTTCGGGAAGTTCGGCGGTCTTCACTTGATTGTGGGCTATCCCTACGATGAGACGACTTGGGCGGCGTGGAAGCATTCGGGGGAGCGCCTCGACCTGCAGATTCTTCCTTAGGCCTTGCCGCCGTCTGGGCTAAGACTGGACCAGGCCGGCAGCACTTCCCTGTAGGTCGCCTCGAGCTTGTCGACCACTTTCTTAATGCCGAAGTCCTCGACGACTTTTTTCCTCCCGGCCCTGCCCATTTCTGAACGCTTCCCCGGGTCGCCCAGCAGCGTGTTGATTTTCTCTGCAAGGTCTTCAGCATTCAATGGCTCGCAGAGCAACCCCTCGATACCATCCCTCACGACTTCCCTCACGCCGGGCATGTCCGTCACGACCACCGGCCTCCCACTCGACATCGCCTCCAGGGCCACGATGCCGAAGGCCTCCAGGCGCGAGACCGATGGGAGCACGAACACGTCGCACGCGGCATAGTACTTTGGAAGCTCCGATCTGGCGAGCCTGCCCGAGAATATCACCCTGTCCTCGACACCGAAGGACTTCGCGAGACGTCTGGTGGCGGGGAGTTGAGGGCCCTCCCCCCCGATGATGAACTTGGTGCCGTCCACATACTGCGCGGCCTCGATGAGATTCTCTATGCCCTTGTGCGGGACGACCCGCCCGACCCACAATACGAGGTGCTGGCCTCCTTTCAAACCAAGACTCGACCTGACTTCCCTGCCGTCGACATCAGGCCGGAAGAACTCGAAGTCCACTGGGTTGGGAATGACCACCGGGGAGTATTTCCAGATGGCGCGGGACGTGGCGGCGTAGGTCTCCGTCGTGACGATGATCCTGTTCGCCCGGCGCATGGTGCGAGTGCCCAGCGTTCTCCTGTATACCTCCTCTATGACGAGGCCGAAGACGCTCGGTATCTCTATGTCGCAATGGTAGGTCAGCACGAAGGGCAATCGCTTCTCGGCCGCCACCTTGGACGCGTAGTAGGCCGAAAGCGGCGGGGGCGAATGCGCGTGGAAGATGTCAACGTCCCTTTCCCTGAGCGCCCCCTTTGTTCTTGTCACGATCGGCGTTCTCAGCAGCGTCGCGAACGGTTTGAGCCTCGTGATCTGGAAACCGTCCATCACCTCTTTCTCGGGGACATCTCTGCCGTGCCTGGACGTGAGCACCTCGACCTCGTGACCGCGCCTCACAAGCTCGCTCGAGATGGAATGGACATGGCTCTCGACTCCTCCAAGATGCGGGAGGAACCAAGGCGACACTTGGACTATCTTCATCCGGATGCCCTCAATGGATGCGGCTCCTGGGCGCTATAGTGCCCCTCACGACCGCCCCCATGCCGATGAACGTCTCTTCTCCGACTATCGTTCCCGCGTCGATCGACGCGTTGATGCCTATTCTCACATCATCGCCGATAATCGCCCCGAGCTTCCTGAGCCCCGTGTCGACGGTCTTGCCCTTGAGCGTGACAGACACCGGCCGCCCGTCGAGCCTCAGGTTGGCGATTTTCGTCCCCGCGCCGAGGTTGACGCGCTCGCCCAGGATGCTGTCCCCGACGTAGTTGATGTGAGGCGCCCTGCTTCCCTCCATGAAGATGCTGTTCTTGACCTCCGACCCGTTCCCTATCTTGCACTTGTCGCCGATGTAGGTGCTCGGGCGTATCCTGCAATTCGGCCCTATCTCGCAGTCCTTGCCGATGATCACGGGCCCCTGGATGTACGCGCCCCTGAGTATCTTGGTGCCCGGGCCTAGCTGCACGGAGCCGATGAGGGTCGCGTGCTCGTCGACCTCGCCCTCCACCTTCGTTTTCAGTCCCATGAGGAGTATCTCGTTCGCCTTGAGCAGGTCCCACGAGCTCCCGACGTCTATCCATTCCTCCTCGAGCCTGTGACCGAAGACAGCCCCCTTCTCTATGAGCATCTGGAGCGCGTCCGTGATCTCGTACTCGCCGCGGACCGATGCCGGCGTCTTCGCGATGAGGTCGAATATGTCTGGGTTGAAGACGTAGATGCCCGCATTTATGAGGTTGGACTTGGGCTTAGATGGTTTCTCCTCGAGACCGACGACCTTGTCGTCCTTCATCTCCACGACGCCGAAGCGCGAAGGGTCTCCGACCTTCGCAATCGCCATCACAGTCCCGCCAACGCGCTTGTGGAACTCCAGGAGGCCCGCGATCGACTTGCCTCTGACCACGACGTCTCCGTTTATGCTGAGGAAGGAACCGTCAAAGTGATTCCTGGCGAGTCCGATGGCATGTGCCGTCCCCAGCCTTTTCTCCTGTTCCTCGAAGTCAACCGCCACGCCTAGGTCCGGCTGATGCGCGAGGAAGTCGCGGATGCGGTGTCCCTTCCAGCCCACGAGTATGGTCGCTTCCTTGACCCCTGCAGCGGACAGCGCGTCCAGGGTGTGTATGAGGAACGGCTTGTTCGCCACCGGCAGCAGCGGCTTCGGGATGTTCGCGGTGAGCGGGCGCATCCTCGTGCCCTCTCCCGCCGCGAGGATGAACGCTTTCATCTCAGCACAGCCTTGACCTTGGAAACCAGCGATTCGTATATCTCCTTTGTTCTCGATTCCGTGCGCGCCTCGACCTGGAGCCGGACCTTGGGCTCCGTTCCTGATATGCGCACGAGACACCACCCATCCTCCAAGCCGACACGCCAACCATCCACCTTCGTGAGCTCGCCTTCAATGGAAGACATCGTCTGCTCGAGCATGCGCGAAACGTCTGCCCGTCTGGAAGATTCAAACTGGAATGAGGTGCGCATCGAAGGGTAGGAAGGCAGGCGAGCAACCTGCTCTGAGAGCTTCTCTTTCGCCACCAAGGAAGCGATGAGCGCCGCCCCGTAAATCCCGTCGGGGAAAAGACCCCATGTCGGGAAAATGAAAGTGCCGGACGGCTCGCCGCCAAAGTCAGCCTTCCTGCGCTGGACCTCCTGGGCGACATAGACGTCACCGACCCGTGTTCTCCAAATCTTCGCTCCGGGCAGCGCATCATCCACCGCCATGGAAGCGTCGACTGGAACGACGACCGCCTTCTTCACGAACTTAGTTGCGAGCAGAGGGAGGAGTCTGTCCCCTCCAACGTAAGCCCCTTTCTCATCCACCGCCACGACTCTATCGCCGTCACCATCGTGAGCCAGCCCGAGATCGGCACCTGTCGCGGGCACCGCTTTGCGGAGAACGTCCAAGTTCTGCTCAGTTGGCTCTGGAGACCTCCCGGGGAAGCGCCCGTCGAACTGCGCATTGAGTGCGACCACTTTGCAGCCCATCTTCCTCAGAACAAATGGTGTAATGGCGCTCGCCGATCCGCACCCGCAATCCACAACCACCTTGAGATTGACAGTGCCGACAGAGTCCGCAATGGCGTCCGCGTGATCCAAGGATAAATCGCGGCACCTGCCCAGCTCTCCGAGTCGATTCCATGATCTCCTCTCGAAGGAATGGCTGGCAAGGGCCTCCTCGATCTCCTTCTGCTGCTGCTCATCGAAAGCGATTCCAGATGTGTTCCACAGCTTGATCCCGTTGTACTCTGGCGGGTTGTGAGACGCCGTGATGACGGCGCCGCAATCATAACGCCTCGCGCCGAAAGCGACCGTCGGCGTGCTGAGCACTCCGCCGTCGTCCACAATCCCTCCCGATGAAAGCGCTCCGCTGCCGAACGCGTTCGAGAGTAAGAGGCTTGATGTCCTGACATCCCTGCCGAGCAAGATCCTTCCATATCTGGACGCGACGACACTGCCAATCTCGACGAATAGCTCGGGTGTGATGTCTGTGCCGAACACTCCGCGAATTCCCGAAGAGCCGAACGAGACCACGCACCTTAAACGTGGTCGCGGGAAAAATCTTTGCGGGCTAATCCTCGCAGATGTCTGGCTCCGGGGAAGCTTTTAAATACAATCCATCTGCATGCGGGTCTGGCCACGATACTGGCTCGCTGGCCAAGGATCCCCCTAGGAGGGAACGAAAATGGTAATGGAGCCCATATCGTTCGACAAGGCGCTGGAGATAGCGAAGAGAAAGGGCCTCAAGCCTGGACGCGTGAAAGGGACCAACGGAATACAGTTCACGAAGGGAAGAAACACCCGCTTGGAAGTCATCGACTGGGACACCTTCAAGGACGTACTCAACAGAAGGAAACTCCAGGTCCACGAGTCCGGCGGCTGGATGAAGATAATGAAGAAGTGAGAACCCTTTCTCACCCTTCCTTTTTTAGTTTTTATATATTAGTGGCTATATTCATATGGCAGTCCAGTGGAAACAAGAGATTTATAGGCACGACACCTACAGGTCGGCATCCGCGCGGCGGTAGCCAAGCATGGCCAACGGCGCGAGATTCAGGGTCTCGTCTCGAAGGGGTCCCCAGGTTCAAATCCTGGCCGCCGCACTGTCTCCCTCGTCGTCCGGCGGATGCCCGATCTTGCCGAAACAGCAGTCCATGGAGAATAATCAGAAAAACGAGGGATATTCATGGAGAGAAAAGCAGCCGAAACCGCGGTCGGATGGTAAAAATCGGGACATTTCATGGAAAAAAGCCCGATTTTCTCCCTGAGAGACCGAAACCCATATCTTTAGGATAGCGATACAGGTAGTCGGAGATACTATGCCCTACACCTACCAAGGTTGGACTCTGTATACCCGAGAAGTGAAACTGAAGAGGGGACCGAAGGTCAACATATACTTCTTCAGTAAGAGGAAACCGAAGAGCGGCAGGATGATGGACGAAATGCCGAAGGGCTACAAGGTCGGCGTCAACAAGCGCACAGGCCTGCCCTACCTGAAGAAGGCCTAGAACCCTCTCACTTTCAGGGAAACACATACAATCCGCCGAGCCCTCCCCCCAGGAGATCTCGGCGGACCCCATAATTTTGAGTCGGATTGCCCCCAATCGACTCATACGATTCGCGTCATGAGGGTGGATTTACCGGGTCGTTTTTCTCGTTTCAATTCTGTTCTTTCAGCCTGAATGCACCCACGCCAGCCACGGCCAGGAATGCTCCGATGAGCACCAGGAATCCTGGCAGGCCGAATGTCTCGAGGACCACACCGCCCATTGGCGGGCCGAAGGCGAACCCGAAACCCAGCACTAGGCTGTATATTCCGAAAGCAGTGCCAGAGGTCTCCTTCTTCGTGATGTCAGCGAGATAGGCGAGGACTGCGGGAGGGAATGCGCCGGCCCCGAGACTCACCAGAACGACCACCGGCCAGATCGCCACGAGACCTGAGAGGTTGTCCAGGTTCTGCACGAGAAGCACAGCAAGCACTCCGAAGAAGAAGAGCCCGAACAGCATGAACGGTCGGCGCTTCCTCATCCTGTCGGAGAGCCACGCGTTCACCACCATGGAGGCCACGAGCGATAGGCCCAAGACCACGAGGATGATCATCAGGTTCGGGTCGCCTATGATGTCGGCTTCCTCCACTATCTTTTCCAGGAAAGAGATGACCATTCCGTAGATGGCGATAACGGGTATGTAAACGGGCAAGAGATCGCGCAGCTCCTTTCGCGCGACGACCGATTTGAGTGCATCCCAGCCCCTCACCGCTAAGCCGGATTTCTCCCGCGTCTCATCGACAAACAGCCAAACCATGACCACCGAGATGAGGATAGCGGCTGTCTGGAGATAGAAGAGAGTCACCGGCGGGACATGGTAGAAATTCAGGAGGAGGAAGCCCAGCATGTAGCCGCCAGCCAGCCCGAGGAACGTGACTATGTCGAACAGGGCCATCAGCCGCGCTCGGTTGCGCGGAGTCGCCAGATCGGCGATCATCGTGAGCGTGGAGGATGTCTTTGCCGCGGCCCCGATTCCGTAGAGGGCTGTGAAGACGAACAGGGGATAGATGAAGTTAGTTGTCGAGAAGCTGAACGTTGCCACGGCCGTAATCGCATGTGCGAAGATCAGAATCGGTTTCCGGCCGACCTTGTCGCACAAGACGCCGAAGTACATCACCGTGATGAGCTCGGCAATTGGATAGAAAGAGACGAGGATGCCCGCAGTCAGGTAGCTGATGGACTCCTGGTATTTCGCGCTAGTGACGACCGCTATCGTCATGAAGGCTGCCGCGCGCATTACCAGCGTTGCGGTGTAGAGAAAGAACAGACTGATCCTCGCACGCCTGCGGCTCGTGGCGGTGCCAGTCGAGACAACAGCTTCGCCTGCCAAGGTCTCCGGCGACCACGAAGTTCCCTTTGCTTATGTAGCTTGCCGCCTGGCGAGCGCATCCGATTCCGCATGCAACGTTTTATTGCCCGCCTCCAGTTCGCAGGGACGGTGACCGGATGAAGCACGACACCGGGACGGAACGGCTCGGAATGTTGATCGGCGGGAAATGGGTCCAGGCCGCCAGCGGCAGGATGATAGAAGTGAGAAACCCGGCTGATGGCTCAGTCGTTGCCGAAGTCCCTCTTGGCGGGAAGGAGGATGCGCGGGCTGCCATCGATGCCGCGGTCACCGCAAAGAACAAGATCGCCAAGATGGCGGCATACGACCGGTACAGATTCCTGCTCAAGACGGCCCAGCTCATCGAGGAGAACATGGAGGGTCTGGCCCGCACAATCTGCATTGAGGCGGGCAAGCCGATTCGCGATTCTCGTGTGGAGGTCAGGAGGGCGGTCGTCACGTTCACGTCGGCAGCGGAGGAGGCGAAGCGCATCTTTGGAGAGGTCTTCCAGACCGACGCCTATCCTCTCCCGCCAGGAAACGAGAGACGCCTCAGCTTCTCCGTCAGGGAGCCGGTCGGAGTGGTCGTCGGGATATCCCCGTTCAACTTCCCGTTGAACCTGCTCTGTCACAAGGTCGCTCCGGCCTTGGCGGCGGGGAATGCTGTGATCGCGAAGCCCACGAGCGAGACCCCGATTGTGGCTCTGAGGTTCGGGCATCTCCTGATGGAAGCGGGCTGCCCGCCGGGCGCGGTGAACATCGTGACCGGCCCAGGCCCGACTGTGGGGACAGAGCTTGTGGAGAACCCGGGCACCGACCTCGTGACGTTCACCGGGTCGACCGCCACGGGATTGGGCATCTACCAGCTGGCGGCGAAGAGGAACAAGAAAGTCGTCCTCGAGATGGGCGGGATGGATCCCATGATCATCCTTGACGACGCGGATCTCTCCAGGGCGGCCGATGCGGCAAGCCGCGCATGCTTTGGACTTTCCGGGCAGGTGTGCACAGCAAGCAAGAGACTGATCATCATCGAAAGCGTTTCGAGGAAATTCACGCGCCTCCTGATCGACAGGGTCAAGAAGCTCAAGGTGGGCGACCCCTTGCGCGAGGAGACTGATGTGGGGCCAGTCATCAACGAAGGCTCGCTCAACAGGATCCACGCGCTGGTCCTCGAAGCTGTCGATGAAGGTGCGAAGGTCGCAATTGGCGGGAAGAGGATTGTCGACGTCGCGCACAAATCTGGCTATTTCTACGCACCGACAGTTCTGAGCGATGTCACTGGCCACATGAAGCTGATGAAGGAGGAGCCTTTCGGACCGCTAGGACCTGTGCAGTCGGTCGCGGACGAGAGGGAGGCAATCGAGGCGGCGAACTCCACCGTGTACGGCCTGCAATCCAGCATTTTCACCAAAGACATTGGTCGTGGCCTGAGGATCGCGAGGGAGATTCGTGCAGGCGGCGTCATGATAAACGACCCGACGACGCTGAGGTTCGACAACATGCCCTTCGGCGGCATGAAGATGAGTGGCTTAGGTCGGGAAGGTGTTAGGTACGCGGTCCAGGAAATGACCGAAGTCAAACTCATCAACGTGAACCTCGCGTAACGGCCTTCACGCACCTGGTATGTTCAATCTTGACGCGACAAGATGAGACGTGATACATACTATCATTAGGCACATTTAATTGACCATGAGGAGCTACCGCCCGCAAGCGGTGCGATGGTGCTTGTCTGCAGATACTGCGCCCACATCTTCCTGGAGGAAGACCTGCTGCTCCGCTCGTGCCCCGTCTGCATGAGCAACACGAGGTTCCTGGAGTACTTCGTGACGAACTCGGAGGCGGACCAGTTCAAGCACTCTATAATCAGAGCGAACATCGAGGACGACCATTACCCTGCGGCATGATTTGACTCCGAGCGGATTGGCGCAATGAAACCGCGTCGGTTAGTTCTCCTTGTAAGCCGCGACTGCCTTCTGGATTTCCTCCGCGGTCACTGTCGTCGCAATCCCGCATATCTCGTTGATCCTGTCCGCGAACTTCTGCCCTTCGGCGGCGGTGAACCAGTCTAGCTGCAGTCGTTCCTTCCTCACGCCCTTCCTGTCCAGCTCCGCCCACATCTTCTCGACGCGCTTCTTGGTCTGGTGGTTCGCGTTGATGTAGTGACAGTCTCCCAGGTGGCAGCCGCTCACGAGGACGACCGCCGCGCCCTTGGCGAAAGCCCTGCGGATGAACTTCGGGGCGATCCTGCCCGAGCACATCGTCCGGACGATCCTCACGTCCGGGGCGTACTGCATCCTCGACACGCCTGCGAAATCAGCGCCCGCGTAGGAGCACCAGTTACAGCAGAACGCCATGACCTTCTTCTCTGCCCCCACCTCCAGAGCAGCGTCGATCTGCGCGAGGATCTGAGCGTCGGTGTAGTGCTTGTTGGTTATCGCCCCGAACATGCACTCCGCGCCGCATGTGCCGCAGCCCGCGCACGCGGCCTCGATGACCTGAACCTTGCGTCCCTTGCCCTCGCCGACGAATTGAAGTGCATTGAAGGGGCAGACCTTCACGCACAGGCCGCAGCCGGTGCACTTGTCCAGCTCGATGATCGGTGTCAGTGCTTCGACGCTTATCTCGCCCCTCGCCATGAGGATGTTCGCCCTGCTTGCGGCGGCGCAAGCCTGGGTGACGCTGTCCTTGATGTCCTTGGGATATTCGGCGCAACCCGCCAAGAACACGCCCTTCGTCGGTGTGTCGACCGGCAGGAGCTTCGGGTGGGATTCCATGAAGAAGCCGTCGGCAGTCTTGTTCAGCACGAGCAGGCGCTGGATGACGTTGCTGTCCTCCTGCGGCTCGAGACCGATGGAGAGAATCACCATGCCGTACGTCTCGTCATAGACGCGCTGCATCAGCGTGTTCTCACCGATGACCTTCAAATCCCCGCCATTCGTCTCTCGGACCTCCGCGGGGATGCCGCGGATGAACCTGATGCCCTCCGCCTTCGCCCTCTTGTAGAGATCCTCGAATCCCTTGCCGAATGCCCTGATGTCCATGTAATATACGTCGATCGCGACGTCGGGCCAGTGTTCCTTGATGAGCAGCGAGTCCTTGATCGTCTCCATGCAGCAGATGTTGGAGCAGTAGGGGTTGCCCCTGTTCTCGCTGCGCGAGCCGATGCACTGGACGAAGGCCACGCGTTCGGGCTCCTTGAAGTCGGTGAAGCGGACGAGGTGCCCCCTTGTCGGACCGCCGGCGTTGATGAGCCTCTCGAACTCGAGTGTCGTGATGACGTTGGGGAATTTCCTGTAGCCGAACTCCGCGAGCTTCGTCGGGTCGAACGTGGTTGCTCCAGTTGCAACGACTATCGTGCCTACGTCCAGCCTCGTCGTCTTGTCGGTCAGGCTGAAGTCGATGCTCTTCGCCAGGCACGCCTCGACGCACCGCTCGCAGGCAATCACGTGCCCTTTGTTGAGGCAGAGGTTCCTGTCGATGATGTAGGTCGGCGGGACCGCCTGGGCGAAGGGCTGGTAGATTGCCTTCCTCGCCGCCAGTCCCATGTCGAACTCGTTCGGGGCGATCACCGGACAGACCTTCGAGCAGTCCCCGCAGGCGGTGCATGTGTCCTTGACCATCCGCGCCTTCTCGAGAATCTCGACTTGGAAGTTGCCGACGTATCCCATGACGCTCTTGACCTCGCTGTTCGTCATGATCTCTATGAGTGGGTGCCTGCCCGCCTCGCTCATCTTTGGCGCGAGGATGCATATTGAGCAGTCCATGGTGGGGAAGGTCTTGTCTATCTGGGCCATCCTCCCGCCGATCGAGGGGTTCTTCTCGACCATGTAGACCTGGTAGCCCGCGTCCGCCAGATCAAGCGCTGACTGGATTCCCGCCACGCCGCCGCCAATCACCAGCGTCCTCCTGATGACGGGGACCTTCTGCTCGACCTGCGTCTCCAGAAGCACGGCCCTGCTCACCGCCATCTTCACCAGGTCAATCGCCTTGGCGGTGGCACCCTCCCTGTCCCTCAGATGCACCCAGCTGCAGTGCTCCCTGATGTTCGCCATCTCGAAGAGGTATTTGTTCAGCCCGGCTTCTTGGATGGCCGCTCTGAAAGTTGGTTCATGGAGGCGGGGAGTGCACGATGCGACGACGATCCTGTTCAGGTTGTTCTCCTTGATGTCCTTCTTCAACAGCTCCTGCCCGGGGTCTGAGCACATGTACCTGTAGTCCTTCGAGACGACCACGCCTGGGAACTTCGCCGCTACCTTCGCCACCTCGACGACGTCGACGCTGCCCGCGATGTTCAGCCCGCAATGGCAGATGTATACGCCGACCCTCGACTCTTCCTTCTTCGGCTTTGGCGGGGCGGCTTCCACGGTCGCCATCAGGCGTACCTCCATGGATTGACCGTGAGCCGGCTCATGCCTTGATTTTCTCCAGAACCTGCTTCGCCTGGGCGTAGCCCGCCTCGAACGCCTTCTCGTTAAGCTCCTTCGTGGCCGGCGGGACCGTGCTCAGTATCGCCTGCTTCACCGCGTCCTTGGGGACTATGTCGCTCCCCGCCGCAAGCGCCCCGAGCATGACGATGTTGGCAACTATCTTCTTGCCGAGGCCCTCCGCGATTTTCAAGGAAGGAATGGGGATGAATTCCGCACCAAGGCCTTCCTCCACCTGGACGAGGTCCTGGTCGTAGAACACCCTGACCCCTTTCCTGATGTGCTTCTTGTGAGTGTTGTAGGCGTCTCGCGACATGACGACCATGATCTCCGGGGCGGTGACCTCGGGGAACGAGACGGGTCCGTCCTCTATGACCACGTCCGAGCTGCATGCGCCGCCGCGCGCCTCCGGCCCGTAACTCTGGGTCATGGTCGCGTTCTTCCCGCCAAAGATCGCCGCCGCCTTCCCATAGATGAAGCCGCTGAGAATGATCCCCTGCCCTCCGAAACCCGTGAACCTGATCTCCTTCCTCATGCCTTCGCCCCCGCAACCTGCTTCTTCTCGACATCGTTCAGAGGCGTCTCCTCCTTGTGAGGCAGTATCTTCCAGTAGAGGTCGAGGAAGGTCGGCCTGTCGATGTCGACGAACTTGCCGACCACGATGGGTTTCCCCAGGGTGATGTCCGCTTCCCTCGGGTTCGAGCCTTCCTGGATGATCCAGTTCGGCGGCTTGAGGTCCCACTTGTCCATGTACATCTTCATCTCGTCGAGGCCGCTGCCTATCTTGTTGGGCCTGCCGAAGCCGATCGGACATGGGGAGATGACTTCCACGAAGGCAAACCCCTTCTTCGTGAGCGCCTCGGCAATCGAATCGCGCAGTCTCCTGCTGTCGAGCGTGGTCCATCTCGCAACGTAAACCGCGCCGCACGTGGCCGCCAGCCACGGGAGGTTGAACGGGTGCTCGAAGCCCCCGTAAGGTGTGGTCGTTGTCTTCGCCCCGATGGGTGTCGTCGGGCCGCCCTGGCCTCCCGTCATCCCATAGTTGAAGTTGTTGACGCATATCACTTTGAGGTCCATATTCCTCCGCGCCGCATGGATGAAATGGTTCCCGCCAATCGCGAACAGGTCGCCATCGCCGCTGATGACGGCGACATTGAGATCCGGCCGGGCAATCTTGATGCCTGTCGCGAAAGCGATTGAACGACCATGGGTGGTGTGGTAGGAGTCCTGGTTCAAATAGCCCGCCGCGCGTCCGCTACAGCCGATCCCAGAGACCACGACCCGCTTCTCCCTCGGAATCTGCGCTTTCTCAACCGCCTTGATGTATGCGTTGAGGACTATGCCTAGGCCACAGCCGGGACACCAGATGTGAGGGAGCATGTCCGTTCGGAGCCACTTGTCTGCCGGATGCAAGTCCTCCAGCCCCTCCAACTTGTCGACGAAAGGCGCGCTCACTTGGCAACCTCCATGACTGTATCGTAAGTCAGCTCCGGACTCGGCATTCCCCCGCCATGGTAGGTGACGCTTCTGACCGGTACGCGGCCCGCCACTGCCCTCTCCACCTCAAGGACCATCTGCCCGAGGTTGATCTCGGGGACCACGAATGCTTTGACCTGGGACGCGAGCTCCTTGACCTTCTTTTCAGGGAATGGCCAAGCGGTGATGAGACGGAACAGCCCAGCCTTGACCCCGTCCTTCCTTGCGAGCTCGACGGACCGCCTCACGCAGCGACTCGTAATCCCATAGGCGACGACGACCACGTCCGCGTCGTCCATGTGCAATTCTTCGTACTTGATTATTTCCGATGCGTGCTTGTGGATTTTCTCCGCTAGCCGGGGGACCAGTTGCGTCTGCGCATCGAGATTGATTGCCGGTCGACCGTACTCATCGTGAGTCAGACCTGTCATGCGCACGGAGTATCCTTCACCCGCCAAGGCCATCGGCGGGATCAGGTCCGCATCCGGTCTGAACGGGACATACTGCTCCGGCGGGACCGTGGGCTTCTTCCTTCCGACGAGATGGATCGCCCCCTGCTCTGGAATCATGACCTTCTCGGTCATGTGGCCGATCGACTCGTCAGCCATGACGAGGGTGGGTATGCGATACTTTTCCGCCGTGTTGAAGGCCTGTATCGCGAGGTTGAACATCTCCTGCGGCGAGTTCGGGCAGTAGGCCACGAGGGCGTAGTCGCCGTGACTCCCCCATCTGGCCTGCATCATGTCCTGCTGGGCGACGAGCGTCGGGAGACCCGTGCTCGGTCCGCCCCGCTGCACATCGATCACGACGCAGGGAATCTCCATCATCGCACCAAGCCCGATATTCTCCATCATCAAGCTGAAGCCTGGACCCGACGTGGACGTCATCGCCTTCATGCCTGCCGCGCTCGCTCCGAGGATTGCGGCCATGGAACCAATCTCGTCCTCCATCTGGATATAGCGCCCGTTGACCTCGGGCAACCTCTCTGCCATCCTCTCCGTGACTTCGGTTGCGGGAGTAATCGGATATCCTGCAAAGAATCGGCATCCGGCGGCGATCGCACCTTCGGCGGCTGCGACGTCGCCGTTCATGAAGTGAGCACCGGTCAGAACTGCACCTCTCAGACTTTCACCTCCTCAATCCATAATGCGAACTCGGGGCAAATGTCCTCGCAGTGCTTGCACGCGACGCACATGTCCTCGCGCCCCTTGACGACTCTGACGATGTTGTAGCCCTTCTTGTTGAACTTGTCGGACTTCTCGAGCACGTCCTTGGGGCAGAACTCGATGCAAAAGCCGCATTCCTTGCACCTCACGTCGATTATGTGCACCTTGCCCCTCGGAATCTTCTGCGCATCGATGTCGAGAGGCTTCCTCCAGTACCTCGCCTGCGATTGCTCCGGAAGCGCCTTCTCGAGCACCATCAACATTCCTTCTCGTCGTGTAGAACTGTAAGCGGAACTCGGCTATCAGAATATTACCGATATATCTTTCGTCAAAAGGCTTCTATATGTATAATGCTGATAGTCGAAGAACTAGTGCCGATGTGCACTGGTTATGTTTGTCGTGTCCTATGCTCACAAGTAGCGCGGCTCATTTGGCGCGATGATTCTCAAATCCTTCATCGGAAACGAGAATGTTCTTACAGAACGTGAGACGTTTGTAGAAGTTGCGTGAGAAAATGAATGCAGGCACGAAAGTAGCTCTCGTGACAGGCTGTTCAAGCGGGATAGGCGAGGCGACCGCGTGGGCGCTCGCCAAAGCGGGTTATCGCGTTTGCGCCACCGCCAGGAACGTCGAACACCTTGAGTCCCTGAGGAAGAGAGCCTTAGAATCAGGGCTCTTCCTGCAGGCACGGCCCCTCGATGTGTCGAAACAGGGAGAGATAGACGCTGTCATCTCCGAAATAGGGACGGGGGCGGGGCGCCTTGACGTCCTCGTCAACAACGCCGGCTATGCGCTCTTCGGCGCAATCGAGGAGATTCCCTCGGAAGACCTGAGGCGGCAGTTCGACGTGAATGTCTTCGGTCTGGTCGATGTGTCGAAGGCCGCGCTGCCCTTGATGCGCCGGAGCGGCGGCGGAACGATCGTCAACATCAGTTCGGTCGCAGGCCGAGTTCCAGCGCCTCTGATGGGCGCGTACTGCTCGACGAAGTTCAGCGTGGAGGCCCTGAGCCTCGCGATGCGAGCCGAGGTGCACCAGTTCGGGATCCGCGTGGTCATCATCGAGCCCGGCCCGGTCAACACGAAGTTCTCCGAGAACGCAATCAAGGCTAGCGGGCACATAATCCGCAGGAACGACGGCCCTTACGCGAACGCGTATGCGAGCATCAGGACGATGTACGAGAACGATGGCCCGATCGGCGCGCCGGCAGAACGCGTCGCGAAGGTCATCATGAGAGCGGTCAGGGCGAAGAACCCGAAGTCGCGGTACTCCGTCAGAGCGAGAGATAGGCTGCTTTCCTTGGCGGGCTCCCTGGTCCCGACGAGGGTCGGGCAGCGGTTCATCAGAGGATATTTCCACCTGAATCCCCCCGGCAGGTATTCGCCAAAGCTGCAGCTCGCCCGAAAAGAAATGAAAAGAAGTTAGGTGGGGAACGGCTTGAGCGCCCTTCCCCTTGATTGCACTAGCTGAGCAGGTCTAGAAGCGCCTTCTGCCTCTGTCGCGGTCGCCGCCACGGTCGCCATAGCCTCCTCGGCCGCCACCGCGGTATCCGCCGCCGCCACTTCCGCCACTTCGTCCGCCGCCGCCGTACCCGCCGCCGCCGCCACCGCCGCCCATGCTGCTGTAGCGGGGCTCGCGCTCGTGCTCGATTGCCGAGATGTCAACCTTCGTGTTGACCTCGGGCATCTGCTCTTCGCTCTTTGTAAGCGAGCCGTACTTCCCGACGTTCAGGCGGAGGTGACCCCTCACCAACGACGTGAACCCGTTGTCGATCATGATGGTGTCGTTCTCCCCAACGGCGTTTATCTGGTCCTCCCAGAGCGAGAGGATGACGGTTGCGGTCTCGTCGCCGATGACCGCCTCTGCCAGGGACCTCGCGCCCCCGAATCTGGACTCTATCTGTCTCTTCTCGCCTACGCTCACAATCTTGGCCTTCACGTTCACCTGCTTGGTGGACGGGGACAAGTCTTTCACTTTCGTGAATACCTTTTCCATGTTCTCACTTTCGCACGCAAGTCCTTCGCCAACGCTTTGAGGGGTTAAACACCCTGCGCCTTAGCCGAAAAGTCTTCGCGCTATCGGTTTGATAGACGGCACTAGTACATTAAGGTATGGTGGAAGAGCACCGGCTGGTTTTGTGTGAGTGACCCATTGGCGGCTGTCATTGGTAATCAAGACCCAAAGCATCGAGAGCAGCAGTTCCGCGGATGTACGAGTCAATCCCGGTGTGTCTTGACGAGCCCGAGGCCAATGACTAAACATCTCGGACTCCATACGGATTCTGGCATGCTTAGCAGAACGAAGGTTTCCAAAGGCCATCTCACTATCGTTCCCAAAGAGATCCGCAAACCCCTGCGGATTCTTGAAGGGGATGTCCTAGAATGGTCGATTGAAGATGACAAGATAGTTGTCAGACCACGCGGGAAAGGGAA
This sequence comes from Thermoplasmata archaeon, assembly GCA_041489255.1. Lineage (GTDB taxonomy): Archaea > Thermoplasmatota > Thermoplasmata > RBG-16-68-12 > JAFNFQ01 > JAFNFQ01. The sequence continues at coordinate 204,327 of JBGPQV010000001.1, read as the reverse complement.
CGTGGATGACATTATTGGAATCATATCTGGCGGAGGAAGTGCAGTCGAATCAAAGCGTCGAGCCCAAAGGGGAAGGAATTCCGGCGGCTGACTCGTCGCATCTCGTTGCCGTGGCAGACTGCGCTGGCGCTGCAATCAATCCCTTCGCGCTGTCCCGGGTTTCCTCGATAAACCTGCATTTGGAGAGGGCAGCGGGACGACATTCTTGCCCGTCGCCGTCTCCTCTACTCGAGCGGCTTTCAAGCCCTTCTCTTCACCATGAAGATTCGTTCGTCAACTATTTAGCGGGCACCGCCATGGACAGCCAGCGCATGTTGGTCGACTCATTTGGGCGGGTGGTGACGGACCTCCGAATCTCCGTCACGAGCCGCTGCAACTTCTCCTGTATCTACTGCCACAACGAGGGCCTCGGTCACCCGCCACTACTCCCCGACCGGAAGAACGGCGAGATGAGCCCCGACGAAATTGGGCGGTATGTCAGAATCGCGAGAGAGCTGGGAATAGGGAGCGTCAAGCTCACCGGCGGCGAGCCGCTGGTGAGGAGAGACTTAGAGGAGATTGTTGATAGGTGCGTCCAGCATGTATCGGATGTTTCTCTCACGACGAATGGTTCCGCGCTGGCGGGACGGGCCAACGCCTTGCGCTTGGCGGGACTGAAGAGGATCAACGTCAGCCTCGATTCTCTCAATCCTGATGCCTTCAAAGACATCAGGCACGGGAGCCTCCAGCCGGTCTTGGCGGGAGTGAGGGCCGCCTTGGAGGCGGGGCTGAAACCCGTGAAGCTCAACCTCGTCGTGATGAAACAGACGATGGAGTACATCCCCGCCATGATCGACTACGTTGGCGGGACGAAGGGACTGAAGCTGCAGCTGATCCAGTTCATGCCAGAGCTCGTCCGCCACGAGGAGTGGTCCGCGGACATGGACGAGTTGAAAGAGTGGCTCGAAAAGAGAGCGGACAGCGTGATCACGAGGGAGATGCACCACCGCAGGATCTACCACCTGAACGGCGCTGAGGTCGAGGTCGTGGACCCCGTGAGGAACCCCGAGTTCTGCGCGAACTGCCACCGCATCCGCCTCACTCACGACGCGCGGCTGAAAGGTTGCCTCAACAGGAACGACAATCTCGTCCAGCTGCGCGGGCTGGACGACGATGGGGTCAGGGAGGCCTTCAGGCGGGTGGCGGCAGAGCGCGTTCCTTACTACGGCGTGTTCGTGCGGGATTCGGAGCGAGAGACCATCCCGGGTCGCGGTTCATTCTCGAAGATGGGCGAGAGGTATCTCCGTCCCTAGGCAATCCTGTTGATATTGACGGCCATCTCGAAGTCCTTCTTGGTGAGACCGCCAGCATCGTGGGTCGTGTAGCGTATCGTGACTGTCGCCCAGACGTTCGTGAGGTTCGGATCATGGAAGCGAGAACCGCCAAAACGTCACCTCGAGGCTACTCACTCAACTTGAGAGCCGTTAATCGTCGCTTGGCACGAGGCCACGTTCTGATTTCCCGTAAAGGAGGGGCGGCGGGTGACGCCATCGAGCGGGTTGATGTAAAGGGAGTTCTCCCAGCCACTGGAAGTGAGTCCCTAGCCGATCAAGACCCTAGGCCATTTTTCCCTGATGACCTCCTCGATTCTTCGAACCTCAGACTCTAGCTTGCTTCTTGACCTATATCGTCTTCCATCTTTCGTCTCGATGACCATCTCTAGGAGGACACGGTTGCGGTCCGTTTCCTTGCCCCGCTCGACAATCCTCACGGCTTGAATCTCGTCCGTCGGCACGAACGAAGGCTTATGGAGAAGAATCCTTTCGAGAGCCAAAACCGGCATAGCTATGCCCTTGTCGTATAGGACTATCGGTATCGCGGAATAGCACCACTCACGCGACTCCATATCAGAATGCACAAGCACCATTAGACCAAGAGCGACTAGAATTGAGACCACGAGCTTTGCTTCACTTGCCAGCAAGATCCAGAAGAGGATGAGAGACCAGCCAAAGGCCAAGAATATCACGATTGCCCAAGTGAGGATTCTGAATTTAACTATACTCCCTAGACTCCGGAGGTTGGAACCTGGAATCGGGATTGACACCGTTTCTTTGTACATCAATTGGGATTCCTCCATTTGACTCATGACCAACCCACTAGTTGTGTTCCGAGAACCTAGCTACTGCGCAGCCCGTTGACAGAATCGTCCATGCCACACCGGTTGGGGTGAAAACCTGTGCTAGCCTATCAAATGTCGGTTCGGAATAACTCACTGTGGACTTGAGCGCACTCCAGAGCGCAAGTGCCACCGCGGTTCATGAAGGCCACGGCTTCCATGAAGGTCCTGAACCTCCAGGTCCGCTCGATCGCGTCTTCCGTCCGCGTCCATCCGCGGACTTTCTTCATCATTGCGGTGATCTGGGGTTCTGTCAGCGTCCTCATGTTCTCACATGAAACCATGGCGGCGCTCCAGATAAACGCCCCTGATTTCGAAAGTCTTAAACACCCTCCGTCCTAACCTCAATCAGGTGCAGGAGAATGGACGCGATACTCGTCGTCGACATGCTCAACGACTTCGTGACAGGGAGCCTGAGATGCGACAGGGCCCAGAGGATCATCCCCAACCTGAGGAAGCTGGCCGTGGCCGCGAGGAAGGCCGACGTCCCCGTGATCTACTGTAACGACTCGCACCTCAAGAGCGACTTTGAACTCAAGGTCTGGGGCGCTCACGCCATGCGCGGCACCAAGGGCGCCGAGGTCATCCCCGAGCTGAGGCCCGAGAAGGAGGACTACAATGTGCCGAAGAGGACCTACAGCTGCTTCTTCGAGACGGAGCTGGACACTATCCTCAGGGCGCACGACGCGAGGAAGATCGTCATAACAGGCCTGCACACGAACATCTGCGACCGCCACACCACCGCCGACGCGTTCTTCCGCGGCTACGAGCCGATCATCCCCGACGACGGCGTCGAGGCGATGGACGAGCAGGCGCAGCAGCAGGGCCTGGAGTATTTAAAGAACATTTACGGGGCCAAGATCGTCAGGGCCGAAGACATCGTCAAGAAGTGGAAGTAGCCCCTTTTCCCGCCTCCTCTGGGGCACAACTATATATGGAAACAGCATTTGTTCTCGCGTGGCGGGGCCCACAAGGGGCCTGCCACAGACAATAGGAGATAGACAGAAGATGAGTGAGTTCGAAGACAGAGGCGGTCGCGGATTCGACAGAGGACCAAGAGAAATGCACAAGATAGTCTGCTCAGACTGCGGCAAGGAAGCGGAAGTCCCCTTCAAGCCGACTGATGGCAGGCCGGTCTACTGCCGTGACTGCTTCGCGAAGCACAGGCCCCCGCGCAGAGGCGGAGGCGGAAGGTACTAAGTGAGCTGGTCCGGAGGGATGTTAGAGCAGCATAGGAGTCGCGTAATCCCGGGTGTTATGAGTATCTAATCCATAGTAATCCGTCAGCTGCCTGATTGCGAAGGTTGTTAATCGGGTTCTTAACTCCTCACCGAAGGTGCTCGAACGGAGGCGGTGGTATGCCGCGAGCATCGAGAGGTCGAGGCATGGCTATTTGCAGCCATCTCAGGGATCTGAGTGAACCATGCTGTGTCCTTCAGGTTCCGTCCCGGTCTTCCTGAGCGCTCTGAGCATCGCGACGGCCAGCCCCGCCAAGAGGATGGCCAGGTACAGCCGTCCCCATCCCGACCGCCGGCGGTATCGACATCTGGCCTGTCAGCAGCGAGACCATCCCCGCCTCCGCGAGGACGAATGGCAGGGACGCGACCAGGAACCCCTTCGCCACCGTCATCCTGTCCTTCCCGCCTTTCCACGGCCTCCTCTTCGAAGACCAAGGGCTGACAACCGCCAAGATGATTGCGAACACCGCCACCAGCGGCTCTAGCGACGACAGGGCGGAGAGTGAACGTGTCTGGGCCACAGTCATCATCTGACGATGAGAAGAATGGCGAATCGCCGTCATCGTCACCTGCCGTCGACCCGAGGGAGAACCAGGGCGAAAAGGTCAATTATGTGGGCGCACATATGTCATTCGATGGCCAACATCACCCTGTCGGTCCCGGAGAGCCTGCACCGGAAGATGAAGAAGCACCCCGAGGTGAAGTGGAGCGAGGTGGTGAGGCGTGTGCTCGCCGAGAGGATACGCGACCTGGAGCTGATGGACCGCCTGACCGCGAAGAGCGTGCTCTCGGCTGACGACGTGGACGAGCTTGACCACTTCCTGAAGGAAGCTCTGCTGAGGCGTTACGGAAAGGGCGTCAAGGGGTGATTCCGTGGCGGCACCGCTGAGGCTCGTCGCCGACGCGAACGTCTTCGTCGCCGCATTCCTGAGAGACTCCACCGTACGAAGGATCGTCACGCTCTCAGGGCTCCGGCTGCTCGTGCCCGAGTACCTCTTCGAGGAGGTCCGCCGGCACCTCCCCAAGCTGAGCCGGAGGGCCGGACTGGAGAGGAGGCAGGCTGAGGCGCTCCTGGCCACCCTCGGCAAGTACTTCGTCGTCCTGCCTGAGGCCGTCTTCTCCGGCAGCCTGGACGAGGCGGAGAAGGCCATGACCGGGATAGACCCGAGGGACGCGGTCTATCTCGCGATGGCCCTGTCAGTCCGGTGCGACGGGGTATGGTCGGATGATCCGCATCTCAAGAGACAGACGCGTGTGAGGTGCTTCACGACCAGCGAGTTAATCGAGACGCTGAGGGCTGATGGATTCCGGGTGTGAGCCTCTGCGACGGCGGGGCAGGACTGCCGACACGGCATGATGCGACGATGGCGAGGTGAAAGAGGCCCTTCTTGCAGCGAACGTCAATCTTGACCGACAGCCATCTCGGCCGTCACTGGCCTTTGGGCACGTCCATCTGTTCGGCTTTCGCCGGTTCCTTCTTCTTCGTCCTCATTACAGCGGCTCCCAGCCCCACCAAGAGGATGGCCAAGTCTATCGCTGTGCCGACTCCCGCCAGTGGCGGTATTGACAACTGACCTGTCAGCAGCGAGACCATCCCCGTCCCCGCCTCGGCGAGGACGAATGGCAGCGAGGTGAACGCGAAGGCCTTCGCCACCGCCATCCTGTCATTCCCGCTCTTCCAGGGCCTTTTCTTGGACGATAAAAGTCCGATAACCGCCAGGATGATGGCAAAGACGAGAGCGATGAGAGGCTTGTAGTTCACCGCCACTTCGACCGCCGGCTTGACGACCAGCGACCTTTCCTGCTCGACGTTGCCTAGGTTGTCGATCGAGTAGTAGTATATGGTGTGCTCCCCCTCGGCGAGGGTGAAGCCGCCGGTGTAGACCGTCCAGCTCCCGCCATCTATCCGGTACATCGTGACGTTCACCCCGCAACCGGAATCCGCGGCGGCGAGGGTGAACGGAGCGGCGGGGGAGATCGTCGTGACAGGCGGCGTGTCGTCGAGGATCAATGTCTCGTTCCGGACGGCCTCCATGTTCCCGAGGTAGTCGAATGAACGGAATTCGACGTACCAGGTCCCGTCCCTTCCCGCCAGGCTGAACGATGTGGAGTAGTCCCGCCACGGAGACCAGGAACCGCCCCAGAGGCGGTAGAAGGTGGAGTTGGAACCGACACCGCCATCCGCCGCCGAGAGGGTGAGGGGAGTCGAGGAATTGACGAAATTGCCGCCGGTCAGGTACTTGGGTTCACCGGTCGAGATGGCGGTGGCGGGAGGAGTGTTGTCGACCACTATCTGTATCGACTGGATCGCCTCGCTGTTCCCGAGCAGGTCGCGCGAGCGGTACCCCAGAACGTGCATTCCCTCTCCCGCCATGGCGAATGACGATGAGTACGTCTTCCAGTTCCCGCCATCCACCCTGTACTCCGTGTAGTCCAGTCCGACGGGGGTAACGCCGCCATCGACCGCCAGCAGAGCGAGCGGAGTGGACGAGGTGACGAAGTTCCCGCCGACGAGGTACTTGGGATCACCAATGGAGAGAGTCGTTGCGGGGGGAATGTCGTCCACCCTCAGCACCCTTGAATTGAGGTCCTCCAGGTTCCCCGCCCAGTCCAGCGAGCGCCACTCGACGGCGTGCTCTCCTTCTCCCGCCAGGAAGAACATCCCCGGGGCGGTGTAGTTGACAGGTGCCCCGCCGTCGATCGTGTACGTGGTGTTCCTTATCCCGAGCCCGCTCTGGTCGATGACGGAGAAGTCGAGGGGAGTGACGGACTTGACGTACGTCACCGTGGTGGTGTAGTTCGGAGAGCCAATCACGAGAGATGTAATTGGACCAGCCACCACCTCAATCGCCCACGTGTAGACGTTGTTCGTCTCGTCCCACTCGGTCACGTTGTCGTAGTAGTCCACATCGACGGACACGAGGTATGTGCCCGGGACGGCGGGTGATGTCCACGTAGCGGTGAACCGCGAGGAAACGGCAGCGGGAGCAAGAGGACTCAGGACAAAAGTGAGGAATGGCGGTGATGACTGCTCGTGGAAGGCGACCGTCGCGTCGCCGGTGGCGGTGCCGTTCCCCTGGTTGAGCACCTGGATCGAGAGGGAGACGGGAGAGGACATGCCCACCCTGATCGGCGGGATGGGGAGAGGAGAGTCCGGAGCGTAGTCTGGCCTGAGGATTAGGCCCGGCTGTACGAGGATGTCGATGCACATCACGTTGTTCGTCTCGTTAGACTCGGTCACCATGCCGGGTGGCGGGTCGGCGTAGGCGCAGAGGCTGTGAGCGCCCGCGGGAGCGGCCGACCAGGAGAACTCCTCGTACGACTGAGAATGACCGGAGATTCCAGTCATTGCATGCACGCCGACGTCCTCGCCGGGATCGGGAGCGAGGTTGCCGTTCGAGTCGTCGAACAGCAGCAGGTCGAACCCTCCCGCAGACACGTCGCCAGCGTTGACGATTGTCACGTTGACCTTGGAGAGCGTGCCCTCGGGGATCGGCGATGGAGGGACTGTCACGATTGAGGTCGGCGCCAGGTCAGGCAGGGAGAGGACCTGAACGGGCACGCACGCCATGTTGTTGTTCTCGTCTGTCTCCGCGACAGTGCTGCCCGGGTCCGCCACTACGCATATCTCGTGGCCCCCGACTCCAGATGCAATCCACTGGACCTGAGCGATATCGCTCCCGCCAACAGGGATCGGACCGACGGGCACATCCCCGTCAATCGCCGGGGAAGGCGGCACCCCGTCGTGGAAGCGGACGAAAGTGGCGGGTGAGCTAGCGAGGCCCGCGTTCCAGATTGCAGCAGTAATCAGGATCGTGGAACCGTTTGCGAATGGCGGGGCCGGCAGGAACGAAACATCCGACGGCGTGACGGCCAGGTCAGGTAGGGCGACCACGGTCAGGTTCGTGCAGGCACCGTTGTTGTTCTCATCGAGCTCAGGAATCGCGTTCAGCGGGTCCGCGATCACGCAGAGGGTGTAGTCACCCGCCGCCGGGGGCGTCCAGGACATCCCGACCGTTCGGCTGCCGCCAAGGCGTGTTATCCCGCCCAGGAGAACAGACCCAATCGGAGTCCCGCTCAATCCTCCGTTCCGGAACTCGACGTACACGTTCGTCGCGTTCACGATGCCCCAGTTCCTCACGGTGGCGGTTATGGAGACAGGTGTTCCCAGAAACACTGGGTCGGGTGTTGCCTGAACGCTCTCCATGGCCAGCTCGACCATGTCAGGAGCGCCAACCTCGATGAAGTACTCCCAGTGGGACTTGGACATGTTGACAGAACGGGGGCTCGGGTAGTCGGGGAGATTGTTCAAGTCCTTGGCGGGATAGGTGGCCGCCGCAGACGAGGAAAACCAGAACAGTTTGAAAGGATTCCCAATGTGAAGCACGCGGTTGTAATCGTCGTAGTCGTATCTGACGTACGGGACACGGAACCACCTGGCTTCTCCCTCCGAATCCGTGGTAGCCAGTTGAGTGGACTGTCCGATTGTGCCCACCTGGACCGTCGCAGCAGGGAGGGGACGGAGGTTCTTGTCGAGGACGCGTGCGTCGAGGTAATTCTCAATCGTGAGGTCCGAGCCTGCCTCGGCAATGAGAACCTTGTCGGAATCAAATGAGTTGTTGACAGCCACGGCGTGCCAAGGTAGCCCGCCAGTGACTATGTAAAAATCCCATGCCTTGGTGTTTCTGAATGTGTTGTTCGCGATCTCCTTCGCCTGACATGCTCCCGCGTCGAAACCGATGTACTGATTCTCGAACGTGTTTCCTATGAAGCTTGAAGTCGATTCGGGCCAGCATCTGACACTTCTGTTCGCCCCTCTGACTGTGTTTCCGAGAAACAGGGTCTCGGTTCCCCCCAGAGACCAGATTCCGGTCGGGAAGCCGATGATTGTATTCCCAATGACCCTTCCGTGGGAGAGCGCACCATATGAATTCTCATTAGATATCCCCGCAGATCCGGTTTCGTTAGAAACTGTGCCCGTCCAAATCATGGTGTTATTCTCTATCAGAGGATCTCCCCTATCGCCGAAAACGATGCCGATGGTGTCTGACAGAATCGTGTTGCCGACGATTTGAGAGTCGCCGTCAAAGGCGTAAACCCCTATCGCGCTCTCAATTGTGTTGTCCAAGACAAGAGGCGCGCTTAACCCCACGGAACCGCCGACCGCGACAGTGTCTCGGATCGTATTGCCGATTATCTTTGCGTGTCCTCTAACAGCTGCAAGCCCGCCTGACGAAACTCCACTTTCGCCTGTGAACTCAATGGTGTTCCCGATGAAGCTCGCGTTCGTGAGGTCCATGTAGACCGCCCCTCCACCCGTATGCGCGATCCAAGTTCTGGAGATGGACGGAGAGCCCCCGCTGATCCATACAGCCGACGCCTCCGCGTCCCTTATTTGAGAGGAGTCGACGGAGACATTGTCAGACCATATCACCAATCCGCTTGGGACATATTCTCGGGTATAGAGGTCATCTCCCCAGAGGTACTCTATCGTGGAACCGATGATTGAGGCGCTCGCCATGTCCCTGAGTCTCCTCACTCTCTTTTCCATTGGCGGGTGAGTGGAGAACAGCGTGAAGAAGAAGCTCCCGTTGAACGGGTTGACAATGAACAGGGACGACGATGCAGGGTTGCCTCGCCGCATCGGCCTGCGCCTGTTCGCGACCTCCAGCTTCTCGAGGGCGTCGGCGAGGTAGTTGGGCTTCCCGATTGTTCGCGCTCCGACGAAGTCGGCTTTATACTCCCTGCTCCGCGAGATCGCCAACTGAACCGCAACTGCCGCGATTGGAGCGGTGATTGCGACCAGAATCACTATGAGAATGTCCCCACTGCCTTCCCTTCGACCCCTGCCGCCGAGGAACATGTTCCAAACGAACATCCGCGCCATGAAAGCTATCGCGCCCGCCACCGTCGCCGCGACGCTCATGACGAGGATGTCCCTGTCCTTGACGTGAGCCATCTCGTGCGCGATGACGCCGGAGAGCTCATTGTCGTTCAGGAGTTCGAGGATGCCCTCCGTCGCTGCGACGACAGCCCTTTCCGGGTTCCTGCCTGTCGCGAAGGCGTTGGGCGTCTTGGACGGGACGATCGCGATCTTGGGCATGGGCAGGCCGTTCAAGCCTGCGACGTAACGCACGATCTTGAAGAGGCGTGGTGCCTCATTTTCGCTCACGATTTTGGCGCGGTAGGACCACAGCACGATCTTGTCGGAAAAGAGGTAGCTGACCAGGTTCAGCACTCCCGCCAGTATGAGGAAGAAGAGCGAACCGGCGATCCAATCGTCGAAGAAAACTGCACCGATGATCCATCCTATCGCGACGAAGATCAGCATTAGCACTGTGAACATTGCGAACAGACGCAGGTTTGGATGGGGTCGGCTGTATGCGGGCTCCATGGGGATAATATTCCATCACATCGTCAGTTAAGACGCTTTCGTTATTTCGAAGCTGAACATCGAGAGTCCGCTCCTACCTCACGCCTGCTTGCAGGTCGATCCCAACCGCTTCCCTGACGCCGAACGGCCCTGGCGGGAGTATCCTTGTGACCTCCTCCACGGGCACCTCGAAGATGCGGGCCAGGCGGCCAGTCAGCTTCTCCTTGGAAATGTCCCCGGGCTCCAGGATGGCGTAGCGGCGGGATTTGACGGTGACCGCGGATGGAGGACCTGCCATCGCCTTCCTGTGCCCTTCATATTCGATTTCGCCTATGGCCACTCGGACCTGGAGATCCTTGAAGTGGTTCCTCTTCCCGCGGATGATGAACGCACCTTTGGGAACGTACTCGCCGCTCTCGGGCGTCTTGCTCACCTGTTCAGGCGTGACCCAGTAAGCTGACCCGGACGCGAGCTTGGACGACCACGCCTTGCTGTGGAGGAGGGCGAACTCGCATACCTCGCGCAGGGTCTGCTCACCCGCCTTCGCTCCATCCTTGACGACCACGCTCGGGGCGCCGTGAACCTCGGCGTGCGCGTACCTGTCCCCGTCTTTCAGGTGCTTCCTGACGAGGCTCTCGTTCGACCTCGCGTCCCTCCCGCCAATCACAAGGAAACCCTCCGATGAAATGAACCAGCGATAGGCCTCGAACCAGAACTGCTTGGTCGGCTTGATTTTCGGATGCGCGGCGGTCTTCTTCGCCTTCTTCACCGCCCGTTCCATCTCCTTCTTCGTCTCGGCCAAGGCGGCCCCGACCTTTGCGGACTGTTCCTGCGCCTTGCGGCGCTTCTCGTAGAGCAGCTGAGTGTTCCCGTTCACATCTTCCCGATAGTCGAGCTCGATCGAATCCTCCTCTCCTATCATCACCGTGATCGTGTGCATCTCGTGGTCGATCGACTTGACCCGAACGTTCTTGGTTTGTCGTCCCTCTCTCACCATCTTGAGTAGCTCTTCGAATTCCTGGAAGTGTTCAAAGAGGAAGAACGCAAGGAACTCGCACTTCACCTGTTCATCCTTGAGCGCCTTGATGCTCTCCTCTTGCTGCTGGATTCTTCTCTGGAAGCGCCCGGCGGCGTCTTCTCCAGGTTCGACCTCCTTCACCTGCTCCTCGCCCTTGGCGGTATCGAGATACTTGGAGAGCGCCTCGCTGCAGGTCGAGCACTGGATTCTTTCCTTGTCGGCGTAGACTTGCAGGTCGATCGGGACGGCATCAATCGCCTTGCCGTCTTGCACTATGAGGGCAGGTCTTCGGTCCTCGGTCACCGCCACAACGAGGTTGTTCAGGGCGGTGAAAAATCCGTCGAGCTGCTCCTCCGTCAGAATTGAAGCCTTGGACTTCTTGTCGACTCCCGCCAAGAGGCACAGTTCCTCCGCGTAAAGGCCCCCCAGGTTGAACTCCGATGCGAGGGCTCTCGAGACCGCCCCCTTCCCCGCTTTGAGCTTCGCATGGAATTCCTCTCTATCGATGTCGAGCGGGTTGAGGCTCGGCGGCGGGAAGTCGTAATCTTGTCCAGGCTTAATCTGTCTGTTCCTGAGGACCTGAGCGCGCTGGCAAAGAACTGTCTTCCCGTCCTCGACTAGGACGAGGTTTCCCCCGCCAAAGAGTTCGACCACGAGCATGTATTTCTTCTCGGTTTCCAGGTCGAAGACGACGACGCGGTCGAATCCTCTCTGGGTGATGGCGGCGATTGTCGGATTGGAGATGTAGCGCCTCAGCGCCTGCGCAAATGGCGGGGGCGTCTCTGGCTTTTCCCGGGCCTCTTGGAGACACAGCCACTTCCCTGGCCTCAGGTAGACTTCCTGTTTCCCTCCGCCGGGGAGGTTGATCTTGAGATAGAAATTGTCATCGCTCTGGTAGATCTTGTCGATGTGACCGCCAACCAGACCTTGCATCTCTGCGACGATAGCGATGAGGTCGAAGCTGGAGACCGCCTCTTTCATTGCTCGTGGAAACAATGCCGCCTTACTTAATCATGAGCCCCCGCCATGATGGCTCGGAACAACGTTTATTATGCCTCCTAGCTTAGCTCGCCAAATGCCGCAGTGGCTTAGTGGTAGAGCGGCGCCTTGGTAAGGCGCAGGTCGAGGGTTCGATTCCCTTCTGCGGCTTCATGCTTGGATGTCAAGTTTTGGTTTCGCCGCTTTCGCCCGCTTGGCGACGTTCCAGGCAATGAAGAGAGTTGGCACGAGAGTGAAAAAGTACGCGAGAAACGCCTCGCCGCCCACATCGCCCATATAGATGAAGTACACACGCAGACCGTCAATCAAGTCGAATCCGTAGCCTAGCTGGGCTCCGACTGCCGTTATCCACAACCACATGCCAAGGAACGTGGAGAACAAGGCGAATAGTATCATCATGAGAATCATGGGGCCCGTGACTTTCTTCGCCCCCCACTGCATGGCTGCGGCAACTATGAATCCGTTGACCAGGCCAACCAGATAGAAGATGTTGCCTGTGGCTAAACCGATCCCCGCCCAGATCGCCGCGCCCACCAGCGCCCCGAGCAATCCCATTGCGATCGCAAGGCCCCATCTCGGCTTGGTCGCGCGGTCGATGGCCGCCACTTGGGTGAACTGCTGCTGCAGCTTCGCGAGATCGTCGTCGCACATGTACACAGGGACGCTGTTCACGAGGATCAGGCGATTGACATCCCTGCCGCACTTCTCGCACTTGGATGGATATGAGGGAATGACAGGTTTCAGGGCTGTGGTGAACTTCCTGAAGGTATCGAGGACATCCTCCACTTTCGGCGTGCGAATCGCCGGCATCAGAATGTAGTTGACGATCCCGTACTGGGAATCGAGCCTGACCATCGCATGTTTCAATCCGAGGTTCTTCCACATTTCCTTGTTCGAGATGATCGCGTTCAGGGACTGCATGACCGTGCCGGGCGGCAGGATCACAGCCATCGAGATGTATTGGGTCTGCGACAAGGTCGGTGTCCCTTGGATGCGGACGAGAAAATCGTTCCAGCGACCCCAGGCTGTGCCATCGTTCAATCTCAACCCAAGCTGCGCCCCCGCCTCGCGAGCGACTGCCTCCATGCCCAAGCTTATTCCCCGATGCGGGACGACTTGGAGAGTAGTTAACACTTATGGAAGCTGATGATCGACGGGCAATCCTGTGATTGGTCTCCTGGAGGCGAACGGAGTCATGCTGCACGTTCCATTGGTCTTTTCAGGGTCCTTGCCCCAGAGGCGACGAAGCAGCGCCGATTGGCGGTTGCGAACTCACACATCCCAAGCCCCTCGCCAAGGGGGGAGGTTTTTTTCTCTTTCCATTTTCATTGGAGGAAGCCCTCTGTTGACCCTTTCCTGCCGTGGGCAGGACCAGTCTATCTGCAGGATTCCAGCAGACACGGAAGAGCGTCCATCAGCCGATTGGATTCCACCTCTCGACGATCCGCGTCCAATCCCAGCGGACCCTCGCGGACCTTGAGACCACTCTGACACACCTCCAGCCGACTCAATCCAATATCAAGCTGGTCCTGGCGGGGTGTGAGAACACCCGAACGCATCTTCAGCCGATCCAATCCCTTATCCAGCGGATTCGAACGGAGTCTCGGACGGTCGTCTGGAACCGCCAGACAGTCTTCCGACAACGCCAGACGGTCCGGAGGAACCATCAGACGATCCGAAGCGAGTCCCAGACAATCCTCTGGAGGTGCCAGAGGGCCCTGACCCCCCTCCTACGCCCCTCCGCTACCGCCAGACGGTCGTCTGGAATCCCCAGACGGTCTTCTGGAGGTCCCGGACAGTCCTCTGGAGGTCGCGAACGATCCTCTGGAGGTATCAGAGAGTCGTCTGGCGGTCGGTTCGGGTCGTCCGGACCCCCGTTCGGGCCTCTGATGGTCCAAGAAGGTCGTCTGGGAACGCGAGAGATCCTTCTGGAGGTCCCAGAGGATCGTCTGGAGGTCCCGGACAGTCGTCTGGAAGTAGGTTTTGAGTCTCTGTAAGTATGCATGGACCGTGCGGAATGCCGTGCGGGTCGTCTGAGGAGTCCTGCGAATCGTCCGACTGCGTGCTGCAAGAGCGTGAAGGCACGTGACGCTCATCCCGGAGTCCCTCCATCGGTCTATGAGCGCTCCGCCATCCAGCCGATTCCTGCGGTTTGCCTCCTCGAGACACCTCACAATCTCCTCTGAGGACCTTCTTCGGATCTGAACTCAGCGATCGAGTACACAGACTTGACCCCATCTTCCATCGCGTCGATTATCCGTGCGACCTGCCCCTGCGTCAGCCTGGGCATGAGGGGTCATCGCGGTCTCTCCAAGAAAGTGATCACGGGATTTGACAGGACGCCAATGATCGGTAGGCAATCCACCCTCGATTGAACGGATTCTCAGGCGCTCACGCTGCGGAATTCCTCACCGGACGCGGCTCGGGAAATACGGTTGAACAGAAGATGGCCCAATCTGACCGCCTCGTCCACACGCTCGTGGAACGTTGTGACCGCCGAAATGGCCAGCTGCCCTCCGCGGATCGTCGCGTCGAGCTGCACATTCCCATCCTCGGTGATCCATGAGAGTCGAAGACCGTCAGGAGACTCGGTCAGCCCCTGCCAGCGAAGCGGACCAATCCAGCTGCCTTTCAGAACCGCAACTGCCTCACGGGCGTCCATATTCCCCGGCATGTAGGTCTGCAAGATCGTGATGCCCGCGTGGTCCTCCGTCATGACCTCCGAATCCAGGATCGTGAGGCCCTTTTGCGTGACGCGGTAGCCAAGTTCGGTCTGCTCGACGAAGCCGTCGGCGGAAAGCCGCCGCAGCGCCCTCGAGAGCTGCTCGGAGTGGATGCCCAGTCGCCTCTTGAGTCCCTGGAAACCCATCATCGACGAGGGGTTCTGCGACAGGAACGCGAGGACTTCCTTGTCGTGTTCGCGGAGGCCGATCTCCTGAGATAACGAGACGCCCGCATCTGTCATTTCGCGCTCAGAATTCATCTGATAGAAAATAGGCAGGCGAGGTTTATGAACTCCTCGGGTTCCGACTCTTCGGAAGGGCAGGGTTTCCCGCCGTGCGTGTGACTAGGGTAACGAGTATCTAGTCAACAAAGCCCCGGCCCGCCATATCATCGTCGAGGCAATCACAATGATGACCCAACTTGAAGAAGCCTACACGAAGGCCGTTGAAAAGGCGTCGGCGAGCACAGTGAGCATAAGCAGCGCGAGTGCGTTTCACGGACCGCCTTGGACGCGGTACTGGCGGCGTGGAGTCGGTTCGGGCGTTGTGCTGGACAGCAAGGGGCACATCCTGACGAACTATCACGTCGTCGACGGGGCTGAGAGGATAATCGTGACGCTTGCGGATGGGAAGGTCCTCAGCGGCGCCGTGGTGGGCGGTGACGAGGAGACCGACATCGCTGTGGTGAAAGTCGAGGGCCTGAGCATCCCGCCCGCGGAATTCAAGGACGAGGACGGAGTGAAGGTCGGGCAGCCGATTCTGGCAATAGGCAACCCGCTCGGCATGCCTGGCGGACCGACGGTCACGTCGGGCATCGTGAGCTCGCTCACGAGGAGCCTGCAGATGTACCCCGGCGGGGGGCTCAAGGTCATACAGACGGACGCGGCGGTGAACCCCGGGAGCAGTGGCGGTCCGCTCATCGACCTCGAAGGCAGGGTGCTCGGAATCACAACCGCAGTGATGACGAACGCAGAGGGAATCGGGTTCGCGATACCGAGCAAGGTGGCCTTGGACATCGCGAAACAGATCATCGAGCACTGGCAGGTCATCAGGCCATGGCTTGGAATCACTGGCTTCGATGCGAACAGCCGCCCCGCCTACTACTACGGGATGTGGGCGCCGAGCGGGGTGTTCATCGCAGATGTCGCGCCCGGAAGCCCGGCAGACAAGGCGGGCATGCAGGTCGGGGACAACATCCTCGCCATGGACGGGAAACCTCTGGCGGGGCTGGGAGACCTCCTGGAAGGGCTTCGCGCGAGGAAAGTGGGCGACAAGGTCGAGCTCGATGCGGTGCGGCAGGGCAAGGTCAGCGTGATTCTCGGCTCTCGCCCCTCATAGGGTTGCGGCAGACTCCGATCGTCAAATCGGGCGCCGAACGATGATTGGTCCTGTCTGGTCCAGTACGTAGCAGCCTCAACATTCTTGCGTGATGTCTGCCCAACCATCCGGATTGCCGGATGGCCATTGATCCTGGGAGCGGAGCCCTCGCCGTTCAGTCTGTCGGCGGCGGTGGGAGCCCTATGTGCGATTGTGTCGGCTCCGCAGGAGGCGGTGGTGGGAGTCTGCGTGGCTGAGTCGTCTTCTGCTCCGGCTGCCTCCTCCTTCGTGCCAAGGCGACGATGACGAGCATGGACAACGAGGCGATTATCCCCGCAAGGAGGGCGTAGACGGTCCATGGCGGGACATTCTGCGTGGAGTCTGGATTGGCGCTCGCAAGACTGCGGACGCCGAAGCCCATCTGCTTCTCCGCCATGTTCCCTGCCTTGTCGAAAGCTCTCAGGATAATCGTGTGGTTGCCGTTGACAAGACTGCGTTCCGCACTCGTAGCGGTCCCTTGGTTCTCGAAGGCACCGCCATCCACGCTCAACTCGACGCGATCGAGGCCCGACACGTAGTCGTGCCCCCGCCACACGATGTTCACGTTGGAAACATCGACATCGCCCATCGGGGAATCGATCTCGATTATCGGTGCCGCGCAGTCCATCTTGATGAACGTGCTTTGTGTGGTCTCGATGTGTCCAGCAACGTCCTGCGAATAGTAATCGATGAAGTGCGTTCCGTCGGCTGTTATCGCAAACGGGCCCACGTAGTTGGTCCATGAACCGCCGTCGATCCTATACATGGTCCGACTTAGACCGCTCGTCGCATCCGCGGCGGTTATCGTGTACGTCGCCGCACTGATGTGCCAATCGTTTTGCCCCATCATCGAGTCCAGGCTGATCGTGCTCGCCGGGTCGACGGTGTCGAGCCCCACATTTATCCTGTCGATGCTTTCGGTGTTACCTGCATTGTCGGTCGAGTAATACTCGATGATATTCGTCCTGTCGGCGGCGACATTTATTCCCGCCGTGTATAATTGCCACAGACCGCCATTGATGCGGTAGTGGGTGTTCTTCACTCCAGTCGTCGCATCGATCGCAGACAGGGTCACCACGGCGGGAGAGACGAACCAGCTGTTCTGTCCGTTTGTCCCCGCAACCGCATTGTCCGTTATTGGCGCCAGACTATCGACGATGAACCCGATTGATTTCTCCGTGGAGAGTCCCGCTGCATCAACCGCCCTGATCGTGATGATGTGCAGACCCTCGGACAGTCCGGAGAGCTGTTGCGACATCGCGCCCGATGGCTGCACAGCGAACGGAGCCCCGTCGAGGCTTGTCTCTATGCGGTCGAGCCCGCTCACGAGGTCGAGAGCGCTCCAAGTGATGGTCAATGAGGCGGTGTTGAACACTGTGCCGTCCGTCTGCATGATTTGAAGCGTCGGTGCATCGTGATCTATGCTGATTCCTGTGTTCGCCACGATTTCCCTGTTCCCCGACACATCCTCTGAGTAGAACTCAATCGTGTGCGCGCCGTCAGCGAGGATCATGAAGAAACCTGTGTAGAGCTGCCAAGCGCCCGAATCAAGCCTATATGCCGTCCAGCCAATCCCGCTGGTGTCATCGATTGCCGAGAGTGACAAACCGACATCAGACGTGTACCAACCGTTGGCGCCAAGCGTTCCTGTGACCGAAATGACTGTCGCGGGCGTCTCCTGGTCGACCTTGATTTCAACCGAGTCAGGAGCCCCCATGTTCCCCGCAATGTCTTGGGACTCGAACTCGATAAGGTGCACCCCGTCCAAGTCGAACAGACAGAGGTTGCCATACTGCCAACCGCCGCCATCGATCCTGTACCTCGTCCAGCTGACGCCGCTATCCATATCCGTCGCAACGAGGGAAACCGAGACCGGCGTCACGTACCACCCGCCCGCACCCAT
Source organism: Thermoplasmata archaeon (assembly GCA_041489255.1). GTDB lineage: Archaea > Thermoplasmatota > Thermoplasmata > RBG-16-68-12 > JAFNFQ01 > JAFNFQ01. The sequence goes on along the minus strand of JBGPQV010000001.1, from coordinate 186,562 downwards.
CGTGCCGCTCAGGTCCGCCGTGGTCCCCGGACCCGCCGTGTCTATCTTCACGTCGGTGCGCTTTTCGACTTCCGTGTTCCCGACCAGGTCGACCGAGTAATAGTCAATGAAGTGCGGGCCATTCCCCGAAACCGCGAAGGGAGAGTTGTAGGTCGACCACGCACCACCGTCAACGCGGAACCGGGTGTAATCCACGCCGCTGCCGTTTTCGTCGGCCGAGTTCAGGGTAATCGTCGCCGCACTCACGTACCATCCAACGAGGCCCATTGTCCCGCTCAGGAGGGCCATCGTGACCGGCGGGGCAGTGTCGATTATGATATTGTCGACCCACCCGCAGTCACCACGCTCGCTCGTGCCATCGCTCTTGGCGTACTCCCACCTGAGCGTGTGCGGGCCCGTCGGTATGGAATAGTGCATCGGGCGCCAATCCAGATCCCCGCTGATACCGGCGTACTTCATTGCATCGATGCTGAATGACAAGAAATCTGAGCCGGTCTCCGAGGAGACCTTCCAGTCGAACCATATTTGCACCGGGCCAATCACAGACGTCTGCATGTCCGAGGTCTCTAGGTCCCCCACGTCGCCGCTCTGCATGGACGAGCCCCCACGGTAGGAGTGGTGGTCCACCGCCGTCCATGTGACCAACGTGTTGGAGCTGAAAACCAGCCCCTTCATGTCGAGCGCTACGTCCGTTGGAATGCCGGCATAATGCCGCAGCTGGTTTGTCACAATATTCGGCGTCGTCCTCGGCACTTCCGGAGATTGTCCTGAAACCTGAGTCGGCCGCCCCGGCGTGTACCCGCCGTCGTAGGATTCCACTTTGAAGTCCGATATCACGCCGGCCGAGGCAGAAATCCCGACGCTGAGGAAAAAGTCGATGTAGCCGGCATCGTAGTCGGCCCTGAAATCGGTCATGTCGAGCGCCATGAACGTCGGGAACCTGTGGCCGTTCTCGTGCGCGAAAACGGGGATCCTCGAGTCTCGCGGCGAGGCGAACGAACCGATGCCGACCTGGGGGTCAGCAGACCTGGTCGGTGCAGTGTTGAAGTGCCAGACGGCAAGGAGACTTGGGACGTAATCCGTTATGTCAACGATGTAAGTCAGGTTGAGCACGCCTATCGAGCCCATCTCCTTGAATGCGTCGTACGTCAGCCAGTAGAAGCCGCCGTCGAAGTACGTGCCCCAAGAGTTCACGACTCTGAATGCGCCCTTCTCGCCATCGTCCTGTATGGAGTCATCATAACCAACGATCGTCTGCGCGTGGTTCAGCCCCAAGGAACTGTATTCTTTGGAGGACATGATCCAGTTGCCATCCGCGAAAGCTGGATCGTACTGACTCGCGTCGAATGCGAACGTGATAGGCGTGCCAGAGGAGATGAGCGTCTTGACGGTATCGACCGTCGTCTGGCCGAGATAACCAATGCCCCTCACTTCGCTGGCCCTGTGGAGCGGCGCCTCCCTGAATGCCGCCATGGAACCCCAGCTGATTGGGTCGCTCGGGTTGTAGGGCATCGTCGCCAATGTCGCCCCGCCCCAGTCGCGGATTATGTCCATATTCGTTGACATCCATGAACCGCCATCGCCGCCGCCGTTGACCTTGTTGTAGGTCCACGCCGCCGACATCAGGTGGTCCGAGGCTCCAATCTTCGCATCGGTCCAACCGTTGTCAGTCGCCTCGATGTAGCCATAGCCATAATACGTCGCGGCCCACGCTGCGCAGGATCCCTGCCACTGCTGGTCGCCAACCTTCGGGAACGTCGGGTTGGCCGAGAGATCGACCGATGCCGCGAGCAATCCTTTCGGTGCGACGGAGTCAACGATGACGAATTGCCCGACCATCCGGGCCCATTCCTCCTCCGTCGGCGGTGCCAGGCCCGTGCCGTGCCCGTCGAAGATGATGTTGTAGTTCCTTCCAGGTTCCCTGACACCGACGACCTTCTGCATCTCCAGCATCTCTTGCGAGGTCATCATGTGGGAAGTATAGGAATATCCGCTTCCGTCCACGTAGATGGCTTCACCCGGGATGACGACTGCAATCGCCCTCTGAGCGGTCACGGTCAGCGTCGAGAAGAAGCACGCGGTCAAAGTCAACGTCATGACTAGCGCTGAAGCTGTTCGCCAGTTGGCCATCCTTAGTCCCCTAACGAATGAGAGTTTATTCCCTGGTGGCTTAATAAGCCTTGCCTACGTACGCGACCGACTGGCATAGTCAAAAAGCCCGCCCGGGAAGGCAAAAGAGGTCTAAACGGAAGGTCTATACATCACTCCCGCTTCGGTCGAGACGAAACGCACGAACAGGAGCCTAGACGATGATTTTTGCGCGCATCGCCGATTTCGTGGTCAAACATCACAAGGCGATCGTGATTTTCTGGGTCATCATGTTCGCCGCGGCAATCGTCGCCAATCAATTCTGGAAGCTCGATGACATAACCTCTTACTCCGTGCAAGGTTTCCTCCCGAAGGATACGGAATCCGCAGAAGCGGATAGGATTGTCGCGGAGCAGTTCCCCACCGGCACCGCCAAGAGCACATTGGCCGTGGTCATAGTCGCCCCTGATGCGACAAGCGACGATGTCCGAATCTTCGCTTCCGACCTCGATGACGCCATCGCCGCATCGCAATACATAAGCCCCGGCCAGAGGCTAAACTACAACCTCACGGGTGGCCAGCAGATAACGTTGGACGAGCCTGTCAGGTACATGCTCGACCCGAGCCAGTCGACGATCTACAGCATCTATCGCTCGATGGCCTTCTCCCTGGGTCAGAATCTCGCTTGGCCGTTGCATGAAAACGTCACCTACGTGCAGGGTCTTCTCGGGCTCTATTATGGAATCCCGTTCTACTATGTGTCAACATGGACCGCGCTTGGCGGGACGGTGGCAAACAACTCCATGGCGCACAGCCTCACGACGGGGTACATCCAGGCATCGGTGCCACCCTCGCAGCAGACTCTCGCTTCAGATTACTTCCAAGCCTTCGCGGACAACTGGAGCGCTTCATTCTTCCAGCCGATCTACACCGGGGCGACTCCTGAGCAGCGCGGTGACGGGGTAATACGCGATGCATTGCCGGCCTTCCTCGATCAGGCGCCCTTACCGCCAGAGGTCAAGGCGTTGCAGGTCGGATTCGTCAGCGTGTTCCGCCTCGGCAACTTCGCCCAGATGCCTCTCATCGAGAACTACACTTTCACTGCCTTCGCGTCGTTTATCCCGACGGCCAGCGCGGCCTTCTTCCAGGAGGTATACACCTCGCTGCCCGCCGACGCCACCTTCAATGAGACTCTCGGATTCGCGAGGACATTCACCAGGGCGCACAGCCTCGCCCAGTTGGAGAGCCTCCTGCACCTGCCGTATGATCCATCCCCCTTCTTCTTCAGCCCTGACCGCACCATAATGCTGATGAGCTACAGCTTCAGCGAACCGGACGACTTCGAGGAGGATGACGGCGCCCTCCCAATCGAACGCAATGTTGCGGTCGTCAGAGATCTGATCCGCGAGATCAAGGAAAAGACTGGCGTCACATTCAGTGTCTACGTCACTGGCTCAGCCGCCTCTTCAGTCGACCAAGGCCTCGTCTTCTCGGGAGGAGCGGAGTTCATCGTGACCCTCGTGCTCGTCATCCTCCTCATAGGCCTCTACTTCCGGTCGATAGTCGCCTGGACGGTTCCGGTGGCCACGATAGGCATCGCGATTTTCATCAGCAATCTGTTCATCTACATGTTGGGCACCCACTTCTTCACGATTGACTTCACCACGCCCGCAGTCCTGCAGACGATATTGCTGGCGGCGGGGACGGACTACTCCATATTCCTGATCTCCAGGTACAGGGACGAGAGGCTCGACGGGAAGAGCCGCGAGGAGGCGGTGAGGCAGTCAGTTACGTGGGCGGGAGAGAGCATCGCGACCAGCGGCGGGGCGGTTCTGCTCAGCTTCGCAGCCCTGGGCCTCGCCAGCTTCCCGGTCGTGAAGACCATGGGGATTTCGATGGGGTTCGCCATCACCGTGGCGATTATCCTCTCCATAACTCTGATACCTTCGCTCGTGCTGCTCGTGGGCAACAAGGTCTTCTGGCCGCACAACCGAAAGATGAGACAATTCAAGAAAGGCAACAAGAAAGTCAAGAGCCTCTCCAGGAAGTATTTCGCCGCCTCTGCGAGATTCTCCATGAGGAACGCGGAGGTCATCGTCCTCTTCGCCATCCTCATCTCCATACCGGCGACATTCCTCGTCGTCACGCAGCCGCCTTCATACGACTTCATGGCGGGGGTTCCGGCAACAGAGAGCTCCGAGGGACTCGACGCGATGTCGAACGCCTTCGGCGCGAGTTACTTCTACAAAAGCTACATCGTGATCAGGTTCCCCGACGAGATAATCACAGCAAGCGGCGACCTGTCGATTCCCAAGATGTACGCCTTGGAGAACTTGACGGTGGGCGTACAGAATGACAACTTCGGAGTGAAGTCGACTCAGGGACCAGTGAATCCTGAGGGAGCCATCCTCCCGTACAAGAATTGGGCGTTGCTCTCTACGGCGGAGAAGCAGCAACTGATCACGTCCGTCAGACCCTACGTCGGCCTTGACAATCGAACGGCCAGGATATACGTCATGCTGAGCGCGACGGTATTCTCGGAGGATGCCGTCGGCGCGATTGACAAGGTGGCAAGCGATGTGGCACGAATACGGGGGAGCGACCCGATCCTGGCGTCGAGCCAGATCTACATCGGAGGCGCCACCGCCATAATCCGCGATGTCGCCGTCAGCACCAACCAGGACCTCCAGGTTATGGCAATCGTCGTGGGGATCGGCCTATTCATCATATTAATGATAGTCCTCGGATCCCTTCTGATCCCGCTGAGGGCGATACTCACCATCCTGCTGAGCATCACATGGACCCTTGCCATCACGATCATCGTCTTCAAACTCTGGAAGGGCTTGGACATGGTATTCGTCCTGCCTCTGATCATCTTCGTGCTGGCCATGGGCCTCGGCATGGACTATGACATCTTCATAATCACGAGAGTTCGGGAGGAAGTCAGCAAGGGCAAGACGGACAAGCAGGCCATACTGACCTCCATATCGAGGACCGGCGGGATAGTCAGCGCCTGCGGCATCATCATGGCGGGTGCATTCTTCAGCCTCATGCTCTCTCACTTGCCCCTGCTGCAGGAGATGGGTTTCGCTCTCGGCGTCGTCGTGCTCATAGATTCGATGGTCGTGCGGATCTACCTGGTCCCGGCGATCATGGTTTTGGCGGGGAAGTACAACTGGTGGGCTCCACGCTTCCTGCAAAGGGTTCGCAGGAGCGACGACGCGGGCAGGCTGGGCAGGAAGCCAAGGAAAGAATAGGAGAGAGAGGGAGGTCTACTCTCCGTCTCTCCCCCAAGCCGATCTTCCCGTGATTGCGAAGGCGCAGGCTTGTGGGGTCGAGCTTGATGTCGGTAAGGATGCCGGATCGGCAGAGGCAGGTGAGATCGTAACCTCAGCCGGATCAGATTCCATCGCGTTCAAGGAAGCTTTCGCGTCGATTGCGGGTTGGACCTTATCATCAACCGTTATTTCCCGCGTGCCAGCGGTGTCCGATTGCGGTTCATCCGGAAGAGACTTGGCGCTCTCATCCGTGCATTCGCTTGGTGTGTCGAGCGAGGTGGAGATTGTTGGGTTCAGGATGTGGCGTGCCGCTCCGACGTCGCGATACTGGATGCCGCCGTCGCCGAAGCCAGTCTGAATCAGACTGCCGTCACTGATTGGCTTGGGCGGCTCGCTGCGCGGGCTCACCGCCGGCGTTGGTTTCAGGAGTGCTCCGTTAATGGGTTCGACTTCTGGATTGGCTGGTACAGTGCCGGGAGCGGCATTTAGGTCGTCATTGATCGGGTTGATGTCCTTGATGCCGTCGATTTCAGGGGCTACGAGGACGGAATCGATGAAGGTCTGCAGTTGTTCGATGAAGTTGCCGTTGGCGTCCGAGTAGTCCAGTGTAACCTTGTTGGTCACCACTGTGTCGTTGACCTCGAAGACGTAGCTGATATTCATGAACATGAAACCCATTCCTCCGGCAGCGACATATCCGATGTACCACATGCACGCATCGTTGCTGCACGAATCATAAGCTGGGCTTGAATTCAGCACCATCGCGCCTGCCGGCAGGATGTCGCTGAGGACCACATTGGTGGCGTCGCCGGTCCCGATGTTCTCGTAGAAGATCGTGTATGGGATTGTGGCGTCAAACGTGATCGGTTCGTTCTTGACGTACGGTAGGAAGTCGGGGATTTCCCATATCCAGGTGTCCTCGTGCCTCACATTGAAGTTGTGGAATAGTCTCTTGGTGTCTCCGTCCCTGAAGGTAAGGATGAGCCAGCAGGGGTCGTCACCCCACCATTGTCCGTTTATCGGGTCATCTATCGGCGTGTATATGATTCGGGCCGCGAACGGCTTGAGAACGTATACCCTGACGTTGTACACCGTTACAGATTGATCGTCTGGCGAGCCAGGATATCGCGTGACTGAAGCTACCTCTGTCCACACGCTGCCATCGTAGAGTGAAAGGCGAACATCGTGCCACTTCTCGCCCGCTATCCGGATCGTGAAGTTCGCCCAAACGAACGCCCCGTATGTGATGTTCCCCGCGGTCTTCTTGAGGGTCATCACAGGAGCCGTGACAGCCGAATCCGCGTATCCGTTCAACTGCTCGACGAAGTTCCCATTGGCGTCGGAATAGTCGAGCGTCGCGGCATTGTGCAGCGGCGTCTGGTCCGCCGTGCCCACGTTGACCATGACGACGACCGTGATGCTCAGGCTGGTCGACGGCGCAACGGTCCCGATGTCCCAGGTCAAGTCCTGTCCGATTATCGAGGTCGGCTCGATCGAGGTAGAGATGAGGGTGACGTCTGCGGGCAGAGTGTCCGCAATAATCACCCCGCTCGCGTATCCAGTTCCGGTGTTCTCGTAGTACAGGGAGTAGGTGATGTAGTCGCCGGGATCCGCTTTGTCGACATCTACGGACTTGGCAAAGGTCATCACTGGTGCGGTTACACGGACATCCCAATAGCCGCCCATCTGCGGGTACTGGTTGCCATTGGCGTCGGAATAGCTGAGATCGGCAGTGTTGTGCAGGAGGGTCCTATCAGCGGTGCCGGGCTCGACTTGCACGACGAGAGATATGCAGCCGCCACCACCGCCGCCGACGTTGCCGATGTACCAATACAGTGTCGCGCCGATCTGGTCATCTGGCAATGGAGTGGAGTCGTAGAATGTCACGTGGTTGGGCATCGAGTCGCTCACGACGACGCCTGTCGCCGTGCCTGTGCCGCTGTTCTCGTAGCATAGTTGATATGTGATATGGTCGCCGGGGTTTGCGGTCGTCATGTCGCCGATCTTCTCAAAGCTGAGGACGGGCGCTGTGACCTGAACATCTGCGTAGTCGCTGATCGGCGGGTAGACGTTCCCGTTCGCATCTGCGTATTCAACGATGGCAACGTTGTGCAATATCGTCTTGTCGGGCAGGCCAACTTCAACACTCACCGTTATGATTATCTGGCCATACTCGCCCGGCCCCACATCCCCCAAGTCCCATGTGTAGACGTTGCCGTTCACGTCGGTATAGGTCGGGGAAGAGGAAACGAACTGCGCACCGTTCGGCAGAGTATCCTGTATCACGACTCCTGAGGCCCATCCTGTTCCGAAGTTTTGCCAGTCGAGCGTGTATGTGATCTCGTCTCCCGGGTCCGCGTTGTCGACATCGGCCACCTTGTAGAAGGTGAAGTCGGGCGCGGTGCAAACGACATCCGCGTAGGCAACGAGCTGCGGGTACGGGTTTCCGTTGTCATCGTCGTAGTCTGCCGTCGCAGAGTTGTGCAGCAGCGTCTGGTCGGGTGTATACGCGTCGACTTCCACCACGATGATAATCGTGATGCTCTCACCCGGACCGAGGGATCCTCGGTACCAGGTGTATGTCCTGCCGCTCACGCTCGAATACTCCAGATTCGACGAGATGAAGGCAACATGCTCCGGGATTGTGTCGGATATGTAGATGTCTGTCGCGCTCCCGCTACCGGAGTTCGTGAATGTGACTGTGTAAGTGATCTGATCGCCGGGGTCGGCGTATTCGACATCAGCGGTCTTCGTCAGGTCAACGACCGGGGCGGTGACGGTTGTGTCCGCATCATCGCTCAGCTGATTGTAACAGTTGCCGTTCGCGTCAGCATAGTCCAGCGTTGCAGCGTTGTGCAGCAGGGTCGCATCGGGTGTGCCAGCTTCGATCTGCACGACGATGATTATGCTCCCGCCGTTCCCGTTGCCGAGAACTGTCCCGATGTCCCACTCATACGTCCTTCCGTTCACCTGGTCATATGAGGGCGTCGAGCTCACGAACGTGACATGCTCGGGGATGGTGTCGGTGATCACGACGCCTGTCGCGATGCCGCTCCCGCTGTCGTAGTACGTGATGGTGTAGGTGATGTAGTCACCCGGGTCCGCCTCGGTCACGTCCGCGACCTTGTTGACGTGGAGGATTGGCGCGGTGACGGTGACCTGGGCCTCGCCCGGCAACTGCTCGTACTCATTCCCGTTCACGTCGTCGTAGTTGAGCGTGGCGGTGTTGACCAGGAATGTGCCATCCGGGGTGCCGATGTCGACCGTCACGGTGATTGTGATGTCGCCGGACGTGTGCGCTCCGACGGTCCCGACATCCCATGTCAGGACCCTGCCTGAGATGGAGTCGGGGTATGGGCTCGCCGTGACGAACGCCACGTGCTCAGGCAGGGTATCCATGATAACGACCGAGGTCGCCGCGCCGCTGCCGCTGTTCTCGTAATGCAACGTGTAGACGATCTGGTCTCCCGGATCGGCCGTGGTGACATCGGCGCTCTTCATGAAACTCATGACAGGCGCACTCGTCTCGACGTCAAAGGAATCGCTCAGCTGCGGGTAGGAGTTGCCGTTGGCGTCCGCATAGTCGAACGTCGCCACGTTGTGGAGGAGGGATCCATCCGGCGTCCCAGCGTCCACAGTCGCCCGCAATACGACCGTCTCGGTCGCGCCGGGGGCGACGTCGCCAATGTCCCAGGTTATCGTGTTTCCCGATATCGAGTCTGGGTAGGGCGTCGCATCAGAGAATGTCATATGCGTGGGCAGGTAGTCCACGAGGACGACGAGACTCGCCATGCCGGTGCCCGTGTTCTTGTAGGTGAGAGTGTACGTCACGGTATCGCCGGGGTTGGCCAATTCGACGTCGGCCTCCTTCGAGAACGACATCACAGGCGCGGTCACGGCTGTGGTCGCGTCATCGCTCATCTGCGAGTAGTGATTCCCGTTTGCGTCGGCATAGTCGAAGGTCGCGACATTGGTCAGCGCGGTCTCGTCGGCCATTCCAACGTCCACCTGAACGGTGATCGTTATCGTGCCGGTGACCCCAGCGTCAACCGTCCCGATGTCCCACTCGTAAGTCTTGCCGTTCACGACATCGTAGGATGGCGACGATGATATGAATGCGACACCATCAGGTATCGTGTCCTTCACGATTACGCCGGTCGCCTCTCCCGTCCCGATGTTCTCGTACGTCAGGGTGTACTGTATGTAGTCGCCGGGGTCCGCGAATGCCACGTCGGACGACTTGCTGAACGTCATGACGGGGGCGGTCACGGTCGTGGACGCGCAGTCAGAGAGCTGGCTGCCGGGGTTCCCGTTCGCGTCATCGTGGTCGAGCGTGGCGGTGTTCGTGAGGATGGCCCGGTCAGTGACTCCTATGTCGACTTTGACGGCGATCGTTATCGTGCCTGAGCTTTCAGGCGCGACATCACCAATGTCCCACGAATATGTCATGCCGCTGACGCTCGTGTACCATGGATTGGCGGTCTGGAACGTGACGTGCTCAGGGATCGTGTCGCTTACAACCACCCCGGTAGCCCATCCAGTTCCATCGTTGCTATAGGTCAGCGTATAGGTGATCGTGTCGCCAGGATCGGCGTACTGGACATCCGCCGCCTTGTTGAAAGACATGACAGGGGCTGTGACAGTCACGGTCACATCGTCCGACAGCTGGTTGTCCGGATTCCCGTTTGCGTCATCATAGTCAAGCGTAGCTGTGTTGAGAATCTGGGTGCCGTCTGGAATACCAGCGTTCACTTTCACCTTGAGGGCAATGTTCCCCTCAGCCCCGGCAGGGACTGTCCCCACATTCCACGTGTAGGTGCGCCCGTTGACGCTGCTGTACCACGGGTTCGCATCATAGAAGGTCGTATAGGATGAAATCGTATCCTTGACGACCACACCTGTGGCAACTCCCGTCCCTGTGTTCTTGTAATGCAGTGTGTAAGTGACGATGTCGCCAGGATCTGCTTCGCTGACATCTGCACTCTTCGTGAAAGTCATCACCGGCGCGGTGACTGTCGTGGTCGCGCAGTCGGTCATCTGCGGATAGATGTTGCCGTTCGCGTCCGCATAATCGAGAGTCGCATGGTCGGTGAGCCCGGTCTGATCAGGCGTCCCCGCGTTGATCTCAACCGTTATTGTGATGGTCCCGTCATCGCCCGGGCCGACATCGCCTACAATCCAAGTGTATGTCCTGCCACTCACGGAGTCGTATCCGGGTGAGGAACTGACATAGGTCACGTGGTCAGGAATCGTATCAGTCACAACCACTTCGGTTGCCCAGCCTGTCCCTGTGTTTTCATAAGCCAAAGTGTACGTGACCTCGTCACCCGGGTCCGCATATTCGGCACTCGCGGTCTTCGTGAAGGTCATCACGGGTGCGATAACAGTCGTGGTCGCACTGTCTGACTTCTCCGGGTAGGGGTTGCCGTTTGCATCATCGTAGTTGAATGTGGCCACATTGACCAGCTGGGTGCCGTCTGGCACGAAGGCGTTTACCTTCACCACTATGGTGACTGTGCCACTGGCTCCGCCAGCGACCGAGCCGATGCTATAGGTATACACGCGTCCGCTGATGCTGCTCGGGGACGGTGTGGACGAGATGAAGGTCACATGCTCTGGAATGGTGTCTTGAATCACGACTCCGGTCGCTGTGCCGCTGCCGGTATTGTGATAGCTCAGAGTGTAGGTTATCTGGTCTCCGGGGTTCGCAGTCGCGACATCGGCACTCTTGTCGAATGTCATGACAGGCGCGGTGACAGTCGTGGTCGCGGTGCCCGGTTCCTCTGGATATGGATTGCCGTTCGCATCGTCGTAGTTCATCACCGCCACGTTTTCCAAGATTGTGCCGTCAGGGGTGCCCGCGTTCACTATCACCGTTATCACCACGGTGCCGCTCGTCTCAGCGGGAACCGAACCGATATCGTATGTGTAGATGCGTCCGTTGACGCTGTTCGGTGACGGGGTTGAGGAGATGAATGTGGTGTATTCGGGGATCGTGTCGACAATGACGACGCCCGTCGCAGTGCCGTTCCCGGCATTGTGATATGCAAGAGTATAGATGATGAGGTCTCCGGGGTCCGCCGTCGTGACATCTGCGGTCTTGCTGAAAGATATGACCGGCGCGGTCACCGTGATATTCTTCCAATCGTCGACTGGCGGTTCAGGGCCACCGGGGCCATTGTACTTCACGGTGCCAAGGTTGGCCAGCACGGTGCCGTCGGGCGTCCCAGCGTCGACCTGGACGGTAATGGTCACTTCTCCTGATGCACCTGCGTTGACGTCGCCGATGTTCCACGTGTAAACCTTCCCGCTGACGGTGCTGTACGGTGGGGAGGAGCTAACGTAGGTCGCGTGATCGGGGATGGTGTCTTGGATTTCCACGTCATAAGCAATGCTGCTGCCAGTGTTTGCATAGTGCAGGGTGTAGGTGATTTGGTCGCCAGGATCGGCCGTATCCTGGTCGGCGGTCTTGGTGAAGGTCAATTGAGGGAGGCCAACAACAGGCTCAGTGTAGAGCGGCGGCGTGGGGCCATCGGAGATTGTCGTGCCTGATGTCTTGCTCTTCCCTGTCGCGTAGGCGCCGGCATTGAGCATGATGGTCTGACCCGCCTTCTCGGGTCCTGGGAGCACGGACACCTGATAGTCCAGGGTCGCGCTCGCATTCGGTGCCAACATCCCGACGCTCCACGTAATCTTGCCGGTGAATGGGTTGAAAGACAGCGATCCTTGGCTGACGGTGTATATGCCGAGCCAAGTGACGTCGCTGAGCTGCGCCGTGTCAGTCACGACAACGTTGGTTGCGGTGTCCGCACCCGTGTTGGCGACATTGATGCTAATCTCGTAGACGGTGGTCTCGCCAACAATTGGCGGGTTGGGGCCGCTCACGACTCCGCCCGGAAAGCTCTCGGAGAAGTACTTCGAGATGTCGAGGACCGCCGGGTTGACTCCCCCAGGCACGTGGCTCTGGAAGTTCCTGTATCCGGTGTCGACCTTCCAAGTGTCACCGCCCTTCTTCGTCTGTATGTAGGGAATGACTTCACTGAAACCTTTCTCCCTCACTTCGAACGTGTAGTCTGTCACCCAGAAGTCCTTGTTGGTGGTGTCGCCAAGATCCGAGCCGGTGTACTGCTGCTTGTCAGTCCAGTACTTGCTGTAGCCAGGAGGAACCCCATTGACTATGCTGCCTGGATCGAAATTGTCATAGAAATACATGGAAACCGATCTCATCCTGATGCTGACTCCATTGAAATAGCACTGGAGTATGAACCAATCCAGACCCTGTGCGCTGGATTGCTGGTACTTGCTGCGCACGTGGAATAAATCCCCAGTCTCCGCAATCACAACCTTGGGCTCCGTGTCGATCCAGTCGAGGTCGTTCTGCCCGATGGACGATGTCTTTCCCATCTCGATTGTATAGAGGTCGGAAGTGATGGTCTGCATTGAACCGCCCTCGGTCGTGCTGAAATTCAGCTGCAGCTGGAACTGCTCCATGTCGTTCACGAGTGAGAGCGAAGCGGAGTTCGAGCCGTTGTAGTCGGAACCGGGCGTGGTGTTTACCGGGACATAGCCGGTCTTGTTCAGATTCCAATAGATATAGTAGGTGCCGACAGCCAGCTGGCCATCGTTCAACCCGTCAAGCGCGTCCAGATTCCTCGGTGTATCATCGTCCACGATCAGGTCATTGACGCTGTCGTAATTGTAGTCAAGCACCGTGGCGGATGGGCTGTATATGACCTCGGTGGTGGTTATCTTCCCCAAAAGGAAAGCCTCCTCCGGGTCCGCTTGGGATTGTGTCGGCGGGAATCCATCTTTGTCGTTGGCGCTCGTCGAGGGATCGAGTACCGCCCAAGGCGAGACTATTATCGCCGTCGGGAGGCTCCCTGGCGGGCTAGATTGCGGTGCGTTCTGGTTCTGGGTTATCGCCAGTGCCGTGAATGCACTCGCAAGTATTGCAGTCGCAACTATGGCACTCGTCACGCGGCGGGAGAGGACCTGCCGCACTGTCTTGGCTCCGATTTTTACCAATGCTCCACTCACCCAGGGCGAAGAGACGACCTGAGTCGCCACTCCTCTGCTGCAATCACTGGTGAAATGATTGCGGCTTCCCCATAGACCGATTGAGGCGTGCTTATATCCCCATTTTGGCACAAGTGTGGAACAACCCATTCTCAAACTCGAAAAGAACAACCTTTAGACCTACGCAGGTCTGCTGGAAAGGATAGGCACGTCCCGCTGAGTCTCCCGACTCACGTGACCAGTCAAGAGGCCGAACCATGGCAATGATTGAGACCGACAGATTGAGCAGGAAGTTCGGAGACCTGACGGCAGTCGATTCCGTGAGCTTCAACGTGGAGCGAGGAGAGATTTTCGGGCTGCTTGGACCGAACGGCGCTGGCAAGACCACGACGATAAACATGCTCGTCACCCTGCTCCCGCCAACCTCGGGTACTGCCAAGGTCAACGGTTTCGACATACGCGCTCAGCCCGCGAAGGTCAGGCAATCTGTGGGGATAGTCTTCCAGGACCCGAGCCTGGACACGATTCTGACGGGCCGCGAGAACCTCGAGCTGCACGCGCGCCTCTACAACGTCCCCAAAGTGGTCTGGAAGAAGCGGATTGCCGAACTCCTAGCCCTCATGGATCTTGAGGACAGGGCGGACAACATTGTCAAGCACTATTCCGGAGGGATGAGGAGGCGGCTCGAGCTGGCGAGGGGTCTGCTCCATCGCCCCGCCGTGCTGTTCCTCGACGAGCCGACCCTGGGGCTCGACCCTCAGACGAGGGAGCTAACGTGGCGGTACATCAAGGCGATGGCGCAGCAGGAGCAGACCACGATAGTCCTCACGACCCATTATATGGATGAAGCCGACAACGTCTGCGACCGCATCGGCATAATCGATCACGGAAAGGTCATCGCCCTCGACACACCGGACAACCTTGAGCGCCGCCTTGGCGGGGATCTAGTGTGCCTGAAAATCAAGGATCCAGACCTCAAGGTGCTGGAAGGACTCTCCTATGTCAAGAATGTCGAGGTGAAGGACGGGCAGGTCGGCCTGACTGTCGAAAACGCGGCAGTGCATCTGAAGGAGATACTCTCGCTGTTCAAGAATGTGGAAGCCGTGGAGGTCAGAACGCCGACGCTCAACGACGTATTTCTGAAATACACGGGGCGGGCAATCAGAGAGGAGGATACCGACGAAGGTTGGGCGGAGGCCGCCTGGCGGCATCAAGCAGGGGGGAGATAAGATGCCAGGGGTTCTCGGGGGCATCTACGGGATCTGGCTGAGGGAGTTCAAAGTCTTCCAGAGAGAGAAATCCAGAGTGATATCGAGCATAGTCACGCCGCTCATGTGGATGGTCATCGTCGGGGGCGGTCTTGGCGGCTCGTTCAGTCCTGAGGGCTTCAGCTATCAGGCGTTCATGTTCCCCGGAATCGTGATGATGCTCGCCTTGTTCTCCTCGGTCTTCTTCGGCCTCTACATAGTCTGGGACAGGAAGATAGACGTGCTCAAGGAGGTGCTGGTCTCGCCCGTGCCGAGGACGGCCATCTTCTTCGGCAAGGTTCTCGGCGGCTGCACCGATGTCATCCTGCAGGTTTGCGTTTTCTTGGTCATCGGCGTCTTCTTCGCGCCAATGTCCGCGGTAACGGTCGTTGCAGCACTGGGCATAGCCTTGCTGGTGGCCATTGGGATGGTTTCGGTCGGTCTGACAATCGGCTCTTTCTTTGAGAGCTTGGAGGGGTTCCAGGTGATAATCAGCTTCCTCGTCTTCCCGCTTTTCTTCCTGTCCGGCGCCCTTTATCCGCTCAGTGGCGACAAAGTGCCGGCCTGGCTGACGACGGTATCTTACTTCGACCCGCTGACCTATGCGGTCGACGCGCTGCGGTCGATCCAGCTCGGAACGGCTTCGGCAATTCCGCTTCCACTCGATTTCGCGGTCATCATAGGATTTGCGGTCGTGATGATCGTGGTGGGGACTTTGGCTTTCAAGCGCATGAGGTAGAGAAACCCTAATGAATCCGTAGACGATGAACCCGCCGGACCTATGGCCAAGATATATACGCGCCGAGGAGACATGGGGGAGACCGATCTCATGGGCGGGATGCGGGTCCCCAAAGACGATCTGAGGATCGCGGCTCTCGGCGAAGTCGATGAACTCAACGCCGCAATCGGACTCGCGATGGCGGTGATAGAGGATAGAGACATCACCGCAGCCCTTCATCGGGTGCAGAACGATTTGTTCACGGTCGGGGCCGATCTTTCCGTCGCGCCTGGCAAAGAGCTGAAGCTGCCGAAGGTGACAGAGGGGCATGTCAAAGCTCTCGAGCGAGATATCGAGAAGTTGAGTCCGGGAGCGGCGAGCGAGTTCGTCCTGCCTGGCGGGTCGATGCAGGTCGCATGCCTTCAGCTCGCCAGGGCCATTGCCCGCCGGGCAGAGAGGGCGGCGGTCGCACTCTCCCGACACCAGGAATTAAGCAAACACGTCCTGGAGTACCTCAACCGCGTTTCCACGCTCCTATATGTGTTGGCATTGAACGTCAAGAAGTCCACGGGCTTGACGGAGGAGCACCCGAAGTACGATCGGCCAGAAATGAAGTAGCGAAGCACATTCGTTCATCCCCGCACCAGCCTTTTTAGCTCCGCCGTCTTCTCAAAGAGTGATGGATGTCAGGACACTCGCTCGATATCCTTTCTTCAGGGAGAGCGGCCAGCTAATCAGAAGCAAGGATATCAGCCTGGAGGATCTGGTCGGCGACATCGCGCTGGAACGAGCGAGGCTCATGGGCAAGAGGAGGGTGCTCGCCGCCCTGGAAAAGGGCGAGGTGCCGGAGGCGCCTTTCGCCAGCGAGTACGAGGCTCTGCTGGAGCTCCTGTCCTATCCGGTCGCCCGGATGCTGGTCGCTTCAGTCCAGGATCCTTACCTCACCCGCCGCTACGCTCTCTCGGAGGCGGTGGCGGCGAACAGCCGGCTACAGGTCGAGGAGATCGTTTTCATCGAGGCGGTCGCGAAGGAATTGGAGGTCGACCTTAGTCGGGAGAACGGCTCGGCAAGGATCCACTTCAGCGATTTCCTGCGGTACACGAACCAGATGAGGAGCAAGACATGGAAGCTGATCAACCAGATTGTCGATGGCGGCTACGTCATCCTCACCAAGCAGAAGGCGATACGCGTCCTCCAGAATGCCATCCAAAAGAAGATCGAGAAGGAGCTCGAAGAGATGGTCGTGAACGATCTAATCCTCAGAGGCTTCCAGGGTCAGTTGGAAGAGATACGGGGGATTGTTGCAGAGAAGAAGGCCAGATTCAAGGCGGAGGACCTCGGCAAGGTTAGAATCACCAGATTCCCGCCATGCATGTACCAGCTGCTCGCAATGGTGCAGGCCGGTGAGAATGTTCCCCACACCGGGCGGTTCGCGATAGTGTCCTTCCTCCACAACTTGGGGATGTCCAACGAGGAGATCTTCAACGTGTTCGCGACGGTCCCAGACTTCGACGAGCGTAAGACTGGCTACCAGATCGAGCATATAACCGGGAAGATCAGCTCCACCGAGTACACCCCGCCTGAATGCGCGACGATGAAGTCGTATGGCCTGTGCCCCGGCCCCGACGAGACATGCCTCAGAATCAGACATCCACTGAGCTACTACAGGCTCAAGGCTAGGATGGAAGGCCAGAAAGGCACCGGTTCCCCGCCAAGGAAGGCTGCGAAGTAGTCGTGCTTCCCTAGGTGCGCGAGAGCTTCCTCCAGGTTGCGACTCCCCGCTGGATGGCGGTGAGGTTCCCAAACACTGCGAATACTATCATGGCCCACTCGATGATCCGCAGATTGGAGTTGCCGAGATTGAAGTTGCCGAGAATCACTATCAACTGGAGGAAGGCCGCGAAGAAGATGATCACAAGGCGATCCGCCCGACCCAGCAGACCACCGTAGTCCCGCCCGACCCCGACCGCCTGCGCCTGGGTGCCCATATAGCTTGCGAGGAGCACGCCGAGCACCGCCATAATGCCGATGGGGGGGCTGCAATAAGGACCGAACGCGATCCCGCCGAGAATGAATATATCAGCATAGCGGTCGAGGACATGGTCGAGGAAGTCCCCGCGACTGGAGGCTTTCCCGGTCAGCTTGGCGATCCTGCCGTCAAGCGCATCGAACAGCGCGTTGAAAAACACGCAGAACATCGCGGCCAGCAGGAACAAAGCACCGCCGGCATAGAAGGCCACCCCCGCCAACACCGCGAATCCGAACGCCATCCACGTGAGCATGTTCGGATCGACGTCGATCATCCTGTTGGCCATCGGCAGGAGATAGCGATCCGCCAGGCCCCGATGAGCGTCTAGTACCATGAAAGGATCTCCTCGCTCCAGTCTATATGCCCGGGTTCGTGGCCCTTCACCGACCCTTTCACTATTTCAAGGATTTGGCGCGAGGCCTCCTTTGCGTCAATGGAGGTCGTATCGACCTCGAAGACCTTCTTGCAGCGCTGGATCGCTTCCACGGTAATCAGGTCGATCGCCTCTGCCTCGACATTCTCCATCACTTTCTCCTTCCGCCATTTCCTGCCTTCCAGCCTGGCCTTCAGGATACTTGGGGAACAGCGCAGGACTATCGCGATATCCGATTTAAGGAGATGCGAGAAGTGAGAGGAGATGAAGACGAGATCGCCCTTGGGCAATTGCACTTTCCTCAATCTCGCGATATCCACGATGGCGGGAGCTCCTGTCCTTTTCGGACGCACCGCAAACCCCTTTTCAAACGCCAGTCGCGCGGCGTCGACGACGGTGAAGCCGCGGCGGGCTAGCTCCCTGGAAACTGAACTCTTTCCGGTGCCCGGCGTCCCGGTTATCGCGACCAACACGGAAAGAGCACAGATGCATCGACATTTATTGCTTATGCTACTCGGCTTTCTTCCCCGCATTCATTCTATCGAACACGGAGGATGCGCCTTTCGCCTGCATGCTTTCCATGATCATTCCTCCGATGAAACCTCCAATGAAGAGGGTCAAGACCGCCAGGATTATCAGGGGCAGTGCGGCATGGATGACGTTGATGATGTATCCCCCGGCATTCGGTATCATAATGTCCGGGTTGGCGGATGGCGAGATGAAGAGAAGCCAGCCGAGCACGACGCCTATCCCTATCCCTGAGAGCGCCTCGATAGTCATCGACTCAAGATCTTCCGATAAAGCCCCTGCAAGGACACCGACCACGAGGAGGAAAAGGCCAGCCACCGCCAGCGACGGGCTGTTTGTCTGGGGCACTGACACGCTCGGCATCATCATGTAGAACGACAGGTAGCCGACCACCGTCCCGATGCAGAGGGAAAGGACGATGATCCTCGCGATCCGCTTCAACAGGGCCCTGGAGAGCTTGAACACTACCCCCCCTCCAGCCTAGCTGCCATGGCTGACCCCCTGCGTCTTCGTTATCACCGGGAGTTGGGACAGATAGTCAGAATTGGGTCCGTAGTAGTCTGTTGGCACATTCGTCACCGTGAGTCGGAACACGAAGAAATGGTTCCATGATGCCTGGTCCCAGCGCAGATGGCGGCTCGAGTTCAGGAGCACGTAGTTTAAGATTTGCTGCGTTCCCTCGAAGTAGACCAGCTGCTGCGGATGGCTGAGCGTCCAGTTCATTTGGTATGTTTCCGCGCTTTGGGGAGCAATGATCCCGGAGTTCGCCGGATAGCTCTGGTTCGCGGTGAGCATGGGGTAATAGCTCGTGAAAGTCCCGCCGAAATGGTCCTCCGTGATGTAGTCCTCGATCCATCCCTGGTATTTGATATACTGGAGCTTCACGGTCCTCTGGCTTGGATTCGACACGTTTATCGTGGCATTGTACCAGAACACCGTTCCGTCGAGGACTTCCCCGGAGGTTCCAAGAGCCGAGGCCTCAATGACGAGGTCCGCGCCAATCTCGACGGACAGCTTTGCAAACGCGACGTCGGTGTAGTTTGCGGCACTCAGCAGGGAGAGGCCCGCGAAAGAGAATGTCAAAGCGAGAAGCGATGCCCAAGCGGTGATGCGGATTATCTTCAACCTCTTCGGGTTGACCCGCAAGGGCCCTATCCCTCCTTGGGCGGCAATGGAGCCGGCGGGGTGTAAGGCCCCATGGAGAAGAAGTCGTAGGCGAAGTGGCATAGGGCTGCATGGCCCGGACTGACCTCGGTGGACGCGGGGTCCACCTCCCTGCACAACTGAGTAGCGTAGACGCACCTCGTGTGGAACCTGCAGCCCTTCGGAACATTGATCGGGCTCGGCAGTTCTCCGCTTATCGGCACGGGCGGATACGCGTGCTCCGGATCTGGCACCGGGACCGCAGCGAGGAGGGCCCTCGTGTACGGGTGGGTTGGCTGGTTGATAATCTGCTCCGTCGGCCCCGTTTCCACGATTTTCCCGAGATACATGACGCCGATTGTGTCTGACATATACCTCGCCACTGATATGTCGTGAGTGATGAAGAGGAAAGGTATGTCGTACTTGTCCCGGAGCTCGAGCATCTGGTTCATGACACCCGCTCGGATCGAGACGTCGAGCATGCTCACGGGTTCGTCAGCCACAATGAACTTGGGGCCCACCACGAGCGCGCGGGCTATGGCGACTCGTTGTCTTTGCCCGCCGCTCAGTTCATGGGGAAAACGTCCGATTAATTCCTCGGCAGGCTTCAGGCCTGCATCCTCCAGCGCCTTGATCACGAGCTCGAGGCGCTGTTCTTTCGTGTCGCCGATGCCTAGGATTCTCAAGGGTTCGACGACCGCGCGGAAAACGCTGAATCTGGGGTTCAGCGATTCGTAGGGGTCTTGGAAGATCATCTGAATGTACTTCCTGAAAGCGACAAGATCGCTGCCTCTGATTGTCGCGATGTCGACGCCGAGGAAGTCGATCCGGCCCGCGGTTGGGTTCTCCAATCGCGCGATGAGGCGACCTACCGTCGTCTTGCCGCATCCGGACTCGCCCACCAGGCCAAGTATCTCGCCTGACCTGATGCTGAACGAGACGCCATCGACCGCCGTCACCGTCAGCGGCGGGCCCGACATAGCGAAGAACGACTGTTTCAACTCGAAATGCTTGACTAAATCTTGGATAGTGAGGATCCTGGAGGCGTCTGTGACCGGGACGGCTGGCGCAGTGATCACCCGAACACCTCTGGAGACAGCGTTCCTGCGAGTTCCTTGGAGAAGTGGCACTGCGAGAAGTGATTGTCACCCATGTCCACCGCAGGAGGCTGCACGGTCTTGCAGATGTCCTGCATATATGGGCAACGGGGGTGGAAGCGGCAGCCGGTCGGCGGCTCCACGAGGCTCGGAGGATTCCCTTTGATCGTCGTGAGCTTGCGCACCTCGCCCTTCACGCTCGGGAAGCTACCAAGGAGACCGGAAGTGTAGGGGTGCGCCGTTTCCTTGAATACTTGCCTAGTGGTGCCGATCTCTGATAACTGGCCGGCGTACATCACCGCGATTCTCTTCGCGGTTTTCGCAACGACGGAAACGTCGTGCGTAATGATTATCATCGCCATATCCAGCTGACTCTGTAAGTCCTTGATCCTTCCGAGTATCTTGCTTTGAGTGATGACGTCGAGGGCGGTAGTCGGTTCGTCCGCGATGACGAGCTTGGGGTTCAATGCGAGGGCCATGGCTATCATCGCCCTCTGTTTCATGCCACCGCTGTACTCGTGCGGATAGTTGTCGATGCGGTCCTTGGGCACGCCGACCAAGTCGTAGAGCTGTTCGACCCTCATCCTCGCGACTTGCTTTGTGACGCGCTCATGGAAGACTATCGCCTCGATTATCTGATCACCGACGCGGTGGACCGGGTTGAGGGCGTTCATCGCGCCCTGGAAAATCATGGAGATTTCTTTCCAGCGTATCTTGTTGAGCTTAGGTTCGTATTCTCTCAATCTCCCGTCCTTCCTCATCGACAGCTGAAGGAGGTTCTGGCCGTTGAACACGATCCTTCCGCCCTTGATGTAGGCGTTGGAGGGCAGCAGTTGCGAGATTCCGTACGCCAGTGTGGTCTTGCCGCAGGCGGATTCTCCGACGAGGCCGAGGGTCTCGCCTCTGTCCAGATGTAGGGAGACTCCGTCGCACGCATGCACCCAGCCTGTCTTGATTTTGTAGTGCACCACGAGGTCTTGGATTTCGAGCAACGGCATGGCTCACCTCTCCCTCAGTCTTGGGTTCACGATGTCATCTATGGCTCTCCCTACCAGGTAGAATCCGAGCGACACGAGCGTGATGCAGAGGCCCGGGGGCAGGAGCCACCACCATGCGGTAAGGGTGTTCCCCGATGAACTGAGCGTGCGGAGCATTATGCCCCATGAAACAGCGCCCGGTCTG
This sequence comes from Thermoplasmata archaeon, assembly GCA_041489255.1. GTDB lineage: Archaea > Thermoplasmatota > Thermoplasmata > RBG-16-68-12 > JAFNFQ01 > JAFNFQ01. The sequence goes on along the minus strand of JBGPQV010000001.1, from coordinate 164,863 downwards.
GGATCGCCTAGGCCAAGGAAGCTGACAGCGGCTTCGGTCAAGATGGCGCCGCCGACGTTGAGCGTCATGTACAGGAAGGCGAACGGCAGAACGTTTGGCCCGATGTGGATTATCATGGTCCTGCTCCTCGACGCTCCAGAAATGCGGGCCGCATCGACGAATGGTCTCTCCTTCAGGGACAGAGTCTGCGCTCTGATTACACGAGCGATGCCGGGCCAACCCAGAACCGCTATCACGATGATTATGTTGAGAATGCTTGGACCCAGAATTGCCGCAAGTATCAGGACTATGGGGAGGAACGGGAGGACCAGGGCTATGTCAGTCAACCTCATCAGGATTGTATCCAGCAGCCCTCCGTAGAATCCGGCGACAAGGCCTACGATCGTGCCGATCACGACGGCAGCGAGCGCCGCCACGATACCGACTTCGAGCGCGACCCTTGAGCCGTAGATCAGTTGTGTGAGGATGTCATGACCCTGATCATCTGTTCCAAGCCAATAGGTGTTGCCCGAGGGATACTTGCCTGGGGGAAGAGGGGCGATGGATGTTCCGATGATCTTGAGTATCGTCGTCCTGCCCGTGCCTGGCTCAAACACCAGCGCCAGTGTCTCCTCGCTGGACATCTGTATGCTGTACTTGGCACCACCCCAGCTGCCCATGTACATCAGCGTTTTCCTGTTCGGGTCGCTGTTACGCAGGAAGTTCGTCAATCCTTGGCGCAGCACGCTCAACGAAACGGTCGGATGGCTCCATACAGTGCCGTCTGTGTCGAGCGCCATGACCTGCGAGGTCGTTGGGCTGAAGAAGAAGCCAATGACCGGTCTCGAAAGGGGAACGTCCACGACGGGGTCGAGCATGCCGTTCGGCGACCCGCGCAGAAGATCGCTGCTCACAGGGTTACCGGCACTGTAATGCGTCAGCACGAATTGCGGCGTGTCAGCATTGCCGGGGTCGGGTTGGACGGTCACGGTTGCGTTGGGGTCATCTATCACGAGCTCATGTTCGAAGGTTAGATTCCCGAGTCTCGTGTCCCTCGGCAAGAGGTAACCTATCCCTGCGTTATTGGCGGACTTAAGCGGCACATAAAGCATGAAGATTTCCGGAGCCCTGATGTAGCCGATTGGAGCGGTGACATTCGACGGCTCTCCGCCGAGGGTCAGATTCAAGTCAACGCGAACCGTGCCATCTATGGAGAAAACGGCAAGCTTGTTGTTGGCGGTTGGAACAAGGATGCCGGAGCGCTGGTCATTCAATTGCAGGTAATACGCGAGGGGCATGGCCGTAACCGGCAAGTCGACGGAGACTATTTTGTCCACGCCACTCAGCTGAGGCGAGTCTTGGCTCGATCTGTAGTTCACGCGGTAGACGGTCACGTGAGTATCGTTCGCGGCGACGATGAATCGCCAGGTATGGAATCCGCTGAATACGTCATAGAGTAGCAGGGGGAACTCGTACATGTCCCCGGAAGACACCGGATCCTCGACGAACCACTTGGGCTGGAACCCGACGTCATCCCTGTACAGGATTCGGCTCTGGAACGGGTCGAATAGGATGAGCTCTTGGTTCGCGACGAATGCGAGCAGGCCATTCTTCCTCAGGTCGTCATAGAACTCAGTCTGACCGAGCCTGTTGCGGCCGGGCACAATGTACAGCATGTTGGTGACAGGGGTCCTTAGCCCGAAGTCCGTTATGTTGAACTCAAGCATGGCTCCCGGATCACTGAATGGAGTCGCATTCCTCATGACGGGATCCATGAAGACCCGCCCATCTTCTCGTGTCATGATGATCCAAAGTCTTCCCCCTTGTTTGAGGGGATCTTTGGGCGCCGAAGGGCCGATCACCGGATCGTAGAGATGCGCGCTCGCGTTGTACGTCTTGGTGTATGAGACCTCTTTGAAGACGTCTGAGTCGGGGGCAAGGAATTCGGGGGTGAAAGGCGAAATCCATTGAGCGAAAACCGCAAGGAACACGAAGATTGCGATTACGGCGGTTCCTGCGAGGCCGAGCTTGCTGCGCTTGAACAATGCCCAGGACTTCTTGATCGTTCTGGTCAATGTTCTGAGAGTGCTTATTTCCGCCTTCTCTGGATCAACCATGCGATTTCTCCTAGAGCCTCACCCGTGGATCAAGCCACGCATATAGGAGGTCTGCGAATATGTTGCCGACAATAACGAGTAGAGAGAGGATGAACAATGTCGCGCCCGCAAGGAAATGGTCCTGCGTGAGTATCGCTTGGAGGAAGAAGTACCCCAACCCCTGATATGTGAAAATCTGCTCAAGTATGATGGCGCCGCCCACGGAGTATGCCAGGGCTATCGCGAACGATGTCACGATCGGGAGGTAGGCATTCCTATTTGCATGGCGGCGCCGCACGATTCGCTCAGGGAGGCCTTTGGCCCTTGCGGTCAGGATGTAATCCTCTTTGAGCACTTCCAGCAGGGAAGTCCTCATCAGCAGGATGACTCCGGCGAGGTTTATGAGTACGAGAACGGTGAGAGGAAGAATCAGATGCCAGACATAATCGAAGGGGCCTATGAGGAACGAGCCTTTGAGGAAGGTGAACCTGTTGACGAGCTCATCCATATTGGCGGATTGGAAGCCACCTAACGGGAAAAAGCCAAACTTGAACGCAAATATCCAGATGAAAATCAACCCTATCCAGAAAGACGGCATGTTGTAGAAGAATAGGCTGAATAAGATCCAGCCGCCCTCCTCCGCACCCCCGCGCTTCCAGCCGATGCGCGAGCCGATGACCACTCCCAGGAGATAGGTGATGATGGTGGCTGTGCCGAATAGACCGAGAGTCCTCGGCAACGCGTCGGACAAAATGTCGCTGACAGGCCGGTTGTACTGGTAAGACAGTCCGAACTGCAGTGTGAACATGTTCCTCATGAAGTTCAGGTATCGGACTTGGATGGGGGCGTCCAGCCCGAACTGCTCGATCAGCCGCGGAAGGCACTCGGGGTTCCTCGCACATGTCGGGTCGAATCGGAAGCGAGCGATTGGGTCCCCTGGCATCGCTTCGAATAGAATGAAAACGAGGGTCGTGACAACGAGTACAGTAATGATTCCCTGGATGCTCCGCTTTACGATGAATCGGCTAAGTCCGGCCATTTGGTCTCGGCTGACCTGTATCCGCCGGATTGAAAGTAGAAATCGGTTGCTTATCTAACTTGTGGTGTCATGCCTTCATCCGAGAACGCTGAGGTGGATGCACTGTCCCCCGACAATCGTCTCGATGGGGCTGGATGCTCACGCGGCAAAGCTCCCGCTGGCTGGAGCGAGAATTCGCGCAGTAGGCCCACCAAGGTCGGGGTTTCGGCTTAGGTTCCTTGTGGCGGTAGCGGAGGTTGGGCGGGCGGGAAGTTCACTGGGGGAGGCGGTGGAACCTGCATCTGCGCGGGCTGTTGCGGCTTGGTTCGTCTCTTATGGAGGATCCAGCCGACTGCAAAGCCGATAAGGATACCGCCGATGAGACTGCCCGCGATGCCGGCTATCGCCATGCTCGAGAGCCCGCCTCCAGTGTCGACCGAGGTGAAAGTTGCAGTCGCACTGAGCGATCCAAGGGTGGCAGTGACGGAAATCGCTCCCGCACCGTTGGCGGTGACCGTGGTGGTGGCGCCAGAGCCCGGGCTGACAGTCCCGGGACCAGACACTGTCCATGTGACGGATGCGGCGTTGATGACATTCCCGTAGGCATCCACGACCTCCGCGATGATGGTCACCTCCGTTCCGGACTGGATGGTCGCGCTGTCCGGGGTGACCTCGATGCCGGCCGCAGGTCCTGGTGTCAAGATTATATCAGCGGAGCCTTGGATGCTATCGGACCGTGCTGTGATTGTCCCCGATCGCGCCAAGGTGCCGGCAGTGAACCTGCCGGTGGCGTCGACTGTGCCAAGGCTGCTGCCAACATCCCATGTTATGATGGCGCTTGATACGCTGTTCCCGTAGGCGTCTTTGGCAATTGCCGTGAAGGTTTGGGCTTGAGTGACCTCGATGGCAATCGCCCCCGGTTCGACCGTAATGGACGCGACGGAGCCTGCGATCACAATCGCTTCGCCCATGCCGCCAATGCCGCCACTCGTGTACCCGAGGAGCGTCCATGTGCCGGCTGCAGCGTCGTAGTAGTCGACGCTCGCGCTTGAAGAACCCGCCTGGATGGTCACACTCGTGATCGGAGTCGAGCCGCTCACTGCACGGTACTCCCCTGACTGGGACCATGTGTCGAGGTTCACCGTTTGGGAAGATTCAAGCATGGCAGGTTGACCGTTCGTGCTCAGTATCGAGACGGTGAGGGTCCTCTGCTGTCCAGCAGAGAGCGGGAGCGGATCGGGCTGGAACCGCACTTCAGCCAAGGGGAGATAGGCGACTTCGGCCTCAGGTGCTCCGAGCGATTCCTGATTCCCTGCCGCGTCGATAGAAATCATCTGGAACCGATAGTAGCCGGCTCCGTCGGGGAATGTAAACGGCATGATTCCTGCGGACGGGTTAGAGCCGGTGAAAGCGGAGGAGTACTCTGTCCAAGAGCTCCATGAGGAGTTATCCGCGCTGTACTGGTAGTACAAGGTCACCGATTCCAGTCCATCCGTCGGAGATGAATCGGCGGCTGCATATGGGACCAGCAAAGGAATCCCGTTCTTCCAGTAAGACATAGCCCCTACGGTCGAGATGGGTGCAGTCAAGTCAGGGAGTTCGAATTGATCCGACGCGTACGCCGTTGTTATGTAAATATCCATATCGATAAGGCGATGATACTCATCATAGAGCAGCATCTCGACCATATACGGACCATCCGCTCCGGAATCGGCAATCTTGTGGCCATCGAACGGGATTGTGACTGGTGATACTCCGATGGTCAACGTTTGTCGCACCTCAGTGAATTCGATGAATATCGAACCGGACGCCACCAGCATGGCCATGACGGAATAGGGCCCGTCAATCATGACGTCGATGTTCACTTCGACGAGAAGGAGGTCGGCCTTGCCGTCTGGAGGTACATCATAGTCAACGGTCCAGTCGGAGTATGGCGGGGTGAATGCGGCACCCTCTGGGGAGAAGTCTGAATGCAGATATGCCTGAGTCACGTAAATGTCAACGTCGATTGTAATGGAATCGCTGATGAGGTATAGGTCCGCCTCGTAGGGTCCGTCGAATCCAGAGTTGCGTATCGTGAGCCCGTCCAGCCTGACCGGCACAGTCTGCAACCCGAAGTCAAGGTCCTCGATCACATTCGTCGAGAGGATGTAGTTCATGCCGGTCGAGTCGTACAGTTCTACATCGATTTCAAAGGAGGCAGCCTCCGACACATTCACTATGATCGCCAGTTCAAGGAACTCGTAAAGGCCGTCGGCGGGCACAGTGAGATCCAGGCCGCGGTCGTTGTGTGGCGGCTCGAACCGGCCGGGCAGCGTGTCGAAATCGGTGCAGCTGTATACGCCCGTGGTGTAGGTGTTTGAGTCCAGGGTGACGTTGAGGTCGGAGAGTGCTAATGACGTGGTATAGGGGCCATCGAGTCCAGATAGGAAGATCTGCAGCCCCGAGAACGCGAGGGGGACGACTTGGTTTCCGATAGCCAGATCAACGACCGTATTGTTGAATGCGATGAAATTCATGAACTGGTCGAAGAGGGGGCCGCTTATCGCGTAGGTCCCGGCCTCAGTGACGGTCACGCCCACATCTATCACGAGCTCGTCGTACAGCCCATTTGGTGGGACATCGGTGTCGATGCCGTGATCGCTGTGCGGCGGATTGAACAAGCCACCCGGTCCGTCGAAGTCTGTGTGCGCGTAGGACGAGGTGACGTATATCCCGTTGTCCAGGGGATTGCCGAAGTCGTCATAGAGGTAGATGTACGCCACGTACTGCCCGTCGTAGCCGCTGTCGTAGATATCCAGTCCCTGAAGGATGACCGACACGCTTTGAGGGCCGGTGGGGAGGTAGCTGTAGTTGACGGCGGATGTAATGTAGAAGATGTCAGAAGGATCGTAGAGAGCGACATCGACCTCGTAATAGCCATCGACGCTCACCATGACGCCGACATTGATCCATAGTTCATCGTATAGGCTGTTCGGCGGGGAATCGGTATCCATCCCGAAATCGGAATGCGGCGGGTTCAGCAGCGCATCGGGTCCGTCGAAATCGGTGTGCATATAGGATGCCGTGACATACATCCCGATGTCCAGCGTGTTTCCGAAATCATCGTAAAGATAGATGTACGCCACATACTGGCCGTCGAAGCCGCTATCGTAGATCGTTGCCCCCTGCAGGAAGACCGACACGATCTGGGGACCGGTGGAGAGGTAGTTGTAATTGCTGCCGGATGTGATGAAGAAGACGTCAGAAGGATCGTAGAGGTCGATTGCGACGTCATAGAAGCCGTCTGTGCCTACCATGACGCCGACATCGATCTGCAGCTCGTCGTAGAGACCATTCGCCGGCAGATCCGTGTCGATTCCGGAGTCTGCATGAGGCGGATTCAGGCCAGCTCCCGTGAGGCACGTGCTCACGACGGCGGTGTTCGAGGTCAACGGATCGTTCGAAGACGTGCCGGTGATCAGAGCATCGTCGCATGTGCCTGACGCCGGAGTGTTCACCCGCGCGATGATCTGGACGTTCGCCCCAGGGCCGAGGCTCCCCGTGTCGGGGATCAAGTCCCCGTCGCTATCGACGAGGGGGTTCACGCCTCCTGAGTCGAACAGGTCGGTGACCCAGACGGACATCACCTGCATTTCGAAGATATCATTGGCAGTCCCGCGGTTCACCACGGTGATTGTGTAGTCGGCGCTCGATGAGGGAAGGGCTTGTCCGACCTGCGACGGTGGGTTCATGTCGAGGTCGGCAGCCATGGGCGCCCGGCCTATCCTTAGATCGCCGTAGTCCACCAAGGAAGGAGGGCCCGTCAGGGCGGCAGGCCAGCAATCGTAGCCGGTGCCCGCGTCCCATACTCCGGGGGACGGCTCACTTGCGCCCAGAAAGCCGATCACATCAGTCGGGACTGCATCCAGCAGTGCAAGCGGAATTTGGAGCTCATAGATTCTATGGTCGAGCGCGTTGAGGTCACTCGGCCCGTAACCGAATGCGCTGGCGAGTCCCGCGTGATTAGGCAGACCCGTGTCGAAGGGGCTGTCCTCGGTGCTCCATCCAGAACCATCGAACACGAGATGTGCCTGCCCGTTGTTCGCTCCGGGACCCCAGGAGAACTCACTCTCGCCTCCCACGGTTGTGGTGACGTCATGGCCCGTGTCGAAAGACACGGCCGCTTCATCCATCGAGTCCACCGTGGCATCCCCGACGGCATCATAGGCTATGTAGAGGAAGTTCGCGTCGTTCTTGACCAGGAGATATGCCAGGAACGCGTTCCCCGGGATGGCCCCCAGGTCAGCTGAAGCGGCGTCGGACCATTCACCCGCAGCCATGGACCCATCGATCGTCGGCGGGGACGTGGTCCAGGCCGAATCAATCCAATCTCCCGTGTGCGCTCCAGTCTTACCGCTCGAGACGAGCAATAGGCTGAGCACCATCGCAGACGCGACAACGACAGTCATCAAGCGAGCCCGAATGTGCGAATCCTTCGACATAAATCTGTCATCCCCTATTTTTACACACATCAGAGTCGGTGTCTTTAAAGTATCGACGCAAGATGTCGGAATGGGAAAGAATGGATTCGAGTCCCGCTATTGGAGAATTTGAGTGGGGACGCTGGGATTTGAACCCAGGTCAGCGGGTTTCCACCAGGTGGGGTGCGACCCCACCTGACACGGAATCAGGGTCACAGCTCCAGTCAGTCATCACGGAGTCAGCAAACCCGTTGCCGTTCACGTCCATAACTGGAGCCCGCCAGTCTACCAGGTTAGCCTACGTCCCCACGGCGCAACGCTAGCGCTGTCTCATCTTCTGCTCGCGCTTCCGGCGGCGCATCTTCTTCTTGCGCCACTTCCAGCGCTGCTTTCCTCTTTTCTTCCACGCTCTAGAGCTGCGCTTCATCAAGACCTCGGCATTTCACTCGTATCAACGGTTCATTTATCTACTTTTGCTCGTGGGTTCGCGATGGCCCAGTCCTCGCGACAGGAGGTCAGTACGTGAGTTTCAATCGCTTGCCGCTCCAATCGAATCTCGGCGGCTTCCTGTTTTTCAGGCCTTTCCACTCTGCCAGCCCGTTGACGAGCATCGGGAGCGCGATGGTGGCGTCGGCGTAGCATGTGGCGAACACAGCGTTCACGTCGTACTTGCCCCAGCTCTTCGACTCATCGAACGTGCAGCCGCTCAGTCCGCCCCACTGCGGCGAGTCGGTCGTGATCGACACGCCGAACTTGTGCATCATTTCCTTGTCCGTCTCGTAGCCCGCCACGACGGCGGTCTGCTGAATGTAGTTCTTCGGGACACCGCCGCCTATCAAGACGACCCCGGTCTTTCCCGCACGCTCAGTGATCTGGCAGGTCTGATCGACGTCTCTCATCATGTCCACGACGATGTTCCTCTTTCGTTTTCGGTTCGCGAACATGAGCGCGAATCCGATGCTGGAGTCCCCGAACGCGGGCACGAAGATTGGGAGCTTCGACCTGTAGGCCGTCGCGAGCAGGGAGCCGCGCCCGTGCTTCATCTTGTTGACCTCCCGCCCTATGACCTCGACAATCTCTCTTGAGGTGTATGGTGTGTGGTCGTCGAGGAGTTCCGGGAGGGTGCGCATGACCCATTTGTCCGCCGCGTAGAGGCCGTCCTCGTCGGTGTACGTGTCGTAGACCCTGTCGATCCTGAGCCTCTGCAACTCATCATCGTCGACCTGCGGCGTGCCCATGAAGTGCTGGCGGCCGAGTGCCTGGTACAGGTCATGCGAGAGGGCGGCGCCCGTCGTCACGAGGACGTCGATGCCTCTCCGCTCAACTAGGAACGATACAAGGCGGCCCATGCCCGCAGGCACCATCGCGCCCGCCAGTCCCATGAAGACGGTCGTGTTCCTCTCGGAAAGCATCTGTTTCCATACGGCGAAGGCCTCGCCCATCTTCCTTCCCTGGAAGGCGGTCTCCGCCATGTCCTCCAGGAGCTCGCCAGCGGTGCGCCTGCCCGCCTCGATTTCGATTCTCGGATGCTTCAGGTGCTGTCTCTTCCTTCTTGCGTCCATCTATGTGCCCTCGCCGAGGGGCGAATGCGCGGCCTAGTGAAAATCATTACTGTCTCACGGCGGTCGATTCCGTCATGCTTCAAGATGAATGGAGCAAATGGTGTAGAGGAAGGATACTCACGTTCGAACATGCGATTATGGCGGTATCCTCCCTCTTTCATTCTTGCTTTGGGATTACGGGATTTTTACTAGGGGAGTGGCGGCTCAGTCTCGTCCTCGGACCGAGGCAGGCTCGCAGCTGACCTTCTTCGCAGCCGAATCAGGATGATGAATACGGTAATCGCACAGGCCACGATGACGATGATGATTACCATGATTATCGTATTTGGCGGGGCGGGCGCTAGCGCATAGCCGAATGATGTCAAGGAATACTCCATCATCCTTGTGCCGTTGTCAGCGAATGCTTCGCGCTTGACCCAGAAACCGGCGTCATCCGAGTAATAAGAGAGATAGTGGCCGGGCGTCGTCCATGACTCCTTAAGCACGTAGGTTCTGAATGTGCGCGTCTGTCCTTGTCCACTCATATTCAAGGTCAGGGTGAGGTCGACGATTGAAGTGATTTCCCTGTTGAGGTTCGTTGGTACGATAAGGGTGCAATTCGTGCAAGTCTTGTTCATGACGATGTTGCTTGACGATGTCCACGTCTCGCCGACCTCCATAGGAAATTGGAATACGGGCAATGGCGGGTCGTAAGTCACTGTGGCGGTGGCGTTTATGGCGCTCATGTTGGATTCTAACCTGAGGAGGGATAAGTCGGATGATTGGTACCAATGGGAGTATGTATACGTCTCAACTTCGGGTCCGAGGGATAGGGTACTGTTAAAGAAGAGCTTGAAGGCGGAATAGCTCCTCCCGTTCTGGATTAACGTCTCCTCGCCCTTGACCTCAACCCTTTGCTTGAAGACGTAGGGGTAGTTCCAACCATCGTATTCCCAATAGTCCCCAACGCTCCACGACGGCTTGTCCCCTGACGCCGCCGTAGAATCCGGAAATGCGCAGATGATCAATGCCGCGGCGATCAGCGCGGACAACACAAACGCAGAAGACGGGCCCTCACGAACGCCATGACCCCACATGATGAAGCATTGGCAACGCCGCCATAAGATACTTGTGCCGCCCATCCTCCGGTTCTGTCAAGTTAGCGAAAAGGAAGTCCCTTCACTCCTGATGCAGTTTTGTAATCAAACATGCCAGAAGCGAGTGGGACCGAAGGTCTGATAGGTCTCCTGAAAGAAAAAGGTGTTGTGCGCAGGAGAAGCCACCTGGCTGTCTGGGGCTGGATACAGAAGTTCGGGACGGCCATGGCGGGCATGTTCCACCAAGGGGGGCTGCCCGATATCGTAGTCGTGGACGAGGCGCCCCTCATGGAGGGCAGGCGGGACTGCTACGTCTGGGTGGCCATAGATCCGGTCACGAAGGCGATAGTCTACGTGGCGGTGACCCGGGTGAGGAACTCCTTGGAGAAGATTCAACGGAGCGGTCAGGCTCGCCCTGGCTCAACAGAACCCCGGATATTGCCGATGGAAATGATCATCCTCGTTGCGGGATTCCTGATATCCATTCTCAGAGTGCGCGGGGGAAGCGACCTCAGACGGTGTGACCCGCCAGCTCTTGCACGTCATGGTGCTTTCGGATCCGGCGTGTCCGGGACGAGCTTGATGCCCAATGCCTCGCTCTCCAGGACCGCCAGCAAGTCAACCTGCAGTTCGTTCTCGAATACTTTCACGACCTCCTCCTGGTGTCCCTTCCTGAGCTCGAAGCTGTACGGCGCGTCCGACCTCGTGAGCGCGATCTCGATCACGCCGTCCCCGAGGTCGTCGTTGAAGACGTGACGTCCGTCGTGCGCGACCACCAGCCTCGCGTCCTTCATGCGCTGCCCGCCCTCCGTCCGCCACCTCATCACGGCGGGGAGCTCCAGCTCCCGCCCGTCGACAGCCGCCCTGATGTGCCTGCGGATGAAGAGGTTGTACCCGGACATCCCGTGCGCCAGGGCGTTGAAGAACCTGGTCTGCGGTTTCGACAGCTCCCGCCATGCCTCCACCGCCTTCCCGAGCAGGCCCCTCTGCGCCAGCTGGTCCTCCGTCTTCGGGTCGTGCGGGACGACGTACGTGCGCAGGTACTCGTGCCCCTTCCACGACGTCGCGACCATGTCCTTGCCTATCCGACCGCGGAACTTGGTACCGAATATGTTCGTTATCTTCGCCATGATCCTCTCCCCCGATTCCCGCCGAGGTGAAACGGCGCAAAGTCATGCGCGCATCCTCCTCTTAATTGATTCGCGGAGAATCAGCGTTCTTGGCGGTTTTTGAGGGCTGATCGCCGCCATGCCCGCGTGTATGCCGAGGATCAGAAAGCCTCGAAAGGCGAGTGTAAAGCCTCTATATCAGGTGAGAGCGAGGTGTGAACGAGGAGAGAACGAGGTGGACCTTCCGAAAAAGCGAGGCATTTCCCGTGTTGGAAAGACGCGGAAAAGGATCGTTCCCCGTGGAGGCCCGAATCATCGAGTGAGCGCGTCGCCGATGGCATGCCGGCGACGTAGAGGACGTGACAGGGCTGCGTGAACATAATCGTCCGAGCGCTTGCGATCACAGCTTGGGTTCGGGGAAGCCAGGCGCGGTCAAGGGAGGTGAGACGCAATGGTGTCCCCGCCCTCGATCCGAGTGCGGGAGAGCGAGTCCCTACTCCCTACTTGCAATTCGGATTCCGTATCGTTCCCTTGCCCTGAAACATGAAACGTGACTTAACTTCTCATTTCTTTCTTTTCATGGGCTTGCGGCCACTCAATAAATCACGCTCCGGAATGAAGTCTTTCCAACCTAAATCCTTAGGTTTCAGGTTGAACATTTCAAGATAATCTAACATGGTGTCGAGAGCGAGAGCATAGCCGGTGAGTGTTCCCTCATCGTAAGATTTCTTCCCCGCAACTTCAGCCTTCAACACCAGTGCATCCTGTTTGAGCACCTCCCCAATCACAGACAAATATCCCTGATAGTCTTTCTTCGGCATATGAATCGATTGCGGCAATAAATCCAATGTATAAAAGAGGAAAGGTGTCCCCGCCCGTTTCCAGGCAGGAGCTTGGGGGGACAGGAACCAAAGGAAAAGAGGTCGAACGACCACTTTGGCCTAAACGGTTGATTAGTTTTATCCTTCTTCGGGAATAGACGGACCCGCCGGGATTCGAACCCGGGATCGCCGGCTTAGAAAGCCGGTGCCATATCCTGTCTAGGCCACGGGTCCGGGGGGCGTTATGGTATTCACTCGTCGAACCGTGGCGGTGGCGGGAGTTTCTTTTCCCCCCGGTTCCATACAACCTTAATATCCCGCCAACGCCAATGCCGCCGCGGGTGAAGAGTCGCATTCTGCGCAATCCGGAATCCATCTCGAGTTTGGTCGAAGAGTTCGTGGACGCAGTCACCAAGCATGGAGCTGCGGCCGATGCGGCCGACTACAAGACGACGAACAAGCAGTACAAGCGTTATGATAGTCTCAGGAAGCGCTTGGAGAAGAAAGGAGAAGCCGGACGGCACGCGATTCATGCGCTACTAGAGCATTCGAATCCTTGGGTACGTTTGGTCGCAGCGAGCATATACCTGAAGTATCACGAAGCGGAAGCAACGAAAATGATTGAGGCCTTGACGAGGGAGAAAAGCATTGTTGGCTTCAATGCAAAGATGGTCTTGCGGGAGTGGCGGGCGGGGCGGCTCCACCCCTGAGAGTGGGGATCAAAGAGACCCCAGTCCACGTCGAATCCTTCTCGCCTGAAGGCGAAGTATCGAGGGCTGCTCCCTTGGAAGTGGGGAAGGGGATTTTTCAGGGTCAGAGGCTGGAAGCGCATCAGTCGTGTTCGCTCAATCCCGCTCGAATGACGCCGGTTTATATGGACTGAGACGGACCCGCCGGGATTCGAACCCGGGATCGCCGGCTTAGAAAGCCGGTGCCATATCCTGTCTAGGGCGTAAACCATCGGGAAATCTTATGATGGGTACTCGGGTTGAGGTTGGCAGGTACTCGAGATGATCTCAGGGGGCGAGTGGCGGCCATGAGCATTCAAGACGAATCTCGGGCCGTCGCCCGACTGAAGGCTCGTTATGTCGATGCCGCAATCAAGTACGGAGCCGCGTGTGACGCTCACTCACATCCACTGACGGTGAATCGATACGCTAGGCGCGTCATTGCGGCGGCACGCGGACTGAAGAGAGCTGGAGATGAGGGCAAGCAAGCCTTGAACTCGCTCCTAGACCACGACAATCCATATGTGAGGGTGTGGGCAGCCAATGATGTATATCCGTTCGACGAACAACGTGCCCTCGCCGCCCTCGAAGAGGTCAAGAAGCTGAGTGGGAGAGTTGCCTTGGACGCCGAGTTCAGCATCTGCACCCTGCGCGGCAAGACTCCGCCGAGACCAACGAAGCATAATCGTTCTCAATAGTCTGATTATCCGAGAGCCAACAGGGCGGTCGATACGGTCTGAGACGGACCCGCCGGGATTCGAACCCGGGATCGCCGGCTTAGAAAGCCGGTGCCATATCCTGTCTAGGCCACGGGTCCGGCGGGCACCATGGTGCTCAATCGTTAAAGGGTTGCGGTGGCTTAGTATCAATCCTATTCCCGTGGCGGTACCCACGCCAACCATCTCGGGAATCCTAAAAACTCATTAACCGCTACCGCCTATTGAACCGGGAAGGCGTAATCGAAATGGTGTCAATAAACGAGAAGGTCCCTGACCTGGAGGTGCGGGCTTACCACCAGGGTGGAATCAAGAAAATCAATCTGTCAGATTACAAAGGGAAGTGGGTCGTGCTCATGTTCTACCCCGGGGATTTCACGTTCGTCTGCCCGACGGAGCTCGGCGAACTCGCCGACAACTATGACCAGTTCAAGAGACTCGGCGTCGAGGTGTTGAGCGCCAGCACCGACTCAGTCCACTCGCACAAAGCATGGCATGACACCTCGAAGACCGTGAACAAGGTCAGGTTCCCCATGATCGCCGACCCGACGGGCAGCCTCGCTAGGGAATTTAGCGTCTATAAAAGCGATGAAGGCGTGGCCTACAGGGGCACCTTCGTCATCGATCCAGACGGGATCGTCAAGGCATTTGAGATCCACGACAACAACATAGGTAGGAGCGTCAAGGAGCTGCTCAGAAAGTTGCGGGCGGCGAAGTACGTCAGGGAGACCAAGAGAGAAGCCTGCCCCGCGAGCTGGGAGCCGGGCAAGAAGACGCTGAAACCTCGCTGGGACCTCGTTGGGAAAATCTGAGGGCGATCGCTGACCGCCATCGAGACCGCAAACACTTATTACCGCCATCTCGGATAGCGTCAGCATGTCCGAGCGCACGCCCATAGAGGATATGCTTGCCGAATCGACCAACATGCTCCGCGCGGAGAACCTCGTCGCGGAGGCCCTCAAGGACATGGTCAGGGACGAAGTCAAGAAATATATCAGGAAGAAGATTGACGAGAACCCAGAGCTGAAGAACGAGATGAAGGCCGCCGTCGAGGAGCTCATGGAGGCCAAGATTAAGGAGGGCTACGCGCTCGTGAAGCTGGCGAAAGCGGGGGTCAAGCTCGGGCTCGAATTGGTGCCGCCAAAGATGAGAGAGGAGTTTTCGAAGGACCTCGTATCGGTCATCCAGAAGGAGATCGGAGGGTTCATGGAGAGGACTCTCTAGGTTGCAATTGATTCAGAGATTGCCCGCCAAATATCCTTCCGTGCGAACCTTCCCGAAACTTTTATCCTATTGCACCGGATGAGAATGCCCGGCGTCTATTGGGAGTGCAATCATGCCCCGCGTCGACCTCCGTTTGAAAGAGATGAGCCTGCGCGAGCTGAAAGAGATCGCGGCCCAGGCCGGGATCCAGACCGAAGGCATGAAAAAGCGTGACGAGTTCGTCACCAAGCTCACCTCCCTCGAGAACATAGGCGACGTCGTCAAAGCATGGGAGGGTAGCCTGCCACACTTGCTGGACAGCAAGAGCCTGAAGGAACTGAAGGACATCGCGGCAAGACATGGCGTCTCCGTCTCGAAAGATGAACATAGGAAGGAACTCATCAGCACCTTGATCTCTCATCCGTCCGCAGCTGCGATCGCCGAGTCGCTGAAATCCGAGAAATCGTTGGACACGATCAAGGACGAGCTTGAGGAGGTCAAGGGTGAGATTGTCAAGACAGCCGAGGCTGTCAGGCTGCCTCCTCTGGAGGACTCTACCGTCGACCCGGCGTTGAAGCAAGCCCTCAGTTTGGAAGTCGACTTCGATCACTGCGAGGATCTGCTCGACCAGGCGAGGATGCGTTTCGAAGAGAAGAACTTCGAGGGCGCGCTGAGTGCGGCGGTGGAGGCGAGGGAGTCTGCAGAGAAGTGCAGGAAGGAGATGGAGAACTCGACGCTAGCCTACGCGATTCTTTCCGCGCAGCGCCTCGTGGAGGAATGCGGCAAGGCGGGGCGGGATGTGGAGAAGGCCGCGGATATCCTGCGCACGGCGAAGAGGCTCTTCCGAGAGGGGGATACTGGCGGGATGAACGGGCAGCTGAAGGAACTCGAGGCGGTTAGCAGGAGCTTGTTCTCAGCGGAGGTACAGAGGGCCAGGGACGAGATACATAGGACACAGGAGGTCATGCGGGACATCTCAAACCTGGGTGCTGACGTGCGCAAGGCGGAGGAGATGCTGAGCGAGGCCAGGGACGCACTCAAGCGGAGCGAGTACAAGAGGAGCCTCGAGCACTCGGCCAGGGCGATCGAGATGGCCGAGACCGCGAAGCAAGAGCGGCTGAGGAACATAGAAGAGGCAATTCCAGGCACGGTATTGATAATAGAAGAGGCGAAGCATGTCGGCGCGGATATCTCCGAGGCGGAGCGCCTCGTCTCAAAGGCGAAGACGGCCTTCGCGTCGAAGGAATACCTGCTCGCGAGCGAGCTGGTAAAGAGGGCCGAGAGGGCTGCCATGGAGAGCCAGCAAAACCAGATACTCCGGGCGATGGAACTCCGCAGGCGGCAGGTCGAGAAGGCTCAGGCGATCGTGACGCAGATTGAGCCAGTAATCGACGAGGCGGAGAGCTTCGGGATTGACGTCGGGGAAGCGCGGACGCTCCTACAGCAGGCCAAGGACATCCTTACCGAAGGCGACTACGTGAACGGCACAATTTTCGCCAAGAACGCCGCCGAGGCCTCAAGGAGGCTCGAGCCCAAACTGGTCGAAGAAAGGGCAAAGAGGGGCATAGCGAAACCGATGGAGGGCGTATGCGCGTCGTGCGGTTCGAACCGCCTTCAGTTCACCGACGACGGATGGAGCAGGTGCTCGGACTGCGGCTACACCTACAGGTGGAGGGCGCCGACTGGCGTGTGGTCCAAGTTCAAGAACCTCTGGAAGGACTAGAGGACGAGCTGCCCGACCTGCCGGAAGAACCCCTTGAGGACATCGCCGCGGGTGACTATCCCGACGACCTTCTCGTGGTCGACCACTGGCACGCGGCTGATCTTGTGCTCCACCATCAGTTTGATCGCGTTCTCGACCTTGTCTCCAGGGTTGACGGTGATCGGTTTCTTCATGACGTCCTTGACCTTGACGTCCTTCAGCTCCTGGAAAGCCCTGATCGCGTCTCTCTCCTTCACGACCTCGACGAAGCTGATGCCGAAGGTGATCTCCGGCGGCATGAGCATCTTCAGCGCCTTGTAATGGGTCTTCAGCGCCTCCAGGATGTCGACCTCGCTGAGCACCCCCAGAATCCCCCCGGTCTCGCTGACCACGGGGGCGCCTGACACGTTCAAGTCTGCCAGCTTGATCGCGGCCTCCCTCAGCGTCTGGTCGGGTCTGAGCGTGAACGGGCTCTTTGTCATCACTTCGTCGACTTTCAATCAGGCACCTCAAGGGACGATGCGTATTTAGATTATGCGAGGAAATTCGCGAAGACCGCCGCCATAAAGTGTTATTACCCGCTTCAGGTTCGGAATGAGACGATGAGCTGGCAGGAAGTCCTCGACATCGACCGCTCTCACGAGCTCAAGAGCAGGACCTGGTGGTGGTGGTGGTTCATTTTCTTCTTCAAGAATCCCGCCAGACCGGATAGGACCAAACAGATGGTCATTCTCTGGGGCACCCGCAACTGCAAGAAGCTCGTGATCAACGACATCCCATGGAAGAACGACGGCGCCTTCCTGAGGAAAGGTAACAGCATTGATACCAGGGGCATGGCGGCGGGATGGTACTACGACGGCGAGGTAATGCACGACCCCCTGTTCGTCGATGGCGGTAACTTGGAGACGAGATGGACGGACGATGGCGGGACTCTCTCGGTCAAATCAGATTCCACCTACGCGCTCGATGCGACGGCGAGGCCGTACCGCATCCTCGTGGATCGCCCTGACGCGCGCGTTGACCTCACGCTGGACAAGTTGACCAATCATCTGGACTCGATCATCCCGACTGGGAAGGATTACCTCGGGCACCTCGGGTACAAGATGCACAAGATCCGCGGCAACAGGGTCACGGGGACCGTGTCGGTGGCGGGGACGAAGGAGGAAGTTGACGGGACCGCTTACTTCCAAAAGGTCCGAATCAACTCACCGACGTCTCCATGGTACTGGGGAGTCTTCCAATCTGAAAACGACTCCTACATCGACTACTTCATGCCGCACATCGGCCCGCCAATGCTCAGGAGGACCGAGAGTCACGCCAGCGGGTTCGACTGGGGCGAGAGGATGCTTTCGAAGGGGTTCCAGTTCATCGACGGCGGCGACGGCAAGCTCCACAAGCTCAAGGGAATCAAGATGAGCAAGCGCTACGAGGACGACCTGCCGATCTTCCTCCTTCAGGGCGAGAAAGGGGGCCAGAAGCTCAAGATGGAAATGGCGGCCTACGCGAGGGCCTACTGGAAGATAGTTCAGCCGTTCCTCGGACCGATCACGACGATACTGTATTACAACGAATACCCCGTGAACGTCACGCGGTTCGAGTACGAGGAGGGTCCGCGCAAATGGTCACTTTCCGACCTTGGCGAGGTCGTCGGCAACTGCGAGCACGCATGGGGGTTCGTCTAGCCCTTGAGTGGGTCGACCTTCATGAACTCCCTCAGGAGAATCGTCGCGTAGCAGCCCTTCGAGAGCTCGAACTTCGTTTCGACCGATCCGTCTGAAGGTTTCACGTCCATCCTCGGCAGGGGCATCGCGAGGGGTCGCCTCGTGCCCTTGGAAGAGAGCCGTGGCATTGCCGGCAGCGTGAAGTCGTGCGGTCTCAGTCCCTCTGATTCGACGACTCCCTTCTCGATCTCCCCCATTTCACCGGCGGCGAGGGTGGATTCCGACCCGAATAATACTCCTGTGACGAACGCTTTGCCGCTTGATGTCTGCCTACCTACCTTCTCAATATTATCCCCCGTCACTGGGACGAAATGTCGATCATCAGGCAGACCGTCTTTGCCCACCGCCATGACCACGTCGCCCACAGTCGGCATGCTCAGCGGCATTCTGCGTTTGATCCTCTCGCTGAGAATGCGATTGAACAGGTAGGACTGGTAGCCGTGGACGAACATCATCAGCAGGTTGAAGGGGAGCTGCTCCAGCGCACCTATATGATCATCCGGATGCTTGACGAGATGGTTCAGGATGGCCTTCTCGAAGCTCATCACATCGGGATACGTCTTCAGGGCCTCGCCATAATCCCCGCTCTGCTCGAGCGCGGTCCTGACTTCGAATGCCTGCTCGTCCTCGCCCTCGATCGGGTTTGCGACATAGGCGTCCACCGCCGCCTTGAATCCCCCTCTGACGATATGCCTCCCGACGATGTGCGTTATCGGCCTGATAGATCCGAACCTCTGCACGCCGAAGAAGTTGGGGAAGCCTCCCGCCGCCGCAAGCTCCGCGGCGGTGGCGGTCGCGAGCTTAGCCGTCTCCTCTCCCGACAGTCGGATATCCCGGATGATGATGTCGAAGCGGTTGCCCCGGAGGTCGCCAATCTCGACCTTCTTCGATGTCTGGTAGAAATCCAGCAACTCGACGTCCTTGATTCTCAAGCCGCCAACGAGATCGATTGGAGCGTCGAACTGGAAAAGCTGAGAGGTGAGGGCCCGCTTGTCTTTCGTCCCCGCGAAACTGATCCGCTTGCGGGAGATCCGCAGTTCTCTCGACATCATCCTGACCAGGCGGTTGGTCTCCCAGTTCCTGGTCCTGATCCAAGCTGCCGTGTATCTCCCGCCCTCCTCGCGCGGCGGTAGAATTGGAATCTCGCTGACGACGAAATCCTCAGGATTGACTTTTATCCTGCCGCCAAACCCCCGGGTGGTGGTCAGGTAGACCTCTATGCCTACGTCTCTCTCCATAACACTACTTCAGCTCCTTCTCAAGGAGCATCCTCAAATCGCGGTACTGTTCCGCGAGCCCCTCTGCAGCCTTCTTGATGGCGGCTTGGGGTTTCGACCTCTTCGTCTTCACCGTGAGCAGCGGCTTGTCGAGGTGAGGGTGGCCGATGTAATAGCCTGCCTCGGCGACGTCCGAAGACTTCAGCAGCTCGCTGACCAGGAGGTTGATGGCTGTGTCGTCGGAGTCGGTCACCTCTATCTTGGCGGTATTCTTTTCTTCGCTCAAGAGCTTGAGTTCCATGGGCTTCCTGCCATCAAACGCGACCCGCTATTAATCATTTTGGAGATGAAGGGGATTGCAGACTGCCGCGCGCGAACATCCCCGCCTTTGATTACTCTCGCCCGCCATCGAGGCATCGTTTCCACGGAAGCTTTTAAGTAGCCTGAGACTCATAAAACAACCCCTCGGGTTGAGGGGGAGAATCAACGTCAGGGCTGAAGTACTGGCAAGTAGTCCTTATCGGACTCATAATCCTGTTCGTCATCTGCGTTCCTGTACCTTCAGGCTTGTCAGTTGACGTGTTGGGACTGAATGCATTCATCATCCTGGCGGCTGTGCTCATCGCCTCGGCGATTGTCGTCGAGCGGACCTTGCATGTGCAGCTGCTCCCCGCCAGGGCGATCATGTCCTACACGCAGGAGCGCCCTCTCAAGAATCTGTGCAAGGCCTACCACATCGACGACTCCGGCGACGTCGACGAAATGAAGGGTAGACTCATCCGATTCGTCGAGGCGCAGGGCGGGGATGGGGTGGAATACGTTTGGCTGAGTCCATTCCCCTCAAGGAGGAAACCGGTCGAACCGCAGATTCCGGTACCGCCAGCGGAATCAGTGCAATACATGCCGACGCCGCCCCCGCCGATGATGGCGGCAGAGTCCGCTGAAATCGTGCAGCCAATCATGGACGAACCTGCGGTGATTGAAGAACCCACCCCACCGCCGGATCGCCTCGGGCCGGAGGAACCACCGCCGCCCGAAGCCCCGCAGCCGGTGACCCGAATCCAAATACCAGTTGTTGAAGAACCAGCCGAAGAGGCGGTGGAAGAAGCCCCCAAGTCGGAGGAGATACCCGCTATGCCCGAAAAGCGCCCGTCGAGCTTGGAGTCAGAATACGAGATCGCCCGAGAGGTATTGGTCAACACGCGCGAGATTGCAGTTCTCATGGAGGACATGGACGCTCGCGTGCGCGATTTCGAAGAGAAGCTGTTGGATCTCGGCAAGGAGCGATTCGCGCTCGATGATTCGAGGAAGAAACTCGAAGAGCAGATTGCGCAGATGGCCGGAAAGGAAGCGGAGATGGCGGCAAGCAAGGCGGAGATTGAGAGGAGGGAGGAAGCCCTCAGGTCCCTCGAGGCCCAAATGAAGGAGCAGGAGGAGAGGATAAGGGCCGAGATCGCTGACATACAGCAGAGGGAGGGCAACATCGCGGCGATAGAGGAGGCCTCGAAGAAGCTGGCGGATGTGGGCCAGCATGCCGCATCTCTGATGTCCGTGCAGGAGTCGTTGCGCCTCCAGATGGACCAGATCCGCGCGGACAGAGAGAGGACTTTGAGCGAGGAGAGGGTCCGCGAGCGAGAAGTGGGCGAGAAGGTCGCGACCATCGACAGGACATTGAAAGGGCTCCTGGAGAATGAAGCCACGGCGAAGAGGAAAGAAGAGGAGCTGCTCGCGAGGGAGAAGGAGATAGAACGAAAAGCCGCGCCAATCGAGGTCACCCAGGCAAAACTCGCCGCGAAAGAAAATGTCCTGAAGCAGAAGGAACAAGAGCTGGTCAAGAGAGAGAAGGAAGTCGGTGACAGGTCGGCAATGACCGCTGCGATGGAGTCGAAGTTCGCGGCGAGGGAGGAGAGCATCACGCGCATGGAACAGGAGCTCACCGCCAGGGACCGCGAGCTGGACAAGAGGACAGCCCCGATCGAGGCGATGGACGCCGATTTGAAAGTCAGGCAGGATTCGACGCGGCAGCAGGAAAACAGCCTCGCTGCGCGCTTACGCGAGACCGAGCAGAAGGCCGCGGCGGTCAAAGGCATTGAGGCGGAGATTGGCGCGAAGGAAGAGAGAATGAGGAAGAAGGAGCAGGATCTGGCCGTCAAGGAACGCGAGGCGGACCAGGCGAAAGAGACGTTCAAGATGAACATGGCCCAAGTGGACGCGGTGCGCGCATCAATCAGGCGCGAGCGCGAGGCGGTCGATGCCGAGAGGGAGATGGCGAAGAGGCTGGGCGAGGAATTGGAGAAGCGGCTCGCGGAGGCACGGCTCGTGGAAGCCCGCGTGCTGGACCTGCAGCGGACACAGGCGGAGGAGGCAAAGAAGTCCGAGGATCTCAGGCGGTCAGCTGCGGGTGAGGACCGATCGATGGAAGCCGTGAAGAGGGAGATGGAGAGGAAGGAGGCGTCGCTGAACGAGAGAGTGAAGGCCGCAGAGGACGCGATGGCGGAACGCGAAAAGCGCATGGGCGAGGCCGTGGCTTCCATAGAGGCGCTGAGGACGGAGATGGACGCCAAGACGAACGAACTGGAGGAGAAAGCCAGGCAGCTGGCCTCCAGAGAATCGGAGTTCCTGCAAAAGGAGGGTCGGCTTGTGAACCGGGAAAAGGAGCTCGACTCCCGCCACGCAGAGATGGCGGCAACCACAAAGCAGGTCCGCGATTTTGAGGAGGAGAGCCGGAGACTCGCTGAGTTGGAGAAGGATCTCAGGAACAGGGAAGCCCTATTGGAGAAGTCTCACAAGGAGATAACGCAGATCCAGGCTGGGATTAGGGCCAGCGAGGAGGAGCTGGCGAAGGGGAAACCGAGGACAACTGGCAAGGACCCGGAAGAGGTCATCCCGTTCGACGACCGGATGAAGGAATTAGAGAGGAAGCTGAAGGACTACGAGGAGCAGGTCGAGAGCGCGAGAGACGCCCTCACCGTCGTGGACAAATTCATAGCGAACATGCCGGCCGATATCGTGAATGGCTTCGTGACGTCGGATAACTTCCTGCGCTACGAGGCCGCGTTCAAGAGGTTGGTCAGGCGCGGATCTACCTGACACGGGTGCCCGGCGGCGTTATCGAATTCTTAGGGATGAAATGCCCGGGAAAGAAAGCTAACGGCACCTGGCTTATGGAGAAGACAAGACACGACAGGTCCGCTCCGCAGCCAGATATCCCTAATTTCTTGACAACCTCGTGCCCGGCACAACATTTATCTCCGCCCCGAAGGTTGCCATTGCCCGTCCATGAAAACGTATCTCACCATCACTTTCACCACGGAGGGCGGCAGGCCATCCGAGGTCTCCTCCCTGCTTCAGGGGATCGGTTTCAAGCCGATGACAGGGAACTATGATTTCGTCTACTCCTGGCCCAAGAAAGCCGTTGACCCCTCAGAAACTCTGGATCTCGCCGACTTGGTCCAAGCGACCTTGAAAGGCATGAAAGTCCTGTTCAAGTTCGAGACCGTCTGAGGGAGCCCTGCGGCTGGCGGGAATTCCCGTCGAAACCAGTCCTTGTCTGCTGCAGTTGATTGGCTTTGAGTTCTCCCAGGTGTGTCTGAGGTACATAAGGTACAGCATCCACATTTTCACCCGCCACGCTCGGGTTCTCCACACAGAGCCTTGGGTCGCAGCTCCCCGGTCCCAGCAGAGGGAACTTGCTCGGCACGCCCGCGATCCTGGCGATGGTCTTCCAGACCTTCGGTCCATGTTTCCATCTGAAGTAGGCGAAGTAGGCGAAGAGCGCTGCGAAGGAGAAGAACGGCTGGCTATTCGGATCCCAGACGTCGATGTTGAACTTCCAAGCCGAGCCGAAAACGTCCCACTGCGCGTCCGTCAGCTTCTCGAGGGACATGATGTGCTCGTCCCTGAGCTTGGTGTCCTCGAGCGGGGTGAAGAGGAGCGGGACAAGGAACATCTCGTGGCCCTTGAGCTTGTCCAGCAGCTCAAGCGTCTGAACGGTATCTGCCGGTGTCTCGTCCGGCCAGCCGGTCATGAGCGTGGCCATTGGCCGCCAGCCGTTGTCGTTCAGTATGCCCGTGCCCTGGACGACGACCTCATGGTACTTCTCGATGTCAAAGGGCCAGATTTTGCCCCGCATGTACTTTTTCATGATGCGGACGCTGCCCGACTCGATTCCGAAGAGGGCCGTGATGAACGGCCTCGGGTAGTTCGGTCTGAACTCGGGTGTGTATCTGGTCTTCTCCATGAGAATCGGTGAAATCGTCTCCACCATCTTGGGGTTGTAGACGACCGGCGCTATGGCGATGTGAGAGAGATGGATGAAGTTGACACCTGGATAGTCAGCGATTGACCTGAACAACTTCTCGAGTGCGGTCTCGTTCGGCTCGAACTTCGGTCCGCACTCGTAGAGAAACATGTCCTCAGTCGCGATGAAGATCGAGTCGCTGCCTCCCTTGACGTTCACTTCCACCTCCTTCATTATGTGGTCGAGTGGCAACGAGTGTCGCCTGCGGTTGGTCGGCGAGCAGAACTGGCATCCGCGGCCGCACCCCCGCGTGATCTCGACGACGCCGTGGCTCGCCGCGGACTGTATGGTGGAGATGTTGCCAATCGGCACTTTGCTGCCGAGAATTTCCGACGGCATCTTCTCTCCCGCCAAGATTCTCTTGAACGTGTCCGCCACATTCAGTTCGACTTCCCCGTGCATCATGAGGTCGATGCCATATTCCTCGACCTTTCTCGCATGGCGCACCTGCCACGCTCCTGGCCCGCCGAGAACGATGAATGGGTCGAACTTCTTGAGCACCCTGTGGTTGATCAAATCCTTGAATTGATCGGCATCGAACGAATCCCCCGGCACAGCAATCATGGAGTTGTAGGTGACCGAGACATAGGCCAGCCCCATCGGGTCCATGCTAGATATCCCGACTATCTTCGTATTCGGACCTACGAACCTATCCAGATTGTCCGGATGGCAGCACACGATGTCTTCCCGGGGGAATTCCTTCAGCAGAAGTGATTCGACCTTCCTGAGGCCATATGGCACGAACTTCGCGGAGCCGTCTGGGTTGTTCTCCGGCTTGAACCACTTGGGTCTGAGGATGAAGCGTGGTATTACCTTCTCAGGGAAGACGGCCATGAAAGCCGAGAACGGGTCGCCGCTGAACCTGCTGATTTCGCTTCGCGGCGAGGTGAGGACGATCTTCGCGCCATTGGGGTCGTAGTCGGTCATCGAATGCTCCCTTTCGAAGTCGTGACGGGCCTGCCCTCTGAAGTGACAAAGCGATTGGATTCACTCTATTTATCCTTTTCCCGATTCAGGAGAGGATGCGGGCATCTATGAAGAATAAATTTCATATATCTGTCGATATATGGGCGTATTGACGTGCCGAAGAGCAAGCCGAGACTGCGCATAGTCCGGAGCATGAGCGAAGCCCTAAGTCTTCCGCGGACCGCAGAGAGAATCATGGAGAGCCTCGCTCGGGCTGGCAGGTTCCTGCCCGTGAAGGAGCTGGTGAAGCACGTGCGGATGTCCGAGAGGAGCGTCCGGAAACACCTGTCCCTCCTCGTACGGCGGGGTCTCCTGCAAAGAAGGGCGGTTCCGCGTGGTTCGAGGAAGATCGCTTACGAGTACTCGCTACGCCCTGTCCAAGATATGCTGAACGCCGCGCGCGACGATTTCGCTCGAACCATCCAAAAGCTCGAGTCGGCGGTAAGGAGGCTGGGAAAGGCGAAAGCTAGTCCCAAAAGCGCTTCGTCCTCGCGTAATTGACCTCGGCCGCCAACACGCTCCTGAGGAAGTCCTCCTCGGTGTCATGGAGCCCCCTCAATATTCTCGCGGCGGTTTCTGGACCTACCCCCCTCGCGGCAAGCGCGATTACCGCCTTTCTCCCATTGGCCGCGACCAGACTGGCTATCGTTCGAAGCTTCCTGTATTCTCCCTCGGAGAGCTTCCCCTCCCGCCTGCGGACGCGCTCGGCAAGTTCCCTCTCATATGGCCTGAGAGCCGCAATCATCATGCCATCGCATTGAGGGCAGCGCACTTTCTCCTTCAAGCCTCCCACCCGCGTCCTCCAGCTGCTTTTGCATTTCAGACAGACCATCACCATGAACGACTCTTCGAGCCTATGCTTCAGCGCCATGAGCGTCGCATGATCTGCCTTGGCAGGGGCAATGAGCATCATATAAGGACCGAGACCGGCCTTGCCTATGGGAGATAGCTTGGAGAACTCGATTCGTATGTCTCCCTTCTTGATTCTCTCGAGCACCACCGCAGTTGCCTCGATGTCGAGCCTCTCCCAGAATACCTTCGCGAAGACTTCCTCGAGTAGCGGAGTGCGGTCAAAGACCTTCAACAGCCTCTGGATGTTCACCGCCTCCCATTCAACGTCCCTCCTGAGGGCGCCGAACTTCTTGGCTACATGGACGAACGACCAGCGCAGATAGGGCGAGTTCCTCAGCGCCACGCGCAGCAGGGGCTCGATGGCGGACGGGTCATCAGGCATCAGTATCGTCTTGATCAGGTCGGGCTGCACCGCCCTCGGGACTTGCAGGATTATGCGATACGGGTCCGTTCGGACGCCGACGCTCTGTCCGAATCTCGCCGACAACAAAGCCGTGAACAGCTGGGCTAGAGTCTCGTTCACCTTCGTGCCGAAGCACGCGTTGACGACGATCATGTCTTTCAAGGACTCTATTGTCACGAGTCTGTCCGAGGGGGTCGGGAGCTCTCCCTGTTCATCGAGGTGCTTGGCCAGGGTTCTCCCGCCATCCTCGTTCACGGGGTAGTCCGCTAGATGTCTCTCCCGCCTGAGCCTCCCCACCTCCATCGCGACGTCGAGGGGCACGGGGATTTCCTCGCCGATCCAGCTGGGCACCTCCCCGATGTCCTTCACGGGCTCGACCAGTATCCTGTCTTCCTTGAACTCGACGAACCGCCATGCCAACCCTTTCATGACGAATGTGCTGCCCTCCTTCGCATACTCCGCGACGAACCACTCATCGAGCGTCCCTATCTCGTTCCGTGAGGGGATGTCGGTGACGCGGTACGTCCTCACGTCAGGGATCATCGAGATGTTCTCGTAGAAGTAGGTCATCGATCCCCGAGAGCGCCCTATCCTGCCGTCCCTGCACCACAAGACTCTCAGTTCAGCCAGCTGGTTGGCCAATGCTTCGAAGTCGACTCTCTTGAGGTCCCTGTACTGATATGCGCCTCTTACGAGCTCGAACGCCTCATCGAGGGTCATCGACGGCTGAGTCATCGTCATCGAGACGAGCTGGTTCGCGAGGACGCTCATGTTGTTGCGCCTCACTCTGAGAGGCTCGAGTTCCCCGGAGAGCGCCTTCCTTGCAATGACCATTGCCTCCGCGATGTCGTCCTCCGATGTCGCGATGACCGTGCCCTTTGACGTCTTGCCGACCCCATGCCCCGATCTTCCCACGCGCTGTACGAGTCGGGTCACTTGGCGAGGCGAGTTGAACTGAAGGGTGAAGTCCGCGCTGCCGACGTCAATTCCAAGTTCCAGGGAAGAGGTGCAGATAAGGGTCTTGAGTTTCTCAGACTTGAACTCGTCTTCCATCTGTATCCTGACGTCGCGGGCGAGAGAGCCGTGGTGGACGCCGATGCTCGACTCTGGAAAGGCTGCCCGCATCCGGGAAGAGAGGAATTCCGCGGTGTCCCTGGTATTCACGAAGAATAGAGTGGATCTGTGGCGGTCCACGAGCTCCATGCATCGTCTCATGGCGGCCGCCATTCCCGGCTGCACATGGATCTGGTCGGTGAGCTTCCCGTCAGCCGGAGTGACCTCGGGGTACTCGACATTTATCGCGAGGTCCTTCACGACGGCCACTTGCACGACTTCGATTCCGTCTTTCGTGCCCGCCAGGAACCTGGCCGCTTCCTGCGGCGTCCCGACTGTCGCAGACAGCCCTATCCTCTGGAAACGTCTCCCCGCGAGAGCGGCGAGCCTCTCCAACCCTATCGCGAGCTGTCCTCCCCGTTCGTCGTCGGCAAGCTCGTGAACCTCGTCCACGATGACCCATCTCACCTGCCGCAGCTGCTGCCTCAACTTCGTGCCAGTGAATAGTATCTGGAACGTTTCCGGCGTTGTAATGAGGATGTCGGGAGGATTGCGGGAGAGGGCGGCTCTCTCCTGCGGCGAGGTGTCGCCGTGCCTCACCGCCACGCGTATATGCAATTCCTCGGCGAAGAAGGTCATGCGACGCAGCATGTCCCTGTTCAGCGATCTCAGGGGCGTGATGTAGAGTAGGCTGATGGGCTTGGGCTTCTCCGTGATGAGCTTGTGGAGCAGTGGGAGAATCGCGGCCTCGGTCTTGCCGAGCCCCGTCGGGGCAACGAGAAGAACGTTCTTGCCTTGCATGATTAGGGGTATCGCGCGGAGCTGGGGTTCGGTGAACTCGCTGATGCCGAGCTTGCCGAGAGCCCTGACAATGCTCTTGTCCAAACCCAGGTCTTTCAATGCGCAATGGACACGTCAAGGGACGCTAAAAAGGCTGTTGGCGGGGCTATGAAGGCGCACTGGCCGATCAGGGGAGATTCGATGGGCCCGGTCGGATTTCCAACCCGCCCCATGACGGACGGGTGTTTGAACCGACGACCATCCGGTTATGAGCCGGACGCTCCACCGGACTAAGCTACGGGCCCATCCTGCGGATCAGGCGCGAGACCGGTCCGCGAAGATGCCAACAGGATACCGCTATTTAAGCCTAAAGCGGTCGAACGTTCCGGTTCGTGGAAGTAACCACGCCAGATTTAAAGACTCAATTCGAGCTGTCATATCGGACTCTCGATGCCTGCGATAGATCCGTATGCGGTGCTCGGCCTGTGGCCGGGAGCGAGCCAGGAGCAGATCAAGAGGGCCTACAGGCGAGCAGTGAAAAGGTGTCACCCCGACATCAATAATTTACCTGAGGCCAGGGAGGACTTCCTAAGGGTCCAGATGGCCTATGAGTTGCTCTGCGGCAACCCGTTCTACGCCGCGAGCGATGTGATTCACGGGGACGGGTGGAGCGCCAGCAGGGAAAGGACGTCCGTGGACTTCTCGCCGAAGTCGGTCAACGCCTACAAGGTCCGGATGGCCAGAGAGACGCAATCGGTCCAATCGCCGTTCTTCAGGGCAGGCGACAAGGCAATCAAGGAAGAAGACGTCAGGGCGCTGACGACGCGGCAAATCGTTCGCACTCTATGGTATGGCTACCTGGCGATATTCGCAGGAGCCTCTGTGGGCTTCGTCCTGGAGGGAGTCTTCCTCGTGAGTTCGGGAAGGGTGATCGAAGGCGCTGTGGCGGCGGGGGTCGGCATCGTGATGATTGTCGTTCTTGTGGTTGTCCTGAGCGTCAGTACGGTCTCGCGCCTGTTCGTCAAACCTTGACATGGTCGCCCAAGTCTGCAACCGCAATCTTATCACCGTTGAGAATCGTTCGCATGGCATTATAGCAAGATAGGTCGCTTAGACCATGCACTCCCAAAGCAATACTCTGCGGACCAAAGTGATCAGGGAGGACCAGCAATGGTGACGCCGCAAAAGAAGAACGTCGCTACCCTGCAGAAGCTCTTCGTAATCGACGACCAGGGCGCCTATACGGGAGAGTACACCGTCGACGACGAGTGCACCGTCGAGTTCGACGACTTCGTGAAGGCGGTCGGGAACATGGCGATGGAGGATTCGCAGACTGTCTTCATCGGCGAATACAAGGCCACCATGCTCCACGGTGCGCAGCTGAGTCTCATCGCCATGTCGAGGGGGCCCCTCGGTTCCCAAGAACTGACGTGGGCGAAGGCGACCTTGACCGCCGTCGAAGCTTCTCTGGCTCAGCAACACGAGGGACCGGCGGAGGAGGTTGACGCGGGAGCCGCACCTTCTGATTCGAAAGAAGCATCCCCCGAGGAAGATTCTGGAATCAACCTGGACGAACTGCAGGAGAAACTGCAGAAGGTCGAATCGCAGCTCATACAAGAGAGGAAGTCAAACACGGAGAAGTCGGTAGAGCTGCAAGCCAAGGAGGACAAGTTGCGGGAGATGGAGGCGGCCGCGTCAGCAACGAAGGAAAGGGAGGAGCGGCTGCAAAGAGATATCGAAACCCTCAAAGCCGATCTGTATTCCGCGAAGGCGAAGATCCCCGAAGACTTTGTCCAGGCGCAGAAGGACATGGAGATGCGCGTCAAGATAGTGCAGAAGAAAGCCTTCGAACTTCTCGAACGAGAGGAGAAGTTGAGGAAGAGGGAACAGGAACTATCCAAAGTCGTGGCAAGCGAGTGATCCCTCGGTGGCGGAACAAGCACTGCATCCAACCATCTATTCAATCATCGCCCTTCCCTTGATCATCGTGAAGAAAGCGCCGTCGTGCGGATTCGAACCGCAGACCACCCGGTGCCTGCTCCATCTCCGACGAGACGGACTAACAGCCGGGGGCTCTACCAGACTGAGCTACGACGGCTCCAGTGCGCTATGCGGGGGGGCTAATAAAACCTTACCCGAGGCTCTGGCGGAGCTGCTGCACCGTCGTCGTCATCGTGTCGAGCACGGTCTTGAGGTAATCGAGGAATTCCTGCAGCTTCTCCGCCGTGACGGCGCCGTCAGGCGAAGGCTTGATCAAACCTTCCTGCTCCAGTATCCTGAGGGAATAGCGGACCTTGTGCTGGGGCACGCCCAAGAGTTCCGAAAGGCGGATGATGCCTATCGGCTGATTCTCGATGATCGCCTTCAGCATCGCGACATGCCTTTCCAACAATTTTACTTCTGCCTCGATCTTGCTCGTGAGGGAGTTTCTCTTGGTCTGCATCATCCCAACTCTGCTTGTTACTCTGCGTGCTTCATGAATACATGCACCGCCATAAAGGAATCGGTCATCATGGGCTCAACGGCGGGGGAGCGCTGCCCAGGCCATGTCCCTATTGCAGCACTCGCCCCAGCCTCTGCGGTCGACAGCGATGACGCCGACGGGGACGGTGTCCGGGAAGAGCTTGATGCCCGAGATGCAGGCGTCCATTGCGGTGTGCTTTAATCCGATGTGGTCGTAAACGGTCTTGCTGAGGACGACGCGGATTATCTCCTCTCCAACTCCCGTGGCGGTGACGGCGCCGCGAGGTCCGGCATACAGGCCCGCACCGACTATCGGAGAGTCTCCGACCCTTCCGGGCAGCATGAAGGGATGTCCACCGGTGGAACTGCCAGCCGCGCAGCCACCATTCTTGTCCAGGGCAACAGCGCCGACCGTATCCCTGAATCTGAACGCCCGCCACTTCGCCGCCCATTCGGGCACGTCGCCCGATTCAATCTTGGCGAGAGCGTCCCGCCACTTCTCCTCGGATTCCTTGTTGGAGGGATCGAAGAAAGGGACGCCGTGCTGGCGGGCGAAGAGGATGGCTCCATCCCCCGCCAGGAGGACATGGGGAGATTTCATGACAAGCCTTGCGACTCGTATGGGGTTGCGGACGTTCATTATCGCCGCCACGGCTCCGATGTTCATTTGGGAATCCATCAGCGCCGCGTCCATCTGAACAGTGCCATCGACCCGGCGCCTCGCGCCGATGCCGGTATTAGTCCGCGGGTCGTCCTCGAGGACCACGATGGCCTCCTCAACCGCGGCGAGAGCTGAACCACCGCGTCGAAGGATCTTCATACCGGCTTCTGCCGATTTCTCCGCCACGTCCTGCATCTTCTTGTCGGATCCGGAACCGCAGTGGGTCACAATCAGCGGTCGCATGAGCGGCGCATGGCGGCTCCCTCTTTAAGCGTTCACACGATCCGAAATCCCGATGGCGGAAGTGGGCCCGAGTTTTCCAAGGCGACCGGTTTTTGACTGTCTGGCTGCGACAGCATTAAGTATCCAGCGTCCAATATTGCTGGATGAGGGTCTATCGCAGAAGGGGAAACGCAGGGGGTGGAGAAGCGGAACTTGGAAGTCACCGTCCGCGTTGCTCTCTTGATGTGACGGTCCTCTGAATCCTCCAAGTACGGAGGAAGGGGAATGGGGTGGTCAGAGTGCATGGGTTCGTGCTCTTCGCGCTTCGAAGGGAGGGCGCATGCTATCGTTTTCTGGCTCTCTTCGGACCTCTCAACCACCGGATTCGGGGAGGGAGAATGAAATGAGAACAGCGAGGGTGCGATTGGCGTTTTCCGTGCTGATTGTCATAGCGATGGTCAGCTCGGGGCTGAGCGTCACATCCTTTGTTTCAAACAAGGATGCCACGCCAGCAGTGAGCGGCCCCGCAGGAGACTCGGGAACAAGAACCGATCAGACAACCACGGTTTCAACCCTCGGGGTTCTGGACACGAATGCAGTGCAGGAAGACAACCTGCCATTGGCAACTACTGACAATCAGCCGTACGATGAACAGGAAGCCGAAGGTCGCGATGTTCTGGTGGAAGGGCAAAACGGACAAGGATCCACGGGAAATATCGGCAACGGCATAAAGGCGCGAGTCGTGCAGACCGATGACACGGGGACGCGCAGTCCAGGCATCGATGCTGGCGGTCCCTATGGTGGGCCGACATGCTTCGAGGGCAGTTGCACGATCCATTTCGAGATCACGACCGATGACCCGACCCTGATTTTCTTCCGCTGGGACTGGAACAATGATGGAATCGCGGACACGCCTTGGTTGACCCAGATGACTTATGACAAAACTTACAACGACAACTACTACGCGAACGTCCGGGCCGAGGGCTGGGACGGGATATCGAAAATACCCGTCACCATCTATGGCAACACATGGGGCGAATCTGGGGCCTACACCTACGGATTCGCATATGGGAACATAGGCTGGAGGTTCTTGGCAAAGCAGGACATGGACGCCACCAGACTCGGCTTCTTCTATTACATCTATGCATTCACGACGCCTTGGTCTCTAAGAATCTGGGATTATGCCACGCAGACACAGCTCGGCACATGCACGCCCTCGTCGATGCCGACTCAATACGCTTGGTACTGGTGCACCCTGCCTGCCGCCGTTTCTTTGATTGGCGGCAAGGAATACATGGTATCGGGTCACAAGAACAGTGATGCGAGTGCGACCGGCTATTGGAATGCGTACAATAACTTGGCGGTTTCTTTCGAGAAGGTCTCCTTCATGGGGATGTACTACGCTACGGGGACGCCTCAGAGATTCCCCAATGTGCTCTACAACAGCGGGACAACTTACGAGCCCATGATCGACTTCGAGTGGCGGCAAACGACAATGAAGGAGTTGACCTACGGCGACATCGCGTTCGTCGATGTAAACAATGTCTCGCCGCAGACTTATGACATCGTTCAGAACCCGACTCCGGGACTCGAGGGCAGCCCTGTGATGGTGTCTGCGACGTTTGACGATCCGGGCTCGGACGACACATGGCAGTACCGCTGGCAACTGCCCGACGGAACCTACACTGCATGGAATCCGGTCAAGAAGTACTCTGGCGGAGCCAATGTACTCCTGTACCACACCGCCACGGGCGTGGACACCTATATCAACGCATTCAGGGCTGGCATCATAGCCCAGTGCGGTGCTTTCTGCATCAAGGTTGACTCCTACAACTTCGGGACGACGCCAATGACTCTGTCCCAGCTGATGGCGTACGACGTCGTCTGGGTCGACACATACAGCGGCACGACACCTGCCGGAACAGGCGACCTGCTAGCTGACTACATGGATGCCAAAGGCAGCCAAGGGTCCGGCGGAGTCATAGTGAACGGCAGAGGCCCGTACAATCCGGGGGCATGGCAGATTCTTGGAAGATACTTCACCGATCAGTACAGCCCAGTGCCATACGGTGTAAGCCAGTGGCTTTACAAGAACATAGGCACGATCTACGTACCCGGCCACCCGATATTGGACGGCGTCACCTCAGTCTCGGCGTACCCGCACTCGCAGATGTTCAACACGAACCCTGGAGCGACGAGGATCGCCGACTGGACCGACGGAGCCGTGATGGTCGCCGCCAAAGAGAACCCGAAGGTGTCAAATGGAGCGCGCGCGGTCGCCATGCCATGGAGGTCATGGACCTCTGCAGATGGCACGTGCAATGGCGATTGCATCAGGATGGTCGCGAACGCCATCAGGTGGGTCTCCAGGCAGCCTGACCCGGTGCCATTGTCGATGCCGATATCGCTACCCTGGAACCAGCTGACCTTCAAGGATGACGACCCGATGACGACCTCGCCTCAGGACTACATGTCTGTCAAAGTGCAAGTGAAGGACGACGACTATCAAGGTTCTGAGGGCATATCCACCGACGCACTCTTCCAGGACTTCCAGAAAGGGACATGCACAATCACTCAATTCCCGGGAGGTTGGACGAAGGCGCCAACTGGGACCACGGGCTGGAGGTGCCAGACCATCACAGTCTGGACCAGCCTTGGTGCATACAACAGCTACTCCTATTCGACCTACGGGACATGGAGCTACCTATACAGCCCGACATTCTCCATGACCGGCGTTTCGTACAACAACGCCTCTATCCGGTGGAGGAATTATTGGGTGGCGAACTACGCGGGAGGAACGCAAGACGGCTTCATAGAACTCAGCAGCGACGACGGAGCGACATATCCGTACATACTCGCAGAATTCCATCACTTGAACCCGGCGACTGAAGACAAGTATTACGAGCTCTCCCTGATGGGCTATCCGCTCACCAGCACCATGAAACTGCGATTCCGGTTCTACAACAACAACGATTGGTACTGGGGAATCGATGATGTGAAAGTCACCCTCAGAAGCCTGAGGTTCATCGATACCGGTCTGGGTGAGGTCGCCGGCACAATCCTCGTTCAGAATGTGCCACCAGCCATAATCGGCGGTCCGACATCGGTCGTGAGGGACGAATCTCAAAGCGTCCTTTTCAGCGGGTGGGAAATTTCCGACCCAGCATTGATGGCGCAGACCGAATGGTTCGCCTACAAGCTGGATTTCGACGATGGCACTCCGGCTGAATGGGTCTACAAGGGGACGCTATCGCCGCCGAAGCAGGACATACTATTCATCCACCACGCCTGCACGACAGGCAACACCTGCGCGTCATACACGATAATCGCCAATATGCTGCTGAGCATGGACCTCGTCGGCTCCGTGACCGGATACAACTGGTTCGAGGCTCTGTCGGCACCGACCCTTGCCTACATGCTGCAATTCGACGTCATTCTATATGGCGGCGAGTGGGCATCGTCTGGTTCTCCGGCGTTCGAAGCGGCCAAGCTCTTGGTCGGCAATAGGCTGGCAGACTATCTTGACGCGCATGGGGGAGGCGTTGTGACCTTCATGGCCACATACGACTTGTCCTCGACCTACGGTGAGCTGTTCAGCTTGACCGGTCGGTACATGGATCAAGACTACGGTCCGTTCGAGAAAGCGGTCTACCCGTTCGCCAACGCTGCACTCGGCACGATACACTATCCGGCGCACCCAGTGGTGAAAGGCGTCACAGCCGTGACGTCTGGCACCATCCACTCCGGCAACCTGCCAACGACGGCAGGTGGTCTGAGACTAGCCAGTTGGAACGACGGCGGTGCAGCGGTCGGTGTCAACGAGAAGGATGGCAACAAGAGGTCATGCGCGATCAACGCCTACACCGCCGCATACGGAGGGGCTGACGCTTCGAAACTGCTGCGCAACTGCATCGGCTGGGTCATCGGCGGAATTCCGTCTGCTGAGATCCCGGCAGTGACGCACGTTTGGGGCGACAACGGTCTCTACACGGTCGATGTGACGGTCATCGACGACGACATGGGCTGGACATGGGACTCAGTCGGCAACGTACCAGTTGCCGATCCGACATATACACAGACCCTGTCCCACCGCTACATACCAGTCACGGTGAATAACGTCGATCCGACAATCCAAAGCGCTGCAGCGTACGCCAATGCCGAACTGTGCCTCAGGATGTCTGGCAACAAAGGCAATGAAGCTACGCTAGCCGTGATGGGCACGGACGGCAGCTATTCCACGGTCACGACCACTAGAGAACCTGGGAAGCCAGCCGTCGGTTGCTTGCCGACCTTGAGGATAGACATGACGCCAAACACCAAGTACACCCTCACAATCGCCTACGACCCGACAGGAGACAACGGGGCCAACCCCACTTGGATCTTCGAATCGACTTGGCCCGGCGGCAAGATGAAGGAGCTCAGGCGCACATTCGACAGCAATGACGGTCCGAGTGTGGCTACAATCGGCAACAAGGAGTTCAAGCGCCTCGCAATAGGCAGCCCGCTGACATTCGAGGCCGTGGCGACAGACCCAGGCAGTGACGACCTCGTCTTCGCTTGGGCGTGGAGCGACTTGACTCCGTACAACCTGCACATCTACGCGCACCCGGGCATCTTCTACACCAGCGCAACCAGCGACGATTTCAACCTGCTGCCCTTCAAGGAGCCGAAGTTTATCTTCGCAGACAATTCCGTCAGAAGTCCAGAATACGACCCAATCACTGCGCACGACACGGCCACCCACACGTTCGACGAGAGCCAGATGCCCTATTTCCTGTACGTCACGCTCATAGTCGCGGACGATGATAACGGCAACCCGTACTCGTCTCCGTACCTGTGGCCAGGAATGGACGTCGAGATCGTGCGGATAGATCTCTGAGCATGGAAAACAGCTGAAGGAGAAGGTGCCAACCTTCTCCACCTTTTCATTTTCATTTCTTCGATTTCCAGCCGCTGTGAAGGCTTCCACGGAGCCGTCAGGGCAGTGCCAGCGCGTGGATTAGTGAAGGCCGAGACCCCTCTCTTCCAGAGGAAGGTTTATAAAGACCTATTTAAATGACGCACAGGCGGGGAGCGGAAAAAGCGCATCCGTGCACAAGCCCTATGGAGGAATAGCGTTGGCGAAGATAAAGATCGAAAATGTCGTGGCATCGACCTCACTCGGAGGGGAGCTTGACCTGCAGGCGATAGCGTTGGCCCTTGGCGGTGCTGAGTATGAGCCCGAGCAGTTCCCGGGGCTCATATATCGTCTTAAGGAACCGAAGACAGCCACGCTCCTGTTCAGGAGCGGGAAGGTCGTCTGCACCGGGGCGAAGAGCCTGGAAGCTGTCAAGCTCGCAATAGAGACCGTAGGCAAGCAGATCGAGGCTGCCGGAATCCAGATCAAGAAGCACCCGGACATCACGGTCCAGAACATCGTCGCGTCGAGCGACCTCGGAACGGAGATCAACCTCAACGCGATCGCGATAAGCCTGGGCTTGGAGAAGGTGGAGTACGAGCCCGAGCAGTTCCCCGGCCTGGTCTACCGCCTTGACGAGCCGAAGGTCGTCGTCCTCCTCTTCGGCAGCGGCAAGCTGGTCTGCACCGGCGCGAAGAAGCCGTCTGATGTCGAGCAGGCGGTCGAAAAGATCACGCAGGAACTCAAGGCGGCGGGGCTGCTGAGATAGACGCGGTCAAGCGTCGCAGCACTAATCCAGCATCGATCGGCGGCAATCTCTGGTCGGTTCATGCCGCATCAGCATGGCGGGAAAGATGAGAATCTACGATAACCACATGCATCTAAGTCCGACGGGAATGGGCGTGGAGGCCGCAAAGCTGTTCGAGAAGGCTGGCGGAACCGCACTGATGCTTACTCACATTCCGCCTCACGACATGCCCCTCACTTCGGCTCGAGACTATGACACGGCGTTCAGAAGGACCCTTGACCTTGCGAACGTCGTCCGGGGAGCAACCAAGCTGAAGGTGTACGTGGCGGTCGGTCCGTATCCGGTCGAACTCATTCGCCTCAAGGATACGCTTGGTCTGGAAATTGCCGTGGCGGTGCAGAATGAGGCGATGGACCTCGTTGGCCGGCTCGTTTCAAACGGCGAGGTCACCGCCATAGGGGAGATAGGGCGGCCCCATTTCCCGACGGACAGGGACATCGTCGAAGCGTGCAACGGGATCCTCCTGCACGGGATGGAGGTGGCGAAGGAGAACGGATGTCCGGTCGTGATACACTCGGAGAGCGCGACTCCCGCCACATGCGAGGAGTTCGCGAAGATGGCTGACTCCGTAGGATTGCCGAGGGAGAAGGTCGTCAAGCATTTCTCGCCCCCACTCGTGCGGCCGGAGGAGAATCACGGAATCATGCCAAGCATCCTCGCGAAGGAGGAACCCGTGAGGAAGGCAATCGAGAATGGCGGGAGGTTCTTCATGGAGACTGACTACATCGACGACCTCAAGAGGCCGGGAGCGGTCCTCGGTCCCGCCACGGTTCCAAAAAGGACGAAAGCGCTGATGCAGAGCGGCATCATGACAGAGGAGATGGCGCAGGAGGTCCACGAAGAGTGGCCTCGGCGCATCTATGGTATCGAGACCGGATGAACCCGGCTATCGGCGCGCAAACTCCTCGAACTCGCCGGTCGCCTCGGACCATTCGATCTCCGTATCCCTGACGACGGCGTTGGGCTGAGAGGTCTTGTTCCATTCGATCGCTTCTTCCACCAGGCCCCTCTCCCCTTCGAAGATTGCCTCTACATCTCCGTTGGCGAGATTCCTCACGTATCCGGAGAGTCCCAGCCTCTCTGCCTCCATCTCGCAGTTTGCCCTGAAGAAGACGCCCTGGACCCTCCCTCGGAAGATGGCAGTCGCCCGGACCTTCACGAATCCGCCATGGTCGATTGCGAATAAAGTTATTATGGGAGCGCGGATTGTGGCTTTCACAAGGTTGCCGGAAAATGAAGCGGTCGAAGATGATGGACCTCAAGGTCCGGGAGTTCATGTCGACGGACCTTGCGACAGCGACTCCCGATGAGTCGCTTTCCAAGATCATCGGGCTGATGAAGGCCAGGGATGTTCACGAGATACCGATTGTGCTGAAGAACGAGTTCCTCGGCTTGGTGACGCTCGCAGAGATAGCCCGGCGGCGGGACATGCCCCCGACCACGAAGGCCGACCGCGTGCTCAGCTCGGCGCCGCAGGTGTCCCCGGAGGATGATTTGCCGTCGGTCGCAGAGAAAATGATGGGCGCCAATCTGAGGGCTCTGCCTGTCACGGAGAAGAAACGCCTCGTAGGCTTGATATCCAGGACTGACATAACGCGCGCGCTGGCCCAGGCAGAGGAGGCCGATGCGGTGCCGGTCAAGGACGTTATGAGCTCCTCCCCCCTCTGCGTCAATGGGGAGGCGGATGTCACCGAAGCGAGGCGAATCATGGCTTCCCTCCACGAACGCTCCGTGCCGGTCGTGGACGACGAGAGGCGTTTGATCGGCGTGATAGGGCTGAAAGATCTCACCGCTTTCTTTGCATCTGCGAAGCAGAAGGAAAGGAGGGGCGATTTCACCGGTGAGAAGGACGCCGCGAGGGTAAGGATTTCCAGCCTGATGCGGTCGCCGCCTGTCACTCTCGGCCCGCAAGCGAAGCTCGGCCAAGCCCTGAAACTCATGCTCCAGAACGAGATTTCCTCGATAGTCGTGACCGAGAACAGCGAGCCGGTCGGTCTCGTCACGAAAGCGGATGTGCTCGAGGTCGTTGCGGGATTCAAGGAGCGGAAGGAACTGCTCGTCCAGATATCCGGACTCGAGGAGCAGCCGGATGTCTATGAACAGATGTACGACATAATCCATAAGGGGATGAAGAGGATAGCCGGCATCGTCACGCCGAAGATATTCAGCGTGCACGTCGTCACTTACAAGGGGGATGGGGATACGACGAAATGGTCGCTGCGCTGCCGCCTCGCGACGACCACGGGGATGATCTACGCCAGGCATTTCGACTGGGACTTGTTCGCGGCGCTCGAGGGCCTGCTTGACCAGCTTGAGAGCCGCATCAAGAAGGAGAAGGACAGGAAGGTCGCGGAGAGGCGGAGGGGCTTCTCATAGCTTCCAGTGGCGTCTCTGGATATCTTCCACGAGCTGCACTATTCTTCGGCCTGCGCAATCAGGGTCGCGGACTTCGGTGAAGACCACGTTCGGCGAGTCGCCTCGCAGAAGAGCCTCCGTCCCTGTCACGACCTCCGCGAGCGCCTCGAGATTGTACCCGCCCTCCAGAGTGATCGCGAGGCGTCCTTCGCAAGTCTCCTTGGCGAGCTTCAGGGCTGACGCCATCATCTCGAAATAGCCGGGTGACGAAAGAGTCAGCGAGGCCAGTGGATCCATGTAGTGAGCGTCCGTCCCGAGGCTGACCAGAATCGCCTGGGGGGCGAACTGCTTGACTATCGGCTCTATGACCTCCCTCGTTGCCATCCGGAATGACGAGTCCCCGCATCCGGAGGCGAAAGGGATGTTCACGGTGAAGCCAACTCCGTCGCCTTCGCCTATCGCCTCGGCTGGTCCCGTGCCAGGGAAGATACGGTACTGGTGCGTCGAAATGTAGAGGACTCGCGGACTGCGATAGAAGATGTCGTTGGTGCCGTTGCCGTGGTGGACGTCGAAGTCCAGAATCGCGACGCGGTCGAGCTTGTCGAGCAGCCTGTGCGCCGCGACGGCTATGTTGTTCAGGTAGCAGAATCCGCCAGGATAGTCCGGGCCCGCATGATGGCCAGGCGGTCTCACGAGGGCGATGTAGCCCCGCTTCTCCTTGACTGCCATTTCGGCAGCCAGTACGGTCCCGCCAACGGCCAGGCGGGCGATGTCCCAGGTTTCGGGGTGCATCGTCGTGTCCGGGTCCAGCGGCCCCTCCCCGTATTCCTTGAGATGCTCCAGTAACTCAGGCGTGTGGACCCTCTTGAGATCCTCCATCCCGACCGCCTTTGGCTCGAGAGCATCATCCAGGTAGCCGCGGGCTTTCAAGCTCATCAGGATCGCTTTGAGGCGACCGGGGGACTCGACATGCCACGGGGACTGGAGGTGCTTGAGATAATCGTGGTGGAAGACGAGCACGCCTCGTGCATCGCTGATGGCGACTTGAACTCTGCGGAAAAGTTGGCGTTGTCAAATCTCCAGGGATGAGAACTGCCAGGAATCGTATCGACCGCCCTACACATATGGAGAACGATCATTCGCTGAGATTAGGTCTCAGCCCGAATATCCCTAGGTTTTTGACAACGTCGGAAAAGTTAAGGGCCGATTATGGCTTGGTGGTCCCGCATGATTGAGCCGGATACCGCCAGGTTGGCAGCAGGCGCTCTCGGGGCCATAGCGCTCACCTGGCTCATTGAATCCGCGACCTTGCACCTGCTCGGAGTGAAACCATGGTGGGTCGCACTGATGAGAGGATTTTGCCTCGCTCTCACATCACTGGTCATGCTGATTCTTCTCCGGCTATTCACGCCAGACCTATTCGCCCCACCTTTGCTATTTCTTGCAGTCTTTGCGGTGGATATCCTCATCGGCGGACGATCATCGCGAGGACGCGAGCGACTGGCAATCTCGGCCGTGGTCTCGATGGTTGCGGTAGGAGCGCTCATACTGGTCGATGGGGCTCTTCGCCTCTCAGGATACCGACTTTTCCTCGGCCTGTAGTATCAATCGTGATTCCATGCACAAAATTTATACTGCGCCAGCTCCATAAGCATTAGAAGAGGGGATAGTGTGTCTAAGGCGCTATCAATTGGCAGTGCGATTGCTCTAGTTCTGAGTGCGTTTATCTCGATTCTGGCCGTTGGCGGGCTGAATTCGACTCCGGCGCTTTCTGAGGGGTCTCAGGTTGCGTCGCTTTCAGCTGGTCCCATGAGCCTTTGGGAAGCCTATGCGAAGAATCTCGCAACGATTCAGCAGGTAGAAATCGCGATGTTCGATCCGAGCGGTTACCGAGTCACCAACTACGCAACCGTGCCGATAGTTGTGGATGAGAAAGTCATGTTGCTGAATCCCCATCCGCTGGAATCAGGAGGAGGCACCACGACCCAAGACGGAGTCCTCTCGGAGTGGAACATTCCGACGGGGGGTCAGGTCACGTACAACTACGCCTTGTCCGTCATCTTCGGAATGGCGCCGGATCCGAAATGGTGGTGCACAGAAGCGAACCAGGTCGTGCAGGCAGGTCCCTTTATCCACCTTGGCGGGGAAATCCTGCCTTTCGCCATGGCCGACATGGTCAACAATTGGACACAGAGGAATCAAGGATACGACCAGAACACCCAGACGGACGTGTGGAATTATATGGACACGCACCCGACCCTGGTCGTTGGGAAGACCCCGTTGTACAAGAATATCCCGGACACCTCAGGGAACACGGTGGACATCACGATCGCGGTCACAAACCTGGGCGTCTACAACAGCAGCTACAGCGAC
Organism: Thermoplasmata archaeon; assembly: GCA_041489255.1. Taxonomy (GTDB): domain Archaea; phylum Thermoplasmatota; class Thermoplasmata; order RBG-16-68-12; family JAFNFQ01; genus JAFNFQ01. Next base: position 123,319 of record JBGPQV010000001.1, on the reverse strand, counting down.
GGCAGCCTCGTGAAAGCCACGAATTCTCTGGTCAAGGAAACAGTCCCAAAAGGCTATTCCTATAATCCGAACAGCTTCACCCCCCAGCCGGATTCAATTGTCAATAATACCGATGGCACCACGACGATAACATGGAAAGTGACCATATCAGGTGCAGACGTCGGCAACAAGCCGATCAACAAGCCGTCCCCGTATCACCATGTCCTGCTCAAGTACCGGTTGATTCTGCCCGTGCTCAAGCCCGGAAGGGAGATGCTGCCGCGGGCTACGGTCGACACGAACCATAACGGCATCAACGACGCGCACAGCGCGAAGCCCCTGCTCGAAATCTATCACGTCAACCGCGCACCGTTGGCGGAAGCAGGCGGACCGTACGCCGTCGCCGAGGATACGCCCGTGAAATTCGACGGGAGCGGCTCTTACGACCCCGACAACGGCCCGGCGAACCTGACGTACCGGTGGGACTTCCAGAACGATGGCACTTGGGACACGCAGTGGTCGCAGAGTCCGATGGCGACCTACACATGGGGTGATGACTACTCTGGTGTCGCCGCGCTGCAGGTCAGCGATGGCGACCTCAACGACACAGATACCGCCAACGTCACAGTCTTCAACGTCCTTCCCTCCGGTTCCGTGAGCATTTCTACTCCGCAACAGGATGAAGGTTCCCCGATCACGTTCTCGGCCCATGTCACGGACCCAGGCAGCGACGACATCCTCTTCAAGTGGACCTGGGGCTACGGGGCTCCTGATGAATTCTCCACCTACTACAACAACGGTGCGAGCCCAGACCCGTTCCCGAGCCCCGACATCCATCCGAGAGACGTCACAGACGCCAAGAGCCACACGTACGGCGACAATGGCGCGTTCACCGTGACCGTGTTCGTCACCGACGACGACAGCGGTGCCCAAGGGACGACGTTGCGGGTGACCGCCACGCCCGGCAATCTTCCGCCGACGGTGTCGGTCACTGGCGGAACCAACATTGACGAAGGCCAATCGGTCCTCCTCACCGCCACCGCAACAGACCCGGGCAGCGACGACCTCACGTTCGCGTGGACGTGGGGTGACGGGTCGTCAGACTCCAACACCTACTACAACAATGGAGTGGGCCCGGACCCGCCGAACAGCCCGGGCGGCACACATCCATTCACCGCCACTGACACGGGCACGCATCCGTATGGAGACAACGGTATCTACACCGCCACGTTGACGGTGAAGGACGATGACGGCGGTTCGACATCATGGCAGGGCCAGGTCGTGGTCGCCAACCTCCCGCCAGAGATCTCGCCGTTCGGTCCGTTCGCCGTGGAAGAGGGCAGCCTGCTCCAGGTCGCGGCGAATGCGACCGACCCCGGAAGCGACGACCTCACGTTCGACTGGGTGTTCGAGCTCGGCCCGGCGATCCAGCACATCTACTACAACGACGGCGTCGGACCAGACCCGTCGCAAAGCCCATCTGGAATCTTCCCGTTCACAGCCGCGGATGCTGCGAGCCACACCTATGGCGACAACGCGGTCTACACGATCGCGCTCACCGTCACGGACGACGATGGGGGCTCGGCGTCCTGGCAGACGGAGATCAACGTGACCAACGTGTTGCCGACGATCTCACGCGTCGGTCCCTTCGAGGTGTATGAGGGCCAGCCGCTGGAAATCACCGCCAACGCAAACGACCCTGGCAGCGACGACCTTACCTTCACCTGGACGTTCGAGTACGGACCGACGATCCAGCACATCTACTACAACGACGGAGTCGGACCCGACCCGGCGAAGAGCCCCGACGGCATATTCCCATTCAGCGTCAACGATACGGTCTCGCACACCTACGGAGATAACGGTGTTTTCACGATCACGATATCGGTCAATGACGACGACACGACCGGCGGCGGTCCAATCTACTGGACGGCGGTCACCGTGCTCAACGTCCCGCCGACGATAGTGGATGCCGAGGCCTACATGCTCGCGGACATCACCCTGAGGATCGCGGGAGAGAAGTGGCACGACGTCATCCTCAAGCTTTACGAGGACGGGCAGGAGGTCGGCTGGGTGCAGGTCATCAGGTATCCTGGCAGCCCGAACGAACAGATGGCGACGCTGCACGACGTGGAGATATCGCTCAGCAGGCAGTTCTCCGCGGTCGCCTACTACACGCCGGACGACGACCCGATCAACGGCCAGCCAAACGGAGCCAATCCAGCATGGCTCGTCATCACTTGGGAGAGTGGAATGGAGACGTCGCTGCACCACACCTTCAACGTCCAGCATCCTGACACGTGGATCTGGACCGTCGACCATCTCTACATCTACGCAGTCAACCAGAGGATACACTTCAGGGGAACCGCCACAGACCCGGGCAGCGACGACCTCACCTTCACCTGGGATTCCGGGGACGGAAGGATACTCACGTCAATCTACTACAACAATGGAGCCGGACCGGATCCGTACCCCAGCCCCGATGTCAACCCGATGACCGCGATGGATGAACAGGTCCTTGTCTACGGGGTGGCCGGCACGTACACGATCATGCTGACAGTCACGGACGACGATGGCGGTTCTGCGACAATGATGCTGACGATTACGATAGGTGGTTGAGCCAGAGATTCGCGGCACGCGCAGTTAGCGCGATAGCTTTTTATTCGGCACGCCGCATCGACAGCCTGAGCAAGATGGCCAGGGATGAATCTCGCCTTGACAAGCGCCTCTTCACGGTGAACGAGAGGATACTCCTACACCTCAAGGAGAGCGGTTCCGCCAGCCACACGATCGACATCCCCGCGCCGATGACGCAGGACGGAATCGCGAACGCCCTCGGCATCCTCGTCAACCACGTCTCCAGGGCGGCGAAGACGCTTCAGAAGCAGGGCTTCATCAGGGAAGCCACCGCGAGGGTGAAGGGGGAAATCAGGCGCAAGAAGATCTACCTCATCACCGCGGAGGGGATGGCGGTTGCGAACAACATCTACGGCAGGATCGGCGAGACTCTCGTTTCGGTTCGCGATTCCCGCCAGAGGTTGCGGGAGCTACCCGCAGGCGAGGCAAGGAAGCTTCTCCTGCCGCCAAGGACATACACGGCGATGCTGGCGGCGCTGGACGAACGCAACGTCCTCGACGTCTTCAAAGCCAAGGCGAAGAAGAAGGAGGTCGAGGCTGTAAGCCACATCATTGGAGCGCCCGCCGAGGCCCCGTTCCACGGCAGGGCCGACGAACTCAAGAAGGTCCGCTCGTGGCTGCAGCTGAAGAAACCGCCGGTCATGGTCATCACCGGGACCAGAGGGATCGGGAAGACGGTCCTGGCGCTTCAAGCGGTCGCCTCCCTCGAGGGCAGGAGGCCGGTTTTCTGGTTCTCCATCAAGCCTGCCACGACGGCGGACAGGCTTGCCGGAGCCCTGTCCGATTTCCTGCGCGAACTGGGGAAGGTCGAGTTCACAATCGAAGAGCATGACGGGATCGAGGAACTGGGGAAGAAGCTCGAAGCATCCCTGATCGACCTCGGGGCCCTGTTCGCGATCGATGACCTGCTCGGCGAACTGGAGGACGTCGGGGATGTGGCCCATGCCCTGATCGAGGCGGCGGCAGCCACGGGAAACCAGATATTGGTCACCGCCAGGACGATGCCGCACTGGGGCCGGGGCATGAAGGGTCAACAGCTCCTCGAGGAGCTGCAGCTACGCGGTCTCGACAGGGACTCGTGCCGCAGGATCGCGCCTCAACTGGACGAGCAGGAGTTCAGCAAGGCATACAGGCTCGCAAGAGGAAACCCGCTGGAGATCAAGTTGCTGTCGGAATATGCGGACGAGGAAATCAGTGGAGAGGGACTCACGGCGGAGGAACGCGCACTCATGCGGTACCTGAAGGCAGTCCACGAGTCTGACGTCAGATGACCTGGCTGACCTTGAAGCCGCCTTCCTTGAACTCGAGCGTGTAGATGCCCGTACTGTGGTTCACCCCGCGCATCTTCACGCACCTCATGCGGCGGTAGACGTCGAGCCCTCCGACCTTCTCCATCGTCAGGTAGAGCAGACCGTCCGCGAGGAAATCCTCGTCGTGCACGGTGTTCGGATCCGGCGAGACCTCGGAAATGACGAAGCTCGTGCACCCCAATCCCTTCAGCCAGCCGAAGAACTGGAACAGGTTGATGCGTCTCTCCCTTAAGCCCGAGATGATTTCGAGCACAGGGAGCGAATCAAGGGCCAGCAGCTCGAAAGGGTGACCTTCCTTCACATCCTCGATGTGTCTCTTCAGCACGTCGAGCCACGGCCTCTCAGCCGGAGTCCCGAATCGGGCCTTGCCGCGCAGCTCCTCCATGCCCAGCCTTATGCGGGAGAGGTCTTGTATCTGAACCCGGTCCTCGACCCTCTCCATGTCCATCCCCATTCGGCTCAGCTGAAACTCGAGGCTGGACTTGCCCTGCTCGAGGGTGAGGTAGGCGCCCTTGACGTCCTCCCTGATCGCGTTCTGGTAGAGGATGCTGTAGGCGAGCGAGGACTTCATCGTGCCCGGCGGCCCCGAGACGAGTATGACGTGCCCCTTGGGGATGCCGCCGCCCAAAGCCTCGTCGAATCCCTGCACGTAGGTCCTGTAGAACCTCATTGGCGGGGAGGGCGAATCATCTGCGTTCATTTAATCATTCCACTTGATCACGTGAAGGTCGCGGCTTATGAGGACCCGCCCGCTCTCGTCCACGCTCTGCATGTTGAACGGTATGACCATCCGCGCGCTGTGCACGGCGACGCTGTCGCGGACGGAGGAGATGAACCTCACGACCTTCTGCAGGTCGTTCTGGACGATCAGGTATTCGATGCCGTCGAGCAGGACCAGTGGGTTGTTGTTCTTGGATACGAAGCCCTCTATCTGCTCTGCCACCGCCCCCAAGTTCGTCGGGCTCATGCTCTCCTTCGTGAAGGCCCGGCTGAGCCAGTGGATCGGGCTGGAACCGACGCTGAATCTCGCTTTGACTTCCCCGGGATGCAGGCGCGTGATGATCATGCCGGAGGCGCCATTGCTGACCTCCTTGGTGAAAATCTTGAACGCCATGTCCGGCTTGTCAGTGGGCAGGAGGTAGGTGCTGCCGGGCTCCATCTTGATCCACGGCACTGTCGGGATGACATGGTCGCTGGGGGGCGAGCTCTTCTTCTTTCTTCCGAAAATGAACTGGATGACCAGCGCCGCCACTCCGTCTGGAACTCGCTTCGCTGGAACTCGCTTCGCCTTGACGTTTCCATGAATGGACGTCTTTGGCGGTGCTTCATGGAGCGCTGCAACTGCTGGGGGGAGGGGAGGGGAAACCCTCATCGCCACACTCGCCATTTCATAAGGATACCGTGATATATATGTATCGAGCAATGATTCCCCTTTTGATAACACTCTGGAAGGGAGGCGCGTAAGGGAGGATTGGCAACCGGATTGGTAAGTGGTAAATCGCGTGGTGAACACCAGATACCTGTTATATACGTAGCTAGCCCATCCATAATAGGGAACAGGCAGGCTCAAAAAAAGGGGAGAGGGGAGAGGTTGCCTGATATGGGCGTCGAGGAGGGCGCTTTCGCGTCTGGCCCCGTCCTGAGGGGGGATGGGGCCCACTACTTCTTTGACATCTTCGGGTGAGATGTGTTTTCACATCGCACTTGATGTGATGAAGCCTATCAGGTGTCCCAGGATTCGCCGATTCTCAGTGACAGCTACTTCTGTCCGACCAGCTCGAATCCATTAAATGCCATTGGCGGCAGGTAGCAGCAGCCTGTGGCGGTCAGGAAGCCGTGGCTCGGACGCAGCTCTCTCCCCGTCGCGGCGACGTTCTTCAAGCCCTCGAACATGTTCCCGACCAGAAGGGCGTACTTCACGTGGTCCTTGAGTTCGCCTTTCTCTATGATCGCCGCGTTCCTGACCTCGAGGGCGAACGCCCCGCTGAACTGGTTGACCTCGGGCGCCGCGAGCTTCTCGATATAGACCCCTTTCTGCACCGAACCGATGATCTCGTCCAGCGATTGCGTCCCCGGTTCAACGACAAGGTTGCTGATGCTGCACTGAGCAGGCCGGGCGTAAGCCCCTTCGACGGTGGCGACAGCCCTGCGGAACGCGTTCCCGCCCTTTCCGCCGAGGATGGCAGCGTTGTAGTGATCGTGGACGAAGTCGCGCAGGATCCCATCCGCCACCAGGGGCCTGTCTGCGGTCGGGTTGCCCTCGTCGTCTACCGCGCAGGAGCACAGCCCTGCCGGCAGGCGGGGCATGTCGGCGATGTTGAGCCCCTCAGATGCAACCTTCTGACCCTTCTTGTCCTGCCATGGGCTCCTCTTCCTCCTCACATCCTCCGCATTGACGGCGGAGCCGACGGTCTGGATCAACATCTCGCCGAGATCGAGCGGGTCCATGACAACGGTTCCCGCGATTTTCTCGCGGAGGGCGGAGGCCTCCAGGTTCTCCACCGATCGAGCACCCAGCCTCTTGCCGATCGCTTGGAAGTCCTGCTGCGATAGCGAGACTCCCAAGCTCTTGATTATCCCCTCGCCCGCCCTGGTCCTCGTGCCACTCTTGGCGGTGAAATAGAGGAATACAAGGGTGCCGCGGTGTGAACCTTCGGCCCCTTCCGAGTTCGCCACCCTGAGCTCATAGTCCTGCACGCGGAAAATCCCTTTAGGGACCGTGACATCTTTTCGGACCTTGCCCGCCGCAGTCAGTTCGAGTGCAATCTCGACGAGTTCCTCGACAGGAGTCTCCGCCGTCTTCGCGTCATGGGTCTTCTCCACCTTCCCCATGACCCTGAAAGAGGTGAAGCCGGGGAAGTCTGGGTCCTCGGGGACCATCTTGACGGCTTTCATGGCTGTCGCAGTGGCGGCCCGCACATCCTTTTGACCTTCAAGGCTCGCCGATGTGAATGCAACACGTTTCCCCACAGCGACCTTGAGGCCGATTCCCGCCTCCGTCCGTTCCTCGGCCACCTTGGGCACATCCTGCTCGATGTAGACGGACTTCGTGCGGTAGGTCATGGCGAACGCTTCGGCAGCTTGAGCTCCCGCGGCGAGTGCTTTCTTCACCGCGTCATCGGCTAGAGAGAGCAGCGTCATCTATCCGCCTCCCACGATTATCTTGGATCTCATGTAAGGCCCGCCACTGGAGACAGGGACGTAGTCCTCCTCTCCCTTCCCACAGAAGCCGCCCGAGAGCTTGAACTCCCTGGAGGCCATGTCAACGCTCTTCAGGATCTCCAGTGCCTTGCCAGTGAGGGTCATCCCTCTGACCGCGGGGCCGATTTCTCCATTCTTCACAAGGTGACCCATGAGCGCCACCGCCTGAAAGCCGCCGCCGACCGGGTCCTCCATGCCGCTGATCGACTTATGCGTCAGCAGGCCGTCCTTCGTTTCCTCGACGATCTCATCGAACTTGTCGTCACCCGGGGCGAAGTAGGTGTTGGTCATCCTGACCCAGACACGGCGGCTGTAGTTCTCCGCCCGCCCGTTCCCGGTCAAAGGCATCTTCAACGTGCCTGAGGTTTCCAGGCTGTGCATGTAGCCCGCGTAGACGCCGCGGTCGATGATTTTGGTCTTATGACCCGGCGTGCCCTCGCAATCGAATGGGATCGTTCCATGCGCGGCAGGATATTTACCGTCATCATACATTGTCACGAGGGGTGAACCAACCTTCTTGCCAACGATGTCCGTGAGGAACGAACGGCGCTTCGTTATCTCGTCCCCCTCTGAGGCATGCCCCATGACCTCATGAGCGAGGAGTCCGGATATGTCGGGGTCTGTGATGACCGTCATCATGCCACTCGGCGGTTTCTTGGCGGTGAGGAGCTCGATTGCCTCCCTCGCAATTGTCTTGCCCATCTCGTTCGGGTCGACGGCTTTGACTATCTCGTACCCGCCAGTCCCATCAGTGAAATCGTACGCGAAGTCTCTCTTATCCCCTTCGGCAGCGACGGCCTGACCGCCAATCCGCGTCCGCATCTCTCTCCAGGAAACGTCTGTGCCGACGGTGTTCGCAACCTCGAACGCGTAGTCCCATTCCCCGTAAATCGCGAATGTGCTAGCGACCTTGGGGTCGGTTCTCTGCGCTCTCGACACCGTCATCGCCAGCTCGGTCTTCTCGTCGAGGCCGATATTCGCGGGGTCGATCTTCACCGCAGGTTTGAGGTTCTTCTTCATCGGCTTGATGTTCTTGAGGGAGGAGCGGGGCAGTCCTTTTGTCGAGTTGGCGCGGGCGATTCTTGCGGCTGCTTCGGCTGCGTGCTTGACCGAATCGAGCGTGAAGCTCGTGCCCGAGCTGTATCCCCAAGCCCCTCGGCGGAACGCCCTGACGCTGAACCCCTTGCGGACAACCGAGGACAGCGCCTGCAACTGCTCGTTCGCAATCCTGATGGTGGTCGACTTCCTCTCCTCTGTCCTGATGTCGCCGAAGTCGACCCCCGCTTTCTCGAAGACCCTCAACGCGGATTTCGCAAGCTCTCTCACTTCACCACCTCACACCTCGATGAGTTCGCGTGTCGCGGTCGTCAGGGTCTTCGGCTTGCCGGCCGTGATGAGGACGTTGTCCTCGATCCTGACGCCGCCGTAGCCGGAGAGATAGACTCCTGGCTCGTTCGTGAAGATCATGCCCGGCTTGAGCACCACCTTGCTTGCGGGACCGAGACCCGCGCCGTCGTGCACCGCCAGGCCTATGCTGTGACCTAGACTGTGGACGAAGCGCCCTTTGAACTCGGTCTTGTCGATCAGGTCCCTTGCGGCCTTGTCAACCGCCGCGCCCTTCACCCCTTTTCGCATCTTCGCGAGGGCAGCCTTTTGCGCTCGCTCGACGACCGAGTGCATCCGCTTCTGTTGTTCGCTCGCCTTGCCGACAACGACTGTGCGCGTGATGTCCGAGACGTACTTGTGATATTTCGCGCCAAAATCAAACACGACGAGCTCGCCTTTCTGGAGTTTCTTTGTTCCCGCAGTGTAATGCGGCTCAGCGCCATTGGGGCCTGACGCCACAATGGTTTCAAATGAGGCACCGCCAGCTCCGTGCTTCTGCATGAGGTAAACCAGGTCCGCCGCCAGCTCGTCCTCCCTCTTGCCTTTCCTGATCCTAGGAATCAGGTCCTCGAATGCTTCGCTCGCGATCTTGCACGCCTTCTCAATCAACCCTTGCTCGTGTTCGTCCTTCACCGAACGCGCCGCTCTCACGGCCTCGGAGACATTGACAAATCTGGCTTTCGGCGCCAACTTCCTGAGTCGGTCGTAGTAGTGGTGGGTGATCTCCTCGAAGTTCAGCCCGATCCGGCGGTGTCCTTCCAGGTGATTCCTGAGCCCCCTCATCAGCTGCCTCCTCGTCATGAATGTCGTGACCGGGAGTCCCGCCTTCTTGGCCGTCTCCTCCTCCAATTGGGACGCGAGTAGATCTACGTGCCCGTCCGGATGCAGGAACGCCGCGCACCCTTCGAAAAGACCTGTGGTGATCCCCGTGGCATAGTAGAAGGTAGCGTCAATATGCGGATCTGTCGAATTCGCGAGTACGACGATGTCCACATCCCTGTCGAGGTTGCGATAGATCTGCTTGACCCTGTTCTTCATGGGTTCCCCTTCGGCGGGGAAAGGTCCTGAATTCGTATAAAGGCTTGGCGGGGGGCGAATGCCCCAAATGCCGCCCAATGCCCCCGGACACAATGCTTATCGTGGCGGGTTTCATGCACAAAGCTGGCGATGTCCGATAGGCAGCGGATGTCACTCTCCGCCAAGCTCACAACGCTTTGGATTTTCATTGCGGTGGTGTTGGGGATCGCACTTGGGGCATCGGTGCCCGGGCTTCCTTCAACATTGGATTCCGTTTCCTGGGGGCGCATGTCGATCCCCATCGCGGTCGGTCTCATCTGGATGATGTATCTGCCGCTGGCCCGTGTGCGTTACGGCGACATACCGCGCCTCGCATCGAACCGAAAGCTGATGGCGGTATCCCTGCTCCAGAATTGGGTTATCAGACCTTTCCTGATGTTCGCCCTCGCATGGTTGTTCCTGCCGGACCTCGGAGTACAGGGTCGGGCTGATCATCATCGGCCTCGCGCGGTGCATCGCGATGGTTCTGGTTTGGAATTCGATGGCACAGGGCAGCGCCGAGTACGCCGCACTGCTTGTCGGCCTCAACAGCGTCTTCTAGATGATATTCTACTCGCCGATGGCGTGGTTTTTCGTGACCCTGCTCTCGGGTTGGATGGAGGGCCTCACCGCCTCGATGGAGGTGTCGGTCTCGATAGTTCAAGTGGCGGAGAGCGTCCTCATCTACCTGGGGATACCGTTTGTCATGGGCTTCTTGACCAGATTCTTCCTGGTGCGGCGCAAGGGGGCGGACTGGTACGATAACAGGTTCATGGCGAAGCTGGCGCCGACGTCCATAATCGGTCTCCTGTTCACGGTCGTGATCATGTTCTCCTACAAAGGCGACAAGATTATCGGGCTGCCTTTGGATGTCTTGAGAATCGCCGTCCCTCTCATCCTGAACTTCCTCATCATGTTCTCGGTGTCGTTCTACGTGTCGAAACGCCTCGTTTCAAGTACGAGGAGACGGCGACGCTGGCCTTCACCGCCGCCAGCAACAACTTCAAGTTGGCAATAGCCACCGCAATCGGCGTGTTCACGATATCGTCAGGCGAGGCTTTCGCGGCGGTGATCGGGCCTTTGATTGAAGTACCCGTCCGCATGAACCCAGTGAACGTCTCGCTTTGGGCAAAGCGTCGCTACTTCAGAGATCAGAGGCCGGCTCAAGCTTAACCGGTGCTCCTGATCGCAGGCTTTGGAATCGATGATTTCGGGCCCAATTTCCCGAACGCGCAATCACTGCTGCAGTAGTACCTGAACTCACCGCCATCGTCGAGCACCACTGCTTGGGCCACCGGGAAGATGCCACCGCAGTACTTGCAGTCGACCTTCTCCATATCTTTGACGTTCAACTTTCCTTCCTCTGCCTGTCGACAAGGCGGCAACGCAGGCATTCCTCACATCGTGTCGTTGCTTACTAAGCTTTGGCTAAAGGACGCAAATCGGAAATGTCGCTGGTTCTCCATTTCACTCTAAAGACAGGGCTTATATCCACAGAGACCATAGACAGACTGAGAAGATTATGGAGGCATGAGTAGACATGACCCTTGAAGCACGGAAGTTGCAGATGACAGGGGGTTCGACCTACCTCGTGACTTTGCCGAAGCGCTGGGTAACCGAGTCACATTTGAAGGCAGGGGACATGGTGTTCTTCGCGAAGACTCCGAACGGCGGACTGTATGTCCAAGCCCAGCCGAGCGCGGAACGGGGACCGAGAAGGGCGATCGTCGTTGTCGACAAGCCTGAAAGGCGCGAGCATCTGCTGCGCCGCCTGATCGCCGCCTACATCGCGGGCAACGAGATACTCGAGGTCGAGTTCAAAGGCCATCACGAGCCGGAGCTGCGCAAGGCAGTGCGGGAGTTCACGCGCATGGTGATAGGGCCCGAGATACTCGAGGAGACGAAGGACGCGATAGTCATTCAAGACCTCTCGGATCCCGCACAGTTCTCACAGGAGAAGTGCCTCAGGCGGATGCATCTCACCATCAGATCGATGCACGAGGAGGCGATGACCGCCCTCCGCACTCTGAATCTTTCGCTCGCCCGCGATGTCGAAGCGAGGGACGAGGACATCGATAGGCTCTTCTGGATGACCGCGAAGCAGTTCAACCTGATGCTCGTGGATGCTGGCCTTGCTGCCAAGCAGGGCATAGACCTGGGCACGAGCAGTTCCTACCGCCAGGCCGCCAAGATCCTTGAGCGCATTGGGGATCACGCGGAGCGCATCGCCGCCAGCGTGCTTTTGATGGAGAAGGGTGTGGATAAGAAGCTGATGGACTCGCTCGACGCAGCGAGCGCGCAGGCCCTGAGCATGTTCGACAGGTCGTTCACCTCGCTATTGAGCGGTAGCGTGGAAGATGCGAACAGCGCGATTGACGACATAGACGAATTCGACAAGACAATGAACCGGACAACTGAAGCGATGCGCTCGATGAAAGGCCGGGATGTCTTCGCTTTGGCCGGCGTCGTCGAGAGCATAGGGAGGACGGCTCACTATTCGTCCGACCTGGCCGAGATCGCAATCAACCTGGTTGCGTCTCGCTCCTCCGCGGGCAATATTGGCTGATTCCTACGCGAGCACTATCGAGTCGGTCGTTCCCGCCTTCACCGTGATTAAGAGTTCCTGCGGCTGCGGAATCGTATCACCATTGTTGTCATTCCACAGGAACACCCCCTTGATATGGAACACGGTGCCCGGCGAGAGCGCCGGGGGAGCGTAACCGGACAGCAGCGCGACCCTCAGCAGGACCGGGGAGCTGGCGTCGCGGAACAAGAAGGAAGAAGAGTCGATCCAATGATCGAACGTGCAGTTGCGCACCTCGACGAGCTTGTCGCTGTAGACCCCTGGCCCTCCCAAGAGCTGACGGACGGTCAGGACGGTGTAGTTCTGTTCTGGCGTTGGCGGTGGATTCGGCGGACCGCTTGGACCGGGCCCGCCTCCAGGTTGGTTGGCCGATCTTTCAACCTGTGCTTCAATAGCGACTTGCGCGACGGCGAACCCAGCGACGACGAAAAACGCGAGGATTATCACGCCAAGGGTCCTGCGTCTCCTCGGAACCAGAAGACATTGCGTGATCGCCAATCCGCCCAGTATGGCTGCGGGTGGCATGGCGGGCAGGAAGTATCTGGTGTCTTCCATCGCCCTGGCTGCCTCCCACCAGCTCGCGACCCAAGGGATGAACATGTAGAGGAGAAGGTTCGATAGCACCCAGGCGAAGAGGAATAGGAATGGCAGCCGCCGCCAACCAATGTAGAGCGCGGCCGGGAGAAGGAGAAGGAACGGCATCACCGTGAAAAGCCAGTGAAGCCGCACCGCCATGGTCGGGATCGAGCCCATCGGATCGAAGTTCGAGTAGACGCTCCCGGTGACGACGCTGGCGGAAACATTGCCGCCGCTGCTATCGATGTTTATCTGGCCGCCGTAGTTGTGGCTCGCACCGAAAGGCCCGCCGAAGTACGTCGAGTTGTAGATTGCAAGAGGAACCAGAAGCAGTGCGAGCCCGGCAGCGAAAGGCGTCGTCCGCGCGATGAAACGCTTGGCCAAGGGGAGCGCGACCTTGCCCTTGACGCGCAACTCTTTCCAGTCCTTGAAGGAGATGGCGAGGATGAGGAACAGTACTGCCAGCAAGAGCGAGGCGGTGGAATAGCGTATCCAGACGCTCACGCCAAAAGCCGCACCGCCGAAGAAGCCCAATGGGATGGATAGGTACCAGGTTCTCTTCGGCAAGATGGCTTCTATCAATAGCCAGATTCCCACGAGAGCGAAGGCCATCGATGCGTAGTCCGCCATGCCCACCGTCCAAATCAGCAAGAGAGCGACGCCGCAGGTCAACTGAAGGATTCCGGAGACCATCGCCACTTTCCAGCCAAAGAGCCTGCGCGCGAGCATATAGGTCGCCACGAGCGCCATGGCCATCATCAAGACTCCAGTAAAATCCGCCAGGTGGGCCCTGTCGAGGATGCCAAGGATGATGGAGTAGCCCGGCGCCCAGTGGTTCACGACGACGTACCCGTCCCCCTGAGGAACCACCGAGGCTATGGGGGCCAACCCTCGTCTGGAGTCCTTCTTGCCGATGATGGATTGGCTACCTTGCCGGGTAGACGTGAGCGTGTAGGCCCCATCGCCATCCGTTACCCCGATTGGCTGGGGCTGTCCATCGCCCCTGACTACATACGTGAGGTTGACTCCTGGGACAGGATCGTCGAGCGAATCCACGAGGCGTATGGCCAGCTCGTATTGCGAACCAGTGGACGAATAGTTGACAACATCGATTCGCGTCTGATACGGCTCACCGATCCCGCTAGTATCATAAGGCGCGAAAGCTCCGAGGTCGATTGGCGGCTGCGTTCCCTGAGGGGCCTTGTAGTAGTGGACCGCGATGGACATCGGCGTCTTCGGGAGGTTTGCGAAGAGGACGGCTCCGGAGGAGTTAGTGCTGCCGCTAAGGTCGACGCGGGTTCGCTGCAAGAACAGGTGGACTTGCGCTCCCGCCGCACCACCCCAGTCCTGCATGGTCACGCGGATCTCGAGGCTGAGCGTGCCGCCACCGCTTTGAATCAGCCTCTCATGGAGCTCTAGGTAATGGATTCCGCTTGCGTTCACATAGCAATCAAGGCCCGCTTGCACTCCGAACCAGTCATAGAGCGGCATGTCGTAGATGCCTTCATTATATAGTCGAGCCCAGCCGTAGTACGACCTCTCGTCAGGGACGGTCGCGTTCTCGAAAGAGTGGGGGTGGGAGAGAACAAAAACACTGCACATCACGAAAATGACCGCCAAAGAAACAACGCCATATCGCTCCTTGACGAGGCCTTTGAGTTTCACGCGACGAGAATCGCCGTGTCCCTCTTAACAGTTCTTCAATTGATGTCCACAAGCAACTCTGGTCCCCGAGCCAAGGTTTAGGCGGGTGAGAGCTCTTCACCGGATGACATGAAGGGCGAAGGTCGCGAGAACGAAGCATGGGCCGTCGAGGACATCGGAGGGCGCGCGAGATTGGAGGACACACACTCGCTAGTATGCGACTTTGGCGGCGTTCCGGGGAGGGTGCTCGGGGGCGTCTTCGACGGCCATGGCGGTTCCGAGGTCGCGGATCTGGCGGGCAGGAGATTCCCCGGCCTCTTTCAAAATGCCTTCGCCGCCGGTTTTCCCGCGGATAAGGCACTGGAGAAGGCATTCCTGTCGATAGACAGGGAGGTCGTCGAAAGGCGGTCGGGTTGCGTGGCGGTGGCATTCTTCCTTGATGGCTGCGATTTTGCCGTCGCCAATACCGGGGATGCGGAGCTGCTGCTGGTTTCGAAGGTGAACCACAAGATCCTTACCGAGCTTCATCGCCTCTCGAACCAAGATGAGAAGATGCGGATCATCGATGCCGGAGGGCACATCGATGGGTCGTATGTGATGGACTCAAAGGGACACGGGCTGCAATGCACTCGCAGCCTAGGTGACCGCGAATTCAAAGACATCGGCATCATCTCCGATCCCTACCTGGCAAGCGCCCGCCTTTGTAAGGACGACCTCTGGATAATCGCAGCGTGCGACGGACTCTGGGATGTGATGCGCCCCGATGAGGCCGCGACCATCGCGAGGAAGATGACGACGGCGCCTGCGGTCGCCGAGGCTTTGCAACATGAGGCGGTGGCGATGAGGGGGACTCCTGACAACTTGACGGTGCTCGTTGTCAAGGCGGGATCGCTCGAACCGGCGGGCAAAGCTTAATTCGCAGAGCTTGTTCCCAAAATCGATGGTCAAGATAGCCCCGTCGATACTTTCCGCCGACTATACGGAATTGACCAGGCAAGTCCAGCTTGCCGAGAAGGGAGGTGCCGACCTATTCCACATCGACGTCATGGACGGCCACTTCGTCCCGAATATCACGGTCGGTCCTGTGATTGTCCACGCCGTGCGGCGGTGCACGAAGCTTCCCCTTGACGTGCATCTGATGATAGAGCACCCGGAAAGGATGGTCAAACCCTTCGCGGATGCCGGCGCGGACATAATCACGGTGCACATCGAGGCCGCCCACGATGTCAGGAAGACAATCAGGCTAATCGAGGACGAAGGGAAGAGCCCCGGCGTGGTCATCAATCCGCCAACGCCCTTCGAGAAGGCCGTCCCGTTCCTCAAAGACGTGGACCTCCTCCTCATCATGACCGTGAACCCTGGCTTTGCGGGACAGAAGTTCATGCCTGAGGTGTTGCCGAAAATAAAGGAGGCAAAGGGGTACATCAGCAGGGAGAATGTCGGTGTCGAGCTGGAGGTGGACGGGGGCATCAACATGCAGACCGCGTCGAAGGTCACATCCGCCGGCGCGGACATACTCGTGGCCGGCAGTGCGATATTCGGAGGCAACATCGCGCAGAGGGTGAGGGACCTCAAGAAAGTCGCCGAAGGCCAAGGTATTTAACGAAAGCTATTGTTAGCGCAGGGGAACAACATGGAGGAAACATCCCGGAAAATGCTCTACTTCTTCATCGGGATAATCGTCCCCATAATCCTCGTCGGCGTGAGCTTCCTCCCCACCTACGGTAACATCCTCTTAACGATGGTCGCTCTCGTCTGGCTCGGTTTCGCGATACTCATGCTGAGCCCGGCGGAGGAATGATCACTGCTTCTCTTCTAGGTCCTCGGCTGAGACACGGAGTTCCACCCACTCGTCCATGACGGAGATATCTTCCATCACCACTACTAGCATCCCACCCTCCTCATCCTCCACGATGAGGCTGTCGAGGACATCCCCGGATTCGACGGTATCCTTGATTATGCCGACGAACTCCCCCGAAGAATCAATCACGTTGAGGCCGGAGAAGATTTCCGATGCCGGTCCGCCAAGCACCACTTTGTCGGTGACCTGCTTCACAAATCTGCGGCCAAGGCCGACGTTCCTGATGGGGCCTTCCGCCAGGCGGAGAAAACGCGAGTCCGCGTCCACCACGTAGCCAACCTCGATGCCGTCAGTGTCGATAACTTGCTTCCCAATCAGCTCATGCCTGTCATCCGAACGCAGAGAACCACCTTTGGCGGCCAGTCTTGCGACCAGCGGGCGCGAAGAGCGTCCACGTTACTTTAACCTTTCTTGCTGGCCGCTCCCGCTATCTCAAACGATAACCCCACGATTACTTTTATACCGAATCCTGTATTAGCTACTCAAGACTGGCTCAGTCTCAAGTTTAGGGACGGGTCTGGCATTATGGCAAGTTGCCGCATCTGTGATTCGCCCCTCCCCGAGGGCGCAAAAGCATGCGTTGCCTGCGGAACCCCTGCGGGCCGTAAGCCTCTCAGCGGAGCGACTGCCGAAAGGTTCGAAAAGGCCCTGGCGGCGGCGCATGAGTCGGTAGGCCTCGAGGGGGCGAAAGGGACCGACACCGCGGTGGCGAACCGCCTACTGCAGAAGGCCGACAAAGCCAGATCCGAGAACGACCTGGACACCGCACTGGAATCGGCGAAAGCCGCCAAGAGGGCGGTGGAGATAGCCGGCAGCAAGGCGAGGATTCAAGCGCGCATATCTGAGGCCAAACTGACGGTGGAAAAGGCAAAAGCGTCTGGAGTCGAGACGCTCGCCCTGGAGAAGAGCCTGACTGACGCGACTAAGGCGATTGATGCCGGAGATCTCGGTGGGGCCGAGAGGCTTCTCAGGCGCACGGGTGCCCGCAAGCAGGAGGCACAGCTCCGTAAGAGGGCGGAGAGCCTCTTGGAAGCCGCAAGGAAGAGGGTGACCTACTGCCGCGAGAGAGGGGCTGATCCATCCGAGGCAATGGATGAGTTGAAGAAGGCAGAGGATGCCCTGAAGGCGGACGACTTCGGCGAGGTAAGGAACCGGTGCCTCAAGGCTCAAGAGAAGGCGGAACAAGCCAGGCGCTACGCGAGAGCTGAGTCGCTCCTCAAGGTTGCCATGGCCGAGACGAGCGAGGCTGGACAGGAAGGTGCCGATGTCAACGTGGCCCGCAGGCTCATCCACGATGCCAGAGAGAACCTCAAGAATGGTGTCTATGCCGATGTCCAAAGGCTGTCACGCGAGACCAGAGCGGCGGTCAAGGTGGCAAAGAGACTCGCAGCCGCAGACAGCCTTTTGAAGCGCGTAGAGAACGAAGCCAAGAAGGAAGAGAGGAAGAAGTCGGACGTTAGTGCCGTGTACCCTATTCTCGAGCAGGCAAGGAAGGCCTTGGCTGAAGGCGAATATGCCCGTGTGAGAACGCTGGCCAGGGAAGCAAGCATCGGGGTCAAGGATGCCGCAGAGCTCAGGAAGATGTCCGAATCCCTCGATTCGCTTAGGCTCGACATGGCGGACCTCAGGGCTATCAAAGCTGACACATCGGACGTCGAGATCCTACTGAAGGACGCAGCCGCCTCATTCGATGCCAAGAAGCCCGACGACATGCGCAAGCTCATCGCTCGTGCCAGGAAAGCCGTCGAGCTCGCGCGCGAGGCCGTGCAGAGAGCCGCTGTGGCGACGGCAGTGGAGAAAATCGTTGAGAAAGCGGGTGCAGGAAGGCTCGACGCGAGCAAGGTCAAGGCCCTGCTGAGGCAAGTGGAGGAAGCGGCACTCGTCGGCCAGGCGTTCAACATCGAGAGGATGGTCGAGCAGGAGCTGGAACTGCCGAACCAGGAGAGACTCCGCCGCGCGGTCCTTCGCTTGGAGAGGATTCGCGATCTGTTGGTGGAGCTTAGGAGGACAGACGTGGACGTTGCCGGCGCAGACGAGTTCATCGCGAAGGCGAGGGAGCAATTAGACCATGGACGTTTCGACGATGCTGAAACCATCATAGGTCAGCTTGAAGACCTCACCCAGAGCCTGAAGACATCATTGGAGGGCTCTGCGCGGGACCTCATCGACAAATCCCGTAAGGCCGTGGAAAGCACGGAGCGCAAAGGTGTCACTTCTGCAGAGGCGCGGAAGTTCCTTGAGAGCGCCGAGGAGTCTTTCAAACAGGGCAAGATATACGAGGCGCTGGAGTTCGCGCGGCTCGCACATCTTCGTGCCGAGAGAGCCCTCGAAACGAAAGAGCGGAAGTTGGCTGTCGAGGAAGCGGAGACGCTCAGGATCGTGAGCGAGAGGACGAGGGGGATGCAGCGGAAGCTGTGGGAGCTCCAGCAAAGGGTTGACGAGCTCGCCAATGTCGATGTCGACGTCGCGAAACCGCGCGAAGGGATTGCATCGGTTCACGCTGCACTTGACAAGAACGAGGTGGAGGAGGCAGAGATACGCCTCAAGACAACAGAAGACGCCGTGGGGTTGCTGTGGGCGGATCTGAAATCCTCATCGGAGCGCCGGCTCGAGAAGGCCAAGACCGCCATTCAGAAAGCAAGCGCGGAGGGCGTTCATCTACCACCGCTCGACGACATGCTCGCACGAGGGGAGCAAGCGCTAAATGAAAGCCGATTCAGTGAAGCGTTCTTAGTTGCCGCCAGCATTGAGCAGACGATCGCCGCGGCCAGAGGCGCTCAGGAGAAGGAACGCAGCAAGCAAGTTGCCGAGGATGGCAAGAGGGCAATGAGGACTTTCGCTCGCGTCAAGGCTCTCATCGCTGAATTGAAGAACGCGAACGTGGACATCGAGGAATCCGACGAGACAATTGCGAAGGCAGAAGTCGCGTTGCGGCAGCGTAAGTACGAAGAGGTCGACGGGATTCTGCAGGAACTCGAGAAGACCGCAAGTGAACTGAAAGCCCAACTCTTGGTTGCTGCCAAAGCGATCATAGACAGGGGCACGGAGCGGCTGAAGAGGGCGGCGGAGCACAACATCCCCACAGGCGAGGCCGCCGACATCCTGGACACTGCCAAGGAATCGCTCCAGACGGGCAGCATCGACAAGGCAATCGAATATGGATCGATTGCGGAGAACAAGGCGGATGAAGCGATAAAGGCCTGGGAGGCTCAGCAGGAAGCGCTCAGGACGAAGGAGCTGGACTTGGCGAAGGCCGAGATCGCCAACTTCAAGAAACTGATCGCAGACCTATCGCGCGCCGACATAGAAATCATGGGCGCGGGGGAAGCGGTCCAGAAGGCCGAGAAGGCCTTCGGCGAGGGGCGTTTTGCGGACGTGGCAAAGGAACTCGTCGATTCGGAGAGCCTCGCCCAGACCCTCCAGGAAGGCCTCAAGCAAGCGGCCGTGGACCTGCTTGACAAGTCCAGGTCGAACCTGGAATCGGCAAAGGCGGCGGGCCTCGAAGTCTTCAGAGGCGAGAAGGTCATTTCGAACGCTGACGAGGCGCTCAAGGACGGCAGGTTCGTCGAGACGATCGAGTACACCAAGGTCATCAATGACATAGTTGAGACCGCGAAGCGGCACGCGGACATACGGCAGCTGGAGAGCGAGCTCAAGGTTCTCTCCGCCGAGGTCGAGCGAACCCAAGTTCTTGGAATCGATGTCACGAAGTCGAACGAACTGCTCAAGCAGGCACAGGAGGACCTCGCTCTCGGGCGCTTCGATAACCTCCAGGATATCGCGAAGAAAATCTCAAACATGGTCGGATCGGCGCAACAGGTCCACGTGGCTGCCAAACTGAAAGCAATGAATACGGTCATTCAGGATTGCAGGGACGCTGGCCTTGAGACGGGCGCCGCGGAAGCGTTGTACAAGAAGGCAGAGGAAGCCGTCCAGAGAAGGGACCTGACAGCGTTAGATGGTATCGCCAAGCAGATCGAGGTATTGCTCGACGGGGCGAGACGCGCGGCGGAGGGCGATCACGTGGAGAAGGATATCCGCACCTTCGAGGACATGCTCGCCCAGGCGGGGCGGGTCGGGGTGGAGGTCGGGGATCTCCGGCCATTGGCCCTTCAAGCAAGGGAGGCCCTGAAGGCGCTCAACCTCGCCAAGGCCGAGAGTCTCGTGGCTGAGGGCAAGACGATGGTCCGCGAGAGGAGGAGAAGGCAGTTCTCCGACCGGTATGAATCGAAGATGCGCAGCATCTCAACGATGATCGACAGCGCGAGGAAATCCGGCGTCAACGTCGTCGAGGCGGAGAGGATACTCGCGGAAGCTAGCAAGGCCTTGGAGAAGCAGGATTTGAACATGGCTGACATACTCGTGAAACAGGCGGAAGTCTCCGCCGGGATCCAAATACAGAATTTCATCAAGAGCAGGTATCCCAACCTGATTGTCAAATTCACCGAGGAAGGCCTGCAGCAAGATGTCTGGAACAACTGTGTCGTCGAGGTCTCCAACAAGGGCAAGCTGAACGCGAGGAACATAAACCTCAGTCTCGGGGGAGATATCGATGTCAGGGGTCTCGAGCCGATACAGGAACTCGGCATCAATGAAACCAAGAAGGTCGAATTCGGGGTGAAACCGAAGGCCATTGGCCAAGTGCCCATGAACATCGAGGTTCTCTATCAAAGGTATTTCGACGAGAACAAGTATGAATTGAAAGACCTCAAGAACCTCAAGGTGGAGAAGCCGGGCACGTATCTCGTGGAGGATGTATTCCTCGTGCACTCGGATGGGCGGCTCATCAATCACCAGACGAGGAAGTTCAGAGAGAGCATAGACGAGGACATATTCAGCGGCATGCTCACGGTGGTTCAAGACTTCGTGAAGGACTCGTTCAGGCAAAGAACGAAAACCGGCCTCAAACGTCTGGAATTCGGGGAAAGCAAGATACTGCTGGAGAAGAGCGAGCACACATACGTCGCCTGCGTGACCGTCGGCGACGAGCCCGACCTGCTACCCTTGTACATGGTGGAAGTCCTCAGGCAAGTAGAGGAGCGATACGGAAAAGCCCTTGATGGTTGGTCGGGGATGATGCAGGAACTTGAGGGCATCAACGAGTACGTGGCCAAGCTCATCTTCGTGACCGATCAGAAGGGAGCCTCTCTCGGTGCTCTGGAATCTAGTCCTGTGACTGAAGCCGTCAGGATATTGCGTAGCACGACCCTGCTCGATGAGGATGCGACTGAGGTGGAGAAGCTTCTCGGTCAAGCGAAGGAATATGCCGCGATCGATCCGGAGACCGCCTGGCAGGCAATCAACAAGGCGAGGGACGAGGCCACCAAGGCGGTTGACAAGTTTAAGTCGAAGATGAAGAGTCTCAGGGACACGACTCACCAGTATGTCGACGAGATGAGGGAGATCGGTGCCGATGTCAGCCAGTCGGAAATACTAATGAGAGACGCCGACGAGGCGTACGAGGACGGTGAGTTCGATAGGCTTCAGGACATTCATCTGAGGATTCGGGAGGGCGTGGAGAGGACTAAAGATGCTCAGGTGTCAAAGCGGGTCGAGTCAGACCTCACCAACCTAATCCAAGACATCCAAAGTGCGAGAACCGAGGGCGCGGATGTGACCATGGCCGAGTCGTATCTGAGCAGGGTACAGGACGCCCTTGAGGAGAAGAACTACCGTCTCGTCGAAGATTATTTCAGACGGGCAAGGGAAAGCCTGGACGAGGGCAGGAAGGAGGCGCTTCTCAAGAGGTGCAGGGAAGCGCTGGACCGCCTGACTTCCACGGTCGTCGAGGCGAAGCAGCTCGGGGTCGGTGTGGAGGAGGCGGAGGGCCTTCTCATGAGGGCGGCCGACGCCCTTCGTCAGGAGCGCGGACAGGAGCTCGAAGCCCTGCTCGAGGCGGCAAGGAGCAGCGTGAACCAGCGCATCCAGGATCATCTCAAGGACAGATACCCCCGCCTGTTCATGACACTGCCAACCGGCGGGCTGCAGGAGGGTCTGTGGAACCGCTATAGCGTGGCGGTGGCCAACAAAGGGAACTGGCCGGCGAAGAACATCGAGATCAAGATGTTCGGAGGATCCGATGTGGACGGGCCGAAGGTCATACCGTTCATCGGGCCGAACGAGAAGAAGACGATCGATTTCGGCGTCAGGCCCGGTGGCACCGGCACCGTCCCGGTCGACCTCCAGGTGTTCTACCACCGGCCGCTCGATGAATCCAGGTACGAGCTGACGGAGAGTAAGGAAGCGAAGGTCGAGAACGCTGGCACGTACCTCGTGGAGGACGTCATACTCATCCACAAGGATGGGCGTCCGATCGCCTCCGAATCCAGATCGCTCCGCGACCAGCTGAGCGACGAGAAGATGGCGAAGATGCTGAAGACGGTTCAGATGTTCATAAAAGACGTCTTCGTGGACAAGAGTGGGGTCGGGCTGAAGCGGATGGGCTTTGAGTCGGCCAACATCCTCGTCGAACAAGCCCTCGATGTGAGCCTGGGAGTCGCGGTCCTCGGGGAGGAGCCGAAGCTGTTGCCCCTATACATGGTCGAGCTCCTTCAGATGATCCAGGAAAAGTATGGGCGCCAGCTGGCGGAATGGGATGGAGATTCATCCAAGCTGGAGGGCGTCCAAGAGATGCTCAGATCGTTGCTGTTCGTCACGCAGGTCGCAGGAGCCGACCTGGGATCGTTGAACGCGAGCGCGGTCACCGCATGGGCGCGGATGGCTGCAAAAGCTGGCCCGAGAGGGAAGGGCGATGGTGACTTCATTGACACGGCACGCGCGAAGATCGACGCGGAAGGCTTCGCTTCCGTCGTCGAGCTGATAAAGCAGATGAAGGATTATGCCGCAAGGCCTGCGGAGGAGCTGACGGCGGAGGTCAAGGCGGCGGTGCTCGCCACCAAGGAGACAATAGGCCTCGAGTTGTCCGACGAGGAGATCTCCGCTTACGTCGATGTGCTGAGACAGGTCCTGCAAGCGGTTCACAGAGCAAAGCAGAAGGCGGGGATGGAGAGCTACTGGCCCGTGAAGCGCGTGGCGGTGAAGCCTGGGGCCCAGCTGGGCATAGACGCGGTCACGTCCTTCAGGAAGATAATCGTGAACCAGAGCCTCGCTAAGGAGCTAGATATAGTCCCGCCGAACGAGACGTGGCGTGGCATGAACATACGGGTGCAGGTGGACACTGACGCCTTGAACCGAGCATACAAGCTGTGGGCCAAGAAGATAGAGATACTACTCAAGAGCCAAGACGCATGGAAGATCAAGAGCGGCATCAACAAGGGTGCATACGCAGTCGGCATCGAAGGTCAGAAGGTCAGCATAGACAGAGAGATGGTGTGGTTCGAGGAGACTCTGCCGGAGACAGTCGTCGAGGAACCCTACGAAGGCGGCATAGTCTATGTTGACACGGAGATGACCGAGGACATCCTTTCCGAAGGCTACGCTAAGGAAATCGTCAGGATAATCAAGGATGTCAGGAAGGAGATGAAGCTCCAGGAAGAACAAGGGATTCAGCTCCAGATCAAGGCGAGCAAGGGGCTCCACAAAATGCTGAAGAACTGGCGGGAGTACATTTCCTCCCAAACCAATTCCGCAGATCTCCGATTCGTCGAGCAGCAGCCGACGGATGGCTATGTCGTGGAGGCGACTCTTGGAGACGAGAGCTTCGCGCTCGGAGTGAAGACGGCTGAAGCCTGAGAAATTGGCCTGCCATCAATAGGTTTATGACCGCACTTCTCTGATGCCGGCAACAGATGGGCGTGAACCTCAGGGACATAGTCAAGGCCACTCCCAAGAAGATCGAGGACTTCCGCGGCAAGGTTGTCGCCATCGATGCCTTCAACACCCTTTACCAGTTCCTCGCCATCATCCGGCAGCCAGATGGCACGCCATTGAAGGATAGGCGCGGCGAGGTCACGTCACACCTGAGCGGGCTTCTATATCGGACCGCCAATCTGATGCAATCGGGGGTCAGCCCCGTGTTCGTTTTCGACGGCGAGCCGCCAAAGCTCAAGGCCAAGACAATCAAGGACCGCGCCGAAGTGAAGCAGAGGGCGGAGAGGGAATGGAAGGAGGCGCTGGAGGAGGGCGACCTCCAGAGGGCCAGGTCAAAAGCGATGCAGACTTCCCGCCTTACGGCGGAGATGGTTGATCAAACGAAGAGGCTGATCGAGCTCATGGGCCTGCCGATGGTGCAGGCGCCTGGTGAGGGTGAGGCGCAGGCAAGCGCGATGGCGGCTAAGGGAGATGTCTTCGCCGCGGCGTCTCAGGACTACGATTCCCTCCTCTTCGGTGCGCCGACGCTGATCAGGAATCTCACGATTACCGGGAGAAGAAAACTCCCGCGGAAGAATGTCTATGTCGATGTCGAGCCAGAGCAGGTGGAGTTGAATTCCACCCTGAGCGGCCTCGGAATTACCAGGGAGCAGCTCGTCGACATGGGCCTACTGATAGGCACTGACTTCAATGAAGGGGTTCGAGGGGTAGGCCCGAAGAAGGCGCTCAACCTAATCAGGGAATACGGGACTCTCGAGAAGGCGATGGAGGGGCTTGGAGTCCAGATAGAGAATGCCATAGAGATCCGGGAGATTTTCCTCAGGCCGCTGATGACCGCTGACTACAGTCTCCAGTGGCGGGATGTGGACACCGATGGGGTTAAGAGGCTCCTCTGCGAGGAGCACGATTTCTCGGCGGATAGGGTCACTGTTGCCCTGGAGAAGATGTCCGAGGCCGCAAGGAGCAGGGAGCAGCGATCCCTCGACCAATGGTTCGGATAGCGCGAAAGATTATTATCGAACAGGGTTCTCGGCGTGGGACGTGCCCATAGCAACCATCGAGTCGGCAGTGCTAACGTTTTCTCTCTGCCTCGCACTGTCCTCACTCGCCTATTACAAGCAGGTCCTCACAAAGGGCGGCACGGTGGCTGCATTCGTCATAGGCATGATCATCGGGATAGCCGGAGAAGTCACATGGCTCTTCCTTCTACTTTTCTTCCTGCTGTCCAGCTTTGCGGCGACGAAATACAGGTTCGCCCTCAAGGAGGCGATGGGGGTCCAGGAGGGTAAGAAGGGCGAGAGAGGCGCGATGAACGTTCTGGCGAACGGGTTCGCGCCGACTGCCGTTGCCCTGCTCTCGACACTCAACCTTGGTTTCGTACCCGTCACATGGGCAGGTCTCGCATTCCTCTCTGCCCTCGCCGTGGCGGGTGCCGACACGCTCGCGAGCGAGATAGGCGTACTATCTGACAAGGCCCGACTCATCACTACATTCAAGCGAGTCAAAGCTGGCACGGATGGCGGTATTTCCGTCCTGGGTGAGGTGTGCGCCATAGGTGCGAGTCTGTACACCGCCCTATTCGGCTGGTTGATCCTGTATTTTCTATCAAGTAGAGTGGGCCTAACCGTTACTCTGCCCCCGGAATCCTGGTTCCTATTGATCCCGGCCGTCGTTGGCTTCCTAGGATGCCAAATCGACAGTGTGCTCGGGGCCACCATCGAGAGACGCGGCTGGATCCACAAGAAGGGTGTGAACCTCGTGGCCACAAGCACAGGTGCTTTGATCGCCTACTTGCTACTGCTATGGCTCGCCTGAGCCTCCAGACTCCCGATAATATCTCGGACCATCGCCGCACCTTCTCTTGCGAGCCTCTCCGCCTTTTCTTTGTCCCGCGCCTCGGCGAACACCCTGAATATCGACTCGGTCCCTGACGGCCTGATCATGACCCATCCGTCATCGTGGATGACTTTCACCCCATCGACCGCGATGACCTTGAGGCCGGCAGTCCTTTTCCTGACCTGTTCCATGATGGCATCCCTCATGCCGGGAGGATGAGGAACGCTCGTCTTGTACAACTGGTATTGCGGGAGTCCCGCAATCAGACCCGACAGGGGCTCTCTGTGATGCGCTAGGATCTCGAGCATCTTGGCAGCCGCCATCGCGCCGTCGCGGCAGAACTGGTGCTCCGGGAAAATCAGCCCGCCATTCTCCTCACCGCCAAAGGTCGCACCCAGCTTGTACATCGCCCTGGCAACGATTGGAGAGCCGACGCGCGTGTAGTGGACTTCGCCGTGGCGGGACTTCACCACTTCCTCCAAACAGCTGGATGAGCTCACCGGCGTGACCACGATTCCTCCTCGACCCGCCAGGATATCCCCCGCCATGAGCGCCAAGCTCTTGTCCCCGAAGATGTACTCGCCTTTGTCGTCCACGAAAATCACGCGGTCAGCGTCCCCGTCGTGAGCGATTCCGACATCGGCCTTCGTCTCTTTCACAATCCGCATGAGTTCCTGTATGTTGGCTGGGACAGGTTCGGGGAGACGGCCGGGGAACCGGCCGTCGGGCTGAGCGTTCAGGGTCACCAGCTCGCATCCGAGGCGGACTAGCAGATCCGGAGCGGTGAAACAGGCCGCGCCATTGCCGCAGTCCAGCACGACCTTGGGCTTGCGGCGGGAGATGGCCTCCCCGTCGACTCTGGAGACGATGTCCTCGATGTACCTGGGAATCGCGTCCGCCTGCCTGACGTTGCCGAGCGAGTCCCAACCACTCAATTTGAATTTCCTTTCGAAGTACAGCGCCTCAATGTGATTCTCATCCTCCGATGAACACTCCATGCCAAGCGAGTCGACGCACTTGATGCCGTTGTACTCCGGCGGGTTGTGTGAGGCGGTGATGATGACCCCGCCAGCCAGCTTGGAGGTCTTGACGTAGTACTGAAGGCACGGCGTCGGGACGATTCCAGTGTCAATCACGCTTATTCCGGTGGCTGTAAGCCCTGAGACAAGGGAGTCCAGGAGCATCTTGCTCGATGTCCTTGTGTCCCGACCGACTGCGACTGTCCCGCCGAAGTGAATCCCGGCCGCCATCCCGATCCCGAGCGCCAGCTCGGGCGTCATATCCTTGCCGACGATCCCGCGTATCCCGTTTGTCCCGAAAAGACGACCCAACGCCTCACCCACCTTTCGTGATGACCTGGTCCGCTTTGATTGACACCTCGTCCTCAATGATGCAGTCTGTCAAGGAGGCACGAGGGCCTATCCTGCAACCGGATCCGATGATTGAGTTCTTGATTACGGCGTCCTTCTGGACCGTGACGCCGTCGAACAGGGCCGAGTCGGCGATGGTAGCACGACGGATCTCGCACTCCGAGCCGAGAGAGACGTTCGGGCCGATTGACCCGTCAACCGTGCACCCCGGCCCGATGTTCACCGGCTTTTCGACCTTTGCGCCTTCTTTGATTTGCACGGAGAGATTTATCTCCGAGCCTCTGGATGCCAGGAGCATCTTCATCGCGCGGATGTAGTTCTTCAGGGTTCCTGCGTCCGCCCAGTACCCCTCGAACCTGTAGCCGTAGAGTCCTTTCCTGATCAGCTTGGGGAAGACCTCGCGTTCCATCGATACCTGTTTCCCGTCAGGGATGAACCTCAAGACCTCGCGCTCGAAGACGTATACGCCCGCGTTGATCAGCTTCGAAGGAGCTTCACCCTCCTTGGGTTTCTCCACGAATCGTGCTATCCTGCCGCCCTCCTTGAGGTCCAGAGCACCGAAGGCGGACGGATCCTCGACTTCCCATACCGCCAAAGTCGCAATGCCGCCGTTGTCCTCGTGACGTTTCACCATTTCGTCCACATTGATCGAAGATATGACATCGCCATTGAAAACGAGGAATCTTGACCCCAGAAGGTTCTCCACGTTCTTCAGCGCGCCACCTGTGCCGAGAGGGATCTTCTCCTCGACGATCTGGACCCTGCGCCCCACGTCGTTTTCCATGAAGAACTGCCGCATCCTGTCGATCATGTAATTCACAGGCAGGATGACGTCCTCGATTTCCCTGGGCAGGCGGTCGAGCACGTGGAGGATCATTTCCCTGTTGAGGAGGGGGATGAGCGGCTTCGGCCGGGTGAAAGTGAGGGGCCTCATCCGGGTCCCGAGCCCCCCGGCTATGATGACTGCCTGCATTGAAGGACTAAAGCAACTCGCGACCTAATAATCTTGCCCCGCCGATAAAGGACTACTTCGGGACTATGGTGACGACGTTGTTGCCGCGCAGGACGACGGTGCCTATCCTCCGGACGAGCTCGTCTTTGGTCTCCTCGGCATCCTCGAGCACCATGTTCATGTAGTCGTCATAGCCCATGAGCTTGCCTTCGAGAATCCTGTTGTCCTTCAGAAGCAGAGAGATACGCTTGTTTATCGACTTCTCCAGCACGCTTAGAGGCATCACCATGGGTTTCTCCCCCTATGTTGCTGAGGTATCGCCCCCCGCATTTAAAGCTTTACTACTGTCCGGTGCGCCATCTCGGTTCCGGTCTCATGGAGACCTGAGGCGCGAATAGATTTTTATCCAGAGACCTCTATTCAGATATCGGTGACATGATGGAGAAGGAGAAGGTAGGGGAGGTGTTCCACTATTTCACGAAGGCGGGTGTGGCGGCGATCAATCTGACAGACAGTTACCTCCAGGTCGGCGACACGGTACTCATCCAAGGGGTCACGACCAACCTGACGCAGAAGGTGGAATCGATGCAGGTGGAGAACACGCCTCTGCAGCGCGCGGAGACGGGCCAGAGCGTCGGCATAAAGGTCAGCGAGAAGGTTCGAGAGAAGGACTTGGTATACAGGGTAATCCAAGACTAGCTCTTCCGCTTCGTGAATGCTTAAGTGTCTCCCGCTATTTTCCCCCACGATGCCTGAGATAACGCCCCGCGTCTCCCGGCTCAGATATGGCGTCGGAGAGGATTTCACCGCCATCGGGGCTCTCAAGGCGGGCGCTGAAGCCCTCGGGCGCAAGGCCTCGTACCCTTGGCTCATGGGGATTGGCGGAGCCGCCTTCCGCCTGTACTGGAGCCAGGACTGGAGCCTCGACATGGCCAATTTCGTCACCGCGGATGTCGTGAGGACCGCGGCGGAATCCATCGGCATCGAGGCAGAGGCGCACTTAGATGAGAAATCGGAGGAAATGTGGGAATTGCTGTGCCGATCCATCGACACGCAATCGCCCATGCTCTCGTGCGGCCTGACCAGCCCCTTCGAGACGTGTCTCATCGTCGGATACGAGGAGAGTCCGCGCCGGCTCCACATCCGGGGCTATCTGGACGAGGGAGATGCGTACTCGCAGCTGGACTTCAGGCCATGGTATGGGTGGTGTCACCAGAGCTTTGGCCTCATGCCAATAACGACACTCAGAGAAGGCAAGGAACCCGATTTGCCCGCCCTAATCAAAGCCTCTTTGGAAACGGTTCTCCGACTCGCGGGCGAAGGCAGGATTGCCTCTGAATATTGCGCCATCCACAACACGAGGCACGTGATGATTTCCGGACTGGATGCCTATATTGCCTGGGCAGGCGGGATTTCCGAGAAACCGAGAGGGGACGCTGCTCACCGCGGGTTCGCGACGTCACTGAACATGAACCAGCTCATAGATGCCAGGACGGCCGCCCAGAATTACCTGCTCGACCTGTGCAACAGGGTGAGGCCTGCCGCGCTGCTCCTGTCCAGGGCTGCAGAGCATTACGCACACGAGGTGCTTGCGCTGAAGAGCGCGCGCCAACTCATTCCGTATCCTCAGGCGACCCCGGAGAAGGCGGCGGAGCGTCTGGAGAAATTGCTGGCGGATGACGAACGTCGGGCGGAGTACGCGAGTCTGCTCAGGACCGCCCAGAATGAGGACAGCGAGGCTCTCGGCTGGATCAGGAAGGTGGTCGAGGGCGGTATCCTCTGAAGATCCTCCGCATACTAAGAGCGTACCAGACATTATTAATAAGCGCTGGTGGCGTGAAGAATCGAGAAGGAGGGTTTCCCCATGGAAGGAGAAACGACCTGCCCGATTTGCGCTGAGCGGGTAGTCGAAGGCGATATCAAGGGACACATGGAGCAGATGCATCCTGCCGGGTCTTCCGCCGGCAATTCAGCGGGGGAGGGCAATCGGGAGAAGGTGCACGGGGACGGCACAGGGCCGGAAGAAGCATCGAGGAAGCGAGGCTGGATAGTCCTCCTCGCGCTGACATTGGTGACAATCATCATTCTTGCAACCATATCAATCCTGATGGTTCCCAAGGCCGTCAAGAATCCTCTGAACTTCAGCTTGTCAGACACCAGCGGCAGCGATTGGAATCTGGGGAATCACATCCGCGAAGGCAAGCCGATATTCATCGAGTTCATCGCGCTCGACTGCAATCCATGTATGTCGTGGGCGCAGAGCCCAGGCGGTTCGCTCAGGGAACTATATGGGAACTAGGCTCGGAAATCGAGTTTGTGACAGTGGTGACATCATTGGAAGGCGTGGGGCACATCACCCCGACGCCCGAGCTCGTGCGGGAGTTCAAAGAGCAGTACGACACCAATTGGACCTATCTCGTGGACAACGGCACAACTGTGCGCGATCTCTACGGCGTCGTCGCTTTGCCCACGGTTTTCGTCATAGACAGGAACGGATATGTGGCATGGACGCACACCGGCATCGTGGACTATGCCACTCTCGAGGCGGCGGCGCAGCTGGTTTTATGAGGCTCCCACTGCCGCCCGCCAGTAAGCTAAGTGATTCTCCAAAGGTCAGTCTTAATATGCCTGAATGTTCTAGGATACTAGCAAGGAAGGACAGTTGAATGGCCAAGATGAAAGCCTGTCCGGTTTGCGGGCAGAAAGTTGGGATTGACAAGCTCGAAGCGCACGTCAAGAAGGTTCATCCGAAGGAGAAGGTGGACATCCAGCTGGACCAGGAAGAGCAGAGAGAGGTCAAGGAGGCCAAGAGGGCCTACAAGCCTTCGGCGAGACCGAGGGGAAGATGGATAGTCATCATCGCCGCAATCGTCGTGGTGGTGGTGATCTTGGCGTTGGTTTTGATTCCACGCGGTCTCGGGGTGGGAGACAGTCCGCCCGACTTCACGCTGACGGATAACGCCAGTAGGCAGGACTGGAACCTCGACATCCACCTGCGTGACGCCAAACCAATCCTCCTTGAGTTCTTTCACCCGCAGTGCAGTGCGTGCATTGGCGAGGTCCAGACTCCAACATCTCCCTTAAGGGTTCTATACGGCGACTATGGGGCCAGTGTGGAGTTTGTGAGCATAGCAATAACCCTTGAGGCTGAGGGATTCACGAACCCGCCGACATTCGACATGGTGAACTCATTCATATCGCAATACCCCACGCCGTGGACCTACTTGGTGGAGACGTCGGGGACGGCCGTGAGGACTCTGTACCAGGTGACCGCGACGCCCACTTTCTTCCTCATTGGAACGGACGGCAAGATTGCCTACAAGAACACCGGCGCGGGTGATCTGGCCGGATTGAGAAGCGCGATAATCAGCGAGTTGACACCTTGAAAGGAAGCCGCGAAGCCCGCGTCATGGGTGTCGTCCTGATTCTGAGCATGGCAGGGATAGGCCTCGCCACGTTTCTGGTCGCGAACCACTACAGGCTGGTCTCGGCGGAATTCTGCGAGATAGGCCCCTGGTCCAGCTGCGAGGACGTCAACGGAGGCCCTTACTCGGAGGTGTTCCCTGGACTTCCTTGGGCTGTGGTCGGGCTCGCTGGCTTTGTGGCCGTGTTCAGTCTGTCCTATCTGAAGCTGTACTATCCAGAATTCGACAGGAAGGGGCGCTTCGTGTCCCTGCTCCTGCTGTTCTCGGTGATTGGCGTTATCTTCGTGGTTTACCTGAACTACCTTGAGTTCGCGGTGATCCACAAGCTCTGCATATTCTGCGCCGCATCGCATGCGATAATGATAGTCATTCTGATGATA
This sequence comes from Thermoplasmata archaeon, assembly GCA_041489255.1. Classification (GTDB taxonomy): domain Archaea; phylum Thermoplasmatota; class Thermoplasmata; order RBG-16-68-12; family JAFNFQ01; genus JAFNFQ01. Next base: position 91,355 of record JBGPQV010000001.1, on the reverse strand, counting down.
ATCGCATTGTGGCAATACTCGGGTCGGCATAAGGAGGAGAAGGCAGACGCCGGTGTCACTCAAAACCCGGGCGCTTCCGAGTAGCCTCTGCGTCCTCTTGAGCGCGTCGCTCTCCGATTGCTTCGTTTCCGCCGTCGCTCTCTTTGTCCGTCCCGTCTTCTTTCACTTTGGCGACCTCGGCGCTCCGCTTCCTGCGTCTTCTCCCATACAGAAACAGAAAGAAAGCCGAAATCACGATGGCCAGAGCGACGATTATCACGAGGAGAAAGTCGCCGACGTTCAGATTCCCCGCTTGCCGGGGGTGAACAACACGAACGGTCCCGGTGCTGTAGCTGCGCGCCGTGGCCATGCCATCGGTGATTACCGCCCTGATGTAGTATAGTCCCTCCGGGATATCGGAGACAATCCATAGAAATGTGTTATTGTCGCTGAGTGAACCTTGGGGAACCACGCCGATGAAGATTTCCCCACCCGGGTTTCTATCGGTGTCATAGTAGAGGCTAATCGTTGCATTGTCGTCCTCATCATGGTCGATCCAGGTGATCAGGAAAGTCCTGCTGGCTTCTCTCTCCCCGCTCGGCTCCAGGACCGTGATTTCTGGCGGGTCGTTGGCGGTGATCCTTATTCGGCCGGCGCTGTATGAGTAGTTGCTGGACTTGCCATCGTCTATGATTGCCTTGATGTAGTAGTAACCAGGGGGAACGAGGGTGGTGTTCCACAAATAGGAGTCGAAGGCGGTCCCATCGGGATCCTCTCCCCAGGGGACCTGCGCAATCAGCGTCTCCCCGCCGAGCGTTTTGTCAGCGTCATACCAGAGACTGATCGTTGCATTGTCGTCCGCGTCGCGATCGTCCCAATCGATCCTGTAGGAGCGGTGAGTCTCGTCGCCAATCGCATCTGGCTTGAGAATCGTTATCGACGGCGGGTGTATGACAGTGAGCGGGCCGGGACTGCATGAGTAGACTGGTGTGTTGATGTCATCGTCTATCGTCGCCTTCACGTAGTATTGCCCCTCCGGAATGGCGTCCAGGTTCCAGGGATATGTGTCCCAGATGCCGTCCGGATCTTCGCCCCAAGGAACAAGGTCGATGAGAACCTCGCCCCCGAAATTGCAGTCCTCGTCGTAACGAAGGGTTATGGATGCGTTGCTGTCGGCATCTGAGTCCACCCAGCGTATGTTGAAGACGCTGTCTGCCACGTCTCCGACGCCATCCGGCTCGAGAAGTGTGATGCTCGGCGGATGGACTATCGAGACTCTTCCCGGGCTGTAGGCGCTGAAGTCCGGGGTGATTCTATCACTTATGACTGCCTTGATAAAATAGAGTCCGGCGGGCACGCTGGTCGTGTCCCAAAGATACTGGTCCCCAGGGCCGTCCTGGTCCTCCGCCAGAGGCAGGCTCGCAATCGGCGACTCGCCTCCGGGTTGATCGTCGACGTCGTAGAAGAGGCGGATATCGGCGTTGTCATCAGGGTCATCATCGGTCCACGCGATGCTGTAGTTCAGGTCTGCGCTCGTGATCCCGCTCGGTGGGGTGATCAGCGCGATTGTCGGTTGCACCTCGGTGTTCGTGTAGCCTGGCGTACTCTCAGGTCTGGAGGCCAATGTGTAATCGACGTTTGGATGGTTCGTTTCGTCGCCGTCAGGCACCAGCTCAAGGCTGACATCGAGTGGCGGCAGTTGGGCGTTCACCATGTCCCCGTTGCTGGGGGCAGTGTCTCCGGGCCCGCTCCCGCCCGGCCCGTACTCCATGCGGTCAATCGGCACCCAGTTGCCGCCAGCTTTGATGCCCGAAGAATCCCGCCAGGCTATCTTGATCTCGTCCTGTCCGGAATTCGCCAGCACATCCCCTCCGGTCAGCGAGACGACCAGGAAACCGTACGGGTCTATGGCGCCGCTCAACTGCTGGGTGTATCCCTCGCTGTCCTCGACTCTATATTGACTGAGAGCGACGGCATTTGCCGTCGGGTTGTAGATTTCGATCCAGTCATCTCCCATGGTCGGGTTGGGCATGACCTCGTTGATCTTGAGGGGGGCGGGCTGTCCGACGGTGGAATAGTGAAGGTCCAGGTTCGTCACCGTTGGTATGGGGATGCCGATTATCACTTGGCCCGCCTGCCAGTTGTTGTAGGTCTCGTCGCAGACGTAGCCTTCCACCCAGAACATCATAAGGTCGCCGGTAACGATGCCGTCCTTCTCCGGCGTGGCATCGTCATCCCCCTCGGTGCTCATGGCGTATACTGTGTTGATTCCCGTGTTCAGCGTGCTCCCGGTGCCGTATACGACACCGTCAACCTCCGCCCTGACCTGCAGGCCGCTGGGAGGATTGTCACCGCCGTCCGCGACGACCACTCCCCAGAAATCATTCCCTATCGGTTCGGCCGCAGAGACGTTGCGGGAAGTTGGCACGAGTATGCACCCTAAAATGAAGACTGCGAGCAGAATCACTGCTCCTCCTCGCCCCGGCATAGACAGACCTCCCGCCGTCATACGCTGGCGTGCCAATTTAAGCCTTCCCTCACCTCTTGAGCACCAGCGTCAGGATGTCCCCGTCCAGCAGACCGTGATTCAGGCCAACCGTCTGCCCGGGGAACTTTGCGCTTGGGCCCCAGATGTTGGCGTAGCGGAACTTCTTGCGGAAGTCCCTGTGGATTGTCTCGCAGACGGTTTCGACCGTGGCGCCCTGCCTCGTGATCAAGGGCTCCGCCATGTCCGCATCCTTTCCCTGCGGCTTCAGGAAAATCCGAATGAAGTTCAGCACATCATATATGGTGTCCTTCAGCACGTCGAGTCCGCCGCCTTTTTCCGCCGAAACCGCCAAGAACTTCCAGCCCTTCATCCGCGCTTTGACTTTCTTCAGGTACTCATCCGTGACTAGGTCGACTTTGTTAATCACGATGAAAGCCGGGACGTAGACGCGGTTCCCCGCCAGGATATCGACCAACTGATCCTCCGTGATGTCGTCGCGGACGACGATGTCGGCATTGATGTAACCGAACTCGCGGAGCATATCCGCGATGGTCTCCTTGTTCATCCGTGTGAGCTTCACCGTCGGGTTGACATCGACGCCGCCCCTCGATTTCTTCGTGATCACCACGTCCGGCGGGTGTTGATTCAGCCGGATGCCACTCTGGCTCAGCTCGTCCACGAGGACGTCGATGTTCGCCTCGAAGACATCGACCATGAGCATGATGAGGTCGGAGCCTCTGGCCACCGAGATGACTTCCCGCCCTCTGCCCCTGCCCTTCGATGCCCCCCTGATCAGCCCGGGCATGTCGAGGATTTGGATTTGCGCCCCGTTGTGGTACATGACTCCCGGGATGACGTCCAGCGTCGTGAAGTCGTAGCTGGCGACCGGGCTGTTCGCATCCGTTATCTGGTTCAGGAGCGTGCTCTTGCCGACGCTGGGGAAGCCGACAATCGCGACCGTCGCGTGACCGGACTTCTTGACGGCGTATCCGGGGGCGCCGCCGCCCCTTGCAGACAGACGTTTCTGCGCCTCGTCCTTGAGCCGCGCCAACTTCGCTTTGAGCTTGCCGATGTGGTGCTGGGTCGCCTTGTTGTACGGCGTGCGCTGGATTTCGTCCTCGACTTCTTTGATATGGTCTTCTATGGTGGCCATTCGACGGATGAGCATCCGGACAGCTGGCTAAAAGGATTGCGACACGAGCATCGGACGAGAAAGCTGTTCAACCCAGCTTTTCCGCGACGAAGGAATAATCCTCAATCCCACCGCCACACGGCACGACCCTGACAACCTCCCAGCCCGCCGAGAGACAGAGTCTCATCGCATCGTCAGGGCTGAGGAGCAGCAGCGGGAACCATGATCCCTTCTCGCCTTTGTACTCGAGTCTGAGCCTGATGAGGACGGGCGGACGCCCCTCGCGGACATTTTTCATGACGTAGGGCGCATGCCGAAGAATCCATGAGCCAGGTGTTCGCGTCGATGCTATGAGCCGCGCTCGGGGCCGCACCACTCGCGCCAATCCCTTGAGGAATCGCCTCGTTGCGGCGAAGTCCCCGCAGATGCCGAAGTTGTTTCCGAACATGACGAAGGTGTCGAAGCTCCTGGGCGGGAATGAGAGCTGGCGGGCGTCCATGAGCATGGCATTCCGAACGCCGCGCGTTTTCGCGACTTGGAGCGCCTCGGGAGAGATGTCGATGGCGGTTACTCTGATTCCTCTTCGTTGAAGATACAGGGCGACCCGCCCGGGTCCGCAGCCAATATCAAGCACATGTCCTCTCGCGAGGTGGATGGCTTTCCGTTCATCCTCCCGCCATCTTTCGTGTGTCCCCGAGTATGGTGCGAAGAGGGAGGAGATATCGGTCACTTCCCTCCGTCCATCGTCTCGCTCGATCACAAGCCTCCCCATCCTTCCGTGCAAGTGGTCAATCATCGCCTGCCCATAGAGACGCATCGAGTCTACCATGTGGCGGGTGAATCGCCGCGCCGACTAGCTAAAGATGGGCCATGCAGGGCTATGGCGTAATCGTCGTACCCGCCACGCCTTCGAGGGCCTTCTCGAAGTTGTCTGGGTTCGTTATGATGACCCTCTCACCGCCGCCCTCCAGGAATTCGATTGCAGCCTCGACTTTCGGCCCCATGCTCCCCGGCGGGAAGTGGCCTTGGGCCATGTAGTGTCTCGCCTCGGCCACCGTCATCCGACCGATGTTCGTCTGCTCCACTTTCCCGAAGTTCACCGCAACATGCGCCACGTCGGTGAGCATCACAAGCAACTTCTCCTTGACCACTTTCGCCAAGACGGCTGCGGCAAGGTCTTTGTCGATTACCGCCTCAACCCCAATCAATTCCCCGTTCTTCCTGATTACTGGGACACCGCCGCCCCCCGCTGCGATGACCACCCAATCCGTCGTGCCGGTGAACATCAGCCTCTCTATTGTGGCCTTTTCGACTATATCGATTGGCTTTGGAGAGGGCACCACACGTCGATATCCCCCCCTCCTGTCGTAGACCAGCTTCCACCCCCTCGCCTTCTTGAGTTCCTCAGCCCTGTCCCGGTCATAATAGGGGCCGATTGGCTTCGTCGGGTTCTGCATCGCCGGGTCGTTCTCGTCGACGACGACTTGGGTGACGATGCTGACGACATTCTTCCTGATTCCTCTGGCGGCGAGTTCGTTAGAGAGCTCCTGCTGCAGCACATATCCGATCTGTGCTTGGCTTTCCGCAACACAAACATCGAGCGGCAACGCCGGGACAGTCGCTTGGGCTGCTTCGTTCTGCAGCAGTATGTTGCCTACCTGAGGTCCATTCCCGTGGACAAGCGCTATGTCCCAACCTCTCTGGATAACCGCTGCTAGGTGCCGGCAAGTCTCGCGTATCCGCTTCCTCTGCCCCTCAGCTGTGCCAGAGTCCTTGGCGGGCAGGAGGGCGTTGCCACCAATAGCTACAATGGCGGTTTTCATCCGAATACCGAGGAAGGGACAATTAGTCTGCCATGGTCATATAAATCCTTGGATGCGCGTATCGATTCGGGGTCGATGGCTAAGCTGGGATTGAAGAAAAGCAGAAGAAAAGAGAATGGGGGGCCGGGCTGTCCCGGCCCTTTGGCGCGGCCTTCCCCGAGGGGGGAATCTTGAGTCTGGCTTACTGGCCGACGCTTGCTTCCACGGGCGCTTCAACCTTCGCGGGGCGTAGCCACACGAGGGCGGCGTCAAGCAGCCCGAGGAATGCTCCGAACACCGCAACTGCCATGAAGATGGCGATGGGCGTCGGATAGCCGACCATGATCAATGAGTGGACCTGGCCGGCGTTGTAGCCGAGACCGCCCGAGGTCGTCGGCAGGGCCGCCGCCCCTCCCGTGTATCCGGCGTACATCATGAGCCATGTAGCACCGATGACGCCTATGTTCCACATCACGAGCGTGATCCAGGCGAGTCCGCTGGTCCACTTGTTGAATCTCCTCTTGAGATCCAGCTCGAGGTGCCTGAAGAACAGGGCCACCGCCATCGTTGCCAGAACGCCCATGATGATGTATGCGAAGTACCCGACAGTCAGCCACATCCCGGCCCCTCCACCGGCGACGATGCGAGAGGCCGCGGGCACGCCGAACACCCCCTGATACAGCAGATAGGCGGTCAGACCCGTGGCGAGGGCTCCCTGAACCAGTGTTGCTTTCGTGAATCTCTCTCCCCACTTGCTCCGAAGGCCATTGTTACCGCGGTCCATGTTCTTGCAAGGTTATGATGATGATATTAATGTTTGAGAATATACAGAATATAACAATTTGACAAAATCATCCCCCATGTCTGCCCGCTCATCACGATCGTGCACCCCACCTGTTTTGTTCCGGACGACAGGCTTGGAGTAAGTGGCTGAGACCAAAGATGCACGGTTGGTCCGGACCCAGCTGCTGCGTAGCTTTTTAGGGGGCTTGGACCTTAGCGCGCTCGTGTACTCACCCGAAAAAGAAGAGACCCCTCTCAAGCGTTTCCTCAAGTCCAAATGGTTCCGGGTTCTCTACGTTTTCCTGATCGCCCTCGCATCCTCGGTGGTGACGGTCGGCACGGGTTGCCTGGCGACATTCTTCATGCCGCTGCTCATGTTCGCGGTGCCGTATTACCTGAAGGAGAGGAACATCAAGCGCTACCTCATTAACGGCGTTGCGGTATTCCTCATCTCCCTTGTTCTTGTGAACCTCTTCTACACGGCCCTGACCTTGGCTTCTCCCGAACAGGAATTGTCAGCGCAATCCGGCAATACGAGACTCGATCATGGGATGGTGGATCCTTACGCAGGCCCTGCTGAAAGCAGCTACAACTACTCGGTTGTCTATGTGAACACCGATCCGGTCGATCGCTCCGATGTATGGCTGACCCTGAGAGTCTTCGACGCGGTCACGACAAGGACCAGCACGTTCAACATAAGTTCAAATATCTCCAGCGCGGCGCCGCCCTCTGCGTCCGAGGGATGGACCTACTACATGCACTTGGCTTTGACCGAAGGGATCTATTTCTACAACTTCACGGCGAACACTGCATACAATGGGATCTACACGGAAGTCTCAACGCCGCTTGGGTTCGGGCCAATAAACGCATCCTGGACCACATTCTCCTCCGTCATTGCGCTGGCAATCTTGGTCCAACTTCTCTTCCCCTTCACACTCTACCTCATCATCGTCGGGATGTACTGGTGGGTGGGGAAGGCACGGACTATGCGCGGACCCGCCCGCGTTCCATCCGATGCAGGAGGGGGCGGCTTCGAGTGCACGAACTGCGGCTCCGAGGTCTCTGCATCCGCCACCAGGTGCCATCGCTGCGGTGCGATTTTCGAGGATGAGGAGGAACCTGTAGTTCGCGCCAAGAAAGTCGAGAAGGGGAGGGAGATTGAGACCAAGGGGAAATCGGCTGCGACGAAGAAGGAAGGCGGGAAGTAGCGCGATCATCTTCGGCTTCGCCGCGATTCTGTATGCTTGCTTGATTTTCTATTCATCCTCGCAGACGGACATTCCAGCCATCGCCATGCCGATATTCTCCCTCTCTGACAAGCTTGTCCACTTCCTCGAGTTCGCGCTGTTCGGCAGCCTGCTGTTTCTGACATTCGCCTCGGCAGGCTGGCGACCATGGGACGCACCTCTCGCGATTGTTCTTGGAGGGATTTACGGGGTGACTGACGAGATGCATCAGTTGTTCGTGCCCGGGCGGTTCGCTGACCCCGCGGACGCCTTGGTGAATTGCGTGGGCGTCCTCGCAGCCGTGCTGATCCTCGCCTGCATAGACAGGAGAATGCATCCGTCCCAAGTACCTAGGCTCGACGGGAAGGCGTGAGAATTCGCGTTTCTTTGTGTAACTCCTCTTGGTGACAAGGCATAATATAAGCCTGTTATTGTTTATAAATATCCGCGAAATCAGATTACAATATAGAATTGGTGGGTGAGATGTATGAGGAGCAAGACTGTTGAGCTTGCCGAAGAAGTCAATCATTGCCCTGAGTGCGGGTCGGACAGGCTGGTCCGTGACTACACTCGGGGCGAGCTGCTTTGCGAATCTTGCGGCTTGGTCGTGGATGACAAGCAGATAGACCAAGGTCCCGAGTGGACCGCGTACGACAGCGAGGACCGCGACAAGCTATCGAGAACTGGTGCCCCCCGGAACTACACGAGCCAAGCGATCAACCTGACGACCGTCATCACCTCCTCAAACAGGGATTCCAGGGGCAACCCGATTCCCGCGCGGGAAATGGAGAAGTTCTACAGGATGAGGAAGCTCCAGCATCACTCGGGCCACAACAGACCGGGAGAGCGGAGTCTGCCGGAGACGATCAGAGCCTTGGACCGAGTCTCATCGTTACTCGAACTGCCGAAGAGCATCAGGGAGGAAGCCGGTTTCATCAGCAAGAAAGCATTGGAGAAGGGCTTCCTGAGGGGACGAAGCATCGAAGCTCTGGTCGCGGCGGCGATATACAGCGCGTGCAGGATCAACGGCGTCCCAAGGACACTGGAGGAACTCTCTGGCGTGACTGGGCTCCCTAGAAAGGTCATCGCAAAGGCGTACGGTGCATTGTCTAGGCTACTGCAATTGAAGGTTCCGCAATCGAAGCCAGCGGACTACATCTCCAGATTCTGCAGCGAATTGGGGCTTGGCACCGGAGTCCAGGCGGAGGCGAGGCGGATTCTCAAGGAGATTGACGATCTGGACGGCAGCCTATCCCTATCGCCTATCGGGACTAGCGCGGCGGCGATATACCTCGCGTCGCTTGCGTGCGGAGAGAGGCGGCCGCAGAAGGCGATAGCCAAAGTCGCAGGAGTCTCCGAGGTCACGCTCAGGAACCGCTTCCAGCTGGTGAACAAGGCTTTCATGAGCAACCTCTCTCTCCCCCGGGGCCGCGTCCCGAAGCACCAGAGGATCGCAGGCACAGGTTCATGAGGACCCGCGCCACATCTTGTCAAGCCTGAATATGGAAAACGTCCGGCTGCCGTCCTTTCTCTATGGTCTTATCAAGACGTACATTGCTCACTTTCTAGTACGAGCGCGGGTTTTGCAGGAAGACGCGCCCAAGATGGGTTTAGTTGTTAGGGTGAAGAGACTTGCAAGTCAATAGTGCCATGGTGGCCTTGACCGGGGAATCCGGCGACGGGATAATCTCGCTCGGCGAGATACTGGCGAAGGTCCTGGCCAGGATGGGCATCAACATCGTCACCTTCAGGACCTATCCCGCCGAGGTCCGTGGTGGACAATGCATCTTCACCATAAACTCGCAGCAGGACCAGGTCTTCTCGCAGGGTGACGAGTACGATATCCTCCTGTGCATGGACTCCAGTGCCTACACGCTCAACAGCAATCGCCTTCGGTCCACCAGTGTGCTCCTCTACAACAGCGAGTCTGTGCCGCAGGAGCAGATCCGCGAAGTGAGCTATGGGATTCCAGTGAGGTCACTCACAGCCAGTACCGGGCTCGCAAGATCGAGGAATGTGCTAATGCTCGGCGTGATTTCTAAGCTGTTCAACGTAGACATGAAGGAGATCAAGGCGGTCCTTTCTGAAAGGTGGGGCAAGAGCCAGGATATAATCAAGAGGAACCTCGATGCCCTCATGGCGGGTCATGATTGGGCTGCCGCCAACCTGATCAAGAAGGACGGCTTCAGGTTCGAGTCCGTCGACGCCCCGCGTAGAATAGTCCTGTCGGGCAACGAAGCGATATGCCTCGGCGCCGTCGGCGCGGGCTGCAGGTTCTTCTCCGGTTACCCCATAACGCCAGCTTCGGATCTTCTGGAGTGGCTTATGGATAGGCTGCCGAAGGTCGGGGGCGTGGCAATCCAGGTCGAGGATGAAATATCCGCTTTTGGCGCCGCCCTCGGAGCTTCATATTCAGGTGTTAGATCGATGACCGCGACAAGCGGCCCCGGATTGGCGCTCATGACCGAGTTCGTGAACTTGGCGGGAACTGCCGAAATCCCCATAGTGGTTGTCGATGTGCAGCGAGCGGGACCGAGCACCGGAATGCCGACGAAGACCGAGCAGTCCGACCTCAGCCACGCGGCTCTGGGCGGGCCCGGAGAGGCGCCGCGGATAGTCATCGCACCGACGAGCGTTGAAGACTGCTTCTACCAGACGATGAGGGCTTTCAACCTTGCAGACAAGTACCAGCTGCCAGTGATCCTCCTCTCTGACCAGAGCCTTTCGCATCGCCTGGAGGCGATTCCGATGCTGGACCCGGCGAGAGTCCCCGTCAGCTCGCCAAAGAGGCCCACTCCGGAGGACCTGAAGCACTACAGACGCTACCTGCGCACAGAGGACGGGGTCTCACCCATGTCCATACCTGGCGTGGTCGGGGGCGCATATGTGGCAACGGGCATCGAGCGAGACGAGGTCGGCATGCCCAGCTATGACCCTGAAAACCACCAGCTGAACATGCGGAAAAGGCAGAAGAAGCTCGAGAGGGCCGCAATCGAGGATGCGGAGTTCGAGCAGTACGGGGTCGAGGACGCGCGAATCGGGATCATCAGCTGGGGGTCCACAACAGGAGCCGTGCGAGAGGCTGTGCAGTTGGCGGTTTCGCGGAGGCTCAAAGTGACATCGCTGCATCCGAAACTTCTGTTCCCGCCGCCGAAGCAGCGGATTGGCGAATGGCTATCAAAGCTTCGCGACGTAATAGTGGTAGAGGTGAACCAGACGGGACAGTATCAGCACATCCTCCAGGCAGAGTTCGGGAGGATCATGGATTCTCTTCACAAGGCTACAGGCCTTCCATTCACGGCGGGAGAAATCCTTGCCAAGGTCGAGGAGGTGGCGAAGCATGGCCGATGAAGCGGCTGGCGGCAAGACGGCATCAGGAATGACTCGTGCCGTCGTATCGCCCATGGCCTACAGGTCCGAGCACAAACCAACTTGGTGCCCGGGCTGTGGCGATTTCGGCGTGCTCAACGCGATCTACAGGGCGATGGCCGACCTGCGGGCGCGGCCGGAAAACTTCGTGATAGTCTCCGGAATCGGCTGCTCGAGTCGCCTCCCTGAGTTCGTGAACGCCTACGGGTTCCACAGCGTGCACGGGAGGCTCCTCCCCATCGCCACGGGCATCAAGCTCGCGAGGCCGGAGCTGGAAGTGCTCGCGGTAGGCGGGGACGGAGACGGACTCGCAATTGGCGGTAACCATTTCATGCATGCGGCTCGAAGGAATGTCGATATCGCCTACGTGATGATGGACAACGCGGTCTACGGAATGACCAAGGGACAGCCATCCCCGACCAGCGACATGGGGATGGTAACGAAGGCATCGCCATACGGTGTCCTCGAACAGCCTATCAACCCCGCCGCGCTCGCCATCGCATTCGGAGGGACATTCGTGGCAAGGGGCTACAGCGGCAAGCCCAGGGACCTGGAGGCGCTCATCGTCAGCGCGATTAGCCACAAAGGCTTCGCCTTTGTCCATGTCGTTTCGCCCTGCGTGACTTTCCTCGACGCATTCGATTATTGGCAGGCCAACACGGTCGAGGTGGAGGCGCATGATCCGGAAGACAGGTCAGAAGCATTCCGCATTGCATCGATCACCGACAAGACCAGGCTCGGGGTGTTCTATCAGCGGGAGGAGGAGACCCTGGACGAGAAGTATAAAGGACTCAGGGACAGGGCGCTCATTGCAGGCAGGCTCAAGGTCGAGGACTTCATCCGTGAATATCAGTGATATTCCGATTCTCACGCGGTGGCCGACGGTTCCTGTCCGCCCTGCCAGATTCTCTCGGCCATTTCGTTCATGGCCTTCGTGATTGCAGGGTCGTTCGTCCAGATACAGATGTCGTCACCGATGTAGAAGCTCTCATCGTCAGGGATTGGGTGGCTCATGAGAAACTCCCTGCAATCAACAACGTGCAGGTAGACCGGCATCTCAAAATCCATCTTCCGCACGCTGGCATATCTCATCAAAGCCCTAACATCAGGGAGATCGGGGTCGCTGATAGGGAAAGCGTACCGCAATGTCACGCCAGCCCGTGACTTCTCCTCGAGGACCGGACCGAAGGCTTTCAGGATTCTGCCAGGACTATGTCTCGTCCCTATGCCGATGATTTCCCTCTGAGCCGAATCGTACATCTTCAGAAGCCTTCTACGCGCGTTCCTACGTCCATAGATGGCCTCAAAACTTCCATGCTTCTCGGGTTCGGCGCCCGCGCGGACGGCGAACTCCTTCGACAGCATGTCCAAGTCGGATTCAATGTCGATTGCCTTCTGCCTGTATTCCTCGCTCACCTTCTTCAGGTACTTGGCGAATGGAACGGCCTTGTACCGCAACGGGGTCTCAGGGACTATTTCAACCAGTCCCTTCTCGTGCAGCTGGGACATCGTCGCGTATATTCGCGTCCTCGGCACCCGGGAGATTGGCGGGATCTGACTGGCTGTGGCGGTTCCAAGGTCAAGCAAGGCAAGGTAGACCCTGCACTGGTACTCGGTGAGTCCGAAATCCATCAGTCTCTGGATGCGCTCAGGGTTGATTGGCATTCTATCACCCAGAATCGGAGGAAGTTGTTCTGTATAAGCCTTGTTACTTCGTCCGGTGACACATGCGCAGCAATTGTTTATGACGGGAAATGCTCTAGCAGTAATGGTCGATCCATGCCTATTCCACGACTTGCTGGACGAATGAGAGTTGTGGTGCTCGTCGTTTCGGTGGTCATGGTTGTCATTCTTTCATCGCGACCCGCTTCGGCATGGTCGAATGGTGGCCCCTCGTCCAGCACGTCTGCACCGAGGTATGGCACGCACGACTGGATTGCTCAGCATGCGCTGGATTGGATTCCAGTCACGGAAAAGCAATTCCTTGAGGACAATCTGAACGCTTTTCTCTACGGGACAGAGCTTCCCGACTTTGCAGACGCCATGGGCGGGGATGGGATAGGCGACACCAAGAATCATCATCTCTACTATCACTCGGATGGGCGCCTCCGGGACGATGCCGCAGCGAGGCGCGCGCGAGACACGTTCTCGACCGCACTCGACAGACTCCGAGCGGGAGACTATTCCAGCGCGGCGAAGTGGGCCGGGACGATGGCTCATTACATCGGCGATCTCGGCGTTTTCGGACATGTGATGGGTGCGCCGACTGATTGGGGCACGGAGAATCACCATGATGATTATGAGACCTATGTCAAGGATCGCACGACCAGCTACGCTTCCTCTTACGACGCGGCCCTGGCCTTTGACGGAAACCTCGAAAACCTGAGTGCATACGATGCGACGCTGAGACTCGCGCACGATACGACGTTCGATGACAGCGGTCAGGGCCGCACGGCCCTCTGGATGGATCAGAACTACGACTGGAGTAATTCGGTCTTCAACGCGAGGGTCGGGCGTTCACTCAGTCTTTCGGTCAACGCAGTTGCCGACGCCCTCCATACATTGTGGGTGGAGGCAGGGAAGCCGGCAGGTGGTGTCTATGATTTCTTGGCGGCCAACGCTCTGGCAATCGCTTTCCTCATTGTCGTACTCCTGACACTAGTGGTAATCATTTTACTCACAAGATCCAAGAAACATAGAGGCAGGCGTCGTGGCCGGCGCCGGAGATAATGCAAGTGCCCCTTTCACCACTGCCGGCGTGACATCAGCGCTTCTTATGCTTTGCAGAACCTCGCGGGGGGCTCTTGCTCTGTTTCTTTCGCAGCTTGACCTTGCCCTTCGAGGTTTCATGGAGTACGTGGTTGTGTATGCCGTCTATTCTCTGTCCATCCGCCTCGGGAAGCCTATCCCGGCTCCTTGCGTCATAGAGGCATAGCAGTTTAGCTTGGCCCAGCGATGAATCCGTAGCCAACTCCACAGCCAAAGCACTCTCGATGTCTCCACGTTCGAAGAACATTGGCGCGACCCTTCCGACCAGCCGAAGTCTCCGCCCTTGTGCTGCAGCCCTATCTCCGAGTCCCGTTACCGCCTCCACGATGCTCCTGCAATCGCTGGCATTTATGGGGATCAATTCCTCAGAGGCGAAGAGGAGCAACCGCCCTTCGCTCATCAGTCTCTCGACGGGGAGCCCCGCCGCGATCAGGGCATTCTCTGTCTCCTGCAGTTCTTGCAGGGGAAGGACGATTGCCATCATTTCGTCATTGTCGGCGCCATTCCGCAAGAATCTCAGGATTGCCTGCGCCCGCCCCTTGTTCGTTCGGTACCAAAGGACCAGGTGGTTGCCGCCAAGCCCCTCGGCAAGGGCACCCTTATAATCGTCATCGAGCGTGATCATGGCCTAGCTACCACCCTTATGCTGAACACGACGCGGTAGTACTTGAGCCCTTTTCAATGGCGTGCCATTGTCCCATGCGTTCTTGAACAGCCATCCGTACACGTTCAGTTGATCCGGGCTATCGGTCCTGAGCGCGGTCTCATCACTCCCCCAGAGGTCCTCCTCGGCCTGCAAGTGCAGGTGATAGAGGACTTCATGGTCGTCTATGATGTAATAACGGGCCTTAGGGCCTTTGCTGATCCTCATATCGATGGCATCCGGCACCAGACTCGAGGTGAGTTGCTTGGCGGAACTTTCGTCGATCAGCATTCGGACCTCGACACCGCGATCGATCAGCCTCTTGCCGATCTCGGGAAAATTCTCCTGCATCGCTGTCAACAGTCCTCGTTTCGTCGTGCACATATTGACGGATTCTTGGGCACTGCTCATCATGCCCTCCAAGACTGCCGCAATGTTCTTGCGGCCACGGAGGGTGGCCGTCCGCGGTAGGTGGCTCTCAGGCATGTGCATGGCGCGCAGGAATGGCCAGACCTCGAGAATCTTGCTCATCCCTGCCTCGATTGAGTTGAAACGTTTCCTCTCCTCTTGGAGGATTCTATTCCGGAGTTCCAGGGGGTCAACCGGTTCGTATCTCGCAGGCTTTCCAAGCACCTGCCGCACGAAGCCCTTGCCCTCCAACTTCCTGAGAACCTCATAGGCCTCGGGCCTCGCAATCTTGGACTTCTTGGCCGTCTCGGAGGCAGAAAGGCTGCCCCCTCGCGCCAATTCTAGATAGGTCCTGGCCTCGAGCGACGATAGCCCCAAGGTTTCGAGGATTCCACCCAGTTCCGACTCGCTTGTCCTGCCCTCCTCGAGCATCGCGAGACAAACCGAGGCGTGATATTAGTAGATTTCCCAGCGGGAACGGATCTGGTGTGTTTGTAAGGTGCATTACTGACGCTTGGCTATACCCCCGAGGACCATCTTCCCATCACAAAGGGGAGTGTCAAGGTGCCAAACAGAAACAGCGTGGGACGCGAATCATCGGTGAAGAACGAGCCGGACTCGAAGCCCGAGTTCTCTCCACCGGTCATTGATGAAAGGAAGTTTGCGGTCCGGACTGAATCCCCGCAAGATGGGGGAAACAAGGGGGACGTGGAGTCGATGTCCCCGAACGGACAATCATGCTCTGAATGCCGCAGCACCCACCTATCCTTCGATTCGATACGTGGTGAATTGTTCTGTGAGAGCTGCGGTTTCGTCATGGAGGACAAGGTCTTGGATGAGCGGCCGGAGTGGGCAGCGTACGACCATGAGGACGAGAAGCGCCTCTCGAGAGTCGGTCCTCCGATAAAGCGAGGAACCCTCAACAGTCAGCTCAGCACGGTCATAAACCCGGGCCCGGTCGACAGCCGCGGGACGCCGATTTCTCCGAGGGCCATGAGCATGTACTACCGCCTCGGCAGGCTGCAGCGCCAAGTCGCGAGGTCGGGCAGGGGGGAAAGAAGCGTGGGCGCGGTTTCGAGGAGCCTCAGCCGCCTCGCATCTCAGTTGCAGCTGCCGCCAGCCGTGGTCGAGGCGGCCAGCTTCATTAGCATGAGGGCGATTAAATCGGATCTCTTGCGAGGCAGGTCGATACAGGCGCTCGTCTCGGCGTCATTGTACATATCGTGCCGGAACTTGGCGGTTCCGAGAACCATTAACGAGATCTCCATGATGGCGGGAATCGGCAGGAAGCGGTTGACCAAGACCGTAAGCGTGCTCTCGAGGAGGCTCGGAATGCGACCCAAGCCAGTGGAGGCGACTGACTACATCGCCCGCTTCTGCAGCGAACTATCCCTCGGCGAGGACGTTCGAGTCTTGGCCGGTAGCATCCTCGCCAAGACGGGTGGCGAGAATTCCCTGTCCCCGCCTGGGACGGCCGCGTCGGCCATCTACTTGGCAGCCCTTTCGCGCGGTCAGAGAGTCCCCCAGAAGAGAGTCGCAAAGGTTGCAGGAGTCTCGGAGGTCACCCTGAGGAGTCACTTCAAGCTGTTCGAGGGGTTGATCTCCCTCGACGTCCCGCGCGGGAGAGCCTCGCCTCGGACTGCTCAAAGGACGCACGGTGCCTACCCTCCAGGTCAGGCGTCGTAATCACCATCCTAAGCACCAAAAGGCTCTTCGGGGCGACAGCGGAGGGCCAGAACCATTTTTAGCTTGAGGCCTCTATTAAAATATATATGGCCGCACCGCCATCCCGCGCGAAAGGTTGTCGATGAACAGGATTAAGGTCGTGAGCGAATTAGCAGAGCTTGTCCCCATGCTCCGGGCCGTCGATAGCGATGTGAAGAGAGAAGTTTTCAAGGAGGTCTCCAACGATTGGAGGACCGCCAACCAGGTTCAGGAGAAGTACGGGATAGAGGGAGTCGAGGCGCTGCGTTTCTTCGACAAACTCAAGCTAGTCGAGACCAAATGGCAGACAAGTGCCTCGGCGTCGCCGGAGAAGGCGTACCATGCCTTCTACGGATCCTTCCACATCAATGCGTCCGCGCCTGTCCAGGAGATGAGCGACATACTGTCGGTCGCGATGATGCCTGATGCGAAGTATAAGAAGCTGGAGGAGAAACTCGCCAAATCGGTTGGTGAGGAGGGCAAGTTCGCAGGAGACCTCGCAGATGAACTCGCCGTGACTCAGACGATGCTCAGGGCGCTCGTCAAGAGATCGTCGCGCTTGGATTTCCGCGGGCACCGAGTGCAGAAGTTCGAGGACTAGTCCAATGTCCGAGGACGAGAATCCCTTCGAGAATACTCCTGATGAGTTCGCGGATGCCGGGACAGGGGCGGGTGCAGCCCCAGCCACAGAAAGAGCGGAAAGGACGTCCGCGCATATGGACTTCAAGGATCTCGCGCAACTCTCCCCTCGGGTTGCCAGCAAGGGCAGGCTGGCCATGGGGGCGGGCGCCGCGTTCGTCCTGCTCGTCGTTCTCGTGTATCTCGGGATAGTCATGCAGGGGGGCTTGTACACCTACGTCTTCGGGATATCGGGGATGGTTCTCTCGACGCTTGTCGCATTCTTCTACATGCTGGACGATCTCCGCATCAGGCCGCTCAGAGTCACGGAGCGTGGCACGAAGTTCGTGGCGGGCATGATCTGGGCGCTTCTGCTCCTTCTGACTTTCGTCATGACGAGCATCTTCTGGCCGGACTACCTGCGCCTCATCTACCTCTACGCGATTTTCGTGCTGACGAACGCGAGCTTCGCGCTCTTCTTCTACTCGATGCTCTGGGAAGAATAGGTGGACGAGATGCTGGCAATCCTGCGCCTTGGTCACAGGATCGGACGGGACAAGCGCGTGACCACGCATGTGGCTTTGACCGCCAGGGCTTTCGGTGCGGACAAGATATTTCTGTCCTCCAAAGACGCGGGCCTTGTACGCTCGGTGAGGTCCGTGGTTGCCCGTTTTGGCGGTGATTTCGAGATCGAGGACGGAGTGGATTGGAAGAAGCTCGTGAGAGCGTGGCAGGGGACGGTGGTGCACCTGACGATGTACGGCCTTCCAATTGGCGAGGCAGTCCCCAATATTCCGAAGGGAGATGTTCTAGTGGTGGTTGGTGCGGAGAAGGTGCCGCCGGAGATCTACGAAATGGCCGACTTCAATGTGGCGGTCGGCAATCAGCCGCATTCCGAGGTGGCGGCGGTGGCTGTGTTTCTGGACAGGTTCCTCTGCGGGGAGGGTGTCAGGAGGGTCGTGAAGGGCAGGCTGACGATCATCCCATCCGAACGCGGCAAGACCGTCGTGGATTCAGGGGAACACGCATCTTCCAGACGATAGCATAATATGTGGGCATGCATATATATGACACGGTCAGGCCTCGGAGGGTGAGGAGATACCGGACGGCGAAGAGGGCATAGCCAATTTCGTGCAGCGAGGAGAGATCAGGGTCGGCGGTCTGAGGATGTGTCTCTTCGAGATAGGTGGCGCGTTCTACTCCATTCGTGATTCCCTGGAGAAATCGATAGGTCCAGCCGCCTCAACACTGCTCTATCTTGCAGGTGTCCAGGGAGGCAAGCGCTTCGCCAGCTCCGCGGGAAGGATAGGGATGATCAAGGTCGGTACGGAAGGCCTTGCAGATTGCATCGAGATATTCTCTCAGGCGGGCTTTGGCAACTTCTTCATCTCGGACGCCGACTGGCGGGAACCGCGGGTCATCATCGAGTGCGATGCGCCTACCGCCTTTGAGGCGTTCGCATTCAAGGAGAACAAGCATCTCGCCAAAGGCCCTGTTTGCGATTATACCCGCGGTGTGTTCGCAGGTTTCTATCAAGAACTCGCCGGGCGAGAAGACATCATGTGTCTCGAGGTCGAATGCAGGGCTAGCGGTTCACGGCACTGCATGTTCGAGATAGGGCAGCACGACAGAATGATGACCAAGGCAATGGGTGCCAGGCCGAAGAAATGAATCTCACATCAGCTCGGTGAGCTTCACCTTCACTTCTCTCAGCTCGATGTTTACGATGTGTCTCGTGGTTTTCGGGGGATAGAGCCCGCCAGATCCCGCCATTTTCAGAACATCGTCCTTCGTCACGTGCGTGTGTTTCGCTCCCGGCCATGTGGTCAGGTAGATTGCGTCGTCGAAGTAGTCGACGAGGTACACGGGTATCTTCCTGCAGCCGAGCTTCTTGAGCGCCTCATACCTGTGGTGGCCGTCGAGGATTACGTAGTGGCGGTCTTCCACGAGGACGGGCTTCCTGAGGTAACCGTCGGCCTGGATCTCTCTCACCAGGCTGTCAAGCAACTCCGGTCTGATCTCCTCATGGCTCTTCAGCTTGCTGACTTCCAACAATTCGAAGCGGAGCTTCATGCGCCACTCTCCCGCTCGGTCGAGATTGTCCTCAGATGGCTATCGCTGCGCGAAAGCCTGCTGGATGAAAAAGGTTGTGCAAATACGGCTCCGGCTACTTCTTCGACTCCGGTGTCTTCGCGGACGACGGGGATTTCTTAAGGCTGACCCGCTTGGGGAAATACCTCAGGATCACGATGTCTCCGACGCTCTGCACCCACCTATAGGGCACGCTTACGGCCTTGGAACCCTCGACAAGGAGCGGATTCGTCTCCCCGACGAATACGCCTTCCACGAGGCCGTTGTCGACGTCAACTACAAGGTTGTTCACGTTGCCGAGGAAAACGCCGTTGTTCGTGTAGACCTGCAGGCCGATGAGCTCGGAAACTTCTTCGAGCAACTTCTCACCATCCCTATAACCAGAAAGCAGAATCGAGTAGATTAATGCTTCGGTCGGGGCAAGGACGCCGATCTGTCGCGCTCAAACGATCGCGGCGGCGACGTCCTCGAGCATGCGGTCGCAGTACCTGCATCTCAGTAGCAGGGGCGTCTTGCTGCCGACTATAAACACCGTTTCCACAGGCTCCCTCTGGTTCGTGATGCAGTTGGGATTGCCGCACTTGAGGATTCCCACGGCCCTTTCCGGCAGTGAGACGCGCCTCTTCTCCGCGACATTGTAGTTCCTGATGACGTTGACAGTCGCTGAGGGGGCAATGAGGCAGATTTTGTCGACCTCGCGCGGGTTGAGTTCCCTATCCTCCACCTTCACTATATCTTTCCACTTCATCTTCGCGCTCGCGACGTGCATGGCGACGGTCACCGTCGACGCGACGTTGCCGCTTATTCCAAGAATCTTCAGGACCTTCAGGGCCATGCCCGAAGGTATGTGGTCGATGACCGTACCGTTCTTGATCGGCTGCACGCGAAGCTCTCTCATTTGGTCCCCCCCAGTATGAGCGACAGTAGGGCCATCCTGACCGACACACCGTTGAGAGCCTGCTGGAAATATCTCGCGTAGGGGGTCTCGTCCACTTCTGCTGCAATCTCGTCAACGCGCGGCAGGGGGTGCATGATCATGAGGTTCTTCTTCACATCGCGCAACAGGGGTATATCGATTCGGTAGGTACCCGCCACCTTTGCATACTCCTGCGGATCCGGGAACCTCTCTTTCTGGATCCTCGTGACGTAGAGCACGTCGACATCGTTGATGACATCGCGGATGTCGTGGGTCATCTTCAGAGGTAGCCCCTTCTCCTTGACCTGGTCTATCAGTTCCCTCGGCATCTGGAGAGACGGCGGTGCGACGAAGCTGAGGTTGGTGCGGAACATTGACAGCGCCGTGGTCAGCGAGTGCACGGTCCTTCCATACTTCAGGTCGCCGACAAGGGCGATGTTGACGCCATCCAGCTTCCCGAGCCCTTCCCAGATCGTATATAAGTCGAGAAGCGTTTGCGTGGGATGCTGGCCCGCACCATCACCTGCATTGATGACGGGCTTGGATGCGAAGTCTGCCGCGAGCCGCGCCGCCCCTTCATGGGGGTGCCGGATGACTACCACGTCCGAGTAGGCATCGACCATCCTGACAGTGTCCGCCAGAGTCTCGCCCTTCATTATCGAGGTGCCCTCGGGCTGGGCGAAGCCGAGCACGCCACCGCCAAGTCTCTTCATCGCGCTCTCGAAGGAAAGTCGAGTCCGCGTGCTGGGTTCGAAAAAGAGGGCGGACATTATCTTCCCCTCGAGGGATCTGTCCGGCTTCCTGCCCGTCGCCATGGGCACCATCCCCTTGGCGGTCTTCAGGACCCTCATCACGTCTTCTTTCGAGAAATCCGAGATCGAGATGACATCTAGGCCTTCGAACGACGACATTGTGCGCGGGAAGGGGATGGCGGGAGATAAATGTAGCGAGCTAGGCCCGTCTCCGCTTGCGGCCGACCTCGGTGACGTTCCTCGGCATCACCACGAGGCCACCCTCCTTCTTCATGTATCTCTTCCATTCCTTGGTGTACTCGGCCGTCCTCTTCGCCTGCTTGATCGAGAGGTCAGCCATTATCCGGCCGACGACCCCGTCGACGTCGACTCCAAGAACCTCGCGCATCAGGTACTTGAGCCGTTCGCGGTCCATGGTGCACCCAATACGTTACTTCTATTAGAAAAAATAGTTTGGGTTCACCGGTTAGGTGAACCCATGGGGTTGAGGAGGGGTCATAGGCAATAAAGAGGCAGGCCGAGCCTTGCTCGGGCCTGCCCATGGGTTGTGGAGGAGGGGTTTAAGCGCGAAATCACTGCATCACATCCACGGCCTTCCAGTCGCCTCCGAAATCCCTGATCAATCCGTTGCTCAACTGGAAGCGGACTCTGAGCCGTCCGTTCTCGAAGAAGATGTAAGCGTTCCTCAGCTGCGACAGGTAAAGGCTTATCCTCTTGCCCTTCTGCGTCAAGGCCCTCTCGACACACCTGATGAGGCCGGCGTTCTCCAGCGCGTGTATGCGCCTATAACAGGCGGCGATCGGTATCCCGTATTCCCTGCTGAGTTCGATCGCGGACCGGGGTCTCTTGAAGGTGGCGACGAGTATCTTTGCCGAGTACTCATCAGTCACGATTCGCGATGCTTCTAGAGGATCCAGTTCTTACACCTCCTCTTGACTCTTTATTGGACGGGGGGTGTATTAAAGGGGCCAGAGCTGGTTATTTTCACTGATTCTCAAGCTGGATAACCGAGAAACTTCACTTCAATCACGGATGGGAGACATAGAACACGATATCTTGATCCGCGATAAGTCTGAAGGTCTCGTAGTGGTATCCCGGGTTGGTGTCCGTGTCATCCAGGACGGCCCCGTTGACTTTGAAAACTATCCTCCACCCGGAGGATAGCCAGAAGCTGAGGACTTTATCCGGTCCGAGCGTCTGGTTGTTCCATATGACGAAGAAGTCTCCCAGCGTGAAGTCCCTCTCGTTTGGCGATTGGACATGGATCCTCGCAGCCTGGTAGCTCGTATTGTAGTCATATCCGGTATGCAGCCGTCTCGTGCACGATTGGCCATCTATCGGGTCGGTTCCGATGCCGTTGGGTATGAGTTGGGTGTAGTTGTTCCGGTGGTCGTCGGTGATGAATATATGGAGGCTCACGTCGAAATCAATCTTGAGAGTCTTGCCCTCTATGCATTCTTCGGGTACGTTGGGGTTCGTTGAGCCGCCTCCTGGGAGCAATGGCCTGATTACTATCACGGAGAGTATGATGATGAGGGCGACGGCCCCCACGCCGACCCACTTCCATGGGAATGCGACGACCGAAGCCTTGGGTTTCTTGGATCCGGGCTTCTCGCCCGCAGCACCAGCCTTGTCTTGCTTCTTCATCTTCGTCTTGTGGACTTCCTTGAGGTGAGACTCCAGGTTGATGGACTTGACGAACGCCCCGCATTCGGGACAGGTGACTCTCTTGTCCTTCTCTGCCAGTTCTGATTCCCCGGGGTGATTTCATTGTCAACCTCGGTTATAACTCTTGCGGGCTGGTTACTAGAGATATTTCTTCAGCTTCGATTCGATCTGCGCCTTCGGGACCGCTCCGACTATGTTGTCCACGAGCTTGCCGTTCTTGAAGAAGAGGAGAGTCGGCACGCCCATGACCCCGTACTCCCGCATCTTCACGGGATTCGGGTCCGCGTCCAGCTTGGCGAACACGGCTTTGCCCGCGTATCTCTTGGCCAGGTCCTCGATGTAGGGCGCGATCACTTTGCAGGGCATGCACCACACCGCCCAGAAGTCAACCACGACCACCGGATTCTCCTTGATGACCTTGTCGAAGTTGGCGTCGGTGACCTCAACTATGGCATCGGATGCCATCTATTCACCTATTATGCGGTAGATGCCCCGACCGCATATAAACCATGTCTTTTCTCCATCAGATTGCCGGGGTGTTCTCAACTCTGGCAACAGCCTCATCGACACCCGCAAGCCTTTAATTGGCGGTGAAGTGTCAGTGCGGCAATATGGCTGGAGAACCGAGAGACGGAGTGCGGGTAGAGGTCTCTAGGGATCTTGGCCTCGCCGACGTCGTTGGCCTTGGGGTAGGTGCCATGGTAGGGGCCGGGATATTCGTATTACTCGCCCCCGCGACCCAAGTCGCTGGCCTGTCGACCCTCTTGGCTCTTGCTGCTGCCGGGCTTGTGGTTCTGCTGACTGCGGTCTCGTATGCAGAGTTGGCATCCAAGTATCCGAGGGCTGGCGGTGGCTATACATGGGTCAAGGAAGGTCTTCCCCCGCCCTCGGGTTTTCTTGCCGGCTGGACGGCTTGGGCTGGACACTCGGCCGCGCTTGCCCTCTCCGCCATGAGCTTGTCGGCGTTTGTGCTGTACGGGGTGGCCGCACTCTTGGATTGGGCGGGAGCAATCAGAATGGCATCGTTCCTCTCCGATCCGACGTACGTGGCAGCCCTCAAGGTGGGAGCGTTCTTGGTGATTCTGGCCTTCATATCCTCAAGCGGCATTCGCGGCAGGATCAGGGCACGACGCCTGCCATGGGGGCTGATAGTCAAGACGGTTCTGGTGCTGGCGTTCCTGACTGTGGCGTTTGTTGTTGCGTTCGTCAACCCGCCATCCGTGCCATCCGTTGGCGCGGAAATGAACTTCTTGGGAACGAGCGGATGGGCTGGGATTCCTCTGGCAATAGCCTTTATTTTCGTCGCCTACGAAGGCTACGAAATAATCGCTCTCTCTGCGACGGAGGTAAAACAGCCGCACAAAACGATCCCCCGGGGCATTCTCATCTCCGTGGGGCTGGTCGTGCTCCTCTACGTGTTGTTAGAGGCCTCCCTTCTATCATTGGCGAGATACGGCTGTTCTGGCAGCTTGGCCGCCTGCACACTCACAGGCCCTCGTGCAGAGCTCAGCTTCGCCTCTCTTGCGCTCAAGAATCTCGGTCCGGGCGGCGCTGTTCTGCTGCTGGTCGCGGGAGTTGTGGCAATGGTCACGGCCGTGGGCAATAACCTGTCTTCCGCGGCGAGATTGTCTTTCGTGATGGCAAAGGACGGAGTGCTGTTCAAGCGGCTCGGTGAAGGGCAGCGTGGCGGGAGAATGCCGAACCCCCCGGTGCTGGCAAGCGGCCTCCTCGCTTCCATGTTCGTTTTACTGCTGGACATACCTCAGATGGCAATGGTTGCGAGCATCCTCTATTTGATACTCTTCGCTCTGGTCGATGCGGCTCTGGTAGCCATCCATCGCCGGGACAGGGAAGCGCCGCGTGGCTTCAGGGTGCCGCTCGTCCCCCTTCTTCCCGCCATCGGGATAGTCGCCAACCTTGCGTTGGCGGGGTCTCTCTGGGCTTTCCCCGCGTTCGGGTCAGAGATGCTGGCCCCCGGGAGGATTGCCTGGTATGTGGTTATCATGTGGATCACGGCGGGGATGTTCTATCACTTCTTCGCTGGTGGAAAGCAGCTCGTCGGCACGGCCGAGGGCGCCAGAAAGGCCGACCTTTCAGACATCCTCGCGACCGAGAGGAAAGAGATAGACCTGCAGCGCTACCGTGTCTTCCTGCCGCTGAAGGAGTTCACTGACCTCAACCTCGTGAGATTTGGCGCCCAGATCGCCAAGAATCGTGGGGGTGAATTGAGCCTTCTCAACGTTGTCGAGATTCCCCGCAACCTCCCGCCGAAGGCAATCAAGTTCTCCTTCGTCAATGACAGGATCAAGGAACTGCAACGGCTCACGAAAATGGCGGGGAAAGAGGGCGTCGATGCGAGGGCCTCGGTGAAAATCGGTCATAAGGTCTACGAGATAATTGTGGACACTCTCTCGGAGGAGGATGTCAACCTGCTCGTGCTCGGGTGGCGGGGTGGGCGGGGGACCCAGGGGCGAATCTTGGGCAGCAACATCGACTACCTGATTGAGACGGCTCCCTGCGATGTCGTTGTGTTCAAGACGACTGGTTTCGGGGAGAAGCTGGAGAGGGTCATGGCGTTGGCAGGTCCTTCATTCACTCTCGAAGGAATCTCTGATATAATTCTGACAGTCGCGAAGAACGCGCGAGCTGAGATCAAACTCTTGATCGTTGCGGGTCAGGAGCAGGAGATCGAGCAATCAGTCAAGGCCGTGCGACCGTTCACCGAGATGTGCCGAGCGGCGGGCATACGGGTCGAACAGAAGACCGTGGTCGCGAAGGAGCTGGAGGCGGAGGTGAGACGAGAGAGCGCCGACTGCGACTTGGTCATGATGAGTTCGCCGACGCCCAAAGGAACGCGCAGGTTGATGCTCTCACCTCTGGAGGAGAGACTTGCCAAGGTTCTCGACAAGCCTGTGATACTCTTCAGGAAGGGTGTGAGAGAACTGTCATTCTGAGCTGACGGGGTTGATACCTTCCCGGTAGAATACTTCCTGGATATTCGCGATGAGCTCGCTCTTGATCTCCTCAGTCCGCAGCACGTCCTTCGTATAGGCCGTCAATTGGTAGATCATGGTATGGCCGCGGACATCCTTGTTCAGGATTTGCGGGATCGGCTTCTGCTCGACGCCGGCCGTCTTCTGAGCCGCATCGAGAAGGGCCGCTTGGACCTTGTGGTAGGGTGCCGAGAAATCCATCGACACTTTGATGATAATGACCCCGCTCGCGGACCTCGTGAGGTTGAGGATTTCCTTCTTCAGCATCTCGGTGTTCGGGATGCTGATCAACTCGCCGCCAAGCGTCCTGATCTGAGTCATCATCAGCCCCATGGACTCGACCTTGGACTCCTCGCCGTTCCCCATCCTGATGCGATCACCCGCGTCGAAGGGGTTTGCGAGCATTAGGGTCACTCCCGCCAGACCGTTCTTCATGGCCTCGAATCCGGTGAGGGCGGCCACTAGGCTGATGAAAATCACCGCCACGACGAAAACGAGCAGCTGCTCGCCCTGCAGGAGCAGACTCACCGCCAGGATGAAAATGATTACCGCGCCGATGATGTAGACGGCGTATCTGGCGGTGGACTTCAGCTCCTCTATGACCCTCGGCGTGAACTTCGTGCTGCGCTTCTTCATGTCCTCGAACAGCGAGTCCACGAAGCGAGATGCCACGAATATCCCGAGGAGCGCGACGACGAATCCTAGGACGACAGCGGGTTCTGGGACCTTTATGTAGGAGAACACAAGGTCCTTGTACGGCTGGTCCTCGGAAGGAAGCGAACCGATGCCCCCTATAAAGGCAACCACGCCGGCGATGGTGTAGATGAGGTATTTCAAGACCATCTCGGTGAATGCGAGAGCCCTTGGCGGCGCGATCCTACGGGGCTTCAGTTTCAAGTCGCCCCTGAGGTACGATGCGAACCTGTGGAGGGCCCTGACTATTATTGCCGCGATGAAAATCACGAAGATGACGAAGAAAAGGGCGGGCATCCGACCGAAGAAGACGGAGAGGGCGGTCTTGATCTCGACGACGCGGAATGAGAGGACGACAAAAATCAGGAGCGCCAGGCAGCTGACCCAGATCGCTTGAAGGACCTTGTGAATGAAATCAAGAGTCTCCTTGTCGAATACGGGACTCTCCAGCATCTTCAGGTACTCGAAGTACCTCGATGCCCATGCGAGGAACCACATCATCAGAGCCATGAGGAATGCGACTGCGATTATCACCGGCAGCCAATCGACTGCGAACATGCTGAGGTCGTTCAGGAAGTCCAAGGCCAGCGTGGGCACGACCCGTCGCACGAATCTCGAGTTATTTAAGTCTACCCGCCAAGGAGAGTCAATGACGAGCTCAAGGGGGCCGCGGAGCCGTCACCGTCCCCTTGAATATCCACAGGTCGCCCCGTTCGACGCCGGCCCCGAAGAGCTCGGGCGCCATTGAAGCAGGGAGATCCTCAATCACCATGCCGAAATCAATCTCCCATGCGCCCAAGTCGCGTCCGACTATTCTCCCTAGCAGAGCCAAGTTGGCCCCTATGCCGAATGTGACAGCGACTTCCGCGCTCCCGCCGACGGGTAAGGCAAGCGGGATGAATGTCGGCGCCTGGACATTCATGAAAATCCCCAAGGTGATGAAGATATGCTCCCCGATTTTCTTGGGGGCGTTCTCCATGTGTATCAGGCACACACCATCGAAGATGCAATCGAGGAGCCCTCTGATGTTGTCCGCGATGAACGCGAAAAGCTCCAACAATCCTTCCCCCTCGACGGTGAGCGATAATCTAGCCCCCACCCCCGCCACTCCCTCAAACATCAAGGCCCCCTGAACATAGAGAGTCACATCGATTATCTTAGTCAATCTATCTTCGACAGCCGCCAACAGGTCATCCACGAAATGCCTCACGACTTGTTCGATGCATTCCCCCAGCAGATCGAGGGATGTCGGAATACCACCGCACTGCTCTATCCCTTCTTGGATGCTGTGTGCCATAATGCCAGGGATGTCAATCGCTTCGAATTGTTCAGATGCCCTGACGCGGAAACCCAGCTCGATTTCCACTTCCCCGATCGGCGGCACCGGGATCGGTATCGCCACACTGAAGCCATACGCGTGATAGGTTTCCACCTCCGGCATGACGAGGTCCAGTTCGAATGTCTCTCCCCACCGGGCTCTCGCCCTCACAAGGCGGTCGCTGACGATCATCAGCGGGTCGATTCTGGCTTTCAGGGTGAACGGGCCTACCGCACCCTCGACGTCAGCGAGGATGTCCCACGATGCCCACTTCTGGCGCGGGGTTATCCCCGCTTTTTCGAGATTGACGAACCTTGCGGTGATGTTGAACGAACCGAGGGTAGCTTCGACCAGCAGCCTGTTCGCTTCATCGCAGTTAACGGCGATGCGAAGAGTGAGGCCGAACCCAGAGAGTTTGAACTCGAAACTGGGCAGCGATTTCAGGACGTAGTCCAGCGCCTCCATAAGATGAGAAATGACGCCTTGCAGCGCCTTCTGTAGTAAGTCGAAAACCTTGTCGATGACGTCGTAAACCATTTTGAGGACTTTCGAGGCTTGGGCGAGCAGGTAGTCGATTATCGAAGAAAGCTGATCCAGCAGGGATTTTGCGCCGTCGAGTAGCCACCCAACAGAGGAACTGACAGCGTCCCAAACCCCCTCAAAGAAGCTCTGAATCTTGGCCCAGAGGTCACTGCCGAGCGTGTTCGAACTGGCATAGGCCACGCCGTCGAGAGGCCAGCCACTGAAGGTCGTCACAATCAATGTCAGGTTCAGAGGGACTGCCAGCTGATCGACGACCGGGACAAGGCCTTCGGGGTCGAGATAGACCGCGCGCTCGGTCGATACGGTCATCCCGACTGACCCCTTGATCGTGATCGTCCACTGGGTCTGGAACGGTCGGTCGGAGATTCGGTCGACCTGGGTGTAATGCACATTCGGCGAATCTTTTGACAACGGGACATCCATGGGGTCGACTATGTCCACCCAAAGCTCGCCTTGATTCGGTTCCCCCTGCAATTCACCGCCAACTCTCGTGAGTCGTGTTATGGGCAGCAGGTCGGGGCTCTGGTCGGCGACGAGGGCTTCCTCCTTCAAACCCGCTTGGGAGCGGTTCGCGAACAGTCCCGGATTGCGGAACTCGAAAGGTTGCGTGTACGCAGGTATCAATATCTTATCGTTCGAGATGTGTTCGTTTCTCGTCAACCCCTCCAGGAACACATTCACGAAATCGCCGGCCTCTGTGAGGATGCCGGTGGCACCTGATATCATCTCCATCGTCCGCTGGTACAACCCGCCATTCGCCGGCGGCGTGTCGAGGTTTATCGCCTTGTCGTAGAGCGACTCGAACCTCTGCACATCATTGCTCTTCGCTTTCTCATATGCGGCCTGCGCCCAACCGTTCTCATCAATAGCCTGGGTAATGTGCTGTGCCAGCTGTGCCCTCGCAGTGTCATCGAGGAGGCGATAGACTCCGTCGAATGTAGCCACGCCGATCATCGAGTTGACGAGCGACCCGCGGGCGAATTCGACGTTCGATGCTTGGTCCGCGAGAGCATCGTATTCCAGTTCAATATAGTCCATGAGTCCTCTAATCATCTCCTTCTCATGTCCCCACAAGTTCGCGACAAGCCCTTGGTAGAACTTCGGATTCCCTCGGAGCCCCTCCATGGCCTCATAGACGGAAGCCTTGATTGCGCCGTAAAGGTACTCAAGCATCCCTACATCATCTCGGGGATCAATGGCCCCGTTGATCCGAACTGGATTGAACAGGCCGATCATGTCGAGCTTGCTGGCGAGGCTGTTGGCGATGTCCCTTGCGAGGTCCCTGACACCGGCGTGGACTGCCTTGAGGTCGTCCTTGTAGATCTCATTGAAGTATTCGCTCCAAATGGCGTTGTTCCCTTCGAGAAGGTATCTTGTCTTGAACGGGACAGAGTAGAGCTGGGCTGGCAGCGAGATGTTGTATTCTTGCCCGCCTTCGTCAGTCACGGTGAAAGTCTGAGCGGGGAGCGACAGACTCGCGGGACCCAGAATGGACGTCGAGACGCCAAGGTCGCCAAACAGATTACTCACGAACTCGCGGACCATGTCCGCCTCTTTTTGATGATTCGTCAGCCAGCCGATGAATTGGTCGAGCGCACCGGTCAAGAGCTCGAGGACGCTCAGGCCAAGGTTGGCGATGAACTCTAAAGGCAGGAAGTCTAGGTAGTCTAGGTACTTGAGGGAAAACTGGTCAATCATGGCATAGAGGGCTTGAGCGAGTACGCGGTTCATCTGGATATCTTCCCGGTCCAACGCGGTGAACAGCGCAAATAGGTCAGCCGGGTCCAACGTCCCATTTCCCGAGTAAGTGTCGAGAAGCCTCAGGAGTGTCCTGTTGTCTGCGGACGGGGTCAGTGTCGGAGATGAGACGCCGCCAGCGTAGTCCATGAAGTAGGCCTCGTCAAACTTGTCGACAGCATCCCTGTCAACCGATCTGAAGAGCCTGATCTGCTCCAAGACAAGCACGAGATTCACCGCCATCTCGACGTCCTGCGGGGTGAGTATGTTGGTGATCCCGGTACCAGGGCTGCCGTAGTCGCCGCCAGCGTAGCCGAGCAGGACCCTCTGCTGCGCAACGGTCGTGAGCATGTACCTGAGTGCCTGCGCCGAGTGCGACATCGGGCCCTGCGATGTAATGGAGAATCGCTGGAGTTGTCTGTTGACGAATGGGAAAGGCGAGTCGATCTCCGAGGCAACATCCTCGCTCGTGCGGAGAGTCGTTGTGCCGTCCGAGATTGTGTAGTTCAGGTGCCCAATCAGATGATAGTAGGAAATCCGCTGGGCTTCCTCCAGACCGCCGGGCACACCCGTCTCTATCGCTTCGGGAGAATCTTCCCCCTCGCTGTTTTCTGCCAGAGTCCCCGTCCTCACGACGTCCGTCACGCTCTTTGCCTCGGTCACGACGATGATCCCGTAGTCGTCTACGGCGACCGTGAATCCCCTTGCCTCGCGCGGGAACGATTCCTCGACGAAGCTAGCGAATGAATCGGAGAACAGCTCATTGATCCTGCTTTGGTTGTTGAGGTCTTGCGTGGCGTTCCTTATCGTGGCCATCGCGATGTAGTGGGCGGCGACCTCCACCTCTCTGTGGACCAATGCACCGAACTCTCTCATCATGCGCACTTCATTCGCCTGATTCGCGAGGTCCATTTCTTCCCGCTGCACCTGGAGCATGTAGACGACGCTCAGGTTCGCAAGGAGCAGGATTGCGAGCGCCAAAACGGCGAACGACGCTCTTCCATGCCGATCTAGTTTCATTAACACATCCCCGTCATATCACGGGGGTGGGCTCTATTTCCGTCCTCTCAGAAGACGTATCTTGGAGCAAGATACACATTGTAGCGCTGTCATGCTGGGAATCAGATGCGGAAATCCTTTCCGAGTCTCGGGAGCCGAAGCATCTAGATGAGGCCCATTTCCATGATCTCAACGCTGCTTACTCCGGGGAGCGAGCTTAAACTCGACTCGACGGCCTCACCTTCGCCGGATGCGTCGTTGAAGATTGCGGTGGCAATGAGCGCCTTGAGCCCGAATGCGACCGGCTGGGTCTCGATCTTGATGAGCTTGGAGCCCAGCACCCTCTTCACGGAGTCCTCCAGACTCTTCAGGTCGACCTCGGTTCCCTCGGGAAGAATCCTGTAGGTCGCCGCAACTTTGCCCATGACGTTCTACGGCCCCTCGAACCCGCAAACAGGACACACGTAAATGACGCTCTGGTCCCTGCACTGCGCGCACCGTCCGATTTCGTTCTTCCCGCATGACGGGCACAGGAACGAGGTCGTGCCGGGGCCGTGGAGGACTATGCCGCATGAGATGCAGCGCTTCTCCTGCGAAATCACGAGAACTGCGAAGACACATCCTCTCTTAAACTCTTCGAGAAAGGAATCGCGAGCCTCGTTCGCTTGTGTCTGCCTTCGTTGCGTGAGGTGCGGGACCCGGATATCGCCGCGGAGAAGGCGCGGATTGTCTAAGCGCCCAGAATTGGTGCGTCTCCATGAGGGCCTGCAGGACGGGGCTAACCGCAAAACTTATTAAGGAGTCAATGATTCGAACGGGTTCGCATGTGTCCAGCGCTGATACCGGGGGCCCGTAGCTCAGCTAGGTTGGATGTCTCAGAGACCGTCCCTAGATAGAGCATCCGGCTTTTAACTGATGGAACTCGAAAGGGTTGCGTTGGTGAAGAAACCGGGTGGTCCGGGGTTCGAAAATGCCCTGCCTGCCAGAAACAAGTGGGGCTTCGAAAATCCCCGCGGGCCCGTTTCAGCGTCGAGGCAGAATGCACCCCGCCCCCGCCGACAATGGAGGAGTCCACGTTGAAGTTCAACGTGCTAGAGCATAAGCTAGTCCCAGAGCATCGTGTCTTGACCGACAAGGAATCCGAGGAAGTCCTCAAGGCCCTCAGGGTGACCAAGGACCAGTTGCCGAAGATCAGGGGAATCGACCCCGCCGTACAGGTTCTGGAGAAGGCAAGGAAGGCGCCGATTCCCGAAGGCACGATAATCAAGGTCACGAGGATCAGCGAGACCGCTGGTGTGTCGGAGGCGTACAGGCTCGTCGTGGGGAGGTGAGTCATGAGAGAACTTATCGAGGCGTTTTTCCGCGAGAGGAGCATCGTCAACCACCACATAGCTAGCATCAACGATTTCCTGCCGACGCTCGACAACCCTAACAGCAGGATGCAGCGCATAGTGGACAACATGAGGTCGTCCCCGGAGGACGACAGGCGCGGCGTGTTCAAGCTGGACGAGGACCGCACCGAGGGGGACACGATTGAGATCAGGATAGGGCGGAAGAGGGACGACAAGGGCAAGATCGACATGGAGGCGAAGCCGACCATCTCGGTGTCGCTGCCGATCGTCAAGGAGGCGAACGGGGCGACGCATCCGCTCACGCCGATGGAGGCGCGCCTGAGGAACCTCAGCTACCAGGCGCCTGTCTACCTCGACTTCACCGTCATCGAGAACGGGATCGAGAGGGAGCCGGAGAGGGTGCACATAGGCAACCTGCCGATCATGACAAAGAGCAAGAAGTGCTCGCTCTACAGGGAGAACCTGGAGGTAGATGGAGAAATCACCGATCAGGAGTTCCGCGACAGGCTCGTCAAGATGGGAGAAGACCACGCAGACCCTGGCGGGTACTTCATCATTGGCGGCACAGAGAGGGTTCTAATTTCACTGGAGGACCTCGCACCTAACAGGGTGCTCGTTGAGTACAACGAGAGGTACGGCCGCAAGATACCAGTGGCCAAGGTGTTCTCACAGCGCGAGGGCTACCGTGCGCTCACCCTCGTCGAGATGAAGAAGGACGGGATGCTCATAGTGACTGTCCCGACCGCGTCCGGCCAGATTCCGCTGATTATCCTGATGAAGGCCCTGAGCATGGAAAAGGACGAGGATATCTACAACGCTATCGTCTCGACTCCCGAGATGGCGAGCATCCTCTACGCGAACATAGAGGAGTGCCAGAGCAAGAAACAGTACCCGCCGAACGGCATCTTCACCAGGGAGGACGCTCTCGGCTTCCTCGAGAAGAAGTTTGCCACGGGTCAAGCGAAGGAGTACAGGATAAAGAAGGTCGAGTCGATCCTCGACAGGAGCTTGCTGCCCCACCTCGGGGACACGAGGGAGGACAGGATCAAGAAGGCGATCTTCCTAGGCAGAACCGCCAGGTCCGTCCTGGAGTTCTACCTGGGCAAGAGGCGCGAGGACGACAAGGACCACTACGCCAACAAGAGACTGAAGCTGGCGGGGGACCTGATGGAGGACCTGTTCAGAGTGGCGTTCGCCAACCTGGTGAAGGACCTCAAGTACCAGCTCGAGAGGAGCTATGCCCGCCGCAAGGACATCAAGATCGCGTCGGCGATCAGGCCGGACCTGCTGAGCCAGAGGCTGCTTCACGCCCTGGCCACGGGCAATTGGGTTGGCGGGAGGGCAGGAGTCTCGCAGCTCTTAGACAGGACGAACAACATCAGCGCGCTCAGTCACCTGAGGCGGATCACATCCCCGCTCACGCGCAGCCAGCCACACTTCGAGGCCAGGGACTTGCATCCGACGCAATGGGGGCGGCTGTGCCCCAACGAGACCCCCGAAGGGCAGAACTGCGGGCTGGTGAAGAACTGCGCCCTCGTGATCGATGTCTCGGAAGGTTTCTCGGAGGACGAGGTCAAGCTGCTTCTGGCGGACCTGGGCACGAAGCAGGTCAAGAGCCAGCAGACGAACCTGACCAGGGTCTACGTGAACGGAGACCTGGTCGGACTGCACGATGATCCCGCGACGCTGGTGTCCGAAATCAGGGAAAGGAGGCGCAGCGGGCTGCTGAGCCACGAGGTGAACATCCACTACGACGAGATGATGAACGACGTCACGATCAACTGCGACGAGGGGAGGATAAGGCGGCCCCTCATGGTCGTCAGGGACGGCAAGCCGCTGATAACGGCGAAGCAGTTGACGGACCTGGAGTCCGGACGCCTGAAGTGGAGCGACCTGGTCAGGAACGGCCTGGTTGAATGGATCGACGCGGAGGAGGAAGAGGACTCGTTCGTGTCGATATATCCATACGAGGTCCCGCTGAAGTGCAAGGAGTGCCGCCGCCCGATATCGCGCAACGACGTAAGGTGGGCGAACATGGGCGAGGACGGCGACGTGGAACTGGAGTGCCGCCTGTGCGGCAAGTCGTTCCGAGTCAAGCCATCTCTCACCCTGGACAACACCCATGCCGAGATCGATCCGCTGGTCATACTCGGCGTCGCCTCTGGCCTCGTTCCTTACCCGGAGCACAACTCGTCACCCAGGGTCACGATGGGCGCGGGCATGGCGAAGCAGTCGCTCGGATTCGGCTCCAGCAACTACCGGATAAGGCCGGACACGAGAAGCCATCTGCTGCACAACCCGCAGGTCCCTATGGTCCAGACCGAGGCGATGAAGTTCGTCAGTTTCAACGAGAGACCGGCAGGCGAGAATTTCGTCGTGGCGGTCATGTCCTACCACGGGTACAACATGGAATACGCCATCGTGATGAACAAGGCGTCAATTGACAGGGGTCTCGGTCGCTCGTCCTTCATGAGGACGTACAGATCCGAGGAGCGCAGGTACCCCGGCGGGCAGGAGGACCACTTCGAGATCCCGTCCCCCGATGTTCGCGGAGCGCGCGCAGACCTCAGCTACGCGAGCCTCACTCCGGACGACGGTCTGATATCGCCAGAGGTTCAGGTCAACGGTGGAGAGGTTCTCATAGGGAAGACGTCGCCGCCGCGTTTCCTTGAGGAGGAGACTGACTTCCTCACGCCGCAGAAGAGGCGCGAGACGTCCGTAACAGTCAGGCACGGGGAGAGCGGCTGGGTCGACAGTGTCATGCTCACCGAGTCCGAGAACGGTAGCAAGCTCGCCAAGGTCAAGGTCAGGGACCTCAGGGTGCCGGAGCTCGGCGACAAGTTCGCCTCCCGTCATGGGCAAAAGGGTGTGATTGGGCTGATTGCCCAGCAGGAGGACATGCCGTTCACAGAGCATGGGATCGTGCCGGACCTCATCATCAACCCGCATGCCATCCCTTCGAGGATGACAATCGCGCACGTCCTCGAGATGATTGGCGGGAAGGTCGGTGCCATGGAGGGGAGGTTCGTCGACGGCACGCCTTTCAGCGGCGAGAGAGAGGAGGCCCTGCGCAAGGAACTCGAGGACTACGGCTTCAAGAGCAACTGCAAGGAGGTCATGTACGACGGCATGACGGGCAGGATCATCCCCGCCGAGATTTTCATCGGTGTCATCTACTACCAGAAGCTGCACCACATGGTCAGCGGCAAGCTGCACGTGAGGTCGCGAGGGCCCGTGCAGATACTCACCCGGCAGCCGACGGAAGGCCGCTCCCGCCAGGGCGGCTTGAGGTTCGGCGAAATGGAGCGGGACTGTCTCATAGGCCACGGCGCCGCGATGGTCATCAAGGACCGCTTGCTCGACGAGTCGGACGGCACGATACAGTACGTCTGCGGGGAGGCGGAGTGCGGTCACTTCGCCATCAAGGACAGGAAGGGGAACCTCAGGTGCCCCGTCTGCGACAACAACTCCCGCATCTACCCTGTGCAGACGAGCTACGCGTTCAAACTTCTGCTCGACGAGCTGCTCTCGCTCGGAATTGCGATGCGCCTTCAACTGGAGGACTTGAAATGATGTCTATGCGGGGCGTCACGAAGAGGATCAGGGCGATCAAGTTCGCGCTCCTCTCTCCCGACGAGATCAGGAAGATGAGCCAGACGAAGGTCATCACCGCTGACACATACGACGAGGACGGCTTCCCGTACGACCTGGGCCTGATGGACTCTCACCTGGGCGTGATCGAGCCGGGGCTGAGATGCAAGACTTGCGGCGGGAAGGTGGATGAGTGCCCGGGGCACTTTGGGCACATAGACCTCGCCATGCCGGTGATCCATGTCGGCTACGTGAAGGAGCTCAAGAAGCTCCTCCAAGCGACGTGCAGGAAGTGCGGGCGGCTCCTCCTCACGAGGGAGCAGGCCGCGGACTACATGAAGGAGATGGAGAACGTCGAGGAGCTCGGCGGGGATGCGACCGAGGTCCAGTTCGTCACGAGGGAAAGCGCGAAGGAGGCGACGAAGCGCCAGCGCTGCCCGTGGTGCGGCGAGGAGCAGAAGAAGATCACGCTGGACAAGCCGACGACGTTCCGCGAGGAGGGCCACAAGCTCACGCCCAAGGAGGTCAGGGAGAGGCTCGAGAAGGTCCCGAACGACGACCTCAGGGTCCTCGGCATCGAGCCCGATGTGGCCAGGCCTGAGTGGATGATCCTCACAGCATTGCTGGTCCCGCCGGTGACGGTGCGGCCTTCGATTACTCTCGAGAGCGGCGATAGGTCCGAAGATGACCTTACGCACAAGCTGGTCGACGTCCTAAGGATAAACCAGAGGCTCAGGGAGAACAGGGACGCCGGCGCGCCGCAGCTAATCGTCGAGGACCTCTGGGAGTTGCTCCAGTATCACGTCACCACCTACTTCGACAACCAGACGTCGGGCATTCCTCCCGCAAGGCACAGGTCCGGGAGGCCCCTCAAGACACTAGTGCAGAGGCTGAAGGGCAAGGAAGGCAGGTTCCGGTCCAACCTGAGCGGAAAGAGGGTCAACTTCTCCGCGCGAACGGTGATCTCGCCGGACCCGCTGCTGTCGATTAACGAGGTCGGTGTGCCCGTCGAGGCGGCCAGGGAACTGACGGTGCCCATTCACGTCCAGAACTACAACATCGACATGGTCAAGGAATGGATCAAGCGCGGGCCGATCGCAGCAAGCAAGACCGGCGATTACATCGCCGGAGTCAACTACGTCATCAGGGCGGACGGTCGCAGGATCCGCGTCACGGACAAGAACGCGGACGCCGTCGCGGAGACCGTCGAGATCGGCTTCATTGTCGAGAGACAGCTGGTCGATGGCGACGTCGTGCTGTTCAACAGGCAGCCCTCGCTGCACAGGATGTCGATGATGGCGCACGAGGTCCGCGTGATGCCGAACAAGACCTTCAGGTTCAACCTCGCGGTTTGCCCGCCGTACAACGCGGACTTCGACGGAGACGAGATGAACCTCCACGTGCTGCAAAGCGAGGAGGCCAGGGCCGAGGCGAAGATACTGATGAGGGTGCAGGAGCACATACTGTCGCCCAGGTTCGGAGGCCCGGTCATAGGCGGCATACACGACCACATCACGGCGGCATTCCTCATGACTCACAAGGACGCCAGGTTCAACAAGGTCGAGACCACGTTCATCCTGAGCCGCCTCGGCATGAGCGACCTGCCGAAGCCCAAGATCAAGGAAGGGGCGCTGGAGTTCTGGACGGGCAAGCAGATATTCAGCCTAATCCTTCCGAAGGATCTCAACCTGTCCTTCAAGTCCTCGATAGCGAGCAAAGGGGTCACGAACCCGAAGGAACTGAGGGAAGAGGATTCTTTGGTCATCATTCGCAACGGGCAGCTGATAACGGGCACGATAGACGAGAACGCCGTCGGCGCGTTCAAGGGCAAGATTGTCGACAAGCTCGCGAGGGACTACGGCCCGGAGATGGCGAAGAAGTTCATAGACAAGGTCACGAGGCTGCTGATTGGCGCGATCATGGTCAAGGGATTCACGACGGGCATCGACGACGAGGACATCCCGGAGGAGGCGAAGAAGCAGATCGTGGATCAGCTGAAGGTCGCCGCCGAGAAAGTCAAGCAGCTCGTCGAGGCGTACAAGGCTGGCGAGCTCGAGCAGATGCCGGGCAGGTCGCTGGAGGAGACCCTCGAAGTCGAGGCGATGAAGGTGCTGAGCAGGGCCAGAGAGCAGTCCGGTGAGATAGCAGGCAAGCACCTCGGGATGAGCAACAGCGCGGTCATCATGGCGCGCAGCGGGGCGAGAGGCTCGATGCTCAACCTGTCGCAGATGGCGGGCTGTATCGGCCAGCAGGCGGTCAGAGGCGAGCGTCTCTCCAGAGGGTACTGGAACAGGACGCTTCCGCACTTCCGCAAGGGAGACCTCGGCGCAGAGGCGAAGGGTTTCGTGAAGTCGTCGTACAAATCCGGCCTGTATCCGACGGAGTATTTCTTCCACTCGATGGGAGGCAGGGAAGGCCTGGTCGACACGGCGGTGAGGACGAGCAGGTCCGGCTACATGCAGCGCAGGCTAATCAACGCGCTCGAGGATCTCAAGGTCAAGGAGGACCACACCGTCAGGAACACCGCCGACACCGTCATACAGTTCAAGTTCGGGGAGGACGGGGTCGACCCGTCGAGGAGCATCCAGGGAGACGCGGTCGACATCGATGACGTCCTCCAGGACGTGCTCGGAGAGGAGCCGTCGTGGAAGGAGAGGATGACCTTCAAGGAGATGACGTCCTACGGCCTCACCGAGAAGGACATGGTCGTCGAGATGGAAGAGGAAGAGGCTGAGGAAGAAGAGGAACCGGCAGGGGAGGAGTGAGCATGGCCCGACAGGCGACAATAGACGCGCTCAGGAAGAGGGGGATCACGAAGAAGAGCGCGGAGCTGCTGGCCGATGCGGGCTTCACCCTCGAGACCCTCGAGAAGGTCAAGGTTGACAGGCTCAAGAAGTTCGTCTCCGCGAAGGAGGCGGACAGGCTAGTCAAGAGGATCAGCCCCGGGAAGCCGGAGCCGGCCAAGAAATCCGCCAGGGCGGCGAAAAGGCCAAGGGCCGGCGCGCCAGAGGCTCCCGCCAAGGAGGAAGCCGAGGAGGAGACACCGACCATACCCGAGAAGATAGCCAAGCCGACTGCCCTGGAGCAGGCGATACTAGAGGCGATGCACGAGGTCGGCAGGATCATCCCGATGAAGGTGGTCAGGGAGCTCGCGAAAAAGCTGGGCGACCTTAAGGTCTCGAAGAAGAACCTCAAGGATATCATCAGCAGGATCGCGGACCGCTACGAGACACACATGGTCGACCCGAACGAATCGGCCGGAATACTCTCGGCGCAGTCGATAGGCGAGCCGGGCACTCAGATGACCATGAGGACTTTCCACTACGCGGGCGTGGCCGAGATGAACGTCACCCTCGGGCTCCCGCGTCTCATCGAGATAGTCGACGCGAGGAGGGTTCCCAGCACGCCGATAATGGAGCTGTACCTGAGGCGCGCGGCGGGGGAGAAGGAGGCGGCGCATGCCCAGGGGCGGACCAGGGCGATAACGATAGCCCGGGAGATAGAGACGACGCACTTGGAGGATGTCGCGGACATCGAGGTGGACATGGTCAACATGCAGGTCGTCGTGAAGCCGGACGATCACAGGATGAAGGTCAGGGGCGTGCAGCAGAAGGACCTGGAGGAGAAGCTGAAGAAGGTCCAGCAGATGGCGGCACCGAAGAAGACCGAGGGCGGCCCGGAGAAGGAGACATCGCCCCTGGTCATCGAGACCGGCGAGCCCTCTTTCAAGAAACTCCACAAGCTCGTCGAGCAGGTCAGGCAGCTGAAGATCAAAGGCATAGACGGCATAAGCCGCGCGGTCGTGCAGGAGAGGGGCGACCAGTGGGTCATATTCACCGAGGGCAGCAACCTGGCGGAGATACTGGAGCACCCCGAGATCGACCCGACGCAGACGATGACGAACAGCATCCAGGAGATCTACGAGGTGCTCGGCGTCGAGGCCGCGAGGAACTCGATTATCAAGGAGGCGTCGGAGACCCTGCGCGAGCAGGGCTTGACGGTGGACATCCGCCACATCATGCTCGTCGCGGACATGATGACGAACGACGGGGACGTGAAGGCGATAGGGCGGCACGGCATATCCGGCAGGAAGAGCAGCGTCCTCGCGCGCGCGGCATTCGAGATCACGGCGCACCACCTGCTCATGGCTGCGATAATCGGCGAGGTAGACGCCTTGGACGGCGTCGCCGAGAACGTGATTGTCGGTCAGCCGGTGACGCTGGGGACTGGCGCTGTCAACCTGGTCTACAGGCCTCAGGGAGAGAAGGGGAGCTGAGCATGGACGAGAGCATGGTCATCAAACAGGCGGTCGATACCGGCGACGTGGTCATAGGCACGAGGAGGTCCGAGAAAGCCGTCAGGAAGAAGACGGCGAAGATGTTGGTAATCGCCTCCAACTGCCCGGAATTCGCCTGGCTGAAAGATGTCGCGGTGAAGATACACAGATACAAGGGGACCAGCCTCGACCTGGGGGCGGCGTGCGGCAAGCCGTATTCGGTCGCCGTGCTCGCCGTGCTGAGCCCCGGCGAGTCGACGATAATGTCCCTGTAGGTGTCAGCATGGGCCAGGTGACCTTCAACGAGGACACGTTAGGGTACGTCACGATCTTCCAGAATGTCACCTTGTGCACGGTGATGGACTGCGTCGACACCGGGGACAAGATCATCTTTGTCGTCGGCAAGGGTGAGGCGAGCAAGGCAATAGGCAGGAAAGGGGAGACTGTCGCGCGCGTTAGGCTTCTTTTAAAAAGGGACATCCAGGTCATCGAGTTCTCGGAGAAACCAGAGGAGTTCGTGGCGAACGTCTTCCACGCGTACGACGTCAAGAAGGTGGAGATTGAGGACAGGGACGGGGTCACGCACGCGACCGTGACGGTCGAGTCGACCAAGAAGGGCCGCGCGATAGGGAAGGAGGGCAAGAACCTCCGGATGGCCAGGGACCTGATCGCAAGGCATCACGCGATTGAGAGCGTCAGCGTTGCGTGATGGCCGCTGCGCTGCGGACGCGCACCCCGCCAAAACCATTATCTCAGCATCTGGCCTAAAGCCACCCACTTCGAGGAGAGTGCAGAATCTGAGACGTGGCACACTGGATGGGGCACGTTCATCTCCAGCAAATGTGGAATCCTCTGATCAGGTCTCCGAAGCATCAGTCCCGCAAAGGATGACTGAGGCGTATGTGCCCAGACATGTACCGGAACTCCGTTTCTCTCCAGAAGACTTCGCGATTCTCAACGAGGTGCAGGACGGGATTGTGGAGGACTCGAAGTCATGGTTGCTCAATCTGGACGCTCAGACTCTCAGCCTGAAATCCGGATTCGAGGAGCTCCTGTGTCTGCCTCTCGTCAGGGGCCTGCGCAAGTACGACTTCCAGATCAAGACGGCGCTCAAGGTGCTCAGGGAGCTGAGGGGCAGGGCAATACTCGCGGACGAGGTCGGCCTCGGGAAGACGATTGAGGCCGGG
Source organism: Thermoplasmata archaeon (assembly GCA_041489255.1). Classification (GTDB taxonomy): domain Archaea; phylum Thermoplasmatota; class Thermoplasmata; order RBG-16-68-12; family JAFNFQ01; genus JAFNFQ01. Next base: position 50,318 of record JBGPQV010000001.1, on the reverse strand, counting down.
CTGATCGCGAAGGAGCTGATGATCAGGGGTCTCGTGAGGAAGGTGCTCGTCCTCGTGCCAGCTTCATTGACTGAGCAGTGGCGGGACGAGATGCAGGAGAAGTTCGGGATCCCCTTCGAGGTGACCGACGAGGTGGAGGACTGGGCGAGGCACGATCGTTTGATATGCTCGCTCGACACTGCGAAGAGGCCCCGCCATTCCGCGAACATCGAGGGCATCACGTTCGACCTCGTCATCATCGACGAGGCGCACAAGCTGAAGAACCGCCTCACGCTCAACTGGAAGTTCGTCAACGGCATCCGCAAGAAGTACCTCCTCCTCCTGACCGCCACGCCGGTGCAGAACGACCTGGAGGAGCTGTTCAACCTGGTCACCCTGCTCAAGCCGGGGCAGATGGGGACGTGGGGGCAGTTCAAGAAGAGGTTCCTGGCGGCGGGGGACAAGCGCATGCCCAAGGACGTGGGCGACCTCAGGGGCCTGCTGTTCGAGGTGATGATCAGGAACAGGCGGGGGAACGTCCTGACGCTCCCGCCAAGGAGGGCGCACCTCGCCCGCATAACATTCTCGCCCGGCGAGCGCAGACTTTACGACGAGGTGACCTCATTCATTCGCTCCAGATATCCTCGCTTGGACAGGAAGGAGACATCGATCAATCGCCTCGCGCTGATGATTCTCCAGAAGGAGGTGGGCAGCAGCAGTTTCGCCGCGGCGGCGACGCTGAGGAGGTTGAGCGAGAGCGAGCAGTTCGCCTTCGAGGAGAGGGAGCAGTTGTCGAGACTGCGCGATATGGCGGTTTCTGTGGACCGCCACGAGAAAGGCCTGAAGCTCGTCGAGTTCCTCGGCAAGTTCGACGACAAGGTGCTCGTCTTCACGCAGTACCTGCCGACGCTCAGCTACCTGGATGGGCTGCTCACTCAGGAGGGCTTCACGCATTCGATCTTCCACGGCGGCATGGACGCGTGGACGAAGGAGGAGAGCGTCAGGAAGTTCAAGGGAGCGGCGAAGGTGTTCCTCAGCACCGAGGCTGGCGGCGAGGGGCGCAACCTGCAGTTCGCGAACAAGCTGGTCAACTACGACCTGCCATGGAACCCGCTGAGGCTCGAGCAGAGGATAGGCAGGATACACCGCGTCGGCCAGGAGAAGGAGTGTCAGATAGTCAGCTTCTGGACCGACAAGACGATCGACGAGTACATCCTCGAGCTTCTCGACAAGAAGATCGACATGTTCGAGCTGGTCGTTGGCGAGCTCGATCTCATCCTCGGCAGCGTCGAGGACAGGAGGAGCTTCGAGGAGGTGCTGATGGAAATCTGGTCCATGGAGAGCGAGGCCGAGAGAAGGAGGGAGCTGGAGAGGTTTGGCGGGGAACTGCTCGATGCGAAGAGGCGGTACGCCGCGGTCAAGTCCTATCAGGAGAACCTCCTGGGTTCATCTCTGGCGGTGGAGGGGTCGACCTGAGGCAGCCTGAACTGAGATCCTTCATAGGCACTTACTTCGAGAAGCTTGGGGCGGGGAGGTTCGAGGACGTACCCGGGGTAGTGAGGTATGAGATACCCACCGAGCGCCGAGCGGCGCTCAACGCCGCTGTCCTGCGAGTCACATTTGACCCCGCACTTGCGGAGAGGTACGACGGCGTCGAGCTGCTGACCCCGGGGAGCCTCCTGCTCGACAAGATAATCGAGGACGCGAGCAGCAGGGGCCATCATTGTGTCGCGAGAGTGAAGGCCGGAGAGGGCTCGTCGGAGAAGGATGTGCTTGCCGCAAACCTGTCATTCAGGAATGCGACCCCCGAGGTCTCGACAAGCAAGAGGGATCTCGTTCCTTACACGCTGTTCACGTTCAGGGCTACGATGATCACCGACGAGAAAACTGAACTTCTGGAGACCGTGCTGTTGAACTCCGTAAGTCTCCGCGAGCATCAGGTCAGCGATTTGTTCTTCGAGGAGGCGTTGGCTCTTCCTGAGGAGTTTCCGGAGGGAGAACGAGACATTCGATCATTGTACATTGCAGCGTGCGAGAGCATCGAGAAAAGAATCGCCAAGGCCGTGGCGGACTGCCGGGAAAGCGCGAGAGGGAGATTGGCCGAGGAGGAGCAGAGGATCAAGGACTACTTCGCCGGCCTCGCGCGCGAGGCGCAGGAGTCGAAGTACCCCGAACGGGCCAAGGCGGCGATCGAGGCGTACGCCGCGGAGGAAGAGAAGAGGCTCGAGGAGGCGCGGCTGAAGTACAGCCTAGACGCCAAAGTGAATCTGGTCGGAGTGAGGACCATCATTGTCCCGACCGTGAAGATGGCGGTGCACCTCACCGGGCGAAAGAAGGGCCGGGAGCTCGAGCTGCAGTACGACGAGGTCAGTTTGGAGATACCGCCGCCAAAGTGTGACGCCTGCGGGACGGAGATGAACGAACTCGGGCTGTGCGACGAGGGGCACGTCGTTTGCGTGAGGTGCGAACGGAAATGTGCAGTCTGCGACCGCATGTCCTGTCAATCATGCGCCGAGGATCTCCGGGTTTCAGATAAGTGCGCTCAATGCGGCAAGTTGCTATGCGAGCTTCATGCGGTCAGAGATGATTTCGGCCTCGGCATCTACTGCCCGGATCATGTGGTCGACTGCCCCTCCTGCGGCAAGAAGGCGAGTGGCTCGTTCGTCGCGAGATGCGAGAGATGCAGTCAGAGGTATTGTTTCCTATGTGTTGCGGCAAAGGGGAAAACGTGCAGCACATGCAGGTCGCTGACGATCGTGGCTGTAGATGACGCAGATGTGGCTCGAGTCAAGTCCCAGAGCGCATTCTCCGGCAAGTTCGGCAAGTGGAGGGTTGCAGGGAACAGGAGGTTCACGATAGTCGAGGGGAGGTCGATGCTTGCGAAGAGGACATTCGTTCTCGACAAAGAAGGCAAGCTGGTCTGGGAGGGCTAGGCGAGCCTTTGCCTCTCCACCTCGAGATGGTCGGCAGTCGGATACTCCTCGATGATGTGGGCTTCCATTTCTAGACTGCTCGCGAGCTCTTCCAAGATCCAGGGGGCGATTTCGAGGCGGTGTCTTTCCCGGTTGAGCCAGATTAGCCCTCGAGGGACGCTGTAGGTCCGCAGCAAATCGCGCATGACTTTTTTCAGGTCGCCTGATTCGATGACGCCCTTGACGAGCGTCCCATCCTTCGTCACGACGTCCCATGGCTGACTGACATTCCTCGCTCTCCTCTTGATGCGCTCCCTGAGCTGCCAGCCGTCCTTGTAGGCCGAGGTGCAATAATGGACCGTGATGTCCTAATTGCGCGAGAGGATGTCTCTGGCTGCGCAATCGCTGCCTGCGACTCCATATGATTTCCCCCGCCCGACTCTGTATCCCTTCGCTCTGAGTCGTCCTCGATTCGTGTCGGAGAATTCCATCTCGTTAAGGTTCACGAAGTCGAGGTCGTTCACCTCCGCCCATCCGATCAGCGCGACGACCTCGGGGCGCATGTCCGGGATGAGCGGGACCTCCAAGCCGACATGCATGCCGTTGTCGCGGCCGGCGGCGGTGGCGGCTGGATACCCGCTTCTTCCCATGCGGTTCCAGAGCCGCGATGGCGGGTGGAACCGAATCTCATCCAGGCCAGCCTTGCTGAGTCTGGCTATCTTCTTCAGATCCGTCCCCATGGTGTATAGGTGGATGTGGAACTTGTCGCCGAACTCTCTCTTCAGCAGGCGCACGTATCTCGATGTGCGGTCAATAACGGCAAGAGGATCCCCGCCGGTTATTCCCGCCCCGGTGGCGCTGATTGCCTCGGCCTCTTCGAGTATGTCCGCCTCCCGCCTCACGCGCATTTCGTCGGCAAAAACCACATCTTTGCCCTTCTTCTCCAAGGAAATTGGGCAGTAGTAGCAGCTGAAAGGGCAGAGTCCAGTGGTGAAGAGGACCATCTTGCCGCCTTTCTCGCACTGTGCACAACCTTTCGGCAGCCTGCCGATGTAGAATGAGCCGTACGGTCTGTCATGCACCGCCATTGGAGCCAATCGATTCCCGCCGGCGTATTTGAGCCTGTCCTTCCCGCACTGAGGAGTCTTTAGACCGGTCTCTTGCATCTTGCACAGACCAGGCGACACTCCTTCTTGCAGTCCCGGCAGATGCCATGGAGGAATTTCTCCTTGACCGGGGCGTGATGGCAGTCGGAGACGACATTGACCATGTGCCCACAATAGTCGCATAGATGCTGTATCGGTCTCTTGCTGGCGACATATTTCTGATAAGCATACATTGCGAGGAGAAGGAGGAGTATCAGCCCAACCACTGAAATGATGACGACGCATGTGAATGGGCCCGCGTCGCTCGTCTGGTCGAGAGCTAGGCTCGCCAAATCGATTGGCACACGGCTTGATTCGTTGGCGGATATAAAAGCTTGGCGAGAAGAGTTAAGCCACTGATAGGATTGTGCGGCGATGAACGCGTCGGAGGTGCGCGATGTCCTTCGCTCGCTCGGGGTGAGGGCTGACAAGAGGTTCGGACAGCACTTCCTCGTTGATGAAAGGGTCGCGCACAGGCAGGTGGAGTTCGCGGCGATTCGGCGGAATGAACGGGTCTTGGAGATAGGGCCCGGCCTAGGAGTGCTCACACGCATCCTCTCCGAGAGATCGCGGAATGTGATTGCCATCGAGAAGGATCGGCGATTCTGTCGATTTCTGGAGAGGGAAGTCCCTGACGTGCGCATCATTGAAGGAGACGCTCTCAAAGTCGACCTTCCGCAATTCGATGTCGTCATCTCGAACCTTCCCTACCAGATTTCCTCGCCGATCACGTTCAGGTTGCTGGAGAACAAGTTCGACCGGGCCGTGCTCATGTTCCAGAAGGAGTTCGCCGACAGGATGGTCGCGAAGAGGGGTGGGGAGGGCTACTCTCGATTGTCGGTCCATGTGTATTATCGGGCCCTGGCCGAGGTGATTGAGAGAGTGCCCCGTTCTGCTTTCTATCCCCCGCCGGAGGTTGACTCGTCCATATTGTCATTGAGGCCAAGGAAGCCTCCGTTCAAGGTCAGGGATGAGGGATTATTCTCGAACATGGTGGACCGCATGTTCCAGCATCGCCGGAAGACCATCGAGAACAGTCTCTTGCTGAATTGGCGGGAGTTTGCCGCAAGCAGGGAAGCGGTGAAGAAGGCGGTAGAATCCTCGGGATTCGGGGGAATGAGGCCGGAAGAGCTGGAGCCGGAGCAGATGGGAAAGCTGGCGGATGAACTCTGGACCGCGCAAGGGACCGAGCCCGTTTAGGGGTCGAAAGGGGGCTTTTTACGCGATTTCGAGGCGATACCCGTAGCGAAAGCTTAATTCCCCACCACTTCATCAGAACCTCACCGACCCGAGGGCATTCTGGATGCCTAGAAAGAAGACACCAAATGAGCTGGAGAAGGCGGAGGTCAAGCTCAGTTCGCTGCTCGACAAGAGAGACCAGCTCAACGAGGAGGCCAACGCGATACGCCAGGAGAGGGACCTCCTCCATGATCAGAGGCGGGAAACCGCCGACAAGATGAGGGATTTCAAGGGGAAGAGAGACTCGTTCGTCAAGGAGATGCGCGTCCACAAGCAGAAGAGGAACTCGCTGCACAACCAGGCAAGCGACCTCATCGAGCTCAAGAGGAAGATGAGGGGCAAAGTGAACGTCATGATTGTGGACGACCTCAGGCAGCTGCGCAGGAACTTCGATGAAATGGAGATGAAGCAGCAGACCACGCCCCTGACGATTGCGAAGGAGAACGCCCTAATCGACGACATCCGCAAGACATACCACGAGCTCAAGGACCTGGAGAAGATAGAGGACGAGAACGTCAAGACGTCCAGGAACGTCGGCGAGATCAACGAGCAGATAGACGACCTGTTCAAGACCGCGGACGAGGAGCACAAGCTGGTGGTCGAGCTTTCCAATAAGGCGCAGGAGATGCACGAGAAGGTCGTCAAGGCGTTCAGCGCGATCGCGACTCTCACCGCCGAGGCGGACAAGAAGCACAAGGATTTCCTGGAGCTCAGGGAGAAGGCGAACGCCTACCATGAGCGGGCGCAGGAGATGCGCAGGACCGTCCTCAAGACGAAGGAGGACGAGAGGCGCGAGAGGCGGGAGGCGAAGGACATCATCCGCCAGCAGAACCTATCGGTCAGGAAGGCCCTCACCGACAAGAAGAAACTCGACGAGGTCGCCGACGAGCAGCTGCAGCGGTTGCTCAAGCATGGGAAGGTGGAGCTGAAGGGATGAAGGCTATCGTCCTGGCGGGGGGCGAGGGTACGCGCCTCAGGCCCCTGACCAGCACCAGGCCGAAGCCATTGATGCCGGTCGCTGACAGACCGTGCATCGACTATGTGCTCAGGTCGCTCGTCGAGGCGGGCATCAAGAAGATAATCATCGCGACTCACCACCTCTCAGACAAGCTTATAAAGTCGATAGGGGACGGGCTGGAATACGATGCATCCATAGTCTATTCTTTCGAGGAGACGCCGGCGGGGACCGCCGGGGCGGTCAAGAGGGTCGAGGAGTTCATCGACGGCACGTTCGTCGTGGCGATGGGCGACATAGTGGCGGACGTCGACATAGGGTCGCTGGTGGAGTTCCACAAGGAAAGGAAAGCGGCGGTGACCATCGCCCTCACAGAGGTTGACGATCCTTCGCAGTATGGCATTGCGGCGATCAACGAGAAAGGGAGGATACAGAGGTTCCAGGAGAAGCCGAAGAGGGAGGAGGCGTTCTCCAGGCTCGTCAACGCCGGCATATACGTGCTCGAGAAAAGGGTGGTGGAGTTCATCCCCGAGGGTGAGATGTTCGATTTCTCCAAGAATCTCTTCCCCAAGCTCCTCTCCAACAGGATTCCTCTATACGGAATGCAGATCAAAGGCGTTTGGATGGACATAGGCCGCCCGGCGGATCTCATGAGGGCGAACATCGAGATGGTCAACCGCAGGGGGAAGGAGAATTCGATCCCGGGGCTCAATGCCTCGGGGCGGATCCTGGCGCGAGGGCCTGTGGGCGCGGGCGAAGGTGTGACGATAGAAGGGCCGTGCTACTTCGGCCGGGACGTCAAGATAGGCGACGAGGCGGTCGTGAGGAGGTCATGCCTCCACGACGGCGTCTCGGTCGGCCAAGGCGCGTCGATAGAGGACTCACTCATCATGGATTTCTCGGTGACGGGGAAGGGGACCGAGGTCTCGGGCAGCGTCATCGGGAGCGGATGCGAAGTCATGGACGGGGCGGGGCTCGTCAACTGCGTCATAGGGGACGGCGTCAAGGTCAAGTCTCAGATGGTCCTCCGCGACGTGACTTTGTCGTGAGATGACGTCCAGAATGAAACGGACACCATCCCTCATTCCGCTGGCTCTTGTATCCATGCTGCTGCTTTCACTGGTCGCGGAGGCAGGGCAAAAGGTGATGATGGCGACAACCTAGTGATGGATGATCACGAGCACGATGTTGGCGGCGAGGATTGAGAGGAGCATGGCGGGAAGGGCCAACCGCATGTACTCCCGCCACCCGATGTGAATACCGTGCTTCTCGGCGATCGCCAGGCCGACAACGTTGGCGGAGGCGCCGATTGGCGTCGCGTTCCCTCCGATGTCAGCTGCTACGGCGACGGTCCAGGTCATCGGGGCAAGCGGGGCAACCCCGTCTGCGGCAAGCCCCCTCAGAACCGGCACCATGGCGGCGGCGAAAGGCACGTTGTCTAGAAACATCGACAGCGGGATGGAGACCCAGAGGATGACGGTCAGGAGTAACGCCAAGTTGTTCCCGCCAATCCACGCCATTCCCGCCGCAACATCCGCGAGAGCGCCGCTCTTATCCAGCGCTCCTACCACGACGAAGAGCCCCGCCAAGAACAGCAGTGTGTGCCAGTCGATCTTCTCGACGAGTTCAGGCATGTCTTTCCCGCCAAGCATGAGGACGAGCGTGGCGCCGAGGACCGCCACGAAGGCGATGAGGATGTCGAGCACGTGATGCAGGATTAGGAGCGTGACGGTGAATGCGAAGATCATCAACGAGATTCGCATTAGCCTCATGTCCAAGATTGCGGACGAGGGCTCAAGCTCGGCGTGCTCCTTCTCCAGTGTTTCCGCGTCCACCTGCATCCGGACCTCGCCACGGCGCTTCAGCATGAAGCCCAAGACCCCCAGGTTAACGAAGAACGCGATGACGGCGATGACGCCGGTGTTCGCGACGAAGTCCATGAAAGAGAACCCGAAACTGGTCCCAAGGATGATGTTCGGTGGGTCGCCGACCATCGTCGAGAGTCCGCCGATATTCGCAGAAGTGATCTCGGCGATGAGGAAAGGGCCGGGGTGGAGCTTCAGGATGCCGCACACCTCGACTGTCAGCGAGGCCATGAAGACCATGACAGTGATGCTGTCCATGAAGGCGGCAAGGATGGCGGACAGGGCGGAGAAGGCCACGAGGATCCTGAAGGGCCGGAAGCGGCTCCACTTCAGCGCGTGCAGGCCCACCCACCTGAAGAAACCGCTCTTGGTTAGGGCCGCTACGATGACGAACATCCCAAATATCAGGCCCAATGCCTCCCACTGTATCGCCTCAATGATCCCGCGCTCGTCAAGGAGCCTGAGGCCCACCACAAGGATGGCGCCAAGGAGGACGGCGGTCGTCCTGTGGACCCTCTTTGAAAGGATCAGCACATAGACCAGTAGAAGTATGGAGAGCGCCAGTATCTTCTCGGTCAATCTTTCTCGATGCAGGGTACATGCCAGGGGGCATAAAATAGCTAGCGAGCCCGCCTGTCGACGATGACATTGCCCGCTTTCACGACAACCTCGGCCATGTTCCTCCCGAACCTGTATCCGATTTGGCCAAGTTTGTCTGTGTCCAGGACGACGAAGTCCGCGCTCTTCCCTGGCTCGATGCTTCCCACCTCCCTGGCGAGACCTATGGCATGCGCCGCATTGATCGTCGCCGCGGTCACCGCCTCGGCGGGAGTCATCCTCAGCTGATGCACCGCCAAGGAGACGACGAACTGCATGCTCTCGACCCAACAGCCGGGATTGAGGTCGGTGCCCACCGCAACTGGCACGCCTGCGGCGATGATCTTCCTCGCATCGGCATAGGGGAGCCTTGAGGACATCGAGGCAGCCGGAAGGAGCACGGCGACGGTGCCTGCATTCTTCATCGCCTCCAGACCGCCATCTGATACGTGGATGAGATGGTCCGCCGATGCAGCCTCCATCTCTCCCGCAAGTTCAGCGCCGCCGCACGCGGTGAGCTCATCCGCGTGGACTTTCGGGGTCAGCCCCAGAAGTTTCGCCTGGAGCAACAGCCGCCTTGCCTGCTCGACGCTGAAGTATCCCTGTTCCACCCAGACGTCGCAGAACCTCGCAGCCGTCCTGCGCGCGACAAGCTGCAGCATCTCATTGACCAGCAGGTCGACATAGGCGTCTGCCTTCCCTTCGAACTCTGGCGGGACAGCATGCGCGCCCAGGAATGTCGGGACGAGATGTACCGGTTGCCGCTCGCTCAGGGTCTCTGTCGCAGCGAGGATTTTCAGTTCTCCGTTGGAATCGAGGGCATACCCGCTCTTGGCCTCGGCGGTCGTCGTGCCCTCCTCCAGCATTCCGCTAAGCCTCGATGAGGCCTCGCTGATGAGCTGTTCTGTTGTGGCGGCTCTGGTCTTGGCGACCGTGCTCAGCAGACCGCCGCCAGATGCCGCGATTTCTTGGTAGGTGGCTCCCTTGAGCTTCAGCTCCAGCTCATTCTCCCGGGACCCGGCGAACACTAGGTGCGTGTGAGGGTCCACGAAGCCCGGAACTACGATATCCCCTTCAGCGTCGATGACGGTCGATGAACCGGAGTACTTCCTTTCGAGTGTCCTTGAATCACCGACTTCGACGATCTTTCCCTGCAATGCATATATCGCTCCCTCGGGGATGAGGGCGAGATCCTTCATCTGCTCGCCGCGGCGCGGTCTGTCGTGTCCCGCCATCGTGGCGATTTCACCTGCGTTAACAAGGAGGAGCCCCCTTTTCTTGACCACGGGACGCGGCGGCAATTCAGCCTCCTCTCTAGGGCTGAGTATCTTGTGCGCCAGCCTCATCGGATCTAGACCTCCATTCCGCGCTGCCCGGTCAATACCTTGAACGCCCTGCCTCTGGCAGCCTCGATTGCACGCGCCACCTCATCTGGCTTGTCGGTGAGGGCGATCATGCTCCCGCCGCCTCCCGCTCCCGTCAGCTTGGCGCCGTAGGAGAAAGGCTTGGCGGCGGCTATGAGCTCGTCAAGTTTATCATGGCCCACTCCTAGGGCGTTGAGGAGCTTGTGATTCCGATCCATCAGGCTTCCGACGGCCGCCCAATCCTTGTCTCGTATCGCCTCGGCGCCATCGAGAGTGATCTGTCCGATGTCGGCGATCATCTTGCGAGCCTCTGCGCTCCTGTCGGAGAACGCCTTCACTTTCTCGACAAGCGGTCCGGTGGCGGCTTCCACGCCCGTATGGCCAACGACAAAGGTCATCGGTGGAATGTCGCGGTGATGCAGATACCATTGGCGGTCTCCCCTCTGCATCCGCCATAGAAAATCAGTCCCCCTCTCCTTGAGGACGAGCACCGCATGGCCGTGCGTGCTGGTGCTGGTGTCTATCGGGCTGGCCCGCCCCTGGACCGAATGCTCCACATCGAAGGCTTCCTTGGCCACTATCTCGGGCTTGACACCGCCACGGACCGCATGCATGGCGCCCAAGCTCGCCACGGTCACCGCCGCAGAGGATCCCATTCCTGAACTCTCCGGGATTCCGGACTTGATCGCTATGCGGAGGGGGCCCTTTGTTCCGGAGGCCTCCACCGCCATTCTGACGTACTTGTGGTGTGCGTCGTCAACCGACCCACGATCTACAGACCATTCACTTGCGGGAGCGACTGTGACTTCCGTCCTGAGGTCGATGGCAACCGCCAGCGCTGGCTCACCGAAAACGACCGCGTGTTCTCCAAAAAGGATTACCTTGCCAGGAGCGGAACACACCGCCATCGCGCTACAATCCTGAGGCGGCCATTTAACCATTGCGTCAGTGGCGGCCTTCGAGCTGCGCCGCCTTCATCTCGAGGCGACTCGCCTTCTCCTCGACCTTCCTCAGATCTTCTCGTATCTTCGACGCCCTGGCCCTTAATTTCGCGGCCTTCGACTTCAGCTTCGATGCCTTTTCCAATGCCGCCGCCTTCTTCTTCATCATCTTCGCTGAACGCGCTTGCTGCTTCGCGAAGTTCTTCGTCGAGTAGGATTTCTTCGCCGTGACAATCACCTCGTTGTCAATGCAGGGCGATATTTAACCATGTTCCGGCGCGCGCTAGAAGCCAACAACATTCAAATATCGTGCGACCCTCAGGTGGGATGAAGCGCCGACAGAGGATGGCGGATGGAAATGGACTGGGGAATGAAGAACAGGATTTCCAGGATAATTCAGCCTGACGGACGGACGGTGATGCTGGCGGTGGACCATGGATACTTCCTCGGTCCGACCAGCAAGCTCGAGGTCCCTCGCAAGACGATCGAGCCACTTTTGCCATATGCGGACTCGGTGATGCTCACGCGCGGAGTCCTCAGATCCTCCATAAGAGCCGACACGAGCACGCCGATCGTGCTCCGAGTCTCCGGCGGCACGAGCGTCATCGGGGAGAACCTGGCGAACGAGGGCATCACGACCCCGATCGTCGAGGCGCTGAGGCTGAACGCCGCGGCGGTCGCCCTGTCGATCTTCGTGGGCACCCCTCACGAGCGGCAGACGCTGCTCAGCCTCTCTAACATGGTCACGGAGGGGCAGTCTGTCGGGATGCCGGTCCTCGCGGTCACCGCGGTCGGCAAGGAACTGGAGAAGCGGGATGCGCGATACCTTGCTTTGAGCTGCAGGATAGCGGCCGAGCTCGGCGCGCACGTCGTCAAGACTTACTACTGCGACAACTTCACCAAGGTCGTCGAAGGCTGCCCCGTGCCGTTGGTCATCGCCGGCGGCCCGAAGCTCGAGACGGAGATGGACGCCTTCAAGATGACCTACAGCGCGATCCACGAAGGTGCGGTCGGGGTGGACATGGGGCGCAACATCTGGCAGAATGACAACCCGATTCCGATGATCAAGGCGGTCAGGTCGATAGTCCACGATAAGGCGACTCCCAAGGAGGCCTTCGACCTGTTCAAGAGCCTCAAGGGCAAGAAGAAGTGAGGTGGTTTCCCCCGGAGACAGACTTTGCGCGTCGCGATGTACTACAACAACAACGACATCCGGCTGGAAGAGATGCCGAAGCCGGAGATCGACCCCTCGGAGTTGCTCGTCAAGGTCATCGCGAGCGGGATCTGCGGCAGCGATGTCATGGAGTGGTACAGGAAGAAGAAGGCACCCCTGGTCCTGGGCCACGAGATTGCCGGCGACATAGTAGAGGTCGGAGACGATGTGCGGGGTTTCAAGGAGGGAGACAGGGTGTTCGTCTCGCACCACATTCCCTGCATGTCGTGCAAATACTGCATGGCGGGACACCACACGGTCTGCGACACGCTCCGCAGCACCAACTACGACCCTGGCGGTTTCGCCGAGTACATCAGCGTCCCGGAGATGAACGTCGATCGCGGCGTCTTCCTGCTACCCGACAACATGACCTATGATGAGGGCGTGTTCATCGAGCCGCTCGGTTGCGTCGCCCGGGGACAGGATTTGGCGGGCGCCGAGCCCGGTCAGACCGTGCTGGTGATCGGAAGTGGAATCACTGGGTTGCTGCACATCAAGCTCGCGAAGGCGTCGAAGGCCGAACGCATCATCGCGACAGACATGGTTGGCTATAGGCTCGAGGCGGCGAGACGTTTCGGGGCGACCGCGGTGATCAAGGCGACCGATGATGTCCCGGCGAGAGTCGTGGAGCTCAATGATGGAAAAAAGGCCGACCTAGTGATAATCTGCACCGGCGCGTCGAAGGCAATAGACCAGGGACTGAACTCCGTGGATCGTGGCGGGACGATACTGCTCTTCGCCCCGACCGACCCAGGCCGCGCAATCCCGATACCGTTCAACGAGCTGTGGCGGGAGGAGGTGACGATGGTCGGGTCCTATGGCGCCAGTCCGGAGGACCTGGAGACCGCCATCGATCTGATCAGCTCCGGAATGGTGAACGTCCGCGACATGATCACGCACCGCCTCGGTCTGGCGGATACGGGTCTGGGTTTCAGACTCGTGGCAGAGGCAAAGGAATCGATAAAGGTGATAATCGAGCCGCAGAAGTGAATCCGGCTAGCCGCCACGCGCTCTCTTCCGTTTCATTATCTGAGTCGCCTTCATCTCCAAGGCGCTTGCGGCAGCGAACTTCTCCCTGAGTTCCTCCTTCATCCGCCTGATGTCCTTGAGGAGCTTGGGGTTGAGCTTCTCCTTCCCGTGCTCCGGTTTCGTAGCTGCCTTGCTCTTCTTCAACGCGATCCTATCGACCTGAACACCGCATTGTTTCAGCGTCTCGAAACCCATGACGTCGGGGTAGCCTTCGCTGTACGCGACACGCTTCACCCCGGCGTTCACGATCATCTTGGCGCAGGTGTTGCACGGGACAATCGTGCAATAAAGCGCCCCGCCGCGCGCTGCAGGTCCCGCAAAGACCAGCGCGTTCATCTCCGCATGAACTCCCGTGCAGATCTCCATCCGCTCGCCGCTCGGGATGTTCAGCTCGTCGCGTATGCAGCCTATCAGGTCGCAGTGCGGCATACCGCGGGGGTTCCCGTTATAGCCTGTGGAGACGATCACGTCGCCTGTCACGATGACCGCGCCGATCTGGCGGCGCAGGCATGTGGACCTTGCGGCGACATCGTAGGCGATCCTCAGGTAGTATTCGTCCCTGGGCGCTCTGACGAATGGCTTCTTCTCCGGCATGGCCGCAGTCATGCAGAACCGCCGCCGAATAATAACCTTGTTGCCCGCCGCCAACCCCGCCAAGACAACCTGCTTCGGGTCGGAGCAACACTGGAGAGGACTGGACCGGATGGACTGCAGTGAGGCCGAGTCAGACCAGCACGGTATGCGCGACCGAGTAGTAGGCGAACCCGCCTTTGTCCTCGCACCTCACTTTACCCTCGGCGGTGAGAATCTCCAAGTGGCCGAGGACCTCCGTGAGCGCGGGGAAGATGTCCTGGATCGGCAGCATCCCGTAAAGGCGGTCGATGATGTCGCATGCGGTGCTCGGTTCGTTGCGGAGCACCTCCGTGATGCTCGACTGGCGGCTCTCGAACTGCGAGTGGATCAGGGCGGTGCAGGCCGGGATGTCCCTGAACTCCGATCTGTGGCCTGGCTTGACATCCGTGAAGCCGAGTCTCTCGAGCTTGTCGACCGATGCCATGTAGTCGGAGAGCCCTATCGACTCGCCTTCCGCGGAGCCGAAGGCAGCGACCGGAACGAGATCCTTGACAAGAGTGTCCCCGGAAATCAGGCATCCTTCCAGGCCTTGGTAGCACATCGAGCCGGGGGAATGGCCCGGGGTGTGGATGGCTTTCAGCTTGCACTGTCCCACGTCGATGATGTCTCCGTCCCTGATCGTGGACGATATCGTCGTCGCTTCCGAGAGCGTCGCGAGGTATTCGAAGAAGCCTTCGACCAGCTCGAGCGTCTCCGCGGGCACGCCTGTCTTGAAAAAGGCTTCGGCGGTGGCCTGCCGCTTGTGGCGGTACGCTTCCTTGAAGTTCCTGACAGTCTCTGCGTCGCCTTCCGGGGCGACGATGTCTGCCCTGCTGTCGCGCCTTATGACTTCGGCGAGACCGTGGTGGTCGACGTGACCGTGCGTGATGAGGACGCGGGCGACATCCTTGATGGAGAGCCCCAGCTTCCGCAGTTCCTTGGTGAGGGCCTCGTAAGCTTCCTGGGTCTTTGGACCGGTGTCGATGAGGGTCGGTGGCGGTCCCTCGAAGAGGTAGACGTTGACATCGCCGACCGGAAGGCAGGTCGGAATCTCGATTCTGTGGAACCCCTCGCGGACATGCATCCGTCCGACTCATGCCGCGTCCGCGACTATAAAACTTGCTGACAGCAGCGAAACCATGGAGCGAGGTCTAGCGGGCCTCACAGCCTCTTCAGGATCAACAGCCGTTTGAGCATCTGGATTCCCAGTGCCGGGTCGATCCCCTTGGGGCAGACGACCGAGCAGGTCATGGCGACGTGGCACTGCCAGCACCCGTGCTCGTGGTCCACCGTTTCGGCCCTCTCCGCGCGGCCTTCGTCCCTGGAATCGGCCATCCACCTGAACGAAGCGGCGAGCGCCTGAGGTCCGAGGTACTTCGGATCCATCGCCACCGGCGGGCATGCGGCGTCGCACAGGCCGCACATGATGCAGTAGCTGAACTGCAGGTACTTCAGGCGATCCTTCTCCGTCTGAGGATATTGCTTCGCAGGTTTCTCCTGCTCGTCTTTGTCCGCACGGATCAGATAGGGCTTGACGAATCTATAGTGCGCGAAGAAATCCGTGAAATCCGTGGCGAGATCCCTGATGGTGTCGTAGTTGGCGAGGGGCTCGGTCTCTATCGGGCCTGGCGGCAATTCCTTGATCTGCGTCTCGCACGCGAGCATCGGTCGGCCGTTGATGAGCATGCCGCAGGACCCGCATATCCCCATCCTGCAAGAGTACCTGAACGAGAGGCTCGCGTCGATGTTCTCCTTGGCGTACAGGAGCGCGTCCAGAACGGTCATCCCCTGGGAATAGGGGACTTTGTATTCCTTGACCGCGGGCTTCCCGCCGACGCTCGGGGTCCAGCGCGAGCAGCGGATGACGACCTCCTTTGGCGGGGTGAAGCCTGGCTCGGACGACACATTCATTTCCTTCTCTGACGCGGTTGCCATCTCTCACCACCTCGTGATGTACGCGGCGACGATGGTCCACATGCCGAATGCCACCATGACCGCCGCCACGACAATCGCCCCCCAGTTCACCGCCTTGGTCCAGGTCTTGCCGTGCCGCCATTCGAGCAGCGTGGTCTTGAAGCTGAAGATGCTGTGGAACGCGAGGACAACGAGGAGCACCGCGAGCATGAATGCCGTTGCGGTATCGGTGTAGTGCCCCTTGACGGCATCGGGCTCCAGGCTCGCCCCGTAACCGGACACGCCGAGGAACGCATGCGTGGCCAGGTGCAGGAACAGCGTGATGCCGATGAGGACCATGCACATGTAGTTGACCAGCATCAGTTTGGATCCTCTCATGTCTCAGCCCCCCATGAGGATGAAGAACGAAGCGAAGAGAACGCTGACAACCCCGATTCCGAACGCGGTCCAGAGCGCCCCTTTCTCCGCATTGTTGAGCGACGGTGCCTTGTAGGGGAAGTCCGGCCTGTGCGGTCTGCCTGAGATGACCCCCAGACCTATGAGCACAAGCCTGATGCCGTTTATGCCGTGGAATCCCACGGCTCCGACGACCACGATCTCACCTATGTGCGTTGCGGGGTTCGACAGCATGCCCATGATGTCCGCGAAGAACACTCTGCCTCCGAGGATCGCGTTTGTCACGACTAGATGGAAGATTAGATAGAGCAGCAGTCCGAGGCCGGTCGCCCGATGCAGCATCATCCCGAACCTTTCCAGGTGCAGCGGCTTGTCGAAGACCCAGCCAAGGAACCTGGTCTTATTCCTGCTTTCCAATTCAGATGTTGATGCGCTCGGGGGTGATTGCGCGTTCATCAGTACTTCCTCTCCTGTGGTTTGTGCTTGGTGATGATGACAGGGATGTAGTCGAGGGTCGGGCCGTCGGGGGTGTAGCAGGCAAGCGTGTGCCTGAGCCATTTGCCGTCGTCCCTCTTCGGGAAGTCGGTGCGGGTGTGCGCTCCCCTCGACTCCTGACGCGCCAGGGCACCGACGATTGCCGCCTCCGCGACCTCGAGCATCGCCTCGATCTCGAAGACATGCAGGAGGTTCGTGTTGTACTCCTTCGTCTTGTCCTCGACGCGCTTGTATGACCGTTTCTTAAGGGCCTTGATAGTTTTCGCCGCCTCGTTGAGGCCTTCGCCCGTCCTGAAGACGTACATGTTCTTGTCCATCAGGCTCTGGAGCTCGCGCCTGATGACATACGGATTCTCCGAGCCGGAGCCACGGAGCAACTCGTCAAAGACTCTGGACTCCTCCTTCTTCACGGCGTCCACGGGGAAGCCGCTGCCGCCTGCGGAGGTGCAATACTGCGCTGCAAGACCGCCGGTGATTGCTCCCCAGACCAGGCATGTCGTCGTGCTGTTCGACCCGAGGCGGTTCGCGCCGTTGACGCTGACGCACGCGACCTCTCCCGCCGCCCAAAGACCCTTGAGCGGCGTTGCGCCGTCGATGTTCGTGTGGATGCCGCCCATGGTGAAGTGCGCGACAGGCCTAATCGGGATCGGCTCGTCGATGGGGTCGACGCCGATGAACTTCATCGTGACCTCGCGTATCTGAGGAAGCTTCTCCAGGATCTTCTCGCGCCCCAGATGCCTCAAGTCGAGGTGGATGCAATTCATGTCCCTGAACTCGAAACCGCGTCCCTCGTTGATCTCCGTCATCTCGGATCTAGAGACCAAGTCTCTCGGCCCAAGCTCCATCTTCTGCGGGGCGTACTTCGACATGAAGCGCTCGGTCTTGTTGTTGATTAGGTAGCCACCCTCGCCCCTGGACGCCTCGGTGATCAAGATGCCCGTCGGGACCAGCCCGGTCGGGTGGAACTGGATGAACTCCATGTCCTTGAGCGGGATTCCGGCCCTGTACGCGACGAAGTGCCCGTCGGCCGTCGAGCTGTGGCCGTTCGTGGTGAAGCCGTACATCCGCCCGGCCCCGCCAGTCGCCATGATCCCCGCCTTGGCCTTGATGACGGCTAGGTTCCCAATGGTGAGGTCGATGGCGGTGAATCCTCTGAAGGTGTCGCCGTCGCGGACGATGGAAGTGACGTACCATTCATGGTAGATCCTGATGCAGTCGAACTTTTGCAGAACGCTGTAGAGGGTCTCCATCTCGAGGAAGCCGACTTTATCCGCCGCATATGTCGCTCGGTTGTACTCGTGGCCTCCGAAGGGCCTCTGCGCGATCTTGCCATCATCGCGCCGCGACCAGGGCATCCCCCAATGGTCCAGCTGTATGAGCTCACCGGGGGCGAGCATCACGAATCGCTCGACCGCGTCCTGATCAGCGAGGAAATCGCTGCCCTTGACGGTGTCGAACACGTGCGAGTCGTACGAGTCTCCCTCATCCGGGTAGAGCACCGCCGCGGAGCCGCCCTCAGCCGCAACGGAGTGCGAGCGCATCGCGTGAGTCTTCGTGAAGATCGCGATGCTCAGCTTGCCCTTGCTGACCCTCGCGGCCTCAACGGCTGCCCTCATCCCGGCCAATCCAGAGCCAATAATCGCGATGTCGTGAGTCAGGGTTTCGATGGCCATCCTCCTCCCGACGAACCTGCGTCGAATCGTTCAGAGAGGTTTGCGCCGCCGTGAGAAAAGGCTCTTCATTATTTAGTTATCGACAATGGAATGTGATGAGGAGAAGATACAGTCACTTTGGGAATTGACAATACTATGGCGTGCGAGCGGCAATTTCCTTATATCCGGCGCATGATGGTCAGCCGTGCCACGGTTCTATTTCCGGGTGGCGGCGGAGAGAGGACACGGGCGGAGACTCACGGCGGTCTGCTACGGATTGGTCGAGGGGGGAGGCGAGACGGCGAGATTCCACGTGCTCCTCGTGGACGAATGGGGGGAGACGGAGATCCTGCGCAAGATGAAGGACATGGGCCTCTTCGAACTAGGGCAGGCGTTCGTCCCTTTGGGTCCCCGCTTGAAGGAAGATTTTTCGCTGACTGTCTCGCGCGCGAGATCGAACGGCATATTGAGGTTGGACAAGGTTTCGGCGGCCACCCTCATCAGGAAGAAGCTCTCAGGAAGTCAAGTCTTCGATGATGGCGGGCATGAGACACTGCAGGAGAGCCCACCGAGCAAAGAAACGAACAAGCAGCTGGTGGAGAGACTCTGCGTCGAAGGAGAGTCATTCCTTCGCCGCCACGCGGTCCCTGGCTAGGGTCGCATCTGGCCGGCGGACAAAGGTATATCTCCGAGTCGGATTTTGGGGAACTCAAGGGTCGGGAAATGGACTTCAAACTTACGCCTGAGCAGGAGATGACCCGCAAGTCTGTCAGGGAGTTCGCCGAGAAGGAGATCAAGCCGATAGCCGCCGAGGTCGACCGTACCGGCGAGTTCCCCGCCAAGACCGTCGCGAAGATGGGCGAGATGGGGCTCATGGGCATGCAGGTCCCGACCGAGTATGAGGGGGCTGGCGCCGGCGCGATGAACTACGCCATCGCGGTCGAGGAGGTCTCGCGCGTCTGCGGCTCTCACGGTCTCATCATGGCCTCTCACAATTCCCTCTGCGTCGGGAACATCCTGATCGCCGCCAATGAAGAGCAGAAGAGGAAGTACCTGCCGGACCTCGCCACCGCCAGGAAGATGGGCGCATGGGCTATCACGGAGCCGGGCTCGGGCTCGGATGCTGCCGGCATGACAACGATGGCGGTCAAACACGGCAACGAATGGGTGCTCGACGGGATCAAGAACTTCATCACCAACGCCCCTGTGGCGGGGACGTTCGTCATTGTTGCGAACACCGAGCCCGAGAAGGGCAATCACGGCATCTCCGCGTTCATCGTCTCCAAGCAGAACCCGGGATTGAAGATCGGCAAGATCGAGGACAAGTTCGGGGTGCGCGGGTCGGCGACCAGCCAGGTCATCCTGGAGGACTGCCACGTGCCGAACGAGGACATGCTCGGCGGCTACAACGAGGGCTTCGTGAACTCCTTAAAGACGCTCGATGGCGGGAGGGTCAGCATCGCCGCGATGGCGGTGGGGATCGCCCAGGGCGCGCTGGAGGAAGCGGTCAGATACGCCAAGGAGAGGAAACAGTTCGGCAGGCCAATCGGCGATTTCCAGGGGATACAATGGCACCTCGCGGACATGGCCTTGCAGGTGGACGCCTCGCGCCTGCTCACCTACCGCGCTGCGTGGCTGGAGGACCAGGGCAGACCGTTCAAGACGGAAGCGGCGATGGCTAAGCTCTACGCATCCGAGACATCCATGATGGTCTGCAACAAAGCGATACAGGTCCATGGCGGCTACGGCTACGTCAGCGACTATCCCGTGGAAAGGATGCTGAGAGATGCGAAGCTGACGGAGATAGGCGAGGGCACCAGCGAGATGCAGCGCCTCGTCATCGCGCGGGAGATCCTGAAGTCGATTTGACCTAGAGCCGCGTGAAGTCCTTCACGACAGGCTTGTCATCGGACCTGTGCTTCATCAGGTGCTCCAGGTTCTCGTCCTCGCGGAGGGGCTTGCCGCAGTTGGGGCAGTTCTCCTCGAGGATGCACGCCCTGCAGAGCTGGGCACCGCAGGAATGGGCGAGAACAGACTGCGCCCTGTGAGGGGAACATCGTTTGACCTTCTCTTCCTCGGATGCTTTCTCCGGCGTCGGCGGGCTTGGTTTTGGCAGTGGTCTGAGCTCAGGCTTCGGTTTGACCTTCTCGACAGGAATCTCACGGAAGATCCTGAGCGAGGTCTCAAGCATCTTCGCCTCCATCGCCCCGATGCGGAAGTTCCTCGCGAGACCGACGAGGGTCCATTCCTCCTTCGGCAGGGTGAGCGCCTGCCTGACCATCTCGTCGTTGCCCTGGACCTGTGAGGGTTCCATCTGGACCGATTCGACGCTCCTGATGTACCCGAGGACTTCCCTCGCATCCGTCAGGCTGCAGTCGGGCATCGCGGTCGCGATGTCGGCGAGCTGCACGCCGGATGTTGTCGGCGCGAAGCTCAGCACGGCCCCGGAGAGCTGCTCGTACCTCAGCTGTTGCGTCGGCGGGAGCTTCTCGAGGTCGACGATGGCCGGTTCCTTGACGTAGCTCACCACCTCATCCAGGATGTCGAAGGGCACCTTGCACTCCCTGAATATCTCCTCCTTCGTCGCTGACTTCCGGTTCGCCTTCTCGAACTCGATGACGACCTTCGCGAAAGCCTCGATCTGCTGGAGGTGCGCTCTCTCAGTCGCGGTGTTCTTGCCTTCGATGGCGGGAGTGTAGCTGGGGTCGAGCCTCAGGGCGAAGTCGAACGATCTGACCGCCTCCTCATACCTTCCCAGGCCTAGTAGAGCGAGCGCCTTGCTGTTCCACAGGGTCTTGTCGTGCGAGTCGATGCCCAGGGCGGCGTCGTACGAGTCCAGGGCGCCCTCGAAGTCACCCTTCCTCTCCAGCGCGAACCCGAGGGAGTATCTCAGGTTCTTGTCCTTGGGATCGATTATGATCGCCTGGGTGTACGCTGCGACCGCCGAGGTGAAGTCTGACAGGCGGATGTGAGCCTCCGCCTTCCCCCGCCATGCGGAGCAGTCGCGGGGGTCGAGCGTGACGGCTCTCTCGAACGCGCTGACCGCGTCCTTGTCTTTCTTCAGTGCGAGCAACGCCTCCCCCTGCCCGCGCCAGAGCGTCGCGGAGTCGGGTTCGACGGAGGATGCCTTCTCGAAATGGATCAACGCCTCCTCATGCTTGCCGAGGCGCAGCAGCGCCTCTGCCTTGACCTTGACCGCGCTCTGGTTCTCCGGGTCCTTCTCGAGCAGCGGCGTCAGGGTCTTGACGGCCTCGTCGTTCTTCCCCGTCGCGATGAGCGTTCTTGCCTTGCCTGTGAGGAAATCGGGGTTCATGCTGTCAAGTAGCAATGCGTCCTCGTAGCATTTCAGGGCTTTCTCGAAGTCGTGCAGGCCGAGGTAGACTTCTCCTCTGCGGCTCAGCGCGAACCTGTCCCTCGGGCTGAGCGTGAGGACGTGTTCGAAGCACTCGAGGGCATCGTGCGGCTTCCCTAGTCTGAGGAGCAGGTCGCCGCGGCAGTTCCAGCCGCGCTTGTCCATCGAGTCCACCGCGATCGCGCCGTCGAAGGCATTGAGCGCCTCTTCGTTCATGCCAAGCGCTTGATAGGCCAAACCCATGTCCTTGTACGTCTCCACGTCCCTCCTGTCAACGGCAAGTATCTCCCCACAGGCCTTGACGACGCCGGTGTAGTCCTTCACGTCGGAGTGGACTCTCTTCTTGAGCCTCAGGGCGTCGAGGTTTCCCGGGGAAATCAGGAGGGCCTTGTGGACCGCCGACAGACCATCCTTGGTCCTGCCTATGGAATGCATGAGGCGCGCCCTCGCCATCCACGCCATGAGATCCTTGTGATCGGTGTCCGTCCACGACACAGCGGACTGGGCCGCTTCCTCCGACCTGCCGAGATCCTCAAGGGATGCTGTCTTCACCGCCCAGGCCTCCGGCAGTTTGCGGTCGATCGCGAGGATGCGGTTCATCATCTCGAACGCCTCCTCGTGCCGTTCCATCAGCCTGAGGACCTTGCCGGCGTTGAGCAGCGCCTCTCGATCGTTCTCGTCGATTTCGAGCAGCGCCTTAAAGCAGGACAGCGAGTCCTCGTACCTCTGCAGCCAGAGCAGGACCGACCCTTTCCTCAGAAGTGCTGTCTTGTCCTTGTCAGAGATTCCGAGAACCTTGTCGTATGCCGCGACCGCCTCCTCGAACCTGTGGCAGCCTTCGAGCGCCATGCCCATGGCCAGCCAGGTCCGCGCGTCCTGCGAGTTGAGGCCGATCGACTTCTGGAACGAATCCACCGCCTCTTTCGGGTCCTCAAGGTGGTAGAGCGACTCTCCCCGCCGCCGCCAGGTCTCGGCATCGTTGTTGCCCAAGGCGAGCAGGTCGTCACACGCCTTCACGGCTTGCAGGTGGTCGCCGCGACCCGCCAGCAGGTCGGCGTAGCGCCGCCACGCGACCTGGTTAGCCGGCTCGCACTTCAGCAATGAGGAGTAGCACTTGACCGCGTTCTCGATCCGGCCTATCGCCTCCTCCGCCTGGCCCGCATCGAACCAGGCCGCCGCGTCTTTCCTATCGAGCTCAAGCAGCGCGTATGCAGATTTGATTACGCCTTTGTGGTCGCCCTGCTCCCTGTGCGTCGCTCTCTTTCCCCTGAGCGCCTCGATGTTCCTGTGGTCGAGCGACAGCACCTCGTTGAAGGCGGATAGGGCCCCGTGGTAGTTCTTCAGGGTCAGCAGCGCCGAGCCCTTGTCGAGGAGCGTCGAGAAGTTGCGCCTATCGAGGGCGAGTATCGCCTCGCAGGTCGCTAGCAGGTCATCGTGTCGCCCCAATTCCTTCTCGCACTGTCTCTTCATGTCGAGCACGGCGATGTCCTTGGGCTCGCGCTTCAGGTACTGGTTGAAAGTCTCGACCGCCTCGGGCAGGCGCTTCAGCTTCACCTGGGCAGTCCCCTTGTCGGCCCAGGCCTTCTTGTTCTCCGGATCGATGATTAAGACGGACTCTGAGGTGTCGAGCACCTCCGTCCATCTCCCCAGCGCGATCAGGCTCTCCTTCTTCGCGACGAGGCTTTCCGCGCTGTTAGGCTGGATCTTGTTGGCGTTCCTGAAGTCGACTATGGCCTCGTCGTGCTTGCCGACCGACTGGAGAATGAATGCCCTCGTGAGCCAAGCCCTGTAATCCTCGGGGCTCAGCTCAAGAGCGCGGTCGAGCGCTTCGAGGGCCCCGGCGGTGTCGCCCTTGTTCCCGAGCAGCTCTGCCTTCCGCTCCCACAGGCGCACGTCGTTCGGCTCTAGGTCGAGCGCCTTTTCGATCGATTTGACAGCGCTTTCGTACTGGCGGATGGACGCGTAGATTTCGGCCTTGCGGGCGTACACCTCCCTCCGGCTCGGATCGAGGTGAAGGACGCGATCATATGAGGAGAGTGCCTCCTCATTCTGCCCGAGCTGGCGGTGAGCGTCCGCCTTCCTGAACCAGAGGTCGGGGTCCCTCATGCGAAGCCTGAGCAGCTTGTCGTGGTGGGCGATGTCGAGAGGGTCGACCTGCAGCACTCTCTCGAAGCACGCCGCCGCGTCCTCGGGCTGCGCGGTCGAAAGGAGGAACTCACCCTTGTCCGACCAGACCTCCTTGTCCCCGGGATTGATCTTCAGCGCCCTGTCGAAGCACTCCAGCGCCTCTTTGCTGTTGCCTTGGCCTGCGAGAAGGCGCGCCTTGCACCGCCACGCCCCGCCATTGTCGGGATCAAGCTGGAGGGCCATATCGGTCGCCTTCTGCGCCTCATCCGACTGGCCCAGGGTGAGGAACGAATCGCTGAGCCCGCTGTATATCGCGGAGCATTCGGCCTGTCTTCTGACGATCCTGGACACGTCCTCGTCCAGACAGGCCAGCGCCTTCTGCAGATGCACCAGCGCCTTCTTGTTCGCTCCGACTTGGAGAAGCTCCCTGCCCTCCTGCTCGAGCCGAGAGGCCTTGAGGAGGACCCTGCGCTCTCTATCGAAGAAGGAATAATCCATTTCCCATCCCTTCTGCGTGCTTGAACCACTTCTGAGGATTTATAATCTTCGGTTTGGTATGACGAATAGGCAGTATTCGTCTGACAAATCGCCCTTGCGCGAGACTTCGTGCCTGTTTCTATGTGTAGTCGTCGGACATCGAGGATGAAAACGTGGCCCTGTTGTCTCGCGATTTCATGGATGACAAAGCAATAAATAGGCCTAGGTGCTTGGTGCATGCATCAGACAAACGTCAGACAACAGGGATGGTGAACCTTTGGTGACACGACGCATGAACACGAGGAAGGGCGAGCAGGCAACGATCGAGGACTGGCTCAGGAATCACACGCTTCAGGACATGGAGGACATCGTCGCGGAACTCTCTGCCAGAGGCGAAGACGTGGTTGACATGTCCAAGGTTGTGCACGAGCTGGAAGACATCGCCGAAGAGGAGCACGAGTGGGAGCAGGAGCACGGCACGAAGCTAAAGGCGGAAGGCGAGATGGCCTAGATCTCACAAGGAGCAAGGCCATCGAGGGTGGGTTTCCAGAGCCTCATGCAATGAGGCCATCCTCTCCTCGATCCTCGGCGTCATCATCCAGGTTTGAGGAGGTTGAGCGCATTCAAGAATCTTGAGCGTCCTCATCCCGGAAGATGGAATCCGAGGAAGGACGATGCAGGCGCCGGGATTTGAACCCGGGTCGTTGGCTTGGAAGGCCAAAATCCTAACCAGACTAGATTACGCCTGCGCGCGCCGACAACCGCCCCGCTCGCTATAAGCTTTTCATGGAGCAGGTCTTATGCCCGCCTACAGATGAACGTCATCCTCGACCTCTGGGGCGTCCTTGTCGACGAGAAGAAGATGAACAAGGAGTACAACAAGCATGCCGCTTCAATCCTGGCATCGCGGTTCGGCGGCGATCCGGCGAGGTGGCTGGACGCATACGACATGGCATGGGCGGACTATCAGCGGCGGTTCAGGGCCACGGACTGGGACAACAAGAGTTGGTCTGATGTCGTCGGCGAGCTCGACGTAAGGCTCATCACGGACACCCTCGATGCCGTCGGCGTCCAATGGCGCCCCTCAGATATCCTCAGCTTCGCAAGGAACCTTGAGTTCGAAGTCGTGTCGTCAGTGGCCAGATGCTATCTGGATGTCCCCGGTGCTCTCAGGCGGCTCAAGGAGAAGGGCCACGAGGTTCATGTCGCGACCCAGGCGGGGGAATGGAACGCGATCGGAGCGCTGGAAGGTTCAGGACTCTTGAAGGAAGTCAAAGCCATCTTTTCCGGGAGCAGCCAGAATGCCTCGAAAGACCGGAAACGCTATTGGATGAGAGTGCTCGAGAAGATTGACAGCCCTCCTGACAATTGCATCTTGGTGGATGACAGACCGGATTTCCTCGAGGCAGCAGCTTCAATCGGCATCGGCACGATCCTCATGGACCGGGAGAAGAGGACTGCGCGTCACAGGCTCCCGCAATTCGTCGATTCACGGATGTTCACCCTCACCAGTCTTCCACACCATGTTGAGAGAATATCCCACAAGTGAGGAGCCACGGACCACTAGGCGAATCGGGGAAAAAAAATCGGTGGCAGGCGGCGTGTGGAGACAATCGCCGCCCGCCTGGATGCGGATAGAGATCAGTCATCTTCATCGAAGTTGAGGTCGCAGCCGCACGCGGCATAAACCTCTTCCCAGCCACAGGGTTCTTCGTCGACCGCCATTGTCGTCATCGAGACTACCGAAGCGATGCTTGCTTATGAAGGTCGAAGGGGGAGAGGCCGGTGAAAGTATTCCTATTCGACGATCCCGAGGTAGCCCAGCAGTTCATTCCCTATGAAGGCGGCGATCACGGCGACGAAGATCGCGCCGAGGTCTTCGCCGCGCAACGCGAACAAAGCCAGCGCCACGCCGATGAGCACACAGAATATTCCGACGAGCTTCCTCCTGTCTATCTCGCCGATGACCAGCACGAGGATTCCGAGCATGATGAAGAACACGGTGCCGACAGCGAGCGCGAGTACCATTCCGTCCAGATTGAAGAAGCCCATCCTGCCCGCGGATTACTGGAGCTTCCTATATAGATTTCGACCTCACGGCGTGCCTGACCTTCACCGCGACTCCGCGCTCGCCCTCGACCATTTCGCGAGAAGACATCTGGGCGACGCCGACCGCCCTCACGTCGCCGTGACGACGCACGACGACGTCGTCGCCTATCCGGATGTCCTCGCTCGCGTCCTCGATACCGATAGCGAACACGCTGCCCTGGGGAAAAAAGTCGTCGGTCTCGACGCAGTGGATGTTCGTCTGGGACAGCTCGCGCCCGCCTTCGATCGTGAGGGAGAGCAGCCCCCTCTCGGTGAGCATCGCGAGCTGGACGCCGCCGCGGATGATCTTGATGTCCGGGTACCTGCCGCGGAGCTCCGCTCCCCTGACAAGCTCCTCCCCGCCAGGGCCGAACTGGAAACGCGCGAGGACAGCCATGTCCTCCTTGTACCTCTCTTCCCGCCGCACTCTCGGGATGCCCTCGACGGCCTCTCGCAGCGCGGTCGACAGGTTCTCGAGCGAAGGACCATCCGCTGCCCTGCCCTGACAGGTGAACCGCGCCTCGACCAGGGCGTCCTCCACGAAAGGTTTTTCGACGTCGAGGTGAGCGACGATGCGGTCGTATGCGTTGTTGGCCAGAAGATGCCTCAAGTCCTCCTTGACGACGGCCGCTTCATCCAGGCTCCAATCGCCGGTGACAGGTATGTCGTAGTGCGCGGCAGGGTAGACCAGTTCAAGCTCGCGCGGCACGATGCCGAGGGGCGAGGTGACGATGACCTCGTGCACCGCCCAAGGGTTCCCGCACGACATGAGCGCCTCCCTGAACAGCCTGTGAGATCTCGAGAACGAGTAGGGCTTCCTCGCTGAACACGGGAGAAGCAGGAGGACCTTGGCTGATGGCGGCTTCATGTGTCTCTCCTTGATCCTCTTCCTGAACCTGATGACGTCGGGCCTCGTGAGCGACGCGTGCGAGTAGGCCTTGACGCTCTTTCCCGCGACGGGGAAATGCGGCTCTTGGAAATCGTAGTGCCTGAGGTCCATGTGCCGCAGCACCGCGGTGTTCCACGGGTTGTTGACAGCCCTCCTCTCGACGAGCTCGCGCAGTTCGCCGGACCTGATGCAGGTCCTGACGAGTTCCATCTCCTCCCAGAGCGAGGTCTCGTTGTGCTCGATGAGCGCCTTTCTGCCGTCGGCCGACAGGCAGCCGGAGCACCTGCATGGCGGGCGACCGAGTTCGCTCAGGGGCCACGAGCCGTCAGGGCTCAGCCATCTGCCCCTGCTCGCTTCGAAAAGGGCTGCGATCGAATCGACGATGTCGATGCCGCAATACGCCAGGATGGCGAGGTTCGAAGGGAGAGCGATGCCGGGGGCGTACAGCACCCGGTTCGGGCCGACGGCGGTCTTCAGCTTGGCCAGCAGCTCCGCGAACATCCGCGGTTCCGAGAGCAACGATGCGGCCCCGCCAAGCACGAACCCCTCCGACCTGGATTCCGCGACGCCTTCGGCGCTAGAGACGACAACGAATAAATCCGGCTCGCGGTCAGTGGAGATTGGCGATTCGGTACCCGGCGGCACCGCAATGTCTGGCGGTATGGAGGAACCGGGCGGCCCATCCCTGGGCAGGAACACGCTCCCCCTGTCGACCACGACCGGCCTGCTGTCAGGCATTGGAGCCGACGCGATCAAGGCTTCGGCGAACGAAGGCGGGGTGAACCTCGGAGATGCGAAGAAGAGGATGCTCGGGACTTCGATGGCGATCGTCCCCGCCCGCCAAGAGCCCGTCCGCGCGACGCCGCAGCGTTCTTTCACATCGAGCATTGCGGGGCGGAGTAGACACTCTCGCCATCAAATAGACTCCGCTCAGCCGCCCTTCAATTTCGAAATTGTTCTGAGACCATTCAAATAGACCCCGCAAGAGAAAAGGAGTCGAGAGGTGAATCCAGTGGGTCCGTTCGGTCCGCCGATTAAAGTACCTGGCTAGTTAAGTCGTCTGGAGACCTCAGTGGCAATGCTGGGCGCATGTGATCCAGCGGAGCTTATCCCGGCACGGCAGAGCCCGGCAGCCTCACTGCCCTGCCCTGTTTCAGGGCAGTGAGCTGGGCGTCCGCGAAGCGGACCATGTCATCCCTTCCAAGGCGTCTCGCGATGCTCCGCGAGGACGAGAAGAGCTGGGAAGCCTCCTTCCGCTCTCCGTGCTTCGCGAACAACACCGCCGCAGAAACCGTCGAGTTCAGCAGGTCGAGAGGGCTGTGATCGTCCCGGAGGGTCCTGAGTCCCGCGCGCAGATGAGCCTTCGCCCCCTCCCAATCTCCGCGCGACTCCTCGACGAATCCCATGCTTATCCTGCACATGCCCAACGGTACTTTCTCGCCTAGCTTCTCGAATATCTTCATCGCCTCTGCGAGGTTCGCCTCGGCCAATCCGGCGCTCCTTGTGCGCACAAGCGCGGATGCCGCGTTCATTAACCCGTAACCGAGAATCCGGGCGTTACCGATGCGGCGGGCGAGGTTGATGCCCTCGCGGCACTTCTCGAGCCCGTCCTCCAGTCTGTTGTTGTGCATCAGGCCGACCCCGACGGCCACGGTGGCCTTCGCGATCTCATGGAGGTTCCCTACAGTCTGCGCCACATCCAGCGCCTCTCTCATGAGCTTCAGAGCCTTCTCGTTCTCTCCCTTCGCAACCAGCACCCTGGAATAGGCGGAAAGGTACTGCACGAGCCCCTCGGGGTCGTCGCGGGGACCTATCAGCCTCGCCGCCCTCCTGAAGTGCTTCAGGGCCTTGTCGAGGTGCCCGAAGCTCTCGTTCAGCATCCCGATGGCGTAGTGAACGGCGGACCGTCCCTTGACGTCATCGAGTCGTTTGTAGATCGAAAGGCTCGAGGTGAGAACGCGCATTGCCTCGTCCCACTCGTTCCTCCTCACATAGATGTCCCCCATCGCCTTGAGCGCGGCGGCCTGTTCCCCGAGCTCCCCCCGCTCCCCGGCGAGGCGGGAAGCCCGTGCGCGGACCTCAAGGGCCTTCTCCCACTCCCCGAGGCTCGACAGCGCGTCGCCTCTCAGCAGCATCAGGTCGAGCCTGACCTCGGGGGCCATCTTCACCCTCTCCAGCCTTCGCAGATAGGCGTCGAGCTCGACCGTGTGACCTTGCTTCGCGATATCCTTCCCCTTCCCCGCCAACAGCTTGGCGGCGTCCCGCTCGTCACCCGCCTCGAGCATGTGATGCACCGCCTCGAGGAGGTTCTCGCTCGTGCCCAGGGACAGGTGATACATCGCGGCCCTCTGCTCGTACCTCCTTCTCCTGGCCGGGGTCATCCTCCCCCTGAAGAAGTCCTTCAGCAGGTCGTGAATCTCGAAGAGGTTCAGCGTCGTCTCCCTGAGCAGGTTCTGGTCAATCAGGAACCTGAGGTTGCCCATGTCGGCCTCCTGCGCGAAGAGCAGGGCCTGCGGGGCGACGGGGTACCTGAACACCGAGGCGACCTCGAGGATCGAGAGCTCCGGCCGCGAGAGGCGGGCCGCAAGGTCCTCGTCCAGGTACCTGACTATGTCCTTCGTCCTCGTCCCCTGCGCGGGGTCGATGAGTTCGAGGAAGAGGGGGTGGCCCTTCGTCTCCTCGTAGATCCTGTCGAGGGCGGGCCGCTGGATGTCCACGCTCCTGAGCGCGAGGAGCCTCGCTGAACTGTCCTTGTCGAGGCCATGGATCTCGAACTCCTTGACGAGCCTCCTCACCTTCGCGTCGCGCCTATCGTAGAAGGCCGGGACGCTCCTGCCGGCGACGATGACCTTGGGCCCGGGCAGGCCGTCGAGCACGAGCTTGAGCGAGTAGAGCAGCTGGGTGATCTCCTTGGACGCCTTGTGACAGTCGTCGAAGATGAGCAGGGCGTCCAGCCCCTTGAGGTCCTTCTCGAGGAGGCGGCTGACCTCCTCCATGTCCAGGCCGTTCCCGGTCGCGAGGTAGTTGGAGAGCTCCCTCCTGCCGAGGCAGTCGAGGAACTGCGCGAGGCGGCGGAGCACGTTGCCCGACGCGGACCACTCCTGCACGCGGTACCAGAAGAGGTTCGTGGTCCTCCGCCAGTCCTCCAGGCGCCTCACGAGCAGTGTCGTCTTGCCTATCCCCGGGATCCCGGACAGGGCGAGGAACTTCGACTCGCGCGAGGCCAGGAACTTGTCCACCTCGTCCAGCTCCCTTGCCCTCCCGAAGAAGTACTTCAGCTTGGGCGCCCTCTCGGTGAAGTCGACGAACGCCTGTCTCTTCTCCTGGCCGCGCTGGAAGGACTTCATGTCGAAGACGCCGCGGTTGACGTGCACCGCGATGCTGAGCGTCGACGCGCTGGCGGGCAGTTGCCGGGCGATCTGCTTCAATGGCATCCTCGTGATGTCGCCGTTCTCCCCCCTCACCGCGATTATCTCGCCCTCCACTTCCTCCTTGCGCGACCGCGCGAGGCGGGCGCCCGCCTGGGTGAGGAGGTACGTGGTCCTGCGCAGCTTGCCGGAGGGGACGTGAGCGCGTTCTGCGACGATGAGGCCGCGGTCGATCAGTAGACGAATCGACTTGGAGATTGTGCTCCGGCCCAGCATGGTCGCATCGGCGAGGCCGAACTGCGTGAGGGCGTCGGGCCTCTCGCGCTGCGTCTCGTAACCAGCGAAATCGAGGAGATGAAGGAGGATACGGTCCTCCCTGTCGAAGTACATCTTCCTCTTGTAGTAGCTCCTCCCTTTCCTCATTCGGGAACAGATTGGGGGATGCGATTAATATAGTTTCTGGCAAGAAACTGCCCGGAACGGGCTGCTGGCAATGGATTGCAGCATTACTAGGCGTGCCGCTCAAGCTCGCTCACGCTGAGGCGGAGCGCGTTGACAACCGGCAATGGGATTCCTCGCCGTTCCGCCGCTTCTGCTATCGCACCGCTGATCTGCGGGACCTCCGTGCGCCGACCCCGCTCGATGTCCTGCAGCATGCTAGACCTGTTCGCGGCGGTACGCAGGGCGACCCTCTCGGTAATCTTGGTCGCCTCGGTGGACTTTATCTGGTGGCCCTCGGCCCTTGCGACTGCCGCCGCCTCCTCACAGCTCTGCCTCATGAGGGCATGAAGCTGGGGGATCTGGAGCAGGCGTCCGTTCTCCACTCTCGCGATGGCGGTGAGGGGGTTGATGGCGGCATTGACGATGGCCTTCATCCACAGATCGCGCCTGATATCATCGGAATAGTTGGCCGGGAAGCCGCAGGCGGTGAACTCGCGACAGAGCTCCCTGACCTCCCCGGCGGTGACCTTCTTGAATGTCCCCAGATAGGTGTCCCCCAGCCCTGCGTGGCGGATCATGCCTTCCCTGATGAACGTGACGCCGTGGCTGGTCGTCCCTGCGGCGACACGGTCCGCTTTCTCCGCAATCAAATCCGCGTTCCTCAGCCCGTTCTGCAGTGTCAGGAATAGTGGGGAGTGCCAGAACCTTTTGAGTTGGCGAACCGAGGACGCCGTGTC
Organism: Thermoplasmata archaeon; assembly: GCA_041489255.1. Lineage (GTDB taxonomy): Archaea > Thermoplasmatota > Thermoplasmata > RBG-16-68-12 > JAFNFQ01 > JAFNFQ01. Next base: position 18,531 of record JBGPQV010000001.1, on the reverse strand, counting down.
GTAGGCCTTCGTCGAGACGATCACGACGTCCTGCCTGTCGCGAGGGGCTTCTGTAGTCGCCCAGGCGTCCGAAATCATCTCCGTCTTCCCGGTGATTCGCAGCCCGCACCGCCTGATCGCCCTGACGTGGTCGGGCCGCGCGACTAGGGTGACCTCGTGCCGCGAGGAGAGCAGCCCGCCGATGAGGCTGCCCATCGCTCCTGCCCCGAAGACGAGTATTCTCACGAATGGTTGATTCCACCATCAGACAAGAAGGTTTCTCCAAGGTGAAGCGCGAGATTGGCGTGAGCCGCCCACACCATTGAGTCGATGGCGGAGTGCCCGGTAGTTATCCATACTTATGGATAACTCGCAGGTGGCCGAAACTGGCGCCTATGGCCTCCCCCTCCCGGACCGCCCTGAAAAGGACGAGTCCCGCCTCTCGAATCAGAACCGGAGGCCTGTCGTTGATCGGCACCCCACGTAAGGAGTCGATGGCGATGGCGTCCCCTTCGTGATGAACGCTCGGGAGGGAGGGTTGAATGCGTGGCAGGACTCCAGGGAAAGCAGACATCGCTAAGTCTTTGGTCTTCTCCCCATGAAATCCAAGATCGTCTCGTCGAAGGTGAGCGGACGCGCGTTCAAGGCCCTGCAGTGGGCGATGACGGCCGAATCGGGGTAGCTCAGCCTCCCATTGCCGGCGGCGAATATCTTCCATGTGTTTTCGATGATCGGCTTGGGGGCTGCGCATATTTCGATGCCCGCCTGCGAACGGACCCACTCCCCCGCCAACATGGCGGCCTGAAAGCCCTGCCTGCGATGGATGAGCGAGACGGTCTCCGACAAGATCTCGGGTGGAATCGACAGAGCGTGGGTCTTGCCTGCCTCCGCCACCGCCTTCGTATGATGCTCGTCCGTCTCGGAGAATAGCGCGTAGAGGAAGCTGGTGTCGGCAATCCGCATCGCGTCACCCGTAGAGGTAATCGTCATGTCTTGCGCTGGCCTTCGGATCGCTGTCCTTGAACGTGGGCAGGCTCTCCAGGTCCAGGTTGCCGCCCTTCTTCAGCTTCACCACGTCCACGTTCACCAGGTCACCCTCTGAGATGCCCGCCGAGTCGAGCTGCTTCTTGTTCAAACGGATCGCCAGACTGTTGCCCCAACGCCTCACGCGCGCGTTCATCGTATCTACTTTGTGTATACACGCATCCGACGATAAAGCTACCGGGACGGGGATCGACCTGAGAAATGGAAGGGAGTCCCGCCTTCCGGATTTGAACCGGAGGCCTGATGATGCCAGCGGGCACCGCCAATTCTGGCGGGAACCTTCTACAGTCACCCGCTCTACCAGGCTGAGCTAAGGCGGGACGTGCCGCAGGCCGGACTTGAACCGGCGACTTCGAGATTTCCGCGCGAGGGCCTGACCCTCGTACTTCAGTCTCGCACTCTCCCAGCTGAGTTACTGCGGCTCCTTCCCGATGTATATGCGGGCTGGTAAAATACCTTGTGTTCACGGACTCGGTTGCTGAGACTGAGCGGTGGACGTCATCCTGCGGCCTACAGGTACCCTGAATTCTGGAGGGTCATCAGGTCCTCCGTGCTGAGCTTCTCCCCTCTCCTGAACCTCTCGTAGATGAGCTCGGCCTCCTTCTTCGCCGCGACCTCGACGACCTCCTCGCGCGGCCTCGCCGTCCTCGCTCTGACACCGTGGAGTATCTTGTCGTAGTCGTGCACGAGCCTGATGTGGTCGATGTGGCTCCTGTGCTCCTCGTCGGCCATCATCTTCGTCTTGATGAACTCCTCCTGGGCGCCGTCCGCCTCCTTCCTCACCGCGTCGCCCTGCTCGTACAGGGAGATCATAATGTCGTGCTCCGCCTGCGCCTGCTCTGCGAGCTCCCCGACCATCTTGTGCGCGGCCTCGGCGGTCTCCTTCGTCGCCGCGAGCTCCTCCCGCGCCTTCTTGACCTCCTCGTCCTCCTCCAGGGTCTGCTCTATCTTGTTGATCTCCGCCTGGTACCGCCCCATCTCCTTGATCAAATCCTTCTCCTTGTCCGCCGTGAGGACCGAGGTCATCTGCCTGAACTCGAGCGCCTTGAGCTCTTTCTTGAGCTCGAAAAGGTAAGCCTCGCCCCGCGGCATCTTCCTCCGCTTGATGTCGCCGATCATCGCGGCGAGGTCGTTCACCCTGCGGTTCCACCTGTCCCTCTCCTCCTTGGCCTTCCTGACATCGAGGTTGAGGGCGTCTCTCTTCTCGCGGTGGACAGTCGCCTCCTCGATGAGGGGCCTCGCCTGCGCGTTGAGGACGTCCCTCTTCTCGACCCACTGCCTGGTCTTCTCGTTGAGGTCGTCGCGCTTCCGCCTGTGCTTCTCAGCGTCGGCGTTGGCCCTCTCTCTTTTCTCCAGTAACCCCCGCTCGAACTCCGCCATATCCTACGACCAATGGAGGGTCAATCCTAGAGAATTGAACCTTATAATCTTTTCTGGGAGCTGGCCGCCCATTGCACGTGCTCGGGCCTCACTGGCTCGCCACGACGGGGGGTCTCTGCACGCCGAGCACCTTCACGAGTGCGCTCTGGCCGAGGTCCTTGAACGCCTGCTCGACGTTCTCTCCCGTCTTCGCGCTCGTCGTGACGTACTTCCATCCGCGGGCGCTGCAGAACTTCTCCAGCTCGCCGTCGCTGACCTGCCTCGACTCCTTCAGGTCGACTTTGTTGGCGACCACCTGCGTCGGGACGACACCCGCGACCGTCTCGATCGCCTTCGACCATGAGTCCAGCTCGAGGAGCGTCTCCCGCCTCGTCAGGTCGCAGACGGCCATGACGCCGTTCGCGCCGTGGTAGTAGGCTTCCTTCAGCAGGTCCCTGATCGACCTCGTGCCCATGACGTCCCAGACGATCAGGTCAGCCTTCACCTGGCCTCCATCGAAGTCGACCAGGGTGACAGTCTTCTTCGTGACCTTCGTCCCGAGCGTGGCGATATACCTGTCGTCGTACATGTCCAAGACGAAGCGCTTGATCATGCTGCTCTTGCCGACGGCGGGCTCTCCGGCTAGACAGAGTTTAACCTTCACTGCTCTTGGTCTTTCGTCATCTGGAGCCATCGCACCCCATCTTCCAGTAGAATGCCGCGGTCTCTGCATCTCCCTTGAGCTCATAAATCTTGGCCTTCAACCGCCACATCCCGGGGTACTTGGGCTCGATCTCCTCGAGCTGCCGAAGCCAGTCGAGGGCCTCCTCGAACTTGCCTTGGATCGTCCTCAGCGCGGCGTACGTGAACATGACATCGGGGTCCTTGTCGTTCGCCCTGAGCCTCTCGTCGAGGACCTTTTCCGTGTCCGGTCTGAACACAATAGACTCGTTCAAGCCGCACCTCTATGCGTCGAATAACTGCAAATCCGCTGTATGGCGCCTAAGAACGCGCGCTGACCGCTTTAATGCTTATGCCCCGACTCTCATGGCTGATACTACGGCCAGATGACCCGGCATCCGGTCAAATGTGGCGTTCCGGCCCACTATCAACCTCTAGAATATCCTGACCTTGCCCTTCACGATGCGCTCCGTCAGGTTCCCTATGTGTTCGAGGCCGTTCGCGATCACGCCCTCGACGTTCTCCTTCACGGACGCCAGCTTCGTGCCGTCCGCGAGCATGACCTGGGCCGTCGCTGCCTGGGGTTCGGATATCGGCCTGCCTATCTGCGAGACCATGCGGACGTGGACCTCCTCGATGTCCCCGCGCGCCTCGTCCACGATCCTCTGCGCGAGCTCGAACGCGAGTATGTTGTAGAGCTTGCCGACGTGGGTCACCGGGTTCTTGCCCGCTGTCGCCTCGAGGCTCATCGGCCTGTACGGCGTGATGAGCCCATTGCACCTGTTCCCCCGCCCGACTGACCCGTCGTCGCCGTTCTCGAACGAGACGCCCGTGACGGTGAGGTAGAAGATGTTCGCCTTGGGGTTGTCTCCGGTGTTGACCTCGACCGCGACATCCCTTTTCGTCTTCCTCGCCGCGAGGTTGAGTATCAGATCCTTGAGTTCCTCCTTGACGCTGAGGTAGTGATCCTTGTCGGGGATGTACCTGTCCACCATGGCCGCCGCGACGGTGAGGAAGATCTTGTCTTTCGACCTGTACGCCATGACCTTGACGTCCTGCCCTACCTCGGGCAGCTTCTTCTTCAGCGGCCCGTTGATGAGCTCCTCCGTCTCCAGGGCGAGCTTCTCCGTCTCGCTGTAGGGCGCGAAGCTGACGCCGAACGACGTGTCGTTGGCGAGCAGTTTCTTCGTCTCGTAAAGGCCCCTCAGGTCGACGGACCCCTGCCCGATCTTGCAGTCGATGATGGTCTCCGTGTCAACGTGTAGGTTCGTGCAGACGCTCTGGATGTAGTCATGAGCTGCCTGCACCGCCACATGCCTGTATGGCAGCCTGTGGCCGTCGACCTGGGTCACGGCCCTGCCGACCAGGAGCACATATGCGGGATCGAGCACGACCCCGCCCCCGAAGCGAGGGTCTGACTGGCCGCCGACCACCTGCACCTCGTCCGTGTTGTGATGGAGTATGCGCCCGTATCTCTCGATGTACATCTGGCAGAGCGCCCTCGAGACGCTCTCGGCGACGCCGTCGGCCACGCTGTCGGGGTGACCTATGCCCTTCCTCTCGACTATCTCGGTCTCCTGCTTCTCGATCGGAGTGTGAGCCAAATGCTCGACGAATATGTTTCGCGCCAAGGTCCTTCACCCGTTCTTTCTGGCGGGAGAGCCAGCACGTAGATAGGGTTTTTGTTTCCTTCCGGCTACAAACGCTCCGGGGCCGCTCGATTCCCCCGCCGATTCAGGATTCAAAGGCGGGAGGTATTAATCGCCTGCTGAGGCTTTGATTCCGATAGGAATATGTGGCGGGACGCGCTTCATCTCACGATGCTGCCCGATCTGAGCGAGATATCCAGGCTCCGGAGGAGCCTCGGCCTGACGCAGGCTCAGCTAGCCGCCTTGGCGGGAGTAAGCCAGAGCGCGATAGCAAAGATCGAGCGGAGCCAGATGATCCCCTCTTACGAACTCGCGAAGAAGCTGCTGGAGACCTTGCAGAGGCAGCTGGAGAAGGTCGAGCCCGAGGTCGTCGCGAGCAAGGTGAGGACCAGGGTGGTCTACTCGGTGACCCCCGAGGCGACCCTTCAGGAGGCCGCGGAGGTGATGCGAGGCCGCGGTTTCTCCCAGCTGCCGGTGATCAAGGACGGCAGGAATGTTGGGAACCTGACGGAGGGGACGATCGCCAGGCTGATTCTAGAGGGGAAGAGCCTGAAAGACCTCGCGCAGATACGCGCGTCGCAGGTCATGGAAGCCCCGCTGCCGACCGTCGACGAGGGCGCGCCCGTGAGCATCATCGCCGCATTGCTGCAGCGATATCCCGCCGTCCTGGTCGTGAGGGGCGGTGAGATCGCGGGTATAGTCGCCAAGTCCGATCTGATGAAGCTGCTCTGAGATGCATCAGTCGATGTACTGGACTTCATACTCCAGGAAATCGCAGGCTAGCATGCTGTTCTCGAACACCGCCTTCGCCTCGGCGAGCATGGGTGCCGGATCCTCGTAGCGCGGGCTGAAGTGCGTCAGGAAGAGGACCCTGGCGCCGCACTCCTTCGCGAGCGCCGCGGCCTGTCTTGCGGTGGAATGCCCGTACTTGTTCGCTTTCTCTTCCATGGTCGAGTCCGCGGTGGCGTCGTGGACGAGGACGTCGCAGTCCCTCGCGAACTCCGCGAGCTTGGGGTGCGCAAGCGTGTCGCCCGTGTATACAAGCTTCCTGCCCCTCCGCGGCGGGCCCATCACCATGTCGGGGGTGAAGGTCTTCCCTCCAAAAGCCACCGTCTGCCCGTCCTGCAGCTTCCCGAACAGCGGTCCCTCCGGTATCCCGAGCTCCAGGGCCTTGGGCTTGTCGAACCTGCCGGGCCTCATCTTCTCCTCCAGGCAGTAGGAAAGCGCGGGGACTGCATGCTGCGCATCGATGGCGGACACGGTGTACTCGCCGAAGTCGATCGACGACCCACCGGCCATCTCCGTGACCCCGATTGCGAAACCCGGCGTGAAGTAGCCGAGCGTGACGAGGGTGTGCGCGAGCTGCTTCATCCCCGCCGGACCGAAGATGTGCATCGGCCTGTCGCGGTCGTACATGTTCATGCTCTGTATGAGGCCGGGCAGCCCGAGGAAGTGGTCACCGTGGAAGTGCGTGATGAAGACCTTGGTCACCTGCATGAACGAGAGCTTGGAGAGCATGAACTGGCGCTGGGTGCCCTCGCCGCAGTCGAAGAGGACGACCTCGGGGCCGCGCTTCACCGCCATCGCGGGCGCGTTCCTCTTCGGCGTAGGCCAGGATCCGCTGGTGCCGAGAAAGACGATTTCCACGGAGGATGGAATGGCACCTTCGTCTTAAGGTTTCCCCGCGTCACTTCCAGCTCGTAAGGATGTCCTCGCGGTTGAACCTCCTCAGGTTCAGCCAGACGAGGAATGTGAGGACCCCGAGGAAGCCCACGGCGATGGCGGCCATGGACCCCACGGTGATTGCGCCTAGTCCAGTGACCGGCCCAATCACGAACACCAGCAGGACCGGGAGGACAATCAGGGCGCTGTACTGCTGCGCCGTCCTGACGTCGTTCACCTTGGACGATATGTAGACGTTCATCGCGATGCCGACGATACAGATGATAGGGGTCAAGACGAACACGCCGATCAGCCAGACAGCGTCGGGGATCAGGAGGTAGCCCAGGAGTGGGGCGGTCAGGAAGTCAATCAGCGCCGTCATGATGACGAACGCGATGAGTATCAGCGACATCACAGGCACGAAGACCGCGATATATTTCCCGAAGAGCAACTCGCCGTCTGTCAGGGGGGTCGAGAGCAGCGGCTCCAGGGTCTTGTTCGTCTTCTCACCGACGAAGCTGTACGAGGCTATCGTCGTGGGCATCGCCACCGCCATGATGAAGAAGAAGTACAGCAGGAAGCTGTGAGTCATCATGTCGAGGAGGGATTTGTAGAGGTCGTTCGACCCGGTCGTCGTACCCGAGACGACGGTGTCGACCATGATTGTCGAGTTCTGCCCGTACTCCGAATTCCTCAGGACGCATCCGATGAGGATGCCATTGGTAACCGTCACGTTGTCGAGGAGCGACTTGTACGCGATGACGTTCGTGAGGGTGCTGTTGTTGATGTAGGAGACGTTCACGATGCCGTTCAGGACCGTCGAGTAATTCACCCAGGCGTTGTTGAGCGTCGTGTCTTTCAGGTCGACATGATCGTAGAAGACAAGGAGGTTGAGGTTCAGGTCCGGCTCCGGCGGCGGCTCCTGCGCGGCCAGGGAGGCCAGCGGGACCGCGATGAGCACCGAGAAAATCGTCATGAGGATGGGCATCATCGCCAGCGTCGCGATGATCTGCTTGTTCGCCCTGAACTCTGAGAAATCCTTTCTCGCGACGATCCAGGCCTTCCCGAGCCTCATGTGCCTCCCTCCCCCTTGACGAGCTTGAGGTATATGTCCTCGAGGCTGTGCTCTCTCTCCTTGATCGAAACGACCTCCGCCCCCGCCTTGACGAGCGCCTTCGCGAGTGCTGGATTGTCGCTGTCAGGGTCGCCGAGGGAGACGATCATCTGTCTATCCTCGACGCTGACGTTCTTCACGAAATCGAGCGCCTTGACCGCCGCGAGGACGCCCTCATCGACCTTCTTCAGGGTCACGACGGTCGCTTTCGTCCACATCCTATCCGCGAGGTCGTGAGGAGAGCCGAACGCGAGCAGCCGCGTGTTGATGATCCCAACATGGTCGCTCAGCCTCTGCGCCTCGTAGAGGTTGTGGGTGTTCAGCAGGATAGTTCCGCCTCGTGCCTTCAGCTGGAGGATGAAGTCGCGGACGACCTTGCTGGCCTCCGGGTCCAAGCTCGCCGTCGGTTCGTCGAGGAAGAGGATGCGCGGCTCGTGCACGATTGCTCTCGCTATCGCAATCTTTTGCCTCATCCCCTTGGAGAACTTCGCTATCTTGTCGTCTCGTCGGTCCCAGATGTTCAGCAATTTCAGGATTTCCTCGATGCGCTTCTTCAGCTTGTCCGGAGGGACCCCGTAGATCTCGCCGAAGAACCGCAGGTTCCTCTCGGCGCTCAACGACTCGTATAGGCCGGGATTCTCCGGCAGCAGGCCGATCTGCTCTCTGACCTTGAGCGGGTCTCTGATTATGTCGAATCCGCCTACCTCGGCCGTGCCCTCGTTCGCGCGCAGGAGGCAACAGAGCAGGCGCATAGTCGTGGTCTTCCCCGCCCCATTCGGCCCCAGGAGGGAGAACACTTCGCCCCAGGCAACCCCGAACGAGACGCCCTGCACCGCGAGCTTGTCGCCGAAAGCCCGGCTCAGTCCCTTCGCCTCGATTGCCCAGCCGGCCATCGTAAATGTGGAAACAATTGAGCGAGATAATCTTAGCGCATCCGCCCCGACTCACAGCTCCCTCGCGCGATACATGAGCTTGTTCATGTCGGTCTCGCGGATTACCTTCGCAGCTCCCGCCAAATCGTCGCACGTCGAGTCTGGTTGCGCTCTCCTCGCGTCGGTCCCGTAATGCTTCCTCCTCTTAGCGTCAGCGATCCATATCGTCCAGCACCCGAAGTGCTTCCCCACCACGACATCCGAAACCTTGTCCCCGACCATCCACGCCTGGCGGGGAGAGATATCCAGGTCCCTAGCAGCCTCGAGCAACATGGCGGGCTGCGGCTTGTGACACCTGCACTGCGACATCAGGTTGTGCGGGCAATAGTAGATCTCCTCAATCCTGACGCCATTCTTCGAGAGTTCCTTCAGCATGTTGTCGTGTATCTTCCTCAGCCCCTCATGGCTCAGGATCTTCCAGCCCATGACGTCCTGGTTCGTGACGATCGCGAGGCGGTAGCCGCCATCGCAGAGCGACTTCATCGCGTCGACCGCGCCCGGAAGGAACTCGAACTCCCGCCACGTCTTGAGATATCCGGGCACGCCCTTGTTGATGACGCCGTCCCTGTCGAGGAACACGACTGGGCCTTTCCCGCCAGAAGGTCCTCGAGACTTCAGGAGACCGTGGCAGTGGACATTGATATTCGCTTGCTTCTCGGGCAGCTGGCGGTAAAGATCGACGATCCCCCACTTCGCGAAGGGATTTCTCGTGAGCTCCAGCCCATGGTCGAACAATTGCCAGTCGACCTTCTCTATCTCGTCCTCCTTCGGATGGAAATCCCTGCTGAGCACCCGCCCTCGATAAATGAAGCCTAGGGTGTAGGCCGGTTTCTCCGGGAAAGTCGAGACGTAGGCGCCGATTGTGTCCTCCACCGCAACGTCCGCTCCTGTCTCCTCCTTGAACTCCCTCGCGCAGGCGACCTCCGGCAATTCGCCGTACTGCATGAACCCGCCAGGGAGGTTCCAGTATCCAACGGAGAATCCCCTCTTGGCCTTGACCATGAGGACCTTGTCCCCCTCCACCGCCGCGACCTCCGAGACGCAGCGCATCATCGTCATGTAGATCGCGTTCTTGACGACCGAATCGACATCGTCCCGCTCCAGCGCATCATCCCGCCACAGCCACTCGTCCGGATGGCGGTCCAGCAGCGGCCTGACCATCTCGACGTCCGCCTCGCTCAATCGCATCGTCGCGAGCTTCTCGACCTTGAAGGGGATCTTCTCGCCGTCACCCGGGAACCTCAGCTTCCCACCGTCTTTCACGAGGTAGACCTTGCCGTCAGTCTCGGCATACACCAGCTTCTTCCTCTTCCGCGATGTCATTTCCGGCCTTTTCAAATCGTAATGCGGCAAGGCATATAACGATGAGCAAGTGCACTTGTTCGAGGCACGTGCCAGCGCCTCTTTGGCAGTCCTAAGGGTATCATGAGACCGAAATCCGTCGCAATCTATTTATGCACGAAAGGACAGATATAATGAGAAGGCCCGGAGCATGTGCAGGATAATCAAGACAAAGAGTGAGACCCTAGCCCTTATTCTCCGCGCGCAGTATGTGAACGAGGTCTGGAAGAAGGCGCAGACAGGGCAGCCCCCGCCCCCGGTGGTCATGAATGCTAGGGTTCCGGTTCCGAAGGAGCCAATCTAGGCTGGGCCGCCGGTACCTGTATCGGTCGCTTCGACAGCCTGTTCGCTTGCCCCTCAAGTTCCTGAGCCTTGGCTTTGTGCCTGGCTGCCTTGGTTTCTAGCTTCGTAGCGTCCAGCCTCAACTTGGCGGCCTTCTCCCTCAGCGACGCGGCCTTCGCGTCGTCCTTGGCCTGTTTCTTCAGGTCCCTGATCGTGGAGCCCGGGATTGACACAGGACTCGGAGGGTTGCGGGTCGATATAAATGTTGAGACGGGGCGACGACGAAGGCATCTCCTGTCATCGCAATCGGGGAGGCGACAATCTACCTTGAGTATGGTCGTTTGCATGCTCATTTCGGCCGCGGAGAGAACGGTTCGATGTCGGGAAGAGTGACAGGCCGCATGAGCCGGGCGAGTCATCATATAGGGGAATGGGGGATTGAGTGTCGAGGGGTTCCCTGGATGAGGGCAGCCCATGCTGAGCGCAGGATGAGGGAAAGAGCCTTGTTGCGGGCCGTGTCGTTATTCGTAGCCCTCCTCCTGTCATTCGACATCTTGTCTGCTATGCAAACACAGAATCGTGGCGGGGATTCACCGGCGGTTGCTGTTCCATCACAAGATGTCGCGCAGACGCTTCACTCGTACGGCAGCTATTTCGTCGAGAACGCAGGCCATCTGAACAACCCTGATGTCCTCTTCTACACCGCGTCCGGAAATCTACAGATGGGGTTTGCCGAGAGCGCCGTGATTGTCAAAATGGTCGAGCATGCGCCTGTGGGCAACCTGCCGCCAGGCCAGGAACGGATGCGCTCACCCCCGCAAGAAACGAAAACATCCCGAGGAGTGTTGCTGCGTCTCGACTTCGAGGGAGCGAACAAGGTGACCCCGCAGGGCAGAGACTTGCTGCCCCATCCGACGAACTTCTTCATCGGCAACGACCCCGCCCGCTGGAGGACGGGGGTGAAGAGCTACCGCGAGGTCGTGTACGAGGAACTGTATGACGGAGTCGACATGGTCTACCGCGGGTCAGACGAGGGTGTGAAGTACGACCTGATCCTCGCTCCCGGAGTTGACCCAGGCGTCATCAGGATGTCTTACGAGGGAGCGGACAGCGTCGAGCTGGAAGAAGCGGGCAACCTGCTGGTGCACACCGCCATTGGAGACGTCGCGGATTCCTCCCCGATCGCATTTCAGGGAGATGACCGTGTGATGTGCTCTTTCACCTTGCCCGCACCTCTCTCCCACGGCTTCGCCTGTCAGGGCATCGACGGCTCTCGCGAGGTCGTGATCGACCCGCTGGTCTACGCAACCTTTCTCGGAGGCGGAGAAGACGACGTGGCGCTCTCGATCGCTGCGGACCCCGCCGGCAACGCCTACGTGACCGGATGGACGCGTTCGACGGATTTCCCCGTCACCCCGGGCGTCTTCGGGCCGACCATGAACGGGTGCGACGGCTTCGGGTGCGACGCATTCGTCACGAAGCTGAACCCGACCGGCAGTTCCCTCGTTTACTCGACTTATCTTGGCGGTGGCGGCGAGGATGTGGGGAATTCGATTGTAGTGGACTCCTCAGGCAGCGCGTACGTTGCCGGAAGCACGGTCTCGGAAGATTTCCCCGCCACCCCCGGCGCTTTCGACACGACGTGGAACGGGGCGCGTGACGCGTTCGTGGCCAAGCTGGACCCCACCGGCGGTTCCCTCCTCTACTCGACATACCTTGGCGGTGCCGGCGAAGACGGGGGTTACTCGATGGCGATCGACCCGGCCGGCAACGCCTACGTGACCGGATACATGAAATCTGCGAACTTCCCTTCCACCCCCGGGGCATTCGACACGATAATGAATGGGTTTCAAGACTCGTTTGTGACGAAACTGGATTCAACCGGGAGCTCCGTCCTATTTTCGACGTATCTCGGCGGTGGGGACGACGATGCGGGATACGCGATAGCGACAGATTCAGCCGGCAACTCCTACGTCACCGGGCAGACGCAATCGGCGGGTTTTCCCTCCACCCTCGGGGCATTCGACACAACCTACAGTGAGCCGCAGGACGCCTTCGTGACGAAGCTGGACTCAGGCGGTGGTTCTCTCCTCTATTCGACCTTTCTCGGCGGCAGTGAGGCCGATGACGGATACTCCATCGCGGTCGACGCATTTGGAAATGCATGCGCGGCTGGTTGGACCCGGTCGCGGGACTTCCCCACCACCCCCGGCGCGTTCGACACCAGCTTCGGCGGGCTTGAGGATGGGTTCGTGGTGAAACTGGATTTCACCGGAAGTTCCCTCCTCTACTCCACGTACCTCGGTGGTGTCGATTATGACGATGTGTATTCGATCGCGCTGGAGCCATCGGGCATCGCTTACCTGACTGGATACGCCCAGTCGGGCGACTTCCCCGTCACCCCTGGGGCCTTCGACACGAGTCATGGCGGGGTGAAGGATGGATTCATGGCGAAGCTGGACATCACCGGCAGCTTCCTGCTCTACTCGACTTTTCTCGGAGGGAGTGGCGTCGATGGCGGGTATGCGATCGCGCTGGACCCCGACGGCAATATCTATGCGACCGGATACACGCAATCGGCGAACTTCCCCGTCACCCCCGGGGCTTTCGACACGACTGTCGACGCTTACGATTCGTACGCGGTTAAGTTCAGTCCGGAATGGCTGAACATCGCCCCGCGCGTATCCAACCTCGGGGTGCAGGGTTTCACCACGCCGCCATCCATACTTCACATCACGGACGCGACCCCCGACCTGAACTGGACCTACAGAGACTACGAACAGACTCCCCAGGCGCGCTATGACCTGAGAGTCGGATCGGCCCCTGGCTTCTCGGACATGTGGGACCCGCCGGCCACGCCGGGCAGCACCACAATCGTCATGTACGGTGGCGCCGCGCTGATGCGGGGGACTGACTACTATTTCGCGGTCAGGGCGAACGATGTCCAACAGTGGGGCGCGGAGGTGGAGGTGAAATTCCACATGAACAGCATACCCAATCCGCCGAAGGCCCCGATCGTGCCCGCCCAATCTTCGAACATCTTCTCGAACCCCTCTCAGATCCTCTCGTGGACTTCCGGAGGGGACGCTGAAGGAGACACGATCACATATGATTGGCAGGTCGCTGGAGATGCGTCGTTCTCGACCGTCATCGCCCAGGGGACGACGACTGCCACCGCATCCACGCCGTTCGCGACAAGCATGTCCACGACATACTTCTGGCGGGTGAGGGCGAGGGACGATTACGAACCGGCGACCTGGTCTGCTTACGGCAATACCCCGCCAGGCTACTGGACTTTCAGCGTCAACTCCCCTCCGACTGTCAGCAATCTTGGAGTCCAGGGGTACACTTCTGCCCCCGGCATCGTCCACATCACTGACTTCACCCCCGACCTCAGCTGGACCTACAGCGATCCCAATGGCGATCCGCAGGTGCAGTACTGGATAATGGTGGGGACATCGTCAGGCGGGGCCGACATGTGGGACCCCCGGCAAATGATGGGCGCGAGCACATCGGTGACGTACGCGGGGGCGGCCCTGCAGAGGGGGGTAGACTACTTCTTCAGCGTGGCGGCCTTTGACGGTTTCGTCTGGAGTCCCTTCTCCGAGGTGTTGTTCAGGCTGAATAGCATACCCAACCCGCCCGTGACACCGATCGACCCCGGCGATGCCGCCGTGATAAGCGCGATGGCGGCTCAGACAGTCTCCTGGACTTCAGGGGGCGACCCGGATGCCGGAGACGTGATCACCTTCGCATGGCAGGTGTCGACGGACAGCGCCTTTGCGACGATTATCGCATCGGGAACCTCCACATCGACAACCTCGTCCACGTTCGCCACGAGCCCCTCGATGACGTATTACTGGCGGGTCCGAGCGCATGATAATTGGGAGACATCGACCTGGTCGGCATATGGCAACGCGCCTCCAGGTCACTGGACTTTCAGCACGTCCAGTCTGTCGAACACTCCTCCGACGATCACGATCACCTTCCCTGCTGGCGGCGAGGTGTTCTTCTGGGGCGGCTCTCCGACTGTCACATGGACATCTTCGGACGCTGAAGACCCATTGGCTGCCCTGACCTTCTGGATCAACTACACGTCCAGTGCGGGGAACGGAGTCATCTGCGGGCCCAGGCTAGGCGTCCAGTCCTGCAACTGGCCCTTGCCGCACATCACCGCCACCGACATCGTCATCGACGGGACGGTCATCGATTCCGGCGGTCTGAGGGGATTCGACGAGAGCGGCCCCTTCACGATCAGGCCACCGCCGAACACTCCTCCGACGATCATCATCCTATCCCCCTCGGGCGGAGAGGAGTGGACACAGGGTGAACCGCATGCAGTCACTTGGACTGTCTACGACCGAGAGGATGCACCTTCGGCCCTCCTTGTCTGGATCAACTACACATCGGGTGCAGGAAGCGGAAACATCTGCGGGCCTGTCGCAGGAAACATCGTTTCCTGTGAATGGGCCATGCCGGCAATCACCGCCGCGGATGTCGTCGTCGATGGCACCGTGGTAGACACAGGCGGGTTGAAAGGCCACGATGAGGCCGCTCCGTTCACCATCAAGGCACCGGATCAGCCGCCGACAGATGTCGAGGTGAACTACAAGCCGATCGTGGCGGGGATATTCGCAGCTCTGCTGGCGGTTGTCGGGGCTTGGTCTTCGAAGAAGAGGCCGTGGAAGGGCGGAGAGCACGGGAAAGCGGTCATGAAAGCTTTCGCCTTCACGTCGATGCCTTTCGTCTTGGCGGAGGTGGGGACGGGGATAGCATCCTACATCACGGGCCAGCTCTCCATACCGCCAGCGCTGGGACTCGGTACCGCCGTTGATCTGGGGATACTTGTGGCGGGGCTGGTCGTCGTGCTCGCGAGAGTATTGAAGAGGGAAGAAATGGACGCTGAAGCGGCGAACGAGCCCGAGAACCGATGATGATCGTTGAAGCCTTGTCCTCGGTTGCGACGCTTACAATAGTCCTCGCATCCCAGCAAACCATGATATATCTGGAAGGCGATGATTCTATGAAGAGGGGGTAAGGGATTATCGTCGCGAAAGGTGCTTCACGCGAGGGAGCGGTATTCAGACCGGTTCGCATAGTCGCAGCAACCGTGGCCGCATTGCTCCTGCTGAGCCTCGTCACGTTCTCTTATCCGAAGGGTGGAGATTCGAGTCCCGCCACAAACGGGATCGATCAGACCATCACCGACAAGTTGCACTCGATTGGCGGTTACATCACCGAGAATGCAGGACAGGTGGCCAATGAGCAGGTCAGATTCTATTCCTCAGGCGACATGCAGGCGGGCTTCGCCGAGAGCGCGGTGCTCCTCAAGCTGGTCGAGCGAGGTCACTCCAGTCCTCCTCACGACTTCGAAGAAAGAATGAGAGGACCGCAAGTCCAACGTGACGACCTTCCCTCCAGCCGAGGCGTCATGGCGCGCATCACCTTCCCCGGGTCTAACGGGGTCACGCCTCAGGGCGTGCAGGAGATGCCCCACCGCAGCAACTACTTCATCGGAAACGACCCCTCCAAGTGGAGGACAGGCGTGCGCAGCTACCGCGAGATAGTATACAGCGACCTGTACGACGGGATAGACCTCTCCTACAGGATGCAGGACGGGCAGCTCAAGTACGATTTCATCATCGGCCCCGGCGCAGACCCCGCTCTGATTGCAGTATCATACGAGGGAGTCGAGGACCTTCACATCGACCCGGCGGGAGTGCTCGTCGTCAGTACCACCCTAGGAGAGCTTAGGGACTCAAACCCGATTGCGTACCAGGACGGGAGGCAAGTGGAGTGTGCCTTCGTCCAGCGAAGCCCGCTATCGTTCGCCTTCGGATGTGAGGGTCGTGATTCCTCCCGTCCACTGGTGATAGACCCGCTCGTCTACTCCACATTCCTTGGCGGCAGCGATAACGATTACGGCTTCGGTATCGCCATCGACTCCTCCGGCAGCGCCTATGTGACCGGTGCGACCTGGTCAACGGACTTCCCAGCCACGCCCGGCTCGTTCAACACGACACTCAGAGGCGTTGGCGACGCATTCGTGACCAAACTGGATGCAACGGGCAGCGCCCTTGTCTACGCTACATTCCTTGGCGGCGGCGGTTCCGACGGGGGTAGAGATATCGCCATCGACTCCTCTGGCAGCGCCTACGTAACCGGCGACACCGCCTCCCTAGACTTCCCGGCCACGCTCGGCTCGTTCGACACGACCTACAATGGCGGCTTCGATTCATTCGTGGCCAAGCTGGACGCTACAGGCAGTGCCCTCGTCTACGCGACCTTCCTGGGCGGTGCCGCTGACGATGTAGGCTGGGACATCGCCATCGACTCCTCTGGCAGCGCCTATGTGACCGGTATGACCTGGTCAGCGGACTTCCCGGCCACGCCCGGCTCGTTCGACACGACCTACAATGTCGGCGGTGACGTATTCGTGGCTAGGCTGAGCCCGCCCGGCAGCGCCCTCGTGTACGCCACGTTCCTAGGCGGCGGAGGCGATGATTATGGCCGCGGCATCGCCGTCGACTCCGCAGGCAACACCTATGTGACCGGTGAAACCGTCTCAGCGGACTTCCCCGTCATGCCCGGCTCGTTCGACACGACGTTCAGCGGCGGCTATGTAGACGCCTTCGTGGCCAGGTTGAACGCGGCGGGTACCGCCCTCGTCTACGCCACGTTCCTGGGCGGCAGCGGCAACGATTATGGCCGCGACATCGCCATCGATTCCTCCGGCAGGGCCTACGTAACCGGTGAGACCACCTCTGCGGACTTCCCTGTCACACCCGGCTCGTTCGACGCGATCCATAACGGCTGGCTCGACGCTTTCGTGGCCAAGCTTGACGCTACAGGCAGTGCTCTCGTCTACTCCTCGTTCATGGGCGGCGGCAGAACCGACCGGGGCGAGGACATATCCGTCGATTCCTCCGGAAGCATCTACGTGACCGGATCTACAGAGTCCGCAGACTTCCCCACCACGCCCGGCTCGTTCGACACGACCTACAATGGCGGCTTCGATCCATTCGTGGCCAAGCTGGACTCAGCGGGCATTGTCCTCGTCTACGCGACCTTCCTGGGCGGTGGTGGTCACGATTACGGCTATTGCATCACCGTCGATTTCTCCGGCAGCGCCTACTTTGCCGGCTACACCGGCTCCACGGATTTCCCCGTCACGCTTGGTGCGTTCGACACGACTTATGATGCTGGCTGGGACGCATTTGTGACGAAGTTGGATATTGGAAGTAGCGCGAATACGCCGCCGGAGATAGCGTCCTTTACTGCCAGCCCCTCGCCGTCATTCGAAGGGAGTGCGGTCTTCTTCGAGGTCAGCGCCACGGACGTGGACGGAGACGCCCTGACCTACTACTTCGATTTCGAATCGGATGGCATGTTCGATGTCTCCGGGCCGAACAGCACCGCCACGCACGCCTACGGCGACGACTTCAACGGCACGGCTACGGTAAGAGTGAGCGACGGGAATCTGAGTGCCTGGGCGAACACAACAGTCATCGTCTACAATCTCCCGCCATCGATAGACACCGCCATTACCGCCGAGGTGACTGGAAACCTCACCCTCCGCGTGGCGGGGGAGAAGTGGCACGATGTCAACCTCACGATCTACCGGGCTGGAGTGGCGGTTGCAGACGCCTCCGTGACTCGATTCCCCGGAAGTCCTGATGATCAAGCCGCGACGATCGAGAATGTCACGATCGATATGCTCGGTGGCAACCTCTCTGCGGTGGTGAGGTACACTCCGGACGATGATCCTGTCAACGGCCAGCCGAACGGGGCGAATCCCGCATGGCTCATCTTCACCGCCAGGGACGGCTCGGAGTCAAGATTGCATCACACATTCAACGTCCGACACAACGACACTTGGACTTGGCGGGTGGACGACCTCAGGGCTCTCTTGGCGGGAATGAATCTCACATTCACCGCCACCGCCACGGACCCCGGCAGCGACGACCTCACTTTCACCTGGGACTGGGGGGACGGCACTCCCGCCACCACCACGATGCACTTCAATGACGGGATCGGACCCGATCCGTATCCCAGTCCCGGCGGCACTTTCCCATTCACCGCCATGGACGTGCAGACTCACGTCTACACTATGGCAGGGATGTATTCAATCATGCTGAAGGTGACCGACGATGATGGCGGTATCAAGGAAATAACGCTCGTCATGACGCTCGTCTAAGGACGAAGGGGGAACTTGCCGGTTTCATGAATCGGTTGCCTCGCAAGAGTCAGCATCGAGGCGAACGGTTGCGCTCCGAACAAGGAATGGCAAGCATCAGATCCGAGACCATGTTTGGGGCTGAAAACCTGTCGGCGGCAGGTTCTGAGGCATTGGGACGGATAAGCGGCGCATTGTCCCGCCGCCCGGGACAATTGGGACCGGCTCTCGGACAACCGGAATCGAACGAGGGACAGGAATCGGGGATGCCGCGACAGCACGGCAGGGCGCGGGACAACCGGGACGATGTCG